>CP076020.1 GCA_018622675.1 Mycoplasmatota bacterium
AAATATTGCTAAAGCACATTTGTCTATAAAAAATGGTGGTTGGCAAAAAGAGTTTTCTAATGTTAATTTTGTTCCGCAGTTAAAAGGGAAAAAAATAGGGATAGCTGGTTTTGGATATATTGGTCAATTAGTAGCACAAAAACTTCAAGGCTGGGATTTAGAAGTCCTTGTTTATGATGCGTTTGTTGATGATGATACCATTATTGAAGCTGGATGTACTCCTGTTGATAAAGAAACTTTGTTTAAAGAATCAGATTTTATTAGTATACATTTAAGATTAGTTGAACCAACTAAAGGTTGGGTAGATAAAAAACATTTAGATATGATGAAGGATACAGCATATCTGATTAATACTGGTAGAAGTGGTTTAATAGATATGGATTATTTGTATGAGATATTAAACACGAATAAAATTGCTGGAGCTGGACTAGATGTTTTTGATGAAGAGCCATTGTCTGAAAACTCTAAATGGAAAAATTTAGATAATATCACTCTAACAACTCATATAGCTGGAACAACAACAGAAGTTTTAACTGGAAGTCCGTTTTTATTGTTCCAAGATATTGAAAGATTATTAAGTGGACAAAAAGCTAAATTTATTCTTAATCCTGAAGTATTGGATAATAAAGAATTTAGTGATTGGCTTAAAGGTATACAATAATGATAGTAAATCTTAACCCTTTATTAAAAGAGGCTAGAGACCATCACTATGCAGTTGGTGCTTTTAATGTATATAATTATGAAACAATTCATTCAGTGATTGAAGCGATTAAAGAAAGTAATACATCAGCAATCATTTCTTTTGGTGAAAAATATTTATCAAATATGGAATTAAAAGAAGTTGTTAATCTTATCAGAACAATGACAACTGAGTTGGATCAAAAAGTTGGAATTCACTTAGACCATTGCAAAAGTTTTGATGTGATTAAAAAAGCAATTGATGCAGGATTTACCTCAGTAATGATTGACGGATCACATCTGCCTTTTGAAGAAAACGTAGCAATTACTAAAGAAGTGGTAGACTATGCACATCAATTTAATGTGACTGTTGAAGCTGAACTTGGATCTTTATCATTAGGAAGTCATTCTAATGAAGATGATGCAGAAGAAATATATACAGACCCAATGAAAGCAAGAGAATTTGTTTTGCAGACAAATGTCGATTGTTTAGCGGTATCAATTGGAACTGTTCATGGTTTATATAAAGGTGAACCTCAAGTGAGTGTTGAACGTCTTATTGAAATTAAAGATCAAATTGACATACCTTTTGTTTTACATGGAGGTTCAGGCACACCATTAAAGACCATTCAAGAATGTATTATCAATGGTATTGCAAAAATAAATGTAAATACTGAAATTTCTAGTTCAATTGTCAAGGCTATTAGTGAGACTGTTTCTAAAAAGCCTGATACACATTTTTCTGTTTTATCTAATCAAGCAAAAGAAGCTGGTAAAAAAACAATTGTAAAATATATGGAGATGTTTAATAGTGTCAAACAATAAGAAACCAACCAATATTATAGTCATTGATGTTGGAACTCAAAGTTTAAAGTCAATATTATATAATGATTCAGGAGAAATACTTTTTGAATCTAATAGACCTTATAGCCCTATATTTAAAGGCATCGAAGTTGAGCAAGATCCTAGAGACTGGAAAAACTCAGTTTTTGAAACTTTAAAAGAAGTCGGTGAATATGCTAAAGAAAATAATATTGATATTGAGTTAATTTCAGTGACGAGTCAAAGAGCTTCGATTATTCCAATAAATAAATATGGAAAAGTATTGTATAATGCCATAACTTGGCAAGACAGAAGAAGTCATGAAATGCCAGGGAAAATTAGAAAGAAAATATCAATGAAAGATATTTACTTAAAAACAGGCTTAAGGTTAGATTCTTACTTTTCTGCACCTAAAATTATGTGGTTAAAAGAAAATATGCCAGAGATTTATCAAGATGCTTATAAGATTATTGGGGTTCAAGATTATGTTTCTTATTTGTTAACAGGTAAGTTTGTTACAGACGCAACTCAAGCAGCTAGAACTTTATTAATGGATATTCATACATTTGCTTGGGATGAAGATTTAATTAGACTTTTTGGCATAAATAGGTCTAAATTATGTGATATTGTTTCACCAGGTACAATTATTGGGGAAATACATAATGAGATTGTTGAAAAAACAGGATTAAATGAAGGGATAAAAGTTTTATTAGCCGGTGGTGATCAACAGTGCGCCGCTGTGGGATTAAATGTATTAAGCGAAGGAACTTTGGAAGCTAATATAGGTACAGGATCTTTTATTATTGCATATGCTAAAGAACCTGTCTTTGATGAAAATATGAGAGTGCTTTTGTCTGCAAGTGCAGTTCCTGGTAAATGGATTGTAGAGGCTGGCCTATTAACAAGTGGAAATATTTATGCTTGGTATAAAGATCAATTTTATAAAGAAAGTAATCAAAACTTTGATTTGATTAATAAGGAAGTCAATGAATCAGAACCTGGAGCTAAAGGTTTAGTATTAATTCCACATTTTAAAGGTAGTGCAGCGCCTTACTGGAATCCGCTATCTAAAGGGGTTTTCTTTAATGCGACTTTAGAACATAAACGCGGAGATTTTGCTAGAAGTATATTAGAGGGTATTGCTTTTGAAATGGCAGAGAATATCGATTTGATTGCTGATATGATTGGCTATGTCGATATCATTCATGCGGCTGGAGGACTGACAAAGTTTCCGACATTTAACCAAATTCAATCTGATATATTTAATAAAGCAGTTTCAGTTTATGATTCAAGTGAAGCTACTGCACTAGGTGCTTTAATATCATCTTTGGTAACCTTAAAGAAATACAATAGTTTTGAAGAAGCTTTTCAATCTTTAAGAGGAAAAAGTAATAAACAAACATATCATTCATTACCTAAAAATGTATACGTATATTCAAGGATGTTAAGAGTAAAAAAACATTTATACCGTGCAATATATGATTCTCAGATACATGATTATATGAATTTCGAAATATAAAAATTAATGCATTATTAGGAATGCTTAATGATAGTGGTTTTATTTTGGACCACATAAAAAAATACAAGGAGGAAAATAAACATGTTTAACCCGGTTTTATGGACAGTTGATCCTGGACAAATGTTAATTGGTTTAGCTGTCGGAGTTGTTATTTTAGTTATTCTAGTTACAATGACTAAAATCCCAACATTTATTTCTATTTTAATAGCTGCTATGTTAGTGGCGATGATCGGTGGAGTTCCTGGTGGAGAGATTCCTGGAATTATAGCCGCTGGTTTTGGAGGAACATTAGGAACTATTGGTATCATTATTGGTTTCGGTGTTGTGATGGGCCAAATATTTGAGGTTTCAGGAGCTGCTGAAAAAATGGCAAGAATCTTCATTAAATTATTTGGTAAAGGTAGAGAAAGTTTAGCATTAACTTTAACTGGTTTTATAGTTTCTATTCCTATTTTTTGTGATTCTGCTTTTGTTATTCTATTTCCTATTTCAAAAGCAATATCACAAAAAACTAGAAAGAACTTAGTTGTTTTATCAGGAGCATTGGCAATGGGTCTTGTGATTACTCATACAATGGTTCCGCCAACTCCAGGACCTTTAGCTGTTGCATCTGAATTTGGTGCTAACTTGGGTATTATGATTTTAATGGGATTATTAGTTGCTATACCTATGACAGTTGCTGGTTTATTCTACATTAAATGGGTTGGAAAAAATATTATTGTTATTCCAGATGAAGACGGTGTTCCACGCAGATTAGATGTTGCTGGTGAAACAGTTGTTGATTTTGACATCAATGATGGTAAGGATAAAGACCTACCTAGTGGTTGGTTAGCATTTGGGCCAATTTTTATTCCGATTATCTTAATTGTTATTAAACAAATTGTTGAAGCAATTACACCATTAACTGGATTTTTCGGTCAAGCTTTAGCCTTTATTGGGCATCCGATTCCAGCTGTTGCAGTAGGTGTGCTTATTGCGATTTATGGTCTTGGTAGAAGAGTTAATAAAGATGAACTTGTTGAACATATGCACGCAGGTATCAAACAAGCATCATTAATCTTATTGGTTACTGGAGCTGGTGGAGCGCTTGGTCAAGTAATTAAAACTACGGGCGTTGGTGATACCATTGCTAATCAAATCGTTCAATGGGGAATTCCTGTAATTTTATTACCTTTCTTGATTGCTACAATTATTAGATTTATTCAAGGATCAGGAACTGTTGCTTTAGTAACTGCAGCGTCTATTTCAGCGCCGATTGTATTGGCAGCTGGTGGTTCACCTGTATTTGGTGCTTTGGCAGCTATGGTTGGTGGAGTATTCTTTGGATACTTTAATGATTCTTACTTCCATGTAGTTAATAGATCAATTGGTATTCAAGATTCTAAGAGCCAACTTAAGTTTTGGTCAGGAGCTACTACAGCGGCATGGGCTGCTGGCTTTATAGCTGTATTAATCTTAAATCTTTTCCTAGGTAACGTAATGTAATATACTTAAAATTCTCGCAATGCTTTAACTTTAAGTATTGCGAGAAAATTTTAAGAAAACCTTTTAATAAATTGTTTTAGCTCTTATATAATGTTAAAATATAAACGCACATAAAATAACATTATATAACAAAAGGTGAGGTCTAAATATGGTAACGAATCAAAGACAAGTAATGATCATTGAATTATTAAATGAAAAAGGAAGCGTAAATGTAGAAGAATTAGCTAAAATTTTTAATGTATCCAAAATGACTGTAAGACGTGATTTGGATTCTTTACAAGAAGCTAATTTATTACAAAGGACACATGGTGGAGCTATTCTCAATAAAGTTTTATTGCATGAGATGGCATATACAGAAAAAGCAGAAGAAAATGCTTATGTTAAGAGGTGTATTGCCACACGTGCGATTGAATATGTTAAAAAGAACATGACCATTTTTTTAGATGCTGGAACCACTACCTATGAAATAGCTAGACGTTTACCTAAAAGAGGAATTAGGATTATTACAAATGATTTACGTATTGCATCTTTATTGATGAGCACTGATA
This sequence comes from Mycoplasmatota bacterium, assembly GCA_018622675.1. Classification (GTDB taxonomy): domain Bacteria; phylum Bacillota_I; class Bacilli_A; order Izemoplasmatales; family Hujiaoplasmataceae; genus Hujiaoplasma. Next base: position 5,053 of record CP076020.1, read on the forward strand.
ACGAAATCATTATATTAGGTGGAACAGTGTTAAAAGAAACAGGAAGTGTAACTGACCATTATGCACAATATATGTTAAGGTCTTTACATATAGACTTATCTTTTTTAGGAACATCATCGGTAGATCATCATTATTATTTATGTACACCTGAAAAAGATAGACAAGCTATTAAACAAACAGCACATGAAACTTCGAAAAAAAATATTCTTGTGGTTGATTCATCAAAATTTTTTAGTAGCTCTTTATATAAAATTTTACCTGTGAATACTTTTGATGTAGTTATTTCAGATTTATCACCAAATAATTTAGACTTTAGTCTATTAGATAATATTGAATATGTACATGCCAAATGTAAAGAAAATGAGGTTGAAAAGGATGATAAAAACACTACTAGTATGTGATGATTCTACAGGTGCTAATGCAAGTGGGATATTACTTAAAAACTTAAAATTAAGAACATTAAGTATCATTCACCATAAAAATGCTAAGTTTCCTAGTGATTATGATGCTATTTCAGTATCGACCGATAGTCGTGGAGTAGATTCAGAAACTGCATATAAAAGAGTGGATTTTGTATTAAATAAATTTAAAAATAATAAGATAGATATCATTAATAAAAGAGTGGATAGTACTTTGCGTGGAAATATTGGTAGTGAACTGAACGCTTTTTATAACATGTTTCCAAACAAAAAAATTGCAATTGTTCCTAGTTATCCAAACTCTAATAGAGTATGTGTTAATGGATTAGTCTATGTATCAGGAGTACCTTTAGAAAATTCTGATGTAGCAAAAGATCCAAAGATGCCTATTTTTTCATCTAATGCCAAGACTTTATTTGATAAGCAATTTCTTGGAAGCATTGATAATGTATACACTCATGAATATCATTGTTTAGATGATTTAAAAGAAACCATAATTAATAAATATAAAGAAAATGATGCATTAATATTTGACGCTGAAACAAACGAACATGTTGAAATCATCGCGAAAGCATTGATTGAAGCAAATATCGATGTGATTACAGTTGATCCAGGATATTTTACTTATGTTTATACAAAACAATATATATTAAATAAAACAAATACAATTCATAGATATGTTTATTTAGTTGGAAGTGTTACTGATACAACTTATATGCAATTAAATCATATAAAAGCAAATGAAGAATTTATGATTGTTCCTATAGATGCAAATCAATTATTAAATGATGAAAATATTCATTCAATCATTCAGGATATAGTGAGTGAAATTAAAAAGAGTCATCAAAGACATATTGTGATAACCACTACAGATCCTAAATCACGTATTATTCTTAATTTACAAAACATTGCGTTAAACTTAAAAACAGATGTTGACCAAGTATCAAAAATCATTAACCAAAACTTATCAAAAATACTGAACGCAATTTTAGATGAAATTGATGGAGTATCAGGTGTTTTTGGAAGTGGTGGAGATACTGCACTTAGTTTTTTAGAGTTTAATGACGCTTATGGAATCGAACTTTTTAATGAAGTTATTCCATTGTGTGTATATGGAAAAGTAGTAGGGGGAAAATACGATGGATTACCAATCATTACCAAAGGTGGGATGATTGGAGATCAAAATGCTTATATTTTAGTAAAAAAATTCTTTGAGGAGGAATTAAATTATGACTAAACCTATTATAGGAGTCCCGATTGGGGATCCAGCTGGAATTGGTCCGGAAATTGCTTTAAAATCATTTTTAAATAAAGAATTATTAAAGGATACTAATTTTGTTTTAATTGGTGATGAATCTGTTTTGAAACATATGATCGACTTATATGCGTTACCATTAACTATGAACGTCATCACGACAATTAAAAATGCTGACTTTAGTGAAAATGTTGTGAATGTATTTCATGTTGGTAATATAGATATGAATAAATTAGAAATTGGTAAAGTGGATGCTATGTGTGGTCAAGCAGCATTTGACTACATAAAACATTCTGTTGAATTAGCTGATTCTGGACAAATTGATGCTATAGCGACAACACCAATAAATAAAGAATCATTAAAAGCGGCGGGTGTTCCATTTATTGGTCACACCGAAATATTTGCTTCTTTATCACATACAGATGATCCATTAACGATGTTTGAAATTGAAAAACTTAGAGTATTTTTCTTGTCAAGACACGTTTCTTTAAAAGAAGCTATTGAAATGGTTAAGCAAGAAAGATTAGAAGATTATATTAAAAGAAGTATCGAAGCCTTAAAGAGACTAGGGGTGGAAGGTACTTTAGCTGTTGCGGGATTAAATCCACATTCAGGAGAACATGGTCTTTTTGGAAGAGAAGAAATGGATGAAATTATCCCTGCTATTCAAGCAATGCAAGATAAAGGCTATGATGTTATAGGTCCAGTACCTGCAGATTCTATTTTTGCTATAGGTTTATCTGGTAAGTGGGCTGCAATTTTATCTTTATATCATGATCAAGGTCATATAGCCACAAAAACATATGATTTTCATAAAACAATATCTATTACAAATGGGATGCCGTTTTTAAGAACTTCAGTAGATCATGGTACAGCCATGGATATAGCTGGTAAAAATATCGCTAATGAAATATCAATGGTAGAAGCTATAAAATTAGCAGCTAAGTATTCACCATATTTCACGAAGAAAAACCAATAAGTAACTGACCATTTAATTAATTTGTTTAGTAATACGATGAAATTTGGCTAAAAATCAAATAAATTTGTAATTTACAATATCTCTTGCTTGATAAAAAATGATATTGTGTTATAATATTATCAGTTTCTTTGAGGGGTGTTAATTATGAATAAAGGAGACATCGTCAAAGGTCGTATTACTAATATTAAATCTTACGGTGCTTTTGTTAAAGTTGAAGACAAATATGATGGTTTAATCCACATATCTGAAGTTAGCGATGGTTATGTAAGAAATATTGAAGACTATCTTACTGTAGGAGATGAAGTAACTGTTGAAGTTATCAAAGTTGAAGGTGACAAAATAAGTTTCAGTTATAAAAGTCAAAATAAGACCGGACGTAAAAAAAGAGAATCTACAGAACTAAAAACTGGATTCAGACCATTGGAAGATGAACTAAAGGCCTGGGTTGACAAGTATCAAAAAGACGACGAATAATTTCGTTGTTTTTTATTTGACAATTAACATAAATTGATATAATCTAAAAATTGGAGGGAATCTAAATGAAAGAAAAATATTTGAAATTTAATTATAATAATGTATTGCCATTTGTTAATCAAAATGATTTGAAAGCAATACAAAAAGAAGTGACAAATGCTAGAAAAACATTAGACAACAAAGATGGAGAAGGAAATGACTTTATCGGGTGGATTGACTTACTTGATCAAATGGATAAGGATTTCCTTAATGATATTCAAAATACAGCTAAAAAGATTAGAAAACAATCTCAAGTTTTAGTAGTGATAGGTATTGGTGGTTCATATTTAGGCGCAAAAGCAGCTATTGAATATATGAAACCATATTTTCAAAAAAGAAAATCATTGGAAGTTATTTTTGCAGGACAAAATCTATCATCAACTTATTTGAATGAGTTGATAACATATTTGAAAAACAAAAGTTTTTCTATTAATGTTATTTCTAAATCAGGAACTACAACTGAACCCGCTATCGCTTTTAGGGCTTTGAAACAATTATTAGAAGAGAAATACTCTAAAGAGGAAGTTAAGGATAGAATCGTTGCAACTACAGATGCATCAAAGGGTGCTCTAAGAACTTTGGTGGATAAAGAAGGATACAAGTCATATGTTGTGCCAGATGACATAGGTGGACGTTTTTCAGTCTTAACACCGGTTGGTTTATTACCTATTGCTGTAGCAGGTATTAATATTAAACAAATGATTAGAGGTGCTAAAGCTTCTAAAAGAGCTTATAAACTTAAAGATATATATAAAAATGATGTTCATATGTATGTTGCATTACGTCATTTATTATATAGAAAAGGTTTTTCATTAGAGCTACTAGTAAACAATGAACCCAAACTCAATTATTTTTCAGAATGGTGGAAACAATTATTTGGAGAATCTGAAGGTAAGGACGAAGTTGGATTATTTGTTTCAAGTGCTTCATTCACAACAGATTTACATTCTTTGGGGCAATTTATTCAAGATGGGAAAAAAGTCTTATTTGAAACAATGATAGAAGTTGAAGAACCCTTGAAAGATTTAACGATTGAAAATGATCCACTAAATTTAGATGAACTTAATTATTTAGAAAATAAATCAGTTGACTATGTAAATAAACAAGCTTTAAAAGGAACTATGCTTGCTCATTTGGATGGTGGAACACCTAATATGCTTTTAACTATTCCAAAAATAGACGCATATAGTTTTGGATATTTAGTTTACTTCTTTGAACTTGCTGTTGGAGTAAGTGGATATGTTCTAGGTGTTAATCCTTTTGACCAACCGGGTGTTGAGTCTTATAAAAAGAATATGTTTGCTTTACTGGAAAAACCAGGTTTTGAGAGATTAACTGAGGATTTGAAAAAACGCATTTAATAAAAAAAGCACTTTTTTAAAAAGTGCTTTTCTATTGATTAGATTGATTAAATTGCTTTAAAACGCTTTTGTTAAAGGTGTGTAGTCTTCTTTTATCTATTGAATTTACATTGATTTTATTTATATCTGATTGAACTTCGCCATCAGCTTGGAAAAATGTGTTTTCTGAAAAAACGACTTGTATATGTTTGCCTCTCAATATCTCTACTCTTTTCTTTAGAAAACGATGCCAACCAGGATAGATAGTCATTAATAGTGTTTGTAATAATAATTTATTTAGGTTATGAACGATTATAATTTCATAAGAATCATCTGTGATATTTGCCTGGGGCGCAACTTTCATACCGCCGCCAAAATATTTTCCATTTTGGATAGAGGCGATATAAGCTCTTTTGTAATGATGCTCAACACCGTCGATTGTAACTTTTATATCTTGGTAATTGTAATTAATAATTGAACGAAAAACATTAATAAGATAGGATATCTTATTTTTCTTATGATCATTATTTACATAATGACACACCATTCCATCAAATCCTAGTCCACAACCATTAATAAATTTAATAGATTTCTCATCATTTAAAATCGCTTGACCAATATTGATATCACCAGTTCCAATTTGTTTTAATGACCTTAAGAAGTCATTTCCCGATCCACTTTTAGCTAAGTAAATTCTTTGTTCAATATGTTGGAAATCAACGTTGTTGATAAAATAGTTAATTGAACCATCGCCTCCTAAAAGAAGAATATCGGTGATATAATCTCGTCTGTTCAGAAAAGAATTCATATCATCTATTTTTAAAGTTGATCTTACAATAAAAGGTATGTTTTTCTTTTTAAATTGGCGAACTATTTTCTTAGTTTTCTTACGTGATTTTTTATTGCTTGATAGTGGATTGTGAATGATAAGAAACATAGTTTTTCCTCCGGATTATTGACTGAACTTTATATGGATATTATATCATAGATTCATTATTTCTTAATATAAAACAGAAAAAACTGTTTTAACAACGCTAAAACTATGATTTTATTCATTTTATGATATAATTATTAGTAGATTATTTTTATTGAAATTAGGAGTTATAGTGAAGATTAATATAAGATTAAATTCAGAAAAAGATACAGAGAAACTCGCTAATATAATAGCTAGTGAGGTTTTTCAAGGTATGATTATAGGTCTTGGTGGAGATTTAGGTTCTGGTAAGACAACATTTACAAAATATCTAGCTAAATCTATGGGGATTCATGATAATTTGAATTCTCCAACCTTTACCATACTGAAAACATATGAAGGAAAATTAGATTTATATCACATGGACGTATATCGATTAGAAGATATTGGTTACGATTATGAATTGGATGATTATATATATGGCAAAGGTGTTTCAGTGATTGAGTGGTATCCTTTTATCCAATCAATGTTACCTGAAAATATATTAATGATTACCTTTTCGTTTATAGATGAGTCGACAAGAGATGTAAGCATTGAAGGAAGTGAGCAATATGAAAAAGTCATTGAAAAGATTAGTCATCGATACAGCAACTAAATATATGTACCTTTCTTTAGTTGTTGATGATAAGGAAGTTGATTCTTTTTATCAAATTGGCGATAATGATCATTCTGTAACAATTATGCCTTCGTTAGAAGACCTTTTACAGAAACACTCTGTAGAGTTAAAAGATTTAGATGAAGTGATTGTGGGCATTGGACCTGGAAGTTATACAGGAGTAAGGATAGGTGTGACTGTAGGTAAGATGATCGCTTATTTGAATAATATTCCTCTTTATAAGGTTTCATCTCTCGCATTGATGGCAAGTTATTCAGAACACGAATATGTTTTACCTTTGATTGATGCAAGGAGAGGGAATGCTTTTATGGCTTTCTTAAAACAAAGTCATCAAAACATACAATATATTCATAAGGATGTCTTAATGAATATAAATGATTTTAAAGAAAAACAAGATAAGCAATACGAAGTTGTTGAATCAGGGAAACCAAATATTGAAAAAATATTAAATTCTGATTTATTAGAAAAAATAAGTGATATTCATGAACTTGTTCCAAATTATTTACAAGTGACCGAAGCTGAACGAAACCTACATAAATGATAAGATTAGAACTGTTAAATAAACAAGATTACAAACTTGTGATTGAATACGAAAACTTATTTTTTAATTCAATAGATGAAAGTGATTTTATAACAAATTTTATTGAAAATCCGCTTTATGAAGCCTACGGTATCTATTTTAACAATTTTTTTATAGGATATATTATTATATGGCTAGATGAAGACAAATCTCAGTTATATAGTATGCTTATAAAAGAAGAATATCGAAGAAAAAACTATGGTTTTATGGCTTTGGCTAGACTAGAAGAAACTTTAAGATCAAAAAGAATAAAGGAATGGACTTTAGAAGTAAGAGAATCAAATTTACCAGCCATATCTTTGTATACAAAAGTAGGTTTTAGTAAAGTAGCTGTTAGAAAAAATTACTATAAAAATAATGAAGATGCATGGTTAATGTATAAGAAAATATAGGAAGTGAAAAAATGTATGTATTAGGCGTAGAGACGAGTTGTGATGAAACGAGTGTAAGTGTTGTTAAAGATGGAAACATTGTTTTATCTAATGAAGTCTTGTCACAAATAGATATTCATCAGTCATATGGAGGTGTTGTTCCTGAGATTGCTTCGAGAGAACACATTAAAGGCATTACTTATGTCTTTGATCAAGCAATTAAAAAAGCAAATCTCTCCTATGAAGATATTGATTTAATTGCGGTAACAAAAGGGCCGGGTCTTATTGGGTCTTTGTTGATTGGTATTAACGCAGCTAAAGTCATCAGTTTAAATTATCATATTCCCATTATTGGTGTTCATCATATTAGTGGTCATATTTATGCTAATTATATAGAACATGGAATGGAGTTTCCTTTGTTAGCTTTAGTTGTTTCGGGTGGCCATACAGAACTCGTTTTAATGAAGGAACATTTTTCATTTGAAAAATTAGGAGAAACTCAAGATGACGCAGTGGGTGAAGCTTATGATAAAGTTGCTAGAATCTTAGGCTTAGGTTATCCTGGCGGACCCGCAGTTGATAAACTGGCTAATCAGGGAAGCGATACTTTTGATTTCCCTAGACCCATGATACATAGTGATGATTATCATTTTAGTTTTTCAGGATTAAAATCACATGTTATTAATAAGCACCACAATATGTTACAGAGAAATGAAGAAATCAATGTAAAAGATTTTTCTGCTAGTTTTCAAGAAGCTGTCACAGATGTATTGGTAGCTAAAACAATTAAAGCAAAAGAAAATTACCAGGTTAAGCAAGTCATTGTTGCTGGCGGTGTGGCCGCAAATTCTGGTTTAAGAAAAAAAATAAAAGCTAATATTACGGATATCCCAGTTTATTTTCCTATAATGGATTATTGTACAGACAATGCAGCTATGATTGCTTCTGCTGGATATTTTAAATACAAAAAATACGGTAAATCTGACGACTTATATATTAATGGATATTCTCGTTTAGATTTAGAAAGAGAGATGTAAATGGAATCTAATTTTGTTAAAACAATTATGGAAGAAGATTTAAATAAAGGGAAAGTTAATGAAATTGTAACTCGTTTTCCTCCTGAACCAAGTGCTTATTTGCATATAGGTCATGCAAGAGCCATTATTATGAATTTTGAACTGGCTAATCATTTTTCTGGCCGGACAAATCTTAGATTTGATGACACCAATCCTTCTAATGAAGACCAGTCTTTTGTTGATGCGATTATTAAAGATATTAAATGGTTGGGTTATGAACCGGATAAAATTCTTTATGGATCAGATTATTTTGATATTAATTATGATTTGGCAGTAAAGCTAATAAAAAAAGGTTTGGCTTATGTTTGTGATCTAAATGCTGATCAAATGCGAGATTATAGAGGGACTTTGACATCACCAGGTAAAGATTCTCCTTATAGAGATAGAAGTATCGAAGAGAACCTTAAACTCTTTGAAGAAATGAAAGCTGGGAAATATAAAGATGGTGAAAAGACTTTAAGAGCTAAAATTGATATGTCTTCTCCTAACATGAATATGAGAGACCCGGTTATTTATAGAATTATGCATACCCATCATCAAAACACAGGTGATAAATGGCATATATATCCAATGTATGATTTTGCTCACCCTATTCAAGATGCACTTGAGGGTGTTACTCACTCATTATGTTCATTAGAATACGATGATCATAGGGTTTTATATGATTGGTTTGTTGAAAAATGTGAAATGGAACATATACCACACCAATATGAATTTGGGCGTTTAAATATCACAAATACCATCATGTCAAAAAGATACTTGAAAGCATTGGTTGAAGCAGGTAAAGTGAATGGTTTTGATGATCAAAGAATGCCAACTCTAGCTGGTTTAAAAAGAAGAGGGTATACCAAAGAAGCTATTAAAAACTTTATATTGAGTACAGGACTTTCAAGAGTTAACTCAACAGTATCGAGTGAAATGTTAGAAAACTCATTAAGGAATGATTTAAATTATAAAGTAAAAAGAGCTCACGCTGTTATTAATCCTTTAAAAGTCACCATCACTAATTACCCTGAGGATCAGATAGAATGGATAGATGTCCCTTATAACCCTGATAACGAAGCATTAGGTTCGAGAAAAATTGCTTTTGGAAAACATTTATATATTGACCAAGATGATTTCATAGAAGTTAAACCAAATAAAAAATGGAGACGTTTAGCTTTAGATGTTGAAGTTAGATTAATGAGAGCTTATTTTGTGAAGTGCAATGAAATTATTAAAGATAAAGATGGTAATATAGTAGAAATTCTTTGTACTTATGATCCAGAAACTAAATCAGGTTCAGGTTTTAATGATAGAAAACCAAACGGAAACATTCATTATGTTGAAGCGACAACTGCTAAAAAAGCAGAATTTAATTTATTTGAGCCACTGATGTTGGATTCAGACTCGAAAAAGGATTTATTTGAAAGACTTAATCCTAATTCGTGGTTAACTATGAATGGATTTGTAGAAACTGATTTAGAGAATACTGAAATTGGAGAAAAGTTTCAGTTCATCAGAACAGGATATTTTGCAACTGACTATGATTCAAAAAAAGACAAGTTAATCTTCAATAGAACAGTAGAACTAAAATCAAGATTTAAATAAAAATCAAGGAAATTTTCCTTGATTTTTTCTTCATATTAAAGGTTAATGAGTTTATACTTTATGTCAATCATGGTATAATATTGGAAGGTGATATTTTGAATAATAATCTTACAGAACATTTAAATAACGAACAAAAAAAGGCGGTCGAAATTGTTGAAGGTCCGGTGATGGCAGTTGCTGGAGCAGGGTCAGGAAAGACAAGCGTATTGACACATAGAATTGCTTATTTAGTCAAAGTAGCGGGTATATCTCCATCAAACATTTTAGCAATCACCTTTACCAATAAAGCAGCTAACGAAATGAAAGAAAGAGTCCATCAACTAATTGATTTGCCAATGAAGCAGATTTGGATATCCACTTTTCATTCTATGGGTGCTAATTTTTTGCGTAGAGAAATTGATAATCTAGGATATGACAAAAATTTTCAGATTGTTGATGATCAAGATTCAACTAATATCATTAAAAATCTTTTAAAAAAACACAATTATGATTTAAGTACTTATTCACCAACAATTACATCCAAGTTGATTAATAACATCAAAGGAAAACTAACGTCTATTAATCAAGTAGAAGAACCGATTAAATCTATGCTTCAACAAATATACCCATTATATATTAATTATCTTAAGGATAATAACTTAGTTGATTTTGAAGACCTTTTAGTGTTAACTTTGAAAATACTGAAAGATTTTCAAGGTGTCTTAAAGAAATACCAAGAAAAATTTCAGTATATTTTAGTTGATGAGTTTCAAGATACCAATAATTTACAATACAATATTGTATATGAACTTGCAAAAAAACATAGAAATATATTTATAGTTGGAGACGAAGATCAAAGTATATATGCTTTTAGAGGCTCTAATATCAAAAACATTAAGAAGTTCGCAAAAGATTTTCCTGAACACCAAAAGATTATATTAAACCAAAATTATAGGTCTAAAGATACTATTTTAAGAGCTGCTAATTCAGTCATTAAAAATAATCAAAACAGAATACCTAAAGATTTATATTCTCAATTAGGTCAAGGTGAAAAGATTATTCATTTTAAAGCAAATACTGACGAAGAAGAAGCTTATTATGTATTTGAACAAATTAGGAAGTTAAAAAGACAAGGCATAAAATTGGAAGATATTGTTGTTTTATATAGAAACAATTCTATGTCAAGAAGGTTTGAAGATGTCTTTTTAAAATATAATATACCTCATAAGGTTGTTGGGAATTTATCTTTCTATAAAAGAAAAGAGATTAAAGATATCATTGCTTACTTGCATTTGTTAATTAATAGTGGAGATGATTATTCTTTCTCTAGAGTATATAATACACCAAAAAGAGGTGTAGGTAATGTATCGTTTTCAAAAATTGTCAATTATGCAGAAGAAAACAATTTAAAATTATTTGATTGTATAGATTTAGATAATGGCTTATTATCGGGAAAATCCGCTAAAGAAATGGCTAAATTTAAATCGATGATTATTGAGTTAAAACAAGAATTAGAATCAAGAACTTTATTAGAAACATATGATTTATTGTTAGAAAAGAGCGGCTATAAAGAAATGTTAGAAAAAGATGATTCAACTGCTGATAAAACCTTTCAGTCTGAAAGAAGATTAGATAACTTAGAAGAGTTTAAAACAATCATTTTGGAAAAAATAAGTGATTATGATATAAACATTTCTAATTATGATAAATTAGCGACTTTATTAAACGACTTGGTTTTACATGTAGAAGCTGAAGATAATGAAGAAAAAGAAGCAGTTAGTCTAATGACTTTTCATTCAGCTAAGGGTTTAGAATTTGATGTTGTTTTTATGACGTGTTTAGAACAAAGTCTATTTCCTTCTATTAGAAATAGTTTTGATTCTGCTAATAATATTGATGAAGAAAGAAGACTCTTTTATGTAGGACTCACTAGAGCTAGAAATTTGGTCTATTTAACCAATTGTAAAACAAGGTTTATGTATGGAAGATACATGGATAATTTAGATTCTCAATTTATTGAAGAAATTGATGAAGACTTAGTTGAGAAGAAAGGGTCTAATCACCATCGCAACATTCCTTTTGAAAAATCCCGTTCTTCAAGAAAAAGACCAGTGATTGAACATTATGACTATAAAAAAGACGAGAAGCAAATAAAGGCTTCAGATAAAGTTGTGCATAAAGTATTTGGAAAAGGTATGGTTGTGGAAGTAAAAGGTGATTTGGTTAAAATAGCATTTTCTATGCCGCATGGTATTAAGACTTTAGTTAAAGATCACCCAAGCTTTAAAGTTGAGGAGTAAATGATGGATGTAAAGAAAAGAATAGATGAGTTAAAATCGTTATTAAATCATTATAATCATGAATACTATGTTATGGATAATCCTAGTGTATCTGATTCAGAATATGATCAACTCATGAATGAATTGATTCAATTGGAGGAAGAACATCCAGAATACAAGACACCAGATTCTCCTACTCAAAGAGTAGGTGGTGAGGTAAGTTCAAAATTTGAAAAAGTAGAACATGAAAGACCTATGCTTTCTTTAGGTAATGTATATTCTGAGGATGAGATTCGAAGTTTTGATCATAAGATAAAAAAAGTGGTTGAAAATTATACATACACAGTTGAATTAAAAATCGATGGATTATCAGTATCTATTCTATATGAGGATGGTTATTTTAAAAGAGCTGCGACCAGAGGTAATTCACTTATAGGCGAAGATATTACCGAAAATGTCAAAACGATTAAATCTATACCATTAAAAATTGATTTTACAGATAAATTAGAAGTTCGTGGAGAAATTTTTATTGGCAAGGAAGTTTTCAATCAGTTAAATAAAATAAGACAAGAAAACGGTGATGAACTTTTTAAAAACCCAAGAAATGCAGCGGCGGGAACTATACGCCAATTAGATTCTAAAATTGTTCATCAAAGAAGATTAGATGCCTTTATTTATTATGGTTTTCATGATGGGTTTACACATCACTATGATACGTTAATGACCTTGAAGTCACTTGGTTTTAAAGTTAATGATAAAACAACTTACTGTAAGAATATAGACTGTGTTATAGACTTCATTAATCAAGTTGAAAAAATTAAACATGATTTACCTTATGAAATTGATGGCATAGTTGTTAAGGTTAATGAACTAGAGTATTATGATCAAATAGGCTATACTTCAAAATTTCCTAAGTGGGCAACTGCTTATAAATTCCCTACTGAAGAAAAGACAACTCAATTAAATGGCATTGAATTTCAAGTTGGTAGAACAGGTGTCATTAAACCTGTGGCTTATTTAGAGCCAGTTGACATATCTGGTTCTAGTGTATCTCGCGCTACTCTTCATAATGAAGATTTTATCAAATCAAGAGATATTAGAATCAATGATTATGTAGTTGTCAGAAAAGCAGGCGAAATTATTCCTGAAGTTGTCTCTGTGGTTATGGACAAAAGAAGTGGACAAGAAAAAGAGTTTGAAATGATAGATAAATGTCCAGTGTGCCATCATGAGATTGTAAGAAAAGATGGTGAAGCTGATTATTATTGTATTAATCCAACTTGTGATGCTAAACATTTAGAAGGTATGATTCATTTTGCCTCCAGAGAAGCTTATAACATAGATGGTTTAGGAGAAGCGATTATAACTGACTTATATAATGATGGTTTATTATCTGATATATCTGATATTTTTAAATTAAAAGATATTAAAAAAACCCTTGTTAATAAAGAAAGAATGGGCGAAAAAAGTGTAGAAAATCTTTTGAAAGCTATTGAAGAAAGTAAAAATAATAATTTAGATAAATTAATTTTTGGCTTGGGCATACGTCATGTAGGTGCGAAAGTATCAAAAACGCTTTCTAAATATTTCAAATCATTAAAGGCTTTAATGGATGCATCAAAAGAAGATTTATCAGCCATCAAAGATGTTGGAGACGCTATTGCTAATTCCTTAGTTGAATATTTCCATAATGAAGATAATTTGGCTTTAATTAGAGATATTCAATCATTGGGGTTAAATACAGAATATATAGATTCTACACTTAATAAAACGACAGTTTTCACTAATAAGACTGTTGTTTTAACAGGAAGTTTAGAAAATTTCACAAGAAAAGAAGCCAAAAAGATTATTGAAGATATGGGTGGGACAGTTTCATCATCTGTTTCAAAAAATACAGATTATGTTTTAGCTGGAGATTCTCCAGGTTCTAAGTATGATAAAGCAAAAGATTTAGGGATTGATTTGTTAAATGAAAATCAATTTAAAAAAATGATAGATTTGGGTGAATAATTTGAAAGATTTTATTACCATAAAAGGTGCAAGAGAAAATAATTTGAAATCTATTGATTTAGATTTCAAAAAAAATCAATTGATTGTGATGACTGGTTTATCTGGTTCAGGTAAAACAAGTTTAGCATTTGATACCATATATGAAGAAGGGCGAAGAAGATATGTTGAATCTTTAAGTGCTTATGCAAGACAATTTTTGGGTAATATGAAGAAACCTGATGTTGATGTCATAGAAGGTTTATCACCTTCTATATCTATTGATCAAAAATCAACTTCACATAATCCTCGTTCAACAGTAGGAACTGTAACAGAAATATATGATTATATTAGATTACTATATGCAAGGATTGGTAGGCCATATTGTCCAACGCATCATATTGAAATTAAATCTCAATCAATACAAGAAATGACCGATAGAGTTTTAGAAAATGATCAATCAAAATTGATCATTCTTTCACCTGTTGTAAGAGGAAAAAAGGGTTCACATAAAGATGTTATTGAACACTTAAGAAAAGAAGGTTATACTCGCCTAAGGATTAATAATGAAGATTATGAACTTGATCAAGATATTGATTTAAATAAAAATAATAGATACGATATCGATGTTGTTATTGATAGAGTGATTGTAAAAGATTCAGCGCGCTCTAGATTGTATGATTCATTAGAAACTGCATCTAAATTAGGTGAAGGTAATGTAAAAGTGATCATGGATGGAGAAGAAAAATTATTTAGTGAAAATTTTTCTTGTCCTGTTTGCGGTTTTACTATCCCTGATCTAGAACCCCGACTTTTTTCTTTTAATGCCCCAAATGGCGCTTGTCAAACATGTAATGGACTAGGTTTTAATAGAAAAATTGATGTGAATGCATTGTTGCCAGATAAAAGTTTAAGTTTAGAGGATAATGTATTTCAAAAATATGCTAAGAAAGATTCTATTTATTATAGACAAATTGAGCAAACTGCTTTAGCTTTAAAAATTCCTTTAGATAAACCTTTTAAAGATTTAACAAAAAAACAACAAAATATATTGCTATATGGGTCAGAAAAAGATATTGATTATAAATTTGTGTCAAGAGAAGGCCGTTTATTCCATAAGGCAAAAAAACCTTTTGAAGGTGTAATCACTGGCTTAGAAAGACGATATATGAGCACAAATTCGAAAATGATTCGTCGATGGATTGAAGGCATGATGAGTGATATAGAATGTGAAAGTTGTCATGGTAAAAGATTAAATCGAGAAGCTTTGTCTGTTTATATATCTGATAAAAACATTGATGATGTTTCTAGGTTAAGTATTGTTGATTTACTAAGTTTTTTTAATCAAATCGACTTGAGAAAACAAGATGAAGAAATAGCGAGACCAATTATTAAGGAAGTAAAGGATAGACTTAGTTTCTTAGTGAATGTAGGTTTAGATTATTTGACATTAGCGAGAGCTTCAATGACCCTTTCTGGCGGTGAAGCCCAAAGGATTCGATTAGCTACACAAATAGGCTCAAGGTTAACTGGTGTATTATATGTTTTGGATGAACCATCTATTGGTTTGCATCAAAGAGATAATCAACGTTTAATTCATTCTCTCAAAGAAATGAAAAATCTTGGTAACACAATGATTGTTGTGGAACATGATACTGAAATGATCCTAGAGAGTGACTTAGTTGTTGATATAGGACCAGGTGCCGGAGACCACGGAGGACATTTAGAGTTTATAGGGACTCCAGAGGAATTAAAGGCCCATGGTTCATCAATTACTGGTAAATACCTTCGTGGTGAGCTTAAGATTGAGGTTCCTAAAGAAAGAAGAAAACATAATTTTGGTTATTTAAAAGTCATTGGTGCTAAACAAAACAACTTAAAAAATATTGATGTTGATTTTCCTATAGGCTGTTTGACAGTTGTGACTGGTGTATCTGGGTCTGGGAAATCTTCCTTGGTAAATGAAGTCTTATATAAAAATTTAACTAATCTAATAACACGCAGAAGAGAAACACCTGGTGAAGTTAAAGAAATTAAGAACTATGAGCAGTTTGACCGGATTATTGATATTGATCAATCACCCATAGGTAAAACACCAAGATCAAATCCTGCGACATATACAGGTGTTTTTGATCATATCCGTGATATATTTGCTAAAACTAAAGAATCAAAATTAAGAGGATATAAAAAAGGTCGTTTTTCATTTAATGTCAAGGGTGGACGCTGTGAAACATGTCAGGGTGATGGTGTCATTAAAATTGAAATGCATTTTATGCCTGATGTTTATGTTGAATGTGAAGAATGCCATGGTAAAAGATATAATAAGGAAACACTTCAAGTTAAATATAGGGGAAAAACAATTGCTGATGTTCTAGATATGCGTGTTGAAGAAGCAATGGAATTTTTTGATAAGATTCCCAAAGTTCAGAAGAAATTAGAAACCATTAATAATGTTGGACTTGGTTATATTAAGTTAGGCCAATCTTCAACAACTTTATCTGGTGGAGAAGCACAAAGAGTTAAGTTAGCTTCAGAGTTATATAAGAGAATTACTGATAAATCTATATATATCTTAGATGAGCCAACAACGGGATTACATACACATGATATTAAGAAATTAATGCAAGTATTGAATCATATAGTTGATAAGGGCGCTACAGTAATTATCATTGAACATAACCTAGATGTTATTAAAACAGCGGACCATATTATTGATTTGGGTCCTGAAGGTGGAGAAAGAGGGGGTAATCTATTGGCTCTTGGTACACCTGAAGAGATTACTAAAGTAAAAGAATCATATACAGGGCAATACTTAAAAGAAGTCCTAGATTAATCGTTAAATATCTATTTTTTATTAAATATGGTATGATATTCATAATAAAGTAGTGTGATATACATGAGTGAAAAAAATAATAATAAAGATAAAAAAACAAATGAAGAAATAAGAAAAGAAATAGAAGAATTAGAAAAACTCATTGAAAAAGTAAAAGAACAAAATAAGAAAAACAAAAATAATATGGGTGGTAGAAATCCAATTATCAAAATTAATCTTGCATCAGTTTACTCTCGTAGTCGTTTGATTAATTTTATCATTAGTTTGTTGGTGAATCTTATAACAGCTCTAGTTTTAGTTAAACTGATAGGGCATTTATTTGTCACAGGGTTAACAAACGACGTATATTTAATACTTGTTATTTTTGGTTTCACTTTGTTTGAAGAACTTTATAAGAAATATATGTTTAAAAAGCATATGCAGATAGTCATCTTTTCAGTGGGCACTATTTTCATTTTAATCAATATGATTTACTTCTATTCCATCGATTTTCTTTTCTTTGGTTTTGGCTTGTTTATCAGTTCATATCACCATATTTTATTCGTTTTGGTGTTTATGTTCTTAAGATTTGGTATTAAACATATTTATAAACAGATAGAATTATATATAAATAAAAAAAAGAGGTGATTACATGACATCACTTAAAATTTCTGAGGTCATTGAAGGGTTAGAATTAAAGTTGCTCGCAGGTAAAGATGGAATTAATAAAGAAGTTTCTGTTGTAGCTCTTGCCAAACCGGGCTTAGAATTAGCGGGGATGCTAGATTTTTACGAAAATGATAGAATTCAAATTATAGGTTCAAAAGAAGCTGCTTATTTTCATTCTTTATCAAAGGAAGATCAATTATCTCGTGTTGATTCAATGATGAAGAAAAAAGCACCAGCGATTATATTTACTAAAAACGTTGATGTTCCTAAATTATTTATAGAATTAGGAAATAAATATGATATTCCTATTTTAAAAAGTTTTTATATGACAACTTCTTTATTTAGTGAACTATATGATTTTCTTCAGGCAGGATTAGCTGAAAGAACATCTATGCACGGTGTTCTGATGGATATTAATGGTGTTGGAGTCTTAATCACTGGGAAAAGCGGCATCGGTAAAAGTGAAGTTGCTTTAGAATTGATTAGACGGGGTTATATTTTAGTAGCTGATGATACTGTAGAAATCTACCAAGTAGAAAAAGGTGTTTTAATCGGTGAAGCCCCAGATGTACTAAAAAAATTCCTTGAAATTAGAGGTGTGGGCGTTGTTAATGTTGTTTATTTATTTGGTGTTAGATCGTATCGTGAAAAAAAGCGAATTTCCATTATTGTTGAATTAGATAAATGGAGCGATGAAGCAAAAACTGACCGATTAGGGCTTAAAACCGGCAGAAGAAAGATTTTTGATACTTATGTTTCTTATGCATCACTCCCTATTACAGAAGCAAGGAACACAGCCACACTCGTTGAGGCAGCGGCTTTAGATTTTAAGTCTAAAGATATGGGGTACAATTCAGCTGAGGAATTTAATGACTTATTAAATAAACATATTATAAAGAATCAGGAGCTTGAGAATGAAAAAAACGATTAAAATAACATTATTATCATTAGCATTATTTATAACACTTGCCTTGTTTGGTATGAATAATCATCAAAATGTTTTTGCAGATGAAACAACAGAACCTTTTACAGTTACATTTGTTGATTATGATGGACAAATACTAAAAGAAATATCATGTGATACGTCGCCTTGTGAAATAGTGCCACCAACAAGTCCCAATAATAAAGAGAATTCAAGATTTTTAAGATGGTCTATATTTGAAGAAGATTTTGCTTCTATTGATGAGAATACTGAAATAGAGGCCATATATAGCTTAGATAACAGGTTAGTTTCTATTGGTGGAAGAGATATAGTCTTTTATTCTTTCTTCATAGTCTTAGGAATACTGATTGCCTTAGGTTTAGGTTTAAGAGAAACAGAACGAATAGGTATGAAAAAAGATGACTTATTAGATGGTTTCTTATGGATTGTTCCACTTGCTATTTTAGGAGCTAGGTTATGGTATGTTGCATTCGAATTAGATAACTTCGTCTATGGTGGTTTTTTTGAATCCTTGTTAAGAATTATAGGCTTTAGAACGGGTGAGTTAGATTTTTCTAATTTTGGTTTAGAAGGTTTAGCCATTCACGGCGCTTTCTTTACAGCAATTATTCTTGCATATTTTTATACAAGAAAAAAAGAAATTGATGTTTTTAAAATGCTTGATATTGTAGCGATTGGATTTATCATTGCCCAAGCATTTGGTAGATGGGGTAATTTCTTTAACCAAGAAGCTCATGGTGGATTGGTTGGAGGTATGACTGAAGGTGTTGCCAACTTAACCATTAAAGAACAATTTGAATATTTAAGATATACATTGAATATTCCTGAGTTTATTGTTAATAATATGTTCATGCCTAAAGAAAATGAGTTTGTTGTACAACCAGGTTTTTACCATCCTACATTTTTCTATGAATCGATGTTAAATTTAATTGGATTCTCAATTATGTTAATCCTAAGAAGAATTAAAAAGATTCATTTTGGTGAAATTTTTGCCTTCTATTTAATATGGTATGGCGGTGTTAGAATCTTCATTGAAACAATGAGAACTGACCCACTTACTTTTGAATTCTTAGGAATGACATTGAAATCAGCAATTGTTACATCAGGATTAATGATTATTGGCGCGATTGCTTTATCCGTATTTGTAAGGTTAAAAAGAAAGGATGAGACTTACGCTAAGTCGAAAAACACATTTAAATTTTAAAATTTATGACATAGGAAGTATGGTGATGTTATGTCATTTGCAAAAGAAGTTAAAAAAGAACTTCAAAGTTTAAAGCATTTAAATTGTTGTAATAAAGCAGAATTATCTGCTTTATTACATATAAATGGGTCTATTGAAAAAAATAATCATGGCATTAGCATTGTTTTTCAAACAACAAACAATACAGTTGTAAGACGTTTTGTCTATCTTTATAAGCAACTATATGATTATGATTACACCCTAATGCAAAAAAAAGTTAAACAGTTTAAAAATAAAGAACAGTTTATTGTAAAGATTAATGAGTCTGCGGATGTTTTAATGAATGAATTATCTTTAATTAATAAAGACGCTATGTTTTTCCAAGATGTTGATCAAAAGATTATCGATACTGAATGTTGTAAAAAAGCATATCTTAGAGGGGCTTTTTTAGCTTCTGGTTCGGTGAATTCTCCAAAAACAAGTGCTTATCATTTAGAAATTCAATCATATTCAGAAGAACATGCAAAAGTTATTCAAAAATTAGCTGATGAATTTAATTTAAACGCTAAAGTTTCTAAGAATAAACGCGGTTATATTACTTATTTAAAGGAAGCAGAAAGAATTGCGGATTTTTTAAGGGTTGTTGGCGCTAATAATGCCTTGTTTGAATTTGAAGATACCAGAATCAAAAGAGATTTTAAAAATTCAATTAATAGGGTTATTAACTGTGATATCGCTAATGAAAAAAAGGCAATGGATGCTGCAAATGAACAATTAAAGAATATTAGTATCATAGAACAGTATTCTGATAAAAAGCCTTCTAAATCAATGGAAGAAGCAATTTTTCTTAGAAAAAAATATCCTGAAGCCTCTTTATTAGAGTTAAGTTATGTATCTGTTGAACACTTTGATAAACAAATATCTAAGTCAGCTTTAAATCATCGATTTAGGGCTATCAAAGATTTAGCTAATAAAATTAGAATTTCTGAGGTTCATCATGATTAAAGGGATAGGTATTGATATATGTCAAATCAGTCGGATTGATTTATCTTCTTATCATCGAATATTGACTGAGGAAGAAATAGACTTATATCAAAAAATTAAATTAGAGAAAAAAAAGTATGAATTTTTATCTGGTCGGTTTAGTGCGAAAGAAGCGTTATTTAAAGCTTTAAACCACATCAATCATGAAGTGTTGATGCGAGATATTGTGATTTTAAATGATGATTTAGGAAGACCAGTAGTTATTAAACCAAAGCTTAAAGGGTATCATATTTTCATCAGCATATCTCATGAAGTAGAATATGCCGTGGCTCAAGCCATCGTTGAGTTAGTATAAAAAAAAATAAACACTTGAATTATTATGATAAATTAGATAAAATTAAAACACTGAGGTGATAAAATGGCAACTTATAAGAAAGGGTTTAAAAAAGAAAACCCACAAGTAACAATACTTAAAACAATCGTCGCAATAATCGTTGCAGTTGGTATATTTATATTAATTGCATTCATCTATGATAAAGCAACAGAATGGAAAGATTATAAGAGTTATGATCATATTGAAACTTATGATAAAGTTTTAAACAATAATGACGGTAATTACGTTGTTTACTTCTATAATGAAACCTGTGCTGCTTGTGCTGAAATTAAAGAAGACGTATTAAGTGTGATGAATGAAGTTAACAAAGATAGAGATATTTTCTATTTAGCAAACACAGCATCAATTATAGCTCAAGAAGTCGAAGATGAAGAAGACGAATATGGCAAAGAAGAACTTGAAGCAGACTTAAATGTTGATGAAATCTTAACGCCTATGATGGTTGTTGTGGTTGATGGGCAATTTGAGGAAGTGATTGAAGGACGTATAAATATTAATGATTTCCTTGAAAAAGTTGAAAATGAAACATATGCACCATTTAATGATTAGAGCTATAATTTAGCTCTTTTTTTTTACAAAAAATCTTATAAATATGGTAAAATATTTAAGTAGAAAGTGGGTAAAAATATGGAATATTTAAATGATTCATTGATCAAAGAAGTGGCAAGTAATCAAAACATTACAGTCAGCCAAGTGAAAGTAGTATTAGAACTTCTTGAAGAAGGAAATACAGTTCCTTTTATTGCTAGATATCGTAAGGAAAAAACCAATTCTTTAGATGAAGAAGAAATCAGAGCAATTCAAAAAGAATATGAATATAGTAAAAACTTGCAAGATAGAAAAGAAGATATTATACGATTAATTGATGAAAAAGGCATGCTCACTGATGATTTGAAACAAAACATTATGAATGCTGATAAGTTAGTAGATTTAGAAGATATATATCGTCCTTTCAAGGAAAAAAAGAAAACGAAAGCAACTGAAGCCATAAAAAAAGGTTTGGAACCTTTAGCGGATTATATGATGACTTTTCCAAAAGAGGGGTCTTTAGAAGAAATAGCGAGTCCTTATCTTAACGATCAAGTCTTAACGACTGAGGATGCTTATGTTGGAGCCAAGTATATTATTTCTGAAAGAATATCTGACCAAGCGGATTATAGAAAATGGATTAGAGAATATACATATAATCACGGTTTTTTACTTGCTTCAAAGAAGAAAAATGCTGAAGATCCTTATAAAACGTATGAAATTTATTATGATTATGAAGAGAAATTAGTATCTATTAAATTACATAGAATATTAGCTATTAATCGCGCTGAAAAAGAAAAAATTATCACAGCTAAGATTAATGTGGATACGGATCCTATTTTTAATTATTTACACACAAAAGTCATTAATGGTCGTTCTTCTATTTATAATGAAATGATTGAAGAAGCTTATATCGATGGATATAAAAGACTAATTAGTGGATCTATTGAAAGAGAAATTAGAAGTGATCTAACTGAAAAAGCAGAAGATCAAGCCATCCATATTTTTTCTGAAAATCTAAGGTCTCTATTGCTTCAACCACCATTAAAAGGAAGGGTAGTGCTTGGAGTTGATCCAGCATTTAGAACGGGTTGTAAAATGGCTATCATTGATAAGTACGGCAAATATTTAACGAAAGATGTTATTTATCCTCACGAAGCTTATCCTGGTGCAAGAGTTCAACTAGATAAAGTTAATGATGCAAAAGATAAAGTTAAGAAACTATTATCAAACTACCCAGTTGATATCATTGCCATTGGAAATGGAACCGCATCAAGAGAAACAGAAAAATTTATTGTTGATCTTCTCAAAGAAATAAAAAGTAATATCCAATATGTTATTGTAGATGAAGCAGGAGCGAGTGTTTATTCGGCAAGTCCTCTTGCAAGAGATGAGTTTCCAGATTTTCAAGTTGAAGAAAGATCTGCGGTTAGTATTGCTAGACGTATACAAGACCCCCTATCTGAATTGGTCAAAATAGACCCAAAATCAATTGGTGTCGGCCAGTATCAACATGATGTCACTCAAACAAAATTAAATGATTCTTTAGAGTTTGTAGTAACGACTGCAGTAAATCAAGTTGGTGTTAATGTGAATACCGCAAGTCAATCATTATTACAATTTGTTTCAGGATTGTCAGAAAAAGTCGCTAAAAATATTGTGGCTTTTAGAGAAGAAAATGGTCCATTTACTGATAGAAAGAAAATTAAAAAAGTAAAAAATGTGGGTGCTAAGACTTTTGAACAATCTGTAGGGTTCTTGAGAATCTTTAATTCAAAGAATCCACTAGATAAAACTCCTATTCATCCGGAAAGTTATGACTTAGCTAACCATATTCTTGAAATCTTAAATTTAGATGTACAAGATATCGGTTCAGACAAAATTAAAGAAGAGATAGAAAAAGTTAATATTAATGATTTGGCGAAACAATTAAACGAACATAAAATTCTAATACAAGATATATTAGATGCTTTTATATCACCTACTAGAGATATTAGAGATGCTTACCCACAACCTTTGTTAAAAAATGATTTGTTAAGTTTAGAGGACCTAAATCCAGGAATGGAATTACAAGGTACAGTTAGAAATGTTGTTGATTTTGGTGCATTTGTGGATGTAGGTATTAAAGAAGCTGGTTTAGTTCACATATCCAAATTGAGTAAAAGTTATGTAAAACATCCTCTAGATGTGGTGAAAGTTGGAGATATTGTAAAAGTTTGGGTATTAAATGCTGACATAGATCGAAAAAGATTACAATTAACAATGATCAAGCCAGATGAATTTCAAGATTTTGTTAAATAAAGTTGATTTATACTGATATAATTGAAATATCAATGATTTACATATATAATATGAATATAAGCATTTTAAACTAAAAGGAGGTTTATTGTGGCTAAATCAAAATACGGTTATGGTTGGTTAATTAAATGGATTTTAGCAGCGGTTTTATTGGGCGTTGGAATTTACATGGCATTTGCTGATGAAGTCGTTTATACAATTACAGGTATTACAATAGCGGTTTTTTCACTTTTTAGAGTTTATCCATTATTAAAAACATTAGATAAAGAAGTGTTGAGAACAATTAATTTAATTGAAATTATCTTTGGTGTTGTTCTAGGTGGCGTGATGATCTATGCTGGTCTAAAAGGATTAGATGGTGATCAAGCAGATACCTGGAGTAAACTTTTTAGATGGTTTCTAGCATTTTTCTTCTATTTAAGAGGTTTAGTGTTCTTTGTTTCTACATCGTTCTTTGATGAAAAAACAGAGGTTCCTAAGTTTATTTTCCATATCATTGCTCTTACCTTAGGTGGAGTTATAGCGATGTGGGAAGGTTTTGATGCTTCAACTTTAGGTATATTATTCTTATTTATATCAATCACAGGAGCTGCTTATTTAGGATATGATGGTTATGGGGGCTATGGAAAATATAGAAAATATTCTCAAACCTTAAATAAGAAACCTCAAAAAGATGTTCAAGTCAAATATGATAAAGAAATGCCTAAGGAAGATCCTCAAAAAGAAAAAGAATTACCGGATCATCCTAAAGATGAAGAAGAAAAGCAAGAAGAAACATATATTAGTTAAGTAAAAAATAGTTGACAGTTGGCCAAAAATTTAGTAAGATAAAATGGCTGACTGTTAGTGGAGTAATACTCAAGTGGCTGAAGAGGCGCCCCTGCTAAGGGTGTAGGTCGGGTAACCGGCGCGAGAGTTCAAATCTCTCTTACTCCGCCATATTTTAATAGCGAAAGCAACCTAAAAAGGTTGCTTTTTTTATATTCATAGATATATTTTAAAGTATTTCTTTAAAATTACCGCTATTTTTAGACAAAATTAAAATAAATATGAAATAATTAGATTAATATCTAATTTTTACCTTGACATTCGATATACGTCTATGTATAATGGAATTGTAATTGGGAGATATATTTAATTTAAGGGAGATGGTTTTATGAATAAGAATCAAAGTTTTATTCTATCATCATCGTGGTTATTATTATCTAATAAGGATAGAAAAAAAATATTAAAGGATTTATGTGAGAAGAAAAGGTTGTTAATCAATAAGTTACTTATGGAAGGGGAAAGATGATGAAATATAAAGATGAACAATATAAAAAATCAATCTATGTAAATGGGTTATGTCAAAATGAATATTGGGGTCAGTTTTATGAAAAAGCTGATAAGAAAAGAAAATTATTTTATAAGGAGAATAACTATATAAAGTCAAGTGAAAAATAAAATCAAGACAAAAAAACCTATTTTTAAGATTATAGGTTCACGTGTATGGAAATAGTCCTCGCCAGATGGACTAAAAAAGAGTTTAAATTAGTTGATCGACAAAAGGCTCATCATGCTTTAATAAGTGATAAATGACTCTAAGAAGTTTACGACTAACCCAAATGAGAGACAGCGTGTGTGATTTGCCTTTGGATTTTTTGTCAAAGTAATAATCATAAAATACTTTTGAATTATTAACCACCGTTAAAGAAGTATTATAAAGTGCTGTTCTTAAATATTTAGAACCTCGTTTGGATATTCTTCCATAGTTTGATTCAGTACCTGATTGATAAACAGAGTTATCTAAGCCCGCATAAGCAATCAATGCACGAGAAGAAGAAAACTTAAAGATATCACCAATTTCTGAAAGTATAATAGCTGCGCTAGCCGTAGCCAAACCAGGTATAGATAGAATGGGTGTATCAATATCTTTCATGATGGCACTGATGCTTTCAGTGATTAAATTCTTTTCTTCTTGAAACGATTGAATACGTTTAATGACAAGATGTAATTGAATCCATAAATAATTATCTTTGATACCTACTGATTGTTTAGCAGTTTGTTTGAGTTTAATGAAGGTAGAGTATTTAAATTTACCCATAGACATTTTTCTTAAAGAGTCAAAACGAGATTCAGACATATTGGCAATTGATTTAAGGGAATTAGCTTTAGAAAGAATAGATAAAGAGGTTTTCCCATATATAGAAGAAAAGTAATTTGAGAACTCAGGAAAGGCCTTATCAAGCAAGTTAACCAATTCAACTTTAGTTTTACCAATATATTTATTTAAACGATAGTAATGTCTAGTTAATGACTTTAGATGAGACATATGATAAGATAAAGATGTAAAGGATTTTGAATCTATAGTCATTAGGAATTTGGTAATTGCCAAAGCATCAATCTTATCGGTTTTAGCTTTTCTAGTAGAAAGGCTCAAGGTAAATTTCTTAACTAAGTGGGGATTTAGTTGGTAGAAGGAATAACCTTGATCAATTAAAAACTGTCTGAGATTAGCAGAATAATGACCTGTAGATTCAAATCCTATTTTTAATAGGTTAGAATCATAAGGCTTAAGTTTCTCTAAGAGAAGCTTAAAACCTAGTTGATTATTATCAAAATCTAATGGTTTTTGAATGATTTCACCTAAGTGACTGGCGATCACGAAAGTGTGCTTATACTTGGAAATATCAATTCCAACATAGAACATATAAAAACCTCCAATATAAAATTTAGGCGCTGATAAATCACACAGGATTCTACTCATTACCTACTTGTGATATGACGTCAAAGCGTCTGATAACTTATTGGTAATTAAGAATAGAGCTGTGATATTAAACTCCTTAGATGATCACAAATGATTGTGTCACAAAAAGATGAAGAAAATTCACAGCGCCTATAAATATATATTAAGTTTTATTGTTAAATAAATCAATTCTAAAAAGAAAGGATATGTATACTCAAAACAATAAAACTATCTATAACTGAGTATACAAGAAAAAATGAAAGCTAAAAAACAAAAACCTAGAAATATTATTAATTTAGGAAATATGTCTACCAATGAATATTGGGATCAATTTAAAAACAATCAATAATACAATTTAAAAGGGAAGTTAATGATGAATAAAAAACTATTAAAAAATAAAAATTATATGTTATTAGTCATTGGTAATTTTGTATCACTCATGGGCAGTAATATTCAACAATTTGTTTTATCACTCTATGTATTAACGTTAACTGGATCAGCAACTTTATTTGCGTCTATGCTTGCTATATCAATACTACCTAGAATATTACTGTCACCATTAGCTGGAGTTTTTGGAGATTGGTTTGATAAGAAAAAATCTATTGTTATATTAGATGTTACCAATGCTTTTATTCTTGGGTTTTTTTCTATTTACTTATTTTTCAATGAAGAACTATCAATTGGCCTTATTTATGTTCTTGTGGTATTGTTAGAAATTACTGAAATATTCTTTCATTCATCTATGTCAGCTGTATTACCTAGCGTTGTTGAAAAAGAAAATTATCTTGAAGCTAATTCTTTAAGAACAATGATTGTGTCTTTTGGTCAGTTGATGGCACCTATATTTGGAGCTTTGATTTATGGCGCTTTTGGACTAATGATTGCTATAGTTATTAATGCTCTAAGCTTCTTAGCATCAGCTATAAGTGAAATGTTTATCAATGTACCAAAGATAGAAAGCGAAAACAATGCTAAAACAATTTCAGGGTTTAAGAAAGATTTTATTTCAGGCCTTAAGTTAATTAGGGATTCAAAACCTATTCGTACCATTATGTCTACTGCTGTTGTTATCAATTTTAGTATAGCACCATTATTTTCAGTTGGATTAATCTTTTTGGTTAAAGAAGTTTTAGAACAATCTGATCTTAGATTAGGTTTGTTACAAACTGTTTTATCAGCTTCGATGATTGTTGCGCCAATTCTTTTAACAAAAAAATTAAAATCTATGAGATTAGGCGATGTTTTAATCAAAGGTTTTATATTGATAGGTATCCTTGTTATGATTATTTCTTTTAGTATCAATCAAAGAATGATGACTATCAATAATGGTTTGGTTTCTTATACATATGTGATGATTATTTGTTTCCTTATTGGTATTTTTGTCACAGCTGTAAATATCTCTGTTAATACTTTGATACAAAAAATAGTGCCTTTAGAATTCATGGGAAGAACATCAACGGTACTTGGATTATTCTCGACTATCGCAATTCCAATAGGACAGATGCTTTTTGGTTTCTTATATGATATAATCAATCCTGGATTAGTTTTTATATTAAATGGATTTATTGTGATTTTGGTTGTAGTATTCTTCTATAGAAGATTACATCATATTGACGAAAAAGATAGAGATGAAATTAAAGAAAATTTAACTGAAAGTAGAGTGGTTGTAAATGAAGTTTAATTTTAAAAAAGAAGCAAGTCAAGCGATTGATTATATCTTGTTTCCAAGTATCTATTATTTTATAGATGAACAGAAGAAAAATGAAGATGAGTTATTGGAACAAGTCATATCAGAAGAATATATGAGTTTTATAGAAAAAATAACTACTTTATTAGAGCCTTATAAGGATGAAATTAGTAAGTTTTATAATGAAGATATATATGCAACATATGATTTTTCTAATATTTTGATTCATGGATTTCCTATTTATGATTATCATAGTGAGCATGAATATTTAAGAGATTTATCAAAAATGAATGAAGCAGATTTAAGAAGAGTAATGATAAAAACTCTATTAACCATGGATGATGATGAAGGATCTGAAGAAGATTATCGATTAAACGAAGCTACTGCTATAAGTTATATTAATGGTTTAAATATTGATTCTTCTAATAAGTGGAATTTGTTAATGATGATACAAAAACCTAAAGATTATCTTAAAGATTTTATTGCCTTGCTGGAAAAAGTTCAATCATTATTCTATAGTTACTATGAAAAAAAAGTCAGCGAAGCTACTGAGTACGGAATGGCACTTGCAAAAAGATTATCAGAGGATACTGAAAACACTTTTAAAGAAATCACTCATGATGCTATTCATTATGACTTTAGTGAAAGTGAAAATTGCTATTTGTATGTTTCTGTTATCTTCCCTTATAGTTTAAGATTCAGCAACGATGATGATTGTAGAATTATTTGGGGAATGAATATGGAAAAATCATGGAAAAAACTATATGAGATTAGAGAAGATAAACTTTCTGAACGAGTCAAAATTTTTAAAGCACTTGGAGATAAAACAAGATATGGCACTTTAAAACTATTAGCAAGTGGAGAGTCATCTATTAAAGAGATTGCTAATAAATTGGATGTATCTAGTGCAACAATTTCTTATCATGTGAACGAATTTTTAACGAGCGGTATCGTCAATCTTAAGTTGGAAAAAAGTAAAAAATCCGGCTATAAAGTTGATTATGATAAACTAGAAGAAGTGATGATGGAATTAAAATCAGACTTAAACTTTCCTGAATAAAAAAAATCATTAGCTATAAAAAGCTAATGATTTTTTTGTAATTCCTTATTGATTAAATCCAAAATTTCTTCCTCTTCAAGTAGTTTCCCAGAAGATACGACTAAATCATCAATGACCATGGCCGGGGTAGACATAATATTATAAGCAGATATTTCAATCATATCTGTTACTTTTTTAACCTCAGCTTTCATGTTTTCATTGATTAAAACTTTTTTAATTCTTTTTTCTAATTTGATGCATTTTTTACAACCTGAACCTAGTACTTTAATAACCATCTATTTTCCTCCTTAGATAAATAAGTATTCATATATATTAAATAAATATCCAGTTAATATAATGCCTGCAGTTACTATGCCGATAAAGGTGAATAGTAATTGTTTTTTTACAACTTTTTTTAATAGTATAATTGAAGGCAAACTTAAAGCTGTTACTGCCATCATAAAGGCAAGGACAGTTCCGATACCGACACCTTTTAAAACTAAAGCTTCGGCTATTGGCAAAGTTCCAAATATATCTGCGTACATAGGGATGCCTACAATAGTTGCTAATAAAACAGAGAATGGATTATTATCACCTAATATAGCTTGAATATAATCAGTAGGTATATATCCATGGATGATAGCGCCAATACTTACGCCGATTAAAATGTAGATCCATACTCTCTGTACAATTTCTTTGACTTGGTCAAATGCATAATGATGTCTTTGTTTTTTTGTGAGTTCTTCATATTCAATTTGTCCAACATTTTTTGTATCAGTGATAAAATCAGCAACATATTTGTCCATTTTAAATACAGAGATCAGTGTTCCACCAATGATGGCAATTACTAACCCTACAACTACATAGGCAATGGCTATTTTCCAACCGAATATACTTGCTAGTAATATAACAGAAGCTATATCGACTAGTGGAGAAGATATAAGAAATGAAAATGTTACCCCAACAGGTAGACCAGCTTTTGTAAAACCAATAAAAATAGGTATAGAGGAACATGAACAGAATGGTGTTATAGTTCCTAAAAGAGCACCAATAATATTAGCCTTTATGCCACTGACTTTAGATAATATTGCCTTTGTTCTTTCAGGTGTGAAGTAAGATTGTATATAAGATGATATGTAAATCAATACTGATAGTAAAATAAATATTTTGATAACATCATATATAAAGAATGAAAGGCTTTTAAATAATAAAGTTTCTTCATTCATTTGAATCCAGTTTAATAAGATATGATTGATTGTATTTTCTAGCCATGTCATTTTTAATAAAATATTATTAAGTAAAATTAGAATTTGTTTCACCATTTTTTCACCTCATAAAATATTGTCAAACATACTATACCAAAGTAATCTTTAATTTCAAAGCGAGGTTGTCTTTTAATTTTAAACATAGTAAAATAAAGGTAATATCAATATGAAAAAGGGTGATAAGTTATGAAAAGATGTGTTTATTGTGGTAGGGAAAGCAAAGACTCTGATCAATATTGCAAGTACTGTGGAGAAGAGTTTAATGCAGAAACTTATAGTTCTAATTCCTTATCAGAAGAGGATATAGAAGTGATTGACGGTGATCCGAAAATCAATCAGGATCGTCATAGAGAGCCAATAAGATGTCCAAACTGTCAATCGACAGATATATTTTTACTTACAAAAGAATCTAGCGGATTTGATGGGTCTAATGCTTGTTGCGGCTATATTATTTTTGGGCCTTTAGGTTTGTTATGTGGTCTTAGTGGAGCAAGAGAGAGTATGACTGTAAGGAAGTGTAAAAACTGTGGACACGAATTCTGAGAAAAGATGGTTAAGGCTAATGCGTTTTGGAAGAAGTGTTGGTTGTCATCAAAAAAGTTGTCGTTCTTTTTTTTATAAGAATTATCAATTTCCTTTATGTGCAAGATGTACTGGTATTTTTATTGGAGAATTATTAATCGCCCCTATAGTGTTGATTATTGGTTATAATAACATGTATTTAAATATAGTTTTATTCTTGGTAATGGTATTGGATGGAAGTCTTCAGTATTTTCATGTGTTACAATCAAATAACATAAGAAGATTAATTACCGGTGTGGGTGCTGGTTATGCTTTGACTTCAACATTTGTTTGGTTGATGATAAAAATCATTCATATTATATAAAAAAACTTCTGCAAAAAGCAGAAGTTTTTATTTAATTTATTATTCTTCATCTAAATGAGTTTCTTTAGTATTTTCATCTGAAGTTTCTTCTTGAGCAATTTCATCTAAATGAGTTTCTTTAATATTTTCATCTGAAGTTTCTTCTTGAGCAATTTCATCTAAATCATTTTCTTCAAGTATTGCATCTAAAGGTTTTTCATCATCATCCTCTTTATTGATTAATGCAATGGTTTTAACAAATTGATCATCAACAAGATTAATAATTCTTACACCTTGTGTGGCACGTTTTGAAATAGATATTTGTTCAATTGGTGTTCTTATAATCATACCTTGGTTTGATACAACCAGTAGGTCTTCATCACCGATGACAGAAACCAGTTTTGCTAAATCACCATTTCTACTTGTAACATTGATGGTTTTAACACCTTTACCACCTCTGTTTTGTGAACGATATTCATCAACTTCAGTTCTTTTTCCGTAACCAAGTTTTGTAATTGCTAAAACCTGATTTTGTTCTTCTGTAACAACAGTAACACCAACAACCTTTTCACCATCAGCAAGATCGATACCTTTAACACCAGCAGCAGTTCTACCCATGCTTCTTACTTGGTCTTCATGGAAGCGTATGGCCTTACCATTAGATGCACCTAAGATAACATCTCTAGATCCGTCAGTAAATTTAACTGAATGTAAGATATCATTTTCTTTAAGTGTAATAGCTTTGATACCGTTAGCACGAATATTTTGGAAATCGGAAACTGCAGTTCTTTTTACAATACCTTGGTCGGTTGTAAAGAACAAATATCCTTCTTCAAAATCTTTCAGTGACATACATGTAGCTAATTCTTCGCCTTCAGCTAAGTCTAGTAGATTGACGATCGGTAAACCTTTAGAGGTTCTTCCAAAGTTAGGAATTTTATAACCCTTCATTTTGTATACTCTTCCTAGAGTAGTAAAGAAAAGAAGATAATCATGGGTTGATGTGAATATGATTGAATCTATTACATCATCTTCATTTAAGTGAATACCAGTTTTTCCTCTTCCACCTCGGTTTTGAGCACGGTAAACGTCTATATTCATACGTTTTACATAACCATTAGTTGTTATTGCAATAATCACATCTTCCACTGGAATTAAGTCTTCATCATCAATATCATAGTCACCAAACATATCAATTTCAGTGCGTCTTTCATCTCCGAATCTTTCTTTAATATCAGTAGCTTCATCAATTAATATTTGGTTTTGTTTTTCTTTGCTTGCTAGTGTTTCTTGCAAGTCTTTAATGGTTAAGAGTAATTCTTTTAATTCATCATTAATCTTATCTCTCTCTAAGCCAGATAGTCTTCTTAATTGCATACTTAATATGGCTTTTACCTGAACTTCTGAGAAGTTAAATTGTTCTATCAATTTTTCTTCAGTATCATCGTAAGATGATCTAATAATTTTGATAACTTCTTCAATGTTATCTAAAGCGATGATATAACCTTCTAGTAAGTGTCGTCTTTCTTCAGCTTTATTTAAATCAAAGTTGGTTTTTCTTACTAATACTTCAACTTGATGTAAGTAATAGTACTTAATCATATCTTTAATATTTAATGTAACAGGTTTATCGTCAACAAGGGCTAGCATGTTTGCGCCAAAAGACACTTGTAATTGAGAGTTTTTATATAGGTTATTTAACATAACCTCAGCACTTACATCTTTTCTTAACTCAATAATAACTCTCATACCCTTACGACTTGATTCATCTCTTAAGTCTGTAATACCATCTACTTTTTTATCTTTTGCTAATTGAGCAATTCTTTCAATCAACGTTGTTTTATTTACTTGATATGGAATTTCAGTGATGATGATTTGTTTTTTTCCATTAGCTAATTCTTTGATTTCAGATTTTGCTTTAACTCGGATGATACCTCTACCTGTTTTGTAAGCTTGAACAATACCTGATTGTCCGAGAATAACACCACCTGTTGGGAAATCCGGCCCTTTGATATAATCCATTAAATCATCAATATCAATGTCATTGTTATAAATATAAGCAATATATCCATCAATGACTTCAGTTAAATTATGCGGTGGGATATTTGTTGCCATACCAACTGCAATACCTGTAGCACCATTGACAAGAAGATTTGGTATTTTTGAAGGTAAAACTTTAGGTTCTGTTTCACTTCCATCATAGTTTTCAATAAAATCTACAGTATCTTTTTTTAGGTCTTTTAAGATTTCATCTGTGATTTTATGCATTTTTGCTTCTGTATAACGCATGGCAGCAGCTGGATCACCATCAATTGAACCAAAGTTTCCGTGACCATTCACTAAAGGATAACGGAATGAAAAATCCTGCGCCATACGAACCATTGCATCATAAATTGCACTGTCACCATGAGGGTGATATTTACCCATAACATCCCCAACAATTCTTGCGGATTTCTTGAATGATTTATTTGGTGTTAAACCAAGTTCATCCATTCCATAAAGGATACGTCTATGAACAGGTTTTAATCCATCTCTAACATCTGGTAAGGCACGAGAGACAATAACACTCATTGCATATGAAAGAAAAGAATTCTCCATTTCATTAGTTACGTTTATTTCTCGTATTTTATCATGTATTTTTATATCTTCAGGAACCATTATATTGTTTTCGTCCATGTTAATCTCCTTCTAAACATCTAGATTTTTAACGTATTCAGCGTTTTCGTTAATAAATTCTTTACGGCTTTCAACGTCATCGCCCATCAGCATTGAAAATACTTGATCTGCTTTGATTGCGTCTTCAAGAGTCACTTGTAAAAGCGTTCTTTCAGCAGGGTCCATTGTCGTATCCCAAAGCTGTTCTGGGTTCATTTCACCTAAACCTTTATATCTTTGAATACTTGGTTTACCATTTGTTTCTTTTAGAATTAAATCTAATTCTTTTTCTAAATAAGCATATTGTATTGATTTACCATATTGTATTTTATATAAAGGCGGTTGTGCAATGTAAATATAACCTTGTTCAACAAGAGGTTTAAGATATCTAAATAGGAAGGTTAGTAGAAGTGTTCTAATATGAGCTCCATCGACATCGGCATCGGTCATGATTATGATTTTGTGATATCTTAATTTAGTAATATCAAATTCTTCTCCAATACCAGTTCCAAATGCTTGAATCATAGATAAAATCTCTTTGTTTTGTAAAGCTCTATCTAATCTTGTTTTCTCGACGTTTAATACTTTACCTCTTAAAGGTAAAATAGCTTGGAATTCAGAGTCTCTACCTTGTTTAGCTGAACCACCAGCTGAATCTCCCTCCACTATATATATTTCAGCTCTTTTTGCTTCTTTGCTGCGACAATCCGCAAGTTTAGAAGCAAAACCTAGGGCATCAAGTGGTGATTTTCTTCTTGTAGCTTCACGAGCTTTTTTAGCTGCTACTCTAGCTCTTTGAGCCATAAGGGCCTTTTCGATAATGATTTTAGCTGCATTAGGATTTTCCATTAGGAAACGGTCTAATCCTTCTGACATAATACTTGCGACGGCTCTTCTTGCATCACTTGAACCTAATTTTGATTTTGTTTGTCCTTCAAATTGAGGGTCAGGGTGTTTAACCGATATGATGGCAATTAAACCTTCGCGAGTATCTTCTCCTTGAAGAGATTCATCTTTTTTAAAGATACTGTTTTTCTTTCCATAAGTGTTTAAAATACGCGTTAAAGTCATTTTAAATCCTTCAACATGTGTTCCACCTTCTGGGTTTGTAATGTTATTAGTGAAAGGATAAATGTTATCAGCGTAGCCATTATTATATTGTAAAGCTATTTCAACCATGATGTTTTCAAGTTCGCCTTCAAAATAAGCAACTTCAGGGTGTAAAACATCTTTGCCTTTGTTTAAAAAGGAAACATATTCTTTAACCCCACCTTGATATTTATAGTCTTTGTTAACAATTTTTAATTCATTGCGTTTATCTGTAATTGTAAAACGGATACCTTTATTTAAAAATGCTAATTGTTGTATTCTAGTTCTAAGAATTTCAAAGTCATAAACATGAGATTCATTAAAAATGTTGGCGTTCGCTAGAAAAGTAACCGTAGTTCCTGTGATATCTGTGTCACCATCACATCTTAATTCGCTTTTTACGAATCCATCTTCAAATTCAATCATGTATTTCTTATTATCTTTATGAATTTCTACAGTCATAAAGGTACTTAGTGCATTTACAACAGATGCACCTACGCCATGTAATCCACCAGATACTTTATAAGAATTATGATCGAATTTCCCACCGGCATGCAAAGTAGTATAAACTGTTTCAACTGATGGCTTTCCAGTTTTTGGATGAATATCTACTGGAATACCTCGTCCGTTATCTGATACTTTAATGATATCTCCAGGTAAAATTTCAACATGGATAGTATCACAATATCCTGCCATAGCTTCATCAACAGCGTTGTCAACAATTTCCCATACTAGATGATGTAAGCCTCTTGGCCCAGTTGATCCAATGTACATCCCAGGTCTTTTCTTTACAGCTTCTAGACCTTCAAGGATTTGAATATTGTCCGATGTATATTTATTTATTTCACTCATGTTTGTTCCCCCTAATAAAGTGATTTTTGACATTAAATATTTTAGCATCATCAAGTATTTCTTGATTGATGTTAGTGGTCGTAGTGGTTGTAATAATAGTTTGTAAATGAGATTTATTTAAAAAATGAATGAGTTTATTTTGTCTTGTTGTATCTAATTCAGAAAAAACATCATCTAGTAATAAAATGGGTCTTTGCTTTTTATAATGAAAGATTATCTCTGTTACTGCTAAGAGCGAAGATAATATCATAATTCTTTGTTCACCTTGAGAAGCAATATCTTTTGCATCAATATCATCCATTAAAAAGCCATAATCATCACGATGCGGGCCAGAAGTAGTGGTTCTTACAAACAAATCTTTGCGATAATTTTCCTTTAATGTGCCTTCTAAAGATGAATCTATAGAAGGAAGATATTTAAATTCAAAAAGATAAGGGTTATTTGCCAGGTAAGGATATATTGACTTTAATTCAAGATTAATCTTGTTGATGAAATTATTCCTATAAGAAATAATTTTTTCTCCCGCTTTTGCTAATTGTTCAGTGTAAATATCAAGGAGAGTCATATCTGGATTTTTATCTTCTGATAGTTTTTTTATTAAATCGTTTCTTTGTTTTAGAAAGCTTTTATAATTTGAAAGTTCAATCAAATAGTTTCTGTCCATTTGACCAATAATAGAATCTATAAAGTATCGTCTATTTTTTGGTGGTCCTTTGATTAAGTTCATATCCTCTGGTAAAAATGAAACAACATTCACTTGTCCAATATAATCACTGAGTTTTTGAATTTCTCTACCATCTAAAATGATTTTCTTTTTGTTTTTAGAAAGAATAATTTTGATATCATAGGATTTGTCTATTAAATCAACGGTGGTTAATATCCTAGAAAAATCTTGATTGAATTTAATAAGATTAGAATCCTCTGTTTTGTAAGATTTAGCTAAAGATAAAAAATATATTGCTTCTAGTAAATTGGTTTTCCCACTACCATTATCACCAATGAATAAGTTAACCCCTTTACCGAAAGCAATATCTTGTTTGTTGTATCCTCTGTAGTTGTATAAGGACAATTGGTTAAGTTTCATTTTTTACAATCTTGTAAGTTTCATTTAAGACTTTTATTGTGTCATTCGGATAAAGTTTTTTGCCACGGCGATTGTCTTCTTCGCCGTTAACAAAAACTAAGTTATTTTTTAAGAAAAACTTAACTTCTCCACCGGAACTAACAAGGCTTAAATGCTTTAATAATTGTCCAGTTGTTATATAGTCTGTGTGTATTTTTACTTCTTTCATTTTAACCACCATATTATATATATATTTATATATATATTATATAATATATTTGCTTTTTTTTCAATTAATTATGGGCCAAATTTACGAAAAAAAGATACCTTTGAGGTATCTTTTTAATCATTAATTTTATCTAGAAAATCAACCATGGTGAATAGCCAATGTTTTTCTAAATTTATTGTATCTAGAATGATGTGAATTTGTTCGTTTTTATAATTGAAACGGATATCTTTAGAGACATCAATTCCTTTTTGGAAAATCTTATCTCCAGCCATTTTTGTTGTGGCTTTTTTAGAAACAATGAGTGTTTTGTTTGTTTTATTATCCTTAATTTTTTCAATATCTAGGATTTTTGTTAAGTATTCAAATAGTTGTTCATATATATATATTTCTAATTCAATGCTATAATGTCCAAATCTATCTTCGATTTCATCAAGTAGAAGGGAAATATCTTTAACAGATTTAACGTTTTTAATTTTTTTGTGCATTTCAATTTTAATGTAATCATCTTCGATATAATTCTTATCTATAAACTTAGAGACTTTGGCTTTAACACCTTTGTTTTTGCTTTCAGGTTCCTGATCTCCTTTAACTTTGTGTATTTCTTCTTCAAGTATTTTCATGTACATATCGATTCCGACGCTATCGATAAATCCGGATTGTTCTTTTCCAAGAACATCACCTGCACCTCTTATGGATAAATCTCTTAAGGCGATTTTAAAACCAGATCCTAATTCTGTGAATTCTTTAATAACTTTTAAACGTTTTTCTGCTTCAGGTGTTAGTCTTTTGTTTTTTTCATACATTAGGTAAGCATAAGCAATTTTATTAGAGCGGCCAACACGCCCTCTAATCTGATAGAGTTGTGACAAACCTAACATATCAGCGTCATGTACGATTAGGGTATTGGCGTTTGGAATATCTATACCAGTTTCAATAATTGTTGTAGATATTAAAATGTCAATTTCTTGATTGATGAATTGGTCAATAATTTTTTCCAGTTGTATTTTAGACATTTGGCCATGTGCAATACCTATATTGGCATTAGGGACAATTTTCTGGATGTCATCGGCTATTAAATCTATTTGACTCACACGATTGAATAGATAAAATATTTGGCCATTTCTTGCAAGTTCTCTTTCAATCGAATCTCTTAAAATAATGTGATTCCTTTCTAAAACATAGGTTTGAACAGGATATCTATTTTCTGGTGCTGTTTCAATTAAACTCATATTCTTAACACCCATGATAGCCATGTTTAATGTTCTAGGTATTGGGGTTGCTGATAGTGAAAGAACATCGATATTGATTTTCATTTCCTTGATACGCTCTTTGTGCATCACACCGAATCGCTGTTCTTCATCAACGATTAATAGGCCTAGATCTTTAAATTCAATATCTTTGCTAAGTAACCTGTGTGTACCAATAAGAATATCAATACGGCCAGATTTAATGCCTTCTAGAATCAGTTTTTGGTCCTTTCGGCTAACAAAGCGGTTTATTAGTTTAACATTAATACCAAAATCACTCATTCTCGCTCTAAAGGTTTCGAAATGTTGTTTCGATAAAACTGTAGTAGGTGCTAAATAAGAAACTTGTTTGTTGTTTAGAACAGCTTTAAAAGCAGCCCTTAAAGCAACTTCAGTTTTTCCAAAGCCAACATCGCCTAATAAGAGTCGGTCCATTGGTGTAGGCTTTCTCATATCTTTAAAGACTTCATCTATAGCTTTTCTTTGGTCGGCAGTCTCAATATATTCAAATGTGTTGGAAAATTCATTTTCTAAATCAGGAAAATCTTTAAAAGAAAAACCATGACTCTTTTCTCTTCTGGAATAGAGTTCAATAAGTTGGTCAGCGATTTCTTGAACTTGTTTTCTTACACGTTCTTTGGCTTTAGACCAAGATTTTCCACCAATTTTTGATAGCTTAGGTTTATAGCCTTCACTACCAGAATATTTATGGATTTGATCGATAGCGTCTAGTGTAACATATAGTTTGTCTTTGTTTTGATATTCAATATGAATATAATCGGTTTCTTGTTGGCCGAAAGTCATTGTTTTTATTTCTAAAAATTTTCCAATACCATATTGGTAATGAACAACATAGTCACCAGGTTTTAAATCATTAATACCTGATATTTTCGTTGAACGTTTGTAAACAGAAATATACTCTCCACGTTTTCTTGTAATACTTCTTTTGCGTAATGCTTCTTCGGATATAACTTTGGTTTCAAAAGTCCTAGAATGAAAATCAAAAACTTGCTTATCCATGATTAAATTGATTGCATTAGGAACGATTCTTTGGTTTTGTTTGTATTCTAAACCCTTATTTTTAAGTAATTTTGTAAATTCCTTTTTATATTTTTCGTCTTGAAAAGTAATGATGTGGGTTAATGTATCTTTGTTATTTGATAGGTCTTTAAAGAAATAATCTAGGTTTTCATTATAAGTTGTCACTGATTCGCCGAATATAGAATAAGTATTAGTGAAATTTTCTTTATAGAAATAATCAAGATAATCCACTTTCATTGACGTGTAATGGTCAACTTCTAAAAAATCATATATTAAATTAAATCCCATTTTAGGGTAATCATCTGTTTGATCATACCATTCTTTGATTTCTTCTAAGAGTAAATCGTTTTGTTCTAGAATTCTGTGATAATCTAAGAACATCACCTTAGACTCATCTACTAAATCTAATATGGTGTTATGCTTCTCAGTCATGAAAGGAAGATATCTACTAAGTCTATCAAGTTCATCTCTATTTTTAAGTTTGGTTAGATCATCTTTTACCATATGATTAGATTCATCAGATAAATCAATAGTTTTTAATTTTTCGTTCACTTTATTTTCAAGATTTCTAAGTTCCTCATCGGAATAAAAAAAGTCAGTCATAGGTGTTAATCTAAAGGATGAAACGGATGAAATTGATCGTTGAGTATCTAAGTCAAAAGTCTTTATCACATCGAGTTCATCTCCAAAGAAATCTAATCTATATGGATTATTTGAATTTATGGGAAAAATATCAAGGATACCGCCTCTTATAGCGAAATCACCAATTTTTTCTACTGTATATTGATGATTATAACCATAATTAATGAGTTGTTCTTTTAAAGCGTGTATGTTATAACTTTCACCTTTATTTAAATTGATGATGGCTTTTTTCCATTTGCTTTGGGAGAACTGAGGTTTTAATACACCGTATAAGTTTGTGATGACAATCCTTGGTTTATCATTTACCAGCTTATCAATGGTATTTATTCTTTCTAGTCTAAATTCACTTGAAGACACTAGAAGTTCATTTGTTAGAAACTCATCTTGTGGATAAAAATTTATTTCATCTTTGTCTAGGACCCTACTTAATTTATCGTATATTAATTGTGAAGTATATAGGTTAGGAGTAACGATAAAGAAAGTTTGATTGAGTTCTTTATACATTGACAAAAGAACCAATAAAGCATTATCTTCATTGGTGTTATTGATGTAAATGTTTTGTTTATCTATGATCTTTCCTTTAATTGCTTTCAGTGTTTTATTGTTTTTTAGATGCTCTAATATTTGTTTCATTATTTTCTCCTAACCACGTCGTTTTAGCGAGTCATAAACTCGCTAGGGGGTGTACTATTCGATTATTTTTTGTTTTGGATTTTATAAGCACTGGCTAAAACCCAACGTCTAGGTATAAAGTGAAGGATAAACTTTAATAGCTTCATTTTAAACCCAGGGACAATGACTTTCTTATTATTTTCTATGCCTTTTATCATTTTCTTAACACACTTTTTAACATCCATACCCTTCATTTTTTGATTGACTCCAGCCACTTTACCAAATTCTGTTTTAATAGGTCCAGGAGCAACTGATAATACTTTGATAGGGACTTTTAGTTTTTTTAACTCATAGTCTAATGCCATTGAGTAATTAGTGACATAAGATTTTGTTGCTGCATAACTAGCAAGTTTAGGTGTAGGTAAATAAGCCGCTAGTGAGCTGATATTGACAATTTTACCTTTATGCATATGTTGAATAGCAAACTTTGTTAATGCATGTAATGATATAATGTTTAACTCAATCATCTTGATTTCTTGTGAAGTATCTATTTCAATTGAATCTCCAACTTTACCAAAACCAGCATTATTAATAAACAAGTCTATTTCATATGATTTCAATTGTTTAAATAGTGCTGATAATTGATCAGGATCATTTAAATCTGATTGAATAATGATGACATCTCTATTGGTGATTTGCTTTTTTATCTCTTCTAGACGTTCATACCTTCTCGCTACTAAAATCAAATCATAATTTAACTCAGCTAATTGGAAAGCAAGCTCTCTTCCAATACCACTTGAAGCGCCTGTAATAAAAGCTCTCATCGTAACCTCCCAGTTTAGTACATATTTTATTATACCATGTGATGATTTGTATTCACAAATGATTTAATATTTTGTTTAAATTTCAATTGACAACGCTTTCATTATTAAGTATAATGACATTGTAATTTTTAACGCACAGAGGTGCAAATAATCGGT
The DNA here is from genome assembly GCA_018622675.1 of Mycoplasmatota bacterium. Taxonomy (GTDB): domain Bacteria; phylum Bacillota_I; class Bacilli_A; order Izemoplasmatales; family Hujiaoplasmataceae; genus Hujiaoplasma. Next base: position 46,811 of record CP076020.1, read on the forward strand.
ATTTTACATAGATTTCTTTTAGGCAAAAGTATGTGAAAGAAGGGGTTATTTGCCGAAAGTGATTTCTAGCCTAGTAGTTTTCGCTTGGTATTTAAACATAAGGTTTAAATATTGCCATATTATTATTATGGAGAGCTGTTATATTTTTTTAAATATAACAGCTTTTATTTTTATTTTCGGAGGGTATAATGAAACAATTTACGATTCAGCAATTGAAGCTTGGAGATAGTGCTTCAACAAAAAAAGTATTTACTGAAAAAGATGTTTTAAGTTTTGCGGAAGTTTCAACTGATTTTAATCCTGCTCATGTGGATAAAGAGTATCCTAAAGAGACCATGTTCAAGAAGCAAATAGTTCATGGTATGTTGGTAGGATCTTTATTTAGTGCAATTTTCGGTGTTCAAATGCCTGGCTTAGGTAGTATCTATACTAAACAATCACTAAAATTTACTAAACCAGTCTATTTTGGAGATGAAATTGAAGCTTCAGTCACTGTTAAAGAAATTATCCTTGATAAGAATAGAGTAGTCTTTGATTGTGTAGCAAAAAATCAAAATAATGAAGTGGTTATTGTTGGAGAAGCAACAATTATGCCACCAAAGGAGAGTCATCATGCATAAATACATTAATAAAGATTTCTTTAAGTCAATATTAAAGGATGGAATGACTATTCATGTTGGTGGGTTTTTAACCAATGGATCGCCTGAAACCTTAATAGATTTAGTAGTAGAGTCTGGAATTAAAGATTTAACTATTATTTGTAATGATGGTGGCTATGAAGGTAATGGTGTTGGTAAAATGATTAATCACGGACAAGTAAATAAATTGATCGCAAGTCATATAGGTACAAACCCTGATGTTGGAAGACTAATGAATGATGGACGTTTAGTTGTGGAGCTTGTACCTCAAGGGACTTTGGTCGAAAGAATTAGAGCTTTTGGGGCAGGTCTAGGAGGTATTTTAACACCTACTGGCTTGAATACTATGGTTCAAGAAGGTAAAGAAGTTATTAATGTTAAAGGTAAAGATTATTTATTAGAAGAAGCTTTAGGTGCTGATTTAGCACTTATAGGTGGTGCTATTGCTGATCCATATGGAAATCTTAAATATAAAGAGACCATGAGAAATTTTAATCCGATTATGGCTACTGCGGCTGAAATAGTAGTAGTTGAACCAGTCAGGATAGTTGATGAAATTGATCCAGAGAATGTGATTACACCACATCCTTTTGTTGATTATGTTTTAGGTGGTGAAGAAAATGAACGATAAGCAGATAATTGCTTCTAGAATAGCTCTTGAATTAAAAGATGGTGATTTAGTGAATTTAGGGATTGGTATTCCGACTCTTGTTGCTAATTATGTGCCTGATGATAAAGAAGTTGTCTTTCAGTCAGAAAATGGAATTATTGGCTTAGAAGCTGATAAAGGTGAAGAATGTGATATTGTTAATGCCGGAGGTATGAAAGCGTCTATTTGTAAGGGTGGGGCATTCATTGATTCGGCGACATCTTTTACATTTATCCGTGGTGGACATATTGATATTACTGTTTTGGGTGCATTAGAAGTAGATCAAGAAGGCTCAATTGCTTCATGGATTATACCAGGCAAATTAGTGCCTGGTATGGGTGGTGCTATGGATTTAGTCACTGGTGCAAAAAAAGTGATTATCGCAATGAGGCATACAAATAAAGGAAAAGTCAAGATATTAAAGAAATGTCGTTTACCATTAACAGCTTTTAAACAAGCTAATCTAATAGTCACGGAAATGTGTGTGATGGAAGTTAAAGAGGATGGATTGCATTTATTAGAGGTGAATCCATCGTTTACGATAGAGGAAGTTGTGAAAGCAACTGATGCAGAATTGATTATTGGTGAAGTTAAACCAATGAAAGGGGTAGAAAATGAAAACAAGGCTTAAATTAAGAATGTCTATGCATGACGCACATTATGGTGGAAATTTAGTAGATGGTGCTAGGATACTAGGATTATTTGGAGATGCAGCTACAGAATTATTAATTCGCAATGATGGCGATGAAGGTTTATTTAGAGCTTATGAAAAAGTAGATTTTCTTGCACCTGTATATGCTGGTGATTTTTTAGAAGTAGAAGCTGTAATCTTAGAACAAGGGAATACTTCAAGAAAAATGGAGTTTAAATGTTTTAAAGTGATAGAACCTAGGACTGATATTTCAGATAGTGCCTGTGATGTATTAGAGAATAAAATATTAACAACTCATGCTATAGGTACATGTATTGTTTTAAAGGATAAGCAAAGAAATGGATAAATTGATTATTACTTGTGCTATTAGTGGTGCAGAGGTCATGAAAGAGCATAACCCAGCAGTTCCATATACGGTTGAAGAGATGGTTGATGCAGCAAAAGAGGCGTATCATGCTGGGGCTTCTATTATTCACTTACATGCACGATTAGATGATGGGACCCCGACACAAGATAAAGAAAGATATAAAGAAATCATTAAATCAATTCATAAAGAATGTCCAGAGTTAATCATACAAGTCTCAACCGGCGGCGCTGTTGGGATGTCTGTTGAAGAGCGTTCAGATGTGTTGAATTTAAAACCAGAAATGGCAACTTTAGATTGTGGGACATTAAACTTTGGTGGAGATGAGATCTTTATAAATACAGAAAATGATATTATTTATTTTGCTGAGAAAATGAATCATTTGAATATAAAATATGAAATGGAGTGTTTTGAAAAAGGTCATATTGATATGACGAAAAGACTAATCAAAAAGAATGTTATTAAAAAACCCTTCCATTATAGCTTTGTATTGGGTGTCGTAGGCGGGATGACAGGTGAGGAAAGAGATTTTATGTTTTTGAAAGATTCGCTTCCTGAAGGTTCAACTTATAGTGTGGCGGGCATTGGTAAATATGAATTTTCACTAGCAGAACTTGCCATTAAGTATGGTGGCCATGTAAGGGTTGGCTTAGAGGATAATATCTATATTGAAAAAGGTGTTTTGGCTAAATCCAATGCTGATTTAGTAAAAAAAATTGCGAAAATTGCAAAAATGAATAACAGAGAAATCGCTACAACTAGCGAAACTAGAAGAATACTTGGAATGGAGGAAAGAAATGTCTGATTTATGTAAATTTGGAACGCATAGGGTCATATATCCTTTGGGAACTTTACCGCAAAGTGCTGAAAAGATTGATAATCAAATGGTATGTTATGATAATGAAATATTATGTGAGGTTGAAACTTTAAATATTGATTCAGCTTCATTTACTCAAATAAGAGAAGCTTGTGAAGATGATTATGAAAAAATTGAAGAAATGATTTTAGATATTGTTCATACAAAGGGTAAGTTACAAAATCCTATCACAAGAAGTGGTGGGATGTTTTTAGGAAAGATAAAGGCTATTGGTAAGAATATTAAAACAGAGGCAAAAGTCGGTGATCATATTGCTTCTTTAGTGTCTTTATCCCTAACACCACTTGTGATTGATAAAATCAAAAGAATTGATTTAGATAAAGATCAAATTGACATTAAGGGTGAAGCCATCCTTTTTGAAACTGGTATTTTTTCTAAAATCCCAGATGATATACCTGCTAATATTGTTTTATCCGCATTAGATGTTTGTGGAGCGCCTGCTCAAGTAAACTTACTTGTTAAAGAGAATGATGATGTTTTAATTTTAGGTGCAGCTGGTAAATCTGGTGTCTTGTGTGCTTATCAAGCGAAGAAAAATGCTGGTAAGAATGGTCATGTCATTGGGGTTGTTTATTCTGAAAAAGAAAAAGAGGAATTGGAAAAACTAGAGGTATGCAATCATATTATTGTTGGTGATGCAAGAAGACCTATGAATATATATGATCAAGTTATAGAAATCAATGGTTCACAAGTTGATGTAACCATTAATGTTGTAAATGTAGAAAACACTGAAATGACTTCGATTTTACCAACTAAGAATGATGGTACAGTTTATTTCTTTAGTATGGCAACTTCATTTACCAAAGCTGCTTTAGGTGCAGAAGGTATTGCATCTGAAGCGAAAATGATCATTGGTAATGGTTATACTAAAGATCATTCAGAGTTTACTTTAAATATATTAAGAGAATCAAAGGAAATGTATCGTTTGTTCAAAGAACGTTATGGAAAGGAGAAATAATGAAAAGTATTACTAATGATAGTTATTTAAAGAGAAGAGATAAATATTTTCCTGATGTAACAAAAGAGGAATGGGAAGATTGGCATTGGCAAGTAAGAAACCGTATCCAATCTGTTGAAGAATTAGAAAAATATGTAGATTTAAGTAAAGAGGAAAAGGATGATATTAATCAAGTTTTGTCTAAGTTTAGAATGGCAATCACACCTTATTTCTTTTCTTTAATCGATATTAATAATCCTGAATGTCCTATTAGAAAACAGTCAATTCCAACATTAAATGAAATGCATGTATCTGAAAACGATATGGTAGATCCATTGGCTGAAGATACAGATTCACCCGTTGAAGGGTTAACACATCGTTATCCTGATAGGGTTTTGTTTTTGATTACGGATATGTGTTCAATGTATTGTAGACATTGTACGAGAAGAAGATTTGCTGGGCAATCTGATCAAAGAATGCCTAAAGAAAGAATTGATAAGGCTATTCAATATATATCAGAACATGAAGAAATAAGAGATGTATTGTTATCTGGTGGTGATGCATTATTGGTTAGCGATCAGTTATTAGAGGATATCATCAAACGTTTAAGAGAAATTGATCATGTTGAAATTATTCGATTAGGAACAAGGACTCCTGTTGTGTTACCACAAAGAATTACACAAGAGTTTGTGGATATGTTAAAAAAATATCATCCTATATGGTTGAATACGCATTTTAATCATTATGATGAAATCACTGTTGAAAGTAAAGCAGCAATTGATCGTTTAGCAGATGCAGGAATTCCATTGGGTAATCAATCAGTCTTATTAAAAGGTGTTAATGATACAGTAGAAATTATGAAAACCTTAGTTCAACGTTTAGCGATGATTCGTGTAAGACCTTACTATATATATCAATGTGATTTATCATTAGGTATTGAACATTTTAGAACACCTGTTTCTAAAGGTATTGAGATTATTGAAGGTTTAAGAGGACACACTTCTGGCTTTTGTGTACCAACATTTGTTGTCGATGCACCAGGAGGTGGAGGTAAAATTCCAGTAATGCCAAATTATGTTATTTCTCAAGCGCCAGGAAAAGTCATATTAAGAAATTACGAAGGTGTTATTTCAACATATAGCGAACCAACAAAAGAATATAAAAACCGTGATTCATATGAAAATATTGAAGGCGTGAGTGCCTTGCTTGGTGGTAAACAAATTTCCCTTGAACCAAAAGATCTTAAAAGGAAGAAAAGAACATTAAAGAAATCATAGATCAACTTAGAGATTATCATGTGATTAGTTTCATAGGGAATGTAAAAAACGCAGGTAAAACAACGGTTTTAAATTCGGTTGTAAAAAGTTATAATCATTCTGTAATTATTACTTCAATAGGTTTGGATGGAGAAAATATTGATCAAGTTACCTTGATGGAAAAACCACAAATATATGTCAGAGAAAATGATATTGTTGCGACAGCTAAAGACACATTAAAGCAATTTGAAGCAGAATATCAAATGATCGAGGAAACCAATATTTTTACAGCCATAGGAAATATCGTCATTTGTAAGATTATAAAACCTGGTAAAGTATTGGTGGCTGGTCCTTCTTTAGTCACTGACATGTCACTATTAATAGATGTCTTAAAAGAAAAGTATGATCATAAGATTTTAATTGATGGCGCTTTTTTTAGACAAAGTTTTGCGTCTGTTTCGGAAACTTGTATTTTGGTTATAGGTTCTAATATATCAATTGATATGGACTATACTGTAGAACAAGCTTCATTAATATACAAAAAGTTAACTTTACCTTCTATACCTACTGAATATAAGTGGGTAAAAAATGAAAAAAACATTTCAATGATCAAAACAGATAAAAAATATATTTTAGATTCTGATTCAGTAATTGGTCATGTTGATCAAATCTTAAACAAATCCAATCATGATTTAAAAATGCTCTATCTTCCAAAATCTTTAACAGATGAATTTGTAGAAAAGTGGATTCATCAAATCAAGTATTTTCATTTTGATTTAATATTAAAATCAGGTATCAACATTCAACTGAGTGATCAAAATTTAAAAAATTTATTTAGATTAAAAACTCATATTTATGTAGAGAATCCAATTGATGTTTCAATTGTATGCATCAATCCTTTTTCTCCACGCGGTTATGAATATGATCAATCAACATTTAAAGAAAAACTTTCACTTGCAATAAATAGAAAAGTAATCAACGTAAAAGAGGGTGAACATAATGAACAAACTTAAATTAAACCAAAAAATTATTCAGTCAAGCCGACAATATGCTAAAAAAATAGCTAAAGATATCCAAGCCTTTATTGATAGACATTCAACAGTCAGTGTTGAAAGAACAGTTTTGCGCTTATTAGGGATTGATGGTGTTGATCAATTTGATGTACCAATCGTGAATCGAATGGTAGATGATGTATTAGAACACGGAGATATTCGTAAAGGGATATCAATATACATAGCTTCTGCTTTAAATGCGAGTCAATTATCTTTAGATGAGTTTACGAAACAGTATCTCAATCATCAAGTCAGTTTACTTGATAATCAATTGATAGAAAAAGACCAGGTTAAAGAAGTACTAAAACCGTATGTTGATACACAATTGGGTATCATCAAAAGTAATAGAAAGTATAGAGACAATTTACTTGAAAAATATGGAGAAAGTAAAACTGAACTTTATGTCATTGTTGCGACAGGTAATATAGATGAAGATGTGATACAAGCAAAAGCAGCAGCTAGAGCTGGAGCTGATATTGTTGCAGTGATTCGTTCAACTGGCCAATCTTTACTAGATTATGTTCCTTATGGTAAAACAACCGAAGGGTTTGGTGGAACTTATGCAACACAAGAAAACTTTAGAATTATGAGAAAAGCACTAGATGAAGTTGGACAAGAAGAAAAAAGGTATATAAAACTTGTCAATTATGCTTCTGGTTTGTGTATGCCAGAAATTGCCGCTATGGGCGCATTAGAAAGATTAGATGTCTTATTAAATGATAGTATGTATGGAATTATTTTTAGAGATATCAATATGAAACGCACATTTATTGATCAGTATTTTTCGAGGTTAATTAATGCATATTCTGGTATCATTATTAATACTGGAGAAGATAATTATTTAACGACAAGTGATGCTGTTTTGGAAGCACACACAGTGACTGCTTCACAGTTTATCAATGAAGCCTTCGCTATAGAAGCACATTTGCCTGAAAAATTGATGGGCTTAGGTCATGCATTTGAAATCAATCCTAATGTTGAAGATTCATTTTTATTAGAGATTGCACATGCTCAACTTGCCAGAGAGTTGTTCCCAAATGCACCTTTAAAATATATGCCGCCAACCAAACATATTAACGGTAATATATTTAGAGCATACCAACAAAATGCTATGTTTAACATGGTCACAACCTTAACAAATCAAAAAATCCATTTATTGGGTATGATGACTGAAGCAATACATACCCCTTTCATATCAGATAGGTATTTAGCAATAAAAAATGCTCAGATGGTACAAAATTCAATGAAATCTTTAGTAGATGATATTAGTTTTAAAGAAGATGGATTCATCCAAACAAGAGCAAAATTGGTTTTAGATAAAGCGCATGAACTTCTTAAAGAGATTGCAGAAGACGGTATGTTTAATACTTTGGCTAAAGGTATTTTTGCTGAAACGAAGAGAACTGAAACAGGTGGTAAAGGATTAAGTGGTGTTTTTGAACAATCAGATGACTACATGAATGTGATAAGTGATCAATTGGAGGCGTATTTTGATGAAAATTAAACCATATGGAGATACTTTGAATGACGGAGCTGTTCAAGTCAGTTTTACACTACCAATACCTTTGTCCGCTAAAGCTGTTCAAGCGGCTAAAGAAGTCGCTAAAAGTATGGGTTTAACTGATCCGAGTGTTGTCCATTCAGAAGTAGCGGGAGATCAATTTTCTTTCTTTGTTGTTTATGGTGCTGTAAAAACATCAATAGATTTAGATAAAATTAAAGTTGTGGAACTTCAAAAAACTAGCAAGACAAAAAAAGAAATTGAGCAGTTAATTGAAGAAAAACTTAAAAGAGATATTGTTTTTGTTGGTGCATCTACAGGAACAGATGCACATACTGTAGGCATTGATGCTATAATGAATATGAAAGGTTTTGATGGACATTATGGACTTGAGAGATACCTTGGTATTAAAGCGATTAATTTAGGGTCTCAAGTAAGCAATGAAGAATTTGTCCGTATCGCTAGAGAAGAAAAAGCTGATGTCCTTTTGGTATCTCAAACCGTGACTCAAAAAGAAGTTCATTTAAAAAACTTAATTGAGTTGGTTGAGTTATTAGAGTCAGAAGGTATGAGGAAAGATGTATTGCTGATAGCTGGTGGTGCTAGAATAACTCATGAATTGGCAAAAGAATTAGGATATGATGCGGGATTTGGTCCTGGAAGTTATGCTGAGGATGTTGCTAGCTTTGCGATTGAAGAATTAATTAAAAGAAAAGGTGAATAGAAATGAGTATAAATAAGTTAAGTCAAATATCAACTAAAAAAGGAGATAGTGGGCAATCAAAGAATTATAATAATGATAGCTTTGATAAAGATGATTCTCTTTTTGAAGCATTAGGAACAATAGATGAATTGAATACTTTTTTAGGATTAACATATCATTATTCTAAACTATCTTTAATCAAACAAATTCAATTGTATTTACAAAACATAAGTTCTTTAATTGCAACTAAACCTCAATCAGGACATTATGAAAGTTTGAATAAAATTGACGAAGATGATGTTTTATTATTAGAAGATCATATTGAGAAGTTATTAGATGAAAAACCTTTAGAAAATCAATTTTATTTGCCTGGTAGTGAAAAGTCAAAACCAGGTGCATATTTTGATATGTGCAGGGTTATAACAAGACGAGCTGAAAGAAGGCTTATTTCTTTTGAAAAGGACCATAAAAGAGACGATTTAGCCCTTATCAAAAAATTTATGAACCGTTTAAGTGATTTGTTATTTTTGCTATCTGTGAATCAATAAAAATATTTCAATTTCTGTCTTTAATTCTTATATGTTATATGATATAATGTTTTACGTTATAAAAACGCTTACATAAGAGGAGATTATTTTGAAAACAATAGTAATAGGCGTTATTGGCGCCGATGTACATGCTGTAGGAAACAAAATCATTGATTATACCCTAACTAACTCGGGGTACAATGTCATTAACATTGGAGTTTTATCATCACAGGAAGATTTTATAAACGCTGCAATAGAAACTGATGCGGATTTAATTATGGTTTCTTCTTTATACGGTCACGGAGAGATTGACTGTAGAGGTATGAGAGAGAAATGTATAGAATCTGGCCTTGAAGATATATTCCTTTATGTTGGTGGAAACATCGTTGTTGGAAAACAAGATTTTAATGAGACTTTAAAAAGATTTAGAGATATGGGCTTTGATAGGGTCTATCCACCAGGAACTTCAATCGATATGGCTTTAGAAGATATTAAAGAAGATTTAGGAGAATAAGATGTCAAACTACTTATTAGTGGATTTTGGATCAACTTTTACAAAATTATGTGCAGTAGATGTCAGCTCAGAAAAAATATTGGCGACTTCTGCTCATTATACAACGGTTTTAGAAGACATTAGTATAGGATATCATAAAGCTTTAAATCTTTTATATGATAAATTGGGTGAAAAAATTGAATTTGATCAAGTTATTGCTTGTTCATCAGCAGCCGGCGGCCTAAAAATGGCCGCTATTGGTCTTGTTGAAGAATTAACAGTCGAAGCAGCTAAACGCGTGTGTTTAGGTGCTGGTGCTAAAGTTGATTTGGTTTTCTCACACCATTTAACAAAAAAAGAAGTAAGACAAATTATTGAAGAAGATATCGATATTGTTTTACTATCTGGTGGAGCTGATGGTGGTAATACAGAAAATGTTATTTATAATGCTAAGTTATTAGGAGAAATGGGTGTGAATGTACCTATTATTTATGCAGGAAATAAATCCGCCGAAGATGATATTATTGATATTTTTGAACACCATCATTTGGATTACCATATTTGTGAAAATGTCATGCCTAAAATCAATAAATTAAATCCTAAGTGTGCAAGAAAAACCATTAGAGATATTTTCTTAAAACAGATTATAGAGGCTAAAGGGATAAAAAAAATTGAAAAGGATATTGATCAAGTTATTTTGCCAACACCTAACGCTGTTTTAGAAGCTGCAAAGTTATTGTCGGAGGGGTACTTAGAAGAAACTGGATTAGGCGATATTGTTATTGTTGATATTGGTGGGGCTACTACTGATTTATATTCTATGTGTTATGCAACAAATCGTAGTGATGTGGTTTTACATGGTTTAGAAGAACCTTATGCAAAAAGAACTGTTGAAGGCGATTTGGGTATGAGATATTCTGCGCCTGGAATAGTAAAATCACTTTCAGAAAGAGAAATAGAGTTTATTAATCGTGAAAAAAACATTGACATAGTTAAAGAAGTTAATGAAAGATATAAAAATGTTCATTTACTGCCACATAATGACCGTGATGAGTTTATTGATCAATTTCTAGCTGAAATGTGCGCTTACCGCTCAATGAATCGTCATGTTGGTAAGATTCACGAAGTGATGACGCCGATGGGGAAAGTTTTTAATCAATCCGGAAAAGACTTATCTAATGTTCGATATGTTATTGGAACAGGTGGCGTGATTATTAATTCTAAAAACCAAAAAGAGATATTAAAACAAACGACAAACATACTCAATGACAAAACTCAATTAAGGCCAGAAGATCCTGAATTCTTAGTGGATCAGTTATATATTATGGCGCCAATGGGATTATTGGCTCAAAAGAAACCAAAATTAGCGTTAAAATTAATGAAAGAAAATTTTAAGGAGTTAGGTTAATCATATGAAATTAAAAAATAAAAAGATAGATTTAAAGGAATTTTTTAAAGAAAGAGAAGAAGTTCTATCGGGATGGAAGACTGGTAATGATTCTGAGCTAGATTTAGAATCAGCGGTTGAATATTTGAAAAGTGTTCCAAGTTATAAAAACTTCGCTTTTGTTTTAAATAAAGCAAAAGAGCATGGTGAAACTTTAATTCAACCAAGAGCTGGGGTTCCTGAACTTGGAGAACATATTAAACTTTTACAGTTTTTAGAAAAATCGGGAGCTGATTTTTTACCAAGTACGATTGATAGTTATACTAGACAAAATAGATATAATGAAGCTGAAAAAGGGCTTGATGAATCAGTTCACGAACATCGTGCCTTATTAAATGGTTTTCCAGCTGTAAATCACGGTGTGAAAAGTTGTAAACAAGTGTTAGAAGCTGTGAATGTGCCAATTGAAGCTAGACACGGAACACCAGATGCTAGGTTATTATCTGAAATTATTCATGCTGCAGGGTGGACTTCAAATGAAGGTGGAGGAATTTCATATAATATTCCATACGCTAAATCTATTCCATTAGAAGTATCAATTAGAAATTGGCAATATTGTGACCGCCTTGTTGGTTATTATGAAGAACAGGGAATCAAAATAAATAGAGAACCATTTGGTCCTTTAACAGGAACGCTTGTTCCGCCTTCAATTTCAAATACTGTAATGATTATTGAAGCTTTACTTGCTGCTGAGCAAGGGGTTAAGAATATAACCGTTGGATATGGTATGGGTGGAAACTTAATTCAAGATGTTGCTGCAGTTAATTCTTTACATTCTCAAACTAAAGAATATTTAAAGAAATTTGGCTATGAAGATATGGAGATATCTACCGTTTTCCATCAATGGATGGGTGGATTTCCAGCTGACGAAGCTGAAGCAATGGCTTTGATTTCATATAGTTCTACAGTGGCTGCTTTATCTAAAGCAACTAAACTAATTACAAAATCACCTCACGAATCAATGGGTATTCCTACCATGGAAGCAAATGGATTAGGTGTTAAAGCTTCTAAGTTTATTGTTAGAATGTTAAAAGATCAACGTATTACTAGAAGTGAAGATTTAAATGAAGAGATGGATTTGATTAAACGAGAAGTTAATTGTTTAATGGATGCAGTTATAAAAGTTGGCGAAGGTGATTTAGCTGTAGGTACAGTGAGAGCTTTTGAACAAGGATTATTAGATATTCCTTTTGCACCAAGTCAATATAATGCAGGAAAAATATTTCCAGCAAGAGATAATGATGGAAGAATTAGAATATTAGAATTTGGTAGTTTAGCTATGGGTCAAGATATCAAAGATTTCCATTATAAGAAGATTAAAGAAAGAGCAGATTCTGAAAACAGAAAAATATCTTTCCAAATGACAGTGGATGATGTTTATTCTGTGAGTAAAGGTAAACTAATAGGAAGGCCAGTCAAGTGAAAATAAAAGACGTTATATTATCTAAAGCATATACAGGTTTCTTCTTTGATGATCAAAAGGCCATTAAAGCAGGAGCTAAAAAAGATGGATTATTTTATATTGGAGATCCAATGATAGAAGGATTTACTTCTATTAGACAAAAAGGTGAAGCGATTTCGATTCAATTAATATTGGAAAACGATGATTTTGGAATTGGTGAATGTGCAGCTGTTCAGTATTCAGGTACTGGTGGAAGAGATCCGTTATTTTTAGCAGATGATTACATTCCTTTTATTGAAAAAGAAATTGTCCCTTTATTAATTGGCCAAGAATTAACTGATTTTAGAGAACTAGCAGAAAAATATGATCAATTAAAAATTCGTGGAAAAAGATTACATACTGCTATAAGGTATGGATTAACTCAAGCTTTATTATCAACTTTTTCTGCCTATAAAAAGATTACAATGGCAGAAGTTGTAAGAGAATCTTATCATATTGATGATCATGTATATCATGCAGTCCCAATTTTTACACAAAGTGGGGATGAGAGATATGATGGTGTTGATAAAATGATTATAAAAGAGGCTGATGTAATTCCTCATGGTTTAATCAATAATATTGATGAAAAATTAGGAAGACAAGGCGAATTATTAAAAGCATATGTAGAGTGGTTAAGAAATAGAGTTCTTAAGTACAGGGTAAGAGAAGATTATCTTCCAGTCATTCATATAGATGTCTATGGAACCATTGGCATTGCATTTGATAATGACATGGATCAAATCATTGAATATCTTATTGACTTAGAAGAAACTGCTAAACCCTTAACTATAAGGATTGAAGGACCCATTGATGCTGGGAATAAAGAAGATACAATTATGTATTTAGCTAAAATTACCAAATTATTAGAAGAGAAGGATTCTAAATTAGAAATTGTTGCGGATGAGTGGTGTAACACATTACAAGATATCAAAGATTTTGCGGATGCAAGAGCTGGACATATGTTGCAGATTAAAACACCTGATTTAGGTGGTGTTAATAATGTCGTTGAAGCTATTCTATATTGTAACGATAAATTAATAGGTTCTTATTCTGGGGGAACATGTAATGAAACAAATCTATCAGCTCAGATAACAACCAATATTGCTATTGCTTGTAAAGCTGATCAAATGTTAGCCAAACCTGGCATGGGTGTTGATGAGGGTTACATGATAGTGAAAAATGAAATGAATAGAGTATTAGCAAAAGCCAATCGAAAGAGGGTTTAATATGATCTATCAAGCGGGTAGTAAAGAGTCAAATGATTGTCTTATTACCATCAAAAAAAGTAATGAAACAAAGATTCACATTGATAGTATTGTGGGTCATTTGTTTTATGATCAAATATTACAAGCAGTAAAAGAAACTTTAGATGATCAATTGGTTGATCATGTAGAGGTTACTGTTGAAGATAAAGGTGCTCTAGATTATACAATTAGAGCACGTTTAATTGTAGCCATAAGAAGGATGAAAAATGATGTTTAGATCACTGTTATTTATTCCGGGTAATAACCCGTCAATGTTACAAAATGCTGATATTTTTATGAGTGATGGTATTATTTTTGATTTAGAAGACGCGGTTAATATTAATGAAAAAGATAATGCAAGAAATTTAGTTGAAACTTATTTTTTTACAACTAAAGATTTACCAAAAAACATTATTTTAAGGATTAACCCAGTCAATTCATTGTTCATAGAAGATGATTTAAAACTATTATTGTCAAGAAAAATAGACTATATTCTTTTACCTAAAGCAAATATGCTATCAATGTATGTAATAGATAAAATGTTATCGTCTTTGGAAGAAAAAAATAATCTTAAAGTTACCAAATTAATCTGTTTAATTGAAGAAGCAAAAGGTATAGCTGAGGTTGATGAAATAGCAAAACATCCAAGAGTAGAAGCTTTATTACTTGGCGCTGAAGATTTAACAAATGAATTGGAGATTGAAAGAACAACTGTAGGGAATGAACTATTATACGCTCGATCAAAAGTAGTTTATGCTGCGGCTGCTAATCAAATACTAGCAATTGATACGCCTTTTACTGATATTACAGATCAAGAGGGTTTAGAATATGATTGCTCAAATGCTAAATCTCTTGGAATGAAAGCTAAGACAGCGATTCATCCAAGTCAATTAGAAACGATTAACCAAATATTTTCTCCAACTAAGAAAATGATTCATTGGGCACAAGGGGTCATTCAAACTTATGAGAAAGTTGGAAAAGGTGTCTTTCAATATCAGGGTAAAATGGTTGATAAGCCTGTGATTGAAAAAGCAAAAAAATTAATTGAAAAAGCAAAAATTTTTGATTTATTGTAGGTGAATAATATGTTAAATGCTTTAGGGAGAGACATACCATCACATTTAAAACCATTCGTGAATAGTGATGATTATAAAAATCATAAAAGACGATTAATCTCAAAAAAAATAAAACAGTCCAAAACTGTTTTTTTATCATCTTATAAAGAAGCTTTTGACATGTTTAATATAAAAGACAATCAAACTTTATCTTTTCATCATCACTTAAGAAATGGTGATTTAGTGATTAGAGAGGTTTGTAAACTGATTAAAGAAAAAAATATTAAGGGATTACACTTTGCACCAAGCTCTATATTCCCTAGTTATACAGAAATGATTGACTTAATTATGAATGAAAATATTACCAATATTCATACCAATTATCTGAATGGCGGTGTGGCTAAAGTTATTAGCCAAGGGCATTTAGTTGGTCAATTGATTATGAATACACATGGTGGAAGAGCGAGAGTTATTGAAAGTGGTGATTTAGGTATAGATGTTGCTTTTATAGCTTGCCCAAGTGTAGATAAGTTTGGTAATGGTAGTGGCGCAATAGGAAAAAATGCTTGTGGTAGTTTAGGTTATGCCATCCCTGATTTAGAATATGCGAAAAAGGTTGTCTTAGTGACTGATCATCTAGTTGAAGAATTAAAAGAATATCAGTTAAGTAGTGAATATGTTGATGCAGTTTTGGTCGTTGATAGTATAGGTGATGCTAAGGGCATTGTTTCTGGTACGACAGAAATCACCAAAGATCCTATTGGTCTAAAAATCGCTAAAGATTGTTCTATTTTACTGGATAAATTAGGTTTAATAAAAGAGGGTTTTTCTATGCAAACTGGCGCTGGAAAAACATCTTTAGCAGTTGTTTCTTATGTGGAAAAAATAATGAAAGAAAGAAATATAGTTGGAAGATTTGCTTCTGGAGGTATTACAAAAGCCTATGTTGATATGCTTGAAGGCGGACTCTTTAAAAAACTGTATGATGTTCAGTGTTTTGACTTAGACGCTGTTAAATCTTTCAATAAAAATACAAATCATTTACCTATGTCTTCATCTGAGTATGGGAATCCTTTTGAAAAAGATATCATCGCAAATGATCTCGATTTTGTTGTTTTAGGTGCTACGGAAATAGATTTAGATTTTAACGTCAATGTAACGACAGATATTTTAGGCAACCTCATTGGAGGGTCAGGTGGACATTCTGATATTGCACATGGTGCAGATGTGACTATAGTTATTTCTCCACTCATTAAGTCTAGAATTCCTATTATTAAAGAAAATGTTACTGCAATCACTACACCAGGACAAGATGTTGATATTTTTATAACTGAAAGAGGAATTGCCATTAATCCGATGAGAAAAGACTTGATTCATAAATTAAAAGATTCAAATATAAACATATTTACCATGGAAGAATTGCTTAATAAAACACATTCAATAACTGGTATTCCAGCTAAGATTAAAAAAGATGATCGAATCATAGGACATATCGAATATAGAGATGGCACAGTTATTGATGTATTGAGAAAAGTTCATGATGACTATATCAGATGAAATTTTAGATGCTAGAGAAAATAGATATTTAAGGATATTAAAACTGCATGTAAGATTTGATACCCTAGTATCTTTAAAAGTAAATTATCCTGGTAGTGATAAAAATGAAAGTTTGGTTTATCTCATTTTAAATGCTTTTAATCATGAATGCTTACCTTTTTCATATGAAAAAGTATATAGTTATGAATCTCTAGATGGTCCCTACTATCTTTTCGGTGTTAACGAGGATGCAAAATCGGTGAAAAAAAAGACTATCGAACTTGAGGAAACCCATGAATTAGGCCGTTTCATAGATGTTGATGTATATAATAAAAAAGAATGCTTATCTAGAAGTGTTAAGCGAAAGTGCTATCTATGTGGTCGAATTGCCCATGAGTGTGTACGCTTAAAAAAACACTCTTTTGAAGAACTTAATGACTATATAAACGAAACAGTAATCAATTTTTATCTGAAACATTTATATGATTATATTGATCAAGCAATGATGGTAGAATTAGATTTAGATCCTAAGTTTGGTTTAGTGACAAAATCTACTTGTGGCTCACACGAAGATATGGATTATTCTTTGATGATTAAAACAAAAAAAGAAATTATTCCATATTTTTTAGATATGTTTAAACTCAGTGTTAAAATAGATAAATATGAAGATTTTGTTGATGACTTTAGAAAGCTTGGTTTACAAGCTGAACAGGCCATGTATAAAGTTACAAATCATGTTAATACCTATAAGGGATTAATATTTCATATGGGTTTAATGATTTCAACTTATGGATACATGATTTCAAGAGAAAATAAATTATCTTTTACAGAAATGATTCAAAGAAATGCTCAATTATTTTTAAAACCATCTCATGTTAAGAACTCTACTTTTGGAGATGTGGCTCAACAAAAATATAATATAAAAGGCGCAAAAGGAGAAGCATTAGAAGCTTATCCACATGTTAGAGAGGCTTTAAAACTTTATAATAATCAGGCAGATGCTTTGAAAGTTTTGGTATACTTAATATATAATATTGAGGATACTAATTTACTTAAACGATCAAAAAGTTTAGATTTCTATAAAAAAGTAAAAAAATTATTCAAAGAATTGAATATTAATCATCAAAATCAAGTCAATCAATTATCTGAATATTGTATTGAACATCGCCTTAGTTTTGGCGGTAGTGCGGATTTACTTATTGTAACTATTTTTATAAAAAAACTTATGGAAAATCACAAGAAAATATCATTCCTTTAAAATTTTAGATTTTCACTATTTTTCTCTTGACATAATGAATAATAAATAGTAAAATCTTTATGCGAGTGACTTTTGGAGGATTAGCTCAGCTGGGAGAGCATCTGCCTTACAAGCAGAGGGTCGGCGGTTCGAGCCCGTCATCCTCCACCATGCCGAAATAGCTCAATCTGGTAGAGCAACTGACTTGTAATCAGTAGGTTGCGGGTTCAATTCCTGCTTTCGGCACCATAATGATTTTTATGCAATTGCTTGCATTATGCGCACTGAAAAGTGCGCTATTTTTTTTGAAATGAGGTTTCATATGACTAAAACAATTGATAAAAAAACAGATCTTATATTAAATCAAAAACCAATTTGGAAAGGGCTTTTATATTTAAGCTTTCCTGTGTTTTTAGTCAATATTTTAAAAACTTTGCACGATATTGTGGATGGGATATTTCTTGGAAGATTTCCTGGGGATTATATAAATGAATCGGGTGAACTAGTCTCGATAGCGACAGCGATGCAAAGTGCTGTATCATTAACTTGGCCAATCTTTTTTGTTTTTATTTCATTTGGTATGGGTTTAAGTGTAGCTGGTAATGCATTGGTTGGACAATATGTTGGAAAAGGAGATCTTGTTAACGCTAAGAAGTTTGCTAATAATACTTTATTTATTGCTATAGCCTTGGGTGTTATTTTCAATGTCTTTGTTTTTATTTTTGCACCTCAAATTTTAAGTACAGTTGCTGATAATGATACAGTATATGGTTATGCCATTACTTATCTTAGAATAAGAAGTTTTGAACTACCTATTTTGTTCTTAAGTTTTGCCTTCCAAGCGATTAGAAGAGCCACTGGGGACACTTTAACTCCAGTGATTATTAGTGCTGGTGGATTACTATTAAATATCGTTTTAACACCGATTTTAGTTTTACATTATGAAATGGGGATTCAAGGTGCTGCGATAGCGACTGTAGTTGCACAAGTTATTTTGATACCAGCCATGATATATTATTTAATTAAGCCAAAGACTGGTATCAGTGTTAAGTTTAAAATAAATCAACTAAACATGATTGTTGTAAAAGATATTTTTCATATTGGAATACCTGCTTCTTTAGGTCAATCAATTCAAGCCATAGGGTTTGTTATCTTAAACTTTTTAATTTTCTCTTATGGTCAAGAAGTTTCAGCTGCTTTTTATATTGGTAATAGGATTAATTCTTTAATCATGTTTCCGGTGTCTGCAGTATCAACTATTGTAGCTATTTATATCGCACAAAATGTTGGTGCAGGTAATGTTCAAAGAGCAAAAAGTACAGTGAGACAAGGAATGACTTTAGGTGTGATTATGATGGCTATCGGAGTTGCAATTATCTTGCCTTTTAGAGAACCCATTGTTAGAATATTTAGTGAAGACCAAGATGCAATTAAACATGCCGCTACATATACTTTATATGTTGGCTTAGGTTTACCTTTAATGGCTTTATTCCAAACCTATTTAAATACATTCCAAGGAAGTGGAGAGACCAAATATTCTTTTGTCTTAGCTATTGTTAGGTTATGGTTATTTAGATTGCCATTCGTTTTATTTGCAATGTATGTTCTTAAATCTGGACCAGAGGGCATATGGTATTCTATGTTATTAAGTAATGTCTTAGCTGCATTCTTAGGTGCATATTTATATTCTAAAGTTAAATTCATTCCAAAAACCAGGGAGGTTATCTAGTGAAAAGTAATTTAGTTTATCCTGATTATGATCATTCTTTATTGAGTATTTCTTCATCTATTTTAAAACATTATGGCATTAATTTAGGTTATAAGACGATTGATTTATTAGATAAAGAATTACAAAATGGACCAAGAAACGTTGTTTTTATTTTAGTTGATGCTTTAGGTTCTGAAATATTAAAAAAACATCGTGAGAAAAGTGAGTTTTTAATAAACCACCAAAAAGACGTTTTAACCACAATTTTTCCATCAACAACAACTGCGGCAACAACATCAGCCTTAACTGGGTTACCCCCTGTTAAAACAGCATGGGTAGGTTGGCAACAATTTGTTAAAGAAGAAAAAAGACATGTTGTTTTTTTTCAAAACAAAGATTATTATGATGATTCTTTTGAATTTTCTTATAATGTCTCAGATAAATTTGTTAAAACAACAACAATATATGATTTAATTGAGAAGCATAATAAAGATGTATCAGTTCATGAAATATTTCCACAATTTAAACAAGAACAGCATAAAGTGTTTAAAGATCAAGTAGACACATGTCTAGATATTATGAACGATAATAAAAAACATTTTGTTTATATGTATTGGGACCAAGTTGATAGTAAACTCCATGATTTTGGAACAAAATCTAAGGAAGTAAATGATGAAATAGATCAAGTGAATCAAGCAATTAATCACTTGTTTAATTCAGTTGATGATGATACATTAATCGTTCTTACTGCTGATCACGGGCAAATTGATATTGAACCTGTACCAATATTAGAATTTAATGAAATTGCAGAAATGTTAGAAGAAAAACCAGCCATTGAAGCTAGAGCAACTGCTTTTTATGTTAAAGATGAATATATGGATAAATTCCCTGAAGTATTTAATCATTTTTTCAGAGATAAGTTTGTTTTATACAATAGTAATGATTTAATTGAAATGAATTTATTTGGTATGGGAAAACCGCATCCAAAATTTAGAGAATATTTAGGAGATTATTTTTCAATAGCCATTGATAAATATGCCTTTCATTTATCTGATAGGCCAGCACACAAAGCTACACATGCTGGATTAACAAAAGATGAGATGTTAATTCCATTGATTATGAACAGATAAACTAGGTCAATTTGATCTAGTTTCTTTTTTAAAAAAACTGTAGTATAATAATTTTATAAAAAAATACAAATTAGCGTTTTTTTGTCTTGCTTTTTAATTTTTGTTTTGTTATAATGTAATAGCGTAAAAATATGGAGGGGTAGCGAAGAGGCTAAACGCGGCAGACTGTAAATCTGCTCCCATCGGGTTCGGCGGTTCGAAACCGTCCCCCTCCACCATTTCTTATTTATCAGCTTATGGCTGATTTTTTTTTATTAATAATTCATTATGTCAGCCAATTCATTGTTGTATAGATATTTGCCTTTCTTTCTGCTATTAAATTGACAGTATATTTTTAAAGTATTATAATATATATATAATTTTCATAAGGATGGGGTAAATATGAAAAAGGTATATATTAAGGGTATTTGTTGCAAAGGCTGTAAAAAACAATTAGAAAATATTTTTAATAATATATATGGTATAAAAAATGCAGTTGTCTCTCAAGATGATTGCTCTATTACATATGATGGTTATGTTTCAGAGAGAGTCATTGAGCAAGCTTTAAAAGGAACTGATTATGAAATTGAAAAATTTGATATTGAGCATAAAAAATAAGGCCCAATAAGGGCTTTTTTTTGTGAAATTAGAATACTTTTAAAATTTACTTGAAAAAAAAATTACAAGCGTTATAATAAAATAGGCAATAATGGGTAAAGAGGGTGATTTTTTGGAAAATTTAATTCGTGATGTTATTGAACTTGACAAGAAAAAGAGGAACGAGATAGAAGCATTAGAAAACGAGAAGAGTAAAATAGGTTCTTTTGTTCGTGAAAAACGTCAAGAAATTGAAAAAAAATATAAAGCAGAAGCTGATGAAATATATGCTAGAAGAAAAGAAGAAATTGATAAAGCTATTTCTGAAGCTGAAGAAAAAGCCAAAGAGCGATACGACATTTCTATTAAAGAGATAGAAATGGTTTTTGAAAAACATCGTCAAGAATGGTTGGATTCGCTTTACGAATATTGTGTTAATTTTGATATAAAGGATGAGTAAGGGTGAATTTCGCAGGGAATGCAATCATATCTAAAGCTAAATCGATGTATTCGCATCGTTTAAAAGCTGAAGATTATGAAGAATTATTAAAATTTAATCAAATTTCTGATATTGTTGGGTATTTAAAAAAGAACGATAAATATTCCAATACCTTAGATCAAGTATTTGATCATTCTTTACATAGAGGGCAATTAGAAGATTTAATTAGAAAAAGTTATTTTTTTAATGTGGCAAAAATTGTGAGCTTTGTTAGTACAAAGGACCGCAAATTCTATGAATTAGATATGATTAAAAGAGAGATAGAAATTGTTTTAGCTAGTTTAAGAGCTATTATATCCGGAGATATGAAATCTTCAGTTAGAGACTTACCACTTTTTTTTAAACAACACGCTAGCTTTAATATCGAAGAGGTCACTAAATCTCTCACTTTTCGTGATTTATTATTCAATTTAAGAAATACTAGATATTATGATATTTTACAACCGTTTTATCATGATGATCCAATGATGATTAAATATGCCGATATAGAACATGAAATGATGGCTAAGTACCATACGATAGTCATAGAACGGATAAATAAATATTTTAAAGGTAAGGTTAAAAGACAATTATTAGATATTTATCAAACTAAAGTAGAAATTGATAATGTTATTAAAATTTATCGTTTGAAAAAGTTTTATGATGCTGATGAAGAAGAAATTTGGAAAGCGATGATTACTGAAGATATTCGAATGAGCAAATCGCAATTACAAGAATTAATCGATCTTGAAAATCCAAATGACGTTTTGTTAACGATAGAAAAATCACAATATGCTGATTTCATAGATGAAGATGACTATGTATACATTGAGTATCAGGCAGAAAGAATTAAATATCATTTAGCAAAAAGATATATGTATTTTTCTTCTGTACCAGCAATAGTTTATACCGTGTTCATTTTCTTAAATGAAATAGAACAAGCGAATATATTTAATATTATTGAAGGTATAAGATACGATATCAGTAAATCTGATATAAAACGTATGCTTATATATTGAGGTGGACTTATGGCGATTGCAAAATTAAATTTATTTAATATTACATCTAATAATAAAAATTTAGATAAGGTATTGGAAAAATTCGTGTTGGTGGATTATATTCATCCAGTTATCGCAAGTGAAATTGTGGATAAAGTACATGGATTAACTTCTTATTCAACTGAGAACCCTTGTAATATTATTTTAAAAGAATTAGAAGATATAGAAAAAGAAAATGATATTGAATTACCGACAATAGCTGTTAATTCAATAGAGTATACTTTGGATAACATGAGGGAATATATTCATACAACTCATGATAAAATTCAAAAGCTATATAACCAAAGAAAAGATGCAGAAACACTAATAAAAAAATATAGTGATGCGATGAATCAAATTAAGGATATTGAAAATCTTGATATTTCTTTGGATGATTTATTTTCTACTGACTATTTAAATGCAAGAGTTGGTAGAATCCCAGTTGATAGTTTAGAAAAATTAAATTTTTATAGTTCTAAATCATTTATATTTCAATCATTAAGGGTTGATAAAGGTTATTGTTGGTGTATTTATGTTACAACCAATGATAATGAAAGAGAAATTGATAATATTTTCTCATCATTATTCTTTGATAGAATTCATATACCTGATTTTGTTCATGGAACCCCAATATCTGCTTATGAAACTTTAAAAATGGAATTGGATGTTGCTGAAGCGAATTTGAAAAATGTTAAAGAAGAAACTGATTTGATTTTAAAAGAGAACCTTAATCAACTAAAAGAAATGAAAAGTGAATTATTATTTCTTGAACGTATATACGAAGCGAAAAAATATGTTGTTGGTTTAGGTGATAAATTTAATATTAATGGTTTTGTAGAAAAAGAAAATGTAGATAAATTACAAGAACATTTTTCACGAATTGAAGATGTGAATATTGAAATCAGACCAGCTGATTCTGATAAGCGTTTATCACCACCAACAAAATTAAAAAATAATTGGTTTACAAAACCTTTTGGAATGTTCGTTGAAATGTATGGCGTTCCAAGTTATAAAGATATGGATCCAACTTCAATTGTAGCCATCACATATAGTTTATTGTTTGGAATTATGTTTGGAGATGTAGGACAAGGATTGTTATTGGCTTTACTAAGTTTTGGCTTACTGAAGTGGAAGGGTATGAAACTAGCAGGTGTTGGTATTAGAATTGGTATTAGTTCAGCATTTTTTGGTTTATTATTTGATTCCGTTTTTGGTGAACATGGCTTAATAGCACCTATATATGAATCCTTAGGTATATCTTTCTTGCCTTTCCATGTAATGGACGCCGATTTTACAATGACCTTATTGATAGGTACTGTTGTGTTAGGATCAATTATTATATTAACTACAATGTTATTGAATATAAAAACAGCCTTAAATAGAAAACATTATGGACAAGCTTTCTTTTCACCAAACGGTGTAGCTGGATTTGTATTATACGGATTTGTATTAACAGCTGTAGGTTTTATGTTCTTGACAGAAATTAGTTTGTTGCAGCCATTATTTATGATACCTTTTGTTGTTTTACCGTTATTATTAATCTTATTTAAAGAACCTTTAGAAAGATTAATAGAAGGTCATAAATTATTCCCGGATGGATTTGGTGGTTTCTTTGTAGAGGCCTTCTTTGAAACTTTCGAGACTGTTCTATCTTATATTACAAATACAATGTCGTTCTTACGTGTTGGTGGCTTTGTTTTATCACATGCGGGAATGATGTTGGTTGTCTTCTCTCTAATGGGGATGATGGATGGAGCATTTGCAACAACATTAGTATTTATTTTAGGTAATTTATTTGTAATGGGACTTGAAGGTTTAATTGTTGGTATTCAAGTGTTAAGATTAGAGTTTTATGAAATGTTTTCAAGGTACTTTGAAGGAAATGGTATTCCTTTCAAATATAATGAGTAATTTTAGGAGGATTTGACAATGTTAAGTATTTTAGAAATTATAGTACCATTAGTATTAGTGGTATTAATTGTATTACCTTTAGTTAAAGTGTTTGCAGGACAAACATCTTTAAAATCAACGAAAAAGAGATTATATACGCATATTTCATTATTTTTTGCGTTAATTTTATTTGTTTTCGTTTGGCAATTAAGTGGAACAAGTTTATTCGCTGCAGAAACAACAGAAACAGCAGCTGGTGAATTTGCTGGTTCAATTGCTCAAGGATTAGGGTTCTTAGGTGCAGCTTTAACAACTGGTTTAGGATCTATCGGTGCAGGTATTGCCGTTGCAGCAGCAGCTCCAGCAGCAATTGGTGCTTTCTCTGAAAATGAGAAAAACTTCGGTAAATCATTGATCTTTGTTGCCTTAGGTGAAGGTGTTGCAATCTATGGTCTTTTAATTTCAATTTTAATTATCAATAAATTATAGTCAGTAAGAGTGATAAAATGAAATTCTTCTTAATAACAGATAACGTGGATACATTAATGGGAATGCGCCTTGTAGGAATAGAAGGCGTTATTGTTCATGACCGAAAAAAAGTTTTGCAAGAAATTGAAAAAGTTTTACATGATGAAAGTATCGGTATTCTGTTAATAACAACTGATTTGGTTGATTTATGTCCAGAAGTAATTTCTGAATTAAAATTAAAAAGAACAAGACCTTTAATCGTTGAGATACCTGATCGTCATGGCGGAAAAAAAATTGGTGTATCAATTGATGAATACGTAAGTGATGCCATTGGCGTCAAACTGTGAGGTGAGATAATGCCGTATTATAATAATGACGATCTTTTTAGATATTTTTCAAAATATATTAATGAAAAAGCTGATCAAAAGATTAATCAATTAAAAGAAGAGATCGAACAAGAAAAGAAGCGCTCTATTGAAAGAGTGGATAAAGAACTTCATAATAAGATTTTTAGAGGTTTGGATATCGAACTTAGTGAATTAAATTCTGATTTTGCATCTAAAATGAACTTGGTTAAAACAGAATACTCAAAAGATATTATGGAAAAAAGAAGTCAGTTATTAAGTTCGATTATTCATGAGGTCCAAGAAAAACTGGTTGGATTTCATAAGACTAAGCCTTATGAAAGTTTAATGAAAAAACAGATTCAAAAGATTGCTTCTGATTTTTGTACAGAAGAAGTAGAATTTAGAATCATGAAAAATGATCATACAATGAAGAAAATCATTGAAGAAAACTATAAAGGAACTTATACAATCAAGGAAATTTCTGAATTAGAAATAGGCGGTTTTTCTGTCCTATGTTTTAAACTTGGTGTAATGACTGATCAAACAATTGACACCAGATTAGAACAAAAGAAACAATGGTTATATGAGCATTCAAAATTAGCAGCAAGTCAATAAGAGGTGTTTTTATGAATAAAGTTTATTCAATTAATGGTCCAGTTATAAAAGTTAAGAACGCAACCAATTTTCAAATCATGGAAATGGTTTTTGTTGGTGAAGATAAATTGCTTGGTGAAGTAATTTCTATCAGTGAAGATTTTACAGTTATTCAAGTTTATGAATCAACTGTAGGCCTAAAACCTGGTGAAGAAATTATTTCTACCGGAGAAGCTATTTCAGTAACCTTAGGGCCTGGATTGTTAACAAATATCTTTGATGGTATTCAAAGACCATTAAATAAAATCTATGAAAAAGATGGACAGTTTATTAAAGCTGGAACTAATGTTGAAATTTTAGATTATAATAAAGAATGGGAAGCACATCTTTTGGTTAAAAAAGGTGATCATGTTTCTTTTGGTCAAATTTTTGGTGAAGTTGAAGAAACAAGTTTAATCACTCACCGTCTTTTAATCCCTAAAGGTATTGAGGGTGTCGTAAAAGATGTCAAAAAAGATGGCAAATATAAAATAAAAGATACATTGGTTGTTGTTGAAGATAGATATGGTAATGAGCATGAACTAAATATGATACAACGTTGGCCTATTAAAAAGCCAAGACCTTCAAAACAAAGATTGCCTTTATCTATTCCTTTGGTAAGTGGTCAAAGAGTTATTGATACTCTATTCCCGATTGCTAAGGGTGGAACAGCAGGTGTTCCAGGTGGATTTGGTACTGGAAAAACGATGATGCAACATCAATTTGCAAAATGGTGTGATGCAGATATTATCGTTTATGTAGGATGTGGTGAACGTGGTAATGAGATGACTCAAACATTGGAGGAATTCTCAGAATTAATTGATCCTAAATCGAATAGACCTTTAATTGAGAGAACTGTTTTGGTAGCAAATACTTCAAACATGCCAGTAGCAGCAAGAGAGGCTAGCATTTATACAGGTGTAGCTATTGCTGAATATTATAGAGACATGGGGTATCATGTTGCTGTAATGGCCGATTCAACAAGTCGTTGGGCTGAGGCCTTAAGAGAAATAAGTGGTCGTCTTGAAGAGATGCCTGCTGAGGAAGGTTTTCCAGCATATCTACCGAGTAGAATTGCACAATTTTATGAACGTGCTGGCTATATGAATACAATGAGTGATAGAAAAGGTTCTGTTTCTATCATTGGAGCAATTTCTCCGCAAGGTGCTGATTTCTCTGAACCTGTGACACAAAATACAAAACGTTTTGTGCGTTGTTTTTGGGCTCTTGATAAAGAACTTGCTTACGCAAGACATTATGCTGCAATTAACTGGAATTTATCTTATTCTGAATATATTAATGATTTATCAAAATGGTACAATAAAAATGTTGGAGTCGAATTCTTAGAAGAGAGACAAGAGTTTATCAAAATATTGGCTGAAGAAAATAAACTTATGGAAATTGTTAAGTTGATCGGTAAAGATGTTTTACCAGATAATCAGAAACTTATCTTAGAAATTGCTCGTGTGATTCGAGTTGGTTTCTTACAGCAAAATGCCTTCCATAAAGATGATACATTCGTGCCATTAGAAAAACAATTAATGATGATGAACTTAATTCTTTATTTACAAAAAGAAGCAACTAGAGTTATTAGACAAGGTAAAGCGTTTAGTTTGTTATTGAAATCAAATGTTTTTGAAAAAGTGATTAAGGTAAAATATGATATACCAAATGACCAATTGGTATTATTTGATAATTACTACAAAATGATTGATGAAGCTCTTCATTCAATCAAGTAGAGGAGGTCACTTGTGAATTTACAATATATAGGTTTAAAAGAAATCAACGGACCTTTAATATTCTTAAATCATGTTAAAGGTATTTCGTATGAAGAAATGGTTGAAATCAAATTGGATAATGGTACGACTAGACATGGTCGAGTGGTTGAAATCAATGGAGATTTAGTCGCCATTCTTGTCTTTGAAGGTACACAAAATCTTTCATTGAGAAATACGACAATAAAGTTTTCTGGAAAAGCTATGGAAATAGGTTTATCAGAAAATATTTTGGGTAGGGTTTTTAACGGATTAGCTGAGCCTATTGATGACTTAGGACCCGTTTATGTAGATCGATATTTTGATATTAATGGATCAGCATTAAATCCTGTTGCTAGGGTATATCCACGTGATTACATTAATACAGGTATATCAAGTATAGATGGTTTAACCACTTTAATTCGCGGACAAAAATTACCGATTTTTTCTGGCTCTGGTATGCCTCATAATGATTTAGCTGTTCAAATAGTCAAACAGGCAAAATTATCTGATCAAAGAAAAGAAAAATTTGCTATTGTATTTGCAGCGATGGGTGTGACTAATGATGTAGCTAATTACTTTAAAAAATCTTTTGAAGAAGCAGGTGTTTCTGATAAAGTGGCTATGTATTTAAACCTTGCAGACGATCCAATTATTGAGAGAATTTTAACACCAAGATGTGCTTTAACGGCTGCTGAATATTTAGCTTATGAAAAAGATACTCATGTTTTAGTTGTCATGACTGATATGACAGCTTATTGTGAAGCGTTAAGAGAATTTTCTTCAAGTAAAGGTGAAATTCCTGGTCGTAAAGGATATCCAGGGTATTTATATTCTGATTTAGCATCTTTGTTTGAAAGAGCTGGGATTATTAAATCTGCAAAAGGTTCTATTACACAAATTCCTATTTTATCAATGCCAAATGATGATATTACGCATCCAATCCCTGACTTAACTGGTTATATTACAGAAGGCCAAATTGTTTTAGATAGAGAGTTACAACAAAGAGGTATTTATCCACCTATTGGTGTCTTGCCTTCTTTATCTCGTCTAATGAAAGATGGTATTGGTTCTGGTTATACAAGAGAAGATCATCAACCACTAATGAACCAATTATTTGCTTCTTATGCTAGAGTTATGGATGCAAGAAGTTTAGCATCTGTTATTGGAGAAGACGAATTGAGCCCTATAGATAAACAATACATGCAATTCGGTCGTTTGTTTGAAGATCATTTTATTTCTCAAGGTCATAAGAACAGAACCATTACAGATACTCTAGATTTGGGTTGGCGTTTATTATCTAGTCTTCCTAAGGAAGAATTAGATAGGACTGACGAAATGGTCTTAAATAGATTCTATGATCACGAGGATGCAGTTAATTTCTTTAATATAGAAGATCAAATTATCATCAATGAGTTAAAAAAAGAGGGCAAGTAAAATGGCTAATAAACAAGTCTTTCCAACAAAAGGAAACTTATTAGCGCTTAGTAAGTCAATCAAACTAGCACAACTGGGTTTTGAATTGATGGATAAAAAAAGAAATATTTTAATTCGCGAAATGATGGAACAAATCGATAAAGTTCGCTCTTTAAGAGATGAAATAGCAGATATTTATAAGAAAGCATATTTTACTCTACAAGAGGCAAATATTACACTTGGTGTCATTGATGATATTGCTAAAGCAATTCCAATAGATAATCACTTAGAAATTACTTATCGGTCTGTTATGGGAGTTGAAATACCTAAAGTATTATATGATGAAGAGAAAGTTTCTTTAAAATATGGTATTTCAAATACTAATACTAAATTTGACTACGCTTATAGAAGTTTCTTAGAAGTAAGAAATTTAATTATTATCTTAGCAGAGGTTGATAATGCTTTATATCGATTAGCAGACGCTATCCGAAAATCAAGAAAAAGAGCTAATGCTTTAAAGAATATAGTCATACCAGACTATGAAACAAAAATAAAATATATAAGAGATACGCTTGAAGAAAGAGAAAGAGAAGAGTTTACAAGAAGAAAAATTATTAAGTCAAAACAAGAAAACTGATAAAAAAACTTGACTATTTAGCCAAAATATTAGATAATGTTACTTGGCTAATTTAGGGGTGTGGTGTTAACGGTAGCACAGCGGTCTCCAAAACCGTTAG
The DNA here is from genome assembly GCA_018622675.1 of Mycoplasmatota bacterium. Lineage (GTDB taxonomy): Bacteria > Bacillota_I > Bacilli_A > Izemoplasmatales > Hujiaoplasmataceae > Hujiaoplasma. The sequence goes on from CP076020.1 coordinate 76,594, forward strand.
TACGGGTTCGAATCCTGTCACCCCTGCCACTATAGAATGAAGTAACAACCAAACTATTTTTGTTTGGTTGTTTTTATTTGTTTTGCTGAATATTTGGAAGTTATTCTAGGTAAAATATAAGTAATTATTTTATCGATCATTTTTGAAAATCCATGGAGTTTAAAATATTATATAATATTGTTTAAATAATAGTTCAAGTGTATAATGAAAATAAGTTTAGCAAGAAGTGTTGGTATTTATAAAAATATAGTTCTTCTTTAGTTTAGACTTTATAAAATGTTTTGAAGATAGAGGTGAATGTGTGAAAGTATTAGTCGCAAAAAATCAAAAAGAAATAACTGATAATTTCTATGTAAGGGGTATGGTTTTTGTTGTAGAACAGGAAATTGATTATGAAATGGAATTTGATGGTTTAGATGGGGAGTCTATACTTTTTGTAGCTTATATTAACAATCAACCTGTTGGTGCAGCTCGTTTATACAAAAATAAAATTGGTCGAGTTGCTACTTTAAAAGAATACAGACGTAAAGGTGTTGCTTCGGCGATTATGGATAAAATTGAAGCATATGCTTTAGAGAATAAAATCAATAAATTGGTTCTCCATGCACAACTTTATATAAAAGATTTTTATTCCCACAGAGGTTATGTGAGTGAAGGTAATATTTTTCAAGAAGCAGATATTGATCACATAAAAATGACCAAAAGAGAGGATGGATAGATTATAATGATGACATTAATAGAAAATAAAAAATTAGTATTACAATATAAAGAGGGTTTTGGTGCATGGACTTATCATTTGAGAATCCCTAATACTGAAAGTATAAAAGGTAAGTGGGGTTCTTTAAAGGTATCAGGTTTTATAGATGATTATGAAATAAAAAATTTAAACTTAGCACCTAGAAAAAATGAGGATAAAATTATTTCTATAAATAAAACCATTAGAGATGCTTTAGGAAAAGGTGCAGGTGACTATGTGAATGTCACTTTATATTTAACAATACTATAAAATTAGGTTAGATTATATTAATTTTTCTTAGTATTTGTATAATTTTATTTACATATAATAAGTTCTGATTAATGAGTCTTTATTGAGAATGTTAAGATAAAATTATTTTTATAGAGTTAGGAGATGTTTTTAATGATCCTTTTAAAATTATTATCAGTTTTAACTTTTATACTGATGATTTTTATGAATTATCTTGCAAATGCATTACCGCTTGGAGGAAATACAACCGGCGATATATCAGGTAAGTATCCTACATTATTTACCCCTGCAGGATACACGTTTTCAATATGGGGATTGATTTATCTTTTAATAACTATATTTGTTGTCATGATTTTTGTCAATGTAGATCAAACCATTACTAAAAATGCAAATTTGATTTTGATATTATTTAGTGTTGTGAATATATTCAATATATTATGGTTATGGTCTTGGCACCATGATAAAATATTACTTTCTACCATACTTATGTTGGCTTTATTATTATCTTTATTGTTTTTATTAACACAAGTCCCAAAAGACAATATGTTAACATACGCAACATTTAGTATTTACGCAGCTTGGATTTGTGTTGCGACAATTGCTAATTTGGCTATATTGATTAGTAAATATGATATTTTATTCTTTATGAACAATGAATATGTGTGGTTCTATATAGTATTAGCTTTTTCTTTTGTTCTTGCTTTATTTATGGTAATTAAAGAAAAAAATTTATATTTTGGTGCTGTATTTCTTTGGGCATATATTGGAATATTGTCTAAATTCATAAAATAAAGTTAGGAAGGTGTTTGTATGAAAATAGTTACATTAGTTGAAGATAATAAGAAAATAGATGGGATAGAAGCAGAGCATGGTGTAAGCTTTTTTATTGAAACACAAAAACATAAACTATTATTTGACTTAGGACAAGGTGATTTATTTTCTCTTAATGCTAAAAAGTTAAATATTGATTTAACAGATGTTGATACCGTCATTATTTCACATGGTCACTATGATCATGGAGGTGGACTTAAAACTTTTTTAAATATTAACAGTCATGCAAAAATATATATACAAGCATCAGCAATTGGAGAATTTTATTCAGAAAGAGAAAAAGACCAATACACATATATTGGTCTAGATAAAACATTAGATAGGTCAAGATTCGTTTTTTTAGAAGGTGACTCTGATATTGATGAAGAATTAAGTCTGATTAGCCAAATAGAAGGAATGGATTATTTTCCTAATAGTAATCATACTTTATATAAAAAAGAAAATAATAAGTTAATCTTAGATGATTTTAAACATGAACAGAGTTTGCTTGTTCAATCTAATCAATCTACTATACTTTTTGCAGGATGTGCTCATCAAGGTATAGTTAATATCATAAATCAGGTTGAAAAAAAATTGGATGGTAAAAGAATTAACATTGTTTTGGGAGGCTTTCATTTAAAGTCTAGGTATAAAGAATATGAAGAATCAACAGCTAATGTTAAACTAATTGGTGAAATATTAAAGGATAAAAAAATCGATAAATATTATACTGGTCATTGTACAGGCCAACAATCATTTCTTACTTTAAAAGATATATTAAATAACCGGCTGTTTGCTTTTTATCCAGGTTTAATTATAGAAAAATAATAGAGTTTTTATATAAACTTATTTAAATTTGCTAAGGAGAAGATGATGACTAAAAAACAATTGATAAATCATTTTATGATTTTATGTTTATTCGTGACTCAATCTATCATTGTCTATATCGTTTTGGGGCAAGGGTTACATATCATGTTGGCTTGGAATGCTTTTTTAGCCTTTATCCCGCTTGTTTTTATTTTTTTATATCATTTATATGGTAAAAATAAATATTATAAATGGGGACTTTTTATATTGTGGTTACTTTTTTATCCTAATAGTATTTACTTAATTACTGATTTAATTTATATCAATCAAGAATCTTTTATGCAAGATCAAGGCATGTATCAGGGTTTCATATATTTAAAGGATTTTAAGGTTTATTTAGGCTTTTTGCATATATTTTTAGGCGCTATGTATGGTGTTTTGACAGCTTTAGTGTCTTTTAAATATTTTTATCATCACTTTGACAAGAGAATGATTAGGATTTCATTTTTTATAGGTATACCCATACTTGTTTCTATTGCAGTTTATATAGGTAGATTTTTACGGTTTAATAGTTGGGATATATTGAGTCCAGTTAAAGTAGTTGTTGGGTTATTAAATGATTTAAGTGTTTTTAGCATATATTATGTAATCTTGTTTTCATTGATTCAATACATTATCTTTGGAGTATTTATGTTGTTTTCTAAAAAGCTCATATAATTTTCCTTTTAGCAGCTAGTAACTTATGATACAATGTAATAAAAATAAACAAAGGATGTATGATATGAAATTTCTAAAAAAATTGCTTGTTGCTATTCTTATATTATTGGTTTTATCGTTAACATTATTATTTGTACCCAAACCTAAATATACAAAAACAAATCCTTTTTTATCAACAGATGGTGTGCCTTTGGTAATGGCCCATGCTGGTGGTAAAGGTGTTTATCCTGATAATACCATGGCAGCTTATCTATATTCATATCAGTTAGGTGTTGATGTTTTAGAAATGGATGTCCAGTTAACAAAAGATAAGATTCCGGTTTTATTACATGGTCAAAACTTAACTGGTAATACCATTCAACATTCTAATTGTGATAAAGTAGTATGGGAAGAAGATTATGAAGATCTTTATAATCAATGTAATTTTGGATATACTTACCAAGAAGACAATGGTGATTTTTTATATAAGGATATGTCTGTTCAAGAATGGCAAGATGCTAAGGTATATTTACCAACATTAGAAGAAGTTTTTCAAACTTTTGGTAATGAAATCTTGTATAATATTGAAATAAAAGCTGATGCGGATGCGCCAAGAAATGAAACAGCAGATGCAGTCATTGCATTAATTGAAAACTATCAATTAGAAGATCATGTGTTACTTGCAACTGCCTTTGATGATATTAGTGAGTATATACTTGAAGAGTATCCTGATATCATGTTATCAATGAGCTATGGTAGTGCTATAGATACTGTTGTAAATATATATACCTTGACAACAGTCTTTAGAGGAAAACCTAAATTCGCGGCTATGCAAGTGCCTCTTTCTTATGATTTGCCTGTAATTGGTGATTTTAATGTTAATAGGTGGGGGATTATTCATGGACTTGATCAACAAGATGTAGCTATTCATTTTTGGACAATCAATGACGAAGATACAATGAGGAAACTTATAAAACAAGGTGTAGATGGTATTATTACTGATGATCCCGAATTACTCATGAGTATCATAGATGAGTATCAAACAACTGATTAATAAAATCACCTTATTCTTTAAGCGAATAAGGTGATTTTTTAATTATTTTCTTTTTCAATCATTTCTTTAAATGCGGATAAAGAATGATCCCATCCCATTTTGTTTTCAACAAAAACGGTTTTTCCATCAGGGAGTTTTTCAAATCCTGATTGTATGATTCTGAGTTCCGTTTTATTTTTTATTTCAGTTAACTTGTAGCTTACCTCTAACTGAAATTTGGAGTGATAATGCCTATGGGGATTGAATGTTTTAATTTTAAGAATCTCGTTTGTTTTATTTTCAATAATCTCACCATATAAGAGTACTTGATCGAAATCATGAATTGTTTTATACCATTCCAAGTGATTATCATCTTTTTTCCTAAGCATACAACCCATATATTTTTTTACATATTCATTATCAAATAAAGCTTTCCAAACAATGTCCTTAGACGTAGGTAATAGTATCTTTTTATCTATAATCATTTTGACCATTAATTTTTAACTCCTTTTTATCTTTACCTTAACTATATAACATAAGAATAATAAAGTCTAATGTTGTGTAAATTGAAGATGCTTATATATATGAGATTATTGTATTCATTAAATAGAGATAAAAAGAGTTTTTTTTACCTTTTATATTCTTTTATTTTTATGACTTTATGATATAATGAAATAGATTGAAAGCGTTTTTAAGTGAAAGGAGAAATTATATGAAAGAGTATAAAGCAAATGCTTTAAGAAACGTTGTCTTATTGGGACATTTAGGAAGCGGTAAAACATCTTTGGCAGAGTCCCTAGCTTATATTTCAGGTGGGATTGACAAAAAAGGTAGTATCGAGAAGAAAACAACCATTTCAGATTACACTCCAGAGGAACACGCGAAACAAAGTTCTTTGACAACTGGATTGGTTCCTGTTGAATTCAAAGATACAAAAATCAACTTTTTAGATGCTCCTGGAGCTGACGAAATGATTGGTGACATTACTTATGCAATGTCAGCAGCTAACGCAGCAGTATTGGTAGTAGATGCATCAAGTGGTATCCAAGTTGGTACAGAAAAAATGTGGTTGGAGATTAAGAAAAGAAATCTACCAGCAATGATTTTTGTAAACAAAATGGATAAAGAAAACATTAAGTTCGAAGAATTACTAGAAGAAATTAGAACTAAATTAGGTAAGCAAGCAGTACCTTTTGCTTTACCATTAGGTAAAAGTGATAGTTTTGATGGTTTTGCTGATATCGTTGAATTGAAAGCAAGAATCTATGATGGAAATGCTTGTATTGATGGAGAAATCCATGATGACAAAAAGGAAAGAGTTGAAAATTTAAGACAAGATTTAGTAGAAACTGTTGCTGGATCTGATGAAGAATTATTAGAAAAATATTTCAATGGTGAAGAATTGACCATGGAAGAAATTAAACGAGGATTGCATTTAAGTGTTTTAAATGGGGAAGCAGTCCCGGTATTAGTTGGTTCTGCAACTAAGGACATTGGTACTTTAACAATGTTGCATATGATAAGAGCTTATTTCCCTTCAATGGCTGAATTAGAAGGAAATACTGGTTTGATGGTAGAGACTGATGAAGAAGTTTCTAGAAAATATGATGAAAACGAGCCTTTTTCTGCGACAGTTTTTAAAACCATCATTGACCCATTTATCGGAACAATCAATTATGTTCAAATTAAATCGGGATCACTAGAAAAAGATCAAGAAATTTACGTATCAAATTCTGAAAATGTTGAAAAAGCGACACAACCATTTACATTGATGGGTAAAGAACAAATCACTATGGATAAATTCTTTGCTGGAGATATTTGCGCTATGGCAAAAGTTCCACATGTTAAAACTGGAACGACTTTATCTGATAAGAAAAGTAAAATTGTTTATCCAGAAGTTAAAACTCCAACACCAACAATGTATTTAGCTGTTAAAGTTGAAAATAAAAAAGATGAAGACAAATTATCAAGTGCATTGGCTAAATTGCAATTAGAAGACAATACATTTGAAACGAGAAGAAATAAAGAAACTGCACAATTATTGATTGGTGGCCAAGGTATGATTCATATCGGTTACATCATTGATAAAATGAAAAATGCATACAAAGTTGCATTAGAAACTGAAGATCAAAGAATTGTTTATCGTGAAACGATTAAACAAACAGCTGAAGCTGAAGGCCGTTACATTAAACAATCTGGTGGCTCTGGTTATTATGGTGTCGTTGTTATGAGATTTGAGCCTTACGCTGAAGAAGAGTATTTATTTGAGGAAGAAGTATTTGGTGGAGCTGTTCCAAAAGGATATTTCCCTGCAGTAGATAAAGGTTTACAAGAAGCCTTAGAACATGGTGTTTTAGCTGGGTTCCCAGTAATTAACATTAAAGGTGTTTTAACAGATGGTAAATATCATGCAGTAGATTCTAATGAATTAGCATTTAAAAAAGCCGCTGGTATGGCATTTAAAGCTGCTTGTAAATCAGCTAAACCAGTTATTTTAGAGCCTATTTATAAATTAGAAGTCATGATTAAAGATGAATATTTAGGTGATGTACTAGGTGATATTAATAAACGTAGAGGTCGTGTGCTTGGTATGGAACCTGCAGTAGAAGGTTACCAAAAAGTTATTGCTGAAACACCTGAATCAGAAATCACAAAATATACAATTGATTTAAAAGCGATGACACAAGGATCAGGGACATTCACTCGTGAGTTTGTTAAGTACGAAGAAGTGCCTCACAATTTAGTGGATAAAATTGTTGAAGAACACAAACAATTTGAAGAAGAACATTAATTTAACTTAAGCGGCAAATTTAAATTGCCGCTTTCCTATTATATATTTTGCTTGACTAGAAAAATAAATAATGCTAAAGTATTATGTGAGACATAGTAATAAAGGTGGTTAAATAATGGATAAAATTGGATTATTAATTGATAGTACAACGCATACTAGCGAAGAGTTAACATCATACGATTTTATAAAATCAGTGTATTTAAAAGTTGTTATAGATGATGAAGAGTATTTAGAAAAAGATTTATCAAAAGAACAAATGGAGTCTTATATTCAGAATTCAACAAAAATGTTAACTTCTCAACCAGCACCAACAGATTTTGTTGATGCAATTAATGAATTTCATAAAGAGGGTTATACACATGTCATTGTAGTTGTTTTATCTGATAAAATCTCTGGAACGTTTCAATCTGCTCTATTAGCTAAAAACCTTGTAGAAGTTGATATAGAGGTTAGTGTTCATTCTCCCCAAGCAGCTTCATTTGGTGTAGCGAATGGATTAAGAATCTTAGCTAAGGAAATAAAAGCTGGACTTAATTTCGAACAAGTAATGAAACTTTATTATAAATTGTTTGAAGAGCCTTTTATTGCCTTTACCTTATCTAATCTTAAGCACTTATTTAAAGGTGGAAGATTAAATAGAGTACAAGCTTTAATCGGTACAGTTTTAAGAATTAAACCCATCGTTCAAATGGTTGATGGTAAGTTAAAAATGGTTCAAAAAGAGAGAACCAATATAGCTTGTCAAGAATTCTTTATGGATAAGATTGATTATTATGTTAATAAATATGAAAATGTTTATTTAGATATTATAAATTTAAATATGGAAAAATGGGGCCAAAGTCTAAAAGATGCTGTAGAAGCAAAATATAGTAATGTACACATTCATACGACTGATTATGTGAGTCCGGTATTTTATGTACACTTAGGGAATAAAGGTTTTGGTATTTCAATCATTGCATATTAAAATACAATAGATTTCTGTTTTTACAGAAATCTATTTTTGATAAAAAAAATTTATTGAATGGATGATAGAATTACGATTTTAAAGAAAAAGTTTCAATAATAATTTGTGCCATCCTTTGTAAGAAACTTATATTATAGTATTTTACAAAATAAACAAAGTTTATTCTTGACAAATAATCATTCATTTAGTAAACTAATATGTGCGTAAAAACTTAAACGGCGGTTGTGGCGAAGTGGTTAACGCATCGGATTGTGGCTCCGACATTCGTGGGTTCGATTCCCATCAGTCGCCCCAATTTGTTTTTTTACGTAAAAAAAGAATGGGCTATGGCCAAGCGGTTAAGGCATCGGACTTTGACTCCGAGATCGGAGGTTCAAATCCTCCTAGCCCAGCCATTTTTTTTGACCCGCTAGCTCAGTTGGTAGAGCATTTGACTTTTAATCAAAGGGTCAGGCGTTCGAATCGCCTGCGGGTCACCATTATTATGGGCGGGTATGGCGGAATTGGCAGACGCGCTAGACTTAGGATCTAGTTCTTCGGAGTGCAGGTTCAACTCCTGTTACCCGCACCAGCATGGATTGAAGTAGACTTTCATTATTGAAAGTCTTTTTTTTTATGAAAAAAGTCAGGATATTATCCTGACTTATATTTATTCTAAGCTTTTGTAAATTGATCTTCCTAAGGAAACCAGTGAACTGATCTGCTTTTTTAATTCATTTAATTGATCTTCATTAAGTTCTTTGGGTGCTAAATCATTATATAATTCATCAATGGCTATATGAATTTCTTTTCTAGCACCACTGATATAAATATGTTTATTGTATTGGTTGATTAAATCGTTGAATATTTTATTTGCATAATGAGGAAGTGGGTTATCATCCGCACGATATACTTCATATCTCTCGTTCGATTCGATTTTTTTTAATTGGTCGTTGATATATTTTAACTTACCTTTAGTTCTAATTTCGAATGAAGATTGATTATTACAATGAAGAACCATGTAAATACCATTGAAAACAGGTTTGTTAGATTTTTCAGTTTTTGAATACGCATAAAAACTATAAATATCTATTCGGTTGTTCAAGTAATAGTAACTTAGTCTATATCTAACAACCTCAGAATGGGCTTTTGAAAATAACTTTCCTTTTTCTATGAACTCAATAGTGAGCGGGAAACTTTCGTACTCATAATGAGTTGGATCATCTTCAAATACTTGGTCAATCACCTTTTTATACAAGAACTCATACATTGGTCTCTCACTAACATAAAAAGATAAGGCTAAAAATACAAGTAATATAATAAAAATGATAGATGCGAAAATCCAAAATAGAGTCTTTAAAAATGGTCCGCTTTGGTTAAAGTATATAGCCAAAGGAATGAATGGAGCTACAAAAACAAATAATAAGAAACTGAGTTTAAAGTATAGGTTATTCTTATAGCTTCTATATTCTTTATTGTATTCTTCAATGAGATTCTTCATTTTGAGGCTCCTTTTCCTTGATGTTTATATGAATATCACGCTTTTTAAATTTAGGGATAGGATCATATCCGCCTCTAGAGAATGGGTTACATCTTAGTATTCTCCATATAGACAAGATGCTTGCATAAAAAAAGTTATAGTTTTTGTAAGCATCAATAGCGTAATTAGAACATGACGGATGATACCTGCATGTTGGGTTTTTGTTTTCAGTTGCTTTTTGATAATTTCTTATTAATTTTATAAAGAATTTTTTCATCTTAATCACCACTATAATTATACTAATATTTATGCTTTATTGCAATTTTTTAAATTAAGCAAGTAATATAAAATCTTATCCTTGATTAAAAGTGCAATTATCTATTATAATAGATGGGTAACATTATGAAGGAGGCAAGACAAATGATGAAAAAAAGTATAGGAATAATAATGTTAGTTTTAGTATTTGTTGGTTTTATTGGATGTAGTCAAACACCAACTACTTCAACAGATGGGCTAACAACTGATATTCCAACAACAGAAGAATCAACGACAACGGAAGAACCTATTACAACGGAGGAACCTACTACAACAGAGGAACCAACGACTGAAGAATTAAATCCAATCAATGAGTTGTTTTTTAGTGAATATGGAGAAGGATCATCAAACAATAAATGGTTGGAAATTTATAATGGTACGGGCGATATAATTGATTTATCTAATTATACTGTAAAAATTTATTATAATGGAAGCGCCACTGCAAGTGGAAGTATAAATTTAGAAGGTACCATTGATAACTATGATGTTTTTGTCTTAGCCAACTCAGCATCTACTCAAGCTATATTAGACCACGCTGATATGCTAAGTGGAAGTTTAGAATTTAATGGTAACGATGCAATTGCTTTAGAAAAGAATGGAATAGTACTTGATGTAATCGGTTATATTGGAAGCGATGCTAACTTTGCAATTAATCAAACTATTGTTAGAAGTGCAGATAGTATAAACCCTTCAGTTGAATGGGAAGAAGCAATGTGGAATTTCTATTCTGAAGATACATTTGAATATATAGGTTCTCATTTAGACTTACGTCCAGATGATTCAATTTTACTACAACAAGATGTTGATGCGTTAAAAGATGAATTATATTTGTATGGCTATTATGATTTTGGTACAGGAGTAAATGGTTCAACTTATAGTATTCTTTCAGTTTCTGGAGAAGCTGCTAATTATGTGTCTTTCATTGAAGGCGATAATTATATAGAATCAACACTGACAACGGACAATCAATATACTGGGATTTTATCAATAGAAGTTAATTATGAGGGATTAGACCCTGTTATAAAAACTATTTCTCTAAATGTTCAATTATATGACTATGATTTAGATACCAATCCTGCATATTATAGTTCGATAACTGAAGGTTTAATTGGAGAAGATTTAATAACAGAACTTAATGTTTTATTAAATCAAACTTATACTTTTATCAGTTATGATCAAGCACAATATATCTTAGATGAATCTGATGCTGATCCGAATAACCCAGATAATATTATTCTTGTTTATACAAGAGAATCAATTAGTGGTGTGTGGGATGGAGCGGCATGGAATAAAGAACATGTATGGCCACAGTCCCTATTAAATAATGATACACAAAAAATTTCGGATTTACATAATCTTAAACCAGCACAGCAATCTGAAAATTCTTCTAGGGGCAACAAGTATTATGATAATGTCGGTTCATCTGAAGCATACGAGCCTCATGATGATGTTAAAGGAGATGTGGCTAGAATATTATTTTATATGATGGTTATGTATGAAGAATTAAACTTAGTTAATACAACGCCAACAACTTATGAAATGGCATTATTAGACGTATTATTATCATGGCATATCCAAGATCCAGTAGATGATTTTGAATTAAATAGAAATAATATTATTTTTGACTATCAAGGTAATAGAAATCCATTTATTGATAACCCGGAATATGTAGATTTAATTTGGGGATAAATAGATTAGATATTTGCTTATAATAGACAAGAGTTTATTAAGGAATAATAAATAGGATTATAATGAATATATATTAATTTAAATATGCATTTTAAATTATGTTTAATAATTGCTAGAAATAAACATTCGTGGTAAAATATAATATAGATTACGAGTCTTAGGAGGAGAAAAGAATGAAAAAAGTTTTAGGTATTTTTGTTTTAGCTTTTATGGTATTTGGTTTCGCTGCATGTAATGGCGATTCAGGTGCTGAAGAAAAAGATTGGAATATTGTAATGATTACAGATGTTGGTACAATTACTGACAAATCATTTAACCAAGGGACATGGGAAGGTGTCCAACAATTTGCAGAAGATAATGATATTCCTGCAATGTATTTTAGACCAAATGATGGTACGCAAGCTGAGTATGAAGCTGCCATTGATTTAGTTGTTGAAAATGGTGCAAACGTGGTTGTAACACCTGGTTTCTTATTTGAAACTGCTATTTACAACAAACAGTTTGAATATCCTGATGTAAGATTTATCTTAATTGATGGAGAACCACATACACCAGATTATTCAACTTATGAAACAGCTGATAATACAACGAATATTTTGTTCCAAGAAGAACAAGCTGGATTCTTAGCTGGATATGCTGCTGTTGCAGATGGATTTACTAAATTAGGATTTATGGGTGGTATGGAAGTTCCTGCTGTTCAAAGATTCGGTATTGGTTATGTTGCTGGAGCATTCTATGCTGCAAATGAATTAGATTTTTCTATTACATTCCCAGCAAATAGATATACATATTTAGGAGATTTCGACGCTAGTCCTGCACATATTACTGCTGCAACTGGATGGTATAGCTCTGGAACTCAAATTATCTTTGCTGCTGCTGGTGGAGCTGGACAATCTGTCATGGCTGCTGCTGAAGCTGAAACTGGATTTGATGCAAAAGTTATTGGTGTTGACGTTGACCAAGCTGCAGATTCAGAAACTGTTATTTCTTCAGCTATGAAACGTTTAGCTGTTGCTGTTCAACAAGAGTTAACTGCTATTATTATTGATGGTGAAGGTAACGGGGGAACTACATTAGTAAAAGGTGCTGACGAAGATGCAATCGGTTTACCATTAGGAGATTCTTTTAAATGGGATACATTTACTGAAGCAGAATATGAAACAGTTTATGCTTTAATTGAAGATGGCTCAATTGTTGTGCCTGCTACTGAAGACGAACTAGAAACCTTCTTAGAAGCACACGCTGGAAACCCAGATGTGGCTGACTTAGTTGAAGCGACTATGAGTGAAGCTGAATAGTTGATTTAAATTAAAATGAGAGGGATGCACGTCATCTCTCTTTTTTATTAAAATAGGAGGAAATTTTTTATGGATTATGCAATTGAAATGTTAAATATAACAAAATCGTTTGGTCCTCTTGTTGCTAATGATAATATTGATTTGAAAGTAAAACATGGTGAAATTCATGCAATTCTTGGTGAAAACGGTGCCGGCAAATCAACTTTAATGTCAATCTTATTTGGTTTATATAAAGCAGATAAAGGGACAATAAAGATAAATGGTGAAACTGTAAACATTGATAGTCCTAATGACGCCAATGATTTGAATATCGGTATGGTTCATCAGCATTTTAAACTTGTTGAAGTTTTCACGGTTTTAGAGAATATTGTTTTAGGACTAGAAGATAAGAAAAAAGGTTATTTAGATTTAGAGACACCAAGAGAAAAAATTCAAAAATTAATCGATCGCTATAATTTAAAAGTAGATTTAAATGCTTTGATTAAAGATATTTCAGTGGGTGCCCAACAAAGAGTTGAAATTTTAAAAATGTTGTATAGAGATGCTGAAACGTTAATATTTGATGAGCCAACAGCAGTACTAACACCTCAAGAAATTGATGGCCTTTTTGAAATTATTAGAGAATTTGCAAAAGAGGGTAAATCAATTATCATCATTACTCATAAACTTAATGAGATTAAAGCTATAGCGGATAATTGTACAATTTTACGTAAAGGAAAACATGTTGGTACAGTTGATGTTAAAGATACATCGGTAAATAGATTAGCGAAATTAATGGTGGGTAGAGATGTAGATTTTTCTGTAGAAAAAGCATTGTCTAAACCTAAGGATAGCGTGCTATCAGTTAAAAACTTAAATTATTATAATAAAGATAAAACAAAAAAACTATTAAATAATATAAATTTCGATGTAAGAGAAGGAGAAATTGTTTGTATTGCCGGTATTGAGGGCAATGGACAAACAGAACTTGTAAATTTAATCACTGGTTTAGATCCAGTGACTGAAGAAGGATCTCTTATAAGTCTTAATAAAGAAGATATAACAAAAGCAAGTATTAGAGAAAGATTTGAAGCTGGTATGTCTCATATCCCAGAAGATAGGCATAAGCATGGGTTAATTTTAGATTATAATTTAGCTGAAAATTTTATTTCTAATACATACTATAAACCTAAGTTTCAAGAACACCATATTTTGAATTTTGAAAATATATATCATTATGCTGAAGAATTAATTGAAAAATATGATGTGCGTTCAAGTTTAGGATCAAAATCTAAAGCAAGATCTATGTCTGGCGGTAATCAACAAAAGGCAATTATTGCTAGAGAAACTTCAAGAAAACATAATTTCTTAGTTGCTGCTCAACCGACAAGAGGTTTAGATGTTGGTGCGATAGAATATGTTCATAAAACCCTCGTAGAAGAGAGAGATAGAGGTAATGCCATATTGGTTATTTCGCTTGAGTTGGATGAAGTTATGAACATTGCTGATAGGATACTTGTTATATATGAAGGTCAAATCATGGCTGAATTAGATCCTAAGAAAACAAATGTTGAAGAGATTGGTTTATATATGTCTGGATCAAAAAAACAAAAAGTGAATGGAGGTAGCAAAGATGGAGAAAATTAAGCAATTCTTCTCGAAATTGTGGGTATCAATTAAAGATTTCTTTGTGAACTTCAATTATAAGAAAGTGTTAAAAATATTTACAAATACTAAAGTTTTAAATTCTTTTGCAGCCATATTTGTTGGTTTGTTAATAGGATTTATTGTCATGATATTTGTTGCAAAGAATCCATTTACTGGTGAATGGTCTTTCAATACAGCTTTGGATGGATTGGAAAGATTATTTGGCGGTGGATCTAGATCTTTAAAAAATTTTGGAGATGTGTTATTTAAAGCAGCGCCACTTATACTAGTCGGTTTGTCGGTTGGCTTTGCATTTAAAACAGGTTTATTTAATATTGGTGCTTCAGGACAATTTATGGTTGGTGGAGTTGCGGCTTTATATGCTGCTAACTTATTAACCTTACCAACAGGTTTACACTTTGTAGTTGCTGCTTTAGCAGGTATTGCGGCTGGTGCAATTTGGGGGTTTGTTCCTGGTATTTTAAAGGCTATTTATAATGTTAATGAGGTTATTACAACAATAATGATGAACTATATTGCAATGTATCTTACTGTGATGATGGTTACTTATCCAAAAGTTTATGATGGAGGCTTAACTGCTATTAACACGAATTTCCCAACAGCTCATACACCCGTTTTGGGACTAGATAAATTATTCCCTGGTTCTAATATTGATATATCCATTATTATTGCTATTTTGGTTGCTGTATTGATATGGTTTGTTTTAGAAAAGACAACTTTGGGTTACCAGTTAAAAGCCGTTGGTCATTCAAAAGATGCTTCTAAATATGCTGGAATCAATTATAAAAAAAGTGTAGCTGTATCTATGATGATTGCTGGTGGTTTAGCAGGGTTAGCTGCTGCATTGTATTATTTGCCTATTAAACCAGCATATTTTAGACCTATTGAGGTGATCAGCCCTATTGGGTTTGAAGGTATCTCTATTGCTTTGATTGGTCAGAGCCATCCATTAGCTATTATATTCTCGGGTACCTTGATTTCTTATATTAAAGAAGGTGCTTCTCAAATGCAGTTATTTGGTTTTAACAAAGAAATTACCAACATTGTAATTTCAGTTATTATTTATATGATTGCAATATCATCTTATCTTGGAATGGTTATTAATAAGAGAAAAGAGAGAAAAAGAGAGTTAGCTAAGGAAGAAGAAACAGATGAAGAAAATAAAGAGGAACCTCAAGTAAAAGGCGGTGAAATCAATGGCTAGTTTTTATGATTATTTTTCATTAGTATTATTTTTTGCTATTCCATTAATTATGACTGCGCTTGGTGCTTTATTTAGTGAGCGAAGTGGTGTTGTAAACATTGCTATGGAAGGTATTATGATTGTTGGTGCTTTTGTTGGTATTCTATTTATTAATGGAAAACTGATTCCAGGTATCGATAGTGCTGTGGAATTTACTGAGGCTATTGGTGGTGTACCGGTTTATTTGCTTGGGATGATAATAGCAATTATTGCTGGTATCTTAGTAAGTTATCTTCATGCTTTAGCTTCAATTAAAATGAATGCGGATCAAATTATATCAGCCACTGCTATTAATACGTTAACACCTGCATTGGCTTTATTCCTTACAATGTCTCTTGCCTTAGGTGAATCAGCGGGTACAGATAAATTGCCTGTAGCTAGAAGCTTGTACTTAATTGATGAAGTTCCTTTATTATCTAAGATTCCTTTCTTTGGTGAATTATTTTTCCAAAATGTATATCCTGGTTTTTATGTTGGTATAATTGCAATTATACTTACCTATATCGTGATATATAAAACAAAATTTGGGCTTAGATTAAGAGCTTGTGGTGAAAATCCACATGCCGCAGATGCTGCAGGGATTAATATTTATAAGATTAGATATTTAGGTGTCTTAATTTCAGGAGCTATGGCTGGAGCGAGTGGGTTTATTTTTGTGATAGGATTCACTATAGAGTTTAATGCTTCTGTAGTTGGTTATGGTTTCTTAGCAATCGCTGTTATGATTTTCGGTAACTGGCAACCTCTTAAAATTGTTGGTGCAGCTTTCTTGTTTGCTGGTTTATTAACCTTATCGGATGGAATTTCATTTTTCCCTGCCCTTGATAATTTAGATATACCAGAAGGTATTATTTCTATGCTTCCTTACCTAATTACCATTGTTGTATTGGTATTAACATCCAAAAATTCTCGAGCGCCAAAAGCTGCTGGACAAATTTTTGATAAAGGTGAAAGGTAATATATTATAATGTCATATAGAAGATGGTGTTTTTCAAATGCCATCTTTTGTTATTATAGATAGGCTTGGTTTAAAAATATGAATATTTATTCATAAATTACTTTTTAAATATCCAAAATATTGTTATAATGATGATAGTATGATAAAATATCTAATTGGTGATATAGATGGTTAAAGAAAAAAATATTGAAATTTTATATGATGTTTTAGATGAGTCTTCTCTTATTCTCTTCAATGAGTTTAAGATGCCTTATTTAAAGGCATTAGTAAGAACTGTTGAAAATATTTTAGCGCATTCAGTTGAAACAGACAATGATGAAATTAATGAAGTTTTAAAGGATAAAATACTTTCTATTTCTAACATTAACTTTCATAAAGAAGAAATAAGAAAAGCTTTTCAATATGCTGTTTTGAAAGGTTTAAAACATGAGAAAATTTCTAATCAAATGATGACTCCTGAAAGTATAGGGATGTTAATGAGTTATTTGATTCAAAAACTATATGATAAGAAATCTTTGAAAATATATGATCCACTGATTGGAACAGGGAATTTAATAGCTTCTATTGCAAACCAATTAGAAATTGATGTAGACTTATTTGGTGTAGATAATTTCCCATTAAGTTATGAGTTATCACAAGCTCTTTTTGGCTTATTAGGTTATGGTGAAAACATTTTTTTCCAAGATACTAAAACATCAAATAATATTGGCGCAGATGTAATTGTATCTGATTTTAGTGCTGTACAGCAATCTGAAATTTATGAGATTATCAATCATCAATCAAAAAATATAAAGAATAATGGTTATTTTATTTTTATGGTAGATAATATGTTTTTTGAAGCCTTAAATGTAAAAGAATTTATTAAAGAAATCAATAAATCATGGTATATGTTTGGGATGATGATTTTACCACAAGAGATTTTTAAAACTCAAGAAAAGACATTGATCATTTTACAAGATAAGGGCGATAAATTTATTCAACCAGATAGTTTTATGATGGTTGAAATACCAGGTTTTAAAGATGTGAATGCGTTAAACAATGTTATCGGCCAGCTTAATGAATGGTTTAAGAAAACAAAATTTTATAAATATAGATAAATGATGAGTGAAGGAGAGAATAGATGATTAGAATTCAAGAAAAATTAGACTTAAAGAATGAAGTTAAAGATCTTGTGATAGTTGCTAATGACAATGAGCAAACTGATTTTTTTTATGATGTGTTTAATCAAAAATTAGAACAATTTAATGATGAATTATTTACAACTATTCATACTTTAGGGAAATTAAAGGCTAAGAGATTACATATCATTGGTAAAAATAAGTTGGCTAATGATGAAAATCTCAAAAAAGTGATTGCGAATATCATTCATTTAAAAGATGAATGTATTGTTTTGACGGATAGCTTTACCCAAGATGAATTAGGTTTTTTACCCTTGCTAGTAGAAAAAATGGTTGTTCAAAGTTATAAAATGGATACTTTCAAATCAAAAAAAGCTGATAAAAAATCAGACGTATCTTTTTATGGACAAAGTGACATTAATTCTAAGATAGAAGAAGGTATGATTCTTGGTGAGAGTATTAATAAAGCCAAAGATTTAGTGAATACACCTTATAATTATATGAATGCAAAAGATTTGGCAGATTACGCAAAAACTTTAGAAAAATATGATGGAATATCTGTTAAAATTTATGAAAAGACAGAAATAGAAGAAATGAATATGGGATCTTTTTTAGGAGTAAATAAGGGGTCTAGTGATGAACCTTATTTAATATTCATAGAGTATAAAAGTGAAGGAAATTCAGATGAGCCTCTTGCGCTTGTTGGTAAGGGAGTTATGTATGATACCGGGGGTTATTCTTTAAAAACACCACAAAGTATGCCTGGAATGAAAGTTGATATGGCAGGTGCAGCGGCGGTTGTTTCTGCTATCGAAGGAATAGCGAGATTGAAGTTAGATTGTCATGTTTATTCTATCGTAGCCGCAACTGATAATCGTATAGGCGATGGTGCAATTGTCCCTGATGATATCTTAACTGCAGCTAATGGCAAAACAATTGAAATAGTATCAACAGATGCGGAAGGTAGATTAACTTTAGCTGATGCCGTATGGTTTGCACAAGAAAAAGGTGCCAAAAAAGTGATTGATGTTGCCACTTTAACGGGTGCGATATTAGTAAGTCTGGCTCAGTACTATACAGGCGCTTTTACTAATGATCAAAAATTCTATGATGAATTTAAAAAAGTAACAGAGGAAAGCAAAGAAGACATTTGGTTAATGCCTGTTTCTAAAGCTTTTCATGATGAATTGAAGAGTAATGTAGCTGATATCTCAAATAAAGGCGGCCGCTTCGGTGGGTCAAGTATTGCAGCTGCTTTTATAGAAGAATTTATTAATGAAGATACTTCTTGGATTCATTTAGATGTTGCTGGTACAGCTAGTAATAAAAAAGATGGCGCTACTGGAGTAATGGTTAAGTCTTTTATTAAATTATTTCAAAAATAAAAAATAATTACAAAATAGAAAGGAGATGTATGGGTTAATCCATACATAATAAATGATGAGTAAAATAATGGCGGTAAATGCTGGTAGTTCTTCATTGAAATTTCAGTTACTTGAAATGCCAAGTGAAAAACTAATTACCAGTGGAATAGTAGAAAGAATTGGTATGAGTAAATCAGTTTTTATGATTAAGGTAGATGGTGAAAAGAATGAAGAAATTTTAGATATACCTAATCATGGAGACGCTGTTAATTTATTGTTAAATAAATTAATAGAACATAACATCATTTCAAGTTTTGATGAAATAGCTGGTGTTGGACATAGAGTTGTTCATGGTGGAGATCAAATCTCTAAATCAGTTGTTTTAGATGATGCTAAAATTAAATATTTAGAAGAAATCATTGATTTAGCACCTTTACATTTAGGACCTAATTTAACGGGTATTAAAGCTTTTAAAGAAGTATTACCAAATGTGAATCATGTTGGTGTATTTGATACAGCTTTCCATCAAACAATGCCTGAGGAGTCATATTTATATGCTGTTCCTTATGATTGGTATACAAAATATAAAGTAAGAAAATATGGTTTCCATGGAACAAGTCATAAATATATTACACAAAGATATGCTGAAATGATGAATAAAGATGTTAAAGATGTGAATATCATTATTGCTCATATTGGTAATGGCGCTTCTATATGCGCGGTTAAAAATGGTCGTTCAATTGATACTTCTATGGGATTCACACCTTTAGAAGGTATTCCTATGGGAACACGTTCTGGAAACATTGACCCTGCAGTAGTTGAATATATGGCTAATGTAAAGAAAAAACCTGTTAAAGAGATATTAAACATTTTAAATAAACAATCAGGTTATTTAGGTGTTTCTGATATTTCGTCTGATTCAAGAGATCTTGTATCTGCTGCAGAAAAAGGTAACCATCAAGCTGCTTTGGCAATAGCTATCCAGTCAAAAAGAATAGCTGATTATATAGCGTCATATCATAATTATGTTGGCGGGGCGGAAGCTATTATTTTTACCGCAGGAATTGGCGAAAACGCTAAACCAACAAGAGCTGATATTGGTGGACGTTTAGAAACTATTGGTGTGAAAATTGATGAAGAAAGAAATGACACGAGAGGTGTTGAACAATTAATTTCTACTGATGATTCTAAAATCGCGGTATATGTAATACCAACAAATGAAGAAGTGATGATTGCTAGGGATACTTTGGCTTTATTATAATGAACATTTAAGTGGAATGGATAAACCATTCCACTTTTTTTATAGTATATTAGTGTTTTTTATTATATAATGAATTTAAAGGAGGATTATATGGTAAGTAAGGATTTTAGAAAAAAGGCATGGGAACAATTAAGGACATTTTATTGGAATCTTTTAGTGGTTGGACTTGTTTTAGCTGCGATTATGGGGAGTTCAGCTGCTCTTGTTGGACTGATTTTATCTGGACCTGCTCTCATAGGTGTCATTGCTTATAGGCTTAATATTATAAGAACTGATACAAATGATACAGATGTCTTGCTTGCAGGGTTCAAAGGACAAATAATAAATTATATTATTGCTTTTATATTAAGGGGACTATTTATTTTCTTATGGACCTTATTATTAGTGATACCAGGAATTATCAAATCATTTAGTTATGCAATGACATTTTATATTTTAACAGATCATCCCGAATTAGAACCAACACAAGCTATTAAAGAAAGTCAAGAAATGATGCGTGGCCATAAGTGGAGATTATTTAAGTTGTATTTTTCATTTATAGGCTGGTATATATTAGCTGCTCTAACTTTTGGTGTAGGTTTCATTTTCTTAGAACCATATATTCAAATGAGTGTTGCTAATTTTTATGAAGATTTAAAAACTAGAAAAGTAGAAATTATTTAATTTTTAAAGAATGACCTTCTATAACAAGTAATATTTTGTTATAGGAGGTTTTTTTATGAAGATAAGGTTCCTTGTTTTGATCATGCAATTGCTTGGGCAATATACTCTCGCTCATTGTCAAGAGTTCAATTTATCGAATATAAATATAACATATGGCACTTACTTAGAAAATGCATATATGATGATAAGAGATAATGATACTGAAGAAATATATAATGAAATGATCTTTGATGAAGGATTTAATGAATCTTTTATATATTTGGCCGTAGTGAGTGAAGATCAGTTCATCTTGATGATGGAAAAACAGAATATAAGTAGTGGTGAGCAAAGTTATAGCTTGTTATTATTTAATATTTACGGAGAACTCTTGAATAGAAAAGATATTGATACAAAGCCAGAAAATTTTTATAATCACCATTATTTGCTTATTTTAAGTAATGATGGTGATAGGGTTTATATTGATAAAGATTTAGAAGTGCATGATGATTATCATTTCAAAAGCCAAAAAGATAATATCTATCAAATACAATATCAGGGTCAAGCTTATATAAATGAAGAGGCAGTGGAAAAAATATTGATTGATGAGCCTGGTATATATCATATAGAAATTGTCATGGGTGAATATAAATATTCTGAAGATTTTACTTTAGAAGCTGATATAGAAATCATTGGTGAATCTTATAAAGATGGGTATAAAGGGTCAGTAAAGGTTATATCTAATGGTCAGTTAGTATTGAATGGCAATGATTATCGTTCTGGCCAAGTGATTAACCAAATTGGTGAAATTAAATTAGAATTGCATGGTGTAAATCATTACTACCAAACCATTGATTTTAAAATTTATCCTTGGATACATTATTTTGATGGTTACGATCACTTTGATCTTAAAGATGGAATGGTATTTGACTATCCAATCAGTATTTATTCGAATATTGGTTCTATAATTAGTAACGATTGTTTGTACGACGGTAACTTTATATCAGAAACTGGTGCTTATTTACTTGAATTTCAAGAAAATGGTCATATCATTGAGACACTAAATATATCCATTACTTCCAGAGTTGATGGCGTTATAAATAATGAAGTCTATAAGCAAGTAAATCTTTATGCTTTTGGTGATGTATGGTTAAATGGTCAACCTATAACAGGAACAAATCTTATAAAACAACCAGGTACCTATCATCTGAAAATTAAAAATATGGACGATACATATAAGGAAATGATATTTTTTATTTTAGAAGAAACAAGTCAAGAAAAAAAGTCAATCTTGCCTTATGGTTTATTAGTTATTTCTGTTGTAGGGGTCATTATAACTTTAACCAAAAAATAGTTATATTTCCTCATATATGATATAATATTTTTGAGGAATAATATGATAGATTTTAGTCTGTATTTGCAAAGTTCATATTCTTTTAATGGTAGTGTTTTGGATATTGAAACAGCCGTTAAAAGGGCCAAAGAATTAGGTTATCATACATTAGGTTTAACTGATTCAAACAAGACTCATGGACTATTAAAGTTCTATAAATCTTGTTTAAATCATGGCATTAAACCTCTTTTAGGTTTGGAAGTTATTATCAAATCAGAAAAATATCCTGATATGATTGCTTTGTTATATGTGAAGAATAACAAAGGATACCATAATCTTTTGAAGATTAGCTCTCAAATAGCAACAAGAGATGGTTATTTAGAATTACATCAGATTCGAGATTTTAATGAAGGTCTTATTTTTGTGCCGGTTTTGGATCGTGGTGGCTTATATTTAGTGATTAGAAATAAACAGTTTGATATTTTAAATGGGTTAATCACTGATTTAGAAAGAAGTGTTAATGATTATTATCTAGGTTTTGGTTCTAATATATTTTCTGATAATCAATTGTACGAAGAATTATCAGTTAATTATCAGCTTGTTATCGTGAACCCGGTTTTATATTTAGATGAATTTGATAAAGAAGCATCTATAGTTTTAAAAAAAATATTAAGGAATGACCAACAAGAAAAAGGTATTTTTGAAGAAAGTGAAAAAACTTTTTCTTTGTTGGATATGGATAGACTTAAGAATATCTTTAGTCAATTTCCTGATGCAATTAAAAATACAAATAAATTAATAGAGTCAACAGATATTAAAATAGATTTTAAACAAAGGTATCTTCCTAATTATCCCCTAGAACAAGGAACTTCATTAGAGAAGTTAAAGCAGTTGACATTCAAAGGCTTAGAAAGAAGGCTTTACCAAAAGGGTATTTATGATAGAGCTATTCAAGATTATAAAGAAAGATTAATCCATGAATTAAATATTATAGAAGAAATGCATTATGAGGATTATTTTCTAATAGTATGGGACTTTGTTTTGTATGCAAAAAAACAGGGTATATTAGTGGGGCCAGGTAGAGGGTCTGCGGCAGGATCGTTAATATCTTATGTCTTGGGTATTACAGAAGTTGATCCATTGGAATTTGATTTATACTTTGAAAGATTTTTAAATCCTGAGAGGATTACCATGCCAGATATTGATATGGATTTTCCAGATAATAAAAGAGATGATATCATACGTTACGTGGTTGATAAATATGGGATTGATAAAGTTGCTTCTATTATTACATTTGGAACTTTTCAAGGTAAATCAGCCATTAGAGATGTTGGTAGGATTTTGGAAACAAGTTCAACAATTATAGATGACTTAACAAAAAAAATATCTTTATCAAATAATTCAATAGAAACATTTGAAAAAGAACATCCAAAAGATTATAAGTATTACATGAATAATCCTGAGATCAATCGTTTGATGACGATTGCAAAAAAAATATCAGGATTAGTAAGGCATGTGTCTACACATGCAGCAGGTATTATTATTTCTAATAAATCCATGACAGAATATAGCGCTATTCAACCAGGCTTGCTAGATATGCATCAAACTCAATTTGAAGCAAGTGATTTAGAAAGTTTAGGTTTGTTAAAAATTGATTTTTTAGGAATAAGAAATTTAACCATTATAGAGGATGTCTTGTCCTTAATAGAAAAAAATGAAAGAAAAAAAATCAATGTATACAAACTGCCTTTAGATGATAAAAAAACCTTTCAGTTGCTTAAAGATGTGAAAACATTAGGCATTTTTCAATTAGAATCTGAAGGTATGATGAATCTCATGAGGCAAATGAAACTAGATAACTTTGAAGATATAGCGACATGTATATCTTTACATAGACCTGGACCGATGGAGAACATTCCTCTCTATATTAGAAGAAGAAACAAAGAAGAGGGGATTGACTATTTGGATAAAGACTTGATTCCTATTTTAAAACCTACCAATGGTATTATTATCTATCAAGAACAAATTATGAAAATTGCTAATAAATTTGCTGGATATTCTTTGGGTGAAGCAGATGTTTTAAGAAGAGCTGTGAGTAAAAAAAGTAAATCTATTCTTGTAAAAGAACGCAAAAAATTTGTGAGTAGGGTAAAAAAACAAGGTTATTCTGAAGTTTTTGGTGAAAAAATATATGACTATATTGTTAAGTTTGCCAACTATGGGTTTAATAAAAGTCACGCCGTGGCTTATTCTTATGTGGCATATTGGATGGCTTATTTAAAAGCGAATTATCCTTCTTATTTTTTAGCTGTGTTATTAGATTTTCAAATAGGATCTATTACAGGAACTAAGAAATATATCAGAGAAGCCAATTCTATGGGAATTGACGTTTTACCACCTAAAATTAATCGTTCAGGCGTATCGTATATCTATGAAGATAAGGGTCTTAGATATCCATATATGGCAATTAAAGGTATTGGTCATATTATGGCAGAAAAGATTGTTGAAATTCAAGACGAAAGTGAAGTTACAAGTTTTATTGATTTTTACTCACGGGGTAATCATTTGCCTAAGAATGTAATAGAGTCATTGATACACGCCAATGTTTTTTCTGATTTTGGTGTCAACAAACAGACCTTAATAGAAAATCTTGATCGAGTTGAAGCTTTTATTAGTTTTCATTATAATGATGAATCATTTCATTATATTGAATATGATGAATATGATTATCAAAAAATGGAATATAAAGAAAGAGATTTATTAGGGATTAACTTTGAGTATCACTTAATTCATAGTTATGATAAAATGATAAAAAATAATCATTTACAAGTCCTTTCGGATATTATAGGTAAGAGATTAGGATATGTAAAATTTGTTGCCCTTATATCAAAAGTAAGAGTGATTAAAACAAAGAATAATGATCAAATGGCATTTGTTACATTGGAAGATGAATTTACTGAAGTTGATGGTGTCTTATTTCCAGGTCAATATGAGAAGTTAGAACACCTTTTAAAAGAAAATCAAGTATATTTCTTTGATGGTAAAACGGATATAAGGCATGATCATCTACAAGTTATTGTGGATAATATTAAAATATTAAAGAGGTGATGGATATGAAAATAGCATTATTAACATCCGGTGGAGATGCACCAGGGATGAACGCAGCGATTCGTGCTGTTGTAAGAACATGTATATATCATGATATAGAAGTATATGGTGTTAGAGATGGGTATCGAGGTTTAGTTGACGGAGATATCAAGCAATTGTATAGTTTTGATGTTGGTCAAATGATTGATAGAGGTGGAACGATTTTAGGGTCTGCTAGATTAGATAGTTTTAAAGAAGAGAAAGTTGTTGCTAAAGCAGTCAAAAATCTTAGAGAAAGAAATATTGATGCTTTAATCACTATTGGTGGGGACGGAACATTTAAAGGAGCGATGGCTTTAGAAAAACAAGGATTTAAAACCATTGGCATTCCTGCAACCATTGATAATGATATTAATGGTTCAGAATATACGATTGGCTTTTTCTCGGCTCTTGATACATCAATGGAGGCTATAGATAAACTTAGAGATACCTCTTTTTCACATCAACGTTGTACAGTTGTTGAAGTTATGGGGCGAGATTGTGGAGACCTATCCATTTATTCAGGTATTGCATGTGGTGCTGAAATTGTTGTTACAAGTGAAACTGGCTATAATGAAAGTGCGATATTAAAGCGTGTTCAAAAAGCTAAAAATCAAGGCAAAAGACATTTGATTATTGTTGTTGCTGAACATATTACAGATGTAAAAGAATTAGCAGGTAAAATTCAAGAAAACACTGGGTATGATGCAAGAGCTACAGTTTTAGGTTATATTCAAAGAGGTGGATCACCTAGTGCTTTTGATAGAGTTTTAGCAAGTAAAATGGGTATTAGAGCGGTTGAGTTATTAAAAGAGGGACATCACGGATTGGCTACAGTATCTAGAGGGTTGCATGTTGATTCTATGACGCTTTCTGATGTATTAACTAAAGAAATTAATAAACCAGACTTGTATGAGTCACTACAAAAACTTAGATAAAAATAAAGGACTAAACTTTGGTTTAGTCCTTATTAAATATATAATATCTCTTGTTTTTATGTTGATACATCATGATGAGATAACCATCCAGGTAATCTGTAACAACCGCATACTTATATAAGTCATCTATGTGAATATCTTGGTGTGATTTATGGAAGGCTCTTATAATATCGTTTTTATTGATATGACTATTATCCCAATATAATTTTGGTTTTATTGGGTGATGGTTTAGATAATCAAACTTAAGGTAACTCTTGATTGTGTGGTCCCACATATTATTTTCTTTTAAAAAACCAATAAGGTTAGTGAAAAGATGATCATAAGCGTATCTTAGTGTTGATAAAGATAATTGATCATAATACCGGTAAAGATTATGAAAAAAAGAAAAAGCATCAATATCTTTTGTCAAATATTGAATTGATTGGTTCATGAAATTCTTGTTCCAATAGATATTAAGCATAGTTTCAACTTTATGAATTGTATTAAGCTCATTTTTTGTGATATATTGATTATCAATGATTTCATAAGGAGCCTGGTCTTGGTAGTTGATTTGATGTTTGTCTGTCTTATAGTATATATCAGTTCCTTTTAATACCTTTAAAAATCCAAGTTGAAGTTCATCTGAAAATAATTGATAGATCGTATTAAAAGTGTTTTTAAAACTATCTAAGTCTTCGTAAGGAAGGCCAGCAATTAAATCAAGATGCAATGTTACATTTGATTTTTGTAGTAATTTTATATTGTCTATCAGTCTCTTAGTATTTTGATAACGGTTGACTTCTTGATTGACTATGTCATTTGTTGATTGAATACCCAGTTCAAACCTTATTAAGTTTTTGGGTGCCTTGTGAAAAAGAAATTCAATGAATTCTTTCTTTAAGACATCACCATTAATTTCAAATTGAAATACAACATCATCATAATTTTGTTCAATGATAAACTCTAAAAAAGCTTGAGCGATTTTTGGTTTAGCATTAAAGGAGCGGTCTAAAAATTTGAAAGTTTTTGCGCCTTTTTTTACTAAGGAATGGATGGTTTCTTTAACTCTGTCGAGTGAAAAGAATCTTAAACCTTTTTCTAATGAAGCCAAACAGTAACTACACTTATATGGACAGCCTCTTGATAATTCAACATATTGGATTTTATGGTCCATATCTTTTTCTTGAATCGTATCATAAGGATCTTTTAGTTTGTTTAGGTCTTTGATTAAAGAGGTTTGATTTTTTATAAGCATTCCGTTTTTCTTATACATAAGATTAGGCACAGAGGAAAGGTCTTCTTTATTTTTAAGTGCGTGAAGTAGTTTATTGAAAGATTCTTCACCTTCATTAATAATGATGTAGTCACACAGGTTTTCTTCAAAGTAATTTTCATTCACATATGAAACTTCCGGACCACCTAATATAATTTTTATATCCTTATTTAGATTTCTGATTTTTTTTATTAATGATTTAACAATTTCAACGTTCCATATATAAACACTAAAACCAATGATTTTAGGATTATCATCTAAAATTTGCTTTATCATTGTTTCTTCTTTATCTTTTATATTAAATTCTAAGATATCTACTAAAAAATCAGTATTTGCTTTTAAATACCGTATGGCTAAATTAGGATGAATATATTTTGAATTAATTCCAACCAATATTGTTTTCATTTAATCACCTACTCTATTGTAACAAATAAATCAATAAAATTATATTATTATTAAAATATGTTATACTAAAAATGGTGATAAATATGAGTAAATATAATTTAATTTCTGAATATAAACCTACAGGTGATCAACCAACAGCTATCAAATCCTTGGTTGAAAATTTAAATAATCACATGAAAGAACAAGTCTTACTTGGTGCTACTGGGACTGGGAAGACTTATACGATAGCCAATGTAATTAAAGAAATTGAGAAGCCTATATTGGTCTTGGCTCACAATAAAACGCTTGCTGGTCAACTTTATTCTGAGTTTAAAACATTGTTTCCTGATAATAGAGTAGAATATTTTATTTCTTACTATGATTATTATCAACCTGAGGCTTATGTGCCAGGGGCGGATTTATATATCGAAAAAGATGCTAAAATTAATGATGAGATTGATGAATTGAGACATGCAGCTACATCGTCTCTTTTAGAACGCAATGATGTAATTATCGTGGCTAGTGTATCTTGTATCTATGGTATCGGTGATCCTGAAACTTATAAAAGAGGAATGGTTACTTTAAGAAAAGGGGATATGACTAGAGATGAATTAATGGAAAGGCTTGTAGATATTTTATACGTTCGTAATGATGTTGATTTTGTTCGTGGTAGTTTTAGAGTTAGAGGAGATGTTGTTGAAATATTACCTCCTTATAATAAAACTAAGGGTATTAGAGTGGAATTTGATTTTGATGAACTGAGTAGAATTAGAGAGTTTAATATTGTCTCAGGTGAAATTTATAAAGACTATGAAATGTTATCTTTATTTCCTGCGTCTCACTTCTTAACAGACAAGGATAAACTAGATGAAGCTTTAAGAAGAATAGAAAGAGAATTAGAAGAAAGGTTAAAATATTTTAAAGATAATAATATGCCTTTGGAAGCAGAAAGAATCGAGCAAAGAACAAATTATGATTTAGAGATGTTAAGAGAAATGGGAACAGTTTCTGGAGTGGAGAATTATTCTAGGCATTTAGCTTTAAGAGAAGAAGGCGAAACACCATCGACGTTAATTGATTTTTTCCCTGATGATTTTGTATTAATTGTTGATGAATCTCATGTAACTTTACCACAAGTTAGAGGGATGTATAATGGAGATAGGTCTAGAAAACAAACATTGGTTGATTATGGCTTTAGATTGCCTAGTGCATTAGATAATAGGCCACTTAATTTTGATGAATTCAATGATAAGATTAATCAGGTGATTTATGTTTCTGCAACTCCAGGTGATTATGAATTAGAGAGATCAGGCGCAGTGATAGAACAAATTATTAGGCCAACAGGATTGGTTGATCCTGTAGTTGAAGTAAGGCCATCTGAAAACCAGATTGATGACTTACTGATTGAAATAGATAAGACAATTAAAAGAAATGAAAGAACTTTAATAACGACTTTAACGATAAAAATGAGTGAGGACTTAACGGGTTACCTTAAAGGTTTAGGATATAAAGTTGAGTATTTACATTCTAAAATTAAATCTTTGGAAAGAATGGAACTTATTAGAAAATTAAGACAAGGTGACTTTGATATCTTAGTAGGAATTAACTTATTAAGAGAAGGTTTGGATTTGCCTGAAGTTTCATTTATAGCGATATTAGATGCGGATAAAGAAGGTTTCCTTAGAAGTGAGAAGTCTTTAATTCAAACAACGGGCCGTGCAGCAAGAAATGTTAATGGACACGTGGTGATGTATGCAGATCGTATTACAGACTCAATGCGAAAAGCCATTGATGAAACTGAGCGTAGAAGAGAAATACAAATTCAACATAATATAGATAATCATATTACTCCAAAAACGATTCTTAAAAATATACCAAAAGCAATTTCTATTAAAACTAATGCTGATCAAGTTGTAGATGATATTGATAAACTATCTAAAGCAGAAATCGAAAGAAATATTGATATGCTAGAAGATCAAATGATGGTCTATGCAAAAGAATTAGATTTTGAACAAGCTGCTCGTATCAGAGATTTAATATTTGAAATGAAGAAAATGAGCAAAAATAAAAGGTAAAATTAATAAAATTAATAAAAAAAGTCAATTTTTTGACTTTTTTTAATTTATTTATTAAAATATTTTATATTTTTTACTTGACAATTGATTTTTACTTGATATAATGAAGGTGAGCTTAAGAAAAATTAACTTTTAATCAATAAAAAATTAATAATATTAAACAATTAATTTAATGGAGGATAAAAAAATGAAATTAAGAAATGCAAAACCAAGAAATACATTATTACTAGGTGGTATGTGTACTAGTGAATATTGGCAACAGTTTACAAATGATAAAAAAAGGAAATAGGGAAAAGTTAGGGGGATAT
The DNA here is from genome assembly GCA_018622675.1 of Mycoplasmatota bacterium. Taxonomy (GTDB): domain Bacteria; phylum Bacillota_I; class Bacilli_A; order Izemoplasmatales; family Hujiaoplasmataceae; genus Hujiaoplasma. The sequence goes on from CP076020.1 coordinate 107,087, forward strand.
ATGATGAAAAATAATAACTACAAAATGATAGTGGTCCATCATTTGTGTTCATTATGTCCAAATGAATATTGGAAGCAATTACAAGATAATAACGAAAACCGATATCACAATCATCAAAAAAGGAGATAATATGAAGTATAAGCATATAAGTTTAGCTATCACCATATTGATTACTTTAATCATTTTCTCTATGTCATTAACTACAGGTAGTGATTCGGGAAATTTAAGTTCTGGATTTACATTGTTTATTAAAGATATCTTGGATGTAATTTTTGTAAACAATCAAATATCAATGGAATCATTACATATTTTTGTTAGAAAATCTGCTCATGTGTTTGAATATTTTGTCTTAGGTATATCATATTATTTTACAGCTAAAGCATATCAATTATCAATTTTGAAAATATCTATGATTGGTTTAATAACTGCTGGTGTAGATGAATGGATTCAATATTTTGTGCCCGATAGGGCTGCAAGAATGCTAGATGTATTCATCTTTGACTTTGGAGGGTTTGTACTAGGTTTATCATTCATGTTATTGTTGTTTAATCGGCGTATAAAGATGAATGAAGAACAAGTGCTATATCAAATAGCACATAATGAAATATCTTATAAAAAGGGTTATAAATATTTATATCAGAATAGGAATCACTTGAATTTTACTAATAAAGCACATTTTGCTAAGTTATCAATTCAAATACCCGGAGAAGAAGGTGTTAACAAGTTTTTGAGAGTTTTGTTTAAAATACCAATACCGCTTGGTATCTTAAGATTTGCATTATTGTTTGTTAAGGAAAATTTTGGAGAGGATATAAACATTAAAGAAATTAAAAAATTGATCAATAGTAAAGGCATACAAGTGAAAGTAGATGCTGCATCAGGAGAACATATTGTTATAAAAACATTTTAAAGGAGGAAAGAATAATGAAATTTAATATTGAAAAAGAAATCGAAAAAGCAATAGGTCAAAAGTTGGGTGGGAAAACAAAAAAATATCCAGTTATGTCAGAATGTCCAGTGTGTCAACATGATTTAGAAGTTACTAGATTATCTTGTGGTAATTGTGGAACTGAAATACAAGGCAACTACACTTTGTCAAAATTTAATTATTTAGATACAGAAAAACTATATTTTATTGAAATATTTGTAAAAAATAGAGGAAATATTAAAGCAATAGAAAAAGAAATGGGTTACTCATATCCGACGATAAAAAAAATGTTGGATGAAGTTATTACTGAGTTAGGTTATAAAGTGGATGGAAAAGATAATGAAACAGAAGAAGTCGATGAACCTAAGATGTCAAAAATAGATATTTTAAATAAAATAGATAGTGGTGAGCTTTCAGTTGAAGAGGCTTCAAAACTACTAGCGAAAATCAAATAAGGAGGTCAATGAGATGAAAAGTAGCGAATTAAAAGAAGAGAGAATGAAAATATTAGAATTACTATCAAAGAAAGTCATTAATGCTGAGGAAGCTGAAAAATTATTATCTTCTCTTGGTGTTGAAGAAGAAGATGGTCCTAGTTTCATTGAAAAAAAGAATCAATTTAGAATGTTAAAAATAATTGTTAATTCAGCCGACGGTGATGATGTGAATATTCAAATTCCTATTGAGTTTGCTAAACTGTTAAAAAGTAATAAGTTTGGAAATATTAATACCGGAGACATTGATTTGGATGTTGATGAGTTAATTGAAATGATTCAAGCAGGAGCTAGTGGAGAGTTAGTTAATATTAAATCCGCAGATGGCGACATTGTGAAAATCGTTGTTGAATAGTAAAGAATAATATTTTTCGTTTGGTATAAAGATTGAAAACACCTTTTCGGAGGTGTTTTTATTTTATTTACTCAAAATTAGACACTTTTGTGGTATAATATTTATGAGATATTTGTTTTTTTGTATGTATCTGAGAGGGGTAAATATGTCTGAAGAATTAAAAGAAAAATACGTTGTTGAAGCGATTGATTTAACACATGATGGCTTAGCAGTTACGAGATTAGATGATGGTTACACTGTTTTTGTAGAAGATCTATTAAAAGGTGAAGCTGCTGAAATTGAAATCACACATAGACGAAAAAATTTCGGTTTTGGTAAGGTAGTAACAAGAATTAATAGAAGTCCGTATCGTCAAGCACCAAAGTGTAAACATTTTTTTGAATGCGGCGGATGCCAACTTATGCATATGGATTATGATGTTCAAATCGCTTTTAAAAGATACCGTATTGAATTGATATTAAAAAAATTAGGAGTTGAAGATATTGAAGTTGAAGAAATCACTTCAATGGTAAACCCTTATTATTATCGTAATAAAGTAGATATTAAATTTTCTAATGGTGAAGATGGTATTGAAGCTGGCTTTTATAAAACAAAATCACATCAAGTTGTTGATATAGAAGAATGCTTTATCATGCCTAAAAAATCTTTTCAATTGTTAACTTTATTGAAAAATTTATTAAACCAATATGATATAAAAGCATATGATGAAAAATCAAAAACAGGTTTAATCAAATCAGCTATTTTAAGAGAATCTAGTAAACATAAAGAAATATTATTATTGTTGAATTTATCTGCTAGTAAATTACCTAATGAAAGAAAGTTTATTAAACGTTTAGCTGAGCAGCAACAAGAGTTAGTTGGGGTAGGGATTATAAAAAGTGAAGATGATGCGTATCATTTGAATAAACCTATTCGCTTAGTATATGGAAAAAGATTTATCTACGATAGCATCTTAGATATTAAATACCGTATTGGTTTTAAATCGTTTTTCCAAGTAAATCCAGTTCAAACAGAAAGATTATATTCAAAAGCAATCGAATTTGCTAATTTGAGCCCTAAAGATAAAGTCATTGATGCTTATTGTGGCATTGGGACTATTGCTTTAACGGTTGCTAAAGATGCTTATAAAGTGTTTGGTATAGAACAATTAAGAGCAGCGGCTTATGATGCAAAAAGAAATGCTAAAATGAATAAGATCAAAAATGCATTTTTTGAAGTAGGAGATGCAGTAGATGTTATCAATAAATGGAAAAAATATTCCTTTGATGCTATATTTGTTGATCCACCAAGAAAAGGCTGTAAGAAACAATTCTTAAAAACAGTTGTAGATATGAACATACCAAAGATGATATACATATCATGTAACCCTGCAACATTAGGAAGAGATTTGGAATATTTATTAGAAGAAGGGTATAAGATCAAGAAAATTGCGCCAGTAGATATGTTTCCACAAACTGCGCATGTTGAATCTGTAGTATTGTTAGTAAAGTCATAGACTTTATATAAATTATTTAATCTGAAAATAACCTCCCATAGCATCATGGGAGGTTATTTTCGATATTATATCATTTTGATTTTTAGATTTTTAAAATTATTTATGGTTTGTATTCAAATTTTTTGATTGATAGGTTTAAGCTATAGAGATAAATAAGTGAACAAACCATACCTTTTATTAGAAAAAGAAGATTAAAAAAAAGTAATTTTATAAAACTTATTGAAATAAGAAATAAAAATAAATATAATATGTACATATTTTAATTGAGAGGTGGTTTTATTAAGTGGATTTAAAAACGATGAAAAAAGATGATTTATGGAGACTGTTTCCTATTATATTAAAACCTCATAATCCTGAATATATTAATTGGTATAGACAAGAGAAAAAGATATTAACAAAAATAATAGGTGATCATTTAATAAAAAGAATGTCCCATATAGGTAGTACAAGTGTTCATAATCTAATTGCAAAACCAACAATCGATATTTTGTTAGAGGTTGAAAATGAAGTAGCATTAATAGAGATCAAGAATAAATTGGAAAAAGAAAGTTATATTTGTCATAAGCAAAAAGACATGTTTAAAAATAATTCTTTAATGTGTTTAAAAGGCTATTCAGAAAAAGGCTTTGAAGAAAAGGTCTTCCATATTCATATTAAAGTTTTAAATAATCATAAAGAGTTATATTTTAGAGATTACTTAAAAGAACATCCTGAAATTGCTAGAGCTTATGGAGAATTGAAGCTAGAATTAATGAAAAAATATAAGCATCATAGAGATCATTATACAGATAGTAAAAGTGATTTTATTAATCGTTATACTGAAGCAGCTAAAAATATGTATAAGGATCGTTATAATATCAAGAAAAAGCAATGATTGAATTGCTTTTTTTAATCTAAATAGTCGTTTCTATTTTATATGATATAATATACTTAGATAGTTAGGAGATATATATGTCATTATTTACACAAATTGCGATTGCATTTTTAGCTTTGGCTATTGCTGGTTTTATTTCTAAATTTTTAAAAAGTTTTAATCCACCATTTTATATTGTTGCTGGAATATTACTAGGACCAGCAGTTTTTTCCATTGTTAATAATGAAGAAGTTTTTTCTTTGCTAGGAGATATTGGTCTTATATTTCTATTGTTTTATCTTGGTTATGAATTTTCTTTAAATAAATTAGTGGATAAGAAAAAAGTTTTAGGTTTGGCTGGTTTGATTGATTTTATCGTTAATTTTTCTATTGCATTTTTATTAGGGATGCTTCTAGATTTGTCCTGGTTTTACACTTTTGTATTTGCCGGTATGATTTATATGAGCAGTTCTAGCATCATTACTAAATCTCTTATTCAGCTAGGCGCAGTAAAAAAAGAAGAAGGTCAAGTTGTCATGGGCATTATGATATTTGAAGATATTGTAATGATTGGGTTTTTAGTGATTATTCAATCTATTGTTAACCATGATGGATTTGAATTGCTTAGTATTTCAAAAGACATTGGATTAGCTGTATTATTTGCTTTTATTGTTATTTTCTTAGGAAGAAAATACTCATCCTATATTGATAAATTAATTAATTTAAAAAATCACGAACTTGCACATATTGGTTTTATTGCATTTATATTTATAGGAGTAGTCATCGGGGTTTTATTTGGAGTCTCGGAAGCATTGAGTGCATTTTTATTAGGTTTAGTTGTGAGTGAGTTAAAGCATAAAGATAGAATGGAAGAAGTTATTTTAAAGTTTAGAGATATTTTTGGTGCTGTGTTTTTCTTTTATTTTGGGATGACTTTTGCTTTTGAAAGTATCACTGTACCATTTTATATTTTATTAATTATCTCTTTCGTGGCGATAATAGGAAAATTAGTGAGTGGATATTTGATGCAGATGATAGAAAAATGTAATAAGGATGGAGGTCTATTTATTGGGATTGTTACAATTCCAAGGGGTGAGTTTTCATTGATTATTGCTGGTATTGTTGCTGCAGCTGAACCACAATTTGCTAATGTAGCTGTGGTGGTTATATTAGTTACATCATTCATGACCACTATCATTTTCTATATCATCAATAAATTATGTAAACATAAAGAAATTTGTGTTTTGTCAAAACAATTTCTCAATGATGATCATAAAGGAGAAGCAAATGAAGCATTATCGTAAAGAATTACGGTTTAATACAAGTCAAAGACGGCAACTTATTAATATTACTAGAGACATAGAAAACTCTATAAAAGAAAGTAAAATAATGAATGGATTTGTTTTGGTGAATGCCATGCATATCACTGCTAGTGTATTCATTAATGATGATGAATCTGGTTTGCATCATGATTTCGAAGTGTTCTTAGAGAAATTAGCACCAGAGAAGCCCTATCATCAGTACCAACACAATACATATGAAGACAATGCTGATGCACATTTAAAAAGAACAATTATGGGAAGAGAAGTTATTTGCGCGATTACAGATGGTCGATTAGACTTTGGACCATGGGAACAAATTTTCTATGGCGAGTTTGATGGTATGAGAAAGAAAAGAGTATTGGTGAAAATCATTGGTGAATAGTAGGTGTAATAATGAATATTAAAAAAATAATGACCTGGATATCAATTATGTTAGGTATTGTTATATTTGCGACAGTGGGTTATATACTTATATTGGATATATCTTTCATTGATGCGCTATATATGACTATTATTACTATGTCGACAGTGGGTTATAAAGAAATTGTTGATTTAAATACTATTGGAAAAGTATTTACTATTTTTATTATATTAATTAGCGTTGGTATGGTAGGTTTCTTATTAAAAGTGATCTTTGATTTCTTTAGTCAAGGGGATATTAAATCGGTATGGAGGAAAAATAAGATGGATAAAATAATTGAAGCATTAGAAAATCATTATATTATATGCGGTGCTGGAGATACTGGCATTAATGTCATTAACCAGTTTAAAAGAAGAGATATTCCTTTTGTTGTGATTGAAAAAGATGAGGAAGTTATTAAAGAACTCGTAGAATTAGAAGTTCTTTATATCCTTGGTGATGCCAATAAGGAAGAAATATTATCAAAAGCTAAGATAGAGAAAGGCAAAGGTTTAATTACTACTTTATCAAGCGATGCTGAAAATGTGTTTATTGTTTTAACAACAAGAGAAATGAATCGTGATATACATATTATTTCTAGATTTCACGATCGATCTGCTAGAAAAAAACTCTTGCATGCTGGAGCTAACAGAGTTGTTTCACCTGATGAAATTGGCGGAAAGAAGATGGCTCAGTTAATGATTTCTCCCCATGTTCAATTTTTTGTTGATAATATTATTGATGCAAAAAATATGTCCATTAATATGGAAGAAGTTATTGTTAATAAGGGCTCTCAATTGGTGGGTAAATCATTGAGGGAAGCTGATATATCAAACAAAATAGGATTAATTATTTTGGCTATTCGAAGAGAGGATGAAAAAATAATATTTAATCCTAAAGCCAATGAAATTCTTAGTGTTGATGACAGAATGATAGTGGTTGGTTCAAAGGACCAAATTGAACAAATTAGTGGAATTGCTTTAGACAATCAATAAAAAAACGGAACGATTTTTCGTTCCGTTTTCATTATCTGAAATGTTTATTGAGGTTGCATTGTCCCAAAGAATACTAACCAAGCAAGAAGTGTTTTACCTACTAGGCTAAGTATAATATAAACGCGTTCTCCGTATAAATAGTTTTTCCATTTTCCAATACCAAGATATTGTAATACCATATTTACTGGGAATGTATTAAATGTTATAAAATATGCAATTACAATTGCCCAAACAAACCCAGGAACTTGGTCGATTGCAGGTGTAGCAACCATTTGAGTTAAAATAACAATCCATGGAATAATACCAGCAATTGAGCCGAATATGAATGCTAACCAAGAGACTTCATTTTTTTCTTTTCCGCTATTCATTTTTTCCATTAATAATCCAAATAAATTCATTGAAGCATTAATGAAGAAGATAAGTAACAATGTTGATATGTCGTATACACCGAAAAGAGTTGAAATTAAGACGATCATAATAGATGAACTAATTGCGTATTCATACCATCTAAATTGATTAATGCCTTTTTCTAAATCTTGATTGTAAATAGTATTGGTTTTTTTAGGAAGAGAAATAATTGCATGTGCAATTGCTGATATAAATAAGAATGAAGCTACTAATACAGCAAATGGTAAATCAAATAACTCTCTACTTCCTTGAACTAAACCACCTATTGCAGGATCGTAATCTAAAAATGATACTGTGATTGTTGGGGCATATACTCCAGCTGCTTCGATGACTGTAAATGCTAAAATTAACATAACAATTCCTTGAATCAGATGAAGGATACCCATTTTAATATTGAAATTTTTTAAACTTTGTAAAGATGTTTTTTCCATATTTCCCCCCTTTTGTTTTCTTATTTTAAATATATCATATAATCATTCTTTTTGATATAAACAAGCAATAATTTTTTTTAATTAGAGCAATTCATTTAATACAATTTTTGTTTATGGTATAATAAAGCAACAAAAAAACAATATTTTTGAGGTGAGATAATGGATTATATTACTGGTAAAGACTTATATCAAATGTTTAATTATGGCACGAATTTTGTAATTCAAAAGAGAAAATTACTGAATGATATTAATGTTTTTCCCGTTCCAGACGGAGACACTGGTAACAATCTAGTGCATACAATGCAAACCATTTCAAGAGAGTCAAAAGTAAGTGATTCTTTTATTGAAACACTTGAATCTATTAGTGATTCTGCTTTAATTGGTGCAAGAGGTAATAGTGGGATTATATTTGCTCAGTTCGTCAATGGTTTAAGAAAATCATCAGTGAATAAGGACCAGGTTTCTATAGAAGAATTTACACAAATGGCCTTAGATAGTGTCAGCCATGTTTATGGTTCTTTAAGTAATCCTGTAGAAGGTACTATGCTTTCAGTTATTAAGGATTGGGCAGATGGTCTTAAACACATTTTATCTAAAGTTAAAAATGTACAAGATTACTTTAAACATGCTTTTGCTAAGGCGGAGTTATCCCTGGAAAAAACTAAAGAACAATTAGCAGTTTTAAAGAAAAATAATGTTGTTGATAGTGGAGCTATGGGCTTTGTTTTGTTTTTACAAGGTATTAATAGTTACTTTAATAATGAAGAAATTGAACAAATTGATTTTGAGGAATTAGATCTTAATGTCAACCATGATTTTGAAGAAGATATTACTTATCGATATTGTACAGAAGGTTTAGTTGAGTATAAACATTTGCTTGAGAAAGTCGATATTAATGAAGATTTAATTAAGGAAACTTTAAGACCATATGGTGATAGTTTAGTTGTCGTTATGGGTTCTCATATGTTTAGGATACATATTCATACAAATACACCTGAATTGGTTTTTAAAGAATTAAAAGCCTTTGGTTTGATTGTATCACAAAAGGTCGATGATATGATACAAGATATTGCCTTTAAGAAAAGTAAAAAAGATACAGTCATAGTCACTGATTCAATCGCGGATATAAATCCATCATATTTAAAAGAACATGATGTAGCTACAATACCTTTGAATATTCAAGTAGACAGTGTTACCTATTATGATAAACTAACTATTAATAATGAAATTTTATTTGATATGATTGAAGCAGGATTAGAATATCCAACCACTTCAACACCAACAATTAAGTATGTTAATGATTTATTTTCTAAGTTATTATTGCACTATAAAAATATCATTGTTATTTTAGTGGCTCAAGAATTAAGTGCCACATTTAGGGCTGTAAATACAGAAGCAGAAAAACTAATAGAAAAAGGGAAAAATATCTATGTGATTGATTCATATAATAATAGTGTATCCCAAGGTTTACTTGTGAAAAAAGCTGTAGAAATGTTAGAAGCAGGGAAAAAACCTGAAGTTATTGTTGAAAAAATAGAAGAAATGAAGAAAAAAACAGAAATACTTGTTTGTCTAGAAACATTTAAATATGCAACTATGTCAGGTAGGCTGCCTAAAGCGGTAGGAAAAATTGGTATGTTTTTTAAGATAAGACCTATTATGACTTTAGGAGATAAAGGTAAAGGTTCTGCATTTGGGTTCGCTTTATCACAAAAAAGTATTACGAAAAAAATTGTGAAGTATGTAAAAAAAGATATGGAAAAAAATGAAATTGATTCATATGCGCTCATACATTGTCTGAATCCAGATTTATTAAAAGAATATGAAGAAATTTTTACTGATTTAATTGGTAAAAAACCTGAATATATTTCAGAGGTCTCAAGCGCAACTGCTATTCATAGTGGAAAAGGTTCTGTTGCTATAGGATATATTAGAAAATAAATTGGGGGTATAGAAATGTTTGATTTTGTGTTATCGGATTTGTTTGTTGTACCAGCGATATTAATGATTCTTGCATATTTTTTCATCTTTTTTGTGGTAGCAACAATAATTAAGAACAATAGTATTGTTGATATCGGTTGGGGCTTAGGTTTTGTAGTAGTTGCTTGGTCACTATTCTTTATTGGTGATATAGGTGTGAATACTATTGAAAAGTTGATAGTTAATATCATGGTTAGTTTTTGGGGGCTTAGGCTTTTCTACCATATTTTAAAGAGAAATGCTTTCCAAGAAGAAGACTTTAGATATAAAAAGTGGCGTGAAGAATGGGGAAAATGGGTGGTTCCTAGAGCCTTTCTACAAGTTTTTATGTTACAAGGTTTATTTATGTATATCGTTGGAATTGGCGTATTTTATATAAATATGATAGAAAAAGAAGTTAATCTTATCCTATGGTTATTCATCATAGGTATTGTTATTTGGTTAATAGGTTACTTATTTGAGGTTATTGGTGATAAACAACTTAAAGACTTTATCGCAAAGAAAAATAAAGACAAAAAACTTATGACAGAAGGTCTATGGAAATACACGAGACATCCAAATTATTTCGGAGAAGCTTTATTGTGGTGGGGAATACTAGTTGCTGTTATTGCCTTTAATGCACCGATCGTTTTCCTTATATCTCCTATAACGATTTCTCTATTACTTCGTTTTGTAAGCGGGGTTCCTATGTTGGAAAAACGTATGAGTCAAAGAGAAGGTTGGGATGAATACGCATCAAAGACAAATGCCTTTATTCCGTGGTTTCCTAAGCAATGATTCAAATGAGTAATAGAAATATAGTTGTCTTAGATAATCATAATGATAAGGATAAAGTTATTTATTTAATGAATAAATCTTTTCGTGTTAATAATAATTATACACTCTATCAAGCGATGAAGTATTGTGAAGAATTTCATAAAGACTTGTGGATAGTTATGGTTGAACCCTATGAAATAAATTCAAGGAACTTAGATTATTTTTATCAATATAGTGAAGATCTTTATGAGAAGCTTCATCAGTTCACCGACCAAGTAAAAATTATAAAAAGAGATTATGATTATAATAAACTGTTAGAGGATACCCATGCAGTGTTTATTGATAAAAGTTATTTGAAATTTGATTTATCAATATTAAATCAAATTAAAAAAATAGCCATTAAAAAAGAGGTTTTAATCATTGAAGTTGAATCAAATGTTTTTGTCCCTATAACAGTAGCTTCAGATAAAGAAGAGTACGCTGCTAGAACCATCAGAAGGAAAATTAATGATAAACTTAGTAGTTATAAGGATGAAGTTTTAAATGAATACCTAAGTTCAAAAGCAGAAAAAGAAGCAATAGATTGTTTAAAAGATTTCATTGATCATAAATTAAGCAGATATGATGAACATAATGATCCTAGTAAAAATTTAACATCTGGCTTAAGTCCTTTTTTGAAGTATGGGTTCATTTCGCCTGTGACGATTTATAATATGATGGAAACAATAAATGATAATAACAAAGAAGATTTTTTAGAGGAGTTAATTGTTAGGAGAGAGCTCGCTTATAATTTTGTTTATTATAATCAATCATATGATGAATTTGAAGGTATGACTGATCAATGGGCTTATCAAACGATGAAAAATCATATGGATGATCAACGTGACTATATATATTCAATGGATGATTATATTCATTTTAGAACTCATGATCCGTATTTTAATGCTTGCATGATTGAAATGGTTTATTTAGGTAAAATGCATTCATATATGAGAATGTATTGGGCTAAGAAAATTATTGAATGGTCAAAGACATACGAAGAAGCTTATAAAATCACTTTAGATTTAAACAACCGATATTTTTATGATGGGTTAACACCTAATGGTTATACTGGAGTTGCTTGGTGTTATGGCAAGCACGACCGTGCTTGGTTTGAAAGAGATATCTTTGGTAAATTAAGGTATATGAATGATAATGGTTTAAAAAGAAAATTTAATATCGATACTTATGTTGAAGATATGAATAATATAAAAGGAGGTAGTGAATAATGGATTTTGGTAATTTTATGAAAATGTATCTTATTGCTTTAATTGTCTTTTTAGCAATAGATGCGGTATGGTTAGGATTGATAGCCACAAAGTTTTACAAGAATAATATTGGCCACTTAATGGCTGATAAACCAAACTTTATTGCTGCAGGAGTATTCTATTTGCTATTTATTATTGGTGTTGTGTTCTTTACTTATCATGGTATCGCTGAACAAAACTTTGGCAAAGCATTATTAGCAGGAGCTGTATTTGGTTTTATGACTTATGCAACTTACGATTTAACTAATCTTGCAACATTGAAAGAATGGCCAATTAATGTAACGATTGTTGATTTAATTTGGGGAACATTTTTATCAAGTGCTATGACGACAGCTACATATTTTATTTATCATGCTTTATTTTAAAAATGATGGTTTAACCAATTTTGGTTAAACCTTTTTTTTGTAAAAATCTTCTCAGATAGACCATTTACGAAAGCGCTTTTATGTTGTATAATTGAGATAAGAGAATTTTGCTTAAGAAAGGAGATTTGTAGTTTATCTACAAAACAATTTATGAGTCAATATCAATTACCACCATATAAAATTAAAATGGTAGAACCAATCAAATTAATTTCAAAATCACAAAGAATCAATAAGTTAAAAGAGGCGGGATATAACCCTTTCCGCTTAAAGAGCGAAGATGTTTTTATTGATTTATTAACGGATTCTGGAACAGGTGCGATGAGTCATTTTCAATGGGCAGCATTAATGCAAGGTGATGAGGCTTATGCTGGATCAAGAAGTTTTTATCGTCTTGAAAATGTTGTTAAAGATATTACTGGATATAAATATGTTATTCCTGCTCATCAAGGAAGAGGTGCAGAACAAGTTGTTTTGCCTGCATTAATTAAAAGAGAAGGAATGTCTGTCATTTCAAATATTCATTTTGATACGACAAGAGCCCATGTTGAGATTGCAGGAGGAAGAGCAATTGATTGTGCGTGTGAAGAATGTTTTGATTTAGATAATTATCATCCTTTCAAAGGGAATTTTGATTTAGATAAGTTAAAAACAATCATCCAAGAAAAAGGTAAAGAAAATATTGCAGCTATTATTATGACCATCACTAATAATTCAGCTGGTGGACAACCTGTTTCATTAGAGAATATGAGAGCTGTAAACCATATCGCAAGAGAAAATAATATTCCTATCGTTATTGATGGGGCGAGATATGCTGAAAATAGTTTTTATATCAAACAAAGAGAAGCTGGGTACGAAAACAAATCCATTAAGGCAATCGCTTTAGAAACTTTTGCTTTGGCTGATATATTCTTGATGAGTGCGAAGAAAGATGGTTTAGTCAATATTGGTGGCTTAATCGCGATTAAAGATGACTTAGAATTATTCCAACAAGCTAGAGTACGAGTGATTCCTATGGAAGGATTTCCAACATATGGAGGACTTACAGGAAGAGATATGGATGCTTTAGCTATAGGTTTAGAAGAAGCTTTAGATGAAGACTATTTAAAATATCGAATAGATGAAGTCAAATATTTAGGTGATTTATTAAGAGAGGGTGGAGTGCCAATTCAATACCCTACGGGTGGGCATGCTGTTTTTGTAGATTGTGGAAGAATTGCGCCACAAATACCATTTGATGAATTTCCTGCTCAAGCTGTTTGTAATGAATTATATATTGAAGGCGGTATTCGTGGTGTGGAAATAGGTTCTTTATTATTAGGAAGAGATCCTGACACCAAAGAAAACTTGAAAGCTGATAAAGAATTTTTAAGATTGACAATACCAAGAAGAACTTATACATTTGAACATTTAAAATATGTTGCAGAATGTTTAATCAAAGTAAATAATAGGGGAAAAAAATTGAAGGGTTTAAAATTTACATATGAGTCTCCTATACTGAGACACTTTACAGCTGAATTTGAACCGTGTGAATAGAAAGAGGATATATTTATGAGTTTATTAAAGGTAAAATCTGAGATAGGTGAATTAAAAAAAGTATTGTTACATAGGCCAGGCGGCGAATTGGAAAATTTAACACCAAGATGGTTAAAACAACTATTGTTCGATGATATACCTTGGTTAGATAAAGCCATAGAAGAACATGATGCATTTGCTGATATTTTTAGAAAAGCTGGCGTTGAAGTTTTATATTTAGTTGATCTTGTACAAGAAACCTTAGATCATGATCCAGATTTAAAAGTGAAATTTATTAATCAATTTATTGCTGAAGCAAATGTAACTAGTGAAACAATGAAGAAGGTTATTTATAAATATTTATTTGATATGGATTCAACAAAACAAATGATTGAGACAACTATGGCAGGTATTAGAAAGACTGACGTTCCGAATTTTACTAAAAGAACTTTATCTGACTACATTAGAGATTATCCTTTTATAACTGACCCAATGCCTAACTTGTATTTTACAAGAGATCCTTTTGCTATTATCGGTAAAGGAGTGAGTTTATCAAAAATGTATTCAATAACTCGTTCTAGAGAAACTATTTATGGGGAATATATTTTTAAATATCACCCAAAATATGGTAACGAAACTGAATTATATTACGATCGCAATTTAAAAGCTACTATTGAGGGCGGAGATATTTTAGTCTTATCTGATGATGTTATTGCTGTAGGAGTTTCTCAAAGAACGCATCCAGCTGCAATCGAAAGACTAGCAAAAAACTTGTTTTATCAATATGATACAGGCTTTAAAACTTTATTAGCCTTTGATATTCCTAAAAAAAGAGCTTTTATGCATTTAGATACTGTATTTACTCAAGTAGATTATGATAAGTTTTTAGTGCATAATGAACTAGAAAACACTGTTAAAGCCTATGCTGTCACTAAAGCAACTAAAGGTTCACATAAGTTGAAAGTGACTCCTATTGAAGATAAGTTAGACAAGATCCTCACAAAATATTTAGGTAAAACTATTACACTTATCCCTTGTGGTGGTGATGATTCTGTTGCTGGAGATAGAGAACAATGGAATGATGGCGCCAATACAATAGTGATTAGACCAGGAGAAGTCATTGTGTATGAAAGAAATCATATCACCAATGATATTTTAGAATCATTGGGTGTGAAAATACATAAAATGCCATCAAGTGAATTATCAAGGGGACGTGGCGGACCACGATGCATGTCTATGCCTTTTTATAGAGAATAATAAATTAAAAGATGTTTGTAGATTTTATTCTGCAAACATCTTTTATTTTGTCTTGACAAGAAAAATAATAGTGCTATAATAAAAATATAATTATTGACATATGTCAAGAAAAAAGGAGGGATAAAAATGCCAAGAAGAAACGAAACTGGCCCTATGGGCAATGGACCAATGACAGGTAGAGGTATGGGACCATGTAATCAAAATCAAGCCTTTTATGGGCGTGGTCTTAGAAGAGGTTTAGGCAGAGGCTTTGGGTATTACAATGCTCCAATGACTAAAGAAGATCTTGAAGAAGAAAAATCATTGTTAAAACAAAGACTTGATGAAATAGAAAAAGAACTTAAATAATTAATCTTGGAGGATGTTTTATGATTATTGTATTACCTATAAAAGAAGAAAGTGAAAAATCTATTGTATCAGATCAGTTAGGAAGAGCAAACTATTTTTATGTTTATCATAGTGAAAATGATGAGGGAGTGATATTCAAAAATACTTTCTTAAATGAAAATCATGGTGCAGGTGTTAAGACAGCTGAGTTTTTACTAAAACAAAACGCTGATGTTCTTATTACACCGAGAATTGGTGAAAAAGCCCTAGAAATCTTGCTTGAAACTAAGGTAAAAATCTTTAAGTCAAATGCAAAAATAGTCAAAGAAAATATTAAAGACTATTTAAATGGAGATTTAGAGGAATTATACTAATGCAAATTGCAGTTTTGAGTGGTAAAGGTGGCGCAGGAAAAACACTGTTGGCAGTAAATCTTGCCAATCTAATTGAAGGTTCTACTTTTTTAGATTGTGATGTAGAAGAACCCAATGGTGTTTTTTATTTTGCGGATACCTATAATAAAGAAGAAGTTTATACCAAAATACCAGTTATTAATGATCATTTATGTAAACATTGTAATAAATGTGTAGATTTTTGTAGATACAATGCTTTAATTGATTTTTTAGGCAAAGTAAAAGTCTTACCTAGTTTATGTCATTCGTGTGGTGGGTGTCAATTAGTATGTCCACATGGAGCGATTAAAGAAAAGGATGAGTTATTAGGATATATTAATTATACAAGTGTTCGTGACCATAAAATATTTGGTGGAGAGTTAAGAATTGGTAAAGAAACGGGTGTTTCTATTATTGAAAAAATATTAGCTAAAGCAAATACCAATGAAGATTCTGTTATTGATTGCCCACCGGGTAATGGTTGTAGTGTGATGGAAAGTATAAGTGATGCTGATTATTGTGTTTTAGTAAGCGAACCCACGGTATTTGGGTTAGAAAACCTAAAAATGGTCTATGATTTAACAAAAATATATAAGAAAAAATCAGGTATTGTTATTAATAAGGCTGTCGAAGATAATGGGTTGGTAGAAGCTTATGCGAAAGAAATTCATATTCCAATTTTAGGTTATATTCCATTTGATAAGAATTTGGCGCTATCTAATTCAAAATTAGAAATGGTTTCTAATGGGGCTTTTAAATCATACTTTGATCATGTATTAAATCGGATTAAAAAAGAGGTCAGCATATGAAACAGTTACTAATATTAAGTGGTAAAGGCGGTACTGGTAAAACCACGATTGCAAGTAGTTTTATCCGATTGGCAAAGAGTAAACAATTTGCTGATTGTGATGTTGAAGCTCCAAACCTCCACTTAATGTATAAAAAAGGAAGTAAAGATTCAAAACCATACTATGGTTTAAAAAAAGCATTTATTGATCAAGATGTATGTGTAGAATGTGGTCTTTGTAAAGACCATTGTAGATTTAATGCTATTACAGATGATGATGGTTATAAAGTCAATCCATTTAAATGCGAAGGTTGTGGGGTTTGTGGATATGTGTGTCCTGCGAATGCTATCGATTTTCAACAAAGTACGGATGGAAGTATTGATTTATATCAAGATAACTATAGGTTTTCAACTGGTAGTTTGAAAATGGGTAGTGGTAATTCCGGCTTATTAGTGAGTGAAGTTAAAAAGCAGTTACAAGATAGTGAAGGTTTAACTATCATTGATGGTCCTCCTGGCATTGGATGTCCTGTCATTGCTTCCATGAGTGGTGTGGATTTTATTTTGGTTGTTACAGAACCATCTATGTCTGGATTTAGTGATATGAAAAGAATGATAGAGACTATTCGAAAAACTAAAACCCCTTTAGCAGTTTGTATCAATAAATATGATATTAATAAAGATATCTCAAACAATATAAAAGATTATCTATATGAAAACAATATAAATTTTATTGGTGAATTGCCTTTCGATAAAGAAGTAAATAATTTAATTAATCAAAGCATTTCTTTAGTAGACACTGATAATCCAGTAGGAGTTGAGATTAAAAATATCTATAAACAAGTCATAGATTTAATGTAGAGTGATATCAAGCATATCACTCTTTTTATATTTATGAATATGTTATAATTTTCTTAAATAAGAGTTGCGAGGTGTTGTACATGTTTAAAACAATTTTATTGATGCAAAAGGAAAGAAAATATTTGATTCAAGGTTCTATTGTTTTTGTTGTATTTTTGGGTCTGTATTTTTTATTAGATCAACTCAATATAGGTTATGCACAAATGGTGATGGATTATGGCTGGCCATTGGTGATTGGGAATATTCTTTTAAATATTTTGATGGCTTTTATTAGTGCTTTTATGTGGAATGTTTCAACTACCTTAGTGAAATTAACTGGAAAAGAAGGTAAAGGAACCTTTATGTCTGGTTTTGCATTCCTATTTGGGATGCTAACATATGGATGCACGCCGTGTGTTATTGCGTTTTTTTCTACAATAGGTATCACCTTTGCTGTGGCAGCTTTGCCTTTAGCTGGTCTACCATATAAACTCATAGCTCTTTTATTACTTGTACTTGGATTCTTTTGGCTCAAGTATGAAACGAATCATGTAAAATGTAAAATAAAAACCAAAGAATAGGTAAATATTTACTTATTCTTTTTTTATTTGATAATTTGAATAAATGATATGTGTTATTCTTTTAAGTTTAAAGAATATGTAATATAATAGAGATAAGAATGAATGCTTTATGAATGAAATGATTAGTAAGCAAATTAGATTTTTTTGGGAGGTATTTTAATGAAAAAATTATGGATTATACTGTTAGCCGTATTGACTTCTTTTGTGATTGTGTCATGTAATAATGATGAAACAACAGAGATTGAATATAATTTAAATGAACAATTAGATGTACCAAATAACTTGAGTGTTGATGAAGACTCAAAAATTTTAACTTGGTCTCCAGTAGATAATGCTTTGAGATATAATGTTTATATTGATGGTGAATTGGAAGCTGAAGTTACAAATACATCTTTTGATTTTTCAGCTTTGTCTGCAAGTAGATTATTGTTTACCATAAAAGCTATGGCGCCAACGGGTATTCAAAATTCTGAAGTTAGTACAACTATTGCATATGTAGCTAACCGTGAGAGTGAAGTTTCTAAAATGAAATTATCTATTCAGTCTAGTGGTATGAATATTAAGGATGAGGATGCTTTTGCTAGTGAACTTGTTAATAAAGGGATGCTATCTGATGATTTTGAAAGCATGATGGATGTAATAGATGATATTCAAATACTAATAGATGCTGTGGAAAAAGATTTGAGTAATATTTATAATGAAATTAATCTTTTTATAGACACAGTAGATATGACTATGGTAGAAGCTTTTGTATCTTCTTTAATAAAAGTAGAATTAAGAGCAATGATAGCATCTGAACTTGAAAATTATCAACCAAGTTCTGGTGTCATACAATCTGAAGAGTCAATGGAAGAATTACAGGATCTGCTTGATTTTATTGATGATGAAGGAGATCAAGCTGTTAAATCAGCAATGATTGTTATAGAGTATTTAGTTGAAGTAGAGACAAATATGGATAGTGAACTGATTTCTAATATGGAAACTATTGTTGATTCAGAAGATATTTCAAACGCTAATGTTGATGTTTTGGTTAAAGTTAAAAATGATCTTATAACAAACTTTAAAGACAATCTTCCTGAGTTACAAGATATTATTGTATTAAATTCAACTTTATTGGCTTTTATAAATGTGTTAACTGAAGATACAATAGATACTTCAATGGTTAGTGTTCCGAAGCAGTCAGCACAAGCTTTATTGTCAATGGAATTATTCTTTAACTTTATATTAGAGTTAGATGATTCATATATTAACACTTTAATTGAACTAAATAGCAATACATCATTAGGTGAATCAAAATCATTTATGAAAGAAAATATAAGGTTGATTGACCAATATTTAGAAAATAATGATTTGTTATTGGATCAATTAAATAATATTTATACAGATGAAGAAAAAGAAATGCTTTTCTATGATTATTATCTTGAGTTAGTATTAAATAGTTATTTATCAATTTTTTCTTCTAATCCAGCTAATAGTGATTTAGATGATAATATTTCTAATTTAATAGAAACGGAAACAGATTTTAATGACATTCTATTATTAAGACAAAGTATGGGTCAAAGTTTGAATATGGTATTGGACGCGATTATCGAAAATGATTACGCAATGATTGATGCTATATATGAATTAGCGGAAGTTTCATCGGACACTACAAGTACTGAAATAGAGATGAGTGATGCTGTTTCATCCTTGGTGAAAGAAAGCCTAGCTGTTATCAATCCGGTCATTCAAGATATAAATGTTGCTGAATATAATGCTTTCTTAGATATTATATTTGGAGAATTACTTATAGAATATGAAATAGAAGATATGACTAGCACTAATGATAATACTCATATGGTTGAAATTATCGGATTCATAGAAAATGCTTTTGCTAATACAGCAAGTAACCAATTGAATATCATTAAAGATATGTTCGACTTATTAGAACAAACAAATTACATTGATGACTTTGTATCCCTATATCAGTCTGGTCATGTGGGAGGACAAGAAGACGAGTATTATGGAGCGATGATCCTTTTGGCTAAGGCTTATTCAGAATTTTATAATGATAGCGAGACTGATATAGATGCAATGGTTGATGAATTATTGATAGTTTTAAATAAAGAGGAAGTTAAAAGCTACTTAGATATGACTACAGAAGATATTGAAACAATAGAAACAAATATTAATGATTTAATCACAGACCTAGATACAAATGCAAATAAGATCAAGGATTATGATTATACATCTCTGACAAGTTCTCAAAAGTTAGATATTGATGTATTTGTTACAAGTTTTGCTGGTATTATATATTTGTCATTAATCAGTTAATTTACAATTTCCATTTAGAACATATGTTGAAAGCGACACTTTGTGGTGTCGCTTTTCTCTTTGAGAAAAAATGATTAGCGATTTTAATCTTTTATGTTATAATTTTTGTAAAGGCTGTGATGTTATGACGAAATTAAAGATATTTATTATTAGACAATTAGTGAAAATATATTATAGATTGAAGTTTAAAATTGTTGTTAATTTTAATGATTTTAATCCGAAAAGAACAGATCCATATTTTCTGATAGGAAATCATGCTTTTTTACATGATGGGTTGATTCATGCTATGTTATTAAAGAGATATCCATATCCTATTATTAATGCATTTATGTTTACTAACGAAAAGATGAAGTATATTTTAACAAAAGTTATATACTCGATTCCTAAAAGGAAAGGACAGATTGATATTTCCACAATTAGGGAAATGTTAAATGTCGTCAAGAAGAAAAAAAGAGGGATTATGGTTTTCCCTGAGGGGAACTCATCGTTTTTTGGTAAAGAAAGTGGTTTTCCTTTTTCTACAGTAAAACTTTTTAAAAAGTTTAAGATTGATGTGGTTGTAGTTAAAACCAATGGTGCTTATTTATCAAGTCCAAGATGGGGATTGAAGCCAACTAGAAAAGGCTTAATTGAGTTGAATTATCACACATTATTCAAGGGTGATGAATTAGAAAGATATAGTGAAGAAGAAATCTATGAACAATTGACAGAAGCTTTATCATTTAATGATTTTGATTGGAATAGAGAGAGAAAATATTTATATAAACCTAAAGAAAGAGCTTTAGGGTTGGAAACATATATTTATTATTGTCCTAAATGCCATAATCATCAGAGTTTGTCAACAAAAGGTAATCAAATATATTGCGATCACTGTGGAGAGATTGCACACTTTAATGCTTATTCATTAATATCTGGATTAGAGTTTGATAATTTAGTTGAATGGGATATATTACAAAAAGAGCACTTACCAAAAATTCTTGAAAATATTATATATACGTCAGGTCAAATGTACAAAGTTGACATGAAAACATTTGCTTTAGAAGATTACGGTAGAGTTGATTTTGAGATTAATCCCTTTAGTAAAGGAGTTTTTATACAAAATAAAGATACAGAGACTGTTTTTGAAGTCGATAATATAGAAGGATTAACATTAACAAGGAAAAAGGAAATTTCTTTTGATCATAAAAGATCAACTTATTTATTTAAATTAGATGATCCAATGATTGTATTGGATTCCATTAATTACTTGAAGGAGGGTAAGTTATGAATGATTGGGGAATAATGGTTTATATTTTATTAATTGGTGTTTTGATATTTATAGGTAAAGCACTAAAAACAAGAGTTCCACTTTTGAAAAAAGTAGTTTTGCCATCAGCCTTACTTGGTGGTTTTGTAGGTTTGATTTTTTCAGATGCTGTTATACCTGGTTCTTATCACGTCGATGCAAGTGTTATGGCAACGATTGTTTATCATATGTTAGCTCTAGGTTTTATTACCTTAACACTTAAGGATCATAAAAAAACAGAAAACAAAAAAAAGATATGGTCAACAGGTATGGTAATTACAAGTACTTATGCTTTACAAGGTTTCATTGGGATCTTAATGGTGATGTTATTTTTTAGTGATAAATCTGTTGCATCTGGTATGTTATTGCCATTAGGTTTTGGGCAAGGTCCTGGCTTGGCTACTAGTTTTGCTAGAAATTGGTCAGATATGTTAACCGGTGTTGAGACAACATCAGCTGCTTTAGGTGCATCTTATGCAGTTGTAGGTTTCTTATTTGGTGGGGGAATTGGTATTTTAATTATTAATATTATCTCTCGAAAAAGAGGTTTAGATACTCATCAAAATTATGATGATCAATCTTTATATAAAGCTACCGTTGAAATCGATACTGTAAAAGAAATCAATGTTATTGATGGTTTAACTGTTCAGGTTGTGATTATATCTATTATTTATGGTTTAGTGTGGTTAACTTTATATATTTTAAATCAAGTTTTATTACCTCTGGGTGGTATTGGGGAAACTATTTTTGGTTTATTAGTTGGATTTAACTTCATTATTGGTATCTTCTATGCCTTATTATTTAAGCTAATTTTAAATGTTACAAAGAAAAAAGGCATTAATATTAGCTTTGCTAAAAATGATTATATATTATCAAATCTAAGTTCACTATTTTTTAATTTTATGATTACTGGCGCTGTATTAACCATTACATTTGGTTTTCTAAAAGACTATGGATGGTTACTATTATCAATCACATCTGTAGGGGCTTTGATTACTGTGTTATATGTTTGGTTTGTGACTAAGAGAGTATATAGTGCATATAATGATGAATACTTTGTTGGATTATTTGGGATGTTGACAGGGGTTGCGTCTACTGGGATTGCTTTATTAAAAGGAATAGATAAAAACTTAGAAACACCAGTGGCTGATGAAATGGCAATGGGGAGTGCAACAGCCATCACAATGGCTTTACCGCTCTTTGGTATATTAATGCTTCCATCGATTGGTTATGGAACCTCTAATGAAAGTTTATTTAATTTTATCGCTTTATTTGGTTGTTTATTATATTGTTTAACAATGTTTACTATTTTAATGATTCGCGGTAAAAGAAAAGTCAACTAAAATACAGGAAATAGAAAACCTCCTTTTATTTGTAATTTTATTATGATAGAATAAAATTAGAAAAAGAAAAAAGGAGGTTTTATTTATGAATATTTATTTTTGCGAAAAATGTAAAAGAATTTGTTACACTTATCCAGTGGATTCTCCATTAGACTGCTGTAAACAACCAATGATATTACTAGAACCTAAAAAAGAAGAAGAGGGTAATGAAAAACATTTACCAGTTGTTACTAAAATAGGAGAAAACAAAATTTCTGTAAAAGTGGGATCTGTTGAACATCCTATGCTTGAAAAACATTTCATTCAATGGATTTTTATTGAAAACGGTGACAGATACCTTATCAAGACATTTGAACCTGGAGATAAACCAGAAGCAGAATTTGATGTAGATTTAACTCAATCTGTAAAGGTTTATGAGTATTGTAATGTCCATGGTTTATGGATGACAGAGTTATAAGTTTTTTTAGAAGAAAGCCAAATTAATGGCTTTCTTTTTTTAATGATTGAAAAAATGAGATATATAGGTTAAAATAAGTTAGATTTAATTTAATGGTGGTGGTTTTTTTGGCAATCATAGAAGCTTTAAAATATCTAATTTTAGGTATTGTCCAAGGCGTGACCGAAGTTTTACCGATTTCATCAAGTGGACATGTTGAAATCACAAAACATATACTTAGTGTTGATTTTGTAGATAGCATCATCTTCTTAATTATCGTCAATACGGGTTCTTTGTTTACTTTTTTGCTCATATATTATAAAAAAATCTTGAGAATTGTTGTAGATTTCTTTGTATATATATTTAATAAGGACAAAAGAGAATCAAGTAAAAAGAATTTTATATATGCTCTTAAGATTGTGCTTGCGACCATTCCAGCCGGACTGATAGGTTTGATATTAAATGATCAGATTGAAGATATGATGCTTAACCATGCATTGTTAATAGTTTCTATTGGGCTTTTACTTACATCAACGGTTTTATTTCTTGTGACAAGAGAAGAACCTTTTAATTCAAAAAGAAACCATTTATCTTGGCTTGACGTAGGACTCATGGGTCTTGCTCAATCTGTAGCTTTAATACCTGGTGTTTCTCGTTCTGGAATGACTAGTTCAACTGCCTTGAAAAGAGGCGCGAGTATTAATGCGACTTTAGATTTTTCTTTTATTATGTATATTCCGGTTTCATTTGGCTCTCTTATATTGTTGGTTGTTAAAGTTTTAAATGGTGAGTCAACTTCATTTGATTTAGGACACACACATTATTATCTTTTGGCATTTTTTGGAGCATTAATTGCCACTTACATAGCATATAAATTGATATTCAACATATTTAGATCAGGCAAATTAAAGTACTTTAGTTATTATTGTTTAGGTGCTAGTTTATTTGCTTTGGTTTTGTATGTTTTATAGGTTGTAGAGGAGTTATTATGAATATAATCGAATTTATTAAATATATATTTTATGGCATCATACAAGGTGTATTGGAAGTATTACCAATTTCTTCTAGTGGTCATGTAGCATTTTTTCAGCATTTAACAACTGAGGATATTAATAATGGATTGTTTTTCTTAATTTTAGTTAATTTAGGTTCTTTATTAGCGATTATTATTTATATGAGAAAAACAATTATGAAACTAATGGTAGATGCCTATAAATATATTATAAAAAAAGAAGAAAAATCTGACTATAAAAAATCGGTGACTTATATAAAAAGTATTGTTATTGCCATTGTTCCAATAGGAATAGTTGGCGCAGTATTTAGTGCCTATAATATCTTTTATGGTGATTACCTATTAATTATTATTGGAATGGGGTCTCTTATTACTGCGACTATTTTGTTTTTGGCTAGGAAAAGAACGGATATGTTTACGAGCACAAGAGTAACTAAAAAGAAAGCATTCTATATTGGTTTAGTTCAATTGTTAGCCGTTATTCCTGGTGTGAGTAGATTAGCGGTCACGACCGCAGCTGGTACGAGAAAAGAGTTATCACATGAGACAGCACTAACGTTTTCAATTTTAATTTCTATACCTATATCACTTGGAGCCTTATTGATTTCTTTATTAATTGGTTTAATTGATTCAAATACACTCATCAATTTTGATACTACTGATTTCAGTATATTTATATATTATTTTATAGCTATGTTTGTAAGTTTTATAGGAACTTTTTATGCTTTAAGATTTATATATATCATCACAAGAAAAGGCAATTTAAGACTATTCTTCATATATAACTTATTATTTGGATTAGTTGCTTTGTTTATAGGCTTATATAATTACTAAATTGTCTTGTATTATTGTTTTATTGTTTCTAGTATTATATAATAACGTTAATGACATTTAAGGAGAAGATAATATGAATGAAAATATGGAAAGTTTCCAACAAGAAGATGAAGGTATTTCTTTAAAAGACTTATTTAAGATAGTATTAAATAATATGGCGCTTATTATTATTATAGGTTTTTGGACAGTGGTGCTTGGTGTAGTTTATACATTTGTTTTTGTAACACCGCAATATACAGCGAATGCTTCCTTAATGGTTCAAGTAGATGCTGAAAACGCTAATAATAATGAGCAATCAGCGATTACAATTGGTAATTTATTAATTGGTACTTATAAGGAATTTTTAATTTCTGATCGCGTATTAGAATCTGTCATTGCAGATGTGGATGGTCTAGAAACTGAAGATTTGAAGAGTTTAAGAGAATCTATATCAGTAAAAACACAAAATCAAATTCTAAAGATAGATGTTCAAGTTGAAAACGAGGATCCAGTATTAGCAGCTGAGATTGCCAATAGCTTAGTTGAAAAGTCAATTGAGACTTCTGCTGATTTTGAATTATTGAAGGATAAGCTTGAACCTTTAGATTCTGCTAAGGTTCCTGAAAATCCATCATCACCAAATAAAGTGTTAAATATTGCAATTTCAATTATTTTAGGTGGTATTTTAGCTTTAGGTGTCGTCTTTATTAAAGAAGTTATGAACAATAAATTTAAAACGCCTGAAGATGTAGAAAAATATTTAGATGTTAAAGTTTTAGCTTCTGTACCAGGTACAATCAAAGAGAGAAAGGTAGTGGAATAGAATGGAATATTTTGAGTATAGAAATGTTGTTATTGAAACCCCAAACTCTTTAGAAGCGGAAGCATATAGAAAATTAGAACTTAATATTCGTATGATTGGATTAGATCAAAATATAAAAGTGTTACAAACCACATCAGCTTCGCCTAGAGATGGAAAAACAACAACTGCAATTAATCTAGCAGCTGTATATGCTGAAAGAGGTTTAAAGACTATTATTATAGATTTAGATTTAAGAAGACCAAAAATTCATCGTGCTTTTCATAAGGCAAATGATTTGGGCTTTTATGACTATATTGTAGAAAATAAAACTGTAGAGGATATTATTGTTAAGGGCGATGGTGATATTGATTTAATATTATCAGGTAGTCGTATATCAAGTCCTCATATTGTATTAGAATCAAAGAAAACCATGGACTTAATTGATAAGTTAAAAACAATGTATGATGTAGTTATTGTTGATTCACCACCTGTACTATCTGTTACAGATGCATTTGTTATATCAAAAATTGTAGATGGCGTCATTTATGTTGTTGCTTATAATCAAACAAAAAAAGATGAGGCGAAAATTGCTTTACAACAACTGCAAGATAAAAAAGCAAATATTTTAGGTACAGTATTTGCAAACGTAAACCCTAAAATATCTGGACATTCTTATAATTATTATTATCGTGAGATAGAGGAAGAAGACGAGGAGTAACATTTATATGATTGATATTCACTCACATTTATTACCTTTTGTGGATGATGGAGTTGATAATTTTGATCAATCGATTGATATTATTAAGTCCCTTTTTAGGCAAGGAGTCAATCATATATTCATTACACCACATTATTATAAAGCTAGAAATTACTTATCAACTATCAATGAAAACAAGAAAATCTTCAATGAATTACAAAAAAAGGTTGATGACTTAGATATTGATGTAAATTTGTATTTGGCAAATGAAATTTATTTTGATAAAAATACACTTAGAAATATAGAAGATAACTTGGTTTTACCCTTAAATGGGCAGTATTATTTAATTGAGTTTTCAGTGAATGAATCGTTATATAATATCACTGAAGCTATTTATAATATGGTCGCAAAAGGATATAAACCCATTATCGCTCATCTTGAAAGGTATTGTAATATATCAAAAATAGATGATATAAGAGTCCTAAAAAAAATAGGCGCGCTGATTCAAGTAAACGCCCATACCTTATTGGGACAAGGCAGTTTTTGTAATAAAAGGCATATAAAAAAGTTGCTTAAGCATGACTTAGTAGATTTTATTGCATCGGATACCCACCGGTTCCATGAAAATCGTTTTATAAAGAGTTATAAGTTTGTAGAAAAGAAATATTCTAAAGAACAAGCAGATAAGTTATTTAACAATCAAATCATATTCAAAGATTAATTCAATATCATGTATATTGAATTATCTTTTACTTAGAAAGGTGATGGTTTTATGAGTAAAAAAAGAGTATTAGTTGTAGATGATGAGTTTAGAATTCGTAAATTATTGGTTGATTTTCTAAAAAGAGAAGATTATGAAAGTATTGAAGCCAAGGATGGAGAAGAAGCTTTAGACCTATTATTTGAATCAAAAGAGAAAGTTGATTTAATCATTCTTGATGTCATGATGCCTAAATATGATGGTTGGTATGTCTTGGAAAGTATTAGAGAATATATGACAACCCCAGTGGTGATGTTGACCGCAAGAAGTGATGAATACGATCAATTAAAAGGATTTAAACTTGGGGCAGATGATTATGTCACTAAGCCTTTTTCACCAAGTGTACTTATGGCTAGAATTAATAAAATATTAAATAAGGATACCGAGGATGTTGAATCCTTGGATTTTGGTGTGATTCATATGGACTTAGCGTCACGTCAAGTATACATTAATGATAGTAAAATTGATTTAACACCAAAAGAATTCGAGTTATTAAGATATTTAATTAATAATAAAGGATTAGCCTTATCTAGAGATAAAATACTGAATGCAGTATGGAATTATGATTATTTTGGGGATTTAAGGACTGTAGACACACACGTAAAACAATTAAGAGCGAAGTTAGGAGATTATGCCTATTATATTTCAACTGTAAGAAGTGTTGGATATAGATTGGATATTGAGAATGAATTCATCACTGAGAAGTAAATTATTCCTACTTACATATGGTACAATTTTGGCTTTCATTGCTGGGCTTTTAATTATTAATAATACCATTTTAAGAAATTATTATACTTATAGAAAGAATGAAACACTGGTTGAAGCTTTTAATGAAATGAAAGAAATAAACTATGTAGATATCAGTTCAAGTAATCAAATGTTAAGTATAGAAAGTAAGTATAATCTTTCCACTCATGTACTTATACAAGATCAAGCCTTAGACCCTAGTATAGATTATAAGTCACTCATCAATACTGAAGAAGTTTATACGCGTTTATACGGAAATCCTTATGCGATTTCTAGAACTGATATCATCAAATTTATCTATTTATACAATCAGAACAAACAAGCTAATATAGATTTTAATATTGCTAAATCTACGAATTCAGTGACTGGTGATTTTGATGGATATTATTTTTCTTTAGATGAGGGCGAAAATGAAGTCATAGGTTTATTTGTTGCTAGACCTTTAGAAAATGAAGGTTATATTTACTATTTTAATACCATTACTGCAAGATCAATTAATGAAAATATATGGATTTTTAATTCATTTACGGTCATCGTTGGTATGTTTTTTATGGTTGCTTCTGGATTTGTATTGTACCTTGTTAGTTATCGCTTAACCAATCCAATTTTAGAAATTAACAGAGTGGCCAATGAAATAGCTAACTTAAATTTTTCTGATAAAATTGATGTGATGAGTGATGATGAAATAGGACACTTAGCTCAAAGTGTGAATAAAATGAGTGATGAACTAAAAACAACAATTGAGGAATTAAAAATTTCTAATGAACGATTGGCAGAAGAAATTTTATATAAAAATGAAATAGAAAGAAAAAGAAGAGATTTTATCGCCAGTGCTTCTCATGAATTAAAAACGCCTTTATCTTTGATTATGGGTTATTCAGAAGCATTAAGGTTAGATGATATTAAAGATAAAGATAAAGAAGAATATCTTGATATTATTGTTGATGAAACCAATAAGATGGATAGACTTGTACGAGATATGCTCAATATGACTCAGATTGAAAGTGGCGTGATCACTATAAAAAAATCTAAGTTTTCTATACAAAAACTCGTGGATAATACAGTAAAATTATTCTCAATAAAACTGAATGAAAAAGAAATTGACTTAACTCTTGCAATTGATGACTATGAAGTTTATTCTGACTATGAACAGTTACAAACTGTTTTAATTAATTTTATTAATAATGCATTAAATCATATTGAATCACCCAAACATATAAAAATATACACTGAGCTTACAGAGGAAAATCATGTAAGGCTTTATGTTTATAATTCTGGTAAAAAGATTCCAAAAGAGGACATTAATAATCTTTGGGATAGTTTTTATAAAGTTGATAAAGCTAGGACTAGAGCCTATGGTGGACACGGACTGGGACTAGCCATATGCAAAACAATATTAGAAACTTTAGACTACCAATATGGTATAGAGAATACAAATCAAGGCGTTGTATTTTATTTTGATATAAAACTTGATTAGTGATTGAAGAATATGTTTGTATATGATAAAATTTTTAGGAAACGGTGGGGTATAATATGGTTAAATTAATTAATAAGACTCGAAATTATTTAAAGAATAAATCAAAAATAAATTTCATGTTTATCGATGCTCTAGGCATTGCCTTGACTTATACTATAGCGATAACGATTTTAAGATTATATATTAATACTGAATTTGATTACCGTATGGCTTTTATAATGTTGCCAGTTGTGATTGCTTTTAAATTGATTTACTATTTCATCTTTAAGGTCTATCATTTATTATTGGTTAATGTTGGTTTAGATGAAGTCGTTAAGATTTCATGGCATATTACTGTATCAAATATCATCATTATTGTTGTTACATTATTGATACCTGATTTTGAATTTATACCTGAGGTGTTCTTTGTCTTTACAACTCTTTTTGAAATATTTATCGCGGTTTCACCAAGGATTATAAGACGCTTGGTAAAGGTCATGATGCCAAATCATTTTTATGCAGCTGGTAAAAGAACCCTTATTGTTGGCGCTGGACCTGGCGGAAAAATAGTTCTAAATGAGATTAGAGATAATCCACAAATATTCAATCAGCCAGTAGCCTTTGTAGATGATGATGAAAACAAAATAGGAAATTTATTATCGGGTTATGAAATTTTTGGACCATTAAGAAAAATACCTAAACTCATCGATGAGTTTGCTATTCAAGAAGTCATCGTTGCTATTTCGAATATTGATAGGACTAGATTTAAAGAGATTATAGATATTATTTCAGAAAGACCGGTAAAAATTAAAAGATTACCTAAGTTATCAGAATATAATAAGAACCAACCCAATAAAATATTGGATGTTAATGTTGAAGATTTATTATCAAGAGAAACTGTCGAACTTGACACAACCGGTATTTATCAGTTTATCCATGATAAAGTTATTTTAGTCACTGGTGCTGGTGGATCAATAGGATCTGAATTGGTTAGACAGATTGTAGAATATAAGCCTAGGTTTGTAGTCTTGTTTGATATATATGAAAATGGTGTTTATGATTTACAAAGCGAATTAAAAATTAAGTTTCAAGAAATTAAGCACCATGTGGATGTAGATGTTTTAATTGGCTCTGTATATAATTACAAACGCATTGAAAGTGTTTTTGATAAGTATAAACCTGATTTGGTTTTCCATGCTGCAGCTTATAAGCATGTGCCGTTAATGGAAGATTCTTCAGTAGAAGCTGTTAGAACTAATATTTTAGGAACTTATAATGTGTGTAAGCTGAGTGATATTTATCAAGTTAAAAAAATGGTCTTAGTATCATCGGATAAAGCTGTAAGACCGACCAATATTATGGGAGCGACAAAACGATTTGCGGAAATGATCATTCAATCATTTGATAATAAAAGTGAAACATCTTATTCAGCGGTAAGATTTGGAAATGTTCTTGGTTCTAATGGTTCGGTTGTACCACTTTTTACAAAACAAATTGAAAATGGTGGTCCTATTACTTTGACTGATAAACGAATTATTCGATATTTCATGACTATTCCTGAAGCAAGTGGATTAATTTTACAATCAGCGGTTTTTGCTAAAGGTGGAGAGATATTTATTTTGGATATGGGTGAACCAGTTAAAATATATGATTTGGCTATTAAAATGATTAAATTATCTGGTTTAAAACCTTTTGAAGATATAGATATTAAAGTGATTGGTTTAAGGCCGGGAGAGAAACTATATGAGGAGTTATTGGTTGATAAAAATAATGGGCATATAGGAACAACTAATGAAAAGATTTTTATTGAAAAACTCGCTGTTAAGCATGATATGAATATTGAAATAGCGAATATTTTAGAGGTATTCGAAAGCCTTGACAATATAGGGGTTAAAAAAATGATTAAAGAATATGTCGAAGGTTATGATATGAAGATGTAAAAACAAGATTTTAAGATCTTGTTTTTTTTTGAGTTTTTATGAGTGTTAATTTACCTTGTATTTTGTTATAATAAAGATAGGAGTAATCATATGAAATTAATAGAAAAACAAAAATTAAAATTAAATATTAGGAAACAAGGAATTAATGGTGAAGGAATTGGTTATTTTAATCGAATAGCTGTTTTTGTGCCAGGTGCCATTAGAAAAGAAGTTGTAAATGTTGAAGTTGTCCAAGTATTTGACAATTATGCGATTGCCAAAATCATTGATATAGAAAGAGAATCTAAAAAAAGGGTTTTACCACCATGTAAATTTTATGAAGAATGTGGTAATTGTGATTTACAGCATATTGAGTACAAAGAACAATTGAAAATCAAACAATTGATTCTTGAACAGTCTTTTAAACGATACACCAGTTTAAATGATGTTAAAAGTAGAATTGCTTTGACTTTGACAAATTTACAAAATTATCATTATCGTAACTATCAAGAAATGATAGTGAAAAACACTAATTTTGGTGTCGCTTTAGGATACTTTAAGCCAATGACTAATCATTTTGTATATATTGATGATTGTATGGTTAATGACCCTGAAATCAATCAAATTAGTCAGTTATGTTTAAAGTTATTTAGAAGACATAAGTTAAAAGCTTATGACCTAAGAAATAAAGAAGGTATTTTATACAACTTAGTCATACGATATTTTAAAGATACTGATAGTGCAAGTGTTGTTATGGTTGTTAAAGAAAAAGATAAAGTGTTAGAAACCATTGCTCATGAACTCATTCAGACATTTAAGTCTATTAAATCTGTATCTTACAGTATCTATAACCCTGACAGCAAACAAATCATCTACAATCCTGTAGAACATCTTGCTGGTCAGGAATTTATTGAATCAACGTATCATGGATTAGATGTTTCTGTAAGTGCAAATGGGACTTTCCCGAATAATTTGAGTGTCCATGAGTTAATGAATGAATTGATATTAAAACATAGTGGTTTATCATATGATGATACGATAATTAATTTATATGATTTATCAACGATTTCATCTCTATATTTTGCAAGATATGTTAAAAAAGTATATGCCATAGATTATTCTGAGGCATCTATAAAAGATGGTTTTAAAAACATGAAAGATTTAGGCGTTCAGAATATTGAGCTTATTAAAGATCA
This sequence comes from Mycoplasmatota bacterium, assembly GCA_018622675.1. Classification (GTDB taxonomy): domain Bacteria; phylum Bacillota_I; class Bacilli_A; order Izemoplasmatales; family Hujiaoplasmataceae; genus Hujiaoplasma. The sequence goes on from CP076020.1 coordinate 139,651, forward strand.
TGTTGAAGGAGCATTGCCGAAATTATTCAAAGGAAAAGAAAAAATAGATTCAGTTATTTTAAATGTCCCTAAATATGGATTGAGTAAGACAAGCAGAGACTTGATGAGTAAGTATAAGCCAAACCAAGTCATTTATCTTTCTGAAAACCCATCAACTTTAGCTAAGGATATAGATCAGTTAATGAATGAATATCAAGTGAGCAAAATTATACCAGTGGATTTATACCCACAAACCTCACGTATTGATAGTATCACGATATTAGAAAGGAAATAGGAGGAAGGAATATGTTATCAGATTTACAAATTGCACAAAAAGCTAAAATGGAAAATATTACTGAAATAGCAAAAAAAATCAATTTATCACCAGAGGATTTAGAACTTTATGGGAATTATAAAGCTAAAATAAGTTTTGATGCCATTAATCGCTACAAAAATAATCAAAGAGGGAAAATTATTTTAGTGACAGCTATCAATCCTACCAAGGCTGGTGAAGGAAAATCAACGACGACTATTGGTTTAGGCGACTCACTAAGTGCTTTAGGTTATAAAACGATGATAGCCTTAAGAGAGCCTTCTTTAGGTCCTGTTATGGGCATGAAAGGCGGAGCTGCTGGTGGTGGATATTCTCAAGTTGTTCCTATGGAGGATATTAATCTTCACTTTACTGGAGATATTCATGCAATAACGGCGGCGAATAACCTGATTAGTTCTGTTATTGATAATCACTTATACCAAGGTAATTCATTAGATATTAATCCAGAGAAAGTCATCTGGAGACGTGTGTTAGACATGAATGATCGTGCTTTGAGAAGAGTTCATGTTGCTTTATCATTAAAAAGAGAAGTACCACGTTTTGATGGTTTTGATATCACTGTTGCATCAGAAGTGATGGCTGTATTGTGTTTGTCAAAAGATTTAAATGATTTAAAAACACGTTTAGGTCATATGGTCGTTGCTTATAATATGGATGATAATCCAGTTACTGTTAAAGATTTAAAAGTTGAAGGCGCATTAACGATGTTGCTTAAAGATGCTATTAAACCAAATTTAGTTCAAACGCTTGAAAAAACTCCTGCTTTGATCCATGGTGGACCATTTGCTAATATTGCTCATGGTGCTAATTCAATTATTGCATCTGACTTTGCGTCTAGAGTGAGTGAATATTTAGTGACTGAAGCTGGTTTTGGTGCGGATTTAGGTATGGAAAAATTCATGAACATAAAAATGAGAGCTATGGATACTATGCCATCAGCTGTGGTTATTGTTGCTAGTATTCGAGCCTTAAAACTTCATGGAGATGCTAATGATGATTCTTTAGACCAAGAAGATGTTGAGGCACTAAAAAAAGGTATTGTGAATTTAGAGAAACATATAGAATCAGTGAAAAATTTTGATAGACCATATGTTATTGCTATTAATCGTTTCCCTAAAGATACAGAAAATGAAATTAATACTTTATTAGAATGGGCAAAAGATAATCATCATCCTATATCATTATCTGAAGTTTTTGCTAAAGGTAGTGAAGGAGGTATTGATTTAGCGAAAAAAATCGTTAAATTAACTGAAGGAGAAGCACCTATTAATAATCAACCTCTATATTCATTAGATATGCCAATAAAGGAAAAAATTGAAACGATAGCTAAAAAAATATATGGTGCTGATGGTGTTGATTTTTCTGATAAAGCCAATGAACAAATTGAATCATTTAATAAAAATGGTTGGGATAAACTAGCTATATGTATGGCTAAAACACCATTATCACTATCTGATAATGCAAAATTAAAGGGTAGACCTGAAAACTTTAGAATTACTGTTAGAGAATTTAAGCCTTCTATTGGTGCAGGCTTTATCGTGGCTCTCACAGGTAAGGTAATGACAATGCCTGGTTTACCTAAACATGGTGCTTATGAAAACATGGATGTAGTTGATGAAAAAATTTTAGGTTTATTTTAGGTTTAAATGATGGAAAAACTGAAAAACTATCTTAAAGATAAAGGTGTTAAATTAGTAGAAAAAACAAATGAAGTCATTGATTATACCAAAAGTAAAATTAAAGATACCATTTTAAAAGATAAGTTAAAGAGAAGATTTCAATTAGAAAACCCTCATAAATTGATGATAACTGAAAGTAAAGTAGATGTTAATCTTCTGCAAGAACTTACTGCAGAACATGCGAAAATTTATGAAGAAGACAATATTTTTGTTTTATATGGCCATCAAAAAGATAATCAAGTAGATTTAGGTTACTTTGTTAGAGACCTTAAAACGATGGAATTATATATTGTCAAAGATATGGTGGATGTAGAAATACCTGTAACCTTTGAGGATGAAATATATAATATTGAAGGCACAGCTATATATTGTGAGGCACTTTAATGGATAAAGAAACGTTTGTTGATATATATAAAAAAAATATTCAAAGAGAAGGTTCAGAAGATTTACTGAATTATTTATTATCAAGTAAAAGTGATTTCTTTGAAGCCCCTTGTTCAACAAGATTTCACTTATCTGAACCTGGAGGTTTGGTTAAACATTCATTAAATGTTTATGAATGTCTTAAAGCTTATTTAGAGCGTCCACGAGTCAAAGAAATATATGGTATGCAATTTAGTGATGAAACTATTGCTATTGTGGCTTTATTACATGATATATGTAAAGTAAATGTATATCAGAAGTCGACTAGAAACAAAAAAAATGACCAAGGTAAATGGATCCAAGTTCCATCATATAATTTTGAAGATGATTTGCCTTATGGTCATGGTGAGAAATCTGTTTATATCATCTCTGGGTTTATGAAATTAACAAGAGATGAAGCTTTTGCAATTCGCTATCATATGGGCTTTTCTGGTAATGAAGAGGCAATGAACGTGGGTAAAGCTTTTGCTTTATATCCATTGGCTTTTGCTTTGTCTACAGCTGATATGGAATCAACATACTTTTTAGAAAAATAAAGAAAGGAAGAAACTTCTCATGGAGTTTCTTTTTAGAGTGACTAATGAAAAAAGTTTACAATGTTACGCAAGGACCTATACTTGAAAAACTGGTTTTACTTGCAATTCCTATTTTATTAACAACTTTAAGCCAGATGGCTTATAATTTAACAGATATTTTTTGGATCGGCAGGGTTGATTCTATAGGATTATCTGAAACTTCAGCGGTTGCTGCAGTGGGAACTGCTTCATATTTAACATGGTTTTGTTTTGGCGTTATATTAATCGCTAAAATTGGGACCAGTGTTAGAGTATCTCATGCTGTTGGCCGCGATGAGTTACATAAAGTAAATGTTTATGCCAGTAATGGATTATTATTACAAGCATTTTTTGGTGTATTATTTTCCTTGTTAACACTAATTTTTACAAAACAATACCTAGCTATCTTTAATATAGAATCACAAACTATTTTGAATTATGCAATGGATTATATTCCTATTATTGGTGGATTTATATTTGTCCAATTTTTAGTCCATGGTTTTGTTGCTATTAATGAAGGTTTAGGTCAAACAAAGATCAATTTATGGATATTGGCCGCAGGTTTTATTTTTAATATCATCTTGGACCCACTTTTTATTCTTGTTTTTAAGTTAGGCTTAAGTGGAGCAGCAATCGCCACAGTGATATCTCAAATCATTACTTTGATTATTTTTTATATTGTTTATAAAAAAATTAATCCAGAAGTTAAAGTATTTCATTTTAAGAACTTTAACCTTGAAGCTGTTAAGAAGATATTAAAAATTGGAATACCAGTGGGTACTCAAAGTATGTTTTTTACATTAATCGCTATTTATATAGCTAGACAAATATATTTATTTGGTGAAGAAGTGGTGGCTGCTCAGAGAATTGGTGTTCAAATAGAGCAATTAACATGGATGATCGCTAGTGGTTTTCAAACCGCTATAACAGTGTTTATCGGCCAAAACTTTGGTGCTAAAGCTTATGATAGGGTTAGAAAATCAGTTTATTATGCTGGACTGATATTGATACCATATGCTTTAATGATTACCGGACTATTATATTTTATACCAGGATCTTTAATGCGTATCTTTTTAGATGAATTCGCTACTATACAACATGGAATAGTCTATTTACAAATTATTTCTATGTCGCAAGTTTTCATGATTATTGAAGGTATTGGCACAGGATTTTTTAATGGCATAGCAAAGTCTTACATTCCTTCAATCATCGGTATTGTTGGAAATAGTCTTAGAATTCCTTTGGTTTTGATATTAACTGGTGAATTACTTGAAAGAGGAATATGGTGGTCTTTAAATATATCAACTATTTTTAAAGCTATTGTTATTGTCCTTGTTTTTGTGTATTTTTTCACAAGAATAGAGAATGTAAAGGTAAAAAAATTAGTTTTAAAATAATGTAAGTGAGGTTTTCTTATGGCATGGTATGGATATTTGATTTTCTTTTTTGTTTTCATTTTTTTAATATGGATGTATATAGGATTACAGATAGCTATTTCTATAGTCACACCCCATGTTAAAACTCTCGGTGAAACTATGCTTGAAGAATCAAAAAGAGATCCAAGCTTAATACCTTATCTTAAGGCGCATAGAACGAAAAAATACCATATTAAATCAAAGTATGGTTATCAAATTGCTATTTATGAATTCATTGAATATAAAGATAGTAAGAAGTTTGTTGTAATGTCTCATGGTTATACATATTCTTATCATGGAACGATTAAATATGCGTTAATGATGATTAAACTTGGTTACAATGTGATTATGTATGATCAAAGATTTCACGGAGATAGTGGTGGTAAAAATACTAGCCTAGGATTCCATGAAAAAAACGATCTTTATTCTGTCATATCTTTTATCTTTGATAAGTATGGTCATGATATATTTTTAGGTACATATGGTGAATCTATGGGTGCCGCTACTTGTTTATTAGAACAAGCTATGGATAAGAGAGTACGGTTTGTGATTAGTGATTCTTCCTTCAAGAATTTAAAAATATTAATAAAATCACAAATCAAAGCAAAGGGTATCCCGACCTTTTTGTTTTATGGAATTGTGAATATATTTGTATGGTTGATTTCAAGAAGTAATCTTTCTAAGGTTTCCCCAATAGACGCAATTAAGGAATCGGATATTCCAATGATGTTTGTCCATGGAAAACAAGACGATTTTATCCCTTATGCTCATAGTGTTGATTTATATGAAGCTTATAAAGGCAAAAAAACATTGTACCTAGCTGATAAAGACGCTTATCACGCGAGAAGTTATTATAATAACAAAGAAGATTACTTTAAAACCTTAAAAGAATTTAGTGATCAGTATTTGAAATATTAGAGCAGATAAATGGTTGACTCAATCCATAAAAAAAGCTATAATGTTAAGCGTAGCTAACATGCAGCTTTTTATTTTATATGAAATGTTAGATAATACTAACAAAGCGAGGAAATTATGACATTACAAGATATTAAACCAGGCGAATTTTGTATGATAAAAAAAATCAAATCTAATAATTTAAGAAAACGTATTATAGATATGGGTTTGATTATAGGTACAAAAGTTTATGTAAAAAAAACAGCGCCATTAGGTGACCCTGTTGAAATAATAGTAAGAGGTTATTCCCTCACACTACGAAAAGCAGAGGCTAGAACTATACATGTAGAGAGGGTTGATGAATAGTGAACATTGCTTTAATTGGAAATCCTAATGCCGGAAAAACGACATTATATAATGAGTTAACTGGTTCTAAACAATCAGTGGGTAATTGGCCGGGCGTTACTGTTGAAAAAAAATCAGGTAAATTAAGATCTAAGGTTATAGATGCAGATATTATTGATTTACCTGGTATATATTCATTATCTACCATATCTTTAGAAGAAGAGATTGCTTCTAATTATATTATGGATAGGAAAATGGATTTAATTATCAATATTGTTGATGCAAGCTCTTTAGAGAGAAATCTTTTTTTAACTTACCAATTATTAGATTCTAATATACCTATGATTGTGGCTTTAAATGGTATGGATATTATTGATAAAAATAAAGAAACGATTGATCACCTTGCTTTATCTCAAGAACTAGGTGTACCAGTTATTCCTATTTCTGCTAGCAAGAAAGTAGGTATAGATAAACTTATTCATCAAGTAGAAACTTTTGATGTTAATCAAATAAGAAAACCAATTCAATATGAACAAGCGATTGAAGATGTTATAGATAAGTTTAATGATTATATCAATGATCGTTTTTTATCCATTCGATTTTTTGAAGATGGCTTAGATGCTTTGCCTCATGCAAATGTCAATCATAAAGATCAAGCACTATTAATCGAATGGTATCATGAGTTGAAAGAAACGTTTGAATTAGATATAGATATGGTCTTACCTGATGCAAGATATAATAAAATTATAGATTTAATCAATAGAATTTATGATAGAAATGATTTAATTAAAGAAACTCCAACAGATAAAATAGATAAAGTATTAACACATAAGTTTTTTGGATTACCTATTTTTGGTCTAGTAATGTTTCTTGTGTTCTTTTTAGCCTTTGGACCTATAGGAACCTTTATTACAGATCAATTTGTTTGGTTGATTGATCAATTCTTTGTTTTTATTATCAATGGTGTTGAATCTTTAGGGATGAGTCCATATATTTCCAGTTTGATTACTAAGGGTGTATTTGGTGGTTTAGCAGCCGTTGTAGGATTCTTACCGCAATTAATGATTTTATTCTTTGCTTTAGCAATTTTAGAGGATTCTGGTTACATGTCTAGGGCAGCCTTTATTATGGATAGAGCTTTAAGAAAATTTGGATTAAGTGGGAAATCATTTATCCCCATGTTAATTGGTTTTGGTTGTTCTGTGCCAGCCATTACAGCGACAAGAACTTTAGATAAAGATGAAGATAGAAAAATAACAGCGATGATTATTCCTTTCGTTTCATGTGGGGCTAAGGCGCCGATTTATGGAGTCTTTGCTGGTGCTTTATTTGGTAATGGATCATATTTAGTTGTTTTCTCAATGTATTTGTTAGGTTTATTAGTCGCTATATTATCTGCTATATTGTTTAAGAAAACAATATTAAAATCAGCGAGTGCAAATTATATTATGGAATTACCACAGTATAGAAAACCAACAGTTAAGAATACTTGGTTACATACATGGGAACGTTCTAAAGATTTCTTGATTAAAGCAGGAACAATATTATTAGCATCATTTATTGTTATTTGGTTTTTAAGTTATTTTGGTATTGTAGATGGTCAGTTTAAATTATTAAGCGATGATCAAATATCTCAAAGTTTCTTGGGCCATATTGGTCGTGCAATACTTCCTGTTTTTAAACCTATTGGTTTTAATGACTGGAGATCAACTGTAGCCATCTTATCTGGATTTGTAGCCAAAGAAAGTGTGGTTGGTACATTAGGCATATTGTATGGTGTTAGTGGCGATGTTGTTGAAAACGGCTCTGCATTATACCCTGCAATTCAATCAGCCTTTACACCAGTCCAAGCTTATGCTTTTATGGTCTTTGCATTACTTGCTATTCCTTGTATTGCTGCTGTATCAGCTTTAAAACGTGAGTTAAAATCAACTAAATGGTTTTTATTTACATTACTTTATGAAATGGTTGTTGCTTATTTAGCGGCAATGGCAATTTATCAAATAGGTTCAAGGGATACCGGTACCATTCTAAGCATTGTCTTTACAGCTTTAGTGATTATATTTGTCATTTTTATGGTTAGAAAATGGATTAGACAAAAAGGTAGTGCATGTGCAACCTGCGATGGATGCTCATCATCGAAAGGATGTTCTCTACCACAATTTCAAGAGTTTAAAGAATCAATGGAAGGGGAAAAAGAGAAGGATGAAGACTAAAAGATATTCAGAATCTTTAGAAAATTATTTAGAGACAATTTATATGTTTGGCGGTGAGGATGTAAAATCAATCGATATTGCCAATCATTTAAAGGTTTCTCGAGCTAGTGTCAATAACGCTATTAATTCATTGATTGAAAAGAAACTTGTGAGCAAAGAACTCTACGGAAATATTACTTTAACCGAAGAAGGCGTAGAAGTTTCAAAAAAAATTCTTGATAAACATGAATTATTGAAGGCCTTTTTAATCGATATATTACATGTTAATCCTGAACAAGCAGAAAATGAAGCCTGTGGAATTGAGCATGTTATTTCTGATTTCACTGCTAATCAAATTAAAAAGTTAATGAAACAGTTAAAAAATGGTTCACATAAGTGAATCATTTTTTTCTTAAAATAGACAAATTCACTTAAATATAGTAAAATTATAGTAATCGGAGGTTATTATGAGAAAGACAAATATTAAGTTAAGAAATTTGGTTGTTTATCAAATATATGTAAGAAATTTTTCAAAAGATGGTAATTTTAAGGCAGTTATTGATGACTTGGATCGTATTAAAGATTTGGGTGTAGATGTCATTATGCTTTTACCCATTCATCCAATAGGTGAAGTTGATAGAATTGGGACACTAGGATCTCCTTATTCAATTAAAGATTATAATGCTATTAGGGAAGAATTAGGTAGTAAAGATGATTTTGAAAATTTAATTGAAGAAGTTCACCAAAGAAAAATGAAAATAATGATGGATATAGTCTATAATCATACAGCCAAGGATTCTTATTACCATCATCACCACTCTGAGTGGTATTTCAAAGATGAAGAGGGTCAATCAACAAGTAAAGTCAATAAATGGACTGATGTCTATGATTTCAACTTTTCTTCTGATAAGGCTTTGTGGTTTGAACTCCTCAACATTTTAGTAGGATATGCTAGATTAGATATCGATGGTTTTAGATGTGATACAGCTTCAATGATACCTTTAGATTTTTGGAAAATGGCTAGAAAACAAGTTAAAAAAATAAATAGAAATTTTATATGGCTTAGTGAAAGTATTCGTGGAAAGCACTGTAAGCAGTTAAGAGATATGGGATTAAATTGTTTGTCTGAGTCGGAATTATACCAAGAATTTGATATGGCTCAAGATTTGGATATAGAACCTGATCAAAAAGCTTATCTTAAAGGTGAAGCCTCATTAAGACCTTATTTAGAAGGCTTAAGAAGACAAGAGGAAATCTATCCTAACAATTATGTTAAATTACATCATATAGAAACATATGATTCAGAAAGAATTGCGGCTAGATTAAGCAATGATTTAGATAGAATTTTAAATTGGAATGCTTTTTTGTTCTTTCAAAAGGGTGCAACCATGTTATATGCAGGTCAAGAATTTACGAGTGATAAGCTACCTTCATTGCATGAAAAAGATCCTTTTAATAAAAAAACAGATATTTCTGAATTTATTAAAAAGTTGACTAAATTAAAAAATAGAAAAGTATTTTCTAGTGGAAAATACTGTGTACATATTCCTGATATTGATGGTGCGGCTTATCAAACATTCGCAAATGATAAAAATGCTTATCATGGGATATTTAATTTAGAAAAAACCAAAGGTCAAATGAAAGTATATCTAAATGATGGTCGTTATCGAAATTATTTAGATAAAAAAATAATAAAGGTAGAGAACGGCATGATTGACTTACAAGACAAACCAATCATTATTAGAGAAAAATTAAACGGATGATTTCATCCGTTTTTTTCTTATGTGTTATAATAGGTTACGAGGTGAAAGACAATGTATGTAAATGTAATAGGCGCTGGGTTAGCAGGCTCTGAGGCTGCTTACCAATTAGCGAAGAGAAATATAAAAGTTAAATTATATGAAAGTAAAAAAGTGAAGAAAACACCGGCTCAAAACTTGGATGGCTTTGCGGAATTAGTTTGTTCTAATTCATTAAGATCTGACTCTTTGATGAATGCCGCTGGGGTTATGAAAGCAGAGTTAAGAAAACTCGATTCACTTGTATTAAAAGCTGCCGATAAATATAGTGTTCCAGCAGGTAATGCTTTAGCTGTTGATAGAGATCTCTTCTCACAATATATCACCGATGAGTTAACTAAAAATCCAAATATAGAAATTATTCATGAAGAAGTGAAAGAGATACCAAGTGGTCCAACCATTTTAGCAACGGGTCCATTAACTCATGAAGCGTTGGCTAAAGATATTATGTCATACATTGGTGAAGACATGTTATATTTTTATGATGCTATTGCGCCAGTGATTGAGGCGGATTCTATTGACATGAATAAGGCATATTTTAAGAGCCGCTATGATAAAGGGGAAGCAGATTATATTAATTGTCCTATGACAGAAGAAGAGTACACTCTTTGGTATGAAGAGGTTATTAAGGCAAAAACAGCGGATGTTAAAGATTTTGAAATGAAGGTTTTTGAAGGTTGTATGCCGTTTGAGGAAATGGCTAAAAGAGGCATTAAAACATTACTTTTTGGTCCTTTGAAACCAGTCGGTCTCGCTAGAGATGATGAGAAACGTCCCTATGCAGTTGTACAATTAAGACAAGATAATTTAAAGAAAACCATGTATAATTTGGTTGGTTTTCAAACACATTTAACTTTTCCTGAACAAAAAAGAATTATAAGAATGATTCCTGGACTAGAAAAAGCCAATATTATTAGATATGGTATTATGCATAGAAATACTTATATCAATGCACCTAATTCAATTAATGAATATTATCAATCAAAAGATAGGGAGGATTTATTTTTTGCTGGCCAATTAAGTGGTGTAGAAGGTTATGTTGAATCTATAGCTTCGGGCTTACTTGCAGGAATCAATATGTCTAGATATGTAAGACATATGAAATGTCTTAAAATGCCTGTAGAAACTGCTATTGGATCACAAGCAGATTATATTGCTCATGCATCAGTAGATAGTTTTCAACCTATGAATACGAATTTTGGACTATTTCCAGATTTAGATTTTAAACATAAGAAAAAAGAACGAAAAACACTCTACGCTCATAGAGCTTTAGAGGCTATTGAAGGGTTAATAAAAGATGGAGAAATTAACAAATAATGATATAAGAAGTCGTTATCTTGACTACTTGAAGAATGAAAAAATGTATTCTAATAATACTGTAACAGCCTATATCAATGATATAGATTCATTGAATCATTTTTTGGTGAACGAAGATTTAGGAGATTTAGCGTACTTGACTCATAGAATAGCTAAGTTTTATGTATCAAGTTTACATCATCGATATGATCCTAAATCAATTAGAAGAAAGATTTCAAGTGTGAGATCACTATTTGATTATTTAATAGCAGAAGAATTAATTGAGGAGAATCCATTTGAAAATGTGGATTTACCTAAGGTTAAGAAATCTTTACCTAAATTTATTTATGAAGAAGAAATGTTGAAGTTTTTAAATGGTATCGATGATTCTACTGCTTTAGGAAAGCGAAACAGGGTATTGTTTGAACTTCTTTATGGGTGTGGCCTTAGGGTTTCGGAAGTAACCAATATGGTTATAGGAGATATAGACTTTGTTTCAAAAGAAATTCTAATTCATGGTAAAGGTTCAGTTGACAGAGTTGTACCTGTTCATAGTTATGGTCTAGAAATTGTTAAAGACTATTTATCTGAAGCTAGAGTTGAATTGGCTTTAAAAAGTCAAGCTCATGATAATGAACTCTTATTGAATTATAAGGGAACACCTTTAACATCTAGAGGTGTAAGGGTTATTTTAAATAAAGAGTTAGAAAAGCAAGCTTCAGCAATGAATTTGTCTCCCCATTCATTTAGACATTCATTTGCGACTCATTTATTAAATAGAGGTGTAGATTTGAGATCAGTTCAAGAACTATTAGGTCATGTATCCTTATCTACAACACAAATATATACAAAAATATCGAATGAAAAATTACAAGATGAATACTTAAAAGCGCATCCTAGAGCATTTAAGAAAAGAGATAAAAAATGATATTGTTAAAAAAGCAGGAAAACAATGAAAATTAAAATTATAAGTGTTGGTAAAATAAAAGAAAAATATTTAAAAAATGGTATTTCTGAATATGAAAAAAGACTATCGAGGTATGTTCGTTTGGAAATGCTAGAGGTTAATGATGAAAAAGCACCTGAGAATTTATCAGAAAAAGATATGGATATTGTTAAAGATAAAGAAGCTGATAGAATTTTATCTAAGATAGATAAAGAATATATCATTGCTTTAGATATTGTTGGCAAACAATTAGATAGTATCAAACTATCTAGAACTATGAAAGATATTTTTTCTTATCAGTCTTCAGATATTGCTTTTATTATTGGAGGCTCTCTAGGTTTGTCAAAAAAAGTATTAGATAAAGCAAATATGAAACTTTCTTTTTCAAAATTAACTTTTCCACATCAATTGATGAAAATGATATTACTTGAACAAATATATAGATCATTTAGAATTATGAATAACGAGCCGTATCATAAATAAGTGTAACGAATGATATAAAGTTCTTAACAAAAGATTTTTTCAAACAATAAAAACAAACATTTGTTATTGGATTAACATGCTATTATAATGAAACACATAGGGTGATTTTATAATATTGCGAAAGATTTAAGAATTAAAATCATTTGGAAAGGTAAGTGTATGCAACTAAACAAGATTATCGATGAAAAGGTAAGAAAACTATTAGATTATAGTAAGTCAATGAATATTTCGGCTCAAGATCTTAAAAGAGTTGATGTTTTATCTTTAGCCAATCAACCAATCAAAAGTCTTGCTGATATTTCTAATATGACTAATCTTAAAAAAGTAGAAATTTCAGGAACAAAGATAAAAGATATAAACTATTTGCAATACACACCAAACTTAGAAGTCTTTGCTGCGTATGACAATGAAATTACGGATTTCTCAGTCCTTAGTCAATTAACTAATTTGAAAGAACTATATATAAACAATGATATATCTGATAAAGTTAAAGCAATCATTGGGTTGATAGGTCGTTTAGAAATATTATCCTTAGGAGTAAGTCATGGTAATCTAGTTTTTCTAAAAAATTTACATAGTTTAAAAATACTCCACATCAAGGGTAAATCTATTGATTTGGAAGGCGTAGAGCATTTATCAAGTCTTGAAAGATTAATCATCGATTCAGAAAAGGTTGAAAATCTTGAACGATTAAAAAATCTTCCAAATTTTAAGCAAGTATCTTATAGCAATATGACCCAAAATCAAAAAGAAGAACTTGAAACTTATGGGATAAAAGTTGACCAAGCTGAAGAAGATATATATCCTCTTTTTATCAGTGAAATTGGTAATTTTAAGTTAAGTAGTGGTTTGAAGAATGATGCGAAAGATACATTTATTGCATTTAATATCATATGGGCTGTAGTCCTTGTTATATTAATTCTTGTTTTTATATTTAATTCTAATGCTTTAAGGCCTATTTGGGAAACAATCACCGTAGTCATTGGCGTATATTTGTTCATTCCAGTGTCACTAAGTCTATGGCTATACCTTATGGATTTTGAACTAGAGATGACAAATGATGTAATAATAATTCAAAGAGTGTGGGGATATCAACGTATAAATATTATAGATATAGAGGAAGCAAGATTTAAAGAACAAAACATGAAGCAATCTATCATTAAATTAAGGGCTAAAAATAGAAAGTATAGATTGGTTTGCTCAGTCTTTACATCTCATAAACTTATAGATGTTTTCAAGAAATCATTAAAAGAAAATGGCATAAAAATATTAAGTAAAGACTAACTAATTAGTTAATTTCCATTTATAAAATGGTATTGTGTATCGAACAAAAAAATGATTACAGTATTTTTGGTATTGTGTATCGAACAAAAAAATGATTACAGTATTTTTGGTATTGTGTATCGAACAAAGATATTATAGATTTTATTCTAGAATAGAGAAGGATGGCTACATTATCTGATATGCATGACAAGTTGCCCTTATAAAAGTTACGACGAGCCGTACCATAAGTAATTGCAACTTATGATATACACAGCATAACAAAGCCCTTTTGGGCTTTTTGTTTTGGGGCTATATATACCTGTTTTTAAATTGATAATGGATACCATTATTTGCCATATAGTTTGAGTTGAGTGGTAGAAGGTGGTATGATATAGACATGAGGAGGAGATACAATGAAACATAATCATGATACCCACGAACAACACAACCATAAGAATCATCACCAACACATGATACAAGACTTTAAACGACGCTTTTATGTCGTGTTGGTGTTTACGATACCAATTCTGTTGTTAAGTGAAACCATTCAAGGATGGTTGTCACTTAATCTTGGATTTGCTGGAGATGAGTATATCCTACTAGGGTTATCAACAATCGTATTCTTTTATGGGGGATGGCCATTTCTGAGAGGCAGTTACAACGAAATCTTCAAAGAACAACTCGGGATGATGACTTTGATTGCTCTTGCCTTAGTTGTTGCCTACTCCTATAGTACGGCAACCGTACTAGGTCTGGAAGGAAGTGACTTCTTCTGGGAACTGGTAACTCTGATCTTAATTATGCTACTTGGTCACTGGATCGAAATGAAGTCCGTTCTAAAAGCGTCGTCGGCACTGGATGAACTGGCAAAACTGATTCCCGATACTGCTCATCGGATGGATGGTGACGATACCAATGATGTTCCGACAAGTGATATCGAAACAGGAGATGTTGTTCTTGTTAAACCAGGTGAACAAATCCCGCTTGATGGCGTTATTGTGAAGGGAAACTCTCATATTGATGAATCAATCCTAACTGGAGAATCCAAACCTGTAAGCAAAGGCAAAGACGACGAGGTCATCGCCGGGTCCCTCAATGGAAATAGTGCGATTCAGATTCGTATCTCCCATGGTTCCGAAGATTCCTATGTATCCAATATCATTCGCATTGTTAATGAATCACAACAAGCCAAGTCCAAGACCCAGAACCTGACGGACAAGGCAGCATTTTATCTGACTATCATTGCGATTACTATCGGATTGATAACACTAACATACTGGTATTTAGCAACATCTGATTTGGCATTTGCTATTACGCGGATGGCAACGGTTATGATTATCACCTGTCCCCATGCGTTAGGTCTCGCAATTCCGCTCGTTGTCGCAAACTCGACAACCCTGGCCGCTAAGAACGGTTTAATCATCCGCAACCGTACCGCATTTGAAAATGCCCGAAACATTACGACAATGGTATTTGACAAGACTGGTACGTTAACCGAAGGCGTTTTTGCGATTCAGCATTATGAGTCTTTGTCAGAGGAGTATTCTGCTGAGGATGTCCTTCGCATTGCTGGAAGCATAGAATCGCAATCAGAACATCCAATTGCGACCGCATTCATGAACAAGTTGGAGAAAGAAGATATCAACACCGAAGATGTCGAGGAATCTGTAATCATTCAAGGGAAAGGTATCAAAGGGACAATTAACAAGCAAGAGTATTTTGTCGTAAGTCGTAAGTATCTGAACGAACACTCTATTTCAATCGATGATTCTAATCATGGAACCGGGACGGAATCTTACCTTGTCAAGGACAATGAAGCACTTGGTTATTTTTTACTAAAAGACAAAATAAGAGAATCATCCAAATCTGCGATACAATCATTGCAAGAGCGAGGTATTTCGTGTTGGATGCTTACTGGTGACAACGAAGCGATTGCCAAAGAAGTTTCCGATGAACTTGGACTGGATGGATATTTTGCAGAAGTACTACCAGATCATAAACAAGAGAAGATCAAATCGCTCAAAGATGAGAATGAGATTGTTGCCATGACAGGCGATGGTGTCAATGATGCTCCAGCCTTGGCCGAATCCAACATTGGTATAGCGGTTGGATCTGGGACAGATGTAGCAGTGGAAACCGCAGACATCATTCTAGCGGACAGTGATCCAAAGGATATCGTGAACCTAACATTATTTGGTTCCAAGACATACAGTAAGATGATTCAGAATTTGATTTGGGCGACTGCATACAATATTGTAGCAATACCTTTAGCGGCTGGTATACTTTATAATCAAGGAATCCTCATCTCACCAGCAGTAGGAGCTATCTTTATGTCACTGTCAACAGTGGTTGTTGCGATCAATGCATCGCTACTTTCATTTTCGGATTAACATAGTACTAGGTTGGTGAGATTGTTCACCAGTGGTCTATGATATCATAAGTATACAATAATAAGTTGCAATCAAAAATGTTACAACGAGCCGTATCACAAATAATTGCAAGTAATGATATAAATGTATATGATGTAGAAATCAAAGGAGGAATTAGAAAATTGTCTAATTCCTTCTTTGTGTATTTACTTATATTTTTTTAAGAATTTATTATAAAATAATGTATTTTATTAATTAAACTTTATTATAAAGGAATTTACCTAATTCTTATGGTTATGTTGTTTTAAATAAAATTTTATAGTATAATTTACACAATTAATTTTTCGATTTATATGTCTTATATTTAAGGAGAAAAAATGAAAAAGATATTTATAGTTGCACTTTTATTTATTGTATTTATTGCTCTTAGTGGATGTGGAAATTTATTGAATTCAGAACTTATTAACTCATCGGAAGAAGTAACGCAAGATAATGAAACAACTCATATGATTACAGAAATTCATACAACTGACACTCACACAACTGACACTCACACAACTGACACTCACACAACTGATGTTCATGCTACTGAAGATATTGATGAAAACGATTTGCCAGAAGACATAGAAATCATTAATGCTTTCGATAGTATTTCAGAACTTCTATATGGTTTTATCCCTAATATGTTGCGTCAAGATATTTTTACAGATGATAATAAATCAACTTCTAAAAGTTTTTTGAAACATGTTGCTATGAGTTCTTCTTTGGATCCTTCAATTACTGATCCAGAACCTGAAGGCCTTATTTATACACCAGATATGATATTTAGTGGAAGAGCTAGATATTATAATACAATAAGCGAAAGATATCTTAACCTTCTTTCTAATGATGGAAATATATTAAGTGGCGTTATTGCAGGTGGAGAATGTAGAGATTTTCAAGTTGATGGTGATCAGTTTTATGGAGATGTATGCCAGCAACAAAATGGATCTATTCTATCATTGTTGGATTCTAATGTGAAATACTTTGATATTAATTCAGAATATATTACTTATATTGATGGTAATTATGGTATAGATCACATTAAAAGATTAAATGATAGAATTTATGTTGAATCATTTAGACGAAATGGAAACGATTACTTTGATGCAATCAATTATGATATTTATGATATTAATAATGATCAAACTATTGGGCGTTATGGGGGTTCCAGTAGTTTAGGCAGTCTTAATTACGCTAGACTATTTGATGATTACATATTAAACTATAGAGTGAGATATAGTCGCTCCAATGATTTAGATAGTTTAGGATATGTTCAATTCATTGAAATTTATGATATAAACAGTAATTTAGTTGCTCAAATGCTTTTACTAGAAGGTAAGGAAGTAGATTTTTTTCCAGAAGAAGGCTTTGCCTATAATATGGAAAACATCAACCAAGGAGATATGATAAGTAGGGATAGATATATAAGTTCTCAAGTAGGACTTTATTCATCTATAAATCTTGACTACATTAATGGATGGAATCGCTTAGAAATGGATTATACTGGGCCAACTTCTGGATATAATGCGATTGATGTTTCGAATAACGGCTTATTATATGATTCAAATAATAACCTCATCGATATTAAGGTTAACGATACGGCTGTTACTTTTGCTGATGAGGTATATGATGGAAGGGATTATACCAGAATACCGAAAATTAATTTGTTATTAGACTTTTCAAAAGAAAACATGTTTGATTTAAGTAAATATGGGTTAGAAATGAACGATTCTGAAAAACTTTCTCAATATGTCTCAGAGTTTATTAAAGATGTAAAAGATGTTAAAATAAAAAACACTTTATTAAAGGATTGGGACTTAGAATCTAATTTAAATTATATTAACGATTTAAGTGTTGAACAAAAAACAATCATTGATTTGCTTGGTGTTGATACTCCAATAGAAAATGTTTTTGTTTATCCTAATACAGATAAAATTACATTACGTCCCGCCAATCAAATACGAATTAAAACTGATATAATTCCAACCTATGCATCAGCACAAGATGTATCATATAATATCGTTGATGAATCGATCATTAGTATTGACTCCACAGGACTAATAACTGGATTGACCAACGGAACTACAAGGGTGGATGTCTATGTTAATGATACCTTATATAGAACTTATACTGTTGATGTGCAGATGCCAAATATGGCGGGAGATGGCAGTATAGAAAACCCATACCAAATAACTACTATAAACGAATTATATCAAGTCAATTATGATTTGGATGCACATTATATTCTTATTAATGATTTAGACTTGACAGATGAAACATGGACGCCTATAGGCAATGGTATTATGAATAGTTTCAAAGGTACATTTGATGGAAATGGATTTACTATATCAAACATTAGTATTACAGCACCTTCAAAAGTTAAAGATCTTGGATTATTCTCGGTAATAGGATCTAGTGGATTAGTACAAAATCTAACTGTTCATAATATACGGATTGAAAATTCAATTAACAAAGATAATCCTTCCATTTTTGGAGGAATAGCAGGGAAGATATTAGGTACCGTTAAGAATATTACTGTGTCTGGAAACTACCAAGTTATTATTAACGTTACTGCGGATACAAATACTGAATCAAATTATATTGCACCTATATTAGTGGGCAAAATTTCTGGGACATTAAGCGGAAAAGTACTACAAACTACTGTCACTGATTCAATGACTATTTTATTTAATAATAATATCGAACAAACTTATAAGCTAAACTATGGGACTACATCAGCATTTAAATCAGGATTATATGAAGAAATAGATTTAGTAAACACTGCCGATACACCTGTTATTATTGGAAAGGCAAATGATCTTGTTTTTACTGATGAAACAGATGATCCTGATATACCTAGCGAGTTTGAAGAAATAGAACTTGTTGCATTTTTACTAGGATCAAAAATTACAGTTGAATCATTTAAGGACTTATATAGTGAAAATCTATCTAATGCTCAATTAACTAATACATATGATCCTAACATTAACGCTGATTTAATTGTGATACTGAGTTATAAAGAAGTTAACCTAAACTCAGTAGATGTATTTTCACCTATTTTTTCTGACACTGAAGGCATTTACTTTTATCGATATGGTGATGTCAATTTAATATATATTTATTCAGATACAGAATCAAGTTTACTTTCCTTTATTAATTCACTACCCGAAAATCTTTTGTCTCATGATTTTAGTGGTGATACCGATATTTTAGTAGAATAAAGTTAATTGAAATCTATTTGATTTGTTTATAGAAATAAATAGTTACTTAATCTGATAGATGCTAATAAGTTAATAAAAAGAATGAATTATTGTCGTGGTTGATGAGAAGAAATAATGATATAAGCTATCTTACTATAATATATTTTTCTAGTTCTTTTGTTTCGTTACTTTCACTTATACTTCGCTAATGAGAGTATATAATATTTTAAAAAAGTTTAGTAAGAAAACGATAGTATGAAAGCATAGGTTTTTATACTATCAATTTTTTTGATTATATATCTATGGTTGACTGGTTAATTTTAGAGTATCACGGTATAATTATACCATAATAGAGGAGGCGCATAATATGCCAAAAATTATTCCAATCAATGAATTAAAGAATACAGCAAATATATCAAAGTTTGTAGAAGAAAGCGATGAACCGGTTTTTGTAACAAAAAATGGTTATGGATCTATGGTCTTAATGAGTATAGATGTCTATGAGAGAGAAATAGCCAAAAACCAAGTTGTTAAATTGATTAATGATTCTTTAAAAGACATAGATAAAGATGAATTAAAAACAGATGGGCCAATGTTTATTAGCGAAATGAAATCAAAGTATGGAAAGAAGTTATAAGCTTTTACCAAAAGCTAGATTGGATTTAGAGAATATATTTCGATATATATCTATAGAATTAGTAAATCCTGAATCTGTATTTCAACTAATAAACAAATTTCAGGAAAAATTTAATGATATATGTAAGTTTCCAAAAGCATATTCACTATTAGAAATTTCTGGTTTGAATGATAATCGTTTGAGAAAATCAATTGTTGATAATTTTGTAATTGTTTATTTGTTCGATGAAGAGAAAGACATAATTAATATTGTTAGAGTCATCTATGCAAAAAAGGATTATATCAAAGAATTATAATAAGTTGCAACTAAAAGCATTACAAGGAGCCGTATCACAAATAATTGCAAGTATTGTTATAAATAGCATAACAAAGGCCTTTTGGTTTTTTTTCATTATTAGTTATATATGTATTGATAACAGAGGTGCTCAATTAGAATAATTGAATACGAAGCACATAAAAAAGAAATGTATTGGAACAAAACAGGGACATATGAAATTATAAAGTTTTTTGATAGAAAAAATACAGATAGATTTATTAAATCTTATATATATATATAGTATATATACATTTCAACGCAGAAAGCATATTTAGTTAAAAAACCGATGTGTATTAAGTAAGAAATAAACATTAGGAACTTAGTTAATGTTTGTAATTGTAAACTACTAGATTTAAAATCATATATTATTAATTGATATTAATAATTAGTTGTCATTATCTTCTGACATAGCGTTTTTTGGTATATTTTATGTTAAAATACATATAAATGTGGAAATTAATAATAATTTTTGTATAAATGAAAGGTGATGTTCATGATACTAGTTACAATAAGAAACATTGTATTATTGATTTTTGAAACACTGAAGTATATGTGGGAACGGCCTAAGATGCTTTTGACATTGTTGGTTGCTTTGATTTTATACGTTCCTCTGTATTATTACTTGGTTTTAATGGAATCCGTTGTTGGTTTAGATTGGACAGCATTATTGATCCGCATAGCGGTATTTTTAGTTGGCGTTCCTTTGATTTTTACACTCGTCAACTTTGTATTTATAGAAATGGCAAAACAGGAACATACTGATAAGCGTATTCAGTTTTCTAGTGCTTTGATGAATGGAATAGTGTCTTTTTTTAAAGCCTTTCCATTTGTAATATTATGGGTAGTATTCCGATATGTTTTGGCTTTTCTTAAACCATTTTTTTCACCACCACGGCTTGGTAACAATGAATTTTCATCAATCAATCGTGAATTCTCAAGAACTAGGTCAGGTCGTCGTTATACTGATTTTTATGCAGTTGCTAAATGGCAAACAGGTAAAAATGTAATGACTAACCTTTATAGACGGGGACTTCATGATGGGTTTATGATGATGTATACTGGATTAACTGTTGAAGACAGTTACTTTAAAGGTGTAAACAAAGCTTTAAAATACTATCAGAAGGAAGCTGGTTTTATTCGTACAGCATATGATGCTAGGTCTTTTAATATCTTGATACTACTGTTGCCAACCTTGCTTACGGTAGGTTTTTTTCCATATGATGTAGCTATGATGATACTATTTGTTTATCTAGGGGTTGTATGGATCTATGTTGTTATTGTAAAACAACTTTTAGTCACGAATTTATATCTGTGGATGAAAGATTTTGAAACATCCAATGAAACAAAAATATATGATGTTGATAAACCAGTATATTTATATCGCGCTTCAAATATTAATTCTGTAAAAAGAAAATAGTTTTCTAAGCAGGATATATGAATACCTGGTTTTGAGATTAAATGATATGTTTCTCATAATAAGTCACAACTAAAAACGTTACAACGAGCCGTATCACAAATAGATGACTGATATGATATGAAGGTTATAACAAGGATGTTTTGACGTCATGGATTAGCTTAATAAGATTAAAAACAGAGGAATAATATGGAAAAAATATAAAAACAAAACACACAGAAAGACAAATAAAGATATTTGAAGAAATAGGTAGAACTAATAAACCTAATATAGATAAAGACATAATAAAAAAAAGTTTATCTATACTAGGTTACAGTTTAATTTTATTAACTTTATCAGTGCTCTTGGTAGTATTTGTTGGTATTCAATATATAGTTCTAGGTATTCTTTTAATATTCCTTTCGATCATATTGTCCGTAACAATAGTATTGCCAAAAAATCATAAATTGAAAGAATTAAAAGATAAATCAGACTATGAAATTGGTTTGTTTTACTCAGAATATGATAAAAGAGTCATGGGAAATGCTAGAGCTAATAAGCAAACAGCTAGAATAACAACAAGTGCTTTTGGTGTTATGTTTATACTAGCGCTTATAATGTTTATCTGGATTGGTGGCGATTATGAACCTACTACATATGAAGACACAGTTGAAATACAAGGGACTTTAAGAACGATTCAGAAAGATAGTGACGATAATATACATATTAAGATAAATGAAACAGATACCGATATGACAATTTCATCAATTTATTCAGTCCAAATGAATTTTTCAGAAATACGTAATAATACAAATGTTGGTGATTCTGTCATAGTGTACAAAGAACGAGAGTATACATCACATGATGATACAGCATTTACTATTGTATATTTAGAAATAAACGATGTTGAATATCTAAATTATGACTTGGTAATTTTAGCTGAAGAAGTAAATAATAATATAGGTTTAAAAACTTTCTATTGGTATGGAGGGGTTACTTTAACAGATTCAATAATAGGATTAATCTCTTTAATCATAATTATCCCCATAAAGGAATCAAAAGAGATATATAATTTAAGCTTAACGGAAGAGGAAAAACAGTTTAAACTTAACTAACTTACGGATGATGTTTTTTTTGAAGCCTCTAAAAGAAATATTTACATTAGAACATCTCCAAATAAAAATGTGAAGATTCTATTTTATATTATGACAGTATTTATGTCGGTTTGTGCTATAGGTTTATTTGTTATGGCGATAGAGGATGCTTTTGCTATTATTCCTGGATTTTTGGGGGGTAGGTTTTTCTTTCTTAATGTATTATGCTGCTAGATATACTAATAAATCATATATTGAATTAGATGGTGTAACATTAAGGTCGGTTGAAAATAAAAAAATCAGAGAAATAAATATCTTTGATATATTGAAAGTAGAAATTAATCATCGATTCATAACTATTTATGATGAAACTGGAAAAGTTTTTATTCAAAAAACATCAAAAACTAATAACATGAAGGAAATATCAGAAGCTTTAAGTGACTATGGTGTAGGTTAAGTTTTAATAAATTTTGATTAAGACAAGCTGGAGAATAAAGTGAATTCAAGAATCAGAAGAATACATCATAATTTATTCTAGCATCAGAATCATTAGCCATGATGAAATTGAGAAAATATATCAGTATATAGTTTAAGAACTTATGAAAATAGGTTTTATCTTTTCATTAAATTGAATATATAATTGAAAAACCACTCATTGAGTGGTAAAATATTCTTGTGAGGTGATGGGTATGGTTTTTAAAATAAAGGAAACAAGAACTGAATATAATATGACTCAACAAGATCTAAGCGACATAACTGATATTCCCAAAAGAACAATTGAGAATTGGGAAAGTGGTAAAAGAAAACCGAGTCCGTGGGTAGAAAAACTTGTTAACGCATATATAAAGCAATTTCCCAAAAATAAAAAAGGAATTATTACTGATAGATTAGGTGTTTATGAAGTTGATCAAATTAAAGATTTATTATTACCTTTATCATTAAAATATGATATTCACAAAATTATTCTATTTGGATCTTATGCAAAAGGAAAACCCGATCCTCTTAGTGATATTGATTTAGCAATTGATGGAACTATTAATGGTTTAACTTTTTTTGGATTATTGGAAGAAATAAATCAGTTGTTTGTTAAAGATGTTGATTTAATACACTTGAAAGAAGTAGAAGAAAATTCTAATTTAATGAATGATATTTTGAAAGGTATTGTTTTGTATGAACGATAGGAATAGAAAGACCTTATCTAAAATATTATCGCACATAAATAAAATTCAAAATTATATGAAAGATGTAAAAACTTTTAGTGAATTTGATAGAGATTCTTTGAAAAAAGATGCAATTGTCTTTAATCTTATGCAAATTGGCGAACTTACAAATAAAAAACTAACAGATGATTTTAAGAAAAACCATGATGGCATACCTTGGATGCAAATATATGGGTTAAGAAATCGGATTGTACATGATTATGATAATATTCACTCCAAGTTAGTATATCAAACGATTACTTATGATTTAATTGTATTTACTACAGAAATAGAGATTCTTTTAAATAAATAAGTGGTTTTTAACAAGTTACAACGAAAAACGATACAAGGAGCCTTATCACAAATAATTGCAAGTAATGATATAAATGTATATGATGTAGAAATAAATGAAGGAATTAGGAAACCACCTAATTCCTTCTTTGTGTATTTGCTTATATTTTTTTAAGAATATATTAGAAGAATAAAATTAATATTCAATAAATTGGATATGTTATAAATGTTTGCTATAATGAATGGTAGAAAAGGATGTGATTTTATGAAATATCTTAAGATGAATAATGGATTATCTATCCCTATCTTAGGAACAGGGACAAATACTTTTGGTAAGGAAGATAATGATTTTAATGGTAAGATTACTTATGATACCAAAGAACTTCAATCTGCAATGAAATTAGGTTATAGATTAATAGATACCGCTATATATTATCGTAATGAAGCTGTGATTGGTAAAGCAGTTCAAGAATCAAATATAGATAGAAAAGAATTTTTTATAACAACAAAGATTCCCGAGGGTAAGGAATTTACTAAAAATAATGATCAAGTCACCTATTACGTAGAAAAATCCCTCGAAGAATTAAAAGTAGATTATATCGATCTTTATTTAATTCACTTTCCACTAGAAACTAATGAAGAAAATCTTCGAGTTTGGCGAGTATTAGAAAGTTTTGTTGATGATGGAAAAATCAAATCAATTGGTGTATCAAATTTTAGTGAAGAACAACTAGGGTATATAATAAAGCATAGTCGCATTAAACCAGCTCTTAATCAATTTCAATCATACCCAGGCAAACATCAACAGTCTCTAATTGATTTTTGTAAAGCCAATGATGTTATTCCTGAAGCTTATCAATCACTCACAAAGGTTGATAATTCAACAAAGAAAAAACTTACGGAAATAGGGAAGGTATACGATAAAACATGGAGTCAAGTCATATTAAATTATCAAGTTAATCAGGGTTTGGTAGTCATTCCTAAGTCTCATAATGAACAACACCGATATGAGAATATCGATGTTTTTGATTTTACACTGACAAAAGAAGAAATTGACACCATTAAAGAAATGTAGAATATTAACCTAATGGTTTTTCAAAAAAAATGATATATAAATATAAACAATTAAGCAAAGTCGTTTTTCAAGATTTTGTTTTTTGTTTTTTCACGGGTTATATTATAGGAATAATTATGATATTCTATCATCACAATAAGTAAGGGTGGAAAAATGGTTGATTATAAAAATTTAAGTGATTATATAGATATTAAAAAACATCATAGGGCATTAGCTATATTAAAAGTGAAAAATGATGAAATTGTTTATGAAGATTATTTAAATACTAATGAAAATAATCTTTTTAATATTGCATCTATAAGTAAATTCTTGATAGGTCTTATCATTCATCGATTACAGGTTAACAATAAATTATCAATTGAAGATAAGGTAGAGGATTATTTGGATGATTTTCCATATCATCTTATTAAAATAAAACATTTATTATATCATGAGTCTGGGATTATAGATTATTATAGATTATTTGAAGACGAAGCATTATATAAAGTGACTAATAAGATAGCCTTAGATAGAGTATATCAAGAGCCAATAAGTGTATTACCAGGAACTAAGTTTGAGTATTCAAATACGAATTATGTTATTCTTTATGAAATCATTTCTAAAATAAAAAATAAATCTTTTACAGAAATTTTAAGGGAAGAATTGAAGATACCATTGGAAGGTTTCAAAGAGTATAAAAGCCATAGAAAGGATATTTTAGAATTGTTACCCTCTTATGATGAAAAAGACAAAAGTATTCTAGATTCTTTAACTTTAGGGGATGGTGGCTTTCTCGCTAATATTCATTTCTTTAAGTTATTAATTCCTTGGCTACATTCTCAAATTCAGCCATCGTTCTTTTCAGTACACAAGGATAAATTAAATGATGATTTTAGTGAACATTATGAATATGGTATCACTGTTAGCCCTAAAGATAGTATAGCTTTCCATTATGGAATGTATATGGGCTATCGCTCTCTTTTTTGTGCGAATTATCAAACCAAGACATCAATGATGATCATGTCTAACTCAAGTGAGTGTACATATGATTTAAGAAAGCGAATAATGGAAGAGTTGATAGAATAATATTTTTTTAATTTAATAGATAAAGTGAATTTACTTTATTTATATGATAGACTGTAAATAAGATCTTGAATAATAAGTGATATTCATGATTAATCTTAAGAGTAAGTGGTGGTATGATGGTTTTATTTTTGCTTTTACAATTACCGGTTATAGTATGTATTTCCCTTTATTTAAATAGTAAAAAGATATTTTCAAGAAAAGGTAATTTATATGTAACCTCATTTTTTGAAGGCTTGGGTTCGTATTTAATCATTGTTTCTATCTTTTTAGGAGGATTTTTTGCTAGTATCTTCATAAAATTATTATTGTTGATATTAGGATTCATAATCATAGCTTTTTCTAAAAATTACATAAATGATACAGAACCTGAGTTAGACTTACAAATAGAGACTATGAAAAATACTATAGTAATTTTTTCATCAACTTTGTTATTGTTTTATGTAATGTTATCAGTTTTTCGTTTTCAAGATATCTATCTACAATTCCTATATTCAATTTTAATTGTTATTGTATTTAATTTTGTTTCTATATTTTTAAGAAGATGGTTTTCTATTTTTTGGGATAAGATTGATTTAGAAAATTCATCATTTGTAAGTTTTAGAGCAGTTCATATATATATTGTTGCATTTGTTATTGTTTTATTGGTTTTATTTATTAACTTTCCTAAAGTATCAGTTAATAAATCGATAAACTTGGCTAATAGTTACTCATATTTTAGCTACAAGGATGGAACAAATGATTTAGTAAATAGATATAAAGAGAGATTAATAGTTGATCTTGATATGGAAATAGATATGGATCATAACGCCTATATGAACCAAGATGAAAATCATATATTTATTTATACTGAAGATCATTTGATGATTTATGATTTTATTCAGAACAAACTTATTTATTCAGGTTATTATGAAGATCAAGTAAACGGAATTGAAATAAACTACATAAATGAAGAAAATAATGAAATAAAATTTCAATCAGATTGTACAGATGAAGAAGATTGTAATGAATTCACTTATCCATATCAATATGGCGAACTTACTTATTATACTTATAATACAATTACTAAATTCGATCACCTAGATTATGAACAATCAGATACCGTTATTTTAAATGAAAATGTATTGCATTTATTTCAAGATTCAGAAGTTGATTCAAGGTTAACATTGATAAGTGATAAGCCATTCATTGGATTTGCTTCAAGCAATTCTTATACTACAGATGTAGATCATTTTGATGGTTCAATATTGTATTTGCAAGTTAAGGATAATAATGATCAGATCAATATTAAAGTTTATCAAATTATTGAAAAGAATATAGATCTTATTTTACCTTTTTATAGTCATTATCGATTTGGTTTTCTAGTGTTTATATTTGTTATTGGTTTTATTCCTATTAGCAATTATGATAAACATAGGTCTGTTATACATTAATTTTAAGTATTTGAAATAAAACAAATGATTTAAATGGATTAAATCATTTGTTTTTATGAAGTGAAAAATAATGCATTATTCGTGAAAAAATTAATATATGTTATATAATGTAGTTAATAGGCGATATTTGACTATTTGGTATTAAATATATAGTGGAGGTGGAAATATGAAAAGTAAGCAAAAGAAAATTATTTCATTAGTTCTTGTAATGATTCTTTTCGTATTGTCAATCTCTACACAAAATACATATGCTTTTTGGGCAAATTCTATTCTTAGTAATCAAAGTAATGTAAGTAGTGATATCGCTATTGGTTCTTGGCCGTTTGGGCCTTATTCACCTGATGGAATTGATTACTATGATGAAACAATGAGTTATCAAAATGGTGATATTGTTTGGTATGATGGTGATTTATGGATTAATCAAGGATATACCTCTTTAGGTGAGACACCATCGCCACAAAATGATTGGATTATTTATAACGATGTAAACTGGTACTCGACAGTCACATATAGAGAAGATGACTTAGTTTTATTTAATGATAATATATATCTTTCTAAGTGGGAACAAACAAATAATCATCCTGAAACAACAGGGGTGAATGGACCATGGGAAAGTCAGGTAACTGATACACTTGCATGGAGTCAAGGTCAAGCTTCAAATTTAAATGATATTGTTTATTATGATGGCAATTTATGGATATACAAAGGTTATTACACAACTTCAGAACCGGGTTCACAAAATGACTGGGCTTTAGTTGGAGATTTAACCTATTCACCAAATTATGTTTATGAAAATGGAGATTACACATTCTATAATGGGACTTATTATACAACAAGCAATGGTGGTTGGGCATCAGGCTCTACACCAGGTACCAATGGCGCTTGGACGGCATTAACAGTGCCTATATTTAATGGAAGTGTTCCAAATAATACTGAATATACTTTATATAATGGACTCTTTTATGAAGCTTTAGTAAAGATAACTGGATCAAAAAGAAATATTCAGCCAGGCTCTGAAGCTTCTAAGGGTGTATGGCAGGCATTGAATACCCAGGAGTGGCAACAATATAATACTTATTCAAATGGTGATTTGGTAATGTATCAATCAAATGTATTTCAATTAGAAAATGCCACGAATTCATCAGATATTCCAGGGACTACTGTAAATAGCTGGAATGGTATGGCTTCAATTTATTATAATCCATTAAATGTTTATCAACTAGGTGAGTATACGGTTTACAATGCTAATGTTTACCAAGTTGTTAACGCTTCAAATGCTAATAATAATGCACCAGGGACATCTGCTAATGCTTGGAATCAAATCAATGGTTATGAGTATTATTGGTTTAATGTTTATAGTGCAGGTGATATTGTTTTTTATAATGATGGTGTATACATAGCTTTGACACAAACTACAAATGAACAACCAGATTCAAGTTCATCTTGGCAATTATACAATACGAATAATTAAATTTTTGGCTGAGAACTAAATATGATATTAAAAGAGGTTGAATGTCAAGGATAGGGGTCTTTGATGTTTAAGAAAAGAATTTAAAGATGATATTTCGTTTGAAGTATCGTCTTTTTCTTTTTGTTTTAAAGTGAAGTAATAGGGCAATCATTATGAGTTAATGCAAATATTCTTAATCTAAAGTGATCAAAGTTTCTATAGCCAAAGGCTATGCGTTTAATCACTTTGATTTTATTGTTCAAACCTTCAATAAAGCCATTGGTTAATTGTTTTTTGTCATAGGTAATAAATGAATTAATAATTTCTTCTTTCCAGTTTTTATAAGTCCTAGCGACTGTTTTGAATTCAGGTAACTTTGTTTGATATAAGTCATCTATAAATTGATTTATTACATCTCTAGCTTCATAATAAGATGTGCTATGCATCATTTCATAGAAGGAATCCTTTAAATCAATCGCCTTTTTCATATCTAGATCAAAGTGTCTTACTTTATCAATAATCTCTCTCGCTGTAATGTGATAACCAAGCTTATAATCTTTAAAATGCTTGGTTGAAAGATTATAAGTATAAGCCAATATATGTTTCCAATATTTCTTTAAATAATGATATTCATAAGTACCTTTTCGATATTTCTTCATAACCCTTAATCTAACATCTTGAACGGCCCAATACATCTGTCTAATAAAATGATACTTATCAGCGATTAATTTGGCCTTAGGAAAGTATTTGTGAACCAGTTGTCTATAAGGATCCCATAAGTCTGATATGATGCATTTGACCTTATCTCGCTCTTTTTTGTCAATATGGGAGAAGTAATACTCTAGGTTATGTTTTCTTCTGTTAGGGAAAACGTCAATCAGTTTTTTATTGACTGGATCAGTCATAAGAAAAGCATATTTACCATAGCCATGAGATAAATTTTTAAACTCATCTATACTCAAGACTTCAGGTAAAACTTGCCTCCTAGGTCTAATATGAGTTTTAATGTGTCTCATAACTGTGTGAAATGATATATTTAAATGTCTACCAACATCTGTGATTGATTGTTTAAATCCATATTCTTTGATAATTAGTTGTTTCGTATAATTACTTATCTTATGATATTTTCTTACAAATTGATTCTCTTCAGGAAAACGTTTATGACAATCTTTACATAAATATCTTCGCCGCCTATATAGAAGTATCACTTTATATCCTAAATCAAATTGATGTTTTATCTTTCTTATCCTGTAATCATGAACCCTCTTGGTTAAACAACCACAGTGAGGACAGACATGTTCTCTAATAGGAAGTTCTAATTTAATATACTTAGTCCCTCTTTCTATAGAAATATCTTTAATAATAATATCTTCATCTTTCAAATTAAATAATTTACTGATATAATGTTCATGCATGAATAGGACCCCTTTCGATTGGGAGTAGGTAACTTAATTATAAAGGATGATTCCTATTCATGCACTTTTAATTTATAAACATCTTTTTATTAACACCCCTAAGAAAATTATAGAACCTTAAAAGATACTATTTTTATTTGAAATAGTATCTTTTTTCTTTATAAACATGTGATTTTCAAAGTATGTAGATCATTCTGAATCCTAATTGTATATAGAAAATAATAAAATAAAATACATGAATAAAGCAAATAAAGATATTGAATATCAATATAATGATTGAGACTAAGCGTGTATGTGGTATTTTAATACAATTTCTTATTTTCTTAAGATGTATTTTAAAAAAAAGACTATCAATGATCGGGTATAAACCATCAATTATAGTCTTTTATTAAATGATATAATGACTATTGTACTAATAATCAATCTTATGAGTGAAATTACTGAATAATTTTTGAACCTGTATAGATTTTGATTGTCTTATGTTTTAAGTATTTATTTTTGACTTTATTGTAAGTATCCTTTGGTAAAATCTTTACAAATAAAGAAGGTAATAGCATTGTCAATATGCGTGGATATTCAATGATATATAGTTCATCATTGATTAACTTTTTGATTAATTCAATGGCTTCCATATTTGAAAGTTTTATGGTTGTTAGATTGAAGTGTTTCTTTTCTAAAGCAATCTCTGCAAGCTTAGGTTCTTTTTCAAAGATGATATTCATCTGCAAGTGCTCATGACATTTCATGTTAATCATACGTTTTGTAATCATGTCTATTTTTCCTGTGAATTGATCGTTATTTAAAATATCAAGATACAAAGCATGAATATCTCTATTTAACTGGTTTATATATTCTGTGAAAGTATCTCTTTCTATTCCATTTTTCAAAAGATTTAAATCCATTTTATTTGCTCTTTTCTATATATGATTAATTTATTATAACATATTTTGATGATATTGGATTTTCTTATATTTAAATATATATCATCTGTAGATGTTTATCTTATCAATAGGATTGTTTTCTAGGAATCAAATGAGTATAATATAGTTAATAAGAGTTAAATTTCAGTCAATAAATATACAAAGATAAGATTAAGTGTTAAAATAATAAAAGAGGTGAGTATATGGAAAAAGAACAAATTAGAGAAAATTTTTATGAAGCTGTTAATGGTGAATGGCTTAAGAGTGCAAAAATACCTGGAGATCAACCTGCAGTATCTGCTTTTTTGGAATTGCATTTAGGTATTGAGAAAACTTTAATGGATCTTACATCTAAATGGGAAAATAATCCATCAGATTTAAATGACAATTTAAAAAAATACATTAAACTTTATCAAATGACTAAAGATTTTGATAAAAGAGATGAATTGGGCACAAAACCATTTGAGATTATCTTAAATAAGATAAATCAACTCAATAGTTTAAGCGATTTAGAGAAAGCATTTAAAGATTTGACCTTAGAATCTATTGATACGCCTTTTGGTTTTAATGTGATGCAAGATTTTATGAATAGTGATAATCAAATATTGTATTTTGGTGCTAGTGATTTATTTTTACCTGATACAAGTTATTATCATGATGAATCTAAGAAGAAACAATTAATTGGACTATTCACTATGACAACAACACAGTTATTAAAGTTATATGGTTTTTCTGAAAAAGAAGTGGACCAATTAATTAGTGATGCATTAGCTTTTGATGCTTTATTAGTACCTGTAACTAAGTCTAGTGTGGAAAAAGCTGATTATGTTAAAATGTACAATCCTTTAAGTAAAGACAAAGTCAATGAATTAACAAATAACTTTAATCTAATGTCTCAAGCTGAAGCTTTGGTTAATCAGTCTGTTGATCAATTAATCATTACTAATTTAGATTTTATACATGCATTTGATAAAATCATTACTGATGATAATTTTGCTTTGATTAAATCTTGGATGATTGTTTCTAATGCTATTAAGTTTGCATCAGATTTAACCAATGATATTAGAATCGCTGGTGGAGCATTTAGACGTGCCTTATCTGGAACTAAAGAAGCACAAAGTAAAGAAAAATATGCTTTCTATCAAGCATATAATCGTTTTGGACAAGTGGTTGGTTTACATTATGGAGAAACTTATTTTGGACCAATCGCTAAAGAAGATGTTAAAATAATGGTCCATGAAATGATTGGTGTTTATCAAGAACGTATTTCTAATAATACTTGGCTTAAAGAAGATACTAAAGAAAAAGCAATAAAAAAATTATCAACTTTAAAAGTTCACGTTGGATATCCAGATGAATTACCACCATATTTTGATAAATTTGAAATTAAAAGCTATGATGAGGGTTCAAATTTAATCCAAGAAAGATTATCTATGAACAAAATCATCAATACTCATGAATTTAATAAGTATAATCAAAAACCAAACAGAAACATTTGGGGTATGCCAGCCAGCATGGTGAATGCTTATTATAGCCCGACCAATAATCAAATTGTCTTCCCAGCTGCAATTTTACAAGAACCATACTATAGCCTTGAACAAACTCCATCTGAAAATTATGGCGGTATTGGGGCGGTCATGGCACATGAAATTTCTCATGCCTTTGATAATAATGGTGCTAAGTTTGATGAAACAGGTTCATTAAATAACTGGTGGACAAAAGCAGACTTAGACGCTTTTGATAATAAAGCAAAAGATATGATTGCTTTATTCGATGGTGTTGAAACAGGGTTTGGTGAATGCAATGGAGAATTAACAGTCTCTGAAAACATTGCGGATAGTGGCGGTTTAAGATGTGCGCTTGAAGCAAGTAAAAAAAATAAAAGTCATAATTTAGAAGAATTCTTTAAAAATTGGGCACGTGTTTGGCGCATGAAGGCTTCTGAAGAGTATAGTCAATTATTACTTAAAGTAGATGTCCACGGACCTTCAATTTTAAGAGCAAATATGCAATTAAGTAATTTGGAAGAATTCCAAGATTATTATCATATTAAGAAGAATGACGGCATGTATTTACCTAAGGAAAAAATGGTTAGTATTTGGTAAAGAAAATTGATATATAGCACATTATCTAAGAAGATTATGTGCTATTTTTTTGTGAGTTTTTTAATATATTGATGAGTTTTGTTTTAAATAAAGCATGATTTATTTTGGTCACTAATGAGACATTTTTATCAAGGGATTGATACTGATTAGCTAAGACCAATCTTTTATCTCCGTAAAAAATAACCTGACCATAGGTTTCGTCTTGGTTGGTCATCACTTTTGCGTGTGTTTTTAATTCTTTTTCCACTATTTCAGGCCACAATAAAACTCCCATTGCGATAGGATCAGGTAAATCGATGAATTCTTGACCTGTATTCTCAAGATTGTATTGGTATAATCTTTGGTTACATTGAATGGCGAAATGGGCTGTTTTGTTTTCAGATTCCATTAGGAGATCAATCTCTTTTCTTTGTAATGCAGAATCTCCTAAACAAATATCAAAACCGATAATAGTCATAGGAATACCAGATTCAAGAAGAACTTTATAACTTTCAGCATCTACATAGACATTAAATTCACTGACTGGTGTGCAATTACCCGGACCAAGTCCACTTGTACCCATAGAATAAATTTGTTTTACTTGACTCATAGTATCTTTATCTAAGAGGATGGCTTTGGCAATATTAGTGAGCGGTCCTAAGGTAATGATTTCTATCTCATATGGATATTTTTTGATAAGTTCTAATATTTTGTCGACTGCATGACCATCATGATGTTTAATGGTAGGGTGGATTAACGATTGATCACCCATACCATCTTCTCCATGAACACCTTTAGCAGTGAAAAGGTCTCTAAATAAGGGTTTGTGAGACCCTTTGTATACTGGCGGATAATATGTGTTGGCTATTTCTAAAGTTTGTAGACAGTTTTTAGTTGCTTGTTCTAAGTGACAATTACCACTCACTGTAGTGATAGCACAAACTTCTATTTCTTCACTAAACATAGCCATCAAAATCGCTACTGCATCATCGCTTCCTGTATCTGTATCGATAATTATTTTTCTCATAATGATCACCTCGTTGTCTTATTGTACCAAATCATATATAATGATGTTAGGTCATATGACCTAAGGAGGTATTTATGTTAGATATGTTCATCGAAAAAGCCAGTGATAAAATAAAAAATGCTATTATTAATGAGTTTTATCATGCAGATATACCCATCATTTTAGAAAATGATCAGAATGATTATGTGTATTTTTTAATCGCGGGATCTGTAGACATTATTCGTTATGATGAAGATGGCCGTGAACAACGGATATATATACAGGATTCTTACAGTTTGTTTGGAGAACTTGAGTTGTTTGGTGAAATGAGTAGTCAGTTTTCTTGTGTTACCACTAAGCCTTCTAAACTTAGAAAGATACATAAAAAGTTATTTATTGAATGGATGGAAGAAGATGAAAAGTTCATGAAATATGTTTTTAAACAATTAGTTGATAAACTACTTTATTCATCGATGAAGCAACTGATAGATTTCAAGAAAACAATTAAAGAGAGAATTGATGAAGTTATATATAGAAAAGTCAAAGAAAATACCCTGCACTCTTTAACCAAGAAGGAATTATGTGTTTTAGTAAAAGCACCAATGAGAAGTGTTAATAGAGTTTTAGCTAAGATGAAGCACATCAGCTATAAAAATGGAAAGTTTACTCTAAATGATTGAAAATCACCTTAAACACTGGAGACTAAAATGAACAAAATAAAAAAAATCAAAAGGTATTTACATAGCTATACAAATATTCATGGAAAAACCTATATTGTTACTGGTGCGAATAGTGGTTTAGGTTTTTCTCTTACAAAACACCTTTTGTATTTAGGAGCACATGTCATTATGGCGTGTAGAAATCTAAACAAAGCTAATCAAGCAAAAAATAAATTATTAATCGATTATCCACATGCTAGCTTAAGTATTTTGAAATACGATCAAGCAGATTTTGAATCTATTAATCACTTTGTTGAAAAGATACAATCTGATCATATTTATTTTGATGGTCTTATCTTAAATGCTGGTATTTTTCATCCTAAGAAAAAAATGAAAACAAGGAATGGTTTTCCAATGACAATTGGGACAAATTATGTAGGTATCTTTTATCTTCTTAAAAAATTAAAAGATACAGGTATTCTAGATATGAACAAGGATAGAAGAATCATTTTTGTTGGCTCTTTAGCTTGTAATAAAGTTAAAGTAAAACAAATAAGAGATATTCTTCGTGGGAAAACAAGTTATGCCATAAAAGAATATGCTTGGTCAAAGACTCTTTTAGGCTCTTTATCATTTGAATTGTCTAGACATGATAAAGATTCAATTTTATATGTTCAAAATCATATAAAAGTATTCATGATGCATCCTGGTGTTACATCAACTCATATTGTCAGTTCCTCTGAAAGTTCCTATCCAAATTGGTTTTCAAAGTTAGCTCAAAGGGTATTGAATGTCTTTGTGCACTCACCTGATTTTGCGAGTCTAGGAATGATTAAACTCTTATATGACCAAAATATGAAAGAACATCATATGCTTGTGCCAAGAGGTTTGTTTCATATATCGGGTTATCCAAAAGAAGTATTGTATCCAAAGAGTTTTACACGTATGCATCTATCTTTAATCAAAATAAGCCATGAAGTCATCATGGAAAACCTTAAAAATGATTAAATTTATGGAAAAATTACTTTTCATATAGTGTATAATAGATATATTAGGTGGTGATACATGATGAATAATAACCAAGGAAAAAGGATTTTTAAATTCTTTTTTATTGCTGTAATCGTGATGTTATCAATTTTCTTTTTTTTTGATGATAAGCGAATAAGTGATATAGAAATAAATAGGTATGATGCAGTTATTGTTCTCGATGAAGAGGGTAATATGCATGTTTCAGAGACTTGGAATATGGCATATAATAAGGATTATCGTGTTCGTTTTAGAGATATTGATTATCAGAAGTTTCCGGAAAATTATAATTTCCCTAAAAGTATAATAAATACAGCGTCTTTTGATAAGAATGATGTATCTGTAAAAGTAATGAGAGATGGAATTGATATGACTAATGACACTGATATTGGTTATTCATGGCAAAATGATATTGATGAATTAGGGGAAGTTGTTCGTTGTGAACCTAAACGAGATCATTGTGAATCGATTTTTATAGATACTGGATATAATGGTGGATTAAATGGCGATTTAATTTTTGAATATAATTATACCATTAAAGGTGTTGTAAGTGAGTATTCAGATATATCAGAATTAAATTGGGTTTTATTTGAATATGCTGAAAATACGATTCAAAAAGGAAGAGTTTCCATTCATCTACCTGATAATGATTTTCAAAAAGAAGAATTTTTTATTTTTGGTCATGGAGTTGAAGAAGGTCAATTAGAGATGATTGATAATGAAACTTATCAGATTGATTTTAAGAATATGGATGAGGGACAATACTTGGAATTTAGACTCTTAATGCCAAAAGAATTATACCCAAATATTTCACAAAATAATATCTTTATTCATAATGAAATTAATAAAGAATCTATCATAAATTATGAAGCTGATTTAGCCAATTATAGTGATTTAGGAGTTAGGTTAAACCAAATTATCCTTGTTTTATCTATTCTTGTCTTTGCATTTTTAATTTTGATGCTAAGAAGAAATAATAAAAAGTATTTCACTCCTCATGAAACAATATTCAAAGGAGAATACTTGAGGGAACTTCCAGATGATAAAACACCAGCGGTGATGAGTTATGTGTATTATGGTGGAATCAATCATGATGAAGATATTACAGCGACTTTATTAGATTTAATAAGAAGAAAACTTATTGATATTGATTATGCTGGGCAAGATTTATCAAGTGATGATGCGAATTTTTTGTTAACATTGAAAGAGGGGAAAGATACAAGCAACTTGTTAGCTCATGAGAAACACATTATTCATTGGTTTTTCAATGTTATAGGTGATGGTAAGAAAGTAAAAACAAAAGACATAGAAAACTATGGTAAGACAAATCTAACTAAAGCGAAAAGTTTTATCAGTCATGCAAATCAATTTAGAAACAAAATACAATTGACAACTCATAAAATAAAAATGAATGATCCTTTACTAGGTTTATATAAGAGGAAGTCCTTGCGTATGTTAATTATTCCTGTAAGTATAATCATCTCAATAATAATTTTTGCTAACATTTATAAAGTTATTACGACAATATCTCTAAATACAACTACAAGTATAATGCTATTGTTTGCGATATCCATCTTTTATTTCATTTATTTTTCAGTTTATAAAAGAAAAAGAAGTAAAGAGAGTATGGAAGCGTATGTGCGTTGGCATGCTTTTAAGAATTTTTTAGAAGACTTTGGCAATTTTGATGATTATCCAATGCCAAGTGTTATTGTCTGGGAACACTATTTAGTCTATGCGGTTAGTTTAAAGTGTGCAGATAAAGTAATGGAACAATTAAGAGTTAAGTTACCAGTGAATGAGACAAATGCTAGTCAATCAAGATATTTAGCTTTAGGTTATGGACACGGTCATTATCATTATGGTTCAAGTTTATTGACAATGAATCAATCAATTAGGAGTGGGCGAACTAATTCGAAAAGTAAAATCAGTCAAACTCAATCATCTTCTAGTGGAAGTGGTGGTGGCTTTAGTGGCGGTTCTAGTTTTGGTGGAGGAGGAGGCGGCGGAAGAAGCCGTTAAGATGATATCTTTTATCAAAATCTATGCTATAATAAATGTATAAAAATAATATATAAGGAGAACTAAAAAAATGATACCAATTTATACACTGAATATGGGTTTATACCTTACTTTAGGAATCATTGCTTTTATTGTTTTATTAGTGAGTATTTATCTAATTAAAACATATAATGTCTTTGTTCATTTGCGAAATCAAGTTAGAAATAGTTGGAGTCAAATAGATGTGCAATTAAAAAGAAGATTTGACATGATTCCTAACCTAGTTGAAACTGTAAAAGGCTATGCTAGACATGAAAAAGATATATTTAGTGCTTTTGCTGAGGCTAGAAACATGTATCATCATGCCAATCAAACTGGCAATGTTTTAGATGCAGCTAAAGCAGAACAAGAATTAGTTGGCGCGCTTGGTCGTTTATTAGCTGTAAGAGAAGAATATCCTGAATTAAAAGCCGATAAAAATTTTCAATCATTAATGGAAGAATTGAGTGATACTGAAGATAAAATTGCTTATAGCAGACAGTTT
This sequence comes from Mycoplasmatota bacterium, assembly GCA_018622675.1. GTDB lineage: Bacteria > Bacillota_I > Bacilli_A > Izemoplasmatales > Hujiaoplasmataceae > Hujiaoplasma. The sequence continues at coordinate 178,471 of CP076020.1, forward strand.
TACAATGATATGGTTATGAAAATTAATAATAAAATCGAAATGTTTCCTAGCAATATTGTGGCTTTAATGTTTGCTTTTAAACAAGAACCATTCTTCAGTGTGGAAGAATCAGAACGAGAAAATATACAAGTAGATTTTAAATAAACCAATATATAAACTCTATCAAGGAGAATAACTATAATGTTGTATTTAATTTTAGCTTTAATAATCATGACTTGGCTTCTTTTTATTTGTTTGATATATAAGAAAAAAAGATTAGATGCTTTTTATATAAAGGGATTAACGAGTTTTCTTTTTGTTTTTCTTTATATGTATGGTATTTATCATATTTTTTTGGATTCAATCCATGAAGTGAATGAGTCCACGCTGATTTCTTTACTGGCTATTGGTCTGGGCCTTATATTAGGTTTACTCGGTGATTTATTTTTAGAAGTACAATATTTTCACTCAAAACATAAAGAACGACAAATTAAATACGGAATGATTGTTTTTGGATTGGGTCATTTATTTTACATTCTAGCCATGATAGAAAAGTCGTCCTTTAACTATTTATCATTACTTATTGCTTTGTTTATGACCTTGTTTATCTATTTGGGCGCAAAATTGATGTCAATTCGCTTTGGGAAATTAAAGGCTTTCACCTATGGATATAGTTTTATAATCTTTACCATGGTTGGGCAAAGTATTTTTCAAGCTTTAGACCATGATGCAAGTACATTTAGTTTGATATTTATGTTGGGCGCCATATTATTTGGAATATCTGATTTATTATTGGCACCTATATATTTTAAAAAACAGACCCATCATTTATTTGTTATTGCGAACTTATTTACTTATTATCTAGGACAAACGCTTATCGCACTATCAATTTATTTTATGATTACATGATATATAAACGTTTTAACGGCTTAATTTTATTAAGTCGTTTTTTTAACACTTTAAACATATCTTATCTTAAAGTGATCATAGGGCTAAAAAAAGTATGAATTGTTTTGCAAGTGTAGTTATTTTTTTTTGTCTGTGCTATAATAATGACATATTTAATGGGGAGGCTTCTATGAGAAATAATTCTAAAGTTGATATGATTATTTTTACAATAATGTTTATATTTTATTTAGGTGCAGCTGTTGTATCAAGTAATTATCTGTGGTTTTCATTAGTTCTTTTAATTACTTTAGCTTTGTTTTATTTACAGGATTTATTCACTAAAAAAAATATTAACGGGAATATTTTAAGGGTTTTTCCCATACTTTTTGTAGGGCTTTTTATCTTTGCTACACAGATGACTAAGCCACTTATAGTAAATAACCCTCAAGAAATTACTGTTTATATAGACGAACAAACAAATAATGAGAGAGTAAGGGTAGATTATGGTATATATCATTCTGTGACAATAATAAGAATGAGTAGAAGTCTAAGTCAAGTTGATTTGCTTGAGACTTCATCAGGCTATGAATTGAATACACCATTAAATCCTGATTTAGAAATTTATACATGGATATATATATTACTTGGTATTCCCTTGGTCATCAATAGTATTATAGGTTTTTTAAATCAAACGGTTAGTAAGAGGACGGATACTTATAGGAGAGATAGTGTGATGAAAGTGATATTGTCATCTGGCGATCGTTTTTCTTCACATAATCCAAAATCAAATCATGTGCAACTCCATGAATCATTTCTACAAGAAACAGCAAAAAAAGAGATGGTTAATGAACGCCAACGTGAAGAAAAAGTATATGATAACAAAAGTGTAAAGAAAAAAGATGAATAAAAATAATAAGCTGTGTAGATGAATCTTAGAGATTCTTTGCTACACAGCTTTTTTTATGTATTTAACCTTTTAAAATTTTGTTCTTCCTTAATCAACCATTTGTTCATTAATGCATTTAGTGTACCATTTTCAGTCAGAGTTCTTAAAGCAATATTGAATTTTTCTGTCCATTCAGAGTTCTTAGGAAAGGCAATTGATAATCCCTGATATTGATCTGTTTCGCTTTCAAAATGAGAACTTTTTAAACCTGTATTCGCTTGTATAATTGTTTTAGCAACTGGACTTTCTACGATTAATACATCTATTCTATTGGTTTTGATTTCTTCAACGATTTGAGCATTTGTATCTCTTAAGTCAACTTTAAAATCATATTTTTCTTTTAAGTTGGTGATATATTCTGCTTGAACAGTTCCGATTTGTGCACCGATGGTTAATCCTTTTAAGTCTTCAGGTTTTGTATAATTGAATGAATCTTTAAAAATCATATAATTTGAAAGACCTGATAAGCTGTTGTAATAGATATCAGAGAAGTCTACCATTTCAGCTCTTTCTAGGCTTGGACTAATACCTGCAATGGCAGCGTCAGCTGTTTTTGCTTGTAAAGAAGCAATAATACCTTTAAAGTCGACATCTTGCCATTCGATGACTACACCAATTTCTTTAGCTAAGGCTTCCATAAGTTCAATATCAAATCCGATGAGTTTACCTGTTTTATCTATCATTTCATAAGGTTCATAACCGCTAGATGTTAATACCTTTATGGTGTTTTCTTGTTTTTGACAGCCTAACATTGTTAAAGATGCAATCATGAAAATAGTGATTAGAATTAATTTTTTCATTTTATTTTATATACTCCTATAATATTTTATATAAAAAGTCTTTTGTTCTTTTTTCTTTTGGATGATTAAATATGTCTTGAGGATGACCATATTCTATAATGATACCATTATCCATGAAAATAACTTCGTCAGCGACTTCTTTAGCGAATCCCATTTCATGGGTAACAATGATGTTTGTAAACCCCTTATTTGATAATTTTTTGATTTCATCTAGAACTTCATTGACCATTTCAGGATCGAGAGCACTTGTTGGCTCATCAAATAAGATGACTTTTGGTTCCATAACTAGGGCTCGAGCTATGGCAACACGTTGCTTTTGACCACCACTCAATTTACTGGGGTAAACATTCATCTTTTCTTCTATGTTTACCATTTTTAAAGCTCTTAATGCAATATCATTAGATACTTCCTTACTCATTTTCTTTACAATTCTTAAAGCATAAGTTACATTTTCTAAAACGGTCATTCTTGAGAATAACTGAAATTGTTGGAAAACCATAGCGCATTCTTTGATGATTTCTTTATGGGTCATGGCATTGATGTTTTTATTGCTAAGGTATATGTTGCCTGTATCTACGGTTTCTAGTTTATTCATACATCTTAAAAGGGTTGATTTCCCGCTACCACTAGAACCGATAATTACAGTTGTTTTTCCTTCTTTGAATTGATGACTAATATCTTTTAAGACAGGTACTTTGCCAAAAGATTTGTATATATTTTTAACATCGATCATAATCTAGTTTCACCTCGATTTTCTTACTTATGATTGTGAGGAGTTTAATGATTGTATAATAGATAATACCGACAATAATGAGGGGTTCAAAATACATGAAAGTTTGAGAACTCACAATGGTTGAACGTCTCATTAAATCTGCGATACCAATGATACTAGCAATGGATGATTCCTTGATAAGCGTTGTAAGTTCATTGATTAGGCAGGGAAAGAGTTTTTAAATGCTGTTTTAATAATAATGTCTTTATATACATGATATTTAGAAACACCTAAGGATATGGCTGCTTCAATTTCATTTTTATCAACACTATTAATGCCAGACCCTATAATTTCACTGATATAAGCACCTGAGCTTAAACTGAATGCTATAAAAACAGCAATTAAAGCAGGTATGCTAAAATCGATATCACTGGTTAAGCCTTGATTAAAAATAGCATTTAAAATCTGAGGCAGGGCATAATAAATAATTGATAATTGAAGAAGAAGCGGCGTTCCCCTAAAAATATCTATATATATTGTACTCAGATGCCTTAAAACTCTTTTTTTACTCATCAAGACAAGGATAATGCCTATGATGAGACCAAATATAGCCGCAACTAATGCGATGAGTAATGTTGTGGAAATTCCTCTAAATAAATAGGGAATCCATTCTCTGATTTTTTCGTAATTAAATATTGTCATTTTACACTATTGATATTCTTTTGAATATCTCCTTTCCATTAAAAAAAATCGCCCCTAAAAATAAGGACGATTATATCGTGGTACCACCTTGATTCATGAATATTCATGCACTCTTACTTTTAACGCAAGTATACGAGATTATCTCAAAACTTCGATAATCCAACTCCCAAGCGCGTTCAATATTAATACACAGCTGTTTTTCACCAACCAACAGTTCTCTATGTGTTGCATTAAATATTTACTATTCTTGTTCTTTGTTTTAAGACTATTTTGCCATAAACACATGCATAAAGCAATTTAAAAAATAAATGAAAATGTTTTCATGAATATTCCACCACCATAATAGTCTATTAAAATTCGCTTGTCATTTAAGAAATATTGATGAAATTGCATATTTCTTGTCATTTTTAGAGGGTTTTATCATTTTAATACTTTTTTTTGCTTTCTTTTTTTTAGTTTTTTTAAATAGGATTGCTTTTTTGTTTTCTTCATTATATGATTTATGTAAGAGCACTTGTGTAAAATTGAATATATGATAAATGTTTGACATTTATCGCCTCGCTAAAGCTCAAACTTTAATGTAAAAAGGGGGAAAACTATGAAGAAGATCATAGGATTTTTTATTTTTTCGTTTGTGCTTTTTTTATTGCTTGGATGTGATGAGTTAAACACTGGCACAAATATGCCTATCACAGATATTACTTTAACTGATTCAGTAACAATTATTTTTGAAACCAATGGTGGAAGTCTTATAGACGACTTAGTCATTACACAAGAAACAGAGGCAATTGATCTTCCATCAACAACAAAAGAGGGTTTTACTTTCGAAGGATGGTATTTTGACAGCGACTTAACAGAAAACTTCACAAATGCACAACCCAATTTGAGTGAGAGTTCTTTTACTTTATATGCTAAATGGGAACCGATCACTTATACCTTTGTTTTTGATGTCAATGGAGGTAATTCAGTAGATGATTTGGTTTTTGCTTATGATGCGCCAATTAGTTTGCCAACACCTTTAAAAGTGGGGTATAACTTTTTAGGTTGGTTTAAAGATGAGGATTTAACTGTTGAGTTTGATCCTAGCGCAAGTTTAGAAGAAACTGAAATCAATCTTTATGCTAAATGGGAATTAATCACTGGAAAAGTAACGATTAAACCTTATTTTGAAACTTTTACTCTAGGGGAATATACAATAGGGGATACAGAAGTTATAGAAGAAGCTGCAGGCGTTGATTATACTCATACACCTGAGCTTTACGCAGGTTTTACTTTTGATAGTGATAATGAAAACAATCTTTTAACAGTTAATGTTTTAGATGATGATACTTCAGTCATAGAAGTATATTATAATCGAAAATTAGTGACTGTTACTTATGAAACAAATGCTAATATATCGGTTACAGCATCCCAAGGATTATACGATAGTTTATTAAATGAACCTCAAGATCCTTTAAGAGTGGGTTACGATTTTGTCGATTGGTATAGTGACACTAGCCTTATGACTCCATATGTTTTTGATAAGTATCCTGCAGAAGATATCACTCTTTACGCTAAATGGGTAGGGGTTCCTTCATCTATATACTTTAATACTTCTGGTGGAGATAGTATTCCTGAATTAGTACAAAACACAGGTACTAATATCACCTTACCTATTCCTACTAGAACTGGATATGATTTTATTGATTGGTATGAGAGTCCTTTATTACAAACAACTTTCACGGATCTTACAATGCCAGCTGGACTCACAACGGTTTATGCTAAATGGCAAGCTAAAACTTATACTATTTCTTATCATACTGATGGAGGATCAACATTGAGTGAAACAGATCATGTATATGGTCAAACAATTACTTTAGCTGATGATCCAAGTAAAACTAACTATATATTTGGTGGCTGGTTCTTAGATCAGAGTTTAGAGACATCTTTTGACTATTTAACTATGCCTGCCAATGATTTCACACTTTATGCCAAATGGATTGATGCAAGTGATCCGTATTCTATCCTATTAAATACGACAAAAGATCATTTATCTTCTGTTACTTTAAGGGGGATTGTTTATGCTAAACATCACAGTACCTATATGGGATATTATCTTGGCGATCATACGGGTATTATTTATGTAGACGGATCCAACACTTCCATCAATATCGGAGATGAGTTGGAAATAAGTGCGACATTATTATTCGATGACTTTGGTCAACCATATCTTCAAGGTCCTGTTGTCACACCATTAAATACTGATCAAGTTAGTCGAAGTCCAAAAACCTTGACTTATAGTGAATATGATATATTGGATGACTATGTGTCACAATATGTTTCAGAAATATTTACTATTCAAGGAATCGTTTATAACGAATCTGGAAACTATTTCTTAATCGATCCCGTTTCCTTGGTAAAAATACCAATATCTTTAAAGAGTCTAGTATCTGAAACAGACTTACAAACTTATGAAAATCTTCACTATCAAAGTAAGTTTGTGTTGGTTTATGAGGGAGGAACTTATAAAGCGGTTCTTATAGACTTAGTTGAAGAAATGTTAACAGAAGATGAAAAATTACATATTGTTAAAAATATAATCATCAATCACTTAGTCAAAACGAGTTATTTAGAAGGACAAAATTTTGATTTACCAGAGATTGATATGTTTGCCTATGCTAATATCAGCTATAGTGCCAGCGTGAATGGTTCCTTATATGATGAGACCAACAAAATTTTCCTAGATGTGAGTGAAGACCAAACTCTTACATTCCAAGTAACTTTGACTTCAATCATATCAGGAACTTTGACCTTTAATTTAGATGTTTTAGTAAAACCAATACACATCACGAGTATTGCTGGTATGCTTTCTGGCGATCTTGGAGCATACTACCAAATTCAAGGAGTTGTGGTGAGTAGAGGTGACGGTAATATCATTGTTCTTAAAGATTCTACTGGTTTTGTTTTTGTTCATGATCCTTTCTTCTTAGAAGTTGGTGATGAGGTTATCTTAAATGTTAAAAAACAATTAGAAGAAGATATGGTCTTAATTACTTCTGAGAATGATGGTTTATATTTAACTACTTTTGTTGAATCTGGCGTTGAACTCGCTTTAAGTCCAGAAGAAAAAACAGTATCAGAAATGCTTGAACTTGATTTAACAGACCCTAGTATTTATGGAAAATATTATGAGATTAGGGGATATTTATTACCAGAACTTGGAGAATATCACAATAGTTATCATATAGTGGTTGGAGAAGAAAAAATTCCGATAACTTCATATACATATGCTGGTTTTGAAAACTTAATGGATCATGAATATCTTGAAGTTATTGTAAGAGTATACTTAGTGAGTGGTGAAAATGGTCCTATCTTATACTATGAAGGTATCAGGCAAGATATTCGAATTCCGGATTATACTGATCAAGAATTAGTGGATACTATCTATCAAATATTCTTATATATGTTTGCTGATCAAGAATTTGATGCATATGATCCATTCTATCTATATCCATATCATCCACAATTAGGTGGAGAGATATCATGGACTTTAGACAGTGTAACTGAAGCAGTTTATGATTATGAAAATCAGCAATTCCTATATGATTTTGTGGATACACCATTGTCATTTACAATTGAAATATCAAAAGGAACATCAAGTAAAACGATTGATTATCAAACAATCTTACATAAAATTGAACCTGTGAGTTTTGATTATTTCCATACGCTTGATAGAACTTATGGTAGTTATTATTTACAAGGTCTAGTGGTCTACTGGCATCCATATTTTTCATATATCATGGATGAATTTGGAAATATTGTCATTGTAGAAGATGACTTAGAAGGTGTGAAAAAAGGCGATGAAGTTCTTTTATATTTAGATGTTTCTTATCGTTATGATTATAGTATTTTCTTTGAAAAACCATACGATAAAGAATCAAGTTTGATAGCGATTATATCTCGAGATAATCCAATTGAAATTGATTTTACACCAATGGATGTATTAAGTCTTCAGTCTTCAGATTTTACAGATTTATCTCTTTATCATCATTTGATTGAGATTGAAGGTAAATTAATCAAATTGGATGAATATCATCTAGCTATTGAAAGTGCTTATGGTCTCATTCATATTGATACTGCTGATAGTCATACTTACTTTAATCTTACTCAATATGAAGATCAATATATTAGCATAAGAGCCTTCATCTTCACATATGATAGTGATGATGGTTCAATTGTCCTAAGGTATATAGGTAGGGAATCTGACCTTAGTCCAATAAGTTATATGGACATAGATAAATTAAATATTGTTAAAGATTATATTTTAGATGTATATCAAGAACCTATGATTGGTGATATTGATTTTAACTTCTCGCAAGTCTATGATATTTTTGACGAGGGAACATTTACTTTTGAAGTGGCTCTAGATCAACCGGCATCAATTATAGATATTCCTAGTGATTACATTAACTCTGTCACTGAGATTAGCTTGATTAATATTGATGTTGATATTGTGATTGGTGGCGCGAGTGATTCATTTACAATGACAATGACTGTTTTACCAGCTATTAGTAAAGGATCAATAGCGGATCTAAAAACAAATATAGGGCAAACTTATCGTGTTTTAGGTCAAGTCATTGCTGTTACAAAATCAACTTACAATACCTATGTATTGATGGTTCAAGGTGAAGGTGGAGTTGTTTTTGTTCACTTAAACCATGAAGAGTATTATGAGTATTATGATTATAATGGCTATGTGGGAGAAATTGTTGAAATTACTGGATCAGCTGAAATTGTATATGGAAAGTATGAGGTTAATCCAGATAGTTTTAAAGTTATTTCACGCTCAGGTACTGTAGAAATTGGTTTTCAAGAAACAGATATTAGCGCTTTATTAACTTTGAATATATTTGATGATAGTATTTATGGTAGTCCTTATCAAATCACAGGATTGGTTGAAAAAGAAGATGGCAATCATGCAGAATTATATTATATCAATGACGGTGTTAACCGTATACTAATCACAAGCAATGAATTATATTATGGAATTCTATATCATTACATTGGCTATGAAGTTACGCTTAAAGGTTTTGTCTATGGGGTTAATCAAGCATTTGATATTGATGAAATGACACTCATTGTTAATCATTATAAATACGATGAAACAAATTCTATCATGCTTTCTAATTTAACTGATCAGGATGTTGTGGATATAATCATAGATAACATATGGTCAAATTATCAAGATAACTATATGAGTTTAAATCCTGGTGATACGGGTTCTTATCTAGCTTATGTGTATGAACCGATTTCAAGTAGTTATCCTGATGCTAAAATTACTCCATCAGTAAAGACTGGCGCTGATTACATCGAGTTTTATAATGATTATTTTATTGCTAAAATGCTTACAGAAGATGCAATGGTTGAAATACTAATGACTGTTGATTGTGGAATTGCAAGTAAAACGGTGGTCTTAACCTATAAAATCAATGGTTATACACTGAGTGCTTTCACAGACTTATTTAGTCTTGATTTAGGAACTGAAGAAATTGTACTTGAAGCTGAATTAATGTTAAGTGGTTGGGGATATCATTATTTCCTTATTAATGGTGACATATACTATTTAGAAACTAAAGCTTATATGGATGCCTATCCAGGTCAATTAGTACTTTTGACAGGAAAGAAAAATATTATTGATGGTATTCCAGATTATACTTATGATATTTCAGTGATAGATCTTGATGATTACCCTTACTCTGTACTAGAAACCACATCTTCGGTGACCATCAATGATTTATATATAAACGACTATGATGTAAATCCTTTACAAAGAGATTATTTACAAGTCTATGGTATATTAGGCTACGACCCTTATTTAGAACTTTATACTTTATCTGATGGGGATGAGATAGTTTATGTGCGTTATTCAGACTATTATTCATACGAAGATTATTTACAATACTATGTTGGGTATCCAATATTACTTGATGTCTTCTTACCAATGCAGTATATTTTAGGAGAATACATGTTGGTTGATACATTTGGAACAACTTCAAATTTTGAAATAGCACCATTACTTGATGTTGAAGCTCTAGACTTATCAGAAAATTATATTGAAATGTATTTTGAAAACTTACAAGTCCAAGCAGGATCATTAATCTTTGATTTTCCAAAAACAAATGATGCAACATCTGCCAACTATTCATATAGTTTAGTCAATACTTCAGATAGTCAATGGGTTGACTTGGTCAATGAAACAACCAACATCACAGATATATTAAGAGTTATTCAATTAGAAGTACTCATTGAGTTAGATTCATCTACTGAGACAAGAACTGTTCTTGTGAGTTTTGATTTGCTTGCTAATGAAACCCTGACTGTTAAAGAAGCCTTGTATGCTCCATATAATGAATTGATACAAGTTCAAGGTATTGTTACTTACATAAATGAAGAATATTTATACATGATGATTTCAAACAGTAATTATAACTATTTAGTTTCCTTAGATACAAGTATAGATTCATTGTTTGATATGGCTAATGTTCAATTTGCTCTTGGGGATGAAGTGAGATTGATAGGCTGGACAGATTATTTCCAAGAAAGTGAATACATCGTCTACATGAGTGATTTACGTGCAGTAGAAGTCATTAATTCAACAAGCTCATACACACTGACACCTGAGATAATGACTTTCCAAGATTTAATGTTTATGGATTATTTAGATCCAATGAATTATTTCAAATATGTTTCAGTTGAGGAAACATTAACATGGAATCAAAGTAGCATATACCCATCTTATCAAATTACTGATCATAATAAATATGTTGAAGAATATGCTGAATATTTTGATATTGAAATCATACCTAATGTAGACATAGATGAATTCCATAATATAATAAATCCATATGTTGGAGATACATTGACTATCGAAGGTTTTATTTTCTTAGAATCCATTTATGTTGATTTCTATTTCTCAATCGCTATGACAGATTATCAAAATCTAAATGAGTAAACAATCATAAAATTTAAAAGAAAGAGATCATATCATTTAAAATATGATCTTTTTTTTGATTTGTTTGTTTTAACATTGATAAATATCTATGGAAAATAATAAATTAGTGTATAATATTAACTGTTGGTACGCATTTATCAATGACACGCTATAAATATAAAGGTCTATTTTTAGTTCTTTAAACCTATCAACCGATGGTTGATAATTATCAATTACTCGTATATAGACTTTTGCGAATAATGAGTATATAATGATGATAAAAAGTACTTGGAGGGTTATATGGATAATCAATTGATCGGAAAATTTTTACTTAAATTAAGAAAAGAAAAAGGGTTAACTCAAAAAGAAATAGCTAAATTGTGTAGTGTTTCTACACAGGCTGTTTCTAAATGGGAAAGAGGAGATTCAGTTCCCGATATAGAATTGCTTAATAGGCTAAGCATACTATATTCTATAACTATCAATGAAATTATTGATGGAGAAAGAAAAGAAATATATGTAGATGTCGATAAAAGAACAAATATCATTTCCTTAACGAGCTCGATTCTTGTATTCATAACTTATTTTTTTACGTTTGCTAAGGTGCCAAATGAATTTTTTGGAGGTTCTACTGTTGATATTGTCTATAAAGGTTTTCAATTAATATTTAATGGTATCAGTGGTTGGCAAATATATTTAACTTGGGGTGTTTTTGTATTATTAGTAAGCCATTTAATTCTTAATATTTTTATTTTAACTCATGTGGTTCAAAAAGAAAAACCAATCAAACAATATTTTATTATTACCTCTATGGTTATTATTTTAATAAGCTTATTTTCTATTGGTCATCCATCCTTTACTGTTTTCCCACAATTTATCATTTTAACTTGTGTTGGAATCATCTTATTCATGAATATCAATAGAGATGAATTTCAAACTAGAATAGACGATTATAGAACATACAACAGACAATATAAATCATCAAATATTGGAGAAGATTTGCTTTTATCAGATGATAAAGTCAATTCAAAATGGATGAAAATCACTAAAATTTCATTTTTGATTGCTTTTATTTTTTACCTTTTAAATGTCAGTGCACTCATTGTGGCTTTATTTAATGAATTAGATAATAATGTTCAAAACTTAGATATAGGCTTTCTCTTCTTAGCGACTATATTTGAAATAATTTTTATCATATTCTTTTTCTATAGCTATAGGTTTATTGGCTCAATATATACTTCACAAATTTTAAAGATAGATGCTTTATTGATTATCTTGTTGATTCCTTGGATGTTCTTTGTTGGCTTAGGAATTAACATTATGATTCTAGTGTTCATCTTATTAATTTTAGCATTCAATTTTTTTATGGCTGCAAGAAGACTTGCCTAGTAAATGATTTTTGTTTTTGATAGATAAATACTGACTAAGTATTTATCTATTTTGTTTTTAGCGTTATAATAAAATTATAAATGGGGTATTTTTGGGAGTGATGATATGTCTAAGAATTATATGGGTGACTTTGATATAAGGCAATGAGATAGTTATCAAACAGAAGGGGCTCTCTTACCTAGTCCTGACCAGTATTTTGGTGAGTTAATTGTTAATCAACATCATTTAGTTTTTAATCAAGAACCTGTGATGATATAGAAGAAGTTTTAATCTTTTAAAGAATGATGATTCAATAGATATCATTGCTTATCAAACATATCAAACTTATAGATTAAAATAGGACTTATATCCTAAAGAGAAAACTATGAAGAAATAGTTTTCTTTCCTTTAGTCTCTATTGTCCACCCGATAAGCAAGAAATCTACCATAGATATTTTTATAATACTATGTTTTTACATATTTTATTTTTTTTTTAGATGATTGTGTATTATAATATAGGTTTGAAAGGTTCGGTAATCATGAAAACAAAAATTTATCAGGTAAATCAAGATGATTTTGATACAATCATTAATCATAGTGCACAAGTGATTAAAGCAGGCGGTCTTGTGGTTTTTCCAACAGAGACTGTTTATGGTATTGGTGCCAATGCTTTAGATAGTCATGCTTCAAAAAAAATCTATCAAGTTAAAGGAAGACCATCGGATAATCCTTTAATTGTACATATAGCAAATCATAAAGATGTGTATTTATATGCCAAGCATATATCCCAAGAAGCTAAGCTTTTAATGGATGCCTTTTGGCCAGGACCACTAACTTTAGTTTTAACTAAAACAGATTTAGTGCCTCAAGCCATCACAGGTGGATTAAATACCATAGCTATTCGTTTTCCAAGGAACCCAATTGCTCAAGCATTAATTACTAGTGCTAAGCTTCCTATATGTGCACCTAGTGCTAATATAAGCGGGACACCTTCATCAACGACTTTTGACCATGTTTTTAAAGATTTAAATGGAAAAGTAGACGTCATTATTGATGGCGGGATGTCTCATGTAGGTTTAGAATCAACGGTTTTAGATTTGACAGGAAAAACACCAGTGATCTTAAGGCCGGGGGCTATTACAAAATCGATGATTGAAAAAGCCTTGAATAAAAAAATTAGCGCCCCAGATACTTTTATCGAAGATGAAAGTATCCCAAAAGCACCAGGTATGAAATATAGACATTATGCTCCTAAAGGGCAGGTGACTTTACTAGATGGTAATCACCAACAAATTAAGAAATTCATAAAGGATTTAAATGATAAAAATATTGGTCTTATCGCCAGTGATGAATTATGTGATCTTCTAAGCGATTACCATACATTTAAATTAGGATCAATTCATGATATTGATACAATTGCAAAAAATATCTTTTTAGCCTTAAGAACAATGGACAATTTAGATATTAAAACCATTTATATTGAAGCTATAAAAGATCAAGAATTAGGTACAGCCATTATGAATAGATTATTAAAAGCAGCCAATAGAAACATCATTCATTTGTAATAGGAGGTTATTGATTTGAAGAAGATATTATGTCTTATATTTTTATTAGCTATCTCTTTACTTGGATGCCATAATCCTGCAGTGGAAGAAGATATAGACTTACAAACACTAGATTACTATACATACTTAAGTGACGATAACCCTCTTGTAACAATAAATGTCAAAGATTATGGGACAATGAAACTTCAGTTATTTCCTGATGTAGCTAAAAATACAGTTGATAATTTTATTCAATATATTCAATCTGGATCATATGATGGAAGTTCTTTTCATCGTATTATAGAAGGTTTTATGGTTCAAGGTGGTATAGTAGATGACACGAATTGTTCTATTAAAGGCGAGTTTCCAAGCAATGGTGTTGCTAATGGTTTGTCACATTTTAGAGGTGTGATATCAATGGCTAGAACGACTGTCAAAGATAGTGCAACGAGTCAGTTCTTTATTGTTCATGAAGACAGTGATTTTTTGGACATTAATTATGCAAGTTTTGGTGGTTTAGTCAGTGGATTTTATGTTTTAGATGAATTGGCTAATTTATCTACTGACCAAGGGGATGCACCACTAGAAAAGGTAATGATTAATAGTATGAGTATCGAACTTAATGGTTACCAAGTGGGTCAAGTTAAGTGTGCTAGTGATTAAATTAACCAATAAAAAAATTGATATAATCTTCCAAGAGAAAGTATTGAATAACTATTTTAATAGTAAATATAAAGTATACCAGTTAAATGCATGATATAATGAAGACAAAGGAGTTGCAAAAATGTTAGATGTTATAAAGAAATATCCTATATTAGATATCATTTTAGGATCAATATTCATCATCTTAGGAGTTTTATTTGTGTTTATTCTCCCAGATATAGGTGAAAGTATAAAAGATATAGCTATAGGACTGATGATATTAATCATAGTGATATTATTCATATATCCTGGTTTAAAAAAACAAAAAACAAAACTTATGACTACTTTATTATTACTTGAGTTAGTCATAGGCATTTTCGTAACTAGCATGTTTATTTTTAATGAAGGTGGCAATCCTTCTTTATGGATTGGACTTATTATATATGTTCATGGTGTAGTTGGGTTAATTGGTGGATATTTTAGTTCAGAAAAACAAAAAATGTGGTTGTTTTTCTTATCACTTTTGTTTGTGACTTTTGGCGTTTTTATATTTGCTTCCCAAATTATTACCAATGACATGTTAATTAATGTGTTATTGATTATGTTTTTAGCACCTGGCCTTTTCTTTCTAGCCATGGGATTACTAAACCTTAAAAAAGTAAAAACAGATACTAAAACATCATAAATGATTTAAAGATAGAGTTTTACAAGCAATCATAAATGTAATAATTTATGATTGTTTTTATTTAGCTTATGTGAATATAGATGATAAAAAAATTCCATAAATACAAACACATTTATCTTGCTTTTATTAGGTTTTGTGATACTATATTCAAGGCGATAGGAGTTGTTAGTATGATTACAGTATCGAATCTAGAACTAATATTCCCTGATAAAAAAATATTTGAAGATGTCAACATTCAATTTACTAAAGGTAATTGTTATGGGATTATTGGAGCTAATGGTGCTGGGAAATCTACTTTTCTTAAAATATTGTCAGGAGAAAAAGAGTCTACAAAAGGACATGTATCAATAGAAAAAGGTAACCGCATGGCGGTTCTTAAACAGGACCATTATGAGTATGATGATTATAAAGTCATTGAAACAGTTATTATGGGACATAAGAGATTGTTTGAAATTATAAAAGAAAAAGAAGCCCTTTACAATAAAGAGCCTTTTACTGATGAAGATGGTATTTACTTAGCAGATTTAGAAGTTGAATTTTCTGAATTAGACGGATGGAATGCTGAAGTTGATGCCGAAAAGTTATTAAGTGGCTTAGGTGTATCTAACAAACTTTATGAAAAGAAAATGAGTGAAATTTTAGGAAAAGATAAAGTTAAAGTTTTGTTAGCCCAAGCTTTATTTGGAAACCCTAATATTTTATTGTTGGATGAACCAACAAACCATTTAGATTTTCATGCCATAAAATGGTTAGAAAATTTCTTATTAGATTATGATCAAACAGTCATTACTGTTTCACATGATAGACATTTTTTAAATAAAGTATGTACACATACTGTTGATATAGATTATACCAAAGTAAAACTATACAGTGGCAATTATGATTTCTGGAGAGAATCTTCAGAACTTGCCCAACAGTTGATGATTGATTCTAATAAGAAAAAAGAAGAGAAAATTAAAGCACTTCAAGCTTTTATTGCTAGATTTAGTGCTAACGCATCAAAATCATCTCAAGCAACTTCAAGAAAAAAATCTTTAGAAAAAATTAATCTTGATGAAATTGTTCCTTCAAGTAGAAGATATCCATATGTTGGTTTTGAATTAGAGAGATTATTGGGAAAAGAGGTTTTGGAGGTAAGTAACCTGTCAGCTTCTTATAAAGGAAAGAAAGTTTTTTCGAATGTTTCTTTTAATATTAGTCGTGGAGAAAAAGTGGCATTAACTGGATTAAGTGATCTTGCTAGAACTTTATTATTAAAAGTCTTAGAAGGTGAAATTAGCCCTGATACTGGAACAATCAAATGGGGTCAAACGGTCACAAAAGCTTCACTTCCATCTGATAATACTCATTATTTTAAAAATAATGGCTTAAATTTAGTTGATTGGTTAAGGCAATATTCTAAAGATCCAGCAGAATCTTATATTAGAGGATTTCTAGGAAGAATGTTGTTTTCTGGTGATGAACCACTTAAACAAGTCAAGGTCTTAAGTGGTGGAGAAAAAATGAGATGTATGTTATCAAAATTAATGATGGCAAAAGCCAATACTTTATTAATAGATCAACCAACAAACCATTTAGATTTAGAAGCAATACAATCAGTCACTCAAGGTTTGCAAAATTTTAAAGGGTCGCTTATCATTGCTTCCCATGATCATGCGCTTTTATCTAGTGTCACTAATAAAGTGGTTAAATTACTTGATGATGGGGTCTTTGTATATAATGGTGATTTTGATCAATACTTAGAATTGGATATATAGATGTTTTGTTTTACAATGTGATATAGTTAAAACTTAAATAGAAAAAACTCATTCTTGAATAAAGAATGAGTTTTTGATTTATGAATCGGAATCTAAAGATAATGATTGTTGTTGGTGGGTTGATTTTTGATATTGCTCTTCAATTTGTGCGACTAATTGATTAAAATGCAATTGATTAAACATATCATCAACTTTTAAGTATAATATTTTATCTTTAGGTAAATGATATTTACTAAAAACTTTTTGTAAAGCTTTATTATAATTTTTGTAATGGAATTTTAAATAGTTAAATTGATCATTTTCTAA
The DNA here is from genome assembly GCA_018622675.1 of Mycoplasmatota bacterium. GTDB lineage: Bacteria > Bacillota_I > Bacilli_A > Izemoplasmatales > Hujiaoplasmataceae > Hujiaoplasma. The sequence continues at coordinate 195,770 of CP076020.1, forward strand.
AGAACGAGATCTTTTTTTGACATTATCAAATAAACTTTCTTCATCACGAACGAGAACAATATGAATATCTAGTTTAGGGATTAACTTCATATGTGCATCTGCAATTTTATAAGTTAAATCAACTTCCTCATCAGTCATCATTCCCTCTTTTTTTAGAAGTTCCGCAAAAATTAAATTAGAGAACATTGTTGAATCACAGATTAAAAAAGGTTCATCTTTTGTTTTCCACATGGATAAAAATAATTCGCCATAGAAAGCACCTTGTGAGACAAGGGCAAACTTCTTTTTGTCTGCATAAAAAAGAGGAAGAAAAGGACTGTTTTCAACAGGTTCTTTTACCATAGGCACATGATAATATGATGATAATAAATGTGCTAGGGTTGACTTTCCGCTACCGATGGGTCCAATAATACCTATTCTCATAAATTCACCTCAATATATTTTACTTTGATTATACAGTTTATCTTTATGATAGTCAAAGTTATTGTTTAAAAAAAGTGATACAAATTTAAATTTGTATCACTTTTAGATGGATTAAGAAAATTTATCATAAAAGACATTTTCTGATTTGATATCATGTTTATTTAAAACTTCAATACAAGCATTAATCATACCAGGTGAACCACATAAATAGGCTTCTGAATCGCTTAAGTCACCTGAGTTTTGATCAAGGACATCTGTGATTAAGCCTATGGCTCCATCCCAATTGTCCTCAGGTAGTGGGTCAGATAGGGCTGGAATGTATTCGAAATTCGGATATTCTTTTGCAAGTTCAACAAATTCTTCAGTGTAATATAAGTCTTTTTTAGATCGTGCACCAAAGAAATATTTAACATTTCTTGGCATACCTTGGTCTTTTAGATAATGTAGAATGGATCTAATAGGTGCTTTTCCTGAACCACCAGCGATACATACAATATCTTTATCTGAGTCTTCTTGTAAGTAGAAGTTTCCATAAGGTCCTGTAACGATCACTTTATCTCCTAGTTCCAAAGCTTTGTGTACAAAAGTTGTTGCTTTTCCTTTGGGTACCATGCGGATGATTAACTCTATTTTATCAGTGACTTTTGGATTGGATGCGATAGAGTAAGCGCGAATGATTTCAATTCCTGGAACTCGAAGTTGTGCGTATTGACCAGGTTTAAATGACATGGTTTTTGGGTTGATGAATTGAAATTGCACTAACTTAATGTCATAGGTTAAGTCTTTAATATTGATAACTTCACATGTGTATTCTTGTGCATCTAGCATTGAGACAGGTATTTCTATTTCGATATTATCTTGAACCTTTACCTGACATGATAATCTTACATTGTCTAATTTCTCTTGGTCTGATAAAAATGGTTCTTCCATTGGTTTAACATCGCCTCCGCCACTAATGACCTTTACTTTGCAAAAACCACAAGTTGCTTTACCACCACAAGCTGAAGGGATAAATATTTTATTATTAGATAGAATATTTAATAAAGTATCGGTATCTTTTACGGGGATGACAGTATCTTTATTGATGGTGACTGTCTTCATCTTAGAACCACCTAAAATAAAGTTTGCGCCAATCAATAGTAAAGTAATGACCAATAGAATGCCTATAATGACAAGCGGGATATAATAGTTAACAGCTAAAAATAAATTCATTTTCATACCTCCTAAAAGAATGATAAGCCAGTAAAGCCAATAAAAGCAAGTGATAAAATGCCTAATATAATAAATGCAATTGCTTTACCAGTTAACCCTCTTGGAAGATTACTAAACTTATTAACTTTTTGTCTAATACCGGCTAATAATACAATAGCAATCATCCAGCCAACTCCAGCTGAGAATGAATAAGCGGCAGTTTCGACAAAAGTATAATCTCTATTGACAAAGAATAGTGATACAGCTAATACAGCACAGTTAACGGTAATGAGCGGTAAGTATATACCAAAAGCGTTATATAGTTTTGGTGAGAACTTAGCTAAGAACATTTCTAAAAATTGTACAGTAGCTGCAATCGTGATAATAAATACTAAAAGCGATATTTGAGTTGTATTTGTATTTTTTAATAACATATAAATTGGCCAGTTAATGATTCCGGTTAAAGTCACAACAAAGATTACTGCATAACCCATGCCCTTAGCATTCTTTACAGAAGTTGAGATGGCAATAAGTGGACACATACCCAGAATATAGATTAAAGCAATATTTTGATCTGTTAATGAAGAGACAATAATTTCAATTATATTTTCCATAAGTTTCTTCCTTTCATCATCTTAGACATTATAATGTCTGTTCTGGTTTTTCATAATAGTGGATTAATTCTCTAACACCCCATATAAGAAGTGCAAGAACAAAGAATCCACCAGGAGCCATTGCCATAACAACCCATCTTTCCCAACTTGCCGACATAACTTGCATGTTTAGAAGGGTTCCGAAGGCTAAAATTTCTCTTATGGCAGCGACGGTTACCAAAACGAAGGTGTAACCCATACCACTAGCAAAACCATCTATAAGTGAATATTTAACTGGATTTTTAGCGGCAAATGCTTCTTGACGCCCCATGACAATACAATTGGTAATAATTAAGCCGACATAAGCGCCTAGTGCATCAGCTATTGGCATAAAATATGCTTGTAAGAAAGCCTGAACAGAAATTGTGAATGTTGAAATAACAACCATATAAGTAACCATTCTTACTTTTTGCGGAATGATATTTCTAATTAAGGAAATGGTTAACGAACTAGCCATAATAACGAAAGTAACACCTAGTCCCATAGCGATTGCATTTTCGACTTTGTTACTAACTGCTAAAGCAGAACAAATTCCTAATACAGCAACTACGATAGGATTATTTCTAGAAATACCATCTCTTAAGATATTAAACCATTTAGTATATTTAACTCTAATAAGTTTCATGATTTTCCCTCCTACTCATTTTGACTCTGCCAAGCAATTTTTGCTTGCTCATAGTCATCATTTAGAAACTCTTGAAATCTTTTTGATGTGTTTGTAGCACCAGTGATAGCATCGATTTCATTATCGGCGTTGGTACCTGGATCCTTGTTTAATTGAAAATCAGGATTAAAGATTTTGCCAACAAAAGTTTCTAGGTATTGAGGTTCCGCAAGAACACCACCTAAACCTGGTGTTTCTTCTTGTTGTAATATGGAAACATTGATAATGGTTTGGAAATCATCCTCCAAAGTTAAGATCCCTTCTATAGGTCCCCAAACACCATTTCCAGAGATTTCAAAGCTGATTGAACCTGTATCTGGATTTACATAAAAAGTCCAATCATCAATGTTAACTATATTCATTTCTTCATCAAATGTATCATTGATGCTTGCCAATGCATATGGGATATCATTGGCTTCTAAGATTGCAATTTTGATTTTAGCATCTTGGTTATTTTGTATTCTTTCTGAAGTGAGGGCTTCTACCCCTATAATAATTCCAGAAGTAAATAAAGACATCACTATCACAAAGATTATGACTCTAAGATTGTCTTTCATTGTGCAACCTCCTCAACAACTTCATCTTTTGTTTCTTCTTTATTTAATGAATCATCAATTAGTGGTGCTATGGCATTCATAATAATAATTGCGAAGATAACACCTTCTTGGAATGTTGCGAAGTTGCGAATCAGTACAGTAAAGAAAGCTAAACCAATACCATAGATCATTCTTCCCTTACTATCGAGTGGTGATGATACAGGGTCAGTTGCAACAAAGAAAGCTCCGAATAATAATCCACCTACAAATATAGAAAGTATTGGGTCTGGAAAGACATCGGGTAAGATCCAATAACCTAAGGCGGTGAATACTAAAACAGATCCTAAGTAAAATACTGGTATGCGCCAATCAGCTACTTTTAAAATTAATAGGGCAACACCTAAGATGATGATACCAATCCTAAAAGTTTCTCCAATAGCACCTGGTACATTACCAAAGATTAAATCGCCAAATGAATAAGTGAAATCACCACCTGCATTTAGCATGTTTAAAGGTGTAGCTCCTGAGAAACTATCAATACTTGGATGAATCCATTCAGCAGCTGTAATCATTGAAGGGAAAGATATAGTAACGAATAAGACACCAACTACAGCCGGATTAAAAATATTTTTTCCAAATCCCCCAAAAACAGATTTACCAAAGAAAACACCAAAAACAGTAGCAACAGCAACAACCCATAGTTTAATTGTTGGTGGTAACATTAGTGTGACTACTAAAGGAGGGACAATCCAAGATATATCAAGTTCTGTTTTCCTTACTTTAGCAAATATTAGTTCAACTAAACCGCCAGATACTAAGGCTACTAGTGCAACTGCAAAAACATAAATCCCGTATAAAAAAGCAGAAGCGATTAATAGGATCAGTAAACTGGCTGAAAAAATCAATAGATTTCTTTTACTTGGTACATTCGGTGATGTTAAATGCATTTCTTGACTCATAAAATTCCTCTTTTCTTAGTTATTTTAAATCCATATGATTTAATGAAGTGTTTCTATTTATTGGATGTTAATTATCAAAAGCTAAGAAAGTTTATATTTTGATAGTTATTAAGTGAACTTTGATAAGCAACATCTAATAAAAAGAGATGTAAAAAAATGTTTCTATAGTGCTTATAAATTGTTCTTATAAATTTATGTATTTAGATATGCACCCTCCCTTTAAAATGTATTATAGCATTATTTTTTTTGAATTGTTAAGGTGACTTTAAAAAAAATGTTCTTTTTTTTATTTTTTTTGTATCTTTTTCTATATTTTTTTGACTTAATGATAAATTAAAAAAAAATATCAAGCCAATAAAATTGACTTGATAACTTTAATTTACGATTAAATTATTTAAGTGCATCTACAATCGCTTTAGCAAACATTGGTAAATCTTTAGGTGATCTTGAAGTGATTAAATTGCCATCAATGACAAGTTCTTCATTAACAAAGATTCCTTTAGCGTTTTCAATATCTCTTTGTAAAGTATGGAAACCGGTTAGCTTTCTACCTTTTAATTTAATACTAGAAATAAGTAACCATGGTCCGTGACATACAGCCGCAATCACTTTTCCTTTTTCATTCATGCCTTTGACAAAATGAACAGTAGCTTGATTTCTTCTCATATAATCAGGTGAAAATCCACCTGGAATGATTAAGGCATCATAGTCTTCTGCGGAAACATCTTGGCTGGCAAAATCGCTTTCTAATGGCACACCGTTTTTACTTGTGTAAGTAGTTTTAGCCGCAGTACCAATGAGATCTACGTCATAACCTTCCTCTTGCATCCTATAATAAGGATATAGTAATTCTTTTGCATCATATTGATTTTCTATTAATATCGCTATTTTCATAATAAACAAAACCTCCCTTTATTTGAATAAAAATACGAATAAGTAACATTTTTCTTATCTTAATTATAAAACATAGATATATCAATTGCAAAAATATAGAGAAAAAAAAGGCATGTAAACGGTATCTTTACGATGAAAACGCTTAAAATTGAGTGAATCATGTATAATATTTCCTCGAATTATCAAATTTAAGAATCTTTTGTGTGAAAGTAAGCAAAGATAATAAAATAAGTTTAGGTGATTAAGTTTTTGTAAAAGAGAGGATGAATATGTTTAAAAAGATGAGAAGAATGGATAAAGCATTATCCAAGAAAGAAACACTTGAACTACTAGATAAAGCTGGAGTAGGTATCTTAGGAACAATGTCTGACAATGGATATCCTTATACAATTGCCCTTAACTACGTATATTACCAAAACAAGGTTTATTTTCATTGTGCTAAAGAAGGGCATAAAATTAATAATATCAAAGCTTATGAAAAAGTATCATTCACTGTTTGTGAAGACGTTGAGATTGTAGGTCAAGAACTAAATACAAAATATAAATCTTTAATCCTGTTTGGCAAAGCTAAAGTGATAAAGCCGAGTCATGAAATCTTATGGGAGTTAATAAAGAAGTATTCTACAATAGATTTTGAACAAGCCAATAAAATGATAGATAAAGAAATAAATGATACAGCCATTGTTGAGATAACAATTGATCATATTACAGGCAAAAGAGGGCGTTAGTTTATTTTGTTTTTCTTAAAATAATAAAAATATAATAAAAAATAACAATCTAATTGATTTTTTAAAATGATTGTGGTATTCTTTAGGTGTCAAATCCATTTTGTAGTTTAACTATGAATGTGGATGAATGACAAAGCTAAACCCGGAGCGATCCGGCGACAGAAAACTATAGGGTCTCAGTATTACTGAGATAGCCAGTTGCCTTTCAAAAACATTTATAGGAGAAAAGACTATGAAAAAGCTATTATTTAGCTTGGTTTTGATGTTTTTTGTATTTATAGGTACAGTTCGTGTTTACGGATTTTATCAAGATACAAAAGTCACTCAATTAACTGAAGTCAAAACTCACCAATTATTAACCCAAAACCTTATGACTGATAATGATAAAAACTTGGTGCCAAAAGGATCTATTTTAGGTGTTAATGATACTGAAGAATTTGTCTTCGAATACCAAGTATTTGTACAAAAAGATTTAGAAATTGAATATACAGTGAATGATATTAGAATTAACCAAGAAGAAGTTAATGAAGATATAAGCAATCTTTTTAATTTTGATTTTGAATATGAACTTATTAAAGAAGATTCTATTCAAACTCAATTATTGACTGCTAGTCAAGAAGGGTATTTTGTTAAAATAACCTTAACTGTGTCAATGAGTGAACCAACTTATCAACAATATCAATTAATTGCTAATCAAGCGATGAATTTCGATGTTTTATTTAGTGTGAATTAATTTTTCCCCCTAATATATAATACACAGTAAATTAGAATATACTTATTTTATCATATTATTTCTATGCATCAGTCTTTTTGATTGACATTGAAAGCATAATATGGTAAAATTTGTATGCTTTATGAGAGAACTACTAGAAATTTTATAAAAATTAATGTTAAAGGCACTCTTAGAGAAATCTAAGTTCGCAAAACTATAGGACCTGAAATGGTAGCCAGTTGTCATTAGATGTATGTGATTATATACATTTTTAAGACACTGGCTTTTTTTTATAAACTTTCTTACAGTAAAATAGTTTTCTCAATCAGAAGGAGAGTGATGCCGGTGTTAAATAATAATAAAATAAGATTGGCTTTAGCCGCCTTCTTATTTATAGGTTTTATCTTCACAACAACATCAGCTTTCTCATACTGGCAAGAAGTTACTTTGTCTAATGACATAGAAGTGATTAATATAGGTGAACCTGTAGAAATAGTTGTGACTGACTTAAATTCTTCACCTGAACAAGTATCTTTAGTACCAAGTGGATACGCTATGCAAGTCAATGATGTTGAATTTATTACACTCAGTTATCGTATTGGTGTTTCAAAAGAATTACTTAATACTGTGAACTTAATCATTACAAAAGATAATGTTTTAATTAATAACCAGGACACTTATTCACATTTAATTGATATAGATATAATGAATATGGGCGAAATCGCTACAGTAGATCTATTCAATGATTCTATTGTTATCACTGTTGTCATTAGATTAATTGAACCTATTGATTCAGAAGAAGCACTTGAGTTAGGTTTAGATGAAGATCGCGTCAATGTAGAAGACTCAGTCGCTGCATATAATGCAATCATTGGTCAAAATGTTAGTTTTCAATTACTATTTGAATTGAAAAACAAAGAGTAATTTAAATAAAAAAAATAAAAATATAAGAAATATAAGGAGAGTTTTAAAATGAAATCAAAAAAATTAGTTATTGGATTATTGCTATTATTAGCAGTCGTATTTACAACAGGAACATTTGCATATTGGGCAAGTGGAGTTAATGGACCAACAACAGATGGAACAACAACAGGAACAGTAAATATTGGTCAAGGTGAAGCTGTTGAAACATCTTTTGTATTAACAGGAAGTCCTGCTACAGGTGGAAACTTGGTGCCTGCAAATCAACTTTCTAATAGCCCTGCGGGGTCTGTTGATGAAGTCAATGTTACATATGGTGTACAATGGACTGAAGATGGAACCACATCACAACTTGCCGGAACTACAAGCACTGCTCCAATTACAATTACTTGGGTAATTACTGCAGACAATAGCGGAAATGATGTATCAACTTTAGCAAATACTTTAATTACTGTTACACCAAATGTAGGAAATTTAGCAAGTTTAACTTTAGATGCTGCTCCCGAAAATTTTTCATTTGCTGTTACAATGACTGAACCAGCAGATCAAGATGAATATAATGATATTTCAGGAGCAACAATTACTATTACATTTACTTATAGTTTAGGATCAATAACTACTACAGATAACAATTAATTAGTAATAACTTAAATAGGTTTTGCTAATACAAAAGAGGTGATGCCATGAAGAAAAAAGGTAAGATATTAAGAATTGCTATTTTAGCATTCATGGTTATTTCTTTATCATTAACAACCAGTCATACTTTAGCCTATTGGGCAGAACCCATCATTGTTACTGAATCTATTGAATCTTCAGAAACTATTACTGCCGGAGATTGGGAACAAGCTTTTCCCTATGATTCAAACTATAATGATTATGAAGCTGGCGATTTAGTCACTTATAATGGTAGGACCTATAGAGCTTTAAGTGGACTTGCTAATAGTCTTACGCCCGGATCTGGATGGTTTTGGTGGCTAGGTTGGTCAAGATTATAATGTTTATAAAACGCAAAAAGAAAGCTTTTTGCGTTTTTTTAATCCATTATTACTATTCTTAGGAATTATGATATAATATGAATTAGATTGTATAATAATTGAAGAGGTAAAAAAATGAGTGAAAACAAAAATAAAAAAATTTATAGTTTAATCAAGATGATTCTTTTTTATGTGCTAGTCTTTTTCTTAAGTATGTTTGTTATTTTTGAGGTGTTTATGCCTAAACAAACTGTTAAGGTGTTTGGCTTCAAACCATACAATGTCATCACTCAAAGTATGGAGCCAGTATTGAAAGTGAATGATTTAATTATTGTTAAGAATTTTGATGTTGAAGATTTAGAAGAAGAGGATATCATTACTTTTTATGCTGATATAGATTATAATGGAGAAAAAGAAATTGTCACTCATTACATTTATTCAATTGATATGAATGATTCAGATGAATATATCATAAGAACTAATCGACACTTTGATGAAGACAATAATATAGTTCCTGATACTTGGATACTAAATGAAGATGATGTTTTAGGTTTATATAGTTTTAAGATTCCTTATTTAGGATATGTCACTGAATTCTTTAAAAGTCCTTTTGGTATTGCTGCGATAGTTGTAAATGCAGGTATTATAGCCGCAATTGTGATTTTAATCAAAAGAGAAAAGAAAATGAAGATGAAAGAAGATGAACAAATAGAATAATTAACTTTAGGAGTCTTTTATGAAAAAAGTTTTTAAAAAGACATTAGATAGCATGAAAAGATTTATTTTGTTTTGTTATCATTATTTTAAAAAACATTATGTGAAAATAGGCTTTTATTTTTTAGCATTTATTTTGTTTATAAATGCTATTTTTATGACAGTCTATCTGATTAATCGCAACTATGATTATAAAATTGTAGATACATTATATATAGAAGCTATTTTACCTAATCAAGATATAAATAGCACTTTAAAAACAGGAATTGTAAAAATCAAAAAAATAGATTACGACCGTATTTCTACGGATGATCAAGTTGTTATGTGTTGTGCTTATGGATTAGATGAATTTTGGGTTCAAGATGTTGTTAGTGTAAATAAAGATGATAAAGTGATACAAACATCTTATGATGATTTTACATTTACATTAGTAAACGAAGATGATGCTTATGGTGTTTATATAGAAGAAGCTAATATTTTTGTCACAATGTATTATACATCATCATTTATTAGAGGATATGCTTTATGGATGGTATCTGAAATTTTATTTATTTATATATATCACTTTGTTTTTATACAAAAAAGATTAAAAGGTGTTTTGAAAAAAAATACACCAATAGAAAGTGCTGAAGAAGATGAAAATATTTAAAAAAACCTTACATATCCTTTTTTATGGGCTTATATTAATGATTGTTTATTATTTGGCTTTACAATTTTTAATGCCAGATAAAACCATTGATTATATTGGTTTCAAAACCTTTGTTGTATTAACACCTAGTATGGAACCAAAAATCAATGTCAATGATATGATTGTTGTTAAGAAAGCAAAACAAGAGGATATTGAAGTCGGAGATATTATTACATTTGAAGTGTATATCCAAAATTTAGGTCAAGAGGCTTATGTTACCCATTATGTTGGTGACATTGACGACACCGGTGATGATGCCATTTATTATACACATGGTGAAAATGCACCTGAAGGTGTTTATGACAAATGGGTGGATCAAGATAATCAAGACATTAATATTACATATGATGATATAGCGGGAGAGTATCTTTTTAAAATACCTAATTTAGGCTTTGTTTCTAGGTTGTTACAAGATCCTTATATGTTAGCTTTTATTGTATTTGATGTAGTGATTATTTATGCCTTAGTTAAAGTCATCAGAAAAAAAGATTAAATGATTGATAAGGAGAAAGATAAATTCTTTCTCTTTTTTTTCTTTAGTGATTGCAAAAGCTCGCAAAGAGTATTATTATATAAATAGTGTATGATAAGCTTAAATTTGTTTATGGAAAGGACAAGATTTACATGGCTATTTTGGAAAAAGTAAAGAAATTAACAAAAAATATTTTTACAAGCAATGATCAAGATGTTGATTCATTAAATCTTATTTCAGTGGAAAACATGGAGACTAAGTATCGTCAAGAAGATTACATGGGTGCCGCAAAAGATTTAAAGCTTTTACTTGAGAGATACGGAAGAAGAAAAAGGAAGAATCACCGTTATAAAGGAAGAGAGTTTATATATTTTATACTAAGTAATAAACATAAAGACCTTAAGAATACGGGTTATACGCACTGGGAAAATATTGAAAAATTTATCAAACTAAACCAAAATAAAGTATATGAGTACCATAGAAAAAATTTAAGAAATGCAATGGATTTCTTTGAAAAAGAAGTGAAGAGTATTAATGAAATTAAAATTCAAACAAAATAATCAAGATAAAAATCTTCTATTTTAGAAGATTTTTTTATAGAAAAAAGGTTTAATTATTTTAATATATCCAAACAAATCTAAATTTTTTATATCATATTAACTTGACACAATGAAGTAAGCGCTTTATAATGAGTGTAGAAAAGTTAATCATTCTTAGAGTTAGGAGAACGGACAAAGGAATAAATCCTTTTTTTCGTTCATTTTATTTATATGGGGGAAATTATGAATGAACAAGTCATACCCGCTATATCTAGCTTTAAAAAATTGAAGGTCTTTTTGGATTCTGATTTAAATATTGGAATACTGATGAATTTTCAATTAGCTCAACTAGAGTCAATTGTTCAACAGATGAAAGAAAATAAGAAGATTGTTTTAATTCATTCAGAATTGATAAAAGGTTTGGCAAGCGATGAATACGGCGCGATTTATTTAATACAAGAATTAAAAGTGGATGGAATAATATCTAGTAAACCTAAGGTCATTGAAGTCTGTAAGAAAAGAAATGTTATGGGTGTTTATCGTTTTTTTATTAAAGATACCATTTCATTAGAACAAAGTATAGATATTGGACAGAGGTTAAGACCAGATTTTGTGGAAATTTTACCTGCAAGTTGTTTTGATTTAATTAGTGATTTAAAACAAAAGTTAGGTTGTGAAGTATGGATGGGTGGATTGATCAATAGCCAAAAACAAATTGATCAATGCTTCAATCATGGTGCCATCGCTATTACAACATCTAATACAGATTTATGGTAAACAATTAAAAGTTAATATTGAATGAGTTTAGAGCGAAGAAATGTTTATTCATTTTTTCGCTTTGTTTTATTTAGGGGGTATATAATGTACGATTTTATTATTATAGGAGCTGGTGTCATTGGTAGTTCAGTGGCAAGAGAGCTATCAAAGTATCAAGCAAAAACTTTATGTTTAGAAAAAGAAAATGATGTCGCTAATGTTCAATCATTAGCCAATTCAGCTATTATCCATGCAGGACACAATCCAGAACCAGGTTCATTAAAAGCTATATTAAGTATTAGAGGTAATCTCTTGTATGATGATTGGGAAAAAGACTTACATATTCCTTTATTAAGAACGGGTGCTTTTGTTGTGGCTCACAACAAAGAAGAAGAAAGTAAACTAGAAGATATTCTTGAAACAAGTAGGAAAAATAAGGTGCCTAATTATGAGATTTTATCTGGTGATCAAGCACGTAAAATAGAACCTAATTTAGCTAAATCAATTACTAAGGTATTATCATTGCCATCAACAAAAGTCACTTATCCTTGGGAAGTTGCTTTTGCTTGTATGGAAAATGCTATTGATAATGGTGTTGAATTTCAAAAGAATAAGCTTGTGACGAATATAAGTGTTATTGATGGTGGCTTTGAAATAGAAGTTAACCATAAAGAAAAGTATAGAACAAAAAATGTGATTAATGCCGCTGGCGTTGACAGTTCTAATTTAGGTGCCTTTATTGAAGAACCGCCTTTTCAGATTAAACCTAGAAAAGGGGAGTATTTTGTATTAGATAAAAGAGTTGAAGGCTTTATGAAACATGTAATCTATCCCCTTCCTAGTGATAAGGGCAAGGGTGTATTAATAACACCTCAAGTACATGGGAATATACTTTTGGGACCAAGTTCAGAATATATTGATGATTTGCATAAGGCAAAAACCACTGATGAGGGATTAGCATATATTAAGAAGCATTCTACTGCATTAGCAGAGAATATACCTTTTCATATGATTATTAGATCTTTTGCTGGTATTCGTTCTACTTCAACATATGATGATTTCTATATAAAAGAATCTTCTGAAAATAAGGGTTTTTATTACTTAGGCGGAATTGAATCACCTGGATTAACAGCTGCGCCAGCTATTGGACCCTACTTGGTCAATGAAGTCATCAAAGTGAAAAATAATTATCATCCAAAAGCTGATTTTAATCCTTATAGGAGTCAAAGGCTAGAGTTTCATAGATTGCCTTGGCAAGAAAAGAAAAAACTTTTAGATGAAGATCCTTTATATGGTAGAATCATATGTAAATGTGAAAAGATAACTGAAAAGGAAATTATTGATGCTATTCATGGGCCTTTAGGGTCTCATTCAATTAAAGGTATAAAGAAAAGAGTCAGAGCTGGAGCTGGCTTATGTCAAGGTGGTTATTGCGAAGAAAAAATAATGAAGATTATCGCAAGAGAACTAGATATATCACCTTTAGATCTAGAGTATGATGATCTTAAATCTAAACTTTTTAAAGAAGAAACGAAGGTGAAAAAATGATGAAGGATGTCATTGTCATCGGTGGAGGTGCTGGTGGATTAGCTGCTGCAATTGAGATTCATCAAGCGGGTAAAGATGTATTGCTAATCGAAAGAGAAGAATTTCTTGGGGGGATATTAAATCAATGTATTCATAATGGATTTGGTCTTGAAGTTTTTAAAGAAGAATATACGGGTCCAGAATATGCCAACCAATTTATTGATGTTTTTTTACAAGAAAAAATTGATTATTTGCTTGATACAACAGTGATTGGCTTAAAAAAAGAAGGTCATATATTTACAGTAGAGACTTCTAATGAATCTCAAGGTATTGAGTTTTATCAAACTCAAACTGTTGTGGTTTCAACAGGGTCTTATGAAAGAACTAGAGGACAAATTTCAATTCCAGGTGATAGACCCTATGGTGTTATTACAGCGGGTAGTGCACAAAGGTATCTAAATACTGATGGATTACTTGTTGGAAAGAAAGTATTTATTTTGGGCAGTGGGGATATTGGCTTAATTATGGCTAGGAGAATGAAATTAGAAGGGGCAGAGGTATTAGGTGTCGCTGAAATTATGCCACATTCTAACGGCTTAAATAGAAATATTGTTCAATGTTTAAATGATTTTGATATACCATTATATTTATCTCATACAGTGACGGAAATCATAGCTGATGACCACCAAAGGTTATCTAAAATAAAGGTCTCTAAGGTTGATGAATCTTTTCGTGTGATTAAAGGTAGTGAAAAAGTCTTTGAAGTGGATACCTTGTTACTTTCTATAGGCTTAATTCCAGATGTCACAATACTTGATGATTTAGGTGTTGAAATAGACAAAAGAACTAAAAGTGTTAAGGTTAATCAAGCTTATGAAACAAATATAGAAGGTCTTTTTGTTTGTGGTAATGCATTACAAGTTCATGATTTAGTTGATAATGTAACTTTAGAAAGTAAAAGAGCAGGACAAGCAGTCGTAAGATATTTGAATAAAGATAAAGTTAAAGAGAATCATACACTTTCTTTAAATCCAGGGACTAATCTTGCTTATATCACCCCTCAAAGACTTGATATGGGACTTGAACAAGAAAATATAAGCTTATCTTTTCGTTCAAGAAAAAAAATGGAAAAAGCAGTTTGCAAAATATATCAAAATAGTCAACTTATATTTGAAAAAAAATTATTTTTTGTTTTACCAGCTGAAATGGAGACCATTCAATTGCCTTTTAAGACCATTCAGGATCAAGGTGATTTAAAGGTTGAATTAGAGGTGAAATCATGAAAAAAGAATTTATATGTATCGTTTGTCCAAGAGGATGCCGTATTAGTGTAGATGATGATCTCAATATTTCAGGTAACCAATGTCCAAGAGGGAAAACCTATGTTGAAAATGAAATGAAGTCACCGACAAGAATATTAACAACAACTGTAAAAACTATTTTTGAATATACACCAAGACTTTCTTGTAAAACTGACAAACCCATACCAAAAGAATTGTTATTTAAAGCAATGGAAGTGATTAATGACGTTGTGATAGAAGAAGAAATCAATATTGGTGATATCATTATCATGAATATTTTAGATACTGGTGCTAATGTCATTGCGACCAAACCATCAAGGAAGAAGGAATAATATGAAAAAGTATGTTTTAGCTATTGATCAAGGAACAACAAGCACAAGAGCGATGATATTTGATAAAAAATCAAAAATTGTTTCTATGGCCAATAAAGAAATTAAACAATATTATCCTAAACCAGGCTGGGTGGAACAAGATGCGAATGAGATTTGGTTAAGTGTTATTTCAACGATTACTCAGGCTTTAGTGTTAAAAAATATTTTACCTAATCAAATAGAATCCATTGGTATTACCAATCAAAGAGAAACGACTGTTATTTGGGATAAGTCTACTGGAGAACCTATATACAATGCTGTAGTGTGGCAATCTAGACAGAGTCAAGATATATGTGATGATTTAAAGGCAAAGGGTTATGAAGAAATCATCAGAGAAAAAACTGGTTTATTGATTGATCCCTATTTTTCTGGGACTAAAATCAAATGGATTTTAGATCATGTCAAAGGTAGTCATGAAAAAGCAAAAAAGGGTCAACTTGCTTTTGGAACGATTGATTCATGGTTAATTTATAAATTAACAGGGCAAGTTCATAAAACAGATTATTCAAACGCTTCAAGAACCATGTTATTTAATATTCATGATCTTCAATGGGATGATGACTTGTTAGAAATACTTGGTATTCCTCGCCTTATATTGCCAGAGGTATGTGATTCTTCAGGATATTTTGGTGAAACATCTCCTAGAAGTTTCTATGGAGAAAAAATTAAGATAACGGGTGCTGCCGGAGACCAACAAGCTTCATTGTTTGGTCAATTATGTTGTGAAGAAGGTATGGTCAATAGTACTTATGGGACAGGTTGTTTTGTTTTAATGAATACTGGAGAAAAAGTGGTTAAGTCTAGTAATGGTATGTTATCGACTATTGCTTGGAAGATAAAAGATAAGGTGGTTTATGCTTTAGAGGGTAGTGTTTTTGTTGGCGGTTCTAGCGTACAGTGGTTAAGAGATGGTTTGAAGATTATTGAATCTGCTTCAGAAACTGAAAAATTAGCCTTATCCATAGACTCTTCTGAAGGTGTCTATGTTGTTCCTGCTTTTGTAGGCTTAGGAACACCTTATTGGGATTCGGATGCTAAGGGTGCTATTTTTGGTTTAACTAGAGGGACTGATGAACGTCAAATTGCTCGCGCAACCCTAGAATCTATATGTTACCAAGTGAGTGATGTACTTAAAGCTATGGTAGCTGATTCAAATCAGCCTATTCAGTTAATTAAAGCTACTGGTGGAGCAACTGTTAATCATTATTTAATGCAGTTTCAGTCTGATATTATGAATGTTTCGGTGCAACGTCCTGAAATTATGGAGACAACAGCGCTTGGCGCTGCTTATTTATCAGGGATAGGTAGTGGTTTTTGGAAGAATGTTGAAGAAATTCATCAACATAAAACAGATGATTTCTCATTTGATCCTCATATGTCAGCTAAAAAAAGAAAAGACTTATTTAAAGGTTGGAAGTTGGCAGTTGAATCAACGAGACATTTTAAGTTATAAGTATCATATAACATTTTTGTTATATTGACATGCTCTCTTGGCTATGGTAGAATATTTTTGAAAATGATAATGTAAGCGCTTAGAGGCCAGGAGCAAGCGAGACACAATTTGTGTGTTTTTGTTCTTGGCTTTTATTTTATATATAATTAAATTTATATAGATGGTTTAAAATTGGAAGGAGAGAAAAATTATGAAAAATTTATCAAAACCATTAAGATGGTTCTTAGTCTTCTTAGTGGTCATCGTTGTTGGTAGTATAGCAGCGAGTTTAGTACAAAACTCATTCTTTTCTGTAAAAGTAGATAAGATTAGTTTTGAAACAGAAAGAGGAGAATTGTCAGGTTATCTATATACCCCTAGAGGTGTTGATGAAGACAATCCAGCTCCAACAGTACTTTTAACTCATGGTTATCTTAATAATGCAGAAATGCAAGAAATAGGTGCTATAGAGTTATCTAGAAGAGGGTATGTAGTTTTAGCTTTTGATATGTATGATCATGGTGATTCAACATGGGATACACCAGCTGCCTTTAACTTCTTTGTTAATTCAGTTAAAGATGCAGTTGATTATATGTATGAACAAGACTATGTATTAAAAGATGCAGATGGCAACGGTATGATTGGTGTAAGTGGTCACTCAATGGGTGGTTTCTCATCAAGTTATGCAGTTGTATTTGACGAAATGGCAGCGCCAGCTTTAGGTTATCGTAAAATTGCTGCTGCTTTACCAGTAGGATCTGACTATCGTTATGTAGGTATCGCAAACCCTTGGGACATTTATGGAACTAGATCAGCTGGTCACATTTCAGCTCACTATGACCAATTTTTCTTTGATAATTCCGCAGATCCTGAAGGAACGGTTATCTACAAAGATTTCGCTAATGATGATGTAGGTTTACAATTCTTAGGTAGAGATGATGAAGGCAGCGCAACTGCTGGAACATGGTACGAAAAAGATGGTGGACAAAGAGTTATTTTTACACCAGATGAAACGCATCCTCAAAACACATGGTCAATAGAATCAGGGAAAAATACTGTAGAGTTTTTTGAAACTGCATTCGAATATCAATTAGATTTACATAATCTAGGCGACTTAGAATCATATGGTATTAAAACAGGTTCTACAGGACAAGTATGGTGGCTAAAAGAAGCCTTTACTCTTCTTGCATTGGTTGGCTTAATAGGTATGATATTCCCATTATTCTCAATGTTATCTAAACTTCCTGTCTTTAATAAAATGTATAATGAAGCAGCAGTGGGTGAAGAAACAGTGGAAGTGGAAAGTAAAAAGAATCATTATATGAAATACTTTGTGATTGTCATTGTAGCCTTATTATCAGCTTATTATTTACCACACTTTATGGATAGATCAGGTGAGTTAGCAACAGTAGCTAATGCTATGCATTATATCATTGGTGGTCTTGCATTCTTTACCTTGATGATGTGGGTTGGTGCTTTACTTAAAGATGATAATGAATCAGCTATTTCACGAGCTAAATCAGTGACCTTGGGTGCGATTATTATTTCTTTTGTTGCACTTGCATACAGATGGTTATTGGTGAATACAGATATTATTACAAAAGTAACATATTGGAGTGCACCTTCAGTGAACACAATTGTTTATTGGGCAATGGTTTCTGCTGGACTCATTCTCATTGTTACCTTATCAACAACACCTATTTTTACAGTAGGTAAAGATTCTGAAAATACCTATGGTTTAAAAACAACTTTTGTTCAATTACTGGCAAGTCTTCTTACTGCTTTAGTGATGACTTTTGGATTATTCTTATTAATTGCTTTAGTTGAATGGATCTTCTTAACAGACTTCCGTTTCTACACATATGCAATTAAAGTCTTTAATTCTCAACAATTTGTTGCTGCATTAAGATACATTCCTTTATTCTTCATTTATTATTTTGCTGCAGGTATTAGTATTTATGTCAATACTGGCAAAATGAAAAATCTTAAAGGTGATCTATTGGCTGCTTTCTTATTAGCAGGACCAGTTGTATTATTCTTAATTTATCAATATTTCATACTATATAACACAGGCGTTGCTCCATTCCCTAACTTTGCATTAAATGCAATTTTATCTGTAGGGCTTGTGCCAACACTTGTTATTGCCGCAATTATTATGAGAAGATTTTCAATTAAAACGAATAATATTTGGACAGGTGTTTTCTTTACAACAATTTTCTTTACAATTGTTACATTAGCTAATACAGCTGTATATTTAATTACAGTTGGTTAATACCTAAAACATAAAAATGATACTGCCGATGAGGGAGTATCATTTTTATATATTGTTAAATTTTCTATAGAATGATATGATAATATTAGATGAGTTCTAAAATAAGGGAGATGGCCATATGAAGATATCGTTCATTGAAGATAGAGATGGATTATATCATGATCAAGTGATTTATCATTTAAGGAAATATAATCGTTCACATACAGGAGAAGTAGGATTTAATCAAACTTATATTTATGCTTTTGAAAATGAAGAATTAGTAGGCGCCTTTGTCATTGTATATTTCTGGGACTGGATTTCTATTAGACACGTTTCTTATAAGAATGTCTCAGTCTTAAAAGCATTCATTCATAAAACATGGGAACTATATATTGATAAAGCTGTAGGCATTAAACTGATTACGCCGGTGATTGATAGGTGGAAAGATTTCTTAATGGCAGGTTTTATACCAAGTGGGGCCGTAAATTTGACGGATAACTATAACTACTATTATGCTGATGGTTTCCCCATAGATGAAAAAATATCTTCTCCATATCAATGTATAGTAAAGAATGAGGAAGAACCTAAATATAAGGATATTCTAGAAGAAAAAGATACTGATTTTAATAACAAAAATAATATTACAGCTAAAGTAGATGACATTAGATGGGTTGCTTTAAAAGGTAATCAATTTATAGGCGGTATTACTTGTGAAATCTATGAGGACAGTCTATATGTTAGTCATATAGTTGTAGAAGAATCATATAGAAAGAGAAACATCGGTTCTAAACTAATGGAACTGGCTGAAGAAAAAGCAAAAGAAAGACAATTGAAAATAAGTCAATTGGGAACTTGCGAATTTCAAGCCAAAGGTTTTTATGAGTTACAGGGCTATAGGGTGGTTCATACTAGACAGGATAATCCTAGAGGTTTTAAAAGTTATACTATGTTTAAAGACCTTGTCTAAAGGACTAAAATAAATTTTAAAGGAGCACATATGTTTAAAGATTTAAATAAGAAAAAATCAATATATGAAACGAATATTATTATTGGTTATATCATTACAGGTTTGGCATTTGTTTTTTATTTACCTTTAGGAAGTGTACTAGGTGTAGGGGCTTTTTTCGTCATTGCCATTCCTTTTCTTGGAGGTGCTGTTTTTGCTTCTAAAAACCACAAAAAAATCAAAGAATTAAGCAATGATTTTAAAGCGATTTATGTAAACGAAGCCATACAAAAAACATTTGAAGATAGCCGTTACCAACATGATTACGGGTTTTCAGAAGACGAAGTTGTTGAATCAAGGTTATTTAAAGTTAGAGATCGTTATAAGAGCGAAGACTTCATAGAAGGACAATTCGAAGGAGTAGCCTTCAAATGTTGTGATGTTGAACAAAAAGAAGTAAGAGGAAGTGGAAAAAATAGAAGAGTTGTCACCACTTTTCAAGGACGTTTTTATGAGTTTGACTTCCCTAAAAAATTTAAACACGATCTTGTTCTCTTGCAGCCTAGTATATTTCAAAATGTCCCTGGATTAAAAAAAGTTAAAACTGAAAGTATTCATTTTAATTCTGAACTTCATATCTTTGCGGAGAATGATCATGAAGCTTTCTATCTATTAACACCTCATTTTATGGAAAAATTAATATATTTTGATCAAAAATATATAGATAAAATAAGTTTTTCTTTCAAGGACAATAAATTGTATATCGCTCATGATTCAAGAGTTGACTATTTTGATTTAAAAGCATTTAAGCATGTAGATGAACATATTTTTGAACAATATCAAGAAGAACTAAAAGATATTCAAGAACTGATTAAAATCTTAAAACTAGATGATCATCTTTTTAGGTAAAAAACACACTTCATTCTAACAAACCAATGATTTGGTCTCATATCTTTGGTTTGTTTTTTAAAACTATTTGATTAGAGTAAATGTATTAAAGAAGTCTCTATACTCATTGAAATTGTTTAAAGCCCTAAAATGTGCTATAATTTATTCATATAATAAATGAATAAATGAGGTGTTTATATGGGGGATTTAAAGTTTATTGAAGATAAGGATTTTAAGTATAATAAAAATATTAAAGATAGTCTACATGCATATAATCGTTCTCAAACTGGTTATAGAGAAAAAGACTATCAACATTTCTACGTATTTGATGATGACAAACTTCTTGGCGCATGTCACACTAAAATGGCTTCCGATTGGTGTGATATCAAAAATATTTTTTATGAAGATAAAGATGTTTTAAAAGCTTTATTAAATGATATTAAGAACTATTATCAAGGAAGAGTAGAAGGTATCAAGTTTAATTCTGTTTTACCTAGTCGAGTTGATGATTTCAAATCCTTAGATTTTATAGTGAAAGGGAAACTAAAGGATATGCCTAGTGGTGGCGAAAATGTATTCCTCTTGACCACTAATTTTACAATATATGGTACAGAAGAAAAATATGAAAAAAAGTCGACTTCATGGCCGATAGATGATTATCACGAAAAGATGAAAAAAGAAAATAAAAAAATCAGGAAGTCTCTGAATTTTTCATCTGAAGTTGTAGATATTCAATATGTTGTTTTAGATGATGATCAATTTGTTGGTGGCATATATGGTAATTTTCAATATGATTATTTATTTATAAATATTTTATACGTTGATGAAGATTACAGAGGACAACATATTGCATCAAAACTCATGGATATGATTGAAGTAGAAGCTGCTAGACGACAAGTCTATAATTTATATTTAACAACATTTGAATTTCAAGCCTTAGATTTTTATAAAAACAGAGGCTATAAAGAAGTCATGACAATTTATGATTTCCCACTTGGTTTTAAAGAATATACTGTTTATAAAAATATTCATCCAAAGAAATAGTATGTGTGAATATCATCAGCGTTTTTATTTACTAAAGAAAGATAAATTTTGAAAGAGGTAAAACAATGAAGAATCTATTTACAAAAGAGCGCTTAATTAAAGCACTCATTATTGTCTCTGTTATCACAGTGTTTTTAATTGGGTTAAATCAACTAAGAGAATTATCTTCTGGTTTCCTTGCGACTGTAGGGAATGCAGCTAAGAGTGTTATCATTCCCTTTTCAATAGCTTTTTTATTAAGTTTTATTATAGGACCGCTAGCAAATATGATTGAAAATAAAACAGGCATAAAAAGAAATATGAGTGTTATTATAGCTGTTGTATTAGGTATCTTACTTGTGATAGGGATATTATCGGTAACCTTAACTTTTATTATTAGCCAGTTAATTTCTGTTACATTAAGATTAGTTGAATATTTAGATAATGAAGCTTTTAAAGGTTTTATAGAGAATGTTATCCAAATATTAAGAGATCGTTTAGATATTACAAGTGTAGAACAATTAATTGAAAACTTTGAAAACTATGGATTGACACCAAGTGTATTACTTGGATGGTTTGGAACCGTTTTTAATGGTTTAAAGAATTTTACATCTAGTCTGATTCAAATAGGTTTTATGCTTATATTAACCCCAGTCTTTATGTATTATCTTATCAAAGACAAAAACCAAGTATTTAATGGAATATTACATGTCTTTCCTGAAAAATCCCAAAAACATATTCAAGCCTTAGGTTTAGGTAGTGATGAAGTCATACGTGGTTACTTCACAGGTTATGGAATTGTTATGTTGTTTATCACTATCTTCTTTGCGATCACTTATAGTATATTATCTTTCTTTGTTCCTGGTTTTAATATTTTATATGCTGTTTTATTTGCTTTAATCATGGGCGTTTTTGCTATTATACCTTATATTGGTGTATGGATAGGTATGGCTATGCCTATTGTTTTATTTATGAGTTTACATTTAGAAGCAAGTGATCCAGGATATATTTATATCATCGCAATCGCTATGATTTTAATATTAAATATTGTTGAAGAAGCAATAGAAAGCACTTTGGTTCAACCTAAGGTTTATAGTAAACAAGTTAGAATACATCCTTTAGCTGTTCTTTCAAGTTTTATTTTCTTTGGCGCAGTCTTTGGTTTGGTTGGATTTATTTTAGCCGTACCGATTGCGGGTATGGTCAAAGTAACATTCAAGTATTTCAAAGATTTAAATCAATCCGAGGATCCAAAACTTGAAGATAAAAACCTTGAAAAAGAAGAGAAAACAGAAAAAAAAGAAACAATTAAAGAATAAAAAAATAAGACAGTTGATCATAAAGTTTATCTTATTTTATCTAGATTTTAAGGGAGGGTAACATGTTAGTGAAAAGAATACTTATTGGATTAATTGTGGGATCGTTATTAGGTCTTGTTTGTATACTGGGTGCTCATCTAAGGTCAACTGAATCAATAGATGGATGGTACTTGTTTGCTTTTTGGTTTAATCGTTTTTTAATGGGCTTTGTTTTTGCCTTATTGCCAACAAGATTAGAGTTGAAATATAAAATCATCAGGGGTATTATCCTTGGGTTAGTGGTTTCTTTTGCATTTTATTCAGCCACAAATTATCATGATTTTCTTGGTTTTATTGCGGGTGGATTATATGGGGTTATTTTAGAATTAGTTTTTCATTATACAATCAAGGATAAAATGGATGTTTAAGAAAATCAACAATCCCATTTTGTTTCAGGGACATTTAAAAAAGAAACAATATTTTGAGGGTTGGTATTATAAAATAGTTAGTCAAAACGGAGACTATTCATTAGCCTTGATACCCGGTATAAGTTTGAATCAACTAGATTCTCACGCATTCATTCAAGTATTTATTGTTTATAGACAAAAAGAGCTAAGAACACATTACTTGCAATACCCTCTTCAGGATTTTAAAACTGAAAGTGATGTTTTTAAATTATCCATCAAGGATAGTATATTTAAAGAAGATGCTTTATTAATGACTATGGACACAAAGGATATAAGTATAAAAGGCAGTCTTTCTTTCGAAGCAATAGAAGGAATTAAAAGATCTTTTATTTCGCCTTCTATGATGGGCTTTTTCTCCTATTTTAGATTTATGGAATGTTATCATGGAGTTGTTAGTATGAGCCATCGTTTAAAAGGACAACTAAAAATCGATGACCAAATGATCGATTTTACTGGTGGAAAAGGTTATATAGAAAAAGATTGGGGAAAGTCTTTCCCTAGCCAATATGTATGGATGCAATCCAATCATTTTAAAGATCCTCATACTTCTTTTATGTTTTCACATGCGACAATTCCTTTTTTAGGTTTTTCTTTTCCTGGTTTAATTGTTAATTTAAGATTAAACGAAAAAGAGTATCGATTTGCGACTTATAATTTTTCAAAGGTCATCAAAAAAAAAATTAAAAACCATCAAGTATATTATGAAATTAAGAAAGGAAAAACTAAATTAGTGGTAAAAGCTTCTAATGATAAAACGACGTCTTTAAAATCACCTGATAAGGGGCAAATGATTAATTCTATTAAAGAAGGTTTATCAGGAAAAATTTATATTTGGCTCTATGTGAAAGGTCAATTAATGTATGAAGATATAGGAAAGTACGCTGGTTTAGAAATCATGATGAAGGAAAATTAATTGATTTTTTTCTCATCAATAATCATAGGGATAATTGATATAAAAATACAAATAAAAGACAATGAGAATTTGTCTTTTTCTTTTTCATGATTTCATTGACTATTTAATATTTTATATGTTATTATTCACTTGGTTATTGAATAATTTTAAAAGGGGAATTTTATGGATTACGATGTTGTGGTAGTGGGTGCTGGACCTGCGGGTATATTTTTTGCTTATGAAATGATGAAAAAGTCTAAACATGAGAAAGTTTTACTGGTTGATAGAGGGGAAGATATCTATCATAGAAGATGTCCAATTTTAGAGGGTAAATTAGATAAATGTCCTCAAGATCCTAAGGGAGTATCAGGGTGTTATCCTGCTTGTTCCATTACTTCTGGATTCGGAGGTGCTGGTGCATATTCAGATGGTAAGTTTAATATTACCGCTGAATTTGGTGGATGGATGACTGAATATTTATCTAAAGATGAAGTATATGAATTAATACGTTATGTTGATGATATTAATATCTTACATGGCGCACCTGACAATTTAACCGATCCATCAACGAAAGAAGTAAAGACCATAGAAAAAAAAGGATTAGCAGTAGGCCTGAAATTATTACGGGCACAGGTAAGACATTTGGGAACTGAAGTTAATTTAAATATTATGAAATCTATTTATGATACTTTAAAAGATAAAGTTGATATGATGTTTAGAACCGAAGTCATTGATTTTGATATTGATCAAGATGGTGTCAAAGGTGTTATTCTTAAGAACGGTGAAAAGATAAAAAGTAAATATGTTTTTGCCGCTGCAGGAAGACAAGGTTCTAAATGGTTAACAAACACACTAAAGAAACATCATATACCACTTTATAATAATCATGTAGATATTGGTGTTCGAGTAGAAACCAATGATGTGATTATGGAAGAAATCAATGATCATTTATATGAAGGAAAATTTATATATAATACATCACTAAGTACACAAGTTAGAACCTTTTGTTCTAATCCTAGTGGTCATGTTGTTATAGAAAACCATAATGGTACAATGCTAGCTAATGGACATGCTTTTTATGATCCTGAGCTTGGTACAGACAACACGAATTTTGCGCTCTTAGTTTCTCATGAATTTAAGGATCCTTTCGATAAACCTAATCACTATGCTTATCAAATCGGTGGATTGGCTAATGTATTATCTAGTGGTTCTATTATTGTTCAAAAGTATGGAGATTTAATCAAGGGTAGAAGAACAACTGAAAAACGATTAAAAGATAATTTTGTTAAACCTTCATTGCCTGAAGCTGTTCCAGGTGATTTAGGTTTGGTATTGCCTTATAAAACAATGAAATCCATTATTGAAATGATTGAAGCTTTAGATCATGTGACGCCAGGTATAGCTAATGAGCATACGTTGCTTTATGGTGTTGAAACAAAGTTTTATTCTGCTAAACCTAAAGTAAGTCATTATTTTGAAACCATTGTACCTGGATTGTATGTTGGTGGAGATGGTGCAGGGATTACAAGAGGATTGGCTCAAGCTGGAGCCAATGGAGTCTGGGTCGCAAGAAGAATTGCCAGTCTATTAGAGGGGGAAAAATGAAACGATTTGTGATTGTAGGAACCCAATGGGGTGACGAAGGTAAAGGTAAAATAACGGATTACTTGGGACAAAACGTTGATGTAGTTGTCAGATATCAAGGTGGGAATAATGCCGGACACACGGTGGTTTTTGATGATAAAAAACATAGTCTTCATTTATTACCTAGCGGGATATTGAATCCTAATATTCATAATGTGATGGCTAATGGTATGGTTATTAATCCCAAAGCCCTCATAGAGGAATTAAGTAAACTCGAACATTATCAATTAGCCATTAGTGATAGGGCACATATTGTACTTCCTTACCATATTGAGTTAGATAAGATGAATGAATTGTCTAAAGGTGGCTCACAAATTGGCACAACCCATAAAGGCATAGGTCCAAGCTATACGGATAAGGCTTCAAGAATTGGCATGAGAGTTTCATCTTTTGTATCAAAAGAAAGAATGCCAAAATTATTAAAAGAATTAGTAGACCAAAAAAATAAAGAATTAGAAATGCATAAAGGTAAAACTTTAAATTATCAAGATATCCTAGATGAATATCAAGGATATGCTGATCAAATGAGACCTTTTATAAAAGATACATCTTTATATTTAAATCAAGCCATAGAAGAAGATAAAAGAATTTTATTTGAAGGCGCTCAAGGCGTTTTACTATGTTTAGATCATGGTACTTATCCTTATGTGACTTCAAGTTCACCTACTGCGGCATCAGTGCCTTTAAACACAGGGATTGCGCCTTGGTTAGTAGAAGGTGCAATTGGCGTTACTAAAGCCTATACGACAAGAGTAGGAGCCGGTGCTTTTCCAAGCGAGATTGATGGTGACTTAGCGGATAGAATTAGACAAGTTGGACATGAGTTTGGAACAACCACAGGCCGTCCAAGACGGATTGGATGGTTAGATACAGTGGTTTTAAAACATAGTAAACGTGTATCTGGTTTATCTTACCTAGCAATAACTTTGCTTGATGTTTTATCTGGAATTGATAGCTTAAAAATAGTGACTTCTTATGAACTTAATGGAGAAATCATTGACTCAATTCCAGCTGATATAGAGGACTTTAAAAAATGTAAGGCAATCTATACCGAAACACCTGGTTGGAGTGAAGATATAACTCAAGTAAAATCTTTTGAAGAATTACCTGATCATGCAAAAAAATATATAAAAATGATAGAGTCTATGGTGGGTGTGCCTGTAGGCATTTTCAGTGTTGGACCAGATAGAACTCAAACAGTCATCATGGAAGACTTGATGAAGGAGTTATCAAAATGATAGAACGTTATCAAAGAAAAGTCATGAAAGATATATGGAGTGAAGCTAGCAAATTTGATAGTTTTTTGCAAGTTGAATTAGCCAATGCTTACGCATGGATGAAGGCAGGTTTATTTGATGAAGCATCTTTTCATGAATTAAGTAAAGCAAGTGTTAGTCCTAAAAGAGTATTAGAAATCGAAGAGGAAACTAAACACGATATTGTTGCTTTTGTTAAAGCTGTTTCTGAAAATCTTGGTGAAGAAAAAAAATGGTTACATTATGGTTTAACATCGACTGATGTTGTTGATAGTGCATACTCATTAAGGTTAAAAGAAGCCAATAAAATATTATTAACTGACATTGATGAGTTTATGGATATTTTAAAAGAAAAAGCCTATCTTTATCAAAAAACACCAATGATGGGTAGAACCCATGGTATGCACGCTGAAATTACATCCTTTGGTATGAAATTTGCTTTGTGGTATGAGGATTTTAAAAGATTAAGACAAAAATTCATCCTAGCTTGTGAAGAAATTGAAATCATCAAACTATCAGGAGCAGTAGGGACTTATAGCACAAGTGATCCTAGTATCCAAAGAGATGCGGCTAAGTATTTGAAATTAAAAGAATCCCATATAGCAACGCAAACCTTACAAAGAGATAGACATGCATATTATCTATCAACCATTGCTTTACTTGGCGCTGAACTTGAAAAAATTGCCACTGAGATAAGACATTTATCAAGAACAGAAGTGAGAGAAGTTTCCGAACCATTTTCTTCTAAGCAAAAAGGTTCTTCAGCCATGCCCCATAAGAAAAACCCTATTGTTTCAGAAAATATATGTGGATTAGCTAGGGTATTAAGAGGATATCTTCATACTGCTTATGACAATATTGCCTTGTGGCATGAAAGAGATATTTCTCATTCTTCAACGGAAAGAATCATCTTACCTGATGCAACATCACTTTTGGATTTCATGCTGACAAGATATAAAAATACCCTTAAAAATCTAGTCGTTTTTGAAAATAAAATGATGGATAATATTCATTTATCCAAAGGTTTGTTTGCAACTCAAAAAGTGATGAATGCCATGGTCGATAAGGGCTATGACCGTTTAACAGTTCATGACCATCTTCAAAGATTGTCAAGAATCGTTGAAGAAGAAGGTAAACATTTAAAAGTTGTTATCTTAGAAGATGATGAATTAAAAAGATTTTTTGATGAAGACGAATTAGAAAAGTTATTTTCATATGAACACGCATTTAAACATTTAAATACAATTTATGAAAATGTATTTTGATAAATTGATACTTTTATTGAATGAATCATAGATAAATCTTAGAAACAAATATTTAGTTATGGTTTGAAGATAGCTAGGATTTAATCTGTTTAAAAAAAGAATTGAATGCTTTATGTAGGTATACTATGAGGATGGTCTATATTTATAGCAAAAAAAAGTATTGCTTTTTAAAAACCCACTTTTAAGTGGGTTTTTCCTATATATGAATAGTTTTTTTAATAAAAAAAGACATCAAAAATGCATTTGATGTCTAAAATATCATAGATTGATTATGAAATATAAATGTCATCATCATCAATATCATCGTGGTCAATAATATCAACGTCAGTGGTTTTTTGTTTTTTAAAAGTGAAAGCATTTTTTTCTAGGGGGTTTTTAGGTGTGAGAAGATAAATAAGGCCAATACCTGTAATAAAGCCACCTAGATGTCCAAGAACACTGATGTTTCTAGCAAGGAAAGTAAAAATAAGATTGATAACCACTAAAGTTCTAATGTTCTTAATCGTATAAATGTTAAACCAAGATGTTTTAATGTAAGTTAATACTAATAAAGCACCCATGATTCCAAATAAAGCCCCACTGGCACCAATAGTTACTTTATAAGGGTCTCCTAACCACCATACAAGTAAACTACTTCCTATACCACTTATAAAATAGATGATTATAAATTTGGATCTTCCCAATAGTTTTTCGACAAAGCCACCTAAGTGATATAAAAAATATGAATTAAATAGAAAATGTAAAAGACTTCCATGTAAAAACATGGATAAAACCAATCGATGGTAATCTCCATCCTCTGATATTTTTGCAGGGACAAGACCACCTAACTTAACTAAGTTTTCAATCGTGAATCCTCCCATAACTAAAAGAACGATGACCATGAATAGGTTTAATAAAAGAATGATCGTTGTGATTGGATGATTTTTAAAATATATTTTAAATTTTTCTTGAAATGTATTCATTTTAATAACTTCCTTTTCTTTTATATACATTATACAACAATTTTTGTGATGTTTTAATGAAAGTGCAATAAGCTATACATTTTTTTTGATCAGGGAATCTATATTTTTAGGTCTTGTGATAAAATAGATTTATAGGGGGTTTTTTATGTTTGAATATACCACAAAAGAGAAAAATGAGGTTTTGGAAAAATATTTTGTATCAAAAGAATCTTTAATGATTCATGTTTTTCCAAAAAAGCAAAAACAAAAGTATTTGTGTTTACTTTGGATAAAGTCATTGTTTGAAAAAGATAAATATTATACAGAAAAAGAAATCAATGATCTTTTAAAAAACATTCATCAAGACTATGTAATGATAAGACGATATTTAGTTGATTTTGGTCTTCTATATAGAAAAGAAGACGGCTCTAAATATTGGATTTAAAAATACATATGGCAGGTATAGATCAATGAACAAAATCTTAATTGCTATGGATTCATATAAAGGAACACTCAGCTCTTTAATGCTAGCTAACATCATTAAAAGTCATTATCCTATAAAGGATGCATCATTTACAGTCTTACCCATTTCTGATGGTGGTGAAGGCTTTGTTGATGCCATTGCTTATTCAATTCAACATAAACAAATAGATCTTTATGTTGAAGATGCCTTTGGAAATGTAATACCAACAAAATATATCATTGATGATCATGAAACAGCGATTATGGAACTTGCTCTCTCTTCAGGTTTAGGCATGATTGAAGAAAAATATAGAAACCCCTTAAAGACATCTAGTTATGGTTTAGGACAAACGATGATAGATGCTTTAAATCGTGGTGTTAAAAAGATGATTATTGGTTTAGGTGGTTCAAGTACAAATGATGGCGGCGCTGGTATGCTGAAAGCCATAGGGGTTAGATTTTATGATGATCATCATCATGAAATAGAAAGACTCAATGGCCAAACCATTTCCATGATTTCAAGCATAGATTTTCATGAGATAGATGCTAGATTTAAAGAAGTTGATATTCAAGTTGCTTGTGATGTCAGAAATCCTTTATTAGGGCCAATGGGAGCTACTCAAGTGTACGCTAGACAAAAAGGTGCTAAAGAATGTCAGGTCAATCAACTTGAACGAGATATGATGCATTTTGCTAAAGTTGTTCATCAATCACTAAATAAAGACGATCGATTACTAGAGGGTGCAGGCGCTGCAGGAGGATTGGGTTTTGCTTTAAGTTCTTTTCTTCATGCAAAACTAGTAAGTGGTTTTGATATACTTGCAAATTTGGTAAATTTAGAAGATCAAATAAGAAAGTCTCATTTGATTATCACAGGAGAAGGCAAATTTGATGATCAATCTTTTAATGGAAAAGTGCCTGTAAAAATCGCAGAAATCTCAAGAAAATATAAGAAAACCGTCATCGGGATATTTGGCCAATCTAGTGTCAAAGATACTGGTCATATTTTTGACAAGACTTACTCAATTGTTCCTAAGTTCGCTTCAAGGGAAGAAGCTTTGAGAGATCCTCAAAGAATTTTTATAGATTTCATTAAAAACTTCAATAAAACAAATGTCTGATTAAAACTTAATCAGACATTTAAATCATTACTCATATACATGGACATACCTTACTAAACTTGACTCATTGCCATAAGCATCTATGGCTTTATAAGTGATTTGATGTTCTCCGATTTCAGAAGTTAATACTTGACCTTCTACGGTAATGATGACATCTGAATCACTATTGTCACTCACATTTACACCTGCATCAATCCAAGGTGTATTGACTTTAATGGTGTCGATACCAGGCTTTAAACTCATGCTTGGAGGTGTTTCATCAATGACATCAACATACCTTGTTTTTATGATCTCTACATCAGCAAATGTTGCACGGTATATTACTTGATAGAGACCAACTTTTGATGTGTCGACATTATTAGATATAACTTCAACAGCATATGCTTTTCCTTCTAGTGATGCATATGCACCAGCATCAGTCCAGCTACTATTGACTTCTATGGTGTCAATGCCTTTATTTAGATCTAAAGTTAAGGTTTGTGGATCTCTTATATCAACGCAACTCATAAGGGTAAAAAGTAATATAGTTATGACTAGAAATGTTTTACGTAACATCTAGGTCACCTTCTTCCTTATACCAATAGATTTGGCTTAAAGTATTGGTTTCACTTTCAATCACATGAACGTATCTGGATTTTTGATATCTTTCACCATCAATTTCAACTTGATAAATAACCCTGTAAGTTCCTGATACTGTTGTATCTACATTTGATATAATTTCTATTTGACCATGACTTGATGTAGCCCCGGTTTCATTGTATTGTTGGCCTACAAATAGGCTAGTAACGGCTTCGTTTAATTCAATAATCACCTCAAGTTTTGCTGGAATGACACGAATTATCCTTATAAGTTCTACTAAAAGTGTATCACCATCATAAACAGAATAGGTCACTGTATAATTTCCAACAGTGGATGTATCCACTGTTTCTTTTGTATGTAAGGTTAAGAATGGATCTAGTTCACTTACAGATGCATCTTGCCATGGTTGTTGGAGGGTTAAAGTGTCAACGCCTGGTTCAAGTGTAATGCTACCATCAATAAAGTGTCTTTCATATTGAGGATAGACAAATTGATCTTTAATAACATTGTCTGTGTCTTCACTCCAAGATAAGAATTGATAAGAGAAAGATATAGAATTTTCAAGACTTGGTGGATCTGGTGGGGAAACTGTCCCGAGGTAAGGGACGCTTTCTTGATAAAGTATGGTATCTCTATCAGAATCATAAAATGTCACTTGATAATACTCGATTTCAAAAGCCCCATAGATGTTGATATCTTTATCTATAACCATCTCTTGGTATGGCTCTGTTAAGTCTGGATCCATATACCAACCTATAAAGACATGGCCTTCTTTACTTGGGGTATATGGTTCATATATTTGATTGGCAGCTTGCCATTCAGTAAATATTTGATCATCAAGATGATAGGTCACTTGGTAGGCGTTCTTATCAAAATACGCATATAAACTAATATCTTCAGTGATAGGCGTTTGAAGATATTGGTTTTGATATGTTTGATCATCATACCAAGCTAAAAAGTCATAATGCTCTTTGCTAAGTTCTGGTAAGTTAGGGACCTGACCATAATTGATATCTTGGGTTTGGTAAAGTTCACCATCAACGAATAAGGTGATGGTATGGATATCAGGAACAAACTTAGCATAAAGATTTATGTTTGATTCAACTGGCATGGATGCATCATAAGGATGTGTATAATTAGCATCATCATACCAACCATCAAAACTATGCCCAGTTTTGCTATAGGTATTAGGTTCAAATAATTGATTGCTTTCTACAGAATATGTTTCAAAAAATAGATCATCAATATATAGGGATACTTCAAAGTAGACAATTTCTTCAAAATGTGCATAGAGTGTTAAATCGTTATAAATAGGAGAAGGCTCATAAGGATGTAAGTTATCAATATCTGTTGTCCAAGCAATAAACCTGTAGCCTTCCAAACTTACTTGAGGTAAAGAGATGATTTGACCCCGGTTAAAAATCTCCTTTGTGGTTTCATGATGACTAATAAAGGTTACTTCATGGAAGTCTTTATTAAAATCTGCATAAAGGGTTATATCTTCAGTGACTATATCATTATCAATATCCCAGGCTTCAGTTAAAGCAATATCTTTATACCAACCTTGGAAAGGATAACCATCTAGTATGGGTGGTTCAGGTAATGATAGTTTTGAATCACTTAATTGATAAATAGGGTCAATATTTGTGCCATCAAATGTTTCAAAAGAAACTTGAACCATATCATAGGTCAAAGCATTATAAGTGTTTACAAGACCATAACCATAATAATCATCAATACCTTCTTCTCCTTGATCAAGAGAAGACTGTAATAGTCTTTGAATGATTTCTTGTCTATCCATATCAGGAAAATAACTTAACATTAGAGCTAAAACACCTGCGACTTGTGGTGAAGCAAAAGAGGTGCCATCGGTTAAGACATAGTCATTATTGATATAAGTAGTAACAATATCACTACCAGGAGCTGAAATATCTATGGTGTCTCCATAATTTGAATAACTGGCAATGATACCGTTAGCGTCAACTGCAGATACTGAAATTGATGACTCATAAGCAGCAGGATAAAAGGCTTCATTACTTCCATCATTTCCTGAAGCAGCGACAACGATGACCCCATTATTTCTTGCGTAGTTTATGGCACTTTCAGTTAAAGAATTAAAACCAGGACCACCTAAGGATAGATTGATAATATCAGCACCTTGATCGACGGCATAATAGATACCTTCTATTAAATCGCTATCATAAAAAGAGTCTTCTCCTACAAGGTTGGCTTTGATGACCATCAATTGAACATGAGAAGTAATACCAGCAATACCCTTGCTATTGTCTTTTTCTGCACCTATAACACCAGCCACCATTGTCCCATGGCCATGATCGTCATTGATATGTTCAAGACCAACACTTTGTGTTACAGCGTTATAAGACAAAGGGGAAATACGACCAATAAACTCTTCATGGGATGTATCTATTCCAGTATCTATAATAGCCACTAATACATCACTTGAACCTTCAGTGATTTGCCATGATTCTATGGTATTCATCATAGTTAAGGCATATTGGTCTTCTAGGTAAGGGTCTTGGTTACTTGGATTTATCTTCAGGGGTGAAACGATATGAGATTTATTGTTGATAGCAAAGCCATAAGATATTAAACTTTCTAACTTGGTATCACGACTTGTATGAAAAACAGCGATACCTTGAGATGAAATTTGACTAAGACTTAAGTGAAAGTTTTCTTCTAGTAATTTTGCTTCATCGATATTCTCGACTTTATAAATGACTTGATCATAGGATTTTTCTTCAGTTAAAATATCTATACTTAAAAACATACTTAAGAATAAAGTCAGAAGTATGGCAATATTTATGGTTATTATTTTTTTTGTTTTAGTATTAATCATATAGACTCCAATCTTATAAAAAGATAATTGTATATATCATATACGAAGAAAGTAGGGTTTTTATTGGAATGATTTCATCTTTTGTCAAAAAAATGAAGAAAGTAAGTTCGCGTTTATAAAAAATAGATAATATTTAAGATTTATTTTTACCCTTTTTAGATAATATTGTATAATAAAGATAAAATAAGGGGGGGTTTAGATGGAAAAGATTAAAGTATTGAGCAGAACAAAAGAAGATTATAAGGATTTAGAAGCTTATTTAAAAAAACACAAAATGGTAGATGATAGTGGTATTTGGTTTGCTGGATACGATGATTCTACAAAAGCAGTGAGACATTCTGTGGCCGCAAATATTTTTACTGGCTACAAAAAAATAATGATTGTCTCGATTTTTGGAGATTCCATTTATGTTTTAAAAAATTCTAAAGAAGGTTTCAATGTTTATGATTTTTCAAGAGTGCATGACAAAAACAAATTTGGTATGAGACGTCATTTACTGTATCCAAGTGTTGAAGTTCATGCAGAAAATGGACAATCACTTTATATTCAAGTAACAAAAAACAAGAAAATGATT
This sequence comes from Mycoplasmatota bacterium, assembly GCA_018622675.1. GTDB lineage: Bacteria > Bacillota_I > Bacilli_A > Izemoplasmatales > Hujiaoplasmataceae > Hujiaoplasma. Next base: position 230,689 of record CP076020.1, read on the forward strand.
AAAGCTTTTAAAAAACTAGTTAAATAATATACTGTGGATGGTGATGTGATTGAATAAAGAATACTAAGATATACCTATTATCGATGCTTTAGGACTTGATGAAGAGGGGGTAATAAGCCCTAAGATTATCCTTAAAGACAATATAAGTCTATCTAAAGATATTGATACAGCATTGATGTTTTTTGATTGTCAAGCCGATGAAAAAATCATTGAAGAATCAACCATATTATATCACTTTATCGCGGCTTCTTCCAAACTAAAGCAATATATATACAAGAATAAAATTGTCCTTGCATATGCACCTTTAGGTGGTCCAGCAGCCGGAGGCTTAATGGAAGAGCTGATTGCTTTAGGCATAAAGAGAGTGATTGCTTGTGGAAGCGCTGGGGCTATCAAAGATTTTGATCAAAGCAAAATTCTCATTGTCAATAAAGCCATCAGGGATGAAGGTCTTTCTTATCATTATTTAAAACCTTCAACTTATGTTTCAAGCGATGAGGCTCTAATAGAGGATATTAAAAAACAATTTAAACAAATGAATATTCATTATCTCCAAGGAATTACTTGGACAACAGATGCATTTTTTAGGGAAACAAAGTCAAGAATGAATAAAAGAATCTTCCAAGGCGCCATAGCCGTTGAGATGGAAAATGCAAGTATGGCCGCAGTAGCTAAGTATAGAAACATTCATTTTGCACAAGTCTTATATTTTTCTGATGTTATTCATAATGATAAGTGGAGTGGTTTTCAAATTAATCGCAAACAGATTAAAGAAATGGTTCAAAAAGTGATGATTGAACTTGTTATGAACATCATAGGATAAGATTTCAATAAATATCTAGTAGAGAGAAACACTGTTTCTTTCTACTATTTTTATTAATTTTTAAATCTCTATACTAATATGATAAAACATATTATATAATGAAATTAATTTTATCACACAAGGAGTGTTTCATGGATACTTTAGTAGAACGTACGACTAAGATGGAAAAAGCATCTTATGGGTCGTGGTTTTTTGGACAAAATATCATTTATATGGTTGTGACATCTTATTTAGCGATTTTTTTAACAGACGAAGTAGGTATTTTAGAAGCTGTAGTTGGGACCTTGTTTTTGGTCGCTAGAATATGGGATGCCATTAATGATCCAATTTTAGGTGGTGTTGTCGATAAATACCAACCAAAAAAAGGCAAGTTTATGCCTTGGATAAACGCAGTTACTATTTTCTTGCCAATCATCACCATTTTTTTATTTTGGAATTTTAATGGTAATGGCACTTTTAATATTGTTTATGCATATTTGTCATATATTATTTGGGGTATGCTATATACCATTTCTGATGTACCTATTTTTGCTCTAGCAACCACAATGACAGAAAAGACTTATGAAAGAACAAAACTTATTGCTATTGGACGTTTAGCCGCAGGAGTAGCTTCAATGTTGATTGGGTTAATTGCACCAGTAATGATTGTAGAGATGGGTTATACACTGATGGTGGTGATATTCATGGGAATCTCTTTACTAGTGATGATACCTTTAAGATTTTTTGTTAAAGAAAGAGTCATTAAAAAAAGAGAAAGACCAGTGACTTTAAAGACTATGTTTAAGGCAGTATTTAATAATAAATATTTATTAATTTTTTATCTATCTTATATAGCCGTCAATACAACATTTACGACGATGACGATTGCACCTTACTTTGCTAAATGGAATTTAGGTAACTTGGAATTACTGACAACTATTTATGCAACCTTAGCTGTTCCAATGATTATCATACCGATTATTTTACCAGCCATGGTTAAAAAATTTGGTAAATACAAAATCTTTATGACCGGTTTAGGTGTCTCTATTGTCTTTAGTATTTTACAATACTTTGTGGGTTATGATCTTTTTATATTATTCTTGATCATTAATTTTGTTCGGTTAACAGGTCTATTATTACCAATGACAATGAATGGAATGTTTAGTGCGGATTGCGTAGAATACGGTGCTTATGTCACTGGGGAAAGAAATGAGGGTGTGACTTTTAGTGTTCAAACTTTCTCTACTAAATTAGGGTCGGCTTTTTCCGCTGCCTTAGCCTTATTTGTGATTTCAGCCTATGGTTATGTAGGAACAAACTTAGTTCAAAGTAGCCAAGCTTTACAAGGAATATGGGTGGCTTTAACTCTAGTACCAGTCCTTGGATTAATCATTGCTTTTATTATTTTTGGTTTCATGTATAAATTAAATGAAGAAGATGTAGAAAAAATGGTTGTTGAAATGAAAAAGAAAGATGATATGAAAGTAAAAAAAGAATAGGAGAAAATCATGGAGAAAGCAAAAGATATACTAAAGCGCTTATCAATTGATGATAAAATTAAACTTTTATCAGGGAAAAATTTTTGGTATTTAAATGCCATTCCTCAAGCAAATTTAAAAAGTATCATGATGACTGATGGTCCTCATGGTTTAAGAAAACAAAGAGATATGGGAGATCATTTAGGCATAGGTAATTCATATCCAGCAACTTGTTTTCCTACAGCTTCAGCCTTAGCTTCTACTTGGAATCCTTCATTAATATATAAACTAGGTCAGACCTTAGGGGATGAATGCTTAAGTGAAGAAGTTTCTGTTTTGTTAGGACCCGGTGTTAATATGAAAAGACATCCCCTTTGTGGACGTAATTTTGAATATTTTTCAGAAGATCCTTATTTAACAGGAAAACTAGCTAGTGCATATATCAATGGTGTACAATCTAAGGGTATTGGGACATCCCTTAAACACTTTGCGGTGAATAACCAAGAAACTATGCGCATGGGTGTTGACGTGATAGTGGATGAAAGAACCTTGAGAGAATTTTATTTAAAAGCATTTGAAATGGCTGTTAAAGAATCACAACCATGGACAGTCATGTCTTCTTATAATAAAATCAATGGCATTTATGCCAGTGAAAATAAAAAATTATTACAAGATATCTTAAAAGATGAATGGAAATACCAAGGTTTGGTTGTGACTGATTGGGGCGCCAATAATGATAGAGTAGAAGGTTTGATTGCTGGACAAGATTTAGAAATGCCAGGCAATCAAAATATACACGCTAAAGCCATAAAAAAAGCCCTGGACAAGGGAACCTTAAGTGAATCTATCTTGGATTCAAAAGTCCAACGTATTATAGAAATGATGATTCAATCTAATGAAACATTGAGTCAAAAACATCCAGACTATGATCCGGACAAACATCATCAATTCGCTAGAGAAGTTGCTCAGGAATCGATTGTTTTATTGAAAAATAGGGATGATATTCTACCATTAAATAAAAAAGAGAAAATTGCTTTAATTGGCGCTTTCGCAAAGAAACCAAGATATCAAGGTAGTGGCAGTAGTTTAATTAATCCTAGTAGAATCTCAACCGCTTACGATGCTTTAAAAGAAAAATGTGGTCAAGAAATATTATATGCGGATGGTTATGATTTGTCGACGGATGAGGTTGATGAATCTTTAATTAATGAAGCTTTGAATGTGATTCATCAAGCAGATAAAGTCATTATTATGGCAGGGTTAACGGACACTTATGAAAGTGAAGGTTTTGATAGGGATCATTTAGATTTACCAATGAACCATAATGCTTTAATAGACGCTATATCAAAAGCCCATGACAAAGTCGTTGTTGCTTTATCTAATGGGTCACCTGTTAGAATGCCGTGGTTGAACAATGTTTCAGGTGTCCTTGAACAATATTTAACGGGACAAGCAAGTGGACAGGCTTTAATAGATATCTTATATGGTGATGTCAATCCAAGTGCTAAATTAGCTGAAACATTTCCAAATGCTTTATCTGAAATTATAGCCAACCAAAATTTTCCTGGTCAACCAAGACAGGTACTATATAAGGAAGGTTTATATGTAGGTTATAGGGCATATGATAAACAACAAGTCAAACCTTTGTTTGATTTTGGATATGGTTTGTCTTATACAAGTTTTGAATATAGTCAATTTACCATAAAAAAAGATGACTTAAATCAAGTCATTCATGTGACTTTAGACATTAAAAATACAGGTCAGTATTCCGGAAAAGAAATCGTACAAGTATATGTTTCTAAAAAGGATAGTTTAGTTTACAGACCCAATCAAGAATTAAAAGCATTTGATAAAGTTTCATTAGCACCTGGTCAAAGTAAAGAGCTTACTTTGAAAATAGATTATCATGACTTAAAAATTTATCAGGACGGTTTTAAATTAGAAGATGGTGAATATATGATCAGTATCAATGCTTCTTCAAGAGATGTTAGATATCAAGAGATTATAAGTATTGATTCAGAGGATTCTATTGTGAATGACCATTTAGACTTATATAAGAATTTAAGCTCAGAAAGTATCATTTCTGATGAAGATTATAAAGCTTTACTAGGATATGATATTCCACCTTACCCTTCTTCTAAGCCTTTTACTTTAAATTCAACCATTGGAGAAATTAGAAAAACATTCATCGGTGAAAAAATATACAAGATAATGTATAAAAAAATGGCTTATATGATTGAATCAGAAGACAATGATACCACTAAAAAAATGATTGAAAAATCTATTAAAGAAATGCCTTTTAGGTCTCTAGTTGTCTTTAGTGGTGGTGATTTAAGTATAAGAAGGGCACAAGGGATGTTAGATTTAATGAATAAACGTTTTATAAGAGGTCTTATAAAACTTATATTAGGTTAATCAATGATAGACATCGATGTTTTATAGTAAAAATGATCAGTGTCTGAATTAAAAAATTCTTTATGGAAGGGGTTTTGTATGTTTAAAAAAATACTTAGTATTGTATTGTTATTATTGATTACTTGGGGTCTTATCTTCTCTGTTCAGGCAGATATTGGACCTAAACCAACAGCCGAGATTAATATTTTAGGTTTTGATCAAGCTTATGCTTTTGATATCCTATTTAAAGTTGATGATGACGATGTCAGAGTTTTAAATGAAGATGAAGTTCAAGAGGAAGTTGAATATTACTATTATAAAGACACTTATCCTAATGTCTTAAATGGCTTTCAAGACGAGGATGGGTATGCATCTTATACCTTATATCGAAGGATACCTCATCACATTGAACAATTAGAAACTCATCGATTTATGTTAGGCTATGTATACCCACCAGATGACTTTAAAATTGTCTTAGTTTTAGACAATGATGAAATCATCATCTCTGATGTGGTTCATAAAAGATCTTTTAACGCAGAAATAACTTTTGACTTAAGTGACTTTTCAATTGAAGAAAGTCAGCCTGTCAACATAAATGGAGTTTCAGTTTACTTAGTGAATGAACCAAGTCCGGAAGAATATATACCTTGGAATGAAATCATCACTCAAATCATTTTAGGTGTTATTTTTACTTTAATCATTGAATTATTGATTCTATTTGTATTTAGATACAATCATAAGTCTTCTTATAAACTAGTTACTTATGTAAATATCGTGACTCAGTTTTTATTTCACACAGCCTTAGTAACGATGATTATCATCTTTGATTTCTTTGGTTTTGTTTTTACTTTTGTGATTGGAGAAATAATTATTTTAATCATAGAAGCATTAGTGTATAGAAAATTATTAAAGGAAAAAACGAAATCAATGGCCACCATTTATGCCTTATGTGCCAATGTGATTTCTTTGGTCTTTGGAACTCTTATCTTAAGTGAAGTATTACTTTTAATCTTTAAATAGTTTAAAAACAAATAAAAAGGAATTTTATAAGGTTTATTTACTATCATAAAGAAGTTAAACCTTTTTTAATGCTTACAAGAGATTGCTTCAATATTCTTAATAAATAAAAAAACAATAAATTATTATATTTATCAAATAATCATTTTTATAAGATTTTTTACAATAATGATTTATTTTTTAATAAAATAGGCTAAATTGTTATCTTTTTTTAAGTTTTAACCAAAAAATGTTTGCCATATATAAAAAAATATTATATTTATAAAGTATATAAATATCATTACCCTAGGGGGGAAAATAAAATGAAAAAAATATTATTAGCAGTAGGTGCTTTATTTTTGTTCTTTGTCTTATTGGGATGTGATGAGAACGGCAGTTTTTCAATTCCTACAGATGTTACTATACCAACAAGTGAAGAAGAAACAACTGAAGAACCATCATCTGATGATTTGACAACTGTGATACCTACCGTTACTGAAGACGACTCAAGTGATTCATCTTCGAGTGATACTTCAGGTGATACTTCAACGGATACTTCAACGGATACCTCAACTGAAACAAGTGAAGACACAGAGCCTGTTGTTTTGTTAGATAGACCTAGAAACTTGTCTATTGATTCAACAACGAAAATATTGTCTTGGGATCCAGTCACAGATGCGGTTGAGTACCAAGTATATGTTGATGGGGATTTACAAACAACTGTGACTACAAGTCAGTATGACTTTTCAAGTCATACAGAGGATTATATTGTCTTTAACGTCAAGGCAATCGCGAGTGATAGTGATAGTAACTCAGATTTAAGTTTAGATATTGTTTATAATGAATCTGCGGCCAGTGACATTAGTGAACTATCAACTGTCCTTCAAACGAGTGGTATGAATCTATCGGATAATCAAGCTTTTGCGACAGAACTAGTATCAAGAGGAGTATCTGTCACTCAGGTTCAAACAATGATGACTGATATGGGACCAGTGATGTCTAAAATCCAGGCCAATGCATCAATGAGTGATATTTACCCAGACTTACATACAATGATAGATCATTTAGAGAATATTGAAGCATTTGTCAGTGCCTTTGTAAGAGTTGAATTACCAGCGAATATACAAGCACAAATCGATTATTATACTGATGAAGATGGTACTTGTGAAATTTATGACATGGATACATGTGTAACTTATCATGATTACAGTGAAGAAATCATGTATTTGAACCGATTATTAAGTTTTGTTGAAACATATCCAGATGAAACTGTAGAATCAGTGATGGTGGTTGTTAGTTATTTATTAAGAATTGAATCTACAATGAATGCAGCTTGGTTTAGTGATGTGGAATCACTAATGGATGTTTCATCACCGACCACAACACAAATGAATCTTGCTATTTCTCTAAAAAACGGTTTAGTTTTAGATTTGAAAGAAGAAATGCCAAGTCACCATGAATTCATGATTTTTAGCCAAACAATGATGACTCTTGTTGATACTTTGATGGATAATGATCGAATGAACATATACTTTGATGCAGAGAAAAATGCAAGCCAAATACAAATGTCACTTAACTTATTATATGACTTTGTTTTAGCTATAGATTCGGATTATCTTAATGGCCTAAAAACAGCATTTGAAGATGATGATCCAGTGGCTATTTTAACGACACAATTAACCTTAATCAATGCTTTTATTCAAGATAATGAAACTGAAATAGATGCTTTAGCTGATATATATAGTGATCAAGAAAAAGAAGATATATTCTTTGATCTATTAGTAACATCTATTTTAGAATCTCAAATTTCAGACGCAACAGAACAAGCAGATATCATGTTGATCATTGAAGAAAACATTGTTTTTACAAATCTCCTTACTATGAAATCATCTGGTGGAGATTTCTTCATAGATTTCTTGGATCAATTAGATGAAAGTGACTATGAATTAATTTACGCGCTTTATGATTTAACAAATACACCTGACATGGGTTCTTTTATAGAAGATGATGATTCTGGAATGGATGTTAACTTTAAGATAACTTCTCACTTAGACCCAGGCCAATATGTGATTAGTGTCAGAGGATATAGTAGTTCTGAAATGGGACCTTATGACTTATATATTTACAAAGATATTGATACCGTTCCTGTTTTAATAGAAGAAATCAATGATTCTATAACAATGTTTGGTGAAAACCAATATACATTTACTATAACACAAGCAACAACAATAGAAATTTATACTGAAAGCGATATAGATACTTACGGTATGCTTTCAGAATATGTTGAAATAACCATGACTGAAGAAGAAGCCGTCTTTAATGCCTTGAACGCTTTCATGGATACCATGAATCCATTGATTCAAACGATGACTGAAGACGACTATACATTATTGATTGAAAATATGATTGCTTTTGTTAAAACAGCTGCTTATATCAATCATTATTATGTTCCAATGGATATAGATCAATTAGCGGATCTTGAAGAATCATTAGATATCTTCTTAAATACCAGTCCATATCAGTATGTTTTAATGAAAACTTTTATGAATCAAATGGACACCACGACTTATTTATATGACCTTGAATTAGCAATGAATAACCAAGATATAGCAGAAGTCATTGTTTTACAATTAGATTTTATCAATACTTTTATTGATGCCAGTGAAATTGATTTAGATGCAGTCATTACACCATATACACCAGTAGAATCAGAAGCCATATTCTTCGATTTAATCATTGCCAATATCTTGAAAATGCAAGGATTTAATGAAACAGAACAAGATGATGTGATGTTGTTGATAGAAAATAATGTTGATTTTGCGACATTGATGTCTTTGTTCAATCTTGCGGATGGAAAATTTAATGACGTCTTGGATAGGTTCGATGAGACTGACTATGAACTCATATATCAATTGGGTGATTTAATCGAGATTGATAGCGCTTATTATGAAGATTTGAACCAATACGACTTAGATAGAACAGAAGCTATGGCATTATTGATAGACTCATTTATAGATACATTCAATCCGTTAGTTCAAGACATGACAGAAGCTGAATATGACATAGTGATTGATAATATTATTCAAATAGTCAAAACATCAATGGCGATAGAAGATTATCATTATGATACTTACACAGATGATGAAATGACCGCTTATAACCTTATTTTTACAACCCTTTCTGCTTTGACATCAGAAGAGTTTACCATCATGCAAACATTAATGAATCAAATACAATTATCAGATATCTTTATGGATATATATGATATCTATTATGTGAGTACTGTGACAGCAACACCTGATCAACAAGATTATGGTATGATTATTGAGTTTGCTAATGTATATGTTGATACATATGCTTTAGTAGAGACTGATATTGATGAAATCATAGCTGGTATTCTCTTATTAGTAGATGATACAAAGATACAAAGTCTATTCAATATATTACCAGAAGATGTCGCTACTATAAAAACCATCATTGAAGATTATCCAAGTACATTATATGATCATGCTCTTATTGTTGTAGATTATGATTATACTAATTTAACAAGTGCTGAGATAGAAGCATTAGAAGAACTTATTTACTGGATTGAAACGCCTTATATGGAAGAACCAACCCAGTAGAATAAGTTTAATATAAAGGATAGCGGATCGTTTTTTGATCCGCTATCTTCTTTTAAAAAAACTCTCGATTCAATGCTTCAATGCTAGATAAAATCATTGGCTCATAATGGATGATTAAGTAATTTATTATAAGATAAAATATATGCTAGAAACTTGACTATTTCTGATAGAAATACTATCATATAGAAGAGAGAAAAATAATATAGAAAGGTAAGTATGCTCGGAATCAATAACGAGTATAGGAAAAAAATGTATGCAAAAAATATTTGGAAAGATATAACAGCAGATAAGTTAAAAAAAGTTAATGACTTTTCTGAAGGTTATAAAGATTTTATTAGTGTTGGTAAGACTGAACGTCTTTGTGTCAATGAAGCAGTTTCTTTAGCTGCTGATAAGGGCTATAAAAGATTAGAGTATTACAAAAGTTTAAAACCTGGAGATAAGGTTTATGTGATTAATAAAAACAAGAATATTGCTTTGTTTTTAATTGGTAAAAAACCATTAACAGAAGGTTTAAGAATCCTTGGTGCTCATATTGATTCACCAAGACTAGATATTAAACAAAATCCTTTATATGAAAAAGATGAATTTGCTTTTCTTGATACCCACTACTATGGTGGCATTAAAAAATACCAATGGGTAACAACACCTTTATCTTTACATGGTGTGGTTTGTAAAAAGGATGGTTCAACCATCAATATTAACATTGGTGAAGCTGATTCAGACCCAGTATTAGGTATATCTGATTTATTGGTTCATTTATCTGCAGATCAAATGAAAAAATCAGCTAAAGAAGTGATTGAAGGAGAAAAACTAGATGTAACGTTTGGTTCTATTCCTTTAAAAGACGAAGAAAAAGATGCAGTTAAAGCCAATATTTTAAAACTATTAAAGGAAAAATATGATATTGAAGAAGAAGACTTTATCTCTTCTGAATTAGAAATAGTACCTGCTGGTAAAGCAAGAGATTATGGGTTTGATAGAAGCATGGTTGCTGGATATGGTCATGATGATAGAGTATGTGCTTATACATCTTTACATGCCGTATTAGATACAGATACTTCTGAATATACATCTTGTTGTATATTAGTTGATAAAGAAGAAATTGGTAGTGTAGGCGCAACAGGTGCTAGTTCATCTTTCTTTGAAGATACTGTTGCGGAATTATTAGCTTTAACAGATCAAACCAACTACTTAGATTTAAAAAGAACAATGACAAATTCTAAGATGTTATCAAGTGATGTATCAGCGGCCCTTGACCCATTATATGATAGTGTAAGTGATAAAAAGAATAATGCTAAGTTTGGTCATGGTATTGTCTTTAATAAATACACAGGCTCAAGAGGTAAAAGCGGTTCTAATGATGCGGAACCTGAATATATTGCTTGGATAAGAAATATCATGGATAACCATGATATTCATTATCAAACAAGTGAACTTGGTAAAGTTGACCAAGGTGGTGGAGGAACCATCGCTTATATTCTAGGGGAATATAATATGAATGTTATTGATGCTGGTGTTGCGGTATTAAACATGCATGCACCAATGGAAATCGTTTCTAAAGCAGATGTTTATGAAGCATATCAAGCATATAAAATTTTCTTAACAAAATAATGATATCAAAGCACTGAAATCTTCAATGATTTCAGTGCTTTTTTTACATAATTTGAAGATTTTTTAGTAAATATGATATAATTATTTTAATTATAGTATTTAGTATAGAATGCAGGTACAATAGTGAAAGATTTTTTAAAGAGAAAAAAACCCATCATTGTTTTGTTATTGCTCATCCTAGTGATGAGTAATTTTACCTTTACTTTTGCCTATTGGGCCAGTCATATTTCAAGTCATCAAACTTTATCTAGTTCTTCAGTGACTATTGGTGAATGGAATTATACAAATGAAGTGTTAACATTTAGAAGTGATTATCAAGGTGTTTTAAGCTTAACAACAGAAACTGTAGAAGTAAATAACAAAACAGCTATTCAAATAGCTTTAACAGCTTATGGTGAATTAAGTCAGGATTCTCAAACTGAATTGATACCTGAAAGAGACTTATTGACTGCTTTACTTTCTGAAATTATAGCTATGGAAAATAGTGTATATCTTGACTTTGAAACATTTGTTCAAGATAGTCAATTTACTGGTAGGGTTAGTATAAGTTCTAGACAGTGGTATGGTTATCAAATCTATAGTTCTAATGACCCTAATTATGATGTGTGGAATGATACAAGAGCATTGGCATTAAAAACAGGTGCTTATTTCCAATCGGATGATTTGTTTATAAATGGTGTTGATAAGATTACTCTATACCATGGGGCATTAAATTATAATAATGGAACAAGTTTCCAGTTTAAGATTGAATATGAATTAGATTCAAATCCAGGGACATGGTTAACCTTACAAGAAGGTGGAGAAGATCTTTTAATAGATGTGATATCGGCTACGCCATTAACCTTTAGTGAAATAGATGTTAATATTGTTGAAGCTGTGAATATTAGATTTACACCAGTGATAGGTAATACGAGTGATTATATTAACTTAGATGATATTAGAATTTATGAATTTGTTGTATCAGGTAGTGTTGAAGCAGAAACATTTAGAACAGTTTATGCAAGCACTTTAGCATTAACGCCTGAAAATGTAGAGATTAGTGATAAAGCATCAGTTCAACAAGCCTTAGCCGCTTATGATTTATTAAGTAGCGATGCAAAAACTGTTTTAACGGTTGAAAAAACATTGTTAGATCTCCTATTGTTAGAAATCAATGAACAAGAATTATTTGTTTGGGCTACAGACTTGGTTGAAGAAGCAGAAGACTCATATTTACAAATCGATCTAGATAATGCACAAGCAGCCGTGACTTCATTGCCTGATTCTATAGAAAAAACAGCGTTACAAAGTAGACTTGATGCTGTTCAAAATATCATTGATAACATTTCAATATTTAGAAGTACACATGCAAATACCTTATTATTAAGCCCTTCAACTGTTCAAATAATTGATTTGGCGGCAGTGCAACAAGCCTTATCAGACTATGCAGTATTAAATGTAGAGGCAAAGGCAAAATTGAGTGTTGAAAAAGCATTACTTGATAGTTTAATAGCAGAAATCAATAACCAAATCCCTACTGCTACACAAGTATCTGAATTTAGAAACAACCATGCAGCTGTTTTGGCCTTAAGTCTTGGAACAGTTGAGGTAAGTAATCAACCTTCAATAGTATCTGCTTTAGAAGCTTACGACTCATTAACACCTGCTGCACAAACAGAACTCTCAGCAGAGAAAGCATTGCTTGATGGCTTGTTAATAGAAGTTGCGACTATAGTTGTTGTTATGGCAGAAAATTCTCATTTACAAGCAGATGTAGACAATGCACAAATTTATGTTTCAGACTTACCAAACGGTAGTGTGAAAACAACTTTACAAAATAGACTTAATCAAGTTCAAGTCATTATAAACACACAAGCAGCCAATGCAGTTAATCTTCTTATCAGTGCCTTACCAAGTTCAGGTTCAATAGCCTTAAGTGATGAATCTTTAGTTGATGCAGCAAGGCAAGCTTACGATGATTTAACAACAATACAGAAAACGCTTGTCACAAACTTATCTGTTTTAACAGCTGCAGAAGCAGAATTGATTGACCTTCAAAAAGCTACTAATTTAGTTATAATTGCTGAAAGTTCTCAATTACAAACGGATGTAGATGCAGCACGAATTTTGGTGACAGCTCTTCCTAATGGAAATCCAAAGACTGAACTTCAGGATAGACTGAATGCAGTAGAGGACATGATAGCTGTTGCAAATGCTCAATCAATCATTGATGTTTATTTCGTAAACAATTCAGTTCAAGTGTCTATTTGGGATCTGTTTAGCGATACAAGAAAAGAAAGTGCATTTTTGTCAAAAGCAAATGAAATTGTAAGTGATCTAGATGTTGATATCACAGTAACAAGTTCTAACAGGAATGGTTTTACTCAAACCATTTATACCATTCAAATCACTAAAAATAATGCGTCTGTTAGTATTGTTGTTGATGTTGATTTTTCTACATAGTCTGATTGAAACAAAGTGTAAAATAAATAGAATATATTAATCAAAGGTAGGTGCTTAAATAGTATCTACCTTTTGATACATTGAATGAAAATAAAAATAGCGGATCAAATTCAATTTGATCCGCTATCTCTTTATTTAGTCACTTTAATTCCTGGTGTCTTAATGTTAATAAATGATAAAGGACTGTCATCATCAGCCTTGACTGACATTAGAGTATTTGGTGGGCAAGTCACAATATCGTTAACTTTCACATTGTATTTTGCATCACCAATGCTTATTTGGCCTTGACCTTCTAAGATAAAGAAAGTCACATCAACAGGTACTTGATGGTTAGGGATAGATTCGCCCTTTCCTAACATTAAGTTTTTAATAGTTGCGTTTTTGTGGTCAACCATTGTTTTGGCTTTGATGCCTCGAATATTAATTTCTGTTTTTATGTCTTTTAAATTATAATGTTGCATAGTTTCACCCTTTCTTATATTTCTTTTTTTACTCTAGGGAATAAAATATTATTCTCCAGATGAATATGTGTAAAAGTGTTCTTTTCTAATATTTCTAAGTTTTCATAAGTACTGATAAATGTCTGGCAAGCATCATCAGGTGCATTAAAACCATCAGTAATAGATCTCAATGATTTTAAGATACCACCAACATCTTCATGTTCCTCTTCCAATTCATCAATCACTTGAATAGCATTTTCTAGGTCTTCTAGTTTATTAGTTTCTAGATATTTTTCAATAGCAGGATATTGGATGGTTTCTTCTTTTATTAAATGCATATCCATATCTGTCTTTAATCTATGAAATAATTGATAAACCTTCATCAATTCTGGATGATTTTGTCCATGAACTCTTAGAATGGTCTTCACTTGTTCAGAGATCATGGGTAAATTTTGATTTAAGTAAGCGTGGTGTGCTTGTAAAATTTGATTAATTAAATCTAAATAAGGTGCCTTTTCCCAATCAGTAGAAGAACTTGTTGATGAATGGTAATGTTTATGTAAAGCATCAATCACTTCTTTAACATTTAATGATTGTTCTTTAGATACATCTGATAATGTTCGATGTCCTCCGCAGCAATAGTCTATATTATAGTCATGAAATACATCCGCAGCTCTAGGAAACTTAGATACAATTTGACCAAGAGTATTATTTTGTTTAAATTCCATAATTAATCATTCCTTTCTTTGATTAATTACAGTATATATGATTATTTTAACATTGAATGTGATTCAAATCACATAATGTGGTATTTAATTTGAGAAGACTTTCAAAAATTAAAAATAACACTATTTAACTTGTTTAAAAGAAAATCTAAATATTTTTTTTGTTTATTTTTGAGTTGAACTGATTTATATAAATGTATATGATAAACTAAATCTGCTAGAATATTTATATTTAGATATTTTTAAGGATTGAGAAACAAAATAAATAATAAGTGAGGCCACCCATGAATAGTAGGAAAATAAGTGCATCTTATAAAGCTTGGGATATTTTAGTTGATTTAGCAAATGAGCACAGAACAATATATTATCAAGATTTGGGTGATCAAATAGGATATAGCCCACAATCTGTTGGGTCAGTATTATCTCTACTTCAAAATCATTGTATTTGGAAGGACATACCTCCTATAACTGTTTTAGTTATAAACAAAGAAACTGATATGCCTGGAATAGGTTACAGAGAAAGGTATGGTAGAGTCGAAAAAGATACGGAAGAAACATTTAAATATAAATGGAAAAATATACCTGAGAATTTAGTATATAAGTATGATAAGAAATATGATTGATTAACATAAAACTATTAACAACCTAATACAACTTAAATATTATAAATTTTCAGTAATAATTCTAAGTTATTATATTATTAGAAAATATATCTGTGGGTGTTAGTAAGATAAGTAAGATTTCAAAATTAACAAGTATCGTGATAACTATATATCAGAAGTAAAAAGGGATTGAAAAGGAGAAAGAAATGAGCGAATTATCTATGATAGACATTGTTATATATTATTTAAACATTATCAACGAAGAAGAAACAAGGAATGAAGCATTTGAGGTTGGGAAAGATAATGCCAAATATTTGTTGAATCAAACAGTCCGACAATTACATTTGCCAAGAAATAAATATTACTTATCTGAGAAGGCAAAAAATGTATGGGGTAAAATAAGAGAAGAAAGTGATGATATTTTTAATTATTGGTATCGAACCGCTGTCGAAAAGAAGTTGGAAGATGAAATTGAAGTAGAACTTTATAAAGGTGCAAGCAAAACACCTTATGATACTAAGTTTTTAAAAAAGGATGACAAGTTTATTTTTAAAGATGTTTTTCATGATGACCATATTATTCCTATGAAATTAATTTTAAATAAATTATTAAACTTAAAGAGTCCCAATAGAGAAAATGTAATTAAGATACTTGAAGATATTTCAGTTTGTAGAATGTTAAAGTCTGAAGATAGGAAAATAAAAAGAAGACATAACCGCCCTTACAACGAAAGTGAGATAATCCAAACGATTTATCGAGAACAAGAAATTGTGCTTTTAAATTATGACTATAGCAAATAATTTTTATTTAAATTATGGGGTATACACATTGAAGCACGATGATATTAATTTAAACTTCTAATTATTTAGTTTGCGCCAGAAGGAGAATATCTATGAAAAGCATTGAAATAATAGTTCCAAACGAGTTAATAAAAGAATTTTTACCTCATCCCGAACCATATGGAGATTTTGTTGTTGTTCTTAACAATGGAATGTATACAGATGTATTTCAGAGAGATAATGGAAATTATATTACCATTACCAATGATGAGAAATTAATTCAATACCTAAAAGGTCATAAATAATTTTAACGAGTTATTGTGGCAAGAATTTTTTATATAAGTTTCTAAAGGTTTCAATTAATTTAATTACGTTCAAAATTTATTTTGAATCTAATTAACATTATAAAGAAAGGATAAGTATACTCAAATAAGTGAATTAACTATTTTTGAGAATACAAGATTTTTTATGGACTATAATTTACAAATAGATGAGGGAGTTCTTCTTCAAAGCATTAAAGTTAAACGTATGGGTGGTTCAGATTCTTTAGATGAGCTTATATTAACTAATTTAAATATTATTTATATTGATCGTGGAAGGTATACAAAGAATGTTAAGAAGGTTCTATATTTTCCTGTTGAGGATATAAAACGTATAGATGGTAAAGCTCAAGTAGCGTTAGGTCAAAATGGTAGAAATAGTTCACTACAATTACAGATTTATTTTAACAATGGTGTAGAATCATTTGAATTTTCAAAAAAAGCAAAAAAAGAAATTAAAAAATGGATTAAAACCATTAATTCAATAATTGACAATATGGAAATAGAAGAAGAATCTAAAGCCATTCCTGGTGTAAAAGTTGTAACAGAAACCATTAGAGACACATTTGGAGTAATTGCGAATACTTTAACCAAAAATAAAAAACTTTTAACAAGCAAATGCACTGGCTGTAATGCCATTTTAACAGGCTACAAAAAAGAAGTTGTAAGATGTAAATACTGTGATACAAAAAATATAATAAAATAGGTGGTATTGAGATATGGGGATTATTAAAGCTTTTACAGGTGCAATGAGTTCTACATTTGCAGATCAATGGAAAGATATTATTATACCTTCGACATTTAGGGAACATACTATAGTCACACCATGCGTTCTTAAAGTAAGCAACAAAGGCACAGGTAAAAGTGTTAACCAAAAAGCAACAGATGGCGTCATATCAAATGGATCCAAAATTTTTGTGCCAGAGAATACTGCAGCAGTCATTTTTAGTCAAGGCGGGATTGAAGACATTATTACAACATCTGGTGGTTATGAATACAAAAAAGGTGAAAAATCGATTTTTAATAAAGATGGCTTTAAAGAATCTATTGATAAGCAAGTAAAAAATCGAGTTGGTTTTGGTGGTATATCAGATAGTGAAGTTAGGATTGCCTATGTTAACTTGCGAGAAATTCGTGACATCAAATACGGCACAAGTGGTCCGCTTATTTATAATGATGTTTTTTATGGATGTGATTTAGAAATCCATTCTTATGGATTATTTACCATCAAAGTGGTTAATCCAGAAGTGTTGATTAGAAATTTTATACCCGCTAATACTTTTTCGTACTCAATGGATAACGAGAAAGTTCGTTCACAAATATTATCAGACTTTATTCAATCATTTAATGTTGCTATAACATCACTTTCAAGTGAGTATAGAATTTCACAATTAGTTGCTGAATCAAATAAGCTTTCTGAACAAATCAGTAATGATTCAATGAATGCAGGATCATGGGAAGAAAGATTTGGGTTTAAGGTTGTGAAAGTTTCTATAGAGAATATAGAATATTCGCAGAAATCAAGAAAGTTAGTGGACGATTATAATAAAAAAATGATGGAAATGAAACCATATAAAGATATTACTGAAGAAACATCTGATAGGATTATTAAACACAGTATTTATGATTCAACAAAAGAGAAAGGCAATGGTGTATTTAAAGCTATTCTTGGCTTGAGTTTTTTGCGCGGCCAAAAGAAAAACAAAAAATCTGTAAAATATCAGTCAAGGGAACTTAAAAGATTAAAATCTCTTCTAAACAAGGGTATAATTAATGAAGAAGAGTACAAGATTCAAAAGAATAAAATACTTGATATAAAATAAATGGTTAATGATAAAATTAAACGGACACTTTTGTGTCCGTTTTGTATTATCATATATAACTTGAAAGAAACTGTGGGAATCTCAACCAATTTGATGTTTTGGCCTAGATTCAGAGAAAATTAATGATCATGTTTTTCAATATAATGAGTGAAGATGGTTATTGCTGCGTCAATAACCACTTTTTCTATTTTATCAAGTGTATCATTCGGTGTATGATAGACACTTGATCTTGCTTGGTTAGACCAAGGCATAGCAATTAAGGTTGTTGCTTTAACACCAACCTTCGCTAATTCACCTGCATCTGTTCCACCTGTTAAAAAAGCAATAGGTTTATAAGTGGCTTCATAATTATTGTTATTTGCTATGTCAGTCAATTCTTTAGCAAGTTCTTCATCTAGTTTAACAGTACCATTAATATCAGATGTTAAAAAGAACACCTCATTCTTATAATATAAACAATCAGAGTTTAATAGGGTTGTTGGATATTCATCCAACAATCCTTTATACTTTTTAGCAAAAGCTCTTGAACCTCTTAATCCTTCTTCTTCAGCGTCAAAAGAAGCAATGATGATTCTTGTATGTTTTAATGCTTTTTGAGAAAAGTATCTTCCTATCTCTATAGCCATAGTAGAAGCAATTAAATTATCACCAGCACCTGGTGTTCCTTTCTTAGAAGCAAAGAACCACATCTGTATAATTAATAAAGAACCTAATGCTAATAGAATATTAGATATTAATATAAATAAATCATTTGAAACAAATAATCTTATAAGAGATATAAGTGTTAATAGAATAACAAATCCAATAGAACCAGTTACTCTTATATTATAGAGTTTAGGTTGATGTATAAAGAAATTAAATATTCTTGCACTATCATGATGACCACTAATAATCACTTGTTGTTTAATATCTTTTTTAGGTTCTATCATACCCATAACGTTTGTTGATGTTTTTTTAGGATATAAGAAATCAATGATTGGTAAATAAAAGAAGAACTGTAATATAAGTATTAATAAACTACCAATAGATACTAATAAAGAAAATATTGGTAAATTATAAAATAATAAAATTAAACTTATAATATAAGCGAGAACTAATATCTTAATCCAACCTAAAAAAGCACCTTGATGAATCTTAAATTCATCAAGTGATGTTTTATCACAAAACTCACTCATAGATTTCTCTAATATTCTCGCTGACTTATTAGAAGTTTCACTACCCGCTAATCTAGGTCCTAATTCTTTAATAATATCATCAGCTAATTTAAAAGCACCATCTCTTATATCTTTAACATCTTTCATAATCATTTATCTCCTTATATACAAATATTATATCAAAATGATTTGCTTTTATTATTAGTTTATTTTAATTTTTATCAGTATAGTAAATTTTTTATAAAGGAAAACTTGTATGAGGTGAGCTAATTAAATTAGAATGAACTTTAGCAAATTTTTTAGGATTACTATCACTTATTTCATTATAAAATAATTAAAATAACAAAAATTAGAGGGTATTAAGAATTATTATATACATTTATTAATAAAAAACAGATATGAAATACTATTGATTATTATATTGTGATAAAATGACTTTATGTGTTACTTATTGATTTGTCATTTATAAATTTACTGTATTTATAATATTTGACATAGTTCATTGAATAATTTTAAACCTTAAGATCTATTATAATTCAATTCAAATTCACAGAAATTTATTCATTTTTAATGCTTTTATCTTGATAAATATTATTCAGATTTCAACTGAACCTTATAGCATGTCTAAATATTGATATATTTTAAAACCATGTCATATGTGCCGTTTAATTATTGTTGTTATTGATATATAATAAAATTAATTCTAATTTAAATCAATTAAAAAAAGAAAGGATAAGTATACTCAAAACAATAAAACTATCTATAACTGAGTATACAAGAAGAAAATGAAAAAGATAGAACACCTTAAATTGATTCAAGGAGTAATTGGACGATTGTCTAGTTACTCAAATACAATTAAATCTTGGACAGTATCATTAATTACAATCACAATTACTGTGGGCTTTAGTATCAATGAAGGAAATCAAGTCATAATAGCATTAATCCTTTCACTAATTATCGCATTACTTTTTATGGTATTAGACATATATTATTATATGCTAGAAAAAAGTTATAGAAATTTATATGACAGAGTAAGGAGACTAGAAGAAAATGAAATTGATTTTCGAATGTCTTTTAAAGACGAAGATATTGGTGCAGATACAAAATATCAAAATCTCAAGGTGAGTAAGTTTAGTGGATTTAAATCTCCGTCAATATATATGTTATATTTTCCAATAATTGTTATTGGAATAGTAGCGCTTATTCTAATATAGGAGGTTTTTATGAAATTATTTATTAGTTATCACCTTGCTGATACAAAATCTGTAAATAAAATTAAAGAAAAACTTAATGCTAAAGCTTTAAACTATTACTCAGTTCCTGAGGATAAAGATTTTACAGGTTGGCATAATGAAGAAATAAGAGAATATATTTTATCAAAAATGGACGATTGTAGTGTCTTGTTGTGTATTGTAGGTAGAGAAACTTACAAGAGACCTCATGTGGATTATGAGATACACCAAGCTCTTAAAGGTGGTGTAGGAAAGCGACTTGGAATTGTAACTGTTTTATTGGAAAATCGAGAAGATTCAATCAACGATATTAGTTATGATACGTTTCCAAATAGATTATATGATAATGAACATTACATTATACTAATTCAAAATGCAAGTCTTGAGGATCAAATTTTCAAAGCGATTGATTTAGCTAATAATAATCGGAATGATAAAAATATAAGTATAAATAATAAAAGAAAGTGTATGAAATTACCCAATAAGTATTATGGTATTTAATTTATATTTTTTGAATTATTCATATTAGTATATTGTGCATTTCATTGTTTGAAAAACGTAATATAATAAAATATTATTGATTAGGGGTGGTTTTTATGAAAGAAATAGTTAGTATTAGTGAAGTAATAGAAAAATCGCAAAAATTCAGGAAAGAACAATATATTAATTACTTCTTTGAAAATATTGTCGGATTTAAATCACAAAAACCAGTTTTCAAAGATATTGATGAAACTTCTTATTCACTGGCAATTGTTAAAGATAGTACGGATAGAATTTTAAATAATTCTAGAGGGAAGTTAATGGAAAAAGCTTGGAGAAATGTTATTTTTTATTTTGTAGACAAAAATAACTACAAGAAGTTCTTTGGCACTAATTCATTTTTTCCAAATTACTCAATCGAAGATGATAATATTTCATATTTAGGGAATATGGAAAAGACAAAAAGCAGTTACCCAAATGAGCCCAGAACTAATTATAATACGATAAGTAAACTGCAAAATCATGTTTTTAAATATTTCCGAAAGTTCCATTCATCTTGGTTTGTTAGATCTTATGTTTATATTGTTTTAGTGGTTTGTGATGAAAACGATGAAATATCAACAAAAGATTTTCATACATATTATTGGAATACCAACTATTCATTTAAGAAGTTAAATAAAAAAAATAATATTTTTTATAACATTAAAGATTCAATTTTTGTAGAGAACATTGAGCAAGAAATTGAATTAATCGAGACTTCAAATAGAGACGCGATTGATTGTGTGAAGGCTTATACTGGAGAATTGGACTTTAGAAATGATACTGATGAGAATTATTATTATATTGAACAAGATATAAAGGATGGAATTAAGTATATTTTAGTAGAAGGTGCAGCAAGAACAGGTAAAACCATAATAGCTATGCGCATTTTAGGAGAATTTAAAGAAAGTATATTTTTAATTATGAACTATAACTTTTATTCTTCATTAAAAGATGCATTTAATATTTTAGAAATAACTTTCCCCAAAAATAGAATATATCACCATTCGTTGAATAAGAGCCAGCGACAAGATGGTGGTTGGATACGAGATGTTAGAAAAAAAGAAATTATTCCCGATTTGAAATTTTTGATTGTTGATGAAGCCCAAAGATTAGGAGCTCTTTCTCAGCAAGAATATTATGGGTATGTATATAGAGAACTTGATGAAGTAAAGGTGATTGTAGACTATCCAGAACATAAGCATACTATTTTTCTTGGTGATGATTTACAGAAGTTAAATCCGGACACAGATGAAGGGATAAACAAAATCTATGACAAGATTAAAGGTAGAAACTTTAGACAATATGTTTTTAAAAAGTCTATAGGTGTTCCCAATGAGATTTTAGCAAATATAAAGTATTTATTAGATATATCTGGAGAAATGATTCCTCAAGCTACTAATCAATTTGAGATTAATATAAGTCCTTCAATAGATTCTTTTGTTAATTGTTTTGAGGAAGATTATATTGTTAAGAAACATTACGTAATTCCTGGTTTAAAAGAAATGAAAGGTCAAACCATTGAGACTGATGATAAAGTTATTCTTCAATACCCAAAACAATTAAAAGAGCAAAATTTTCCATATCTATTTAATAATGAAGTTAAAAGCAACTTTCTTTTGTCAACATACGAAGTTATATCAAGAGAGGTAGAATCTGTATACCTATATTTACCTAGCGAAGTCAGTATAAATATGGAGCAAGGAGGTTTTGTCTTAAAATCAAAACCAGATCTTATTAATGATTTCTTATTGTTTCATATTTATACCCTAATGACAAGAGCCACCTTAAAATTAACTATTTTTTGTGAAGATGATACTCTACAAGAATATCTAGAAAGAAAAGTAAGGTTTATTAATAATTTGAATGAACTTTTTAATGAAGAGACTGATGATAGTGAGAGTGGAAAAAATATAGCCTCAGAGAGAGCTGGTGAATTTATCGCACATGGTTCCGATGGTGGTAATAATACTTTGAACTTGATGTTAACAAAACAAGACGATTATGATTATGATTTATTTATTGCATATCACGGCACAAACGATCCTGATGGATCTTATATTGATGCTAAGGAGTTATCTGATTATTTAAGTGAAAATGGTGTCAAAGTCTTTCTAAATAACCATAAATGTCTTCAAATTGATGACGATTGTGGCTTTGATGAAACTTGGCATGTCATACAAAGAAGCAAAAACTTCATTTTAGTTTTCAATGATAATATATATAAAGATTCTCGAGGCATGATTCCTAGAAAGTATCCTGATGGAAAACCCAATCAACTTTATAAAGAGTTAAAAACTTTTTCCGCATTAGTTGATAATGATTTGCGAACAAATCGCAAAAATCTAAGATTTTTATATACTGGGAATTCATTAACAAAAGCTAATGCATATAATTTTTTGAATACTTTCTATATTCAAGGAACATATGGAAATTCGAATTGTTGTATCTTTGATAAAGATGCTGTTTTAGTATGGATAAATATTTTTTGATATATTGATAATACTACAAACTGAAATAACAAAAAAACTTAGTGGTATACAGTTTTTAAAAATATATATTTGATTATTAATAACATTTGCTTATACTGGAGGGAAGTAAAAATGCAAGAATTTTATTATTATATCTGTTTGGGCTCGGTTATATTTATGAAACAATCAAAAATGATTTTATCAAAAGATAAACTCGAATACTCTTTTGACAATTATTCTGATGATAAACAAGGCAGAAACAATTTTTTTAATGATGTTTTGGATATTGCAATAAAAAACCATAAATATAATACTTTTTACCGAAAGAAAGAGTATATTATATTTGCTAGAAAATTGTCAAAAGATATAGTGAAAATAGAATATGGTAAAAAGGAAAAAATTACAAAAGAAACTATAACAAACGATGGATTCTCAACCATTAATGATGAAGTATACCCTCATATTAGTATATATATTCACAGAAAATACCAAACTATTTTTATTGAAGATAATAGTTCTAAATTCAAATTAAAAAATGTAATACATGGCTTGAAGGATTTATTTAAATCAATAATTATTAATTCTTATTCTGGAATCGCACAAATTGAGATTGAAGGACAAAGTAGAAACACAGATTTTTGGAAATATATTAGAAACAATGATTTTATTGAGGAAGTTGAATTTCATTTGTTAGCCCCAAATTTTTTAAATGCTGGAGGAAAAGCTAAAGAGTTAGCGGAAAGAATCAAAGAAAAATATAATGCTGAAAAAACTGTTATTAAACTGCATGGAGAAGATGGTCTAATTATTAAAGATGACTTTAAATCGTATGTTGATTACACTTCCTATGGTGCTGGGAAATGGAAAATAAAATATAGGAAGAATAGATTATCCAAAAAAACATCTCATATATCAAGTACTGATATTGTAAAAAAAGTGGCTCTAGAAGCTAGTGATAGTGGGGGAATAGATTTAGATCTATTAAACAGTAGAATGAAAGAGTTAGGAGATAATTAAAATGAAAAAAATAATATTTAAGATAGGTATATTGGCAATCATTACATTTTTAATTGTATTACTCCTTAGAAAATCATCTGTAGATTATTTTTCTAAGTCATTAGTATTTGTTAACATATCATTTATTTTGTTTGGTTTTGTTTTAGCATCAGTTTCTTTTGTTTATTCTGCTGTTATTAATATTATTAATTTTATAAATCAAGACGAAACAAAAATAAAGAAAACAAACAACGTTGTTGTTGTTTCAAATGAGTATTTTAAAGAATTAAAACTAAATACTTTAACTTTACTATCTCTCAGCATTTTTCAAATTATACTATATTTTCTAGGCATCTTTGCCACCGTATCAAATTTATGGTTATTTGTTTTAACTTTTCTATTCCTTTTTTCTTTTCTTATAACGATATTTATTGCTTTTGACACGACTTCATCAATATTTTCAATCATTTCCACATCAATATTTATAAATAATACAGGTGAAAAATATGAAGATAGTTGAAATTTTTGATACTAATTGTTTTATGGAATTTTATCGTTCAGGAAAATTCGAAAGAGAATCTATCTACACATTGTTCGATAGTTATATTAATAATGAAGTTTTTATTCCCTATCAAGTGATGAAAGAATTAAAAGAAAACAAAGACTTTCACTATAGACAACACGATAAATTTAAAAACACAACTACTGAGGCAAAATCTAAATTAAGCAATTTAATGAATGAAATGTATAGTAAGAGATTTTTTTCTGGTGAATTTAAAATCGTGTGTGAAGACTTTGAAAAAATAATTAAAAAACAATTAAGAAAAGTGATTAATCACCATAAAAATTTAGTTGATGAGTTTTATCTGGAACTTAAAGATAAAGACATTATTGATTTAATTAATGATAAATTTATGATAGGAACCAAATTTAATACTAAAACCTATATTAGTTTATTGACTGAATTTAGGACAAGAGAATTACATAAAATACCTCCAGGATGTACTGATTTAAAGAAGAAAGATAATAAACATGGCGATTTTTTTATTTGGAAGGAAATATTACAATTTGCAAATAACAAAGAGAATTATAAAATTAGGTTTATTACTGCAGAAAAAAAGAACGACTGGTGGGATATAGATCAAGACAAAAGAAAAATTTCATCCTTTCTATTAAATGAATTTAATGAAATTTATCCTCGTTTAGATATTGAGTTTGTATATTTTTTTGATTATCTAAAGACGAAAAGGTTAAACTATCCTGAACTTAAGATTCAAAGCATTATGAATCAATTATATATTAAAGATCAAATTCAAAAAACATTTAATATTTTGGAAGAAAGCATATTAGATTATTTTACTGATCAATATGATATAGATGACAACAGTAGTTGTTTTGTAGAGGACATTTATGAAGGTATTTCTTTCGAACATATTTCTGAAAATGAAATAGAATGTATAATTGAACTTTCTGCACAAGTTAATAATTATGATGATTATGAAATGTATTCTATATCTGATATTACTATAAAGACGGTTTGGAAGAAATCTAGCAGTGTTTTTTCTCTAGAAGAAGCACAAGTATTAAATGTTATTTTAGGTGACAATTATATGGAACCTAAAGAGTGTTTAAGATGTGGTGGTGAGAATTTTTCTTCAGGAGAATTTTGTGCTTATTGTCATGATTATATTGAAAATGCTTAGTAAGAAAGATTTTGGTTTTTTTCATTAAATTCGATAAGAAAATCTGCTATCTTTGAAATCAATGAAATATTATTTGATTTTGATCAAGAATTATTAGGTTCATTTTAATATAAATCAAAAGGTCAACTAGCAGTTGACCCTTTTTAATCACCTATATGTCATAATGGGTATATAAAAAAGAAAAGGAGATGTTTTATATGAATGAACAATTAACAGAAATGATTTTTATTTTAGACAGAAGTGGATCAATGGCAGGATTAGAAGAAGATACGATTGGAGGTTTTAATTCTTTAATTGACAAACAAAAGAAATTAGAAGGTCAAGCAAAAGTATCAACAGTCTTATTTAACCATGAAACAAGTGTGTTACATGATCAGTTAGATATTAGATACATTAATTCGATGACATTAGACAAATACTATGTTGGTGGTAGTACTGCGTTATTAGTTGCTGTTGGAAGTTCTATTAGACATATTAGAAGGGTTTATGCAGAAACATTGAAAGAAGAAAGACCTTCTAAAGTTGTTTTTGTCATTACAACAGATGGTATGGAAAACTGTAGTAAGAACTATTCTTATAAAACTGTTAAATCAATGATAGAAGAAACAAAAAAGAAATATGATTGGGAATATATATTCTTAGGTGCTAATATCAATGCGATTGATGAAGCGAGAAAGTTTGGTATTCATAGTGATAGAGCAGCAAAATACCATTCAAATAAAATAGGGACAAAAAAGAACTATGAAGCAATAGATGAAGCCATTACTTCATTAAGAATGACTAATACAATGAAAAGTGAATGGAAAAAGAAGATTGATGAAGATTATAAAAGTAGGAAATAAATTTATTTTAATTTATTATTAAATATCACTTTGTAATTATAGTAAATTTATGATTTAATCCATTACCATAAATATAGGGGTATAAATAGGGGTAAGCTCACTATAGAGAAAAATAAGATTTCTAAAAATAGGAGTCTAAGTAATATTTGTCACATACCATATAAAAATGTGATAAAAAATAGAGACTTAATAATAAAATTTTGTTTTGCAACTTAAGGTTAATTAAAGCTAAACAAAAAAGTAATACTTGTAATGGGTGTTACCTTATTATTTTGAATATCAATATTAATCTTCTTGCGCCATAAACAGATGCAAATTATCACTTTATTTAAGCTCGTATAAGCGTTTTTTAGAAAAGCCTTAACTTGTACTACCGATTACCATAAAAACGCATTGCAGATAAGTTTAAATACTCTTTATAGGTTTGATATAAGTCTGGATTCAATCTTATTTCAATCAGGTTGATATTTATTGAGTATTTTTCAATAATTAGTTGTTTTAATATCTCAGATATTATTATAAAATGATTCTTGAGGTGAATTGCCTATGGATAAAGATATAATTATTAAGTATGCAATATTAATAGCATCAAAAGATTTAGATATTAAGCCGACAGATTATATGATAGACCAAGAGGGAGTTCTTAAGGGCAAAGACTTAACTGGTTTGTATGTTCCTGATGAACATATTCTTATTTTTGATAATGATTGGTTAGAGACAGCGAGTATCAATGATATTTTGATTGTTGTATTTCATGAGATCAGACATTATTATCAACATATTCAAATAGACTTGTTGTATAAGGGTATTAATGTTGATATTAATATAGATGTAGTAGAAAAATGGGAAAAAGAGTATGAAGATTATAAATATCCTTATATATCTAATCAAAATCAGTATCTAGAACAAGAGATTGAAAAGGATGCGATAAGTTTTTCCAACTATTTATTAAGTAGAATTCTTGGCTTGATATGAGAAATAATCAAAAGTACGTATATTTTTAGTGGGATAATAGATAGTTTTAATTGTATATCTTAACTCTAAGTATAATTATAAATTTTTTGAAAGACTCTTTTTTAGAGAGATATTAAAAAGGTAAAATTTTACCTATGTTATAAGAGTGGTGTATAAAAACCTGCAAAATTTATAAATTGGATTTTCTTGCTGATTAGGAATTAAGAACATCAACTTTATTTAAAATATATGCAACTTATGAAAAAAAATATGAACTTCGTGTGATATTTGATGTGTTTGATTCCCTTTACCCGCTCCATATTGAAAGCATAGGTTTGATACAATTGTATCAGGCCTTTTTTATATAGTAATAGTGCCATTCTAAGGTTTGAAGGAAATCGAAGTCGCCATGTATAGTGGTGATTATTTATTTTGTAAGCTTTCAAATCAAGTAATTCATTTGAAAAATATTTGAAAAATTAGAACCATAACAGTTTAAAAATGAACGAATTTTCTAAAATATGATAGATTATCAAACCGTAAAATGATAAAATATGATTATAAATGTTCAAAAATGCAAGGAAAGGAGAAACTATTATGGAGTTTAAGGATAAACTTGTCTTTGCTCGTGCTAAATTAGATCTAAGCCAATCTGAGTTAGCCAAAGAACTAAATGTCTCATTACCTACTATTTCCAGATGGGAAAATGGGAAAGTGAATCCAACTAAAAAAGCAAAAGTTGTTTTCATGCAATTTTGCAGAAAAAATAATATAGAAATTGGGGAAGAGGATAATGACAGATAAAGAACTAAAAATACTTAATGATAATTTATGGCACTCAGCAGATATTTTAAGACAGGGTGCTCATTTAGCAGCAAATAAATACGGACAACCTATTTTAGGTTTAATTTTTTTGAGATATGCAGATATAAAGAATAAGCAGTTCAAAAAGGAAATTGATGAGGAATATAATAAGAAAAAAGGGACTCGTGCTGAACGATCAATAAAACAGATATCTATTGAAAAGTGTGGGTTTTATCTACCTGAGTGTGCATACTTCGATAAAATCAACGATGCTCCAGATACTGCTGAAAAGGCATCTTTAGTAAAACAAGCTATGGAAGCTATTGAAAAAGAAAATCCTTCCATGATTGGTGTGCTACCCAAAGAAGTTTTTGGACAATTAGTACCTGAAGAGGAACCTGAATTACTTTCACGAATAGTAAGAATCTTTAAGGATATTCCAGAAGATATTTCAGTAGATTTGTTTGGAGAAATCTATGAGTTTTTCTTAGGTAACTTTGCATTAAGTGAAGGTAAAGATGGTGGAACATTCTATACACCTGCCACAGTAGTTAGATATATGGTTGATGTATTAAATCCTGAACCAGGGGATAAACAATTCTTAGATCCAGCATGTGGTTCTGGTGGTATGTTTGTTCAAGCAGCAAGATATATGCATAACCATAACGCTAACGAAACAGAGATGATGAAATTCAGATGCTATGGTGTTGAAAAAGAACCTGATACTGTTAAACTTGCTAAAATGAATTTGCTTCTTAACAATGTAAGAGGTGAGATTAATCAAGCTAACTCATTCTACGCAGATCCATACGATGCATATGGTAAATTTGATTATGTAATGGCTAATCCGCCATTTAATGTTGACGAAGTTATTTTAGATAAAGTTAAAGATCAACCTAGATTTAATGAGTATGGAGTTCCTGCTAGAAAGTCTAAATCAACTAAAAAGAATTCAGACAAAAAAGAAACCGTACCTAATGCCAACTATTTATGGATTAGTTATTTTGCTACTGCATTAAATAATAAGGGTAAAGCAGCATTAGTCATGGCTAATTCAGCATCAGATGTAGGTGGATCAGAACTTGAAATTAGAAAGTCTATGATTAAAAGTGGGGTCATAAAGCAGATGGTTGCATTGCCATCAAATATGTTTTCATCAGTTACACTCCCAGCAACTTTATGGTTCTTTGATAAACAAAAAGAATTTAGTCAAAAAAAGAATGAAATCTTATTTATTGATGCAAGAAATGTATTTACACAAGTTGATAGAGCACATAGAAAGTTTAGTGAAGAGCAAATCAAAAATTTAGGCATCATTACAAAACTTTATGATGGCGATACACAAGCATTTAACGAATTGATTGATGAATACGAAAATAATAGGGATACTCTGGAAGATAAAGATTATTGGCAGTCACAAATAGATTGGCTATTAGAAAGATTTCCTAATGGTATATATCAAGATATTACAGGTCTATGTAAAGTATCATCTCTTGATGGGGAAGATGGGATAAAGGACCAAGGTTGGTCTTTGAATGCAGCACGATATGTTGGTGTAGTCGTAGAAGATGATGGCTTAACTTATGAAGAATTTTGCAGAGAATTGAAATCCTTAAATCAGGAATTAAATAAATTAAATGAGGAATCAAAATCACTAGCTTCTAAAATTTACTTGAACATTGAAAGTTTAATAGGTCAATAGTATGAATTTGACAACATATAAACTGGAAGAAATTATAACAAAAATTGTTGACAATAGAGGACGTAATACTGATTATTTTGATGATGAAAAATATCCAGTCATTGACAATTTCATGATAAAAAATCAAATGTATCCTGATTTATCAATTGCTAAAAGATACTTATCTGAGCAACAGTATGATTCTTTTTTGAGAGGTTATATAGAGAAAGATGATTTGTTGATTACATTGGTAGGAAA
This sequence comes from Mycoplasmatota bacterium, assembly GCA_018622675.1. Lineage (GTDB taxonomy): Bacteria > Bacillota_I > Bacilli_A > Izemoplasmatales > Hujiaoplasmataceae > Hujiaoplasma. The sequence continues at coordinate 261,341 of CP076020.1, forward strand.
TGGAATAGGAAATGTAACTTTATCACCTAGTTCAGAATGTGCTATAGTTCAAAACACAATCGGATTATCTTTTGATAAGGTGATGTGTGATAAGTTTTTCATGTTTTACTATATTAAAGCAATTAACAAATCTATCATAAATCTTGATAGAGGGAGTTCTCAACCTAGTGTAAACAGGAAAGATCTATTAAAAATAAAGATCAATATACCTCCTATAGAAGTTCAAAGAGAAATTGGTAAAATGGCAATTAAATATGATATGTATATTGATAACAATGAAAAAGAAATAACTATACTGGAAAAAATAGCTCAGAGGCTATATATAGAATGGTTTGTAAAATTCAAATTTCCGGGTTATGAGAATACTCAATTTAGGATGCAAGATCCAAAAGGGTGGGTTCTCTCTACAACTGAGAATACGCACAAAATCCCTTATAACTGGAAATTTGATGAGTTAGTAAATATTGCAGAATTCAAAAGAGGAAAAAACATAACATCTTCAGAAATGATTGAAGGAGATATACCGGTGATATCAGCTGGCTTACAACCATCGGGATATCATAATGAAGCAAATGTATTTGGTAAAAACATAACAATTAGTGCTTCAGGAGCTAATGCTGGTTATTTATCATACCACTTAAGTGATGTATGGGCTGCTGATTGTTCATATTATCAGGATGATAAAAATATTTGGTTCGTATATAACGCTTTGAAATTTTTACAACCTGTAATCAGTAATATGCAAGTCGGTTCTGCCCAACCTCATGTATATGCAAAAAATATCAATAAACTATCAACAATCATTCCACCTGATGATTTGATTGAACTTTATTGTGAAAAGGTTGACCCTATTTATGAACAAATTCGGATTTTAAATCTAACCAATGAGAATCTAATAAAACAACGTGATGCACTTCTAACAAGACTTATTTCGGGTAGATTGAACTTGGAAGGAAAGGAGATAGTATAACATGCCAAAAAGTTTTATATCTGAAGATGATATCGAACAAGAAATATTAAAAAAACTGAAAGAACCAGATTTTGATTATAATATTTTGATTTGTGATCCATCTCCTCAAAAAAAGGATGATTTAAATGATGGGACAAATAGACTTAGTAAAAAGCAATGTGTTTTACCTTCTATCTTGAAAGATTCATTATACCGTATAAACAGTTCAATACCACATGAAATCATTGATAGTGAAATACATAAGCTTTCACAAGATTTTACTGAAACTGATTTAGTTGACACGAATTATAGACTATACAAAAAAATAAGGGAATCAGTCAAGGTAACAGTGAAAAGAAACGGTAAAGAAGATTTTGATTTTATTAAATTAATTGATTTTGAAGATGTAAAAAACAATAACTTTACTGCAGTTTCGCAAATGTGGATACAAGGTAAATACAACTATAGGAGACCTGATGTAGTTATTTTTGTTAATGGGCTTCCCTTAGTCTTTATTGAATTGAAAAATAGTATTGTTAAGGTAGAAGAAGCATATAACAAGAATCTAAAATCATATATTAAAGATGTTCCCAACTTGTTCTCTTTCAATCAAATTTGTGTATTATCTAATGGGCTAGAAACAAGAATCGGAGCCTTTAATGCAACTTATGATTATTTCTTCGAATGGTTTAAGGAGTCTGAGGATGATACAATCGATAGACAAAAAATTTCTGAAGAAGGAGTTTCCATTGAATACTTCATCAATGGGCTCTTAAAAAAAGATAACCTGATTGATTATATTGAAAACTTCATTTTATTTGAGAATCAAAGAGTTAAATTAATTGCGAAAAATCATCAATACCTAGGAGTAAACAATTTAATGGAATCTATTTCTAATAGAAATGAGTTAAATGGTAAACTAGGTGTATTTTGGCATACTCAAGGTTCCGGGAAGTCTTATTCCATGGTAATGTTTACTCGAAAAGTTAAGAGAAAAATTAATGGTAATTTTACATTCCTAATCATTACTGATAGAAATGACTTAGATACTCAGATTCATAAGAATTTTGTAAGAACTGAAGTTATAGGAAATCAAGATGAGACTCAACCAAAAGATAGCGAACAATTAAGAAAATATCTAGGACTAAACAAAGAGTTCATCTTTACATTAATCCATAAATTTAGATATGATAAAACAAAGAAATATCCTATTTTGTCTACCAGAAATGATATCATTGTTTTGGTGGACGAAGCACATAGAACTCAATATAAAGATTTAGCTGAAAATATGAGAACTGGGTTGCCAAACGCGAGTTTCATTGCATTCACAGGAACACCGTTACTTGGATCTAAGAGGTTAACTAATCAATGGTTCGGTGATTATGTATCAGAGTATAATTTTGCGCAATCAGTTGAAGATGGATCTACAGTTCCTCTTTTCTATTCTCGTCGAGTTCCTGAAGTCGCTCTCCAAAACAACTTTTTGGATGATGATGTTATTGATATTATTGAAGATGAAAATTTAAATGATACGGAGATTAGATTATTAGAGAATTCATCATCTAGAATTCTTGAAGTGATTAAACGTGAAGATAGATTAGAAAAGATTGCAAAAGACATTGCCTACCATTTTCCAAGACGTGGTTTTTTAGGGAAAGGTATGGTTATATCTGTTGACAAGTATACTACAATGAAGATGTATAACAAAGTACAACATTATTGGCAACAAGAAAAACAAAGTCTAATTGTTGAAAGAAATAATGCAAGTTCAAAGGAAGAAAGAAACAAGCTGACTGACATTATTAATTATATGAATAATGTAGAAATGGCAGTAGTTGTTTCTGAAGAAGCAGATGAGGTTGATAAGTTTGCTAAAGTTGGATTAGATATATCTTTCCATAGAACAAGAATGAATCAAGTTGATGTTGAGGGTAAAGATATTGAAGATCAGTTTAAAGATCCAAATAATAGACTTCAATTGGTTTTTATCTGCTCAATGTGGCTTACAGGATTTGATGTGCCAAATCTATCAACATTATATTTAGATAAACCAATGAAATCTCATACACTTATGCAGGCAATCGCTAGAGCTAATAGAGTTTATCCTGATAAGCCTTGTGGAATCATTGTTGATTATGTGAATGTGTTTAAGTTTATGAGACAAGCACTGAGTGATTATGCAACGGGTGATGATGAAAGTGAAATGCCAGTTAAAGATATTGACCAATTAATTAACAATTTAGATGAAACTATAGAAAATATAGACGTTTTCTTGATGAAACTAGATATTAATTTGGATGAAATTATTTCGGACAACAGTATATTTGATCAATTAGAATACTTAAGAAAAGCCTTGAACAAAATTGTTGAGAGAGATGATGATAAGAATAAATTTAAGGTTTTATCAAATACAATGATTAATCTTTATGAAGCATCTAAACCAGAAATTTTTGAACTGAACTGGGGTAATGAAAAATTTGCACCTATCAACTATATTAACGGATTATTTTATAATCTAATTGATGATGAGAAAGTAAGTAGAGCTAGAAACAGGATGCAGCAAATTTTAGATACTTCTGTAACCTCTGGAGATGCTACTGACCAGAATAAATATATAATTAAAGGAACAAAAGTCATTGACTTAACAAAACTTGATGTTAGTGATGTCCAAAGAAGACTTCGAGAAGCACCTTATAAAGCTATTGAAATTGATGGATTAAAAGAGTTTATTGAGAAAGCACTTATACAGATGATCAATAGAAATCAAGGAAGAATTAAGTTCTCTGAAAGATACAAAAACATCATTGATAGGTATAATGCTGGTGGTTCAGAGAATGAAGACTATTATGAGCAACTATTACAATTAATGGAAGATCTAAAGAAAGAACAACAAAGACCATCACTTGAAGGATTAACTGAAGAAGAACTTGAAATATATGATCTTTTAATAAAGGACAAGAAACTAAACCAAGCTGAGGAACAAAAAGTAAAATTAGCTTCAAAAAACCTATTAATCAAACTATTTCAAGATAAAGAAGATTTATTGGTTGTTGATTGGTACAAAGATGAAAGAACAACTTCTAAAGTTAGAACTGCTATAGTTGATTCTCTAGATTCGGATCTTCCTGAATCTTATGATAAGGAGTTTTTCAACATTAAAACTGATTATATCTTGTCACTGTTTATAGATAAAGCTGTTCAAGGTATGGCTATCGTTAGTTAAAAAAAATAGTTATATATAAATCAATGGTACAAAGCAAAATAGCGGTTTAACTCTAATTGAGTTGAGTCGCTTTTTTATTAATTTAGTAATAAATGTACGGCGTAAATATTACGTACGGACAGGTAAAAAACTCCTTTCTGTAAATATTACGTATTTACGTTGCATAAGGGGTGAAATTACTTATACGTAAATGTTACGGAATGGCCTTATATATGTGTTGTACGTAACACGCTGACGCATGTTTGTAGGATAGGGCATTAAATGAGCCCTATCCCAAACAAATGCATCAACGTCAGCAACCGCCTTTCTGAAACTAATGAATAATTGAAATGGAATAAAGGAAAAACGATTAATTCCATCAAAAATCATGAAATTTGGAATATAGGTAAAATTACCCTATCTTCCATCCGTGGAAAAAAAGTGGAATATAGGGCTTATATATAGGTATGTTCCATTACCGCTGACACATCGTTTGTAGGATAGGGCATTGAGTGAGCCCTATCCCAAACAAATGTATCATCGTCAGCACTTGCCTATCTTCATCTAAAAATTCTGAAAAATCTGCTCTGCTATGAAAAAACAGGACACACGCCCCCCCTTTAAAGATAATGATGTATAATATAAACAAGACAAGGAGAAAAAGAATGACAAATCACTATACAACGGACTTTAAGCTTAAGATTGTTAAAATGATATTAGATGATCACATATCAAAACATGAGTTAGAAAGACAATATAAGGTAGCCAGGAAAACTCAAAGAGACTGGGTACGTAAATATGAACAAGAGGGTATAACAGGCTTAATAAATAAAAAGAAACAAAGAGATAAAATACCAACTGATAAAACAAAAGATTCAATAGATGATTTGAAACATCAAATTTTCTTATTGAAAATTGAAATAGAACGGCTTAAAAAAGGCTATTCTAAAGAAGATGTAAAATATATAAAAAAAAACTCATAAAACAATATGAGTTTGAACTGATAGACAAATTCAAAGCTAGGTACTATGTAAAAGACTTATGTAAGTATTTAGAAGTTCATAGATCAAGCTATTACAGGTATCTTAAGAGGAAGACCTACTTAACACATCAAGAACAAACTAAGAACCATCTGAAGATATTAATCAAGAATTACCATGAAATGTATCCGACAAAAGGATATAGATCCATAAGAAAAGATATTAGAGATGAAACTGGTTGGGTTGTAAGTTATTACTTAATGTATCGGTGCTTTAGAGAGATGGGTATCTCTTCTAAAGCTAGAAGGAAGGCCTTTAGAAGGCCAAAACACCAATCTGATAAGTTCCCTAATTTAGTGAATAACAATTGGTTAACATCAAGACCATTTGAGATTGTGTGTTCGGATACAACCATGTTGGTTATTAATGGGAAGAAATATGATTGGAACTATCATATAGATGTTTTTAATAATGAAATGGTAGGGTGGAATCTAGCCAACTACAAACATGGCATGGGCGTCATGAATCATCATAATTCTTTAAAAGACTTTCTTAAGATTAAAGAAGAAAGAGGCTATGGTGATTTAAATACAATTCTTCATAGTGACCAAGGCAATATATATGCATCTAAGAAGTTTGAAAAAGCGCACAAAGATTATCCTATTACAAGAAGCATGTCAAGGGTGGCTACACCAACTGATAATGCAGTTATAGAATCACTTAATGGCTGGATAAAGGCAGACATTAAAAAGAACTTAAAAATAGATGATTTTCAAGACCCATGGAAAGCGATTGAAATCTATGTTAATTACTTTAATAACAAAAGGCCATCATGGAAGCTAAATTATTTAAGTCCAGTAGAATATAGAATAATAAAGGGAATTAAATAAATATCAATGAGTCTATATAAAGGAAAGAAAACATTTGATATAATATATTTAAGAATAGTAATTATATCCTCTTTTTTAAAACTTAAAGGGGGGATATGTGTCCTGTTTTTTCATAGCAGAGCAATTTTCACTTAGATCATTATGTATGTAAGAAATGTTAAAGTAAGCATTCCTTAGGGCTCTTTGGTATGACCCTATGGGATTAATCAATGAGTCTTTGAAAGGATAAAACAATGATTTCTAAATCGAATTATGTCGCTTATAAACAATGTCATAGACAATATTATTTAGACCAACACAAAGCCAACCTATCTAAGGTTAACGGGTCTATTTTAAGGCGTATGGAACAAGGAAAAGAAATAGGGGAATTAGCTAGGTCTTTGTTTAAAAACCTAGTAGAAGTCGAATATGATAGTTATAAAGACACAATGATCGGTGATACACTCGATTTAATGAAGAAAGAAAAGATTTGTATGGCTGAAGCATCGTTTTTATATGATGATTTATTTTGTTCTGTGGATATTTTAGTTAAAGATAATGATCAATATGATATTTATGAAGTTAAGTCTTCTACATCCATTAAAAAGGATTACTTAAAAGATATTGCTTTTCAATACTATATTCTAAAACAAAAGGGTTTAAAGATAAGAAAAACCAATTTAATTTATGTCAACAAAACATATGTTAAAGATGGGCCATTGGATTTAGACCAATTTTTTATCATTGAAGAAATCACTGATAAAATATTACCCTATGTTAAGAAAGTACCTGAAACAGTAGATAGAATGAGACAATTAGAGGAAATGCCTACCTTTTTACCTAATAGCCATTGTTCTGAATGTGGATATTATGATTATTGTTATAAAGACTTACCTAGTGATTCAATTACTCACTTATATTATTACAGGAAGAAGAAAAGTCAATTTTTATTAGGGAATAAAAGATTTAAAGATGTCTTAGAACATGATTCTCATTTAAGTGAATTACAACTAAGACAAATTGATTTTCATTATCATGACCGGGACGCATTGATTAAAAAAACTTTATTAAAGAGATTCCTAAATGAATGGGAATATCCTTTATATTTCTTGGACTTTGAAACTCTAGATTATGTAATACCTAAGTTTAATGGGGTTAAGGTTAATCAAAGATTACCTTATCAAGCTTCTTTACATATAGTAGATAACATAGATGCCTTAAGCCACAAGGATATTCTGATAGAACCAAGCAATGATCCAAGACAAGAAATGTGCCAGTTCTTGACTGAAGAAATTGGTTCTCATGGAAGTATTGTTGTTTATAATGCTTCATTTGAAAAAAGTGTCATAAGAGATTTGATGGATCAGTTTCCTGAGTATAAAGATCAACTACAAGCCATTGATGATCGCGTAGTGGACTTATTAGATGTTTTTAGAAACGGCCTTGTTTATAACAAAGCCATGGGTGGGTCTTTTTCTATTAAGCAAGTATACCCTGCCTTGTGTCCAGATAAAAAAAATGCTTATCATGATTTAGAACAAGTTCATAATGGTATAGAAGCCATGAGTGCTTTAGAAAGTTTAAATGATTTATCTGGCCGAGCATTAGAAAAGAAAAAACAAGCATTAAAAGCCTATTGCAAGTTAGATACTTTATCCATGGTAGATATCTATAATCGATTAAAAGATATGTTAAAATAAGGAAATTATTTAATATTTTTAAATTTGAATAAAAAAATTCTTCAATGAAAATTATTTTTATGATATAATGCTTAAATAGATTAAATAATGAATACTTGAGGAGATAAGTTTATGACTAAAGAATTACAGGTACCTATCCACTTAATTGTAGAAACAACAAGTCATCCAACCTATGTTGATTTGTTAGTTGCACATTTAGATAATGGCATGTCTACGGATATTTCTATTAAAAGCAATGGTCAAGTAGTGGCTAAAACAGAAGATGCATCTGTTATTGACTATTTGATTAAAAACAAAAGATGGAATGGATATAACGAAACAGCCCTATTATCGAATGATTTATTATGTATTAGACCTTTCGAAGAAGAAAAGGATTTAGATCGTTTAGCAAAATTAGATATGGAAATAGTAGATGATATTTTTTCTAATGATATCATTGATCAAATATCTAAAAGAGCAACTAAAATGGTGATGAATCGTTCAGAGGATTATGGTGCCAATATTTTTATTGTAGAATATAGAGATGAAATCATTGGTAAAATCATTTATCAAAATAAAGGTGAAGTGATGAGATTAAATTTCAAATTTAACTTAATCTCTAACTTAGAGATCCAAGAAGCAACTAAAGCTATTAAATTGGTGATGAGAAGATTAATCGCTACATTTGATTTTAATCAGTTTTTATTTGATAAAACAGATGTAGACCAAATAGCCTTAATCAATGAATTAGGTATTGAATATAAGGATCATGATTACCATTTATCTAGAAGAGATTTTACTAAATATATTCAACATTTTTTACAATAAAGATATAAAGAAAAAACAACCATAGTGAATATGTCACTCATGGTTTTTTTTTGCTTGAAAGAGTAAGAATTAGCCTTGCTTTATCAAAGTGTTCAAATACTTTAAATAGAAAGTCTCTAGTCTTATTATTCGTAAATATCATTATATTTGATATAATAAAATTAACTATTTATTTTTATCTTAGTTGATAAGTAAAGAATAGTTTTATCATGTTTTAGAAGGTATATGTTATGAAAAGAAAAGAAAAATTTAAGTCAATATCAAAATTGTATATTATTGTGCCCATGTTGGTTATTATCGCTATATTTGCAATCATCAATACTTTAACTGTTAGAAACCGTATTGATGAAAACTATAAAATTCTTGAACAAGAGTCTTTATCTCTTGCCAAGTCTTTTTCCTTTACCCTATCTAACTCTATTGATTCAGAACAAATCATTAATGATTTATTAGAGAGTAAATTAAGAATTGCTAGTGGTCTTTTAGCCCATGATGATAGTATTAGAAGTGATGAACATCTAATGGAAGAAGCGAATAGGTATGATATAGATGTGATATTTTAATATAATGCTAGTATGGAAATCATTTATTCTTCAGTGCCCGAATTTATCGGTTGGACAGCGCCTGATGGTCACCCGGTTCAAGTTTTCTATGCAAGTGGACAAGAATCATACGTAGGTGAAATTAGAGAGGACACTGAAACTGGTGAATTATTTAAATATGGTTATTATCGATTAGAAAATGATGATTTTATTCAAATTGGTTTTAAGGCCGAAACCATTAGTGCCTTTTTAAATACTTCTGATATGGACTATTTATTAAATAGACTCAAAGAAGATAGTGATGTTGAAGACTTACACTTTATTTCTAATGATTTAAAGATAATTCATTCTACGAACCCGGATGCTTTAGATGTTGAAATAGATGATCCTAAAGTACAAGCGTATTTAATGAGCGATGACATTCAGTCTTATTATGTCACCAATCAAGAATCAGATAACTTGTATTATGTTTTCGCAAGCATTTATGATGGTGATGAAAAAGCGGGGAATTTAGTGATTGCTAAATCAACTGCCTATATAGAAGCCATCGAAAGAGAAATTAAAAATAATGGTTATACTATTGTTGGACTTATATTGAGTATTTTTGCAATAGCTATAATGATGATTTATAAAAGAAGCAAAAGTTTTTTAAATTTAGCTTACTATGATAAAACCACCCATCTTCCTAATGATTTATATTTAAAATCATATTTAGAAGAAAGTATGGTTAAAAGTGGTAAGAAAGCAATATTTTTAATTGATATTAAAAATTTTAAAACCATTAATTTAACCTATGGTTATGAATATGGAGATAAAGTTTTAAAAGAGGTAGCGCATCGCTTATTGTTTATATTGAAAGAGCGTGGCATGCTCTTTAGGTTTTCTCAAGATCGTTTTGTCTTTGTCTTAGACCAATATAATGATTCAAGTGAACTAGTGACTTATGCAAATGATATGGAAACCATATTTAGTCAACCATTTAGGAAAGTTGATGACCACCAGTATATACACTCTAAAATCGCGATTATCGAAGTGGATCAAGTAGAAAAAGTTGATTCTATATTAAGAAATGCTAGTATTGCTTTAGACCATAATAAAGAAACAGATGGACATTATACATTTTTTAACCAACATATGAGTGCTGCTCTAGAAAGAGAAAATGATATAGAAAAAATTCTTCTTGAAGCCTTAGAAAATGAAGATGAGTCAATTATATCGCTTGTATTTCAACCCATCATATCAACATATTCAATGAATATCATTGGCTTTGAAACCTTGGCGAGAATGCAAACTGAAAAATATGGTTTTATTAGTCCTGAAGAATTTATAGGTGTTGCTGAAAAAAATTGTTAATATCAAAACTAGGAAATTTTATTTTTAAACAAGCTTTGCTTTTCTTAAATCAATTAGATGATCTATTCCCTGGTTCTCATTTAAAAGTTTCCATTAATGTTTCTATTTTAGAGTTGTTACGTGGAGATTATATAGACCATATTAAAAATACTGTTAAAGAATGTCATATTTCACCAAAACGAATAGAATTAGAAGTCACTGAATCAGTTTTTGAAGAAAAATTTGATTTGGCTAATTCAATTATGGGAGATTTAAGAAGACTTGGTTTCACAGTGGCTCTTGATGATTTTGGTAAGGGTTATTCATCTTTTTATAGGTTAAGAGAAATGAATATGGATACCATTAAAATTGATAAGTGTTTTGTTGATAAGATTAACAAAACCAATACGGATGAATTTATTATAGATGAGATTATTGCATTGAGTCATAAGTTAGGATTAAAAGTGGTTGGAGAAGGCGTCGAAAGTATTGAACAAGTCATTTATTTAAAAGCCAATATGTGTGACTTCTTACAAGGTTATTATTTAAGTAAACCCCTAAAAGCACCTGACCTCATCCGTTTTATTAAAGCTCACTCTCTCAAAGATTAAAGGAGAAATTATGAGTCAAAAATATAAAAACGTGGCTGATTATATGGAAAAATTACCTGTAGAAAGAAAAAGGGTCTTTAACCACTTAAGACAAGTGATTAAAGACTCTTTACCTGAGGGTTATGAAGAAACTATGTCATATGATATGCTTGCCTATGTTGTCCCAAAATCAATTTATCCACAAGGCTATAAAGCCAATAAAGAAGAACCTCTGCCACTGATGTATCTAGCATCACAGAAGAAACATATAGCCCTTTATCATATGGGTATCTATCTCATGCCTGATTTAAGTGATTGGTTTAAAGAATCTTATAAGAAAATCTTTAATCAATTACCAGATATGGGTAAATCTTGTATCCGTTTCAAAAAAATGGACACAATCCCATATGATTTAATAAAAGAATTGGTCAGTAAACTTTCTGTTAAAGCATGGATTCGTCTTTATGAAGACAATATGTAAAAGAGTTTTACTAATAGAAATAAAACAATCAACCCACCCGTATATGGGTGGGTTTTCTTATTTTTTCTGATCTTTGAGTGAAAAGTGTTTACTTTTTCTATATTTATGGTACACTTAATAGTCTTAAAAAATGAAGGAGAAGTACATGAACTATAAAAACGAACAAATTGAACACGCATTAAATGATATGGGATTTGATGAATTTACGGAAATTCAAAGCAAAGCTATCCCGTTGATTGAACAAGGATTAGATGTTATCGGGCATTCACAAACAGGAACTGGTAAAACAGCTGCCTTTGGAATCCCTATGTTAGAAAAGCTAGATTACGAGAATAAAAACATTCAAGCAATGATTATTTGTCCTACAAGAGAACTTGCCGTCCAAGTTAAATCAGAAATTGATTCAATGGGTCAATATTTACCAAAATTGAAAACAGTTGCTATTTATGGGGGAGAACCTATTACCACTCAAATTAGAAGTTTGAAGTATAAACCTCAAGTGATTATTGGAACACCAGGTAGAATCATTGATTTAATGAAAAGAAAATTAATCAAATTATTTGATATATCATACCTTGTATTAGATGAAGCCGATGAAATGTTGAAAATGGGTTTTGTAGATGATATAGAATTAATTCTAGAACAAACCAACCAAGATAGACAAACTGTGATGTTTTCCGCAACTATGCCTAAAAGAATTTTAAACATTACGAATCGTTATATGAAAAAGCCAGAACTTGTCAATGTTGTGACAGGAGATGAAACAAATCTTGATATTACTCAATATTATTATCAAATACAAGATAAAAATAAAGTAGAAGGCATTCAAAGACTACTACATGTCTATAATCCAAATTTAACTTTAATTTTTTGTAATACAAAAAGAAAAGTTGATGATGTGACTAGAGAATTAAGTAAAAAAGGCTACAATGTCAATAAAATCCATGGTGATTTAAAACAAACCGCAAGATTACAAGTATTAGATAGTTTTCATTCAGGTGTTTTAGATATCCTTGTCGCAACTGATGTTGCCGCAAGAGGTTTAGATATAAAAAATGTTGAAATTGTTATAAATTATGATGTTCCAGAAAAAGCTGAATACTATGTTCACCGTATTGGAAGAACTGGACGTATTGGAAATAAGGGTTATTCTTTTACTTTAGTATCTAAACGCGAATTATCTCGTTTAGATTCTATATTAGCATTTACTAAGTCAACCATTAAAAAAAGAAAGATACCAACGCCTGATACAGTTGTTAGAGTGAGACAAGATCACCAATTACTTGAAGTAGAGGGTATTATCCAAAATATTAATACCAGTCCATACTTAGATACAGCTTCTAAGTTATTGGATATCCATGAACCTTTAGAAGTCATTAGTGCTTTATTATATAAACTTGATAAAAACCAAGTAACAGAAAAAATTGACGGAGATATAAACGAAGATTTTACTAAGAGAAGTTCTAAAGGACAAACTAAAAATACTAGAACAAGATCTAATCATCAAAGATATCATTTGAATGTTGGTAGTGAATCTGGTTTATCACCTAAGCAATTGGTTAACTTTATTATGAAAAAAACCAAGTTAAATAATAATGATATTGTCGATGTTTCTGTAAGTAAAAAAGCAAGTTTCTTTTCAACACAGCCAAGACATTATAACCATGTCATAGCGTCATTAACCAACGTGACTTTAAGTGGTAAAAATACATCAGTACAAATGGCTAAGCCGACAAAGAAAAATTATAATAGATAATGATTAAATGCTTTCAATTTGAAAGCATTTTTTAAATAGAAATATAGTCATTTTAATGATATAATATCTATGCAATAAAAAAAAGATGGTGATCACTTTGAATAGAATCAATAGGCAATACCTTGAAGCAATTAGACAAGATAAAGAAAAAAGAAAATCAATAACGAGAAATATTTTTTATATTTCTTTATTGTTGGTTTTTGCGACCTTTATGATTGATATGATATTAAATACACAAGCGACATTTGTTATCATGCTTGTCTTTTGTGGCATATCAACACTTGCTTTAATCACAATGCTATTATTACCTCTTTATACAAGTGAAAAACCTATGTATGAAGTATTGATCAGTGAAATCATTAAAGACATCAATTTAAATCGTCAAAGAAATATAGATTACCAAGCCTTTCCTAAAGAAAAGGAATTGTTTAATCGAAGCGGTCTTTACCCAAAATCAACATCAAAATTAAATCGTTTTCAAATGATGCTGAGTACAGATTATCATACCAATATCAATGTGTTTTTTACAGAATTATTTACACAAACAGATAAATCACGTGTGGTCTATCTTAAAGGTCTTTATCTAAAGTTTGACACAATGAATGATCAACTCTTTCAAATTAGAAGCAAGGGTAATGAAAAACACAAGGGTATAAAATTAAAAAAAGAAATCTTAGAAGATAAAACAAGAATCTTTACTGAAGATTTGCCGGTGAACGAGACTTATCTGTCTTTATATAAAAAACTAAAAGATAGATATAAACAGGTGGAAATTTCAGGTATAGATAGACAAATCCATGTAAGTATCAATCATTTCTTTGACTTTAAAAAGCCTAAAGAGATTAGCCAAGAAGTTTATCAAAGCTTTTATGATAAGATGATAGAAACAATTGAATTGATTGATGAGATCAGCGAAGATATTTCATATTAATCATAATCAAGTGATCAAACATTCAAAGGAGATTGTTTAAATGAAAAAGATTAAAGTAGCCTATGTATGTGTACATAATAGTTGTCGGTCACAAATGGCTGAAGCAATCACTAAAACACTTCATGAAGATTTTTTTGAAGCTTATAGTGGTGGCACCGAAACCAAGCCTCAAATTAACCAAGATGCTGTTAGGATTAGTAAGGATTTATATGATGTAGATATGAACTTAAGTCAAAGATCTAAGTTGATAGAAGAATTACCTAATCAAGTAGATATTTTAATTACTATGGGCTGTAATGTGATTTGTCCTCATATACCATGTAAACACAGAGAAGATTGGGGATTAGATGATCCTAGTGGTTTAGAAGATAAAGCTTTTTATGAAACTGCAAAAGTGATTAAGGGAAAAATAAAAGATTTAAGAGATAGAATTGAAAGTCAAGAATTAAAGTTGGATTCTAAAATTGATATAAAAATAAAAACGGAAGTGATTTAAGCTTCCGTTTTTATTATATCCAAAATTTCTAAGCTATTCATTGTATAGGAAATACAGATAAAAAACAGAATGAGCATAGAAATAGGTTGGTGTTAATTAAGTACTTCATGGATAAATTTTTGAACAATGTCTGAATCAAATTGTGTGCCTGAGTGTTTTATTAATTCCTTCATAGCTTCTTCTTTAGTCAACGCTTTCTTGTAGGGTCTGTCTGATGTCATCGCTTCATAAGCGTCTGTTACAGATACTATTTTTGCTAAATAAGGGATTTGGTCTTCTTTTAACTGATCAGGATAGCCTGAGCCATCAATTCTTTCATGGTGTGATCTAGCTATCATAGAAATATCTTTGAATTGATCATTTGTATTTAAGATATCATAGCCCATTAGGGTGTGAGATTTCATAATGACCCATTCCTCAGGACTTAATGATGCATTTTTATTTAATATATGATTAGGGATGGATGTTTTTCCTATATCATGTAATAACCCTGCTAATTCAAGACGTTCTAACTTTTTTCCCTTAATACCGAGTGCTCTTCCAAGTTGAAAGCAATATTTTGCTACATTTATTGAATGTTCTTCAATAATAAATGGGTGACTCTGATATCTTTCAAAGATTTTTTGAGAATAAAAATCAGGTTCATAATTTTGTGCGTATTTGTTAAAGAATAATGGAAATGTATAAATACCTTTTAAATATTGATTATTCAATGAATAATAATGATATTGCCATAGATTATAGTTATAGAGAATATCCAAAACTGATTCTTTGTAAGTTGAAAACTTCACTGTTTTTTTAGATTTAGATTTTATATGTGTTGGGTAATATTTTGATGTATAGACTAAATCATTGATATTAACATAACATTGTGTATTTAATTTTCTATGAATCATTGAAATCCTTTGCCATATAAAATCTTTCTATAAAAATATAGACTAATGGCACAATATAATTATTTTTCATCTTATACACCTTCTATTCTTTACAAAACTCACACCTATATTTTCTTACAGATGACACATTAAAACAACGGCGGATATGTCATACTTTTAATAAAAATATAAAAAAAAGGAGGAATTTTACTCAAATTCCTTCTTTATCTTATCGATAATAAATTCTTTAGCATTTATTTTTGTATCTTTTTCGATGTTCTTAAAAAAGATTTCTCTTTTGTAAGCATCTACTAAAAATAAAGTATAAATCGTTTGTGTTAATGCTTCTTCAAATTCCTTTTCCTTTTTCATAGCGTGATAGGCTAAGGATTTATAATAATAGAAATACTCTAATGAATAATAAGAATAATTTTTTTGTGCAGCTTCAATTGCGATATTGGCAATTTCTATTAATTCTTCAAATCTTGCAAGCCGACCTAGGTTTTTAGTGATCCAAAAGTAAACTTGAAAATTAAAAATAGCTTTACCACTTAAAAGCAATTTATTGTTTTTTCTTAATTGATTGACTTTATTTAAAATAATTTCTCTATCAGAGTCACTATATTCCATAATGACACCAAGGATGAATAATTCACTATCATGGAGAATTTGCTTTTTCATGGTATTATCAAAATCAATTTTCTCTTTAAGTTTTTCAATCATATCGAGATTTGTAATTTTATTTTGATAAAAATCTAATAGTACTTTGGATAAAAAATAAAATAACAAACTTTCGTTATCGATTAATAATAAGTTTTTATGTTTTCTTAATAAAGTGTTAGCTTCTTTAAAACGTTTTCTTATGACTAAGTTGTATATATCTAAAACAATTTCTTTTTCGGCTTGAGCATGTGCTTGGTAAGAAGAGATGATTTTTAGTAAAGGAATTTCTAATTTGTTGGCTAATTTATTTAAAATATCAAATGGAATTTCGGATTCTCCATTTCTATACCTATAGTATTGTCTTTGAGATACAACTTCAAAAAGGTAGGTACTCTGCGACATTTTGCGATCAAATCTTAAATTATCCATATAATTTAGTAATTTTTGTGTATCCATAGGACCTCCTTTTGAAAAGTATGACATATCCGCCGTTTTCATTCATATCTATTACTGCTAATATATAAATATATTTGAAATATATTTATATATTAGGGGTGGAGAAAATGAAAAAAGTTTTAATGTTTTTAGTATTAGTAGCTTTAATGTTTGCGATAAATAGTAATTACAAAACAGACCTAGTTAATAATGATGTAGAAGTCTTGGGCTTCGAAGATGATGACCTACCAGATTTAGTCTTCTTAGGTTTTGAAGATGATGATCTACCAGACTTAGTATTCTTAGGTTTTGAAGATGATGATCTACCAGATTTAGTTTTTTTAGGTTTTGAAGATGATGATCTACCAGATTTAGTCTTTTTGTAATAGTTAATCAATTTACTCTTTAACATTTATTATTTTAATATTTCTTTCTTTTATATGCAAGTATCTATTATATTGCAAAACTCACAATTTCTTTATAATCGAACAAGCTTAAATACGAAATATTAATGTTGATTAGTGTTTATACTTATTTATTCTTTTATTTTAACAAAACTCACACATTATTAATATAAATGAATAAAGATGCAGCATGAGAATGCTGCTTTAAGTATGTTGTTTATAATTATATCATATAAAATCTATTATTTTTAAATGATATTGTTAATGAATAAAATAAGGATCTTCTTTTTAAGCATCTGTTTAAGGGTAATTTTACTTAAAATGTTGTATAATGTAATAAGGTGGTGATTTTATTGAGTGTGAATAATAATTGTATTCTTTGTATTGGCGCCTGTAATATTGATTACAAATTTAAAGCGAAGAGTAAGATGATAAAAAAAACATCTAATCCTGTAGATTCTAAGATGTCTTATGGCGGAGTGATTAGGAATGTAGGAGAAAACCTAAGTCGATTAAAGCAAAATGTATCGTTAATGACAATGGTTGGAGATGATTTGCTTGGAGACAAGCTTAGATTAGATTTGAAAGAGTATATGGATATCTCTCTTGTAGATAGAATAAGTCATCAGTCAACCGGTCAATATTATGCGGTGATGAATATAAATGGCGATATGGATATTGCCTATGCGAATATGTCAATATATGATCGTATGAACCAAGAATGGATTCAAAGGCATGCGTCTGATTTGATGAATTACCAGCAAGTTATTGTAGACCTAAATGTTCAAAAGAGTGGGCTTGTTAAATTGATAGATTTATCTAGAAGTAAAGCATTTCCTTTAACGGTTATTGGTGTATCTGGACCCAAGATGAAAAATCTACCTGATGATATTATAGATCTCAATTTAATCATTGTTAATAAAGATGAATCTCAAGCATATTTTAATACCGATGAAGAAGATTCTATGATTTTGTGTGATATGTGGTTAAAAAAAGGTGTAAAACAAGTAGTCATAACTTCTGGTAAGCAAAAAGTATCTTTTGGAGATAAAGAAGGTATTTACTCACTACCGGTGATTAAAGTTCCGCAAGAGCGAACTGTGGATGTAACAGGTGCAGGAGATGCATTTAGTAGTGGCGTTATTTTAGCCTTAATGGAAAATAAAAAACTGAGAGACGCCGTATTTTATGGGATGGTCAATGCAAGTATGACTATTCAATGTGAAGATTCAGTCAGAAAAAATATGAATTATCATCAATTTATTCAGGAGGTAAATGAAAATGAAAAATTATTTGGATATAAAAAATGAAGTGAAAGAAGCTTTAGACAAGGGTAAAGCAGTAGTGGCCTTAGAATCAACAATTATATCTCATGGTATGCCTTATCCACAAAATGTGGAAATGGCAAAGAAAGTTGAAAATATTATTAGAGAAGAAGGAGCCGTTCCGGCGACTATAGCTATAATGAATGGCAGGATAAAAATTGGTCTAACTGATAGTGATTTAGAACAATTAGCAAAAGAAGAACATGTTGAAAAAGTATCAAGGCGTGATCTAGCCAGTGTTATTACAAGAAAAGTCATGGGCGCAACAACTGTTGCTTCAACGATGATCTGTGCCAATATGGCTGGAATTAAATTCTTTGTTACAGGCGGTATCGGTGGCGTGCATAGAGGTTATGAATCAACATTAGATGTTTCAGCTGACTTAGAGGAATTATCAAAAACTAATGTGACTGTTATTTGTGCCGGTGCCAAAGCTATATTAGACTTACCAAGAACGATGGAGTATTTAGAAACGAAAGGTGTTCCAGTTGTTGGTTATCAAACGAAAGTATTACCTGCATTTTATACTAGAGAAAGTGAATTATCATTATCTTTAAGTGTTGATACGGCTAAAGAACTTGCAGAGTTAATCTTTACAAAAGATCACTTATCTTTAACGGGTGGAGTATTGGTTGCTAATCCAATTCCAGAATCATCATCTTTATCATCAAGCTATATCAATGGTATCATTGATTTAGCGATCAAAGAAAGTCAAAAAGATGGAATAGAAGGTAAAGATGTCACGCCATATTTATTAGCGAAGATTGTTGAAAAAACCCAAGGAAAGAGTTTAGAAGCTAATTTAGCTCTAGTATATAACAATGCACGAGTGGGAGCTAAAATAGCGGTTGAATACGCTCAATTAAAATAAATAAAAAATAGAAGGTAATCTTATGCAAATATGTTGGAATTGTAAGAAAGAAGTAGACGATTTGGCAAGGTTTTGTATGCATTGTGGAAGTGCGCTAGACGATCGTTTATTCGAGAAAAGTGATGTTAAAAAAACTGAGAGCGGAAAGTTTATTTCTACTTGGACTTTAGTCTTTGGCATTTTAAGTATTTGGCCCTTTATCATTGTAAGTTCTGCGCTAGGTGTCATGTCATATATTTTGTCAAAAAAATATAAAAACAATCCATATGAAAATAGAGCGAGATTAGGCTTCGCTTTATCTATAGGATCGCTATTATTCTACATTGCAGGAATGATTATGATTATAGTGGTCGTTGTAACTGCGTAGATAAAGAAGAAAATTAACAATTAATTGATATATTTAGATAAAAACACTTGTATTTATTTAAATATAGTGTATTATAATAGATGACGCAATATAAATGTGAAGTAAAATTAAGTTAACAAAGTTACCTAATTATTATAAGCAGTATATTTAAGTCAAATAAATAATAAGGAGGTAACAAACATGACTGGTAAAGTTAAATGGTTCAATGCTGAAAAAGGTTTCGGATTCATCACAACTGAAGACGGGAAAGATGTTTTTGCACATTTCTCTCAAATTCAAAAAGATGGTTTCAAATCTTTAGAAGAAGGAGAAGCTGTGAGTTTTGATATTACTGAGGGACAAAAAGGTCCTCAAGCATCAAACATCGTAAGCTTATAATTATCAACTAAATAGGTTGAATGTCAAGGATAGGGGTCTTTGATGTTTAAGAAAAGAATTTAAAGATGATATTTCGTTTGAAGTATCGTCTTTTTCTTTTTGTTTTAAAGTGAAGTAATAGGGCAATCATTATGAGTTAATGCAAATATTCTTAATCTAAAGTGATCAAAGTTTCTATAGCCAAAGGCTATGCGTTTAATCACTTTGATTTTATTGTTCAAACCTTCAATAAAGCCATTGGTTAATTGTTTTTTGTCATAGGTAATAAATGAATTAATAATTTCTTCTTTCCAGTTTTTATAAGTCCTAGCGACTGTTTTGAATTCAGGTAACTTTGTTTGATATAAGTCATCTATAAATTGATTTATTACATCTCTAGCTTCATAATAAGATGTGCTATGCATCATTTCATAGAAGGAATCCTTTAAATCAATCGCCTTTTTCATATCTAGATCAAAGTGTCTTACTTTATCAATAATCTCTCTCGCTGTAATGTGATAACCAAGCTTATAATCTTTAAAATGCTTGGTTGAAAGATTATAAGTATAAGCCAATATATGTTTCCAATATTTCTTTAAATAATGATATTCATAAGTACCTTTTCGATATTTCTTCATAACCCTTAATCTAACATCTTGAACGGCCCAATACATCTGTCTAATAAAATGATACTTATCAGCGATTAATTTGGCCTTAGGAAAGTATTTGTGAACCAGTTGTCTATAAGGATCCCATAAGTCTGATATGATGCATTTGACCTTATCTCGCTCTTTTTTGTCAATATGGGAGAAGTAATACTCTAGGTTATGTTTTCTTCTGTTAGGGAAAACGTCAATCAGTTTTTTATTGACTGGATCAGTCATAAGAAAAGCATATTTACCATAGCCATGAGATAAATTTTTAAACTCATCTATACTCAAGACTTCAGGTAAAACTTGCCTCCTAGGTCTAATATGAGTTTTAATGTGTCTCATAACTGTGTGAAATGATATATTTAAATGTCTACCAACATCTGTGATTGATTGTTTAAATCCATATTCTTTGATAATTAGTTGTTTCGTATAATTACTTATCTTATGATATTTTCTTACAAATTGATTCTCTTCAGGAAAACGTTTATGACAATCTTTACATAAATATCTTCGCCGCCTATATAGAAGTATCACTTTATATCCTAAATCAAATTGATGTTTTATCTTTCTTATCCTGTAATCATGAACCCTCTTGGTTAAACAACCACAGTGAGGACAGACATGTTCTCTAATAGGAAGTTCTAATTTAATATACTTAGTCCCTCTTTCTATAGAAATATCTTTAATAATAATATCTTCATCTTTCAAATTAAATAATTTACTGATATAATGTTCATGCATGAATAGGACCCCTTTCGATTGGTTGTAGGTAACTTAATTATAAAGGATGATTCCTATTCATGCACTTTTAATTTATAAACATCTTTTTATTAACACCCCTAAGAAAATTATAGAACCACTAAATAAAGGCAATATCATTTGATATTGTCTTTTTTTTATCTTTTGAACTAATATAGTATTAATCCAAATTGAAAAGTCTTATATGACAGTCTAATGTATGTTTGATCAATGTAAAAGATATATAGAATGAATAAAATCATATCTTGTAAGTGCTTATTCATGATATAATATCATTAAGGAAGGCTAGGTGATCTTATGAGAATAGCATTAATTGCCCATGATAAAAAGAAAGATGAAATGATTGAGTTTTGTAAAAAACATAAAGATGTTTTAGAACACCACGACTTGGTTGCGACAGGAACTACTGGACTAAAGGTTGTAGAAGCCACAGGTTTAAAGGTTCATAGGTATAAGTCAGGTCCACTGGGTGGTGACCAAGAGATAGGCGCGCAAGTGGCTAATGGTCAAATAGATTTAATATTATTTTTTAGAGACCCTTTAACGCCTCAACCACATGAACCAGATGTATCTGCTTTATTTAGATTGAGTGATGTTTATGAAATACCTTTAGCATCCAATATAAAAACAGCTGAATTATTTTTTGAAACATTGAGATAACCAATAACCGATTTTATCGGTTATTTTTTTATTTTGTGCTTTATTCTTTTGTTGATGAAGGTATTCTTTGTTATAATAAGTATAGAATGATGAATGGAGTGATGACATGAAAAAAGTATTTGTTTTAGGAAGTATTAACATGGATTTTCTTTTCACAATAGATCATTTACCGAAAAAAGGTCAAACCTTGACAGGTAAAGAATTTTCCAGTCTTCCAGGTGGTAAAGGCGCTAATCAAGCGGTAGCCGCGGCTAAACAAGGTGTTGAAACCTATATGATTGGAAATGTCGGTGATGATGCATTAGGTGATGAATTAATAGATAAATTAAAATCTTATCAAGTCAAATGTGATTATATAAAACGTATTAAGGATACATCTTCAGGACTTGCCTGTATATTACTTGAAAATAATGATAATAGAATCATTGTAAATCCTGGCGCAAACAATATTCATGATATAGAATATATCAAAAAGGTTTTAGAAGAAAATGCCAATGAAGGAGATATCTTTTTAACTCAATTAGAAATCCCCTTAGATATTGTAAAAAAATCTATTAAGATTGCTAAATCTATAGGCATGATGAGCGTTTTAAATGCAGCGCCAATGAAGGATTTAGATCAAGAGACTTTATCAAATGTAGATTTGTTATGTGTGAATGAAAGTGAAACAAAAGCGCTGATAAATCTTCAAGTGGATGATACAAATATTGATCAAGCTTTTTCTAAAATAGAAAAATTAGGTCCAAAAACATCGATCATTACTTTAGGTGAAAAAGGAAGCTACTATAAAGATAAAGATGAATTAATTTATACCAAGGTATATCTTAGTCAAATTGTAGATACAACCGGTGCTGGAGATGCTTTTACTGGCATATATCTTGCTTACAAAATACTGGGTGAAGACACAGCGCTGGCATTGAAAAAAGCAACAGCTGGCGCTTCAATGACCATTGAAACCATGGGTGCTCAAAATGCAATACCTAACAAAGAAATGATCGACTCATTTTTAGAAAGAGAGGAAAACAAATGAAAAGAAAAGTTTTACTAGATTGTGATCCAGGTCATGATGATGCCATAGCTTTATTGCTTGCGGCTTATCATAAGGATATAGAATTATTAGGTGTAAGTGTTGTATCTGGAAACCAAACTTTAGAAAAAACAGGGTTAAATACCTTAAATTTATGTCAATATTTGAATATAGATGTACCAGTATCTTTAGGAAGTTCAAGACCGATCATTAAAGAAGAAGAAGTCTGTGAAGTTATTCATGGAGAAAGCGGCTTAGATGGTGTTGATTTTCCTGAATTAAACATGCAATATGATTCTAGAAAAGCAGTTGACTT
Organism: Mycoplasmatota bacterium; assembly: GCA_018622675.1. Taxonomy (GTDB): domain Bacteria; phylum Bacillota_I; class Bacilli_A; order Izemoplasmatales; family Hujiaoplasmataceae; genus Hujiaoplasma. Next base: position 284,688 of record CP076020.1, read on the forward strand.
AATCATTGATATATTAATGGAATCTAAAGAAAAGGTCAGCGTTGTGACAACGGGACCAATGACAAATTTAGCTCTAGCTATAAGGTTAGAACCCAAAATTATGAATCATATTGAAGAAGTTGTATTAATGGGTGGTTCTTACACTAATGGGAATGTATCTCCAGCAGCTGAATTTAATATATTTACCGATCCTGAAGCAGCACATATTGTCTTTAACTCATCTTTAAAAGTCACTATGATTGGTCTTGATGTAACAAGAAAAGTCTTGGTTTTACCTGAAATAGTGGATAGAATGGAAAAAATTAATAACCATGCATCTAAATTATTTGTTGATCTTATGAAAGTCTTCAATGAAAATCAAAGAAAAGTTTTTGGTTTTCCAGGAGGACCACTACATGATCCGGTCACGATTGCCTATTTAATTAATCCAGATATATTAACGATTGAACATATGCATTGTAGTATCGATATATCACATGGTCCAAGTTATGGAAGGACCAATTGTGATGTGTTTGATTATAATCATTTAGAAAAAAATACTTATGTTGCGACAGATATAAAGGTTGATATGTTTTGGGATTTGATTGAGAAAACGATGAAAGAAGGTCAATAAGATGTTTAAACTTATAAAAAGACTGATTTTATTTTTAATCATTATCATTATTTTAACTTTTGTAGGCGTCATTATTTTCTTGAATTCAGTTGAAGTTCAAATCACTGAGGAAGACTTACCTCAAGATGTATATGAGTCTTCGGGGAATCTATCAACTATGATGCAAAACAAGATGATTTCTATAGCAAGACAAGAGGATGGGGATTCTTACAACGACTTTGAGGACTTCCTAAATATCATGATTTTAAAGACGATTAGAGATAACATTAATGCCTTATATGATCCTTTGAATGGCGTTGAAGAAGAAAGTGAGTATATCATCAACCATTCACAATTCACTTTAGACTATGTTTACGCAGACATAACTGAAGATGGTCAAGTCAAGGTAACAGTGAGTCTTAAAAGAAATAATATTCCAAGTGTTTCTACTGCCTTATATTTTTACTTTGACATGGAAGTCATAGAAACAAGTATGACTTATAAACTGACCTTAGATAAAGTCTACTTAGATGAACGTGAAATCAGCAAGAATGTATATGATTATATTGTATCTTTTGCAGATAAGGAACAAATTGAAAGTCAGGTTGATAAGGGGACTTTAGATTTGGATGAGTATACTTACCAAGTCAGTTTTATAGACTTTATACCAGGCTTTTAAAGTAGAAAATATCTACATGTAAGTGTTTTCATTTTTATAGGTATTTATATTGAATTTAAAAGATGTTGGTGATATAATTTTAATGGATATAGGAGGATATGATGAAATTATCAGATAGAGTATTAGGAATGCAAGAGTCACCGGTTAGAAAACTAGTGCCTATTGCTACTGCAGAAAAAAAGAAAGGTAAAAAAGTATATCATTTAAATATTGGCCAACCAGATATTGAAACACCGAAAGTATTCATGGATGCTATCAATAACTATGATACATCAGTGATTAAATATTCTTTTTCACAGGGAGAGCCTATTTTAATAGATGCAATTATTGATTATTATAAAAGAGATGGTATGTCTTTTGAAGAAGACAATATATTAATCACTAACGGTGGCAGTGAAGCTTTAACTTTCACAACAATCGCAACTTGTAACCCTGGAGACGAAATATTAATACCAGAACCTTTTTATACGAATTATAATGGTTTTACAAGTGCTGTAAATGTCAATTTAGTTCCAATTACAACGAAAGCAGAAGACGGATTCCATTTGCCAAAGGAAGAAGACATTGTTAAATTAATCACCCCTAAAACAAAAGCTATTTTGTTTTCTAATCCTGGAAATCCTACCGGAACCATTTTAACTAAAGTAGAAATGGATATGATTAAACGCATTGCTATTGAACATGATTTATTCATTATTTCTGATGAAGTATATCGTAAAATGGCTTTTGATGGCTTAAAATCTTATAGTATGGGTGAATTAGATGGTATTGATGATCGATTAATCATCATCGATAGTGTCTCTAAAAGATTTAGTGCATGTGGAGCAAGAATCGGCGCAATTATTTCTAAAAATAAAAGTTTCACTCAAAATGTATTAAAATTATGTCAAGCGAGACTTTGTGTAGCTACTTTAGAACAAATTGGCGCAGCTGCCTTGTACAATATGCCTTCTGGATATGCAGATGAAATTAAAGATATTTATGAAGAAAGAAGAAATATCGTTTATAATACGTTGAAAGAAATTCCGGGGGTAGTTTGTGAAAAACCACAAGGAGCATTCTATGTTGTTGCTAAATTACCTGTTGAGAACGCTGAAGATTTTTGCGTATGGTTATTGAAAGATTACGACTTGAATGGTGAAACAGTTATGTTAGCTCCAGCTGAAGGTTTCTATTCTACTAAAGGATTAGGCAAAGATGAAGTGCGTATTGCCTATGTTTTAGAGACTGAAGAAATGAAAAAAGCTATGCATATCTTAAGAAAAGCTTTAGAAACATATCAAAAATAATATGACAAACCATAAAGTTGAATCTTTATGGTTTTTTAAAGGGATGAAAATGAAAAAAGTAAGTATTATTTTATTAAGTATCATGATATTTTTTAGTCTTTCTTCATGTAAAATGATATATAGAGACTATCAAGATGATGATTTAGAAATATTGGCAGAGAAAGACTTTGGCTTAGATACTTATCATACATTTAAAATCATTGACCTTGAAACAGCTAAATATCTTACAGGAGAGTCTTATCAAAATAGTGGTGTGATTATTGGACTTGACAATGATATCTACAAGATGATATTTGTGCCTAGAAGAGTTAGTGAAAAAGCTTATATATTAGACAATGTCCCTTTATTTAGTTTAGAAGACATATACTTACACTTAGAGACATATATTGATGATCCGATTTTTCTTGAAGATTATGGTGGTTTGTCATTATCAATCAGTCCATATGCTTCTATAAAAGAAAACAACCAAGCCACTTCTTTTGACTGGCAATTGTTTTTTATAATCACTACTGATGAAGATACATTTTATGCAAACTATGATGAGGGACAATTACTCATCTTTGATACAAACTATCAATTAGTGAATTATTCATTCTAAGTATAAGACAAAAGAAATCATTTATGATAACATAGTATAAGAGAAAGGTGGCAATCATAATGGATAAACCAATTGTAAGTTTGAAAGTAAAAAATAAAGGTGTCATTAAGTTAGAGCTATATCCGGATATAGCACCTAATACAGTGAATAACTTTTTAAGTTTAGCAAGAAAAGGATTTTATGATGGAACTATTTTTCATCGAGTTATTAGTGGTTTCATGATTCAAGGAGGAGATCCTCAAGGCACAGGAATGGGAGGACCAGGATATCAAATCAAAGGCGAATTTAAAGGTAATGGTTTTGATAACGATTTGAAACATGAAAGAGGTGTGATATCTATGGCGAGATCTGGACATCCAGATTCAGCTGGTTCACAATTCTTTATTATGCATCAACATTCACCACATTTAGATGGCCAGTATGCAGCATTTGGCAAAGTTATTGAAGGAATTGAAGTCGTTGACACAATTGCTGAAGAAAAAACGAATTTTCAAGATAAACCTTTAAATAAGCAAGTGATTGAATCAATTAAAGTTGAATTATCAAATGATGATTTTAAAGAGCCTGAAATTATAAAATAAGACATTATCACGAAAAGTCATTTAAACAATAAAAGTTTAAATGGCTTTTATTTTGTCTATATATCCAATCATGTTATAATAAAGATACCCCTCTATAAGGGGGGGCAATTATTTAAGGAGTGATATAAAATGAAATCAGTAGAATATAAAGTCGATGGAATGACATGCAGTGGATGCGAAAATAGTGTAAAAAAAGTGATTAAACAATTACCGGGTGTCCATGAAGTTGAAGCAAGTCATATTGGGAAAACAGTTTTTGTCTATTATGATGAAAAACAAGTTAAAGAAGGAGATATTATGAATCAAGTTAAAAAACTAGGGTATCAAGTGGAAGTGAAATAATGAAAAAAATTAAACTTGATCTTTTAGGAATGACTTGTGCTTCGTGTTCAAATGCCATTGATCATGTCTTGAATCAAGAAGAAGGAATAAAAGAAGCGAATGTTAATTTAGCCAGTGAAACAGCTCTGGTTACTTTTGATGAAGAAAAATTATCTATCAATCAGATTATTTCACTCATTCAAGATATTGGTTATGACGCTCATTTAAAAAATGATTCTATAAAAAGAATTTCTTTAAAAGTTGAGGGGATGACTTGCGCATCATGTGCGGCTAATGTAGAGCGGTCTGTAAAGAGTTTAAAGGGAGTCCAAGAAGTCTCAGTTAATATCGCTAATGATAAAATGATAGTAACTTATGATAGTGAAGTTTTAAAATTAAGTCAAATCAAAAAAGCAGTCCAAGACGTTGGCTATGATATTATACTAGAAGATGAAAGTAAAGATGAATTAGATCCTGATCTAATCAAAATGAAAAAGGCAAAAAAGAACATGTTAATAGCCGCAATTTTAGCATCAACAGTTATGCTTTTAATGGTTGTACATATGTTCTTGTTTAATATATATGGATACACTGTTATTGTTGCTATATTAGGGTTTCCTGTTGTTTTCATTTTGGGATCTCATGTCCATATGAAAAGTTTTAAATCTTTAAAAGCACTAAGACCTAATATGGATGTTTTAGTTTCCTTGGGATCATTGCCGCCCTATTTAATAGGATTGATGGGTCTCTTTTTACCGATAACAACCTTTATAGAAATGGCTACTACAATAATGACTTTTCATTTAATAGGAAAGTTTTTAGAATCTAGAGCCAAAGGCAAAGCATCCCAAGCCATTAAAAAGTTAGTTGAGTTAGGTGCTAAAACGGCTAGAGTTATTGTAGATGGAGAAGAAATTGAAGTTTTAACTTCAGAATTATCTGTAGGAGATATAATGGTAATTAAACCAGGAGAAAAAATTCCTACAGATGGAAAAATCATTGAAGGTGAATCATTAATTGATGAATCCTTAGCGACAGGAGAATCCATGCCAGTGAGAAGAAAAGTTAATGATTCTGTCATCGGTGCTACAATAAATGAGCATGGACTATTAAAAGTTAAAGTTACTAAAGTTGGTAATGATACCTTTTTAGCTCAAATTATTGACTTGGTTGAAGCTTGTCAGGGTTCAAAAGTTCCCATTCAAGCTTTTGCTGATAAAGTAACGGGGTATTTTGTACCTGCCATCATGGTGATAACTGTATTAACCTTTATATCATTTAATGTATTTTCCGATTTTCATTTAAACATCTTGAGATCAGTTGAAGATATATTACCATGGATACAAACTGACCAGTCTCCACTTACTTTAGCTTTTGTAACCGCGACAGCTGTTTTGGTTATAGCTTGTCCATGTGCTCTTGGCTTAGGAACACCCACAGCTTTAATGGTGGGAAGTGGACTTGGTGCTCAAAAAGGGATATTAATAAAAAATGGTGAAGCTGTTCAAACTTTAAAAGATATTAAAGTCATTGCTTTTGATAAAACAGGTACATTAACACACGGTAAACCAATTGTAACTGATGTAATATCTAAAGATTCTAAGCATTTATTACAAATTGCTGGTTCATTAGAAAAAGGTTCAGAACACGTCTTAGCAAATGCCATCATAGAAAAAGCAAAGGAAGAAAAGATTGATTTTTTATCAATGAATAAATTCGAAGCTATTGTAGGTCATGGTATAAAAGCAGAAATTAATGGTCTATGGTATATGATTGGTAATAGAAAATTATTAGATCAATTTGGTGTAGATTATAAAGCCTATGAATCATCAATGGTCAAACTTGAAGAAGAAGCAAAAACGGCAATGTTAGTCGCTAACGAAAAAGAAGTTTTAGGTGTGATCGCTGTTGCGGACTCACTTAAAGATGATGTTGAGCGAGTGATACGAGCCATTGAGTCATTAGGAATAAGAACCGCTATGATTACAGGTGATAATCAAAGAACTGCACAAGCAATCGCTAAGAAAGCCAATATATCTCATGTTATTTCTAATGTTTTACCTAATGGAAAAGTTGATGAAATAAAAAAACTTCAAAAAGAATATGGCTTAGTAGCAATGGTTGGTGATGGTATTAATGATGCACCAGCCTTAAAACAAGCGAATGTAGGTATTGCTATTGGTACAGGAACAGACGTAGCTATTGAGGCTGCTGATGTAACCTTAGTTAGAGGTGATCTTTTAACTATATTAAATGCTGTAGAATTATCCAAAGCTATTTTTAAAAAGATTAAACAAAATTATTTTTGGGCTTGGTTTTATAATGCGATAGCTATACCATTTGCTATGTTTGGATTGTTACATCCAATGATAGGAGCTGCAGCTATGTCACTCAGTAGTCTCAATGTTATATATAATTCACTCAGACTAAAAAAAGAAAATTTAGATAAACATTTGGAGGTTTATAATGAAGCATGATCATAGTAAGTCATTAAATATTTTAAAAACAGCCAGGGGTCAAATAGATGCAGTGATACGCATGACAGAAGAGGATAGATACTGTGTTGATATAGCAAACCAAATCATGGCAGTAGAAGCTTTATTAAAAAAAGCAAATTTACAAATTCTTCAACAACATATAGAAACTTGTGTAAGAGAATCTTTTGAAGATGGAACACATCAAGAAAAATTAGAAGAAGTACTAAAAATATTAAAAAAATATATTAAATAAAGACAAAGGCTTAATTTATCAAGTGTAAATTAAGCCTTTTTTAAAAGAAATATTAATTTATTAAAAATTCAGTGACTTCTATCTTATACCAAGTAAAAGTATCTGAGTTTATTTTCCAAGAAATATTGATTTTAGATGGTAATCTAAAGCCATCATAAGTTTCGTAATCAATGATTTGACCAATACATAATTCTCTTGTACCAAATTCTCCTGTGTCTTTATATCGCATAGTTTCAACTCTAATTAAATCGTTGTTTTCAAAAAAGAAATCTGCAGTTATTTTTATCTCTTGATAAGTCATTGTAGCCCTAGCTTGATGATCGTTTATTGCTGTCCACTCAATGTAGTCTTCGATAGCAGCCGTTGGATACCAAGCTATTTCCATTAAAAATCTATGCATTGAAGACTCATTAATTTTGTCATTGTTGTTTTCATTGACTATGGGAATTAAACCACCAATTTTAATTAACATTTGACCTTGACCTTGATAGAAAAAATCTCTTCCTTTTGTCATAGCCATGGGTAAGTTGACTGTCCATACATATCCAGGTTGACTGACATTAATCTCTTGTGATGCGTCTGGCTTAAGCCATGCATCTTCAGGGTTTAAACGCATTTGACCCGTTTGTTTTAAAGATACTTTTTGGATCTTTCTTTTACCTACAACACCAGATTTTATCAACCACTTATATACAGGTTTTGGTAAATGGTTGATGTCTTGATCTTTAATAATTTCTTCTTGATCGATTGCTAATGACTCATATAAGGTATCAATCTTTTGGTTGGTTCTATAGTTCATTAAAGTCCTACTAATGACAACAGTCAGTATCATAAGTATCAATATAATACCTATGATGATGAGGGTTTTAAAATACCAAGATATTCTTAAAAAATTCATTGTTTCGTTCCTTTCAGTGTATTCATTAATAAATCAATATGATTCTCAACTAAATTCATATCATCAACATCTTCAATCATCATTTTGATCATTAATCCAAAAACAGATGACCATAAAAACTTAGCTGTATCAAGGGGATTGTTAATTGAAAAATCGCTATCCTTATTGAGTCTCTCTAGATAATTTACTAACATGAGCATTCCAGGCGTCGGGTCTCCATCTAAAATTCGTGTCATACTTAACACATTAGGGTCTTTAGATAACATCATCTCTTTGTAATAATCCTTGTTATTTAAAGCAAAAGTAGAGTAGGCAATAAATTTGTTTTTGATATCATTGACAAGATGATTTGTTGGCTTTTGGTTTTTGAGTATATCCAGCATTTCTTTATACTTAACTTTGATTAATTCTTTAACAATATCATCTTTATTCTTATAATATTGATAGATGCTTCCAACTGAGTAATCAATTTGATCAGCGATTTTACGTATAGACAATGATTTAAAGCCATCAAGTCTTACGATATCCTTTGCTGCATCCAATATAGCAGTCTTGACTAATAGTTTTTTTGAATCTTTTACATTCTTTTTCATGATACCTCCATAACATAATTCATTTATTTGAACAGTGTTCAATTAAGTTTAACAAGAATCAATATTTTTGTCAACAATAAATAACAATCAATTTAGATGTTTATATAGAAAACTTATATATGATATTTTTTCAAGAGCGCTTACATTAATGAAAACTTAAAATAATTATCTTCTTTATCGGTTCTATTGAAAAAATTATGTTTAAAATATTAATTATTTTATGATATAATTACTTTTAGTAAAGCAAATGAATGTTTGAAATGAGGCGCTACATGAATATTCTTAATAAGCAATCAAAAGATCCTTATTATTTACAATTATCAAATGCCCTTGAAGAAATGATTAGATCGGGGTACTTTTCTCATGGTGAAAAATTACCTACTTTAACTGAAATGAGAGAAATTTTCAACATCAGTCTAAAAGTTGCTGCACAGACATATGAAGATCTAAGTCACAAAGAATTGATTTATAGCAGAAGAGGTAAAGGCTTCTTTGTGGCATACCATGAAAGCATTAAAATTGATCTAGATTATTTTTATCAAATTGAAGCTAACTTAGTACATGAGATGAATATGGAACGTCATATTTTACTAATGGAAAAAATTGTTGTTGATGATTATGTTGCTGAACAATTAAATTTAGATTCAGGTGATTATTGTTATCATATCAAACAAACTTATGGAAAAGAATTGAAGAATGTTTTATTTGAAGATATTTATTTACCTTTACATAAATTTAAAAACTTATCGAGACGATATAATCAATATTTAACTTTACCATCTCTTATAATGAATGGGTACCGATATGCGTTGGATAGTTTTTCTAACAAATATTTTTCTAGCAGTGTGACTGTGGAAATGCAGTTTATTCTAAAATTAAAACTAAACGAACCTTTATGGCGAGTTGAGAGCATATATTTTACAGATGAAAAAGAGCCAATAGCATTAGTGAATCATTATCTTTCAGGTGAGTATGTGACTATGGAGGTGTCTTTAAATGTCGATTGATTATAGAGATGCAATCATCATTGATCGTCGGTCTAATAAACCGATTTATGAACAAATTTATGCTCAATTAGAAGATATATTATCAAGTGCTAGGTTTATAAATGAAGAGAGATTGGCTACAGCTTCACATTTGGCAAAGCTTTTAAATGTAGATATGAGTGAAGTAGAAAAGACTTACGACTTATTAGAAAAAAGAAAGTTTATTTCATATGATGAAGAAAACTTTCCTTATGTAACTAAGTACAGTAGAATTCTTGACTTTTTCTCAAAACTTGTTTTTATAGAAGATGGTATTCGATCACTTGGAAAAACGCCATCAAAAGAAACCATTGATTTTGAAATACTAGAGATTGATGAATCTGATGTTATCCCATTAGAGAACTATGATGATCATAGATTTTTAAGGCAAACACGAATTTTTAGAGCGGATGATGAACCATATTTCTTTTTAGAGGAACTTTATCCAATTGAACGTTTTCCTAAGTTGCTTGATGTTCACAGGGATTTAGCGGGTACTCTATATGAGAATGTCTTAAAAAAAGAGTATGGAATTCGTTTTGTGAAAAATAATAGACAAATAAATGTGAGTAGTTTTGATCAAAAATTATCAAATATCTTAAAAGTGAAAGAAGGGTTAAAAGGCTTTAAAATAAATTTAGAATACTTAGATCAAAACGGTAATGCTTTTGGTTATGGACATGCTTACTCCTTACCACACTTTTACTTTGAATATGATGTCAAATTATAAAATATACAAAAAAAAGATATGATTTTCATATCTTTTTTTAAATGATTGCGTTAAATTTCTATATTTGTCATAAAAATGCTAAAATAATAGTAGTAAAGGAAGTGAAAAATATGAAAATAGGTATAATAGGTTTAGGTAAAATGGGACTCAACTTGGCATTAAATATGTTAGATAATGACATTGAGGTTGTTGGGTATGATGCATATTTAAGTGATACAATCAAGAATGAAAATCAAGGAATTGATTATAAAGGGTCATTAAATGACCTTGTTAATTCTTTAGAGTCTCCAAGAATTATTTGGGTGATGGTTCCTGCGGGACAACCAACAACCATGGTCATTGATGAATTATCAGCTTTGGTTAGTGAAAATGATATCATCATGGATGGAGGTAATTCAAGATACACAGAATCCATTGAACGCGGAAAATTGTTGAAAGAAAAAAATATTTTCTTTTTAGATGTTGGAACCAGCGGTGGACAAGGCGGTGCTAGAAATGGTGCTTGTTTAATGATAGGTGGAGATAAAAAAGCTTATGATATTGTTCAACCAATCTTTTCTAAAATTGCTAAAGAAGGTGGCTATGACTACATGGGTGAAAGTGGTAGTGGCCATTTTGTGAAAATGGTACATAATGGTATTGAATATGGAATGATGCAAGCAATTGGTGAAGGCTTTGATATTTTAGAAGCTAGTCCCTTTGATCTTGATTATGAAAAAATTGCTCGAGTATGGTCTAATGGTAGTATTATTGAAGGTTTATTAATGGATATGGTTCATGAGGCTATTAAGAAAGATCCAAAACTTTCAAATATTATTGGTCGAGTGGACGATAGCGGTGAAGGTCAATGGACAATTGAAGAAGCGCTTAAATTAAAAGTGAGTATTCCTGTCATTACTCAATCACTTTTTAGTCGTTATAAATCAAAAGATGATCATAAGTTTGCGGAAAAAGTCATTGCAGCAATGAGAAATGAATTTGGCGGACATAAGGTATATAAAAAATAATGAAAAAAGCAATTGTTATATTTGGATCAACCGGTAATTTAATGTATAAAAAGCTTATACCTGCCTTAGATAAAATTATTCAAAAAAGATTAGTGGATGAAGATTTTAGAATATTCGCTGTCGCAAGAAAACAAATAACCATTGATGAATTTATTGACATAGCCAAAGATAAAGTCAAAGACCACATAGATTGGGCTAAGTTTAAATCTCATTTGGAATATATTTTATTTGATATAAAAAATGTAGAAGATTATAGAACATTAAAAAATAAACTTAATAAAGACGGTTATGATGATATAAGCGTCTATTTAGCTGTGCCACCAAAACTATTTCCAGTTATTGCTAAAGGGGTCAGTCAATCAAAACTTGTTGAAAAAAATAATCATCATAAAAGGATTGTTTTTGAAAAACCATTTGGTGAAGACCTAGAGAGTGCAAAGGATATTAATAGAGAATTATGGAAATGTTTTGATGAAAATCAAATTTATAGAATTGATCACTATTTAGGGAAAGAAATGATTCAAAATATTTTAGTGGTTAGGTTCGCTAATATAATTTTTGAAAATTCATGGAATCATCAAGCCATTCGATCGATCACTATTTTATCTAAAGAGAGTGAAGGCGTGATGAGTCGAGGAAATTATTATGATAAAATAGGCGCTTTAAAAGATATGTTACAAAGTCATTTATTACAAATGGCAGCTTTAATTCTTATGGATAAACCCCAAGATTTTAGTAGTGAAGCAATTAAAGATGCCAAAGTAAAAGCTCTTAAAAACTTAGCTTTTGATGAAAAAAAATTGATTTTGGGACAATACAATGGTTATAGGGATGCAGAGAAAGTTGATGATAACTCTCAGACTGAAACCTTTGTTTATGCTGAGGCATCAGTTAAGGATCAAGCCTGGGAAGGTGTACCCATTCATTTTGTTACGGGTAAGAAACTAGAAGAAAAGAGAAGTGAAATTATTGTTCACTTTCATGAAAAAAATGATTTAGGAGATTATTTTCCTAAAACAAAACCACAAGAAGACAAGTTAATCATAAAGGTTTCACCGAATGAAGGTGTTGAATTCCAATTTAGTGTGAAAGAGCCAGGGCTAGGGAATAACATACAAAAAGCTAGTCTTGATTATTGTCATAATTGCAAGGCTATGGAAAATACACCTGAGGCATATGAAAGATTACTTATTGATCTTTTAAATAATCAAAGAACACTATTTACAAGGTGGGATGAGATTGAAACTACTTGGAAACTCATTGATGAACTTAAAGGACATCATTCGAAACTATATCATTATGATTCTTATCAAGATATTATAAATGTATTAAAAGAAAAGGGTGTGTTAGTTAATGATTTATGATGTATCTATGCTTATCCATGAGGATATGCAAGTTTATAAAAATAAAGAAGAGAAAAAACCTGTATTCGTTAATGCTTCGAATCATGACAATAGTTCTGCTTATGAAACGATATTGAAATTTAACTTACATACGGGGACCCATGTAGATTATCCTTTACATATGATTAAAGATGGTAAAACATCTGACGCTGAAGTTTTAGAAAAATTAATGGGGACTTGTAAGGTATTGGATATGACAGCTTGTCATGATGCTATATCTAAAAGTGATTTAATTAAACATGAGATCAAAGAGAATGATTTTCTTTTGTTTAAAACTCAAAATAGTTATTCAGAAAACTTCATCTTCGATTTCATATATCTTGATCGTGAAGGGGCAAAGTATTTATCCGATATCAAGGTTAGAGGGGTAGGAATAGATGGCCTTGGAATAGAGAGAAATCAAAAAGACCATATGACACATAAGTATTTACTAGAAGATGACATTGTGATAATTGAAGGATTGCGTTTGGCGAATGTAGAAGCTAAAAACTATCATATGACATGTTTACCTTTAAGAATCAAAGGTGTAGAAGCAAGTCCAGCAAGAGTTATTTTAGAAGATTAAGACCGGAGGTATTATGAAGGATTTATTTTACTATGAATTTAAAAATGGTGTTAAGTTGAAAAACAGATTTGTAGTGGCACCAATGACTACCTATTCTGGAAACAAAGATTTAACACTAAGCGATGAAGAAGAGATGTATTATAGAAAAAGGGGAGAATCTTTTGGTATGGTTATTACCGCAGCGACCGCCATAAGTAAACATGCCCAAGCTTTTCAAAACCAAATTTCTATTAAAGATGAAACTTATCTTCCTTCTATGAAACGATTAGCAAAAGCTATAAAAGAAGGTGGAGCAAAAGCTATTTTACAATTACATCATGGGGGCAGAATGAATGCCAAAGGACTTTACCCTAACCAAGATATAGTCAGTGCATCATCGATCAAAGCATTGAGAGACCATGCACCAAATCCAAGGGCACTAAAAACAGAAGAAGTATATCAAGTGATTGATGACTTTTTACAAGCCATGAAACTTGCAATAAAGGCTGGTTTTGATGGCATTGAACTTCATGGAGCAAATACTTATTTGATTCAACAGTTCTTTAGCCCACATTCAAATAGAAGAAATGATGAATTTGGAGGAAGTTTAGAAAAAAGGATGACATTTCCCTTAATGCTAATTGATGGCGCGATTAAGGTAAGAAACCAATACGCTAATAGAGATTTCATCATTGGTTATAGACTCAGTCCAGAGGAATATGAAACACCTGGAATTACAATCGAAGATACTTTATCTTTTATTGAAAAAATCATTGAAAGAGATCTTGATTATATCCATCTCTCTTTAGGTAAATATCATCAATCATCCATTAGAGATAAAAATGATAATGAACCTATTATTTCCAAAGTAAAAACTATTGTGGGTAATCAAATACCTATCATAGGGGTAGGTCAAATCGATGATTGTGACCAAGCGATAGACGCTTTAGAATATGGTTATGATTTGTTAGCTGTTGGTATGGCCAGTTTAGCTGATCCACAATTTGTAGGTCATATAAAGGATAAGCAAAAACCTAAAAAAACCATTGATGATCAATCTTTTTTACCACAATCGCTTTTTGAAAGATTAGACAGATGGAAAGGGATTGAAGATAGAGGCTTTAACTTAATAGAAAAAAAATAGTCGTTTAAACGACTATTTTTTTATGGTTATTGCGCTTCCGCCAACCCACACTTGACTAATTTCGTCATTTAGAGAATCAATTTTCGTAATGATTTCAGATGGTTGGTTCATTTGGTAACCTTGTCTTAAAATGTATTGTTTTTTTTGAAGATGATGTTTGTGTAAATAACATCCTAGTGCACCATTGGAAGTGCCGGTTGCACTTTCTTCATTAATACCTATTAAGGGTGCGAAGTTTCTACCATAGGCATCAACATCTTCAGCCAATGCGAAGGCATGAATGCCAATAACTTGATATTTTCTGGATAGGTCAATGATTTTTTTGTGGATGGGTTTAATATTTTCTAAAGTACTTTTACTTTTTAATGGTAGAAAGATTTCTCTTAATCCAGTCGATAAGATTTGTGGAAGTAAGTGTTGGTCAAATTCGATGTCTTTAAAACATGCTAATAATTCTTCTTTAGGAATAACATCACTAAAAACAGGAGAAGGCTGTTCCATAAATACAAAATGATCTGTTACATTAAGTTTTAAAACACCAGCTTTGGTTTCTTGTGTATATATACCTGTATCAATGATCTGTAGATCTCTTAAGAGATTAAAAGTAGCTATGGTTGCATGACCACAGATATCTACTTCAAATTTTGGCGTAAAAAATCTGACTTTGTAATCGGCTTTATCACTTTTCATAACAAAGGCAGTCTCACTATAGCCAACTTCTTTAGCAATTTTTTGCATTTGTGATTTTGTTAAATCATCCGCAAAGATATATACACCTGCTTTATTACCGCCATTTTTAGTTTTCGGGAATGCCTTTAATTTAAAAAGTTTTTCCATCTTCAACCACCTCATATTCATTTTACAAGATAAGATAAAAAATTAAAGGCTATATGTAAAAATTCATATGATTTTTTATAGACCACTAAATAATCTATCTAGAAATTCCTTAAAACTGATATTACTATTTTTTGAATGAGCAATTTCTCTTGCATCAAGAGGTCTTTTAGTTATAAAACCATCAACATCTGCCCTGACACCTATATTTATTTCTTCTTCATTATCGACAGTCCAAGCATAGGCAGTTTTCCCAAACTCATGAATTCTTTTGATGACATCAGGGTGATTTTGTAAAATAGTGATTCTAAGGGCAAAATGGTCAATAGATTCGCTTCTGATTAAAGTATTAATATTTCCATAAAAAGTAGAAATAAGAAGGACTGTTTCAATGTTAGAGTTTTCCCTTTTAAAACGTAAGAGCTGGTCAGGGTTAAAAGACATAATTTTAACTGACTCAGCCATGTCGTATACTTCTATAAGTCGCATTATTTCTTTTTCAACAAGTATATCGTCTGACTTAATGTCTAAAAAATAGGTTGGGTTGCCTTCAATTAATTTAAACACATCCTCTAATCTTGGAACTTTTTCATTTGCGTATTGTTCTGAAAACCAAGAACCTGCATCATATGTTTCAATGGTCGCATAATTTAATCGGTTAACAGGG
Source organism: Mycoplasmatota bacterium (assembly GCA_018622675.1). Taxonomy (GTDB): domain Bacteria; phylum Bacillota_I; class Bacilli_A; order Izemoplasmatales; family Hujiaoplasmataceae; genus Hujiaoplasma. The sequence continues at coordinate 300,323 of CP076020.1, forward strand.
AGGGTAGAGTTGAAATTTGTTGTTCTATCTAATGTTGGATCATGTAAGAGGATAGGTACATGATCTACTGTCCCTTGAATATCAATTTCTATAGAATGAATGCCTTGTTGTATGGCAAGCTCAATAGATGCAAAAGTATTTTCAGGTGCTTGACTTGATGCGCCTCTATGGGCAATAATTTCTTCTTGTTTAAAAAACTGAAATTGATTCTCTGTGTTTCTTATATTATCAGTAATTGTGAATACATTTAACAAAAATATAATGATAAATAATATAGATAAAGGAATCAAAAGCCATCTATTACTTTTACCAACGATTGATTCATATTTGATTTGGCTTTTGTTTTGAGGTATGACTTCATTTCTCTGGTAAAACTTATATGAGGCAATGGCTAAATTTAATGGAACAAGAACTGAAGTAAAGATAAAAGAAATGATTAAATACGCAGAATACATAGAAGTAATAATAAAACCAAAAATAACTTCTTCACCTCTGTAAAGCCCAACAATTAAACCGATAAACAATAATATTAATCCATATATCAATAATATGAAAGCGTTGATGATTATATTATAAATAATAAAACGAATCAATAATTTAATTCTATTGTCTTTAATAGCATGTCTTGATTCAATAAAAGATTTTTTAATGGAATCACCTTTTAAAACAAAACTATGGGTGAAAAAAATGAATTCTATAAAGAAAATGATGAGTAAAGCAAAAGACATATAAAAGAAAATAGTAAAATATTCAAAAGATTGGATTTCTATGAGAATGTCAGGTGATATATTAATGGTTGAAGAAAATATGGCGATTTGGGTATATTCAAAGACTAGAAAAAATAAAGTTACAGGAACCAGAATAAAAAAATGGTATTTTTTTAATACAAGAATAAATTTAGAAAATCCAATCACAATAAACTCTTTATAAGTGAGTGATATTTTATGATAAGCATGGTCATATAACACCAGCAAATAAACATATTCAATGAGCAAATAAATAGAAAAAAGGATAAGTAAGATGATGGCTATAAAAATAGTAGAAGGTTTAAAAATAAAGCTGACCAAGTCGTTATTTGAGATGTATTTTAAACCTGATAATTCTAAAGCTAAGTGAAAGCCAAGTCTAAAAAGAGGATAAACAACCACTATCCCTAAGACTTTAATGATCACTTCAATAAAAACCAATTTTTTAAAATCATATAACAATAAATCTTGAATAGGTTTTAAAAGTCCTTTCAATTTATCACTCCATTTGATTATATTCTATCACAATCCAAACAAGATATAAATGTAATCGACTTTGTTGCTTAATAAAAATATATTGTATATAATAAAATAAAAGGAGTTGTTATTATGGGATTTATCATATGGATAATATTTGGATTAATTGTTGGCTGGATTGCTAATTCAATTATGGGTGTAGGAAGAAGAGGATTTTTTAAAAACCTTATCATTGGTTTGATTGGTGCACTTGTTGGTGGTTGGCTAGGAGATTGGCTATTTAAGATGGGCACAATAGGGGCATTTACCTTATCTGGTTTTATTTTTTCTGTTTTTGGTGCTATCATTTTTATCTGGATAATAAGATTGCTTAAAGTATAATGATGGACAACCATCAAGCCTTATATAAAAAAGTATTAGATTTTGCTAGAAATCATAAACTCGTTAGACTAGTTACTATGAATGGATCTAGAGTCAATCCTAATATTAAGCCTGATCATTATCAGGATTTTGATATTGTATTTTATGTTTCAAATTTTGATTTATTTATGTTGAATAAAGATTTTGTTTTTGATTTTGGTGATATTTTGATCATGCAAACAAAGGATGATCAAAGAGATCAAGACAATAATAATCAATCTAAATGGTATATTTACCTCACTCAATTTAAAGATGGTTCAAGATTAGACTTAAGCATTTTAGATATGAAGGATTTAGATGATACCATCCATTCTGATTCACTGACAAAAGTTTTATTGGATAAAGATCATTTGATTCATGACTTGAATCAAGCTGATGAATCGAGTTATTATATAAAGAAACCGTCAAAGAAAGATATTTCAATGACAGTGAATGAATTTTACTGGGTATCCTTATATGTTGGAAAAGGACTAGCAAGAAATCACACATTTTATGCTATAAAGCACCTTGATATATTAAGGAATGAAGTTGAAAGAATTATTGACTGGTGGATAGCTTATCAATATGATTTTCAACTATCTGTTGGCAAAGGTAAACATCGTTATATAGACCTTTTACCAGAAAAATTTTATCTTTTATATAAAGAAACTTATACGGACGCAAATGTTAAGAATATTTGGTCAGCCTTGTTTAAAGTCATTGATTTGTTTGATCAAGTATTTTATCTTTTAACTGAGTATACCGAAGTAGAATGCGATAAACAGTATAAGAAGAAAATAAAACAATTTATCATAGATCATTATAAAAATAGTGAAGGAAATTAAAATCCTTCACTATTTTTTTGCAAAACCATGCCAAATTAAATCAAATGACTGGTTGATAAAACCTTCGATATTATGTATGTGCTGGTGATAAATGATATAACGTGTTGCAGCATGTAAAGCATTATCAATATACATTAATAAATATTCAGGGTATTCACTGCATAAGCTCGTAGGAGATAAGGCATCTAATATAGATTCTCTAAATTTTTGGTAAGTCTCAAGTGTTTTTTCATCTTTAAAGTTATTGATGTATGGAGAATTAGAAAACATTTCTAAGTATTTGAACTCTTCGGGGTATTCAACACCCCAATGAATCACTGCACGCCACATAGATAACAAATTGTCATGTTCAGATGCATTTTCTTTAAGATTCATCAAGAATGTCTTTCTTGAATGTATTTTTACTTCAACATAGATGGCCTGGATTAATTCTGTTTTTGTTGGAAAATAGTTAAATAATGTGCCCACAGATATCTTTGCTTTCTTAGCGATTTTAGAAGTTGGAGTTGAATCAAATCCATGTTGATTAAATAAAATCATCGCCGTTTCTAATATATGTATTCTTTTTTTCTCATTCATAATTATCCCTCTTTGTTATAATATCTATATTTTATGCCTAGAATATAGATATGTCAAATATTATCAAATTTTTTTATATTTTTTTAAAATCTTCTTTAAAGGCAAAAAATGGGTTAAAGCGCTCAATAATTGACTAATCAGTCATAAAATATTTGGTATTTTTCCTTGATTTTAAATAATATAAGAGTATAATATTTCTCGGTGAAAAAAAGTATATGTGATAAATGATGATTAATAAACAATTAATTTTTCGTCATTTTTTTATGGAATTAATAGGAGGGATATTATGCTTTATTTATTATCTGTTGAATCATCAACAGACGTTTCAAAATTAATTATTTACGTGGGCTTAATCATTTTGTTAGGTTTGCTTTTTGGAAGATTAGCCGAAATGGTCAAAGTACCAGCTATTACAGGCTACTTAATTGCCGGATTATTTTTAGGTCCTATTTTGAAGATCGTTGATATAGAATCAATTCGTTCAATATCATTTTTATCTGATATTGCCTTAGGGTTTATTGCTTTTCAAGTGGGTAATGAACTATGGCTTGGTAAGTTAAAGAAGTCAGGGATGAAGATTGTGGTTATTACAATTGTTCAAGCCTTATTAACAACTTTGGTTGTTACATTGTTGGCTATGATATTTATAGATCTATCTGTTGCTTTAATCTTAGGTGCAATTGCTGCAGCAACAGCACCAGCACCAATTATGATTATCGTTAAAAAATATCGTACTAAAGGTGAGTTAACAGACACAGTATTACCAGTTGTTGGTTTAGATGATGCAGTCGGGGTTATAATGTTTGGAATATTATTATCTATTGGTATGAGCTTGATGGGTACATCAACTGGATCGTTAACATTTGCAGAAGCAATGAAAGAACCAATGCTTGAACTAGGGACTAGTATTTTGTTAGGTGCTGTGATAGGTATTGTTGCAGGCTTAGCTATTAAAACAATTAGTCCTGATAAAGAAAGACAAGAGAAAAACTTAATTGTAGTAACAGTGACAGTCCTTATTACTACAGGTGCTTCTTTATATTTAGGTGCTTCACCAATTCTAACACCTATGATTGCTGGAGCCATTGTTACAAATATGATTAATAAAGACTGCTATGTTTTAGAAGAAAAAACGATTCGCTTTTTTGTTCCACCTATTATGATAGCCTTCTTTACAATTGCTGGAGCTTCATTGCAATTTGATGTGATCTTAGCTGCTGGAGCTGTTGGAATTATGTATATTGTTGGGAGAACCTTTGGTAAAATATTTGGGGCCTATGCAGGAACAGCTTTAATGAAATCTAGCCCTAATGTAAGAAAATTTTTAGGGATGACTTTATTGCCACAAAGTGGTGTAGCGATTGGCTTATCAATTGCTGCATATAATGCTATATCACCTATAAATATGGATTTTGCTTTAACAATACAAAATGTTGTATTAGCAGCCGTATTGGTTTTTGAGTTAGTAGCGCCTCTCTTAGTTAAATTAGCATTTGAAAAATCTGGTGAATCACAAGATTATAATGAATCACAAGAAAAAGAAACGATACATAAAAGAAAATTGGCAAACAGTCATTCTTAATTTATATAATAAACATTCCTGAAAAATCAGGAATGTTTTTTTAAAACAAATAATTATTAGATTAAAAACAGATGTGTTATAATAATCCATAACTTTTAAGAATCGAGAAGATACTATGATTGATCTATTCATTTACATTATTGGTGGATTTTTAGCTGGGGTTGCAACGGGGTTAGTCGGACTGAGTGCGGCAGTCATTATTGCGCCGATGTTTGTTACATTATTGGGCATGAATCCCTATGTTGCCATTGGAATTGCTTTAGCAAGTGATGTCTTTGCAAGTTCCTTTAGTGCATTCCACTATATCAAGAATAAAAATATACGATTAAAAAGTGCTGGAGTGATGGCTGTTACTGTACTAATCTTTACCATTGCTGCAAGTTATTTATCAAGTAATGCTAAACCGGCCAATTTAGGAGCTATGCTTAATATTTTTGTTGTCTTGTTGGGTTTAAGGTTTTTGGTTTTCCCCATACAAGAAAAACAAAATAACACCATTCTTAAATTTACCAAAAGTAAATTTATAGCATCAGTCTTTTGGGGCGCAGTGATCGGTCTTATCAGTGGATATTTTGGTGCTGGTGGTGGTTTAAGCATGCTTGCAGTACTAACTGTTGTATTGGGCTATAACCTTAAATCAGCTGTAGGAACAAGCGTTTTTATCATGGTTTTCACCGCTTTGGTAGGTGCAACGACTCATATAGTCATTGGTGGAACAGATTGGTTAGCTCTAGTGATTACAAGTTTTTCTGCTATGGTAGGTGCTAATATTGCTTCAGTTTATGCCAATAAAATCAATCATAAAATTTTAAATATAGTCATTGGATCAGTATTAGTTGCTTTTGGAATCTTTTTGACACTATCATATATATTATAAGTGTAGTCAAGGCTACACTTATTTTCTTTGATTGAGAAAAATTCATTCTCGTGATATATTAAAAACAAGTAAAAGAAAGGAATGTGTTGAATATGAAAAAAATAAAGATTAAGGATTTTTTAGATTTTAGTTTTCTTGGTAACTTACAAGAATCTCCAAGTAAGAAGTATTATGGCTTTATTCAATCAGAACCATTAGTAGAGGATAACCAATACAAAAACACACTTTATATTTCAGATGGTCAAGAAAAGAAAAAAATTAGGCAGTTAAATTCAAACTCAGAATACTTATTTTTAAGTGATTATATAATTTTATTAGATTATCAAAAAAATAAAAAAGAAAAAGATGAACTTAAAGATAATATTAAAAAAACCTTTTATTACTATGATATTCATCTAAAAAAACTTCAAAAGGCATTTACCTTGCCAATGAATGCAAAGCTTGAGAAAGTGATTAATGAGAAAGAGATCTTGTTATCTGTGAACCTTACAGTAGATGATCATATACTGTATGAGGGTAATGAAGAAGCAAGAGCTTCTTACTTAAAACAAAAAAAGAAAAATGATTTATATGAAGATATAGATGAAATTCCTTATTATTTTAATGGTAGTGGTTTTAAAACAAATCAAGTCAAACAATTGTTTATCTATGATATAAAAAGTAAACAAGTCAAACGACTACTTGATAAATCATTTTCTGTTGAGACATTTACTCTATCACAAGACAAATCAAAAATTTACTATAGCGGAAAACATCGTGAATTGGTGATGTCACATACATCAAAAATTTATGTTTATGATTTAGAGACGCATCAAAACAAAGTCTTATTTAACGAAGAGAAATTTAATATTGGTCAGATTTTAGATATGGGTAAAATAGTTGTCCTAGCCAAAGATATGCAAGATTATGGTTTGAATCAAAATCCTGATTTTTATGAATTAAAAGAAAACAATATGGTTTTGTTGAGTGAATTTGGAAAAACCTTTGGTAATACTGTAGGGACAGATTGTCGTTTGTTGGGCTCTAAAAATTATCTTGTTCAAGATAATTTCTTATACTTTGTATCTACTGTTGATGACCATAATGAAATATTGAAATTAAACACCAATGGAGATATTACAAAAGTTTATGAAATTGATGGTGCTATTGATGGTCTATTAATGAAAGATAATCATTTCATTATGATAGCTATGCACCAACAAAAATTACAAGAAATTTACCGTTTAGAAGGAGATTTATTAAAACAGATAACAAGCTTTAATAAAAAAGTATTTGCTGGCAAATATATTGCTAGTCCTCAAGAAATTATTGTTGAAAAAATAACCCATGAAGTCAAAGGTTTTGCTTTGTTGCCAGAAGGATATAATCCAAATCGAAAATATCCTATGATATTAGACATCCATGGTGGGCCAAAAACAGTTTATGGCAAAATATACTACCATGAAATGCAATATTGGGTTAACCAAGGCTATGTAGTGATATTTGCTAATCCTAGAGGATCAGATGGAAAAGGCAATGATTTTGCTGATATTAGAGGAAAATATGGTACAATAGACTATGAAGATTTAATGGATTTTGTAGATAGAGCTATTGATTTATACCAAGGTATTGATCAATCACAAATGTATGTAACAGGTGGATCTTATGGTGGTTTTATGACCAATTGGATTGTTGGTCATACTCATAGATTTAAAGCAGCTGTTACTCAACGTTCTATTTCAAATTGGATATCTTTTTATGGAACATCTGATATAGGTTATTATTTTGCGACTGATCAAACTGCAGGACATCCTATTGTAGACTTAGACCAATTATATAGACAATCACCTATTAAATACGCAATGAATATACAAACACCATTATTATTCATTCACTCAGATAAAGATTATCGATGTCCAATGGAACAAGCTCAACAACTCTATGCTATATTAAAGACTAGAGGTGTTGATACTAAACTTATATGGTTTAAAGACGAAACACATGAACTTTCAAGAGGAGGAAAACCTCAAGCAAGAATTAAAAGAATAGAAGATATTAGTAATTGGTTTAAAAAACACTAAACTTATTTTAGACATGAGGTAGCTAATGAAGAATTTATTATTACTTATACTTTCACTTTCTGTATTATTTTTTCCATTCAATGTGAATGCAGAGACAGAAAATGATATTGTCATACATTATTTTATGGAAGAAAGTTGTTTGAACTGTAAAGAAGTGTCCGAATATTTTGAAGAACATCTATCAGATATGGAAGATATTAGTATTCGGTATTATGATGTTTTTGATGATGAGAATTATGATTTATGGGAAGATAGCTTAGAAGCTTTTGAACGGTCTTATAAAACGGTTCCGTATGTAGTGATTGGTGGAACTGACTTACAGGGAACAACTGAAATAAAAGCTTATATTCTTGATATCATAGAGTATTATCAAAATAATCCCGATTATGTAGATGTTGTTGAAAAAATTAATCATGATCAAGTTTTGTTGCCAGGTGATTTTATTTTAAATCCTGTCAAAAAAGTCATATCATTACCAATCATTGGTGAAATTAACCTTGCTTCTTTTTCATTGTTTTTGGGTGCTATCTTTATTGGATTAATTGATGGTTTTAATCCATGTGCAATGTGGGTTTTGATCTTTTTAATCACAATGTTAATTAATCTAAAAAATAGGAAACGTATTTGGATACTGGGTTTAACCTTTATTTTAACTAGTGGTATCATTTACTATGTTATTATGATTTCGTGGCTACAAGTTTTAGTGAATTTCGCAATGATTCAGATATTCCAAATATTGATTGGTATCTTAGCTATCGTTTTTGCTTTCTTTTCCATAAAGCATTTTTGGAAGCAAAGACAAATTGACCTTGGATGTGAAGTGACAAGTAAAAAAAGAAGAAAAAAACTGATGGAACGAGCTCAAAAAGCGATCCATAAAAATAACTTGTTATTAGCCATGATAGGCATTATCGGTATTGCCATCACTGTTAATATTATTGAACTCGCTTGTTCAGCTGGTTTACCAGTAGTATATACGTCAATGCTGGCATATCAAAATGTGACTAGTTTTCAATCAGCAATGTATATTTTGGTTTATGTTATTTTCTTTATGTTAGATGATATAGTTGTTTTTGCAATAGCAGTTATTACTTTGAAAGTGACTGGTATTTCAAGTAAATATGCTAAATATTCTAACTTAATTGGCGGACTTATTATGCTCTTTATTGGATTATCACTTATATTTTTCCCGAATTTATTATTGTAATAAAAAAGGTGATTTTTCACCTTTTTTCTTTTGCTTTATCTTGTATTCTAAGAATAATGTGCTTATAATGATAATATAATAAATTTTTAATGATAGGGGTATGTATGAAACAATCAACCATGTACTACATTATAAGGGGATTGATGGGCTTATCATTTCATATGATATTTACTGCAGCCGGTTTATATCGTATTGATATTGCTCAGTTACAAATATATCAGTTGATTTTAATTGGAACTGCTTTAGAAATATCTATTTTTATCTTTGAAGTACCCACGGGTATTATAGCTGATTTAAAGAGCAGAAGGTTAAGTGTCATTATTGGTATGTTTGTTATTGGCATAGGATCTTTAATAGAAATATTTACTCCGTTTTTTTATTTGATATTTATTTCTCAGTTAATACTGGGATTTGGTATTACTTTTATCAGTGGTGCTTTGGATTCATGGATATCGGATGAAATAAGGACTGACCAATTAGAACACACCATTATCACTGGATCACAGTTATATGCACTCTTGAGTATTCTAGGTATAGTCTTGGCCGCCATTATTGGAGTTATTGATATTCGGTTATCTATTGCAGTCGGATCTTTCATATTTTTTATCCTTGGATTTATATCTATGATTTATATGAAAGAAGATCATTTTATTAAACATAAAAGCGATACACCTTTTATTAAAAAATATATAGGGCAATTGACTAAGGGTTTTTCTCATATTAAAAACCATAAGACATTGAGAATAATGTTTGTTATTATGTTATTTTATGGTCTTTATAGCGAAGGTATAGATAGAACTTATGAACTTCATATATTAGATCATTTAAATTTTAGAATACTTTGGGATTTGCCACCTATATGGATATTATCAATTGTTAATGCTAGTGTAGCTATCTTGGGTTATATAAGTTTATTTGTCGTGAAAAAGTATTTGAAGAAAAGTCATTACATATATCTTTGGGCATTTAACTTAACCTTAATGATGGTCATTGGAATACTCTTGTTTGCTTATATGCCTTATGCATATTTCGCACTATTTGGATTCATATTTTTTTCTGTCGCAAGAGAAGGAACTTATCCATTACTCAATACTATTCTTTTAAAAAATAGTCCAAGCAATATTAAGGCTACAGTTTTATCGAGCTTTGGACAACTAGATGCCATTGGTCAATTATTATCGGGTGGACTTATGGTTCTAATGAGTCTTTGGTTGAATATTAAAGGTGTTTATCTTGTTACAGCCTTATTATTAATGATACCAATATTAGGTTTTATAAATTTAAGAAATATAGCTATAAAAGATTCATAAATGTATGAAAACAGGAGGCTTATTATGATTGAAACAAAAGAACTCACAAAATATTATGGTAAAAATGCACGAGGTATTATAGATGTGAACCTAGATATTAGAGAAGGTGAAATTTTTGGTTTTATTGGTCCGAATGGGGCGGGTAAATCAACGACAGTAAGGACACTGTTAAACTTGATTTTTCCAAGCAGTGGCCAAGGAAAAATATTAGACTATGATATTGTTAAAGATACTGTAGAAATTAAAAAGAATGTTGGTTATGTGCCTTCAGAAGTCCATTACTACAATGATATGGTGGTTGAGGATTTTTTGAAATATTCAACTGATTTTTACACAAGTGATTATTTGGAGAAAATGCATGAACTAGCAAAAAAACTTGAATTAGATCTTTCAAGAAAAGTCGGTGATCTTTCATTTGGTAATAAGAAAAAAGTCGCCATTGTGCTTGCTTTAGTTTTTCAACCAAAAATATTAATATTTGATGAACCCACATCGGGGCTTGACCCTTTAATTCAGTCTGTCTTTTTTGATTTATTAGAAAAAGAAAAACAAAGAGGGGCTACCATTTTCTTTTCTTCACATGTCCTAAGTGATGTACAAAAGATATGTGATCGCGTTGGCATTATTAAAGAAGGTAAACTAATTAAAGTTGAAAATATTGAAGACATTATGAAGACAAAAGCAAAAAATGTAAGGATTCAATCAAGTGATTTTAATTTGTCTGAAGATGAACACGTTGTTAATTTAAAGAAAATAAAGAATAGTTATCACTTTACATATAAAGGTAATATTCAGGATTTATTAAATAAAATTAGAACTTATCAATTAGAGGATATTTCTATTACCGAGCCTAGTCTAGAAGAAATATTTATGCACTACTATAATAAGGAGGATAAATCATGAGACATTTCATCAAAGCAGAATTTAAAAGACAATTAAACTCTTTGATTTTGTGGACAGCTATTATATGTGGTTTATCAATATTAATGTTAAGTATGTATCCAGCTTTTAAAGACTCTTTTTCTGAATTAGAAGCCATGCTAGATGCTTTTCCACCTTCAATGTTAGAAGTTTTTGGCTTAGGTGATGGCGGACTTGATATGTCTACACCTTATGGGTGGTATGGTATGGAAGGGTATTTATTTGTGGTCTTAATTGGTGGTTCTTATGCAAGTATTCTAGGATCAACAATATTGTCTAGAGAAGAAGATGATCAAACAATAGAATTCTTATTATCAAAACCTATTTCGAGAAATCAAATACTTATGGGGAAATCTATTGTTGTAATGACAAACTTATTCATGTTGAATATAGTACTATTTTTAACATTACTCGTTGCTTTTTTATTGATTGGGGAGTTTATCTTTATGACCACTCTATTACTAGTTGTAGGCCCCTTGTTGTTACAGTTAGTCTTTGCGTCAATCTCCATGGCTATTAGTGTTTTTGTAACGAAATCACGACAAGTCATGAGTATATCTTTGGGCTTAGTCATTGGTTTGTTTTTCTTAGATATTATTTCAGAATTAACAGATAACTTTGCATTTTTAAAATACTTAACACCTTATGAATATGTCAATGCAGTATCTATTGTTAACCATCAAACAATAGAGTTTGTATACTTACTCATTTCAATATTGATGATTTTCATCAGTGGTCTTGTGACATGGTTTTTCTATAATCGAAAAGATTTTACTTTTTAAATAAAGATGCTTATAAAGAATTTTTTCTTCTAATATAAGGATGAAAACGTTTTGTTTTCATTTTTAACTCACTATGAAGAGAAAATTCTTTATATTTTTTTAAAATGTGGTATAGTGTTATGTACGCTTTTTTTTGGAGGAATTATTTTATGAGAAAACAATCAATAATTAATGTCGCTGTTGTAGCCCATGTAGATGCGGGTAAATCAACTTTAGTTGATGCACTTTTACAACAAAGTGGTGTGTTTCATGATAATGAAGTTTTAGTTGAACAGGTCATGGATAGTAATGATTTAGAAAGAGAACGAGGGATTACCATCTACTCGAAAAACTGTGCCATTGAACACAATGGAACTAAGATAAATATCGTAGATACACCTGGGCATGCTGATTTTTCAAGTGAAGTTGAAAGAATCATTAAAACGGTAGATACAGTTATTTTATTGGTTGATTCTAGTGAAGGACCTATGCCTCAAACAAGAGTCGTTTTAGAAAAAGCTTTAGAACGTGGGTTAAGACCTATTGTTTTTATAAATAAAATTGATAAATCTGATCAACGATCTACTGAAGTTGTTGATGAATGCTTTGATCTATTTGTTGATCTTGGCGCAAATGATTTACAATTAGATTTTCCTATTATATATGGTGAGGCTAGAAAAGGTATTGCTATCAATCATTTAGAAGACGATGGAAAAGATTTAGAACCATTGTTTGATCTTTTATTAGAACATGTAGATGTTTATCCAGATAATTCAGATGAACCTTTGCAATTACAAATTTCTAGTTTAGGTTATGATGATTACTTAGGCAGACTTGGTATAGGTAGAATCACTCGAGGAACTTTAGAGACAAAAACCAATTATGTATTGATTAAAAGAGATGGTTCAGAAGAAAAAGTAAAAGTTAACCATATTTATGTCAATGAAGGTTTAACTAAGGTTGAAAAAGACCAAGCTTATGCTGGTGACATTGTCACATTTGCTGGTATATCTCATATTTCCATTGGGGAAGTGATTTGTGATGAACTTCACATAGAAGCTATGGAAATGATTGATATAGAAAAACCAACATTGTCAATGAATTTTTTAGTCAATGATGGGCCTTTTGTAGGAAGAAGCGGACATTTAGTAACAACTAGACAAATTAGAGATCGCCTCATTAAAGAATTAGAAACCAATATAGGTTTAGAAGTAGAAGAAATTGATAATGGTTATAAGGTCAATGGTCGTGGAGAACTTCACTTATCTATATTACTAGAAAATATGCGTAGAGAAGGTTTTGAACTATGTGTAAGTAAACCTGAAGTACTCTATCATTATGATGACAATGGTAAGAAATTAGAACCTTTTGAAAAAGTTATTATTTCTGCACCAGATATTTATATAGGCTCAGTTATCAGTGCACTTAATCAAAAAAAAGGTACCATGATTTCTATGGATACTGAAAATAACTATACTAGATTAGAATATTCTGTACCAACAAGAGGACTTATAGGTTATAGAAGCGAATTTATTAACTCAACAAGAGGCATGGGTGTAATGGAAAAATCATTTTCTGGATACCTTCCATATGCAGGCCATATAGAGCAGAAAAGAAATGGTGTTTTTATCGCTAAAGATGCTGGAAAAACAATGGCATATAGTTTATTTAACTTGTCTGAGAGAGGTCGCATGATGGTCGAACCAGCAACAGATGTTTATGCTGGAATGATTGTAGGTTTAAACTCAAGAGATAATGATTTAGTTGTCAATCCGTGTAAAAATAAAAACTTAACAAATGTAAGATCAAGTTCTTCTGATGAAGCAGTTAAATTATTAGATCCTTTAAAACTTACTTTAGAAGAATCATTAGAGTTTATCGCAAATGATGAGTTGGTAGAAATTACACCAGATGCTATCAGATTAAGAAAAAAAGTACTAAATGAAATAGAGAGAAAACGTTATAATAAACAATTTTATTAATAAAACATAGAAAGAATTAAAAATACTAGATTTTTTAATTCTTTTTTTTATATTTATGTAGCATTTATATTCAACATATGATATATATTAATTGAAGGGATGTTTTGAAGTCACTCTGATTTATGTAGTTATTATAGTTTTATAGATTTATGTGTTATTGTCATAAAAAGATTTTATGTATTAATCAAAATTATGTACCATTGTTTTATAGATTTATCATAGCTTTATAAGTGAGAAGACATTTTTAAATGAAAGATTTTTATATTTTTGTATTTAAAAACCTGTACTTCGAGTGGACTGAGGTCCATCCCTTCACCATAAAAACTAACACTTTCCCTTAAGGAAGGTGTTTTTTCTTAAGAAAATCGTGGTATAATATATATGAAAATAAAGCATATAGACATGCGAACTTAAGCTTAAGGTATCCATCATATGATGATGAAGTAACTAAAAAAAATGATGGATAGATAGTGGGGTATATAGATGGAAAAGATGATCACTTGGATTAAAAAAAATGCCAGACCTTTAGAAAAGAAATTATATTTATTCTATTTTGAAGATGGTTCAAAAGAAGATGTTATTAAAGAACTCAGTGTATTTCAGAATAAAGACGGTGGTTTTGGTCATGGACTAGAACCTGATTTTTCAAATCCCAATAGCAATCCTATTGATTCGTGGAAAGCCGCTAGAATACTTGATGGATTAGAGCTTGATAAGAATCATTCGATGATTCAATCGCTTGTTGAATATTTTATCAATACAAAGGATAAAGATCATTGGAAATACTATTTTACTGTACCTTCAAACAATGATTATCCTCATGCACCATGGTGGCATTATAAAGAAGAAACTAAAATAGTCAATTATAACCCAACAGCTTCAATATTAGGGTTCTTATATAAGTATATAGAAGAAAATCACCCACAATATAAAGCTATCGAACAAGCTCTAGACCAATCCATTAATTATTTAATGAGCCACGACGTCACAGACATGCATGAACTAACTTGCTTTAATGAATTATATGAATATATTTGTGAAGGCATTGATTGTTCGAATATAAGAAGAAGGCTTATGCAATTAAATCATAAAGCCATCGAAAAAGATAGCGGAAAGTGGTTTAGTACCTATTGTGCTAGACCAACACAAGTTTTTGTATCTATGCATAGTCCAGGTGCCAAAGAGGCTATGGGATTAATTCATCAAGAATTCACTTTGTCATTAGACCATAGAAATCAAGAGGGCGTATTTGATATAAGTTGGGATTGGGGAAATTATCCTAAGGATTTTGACAAAGCTAAAAAAGAATGGATGGGTATCCTTGCTCTGAAAACTTTACGGGTTGCACAAGAGTATAGATATGCAGTAGAAGAATAAATATACAGGAGTTAATAATGGCTGATATTGGAAAAAGAATTAAATACTTAAGAAAAACCAAGGACATGAGTCAAAAGGAGTTAGCCAAGAGCTTACATGTAGCTGTTTCTACAATTAGTAATTGGGAAAGAGGAAGAAACAATGTTAGTTCAGATTTTATTAATGATATTGCAGTGGCTTTAGATGTTAAAGTCAGTGATTTATTAGATCAAGAAGAAAAAACAAACAACCCTTCTTTTCCAGTGGCTATGTCTTCTAAACCTTACTTAGATTATGAATATTCATTCAATTATCTTTATTGGGGTCTCTTGCTTGTTACAGTTATTTTGACTTTTATATCTCCTATATTTAAAGGACGCATTCAAGATTTATCAATCTTATCATGGATTATTTTTGCTTTATTAAGTCTGGGTTCATTAATTAAAAATTATAAAAAGAATATTAGCACAAAATATTATGAAGATGGACAAACTTTATATTATGAACACAAGTATTATTCCAAGGAAGATATCCAAGATAAAAAATTCCTTAGAAATACTGTGTTAATGCTATTTTTAATTGCTAATTCTGTTTTCATATTTTCTGCAGCTATCATTCTTTCATATACAGATGATTTATTTACTTATATATTTTATCCAGCATTATTTGTGATTATGAATCTCTTATTAGTTTATTCCTTTGTCATTCATACCAGTGAATTACATAAGGGTAAGACAATATCATATCAATCGATCAACTTAAACTTTTTCTTAGGAAGAGTCAAGATAATGTTGATATTGTATATTTTTACTTATTTTTATCACTATGCCATCATATATACTTTAGATATTATGCCTTATAAGGGTTTTGCAGAAATAGTCTTTCATATATTTTTTGCTTTTGGCATCATGATGTTTGTTTCTATGTATCAAGAAGAAAAATACTACTATTCTTTTATGAAAATAAAGGTGAAATAATTACACATATTGTCAATTAATTACAGCGAGTTTATGACTTGCTTTTTTTTATGGGTTTTTATGCTATTGTTGAAATGTAAGCAGGTGGAAATATGTGGAATGAGTTGTTTAATACAATATTTGGTATAAGACCATACGCTTCAGTATTTATATTCGATGTAATAACACCATACGCTTTATCACTGATCTATTTTTATAAAATCATCATAAAATATTTAACATTTATAAGAAGAAGATCGTTTGTGACTAAGATGATCATGCAGCATGTATATTCTTATTTAATCATCTTTTTATTTAACTTTATCTTTAGGCAAATAGAAGAATTATTCTTAGCGATGATCATAGGGGTAGGATTATTATACTTACTTTACTTTAATTATTTAATTCATAGGAGGAAACAATGAAATACGAAGACATTCAAAAACTCAATTTTATTTTGGAAGACGATGATCAAACAAAGGAGGGGTTTACAAATCAACTATCAAAAAAAGAACTTGACCAATACCTAAAGTCATCTAGGAAAAATACCAGTAAAGAAAAGATGGCAGAACATGTTTTTCACTTATGGGAAAAAGACCATGAACATAAGTCGAGTTATGAAAAAATGATGGTAAAAAATAGCATAATCAATCAACTAAAAAATGGGGATAAGCATTATGTTTTAATGGTTTGGTGGTTTGTGGATAATGGGAAACCGTTTTTTATAGATATCAAACATGAAACTTCTATAAACGAAATAACTAACACTGAACTACAAACTATATTGGAAACAAAACAATGCGAGTATACGATTTTAAAGAAAAATTTATCAGAATTAAAAGCAGAAGTTCTAAAAAAACAAATCATTTATTATTATCATGTAAAAGGTTTGGCCTTAATGAATCATAAGGAGTTGATTTAATATGTGGTTTTTATTCAGTATATTTTTAATAACAATCATTGTTTTGTCATTATTGAAATCTCCTATTGTAAAGGGTATGGTAGGGGAATATAGGGTAAAAAAAATCCTTAAGAAAGCAGGCCTTAGTTTTGGTGGTTGCGATTTAAATGATATCATGCTAGAAGATAATCGTTCTTCATCTCAAATAGATCATATATTACTAACACAAAAGGCTTTGTATGTTATAGAAACCAAAAATTATCATGGACATATTTATGGTAATGAATCATCACAGAAATGGACGATGACAGTTAAACACGTCAATAAGCAAAGGAGTAAAAAGGGTAAACTGTATAGGAAAACACATATTTCAAAACATCAATTTTATAACCCAATCAAACAAAATCAAACACATATAAGAAAGATTGTGAACTTAACAAATTTTGATCAAGATCTACCCATTGTCAATATCGTTGTTTTTGGAAATAAAGCTGTTTTAAAAGATGTTACTCATTCTAAGCAAAATTATGTGATTAATGAAATAGAATTATTAAAAACCATCAATACCATAGAAAGGAGTATCCTTAAGGAAATTGATATAGTAAAACAAATTGACATCATAGATAAACTAGTATTTTTAAATATAACTTTGAAGAGAGAAAGAAGACAACATATAAAGAGGATTAAAACGAAATATCAAATTGATTTTGATATAAGTGATAAGATATAAGCTTATCACTTTTTTATATACCTTTACATCTTGTAAGTGCAAACCATCAGCGTTATAATGTGGGTGAATAAATATTCATATATAGAAGGAGTTTTTATGAAAAGTATCGGAATTAAAGATATTAAACTGGGTCAGAGAGCTTCTGTAAAAGAAAAGATTACAGAAGAAATGGTCATGGCATATGCTAATGTTACGGGTGATTATAATCCACAACATATCGATGAAAACTACGGAAAAAAGAGCATCTTTAAGGAAAGAATTGCTCATGGTATGTTATCGGTGGGTTTTATTTCTAGACTCTTAGGAACTGAATTACCTGGTATGGGAAGTATTTATATGTCACAAGAAGTTAAGTTTCTTGCGCCAGTTAAATTTGGTGATGTAATTGAAACTATCGTCGAAGTTGTGGACATAATCGATGAAAAAAAAGTTAAGTTAAGAACTTATTGTCTAAACCAAGACAATCAAATAGTGATTGACGGGTTTGCTATGATCAAACCCCCAAAATATAGTCAAGGAGATTAATGATGGAACTCGGATTTGATAAGGAACATATTTTATTAAGACAAATGTTAAAAGAATTTACTGAAAATGAAGTGAAAGATCTTGCTAGTGAAATTGATGAAGAAGAACGTTTTCCTCTTGAAACTGTTAAAAAAATGCAAGAAGCTGGGATCATGGGTATACCTTTCCCAGAAAAATACGGCGGTGAAGGCGGAGATTATATTGGCTATGTGAGCGCGGTTGAAGAATTATCAAAAGCATGTGCAACGACTGGTGTTGTTCTTTCTGCACATACTTCATTATGTGCAGGGCCGATATATGAATATGGTACAGAAGAACAAAAAGAAAAATATCTCATACCTTTGGCTAAAGGGCACAAGTTAGGGGCTTTTGCTTTAACTGAACCTAATGCAGGAACAGATGCTTCTAAACAAGAAACAATTGCTATTGAAGATGGTGATGATTATATTATTAATGGGTCAAAAATATTTATTACCAATGCTGGATATGCTGATACATATGTGGTGATGGCTATGACAGATCCTTCACTTGGTACAAGAGGGATTACAGCATTTATCTTAGAAAAAGATATGACCGGATTTACTATAGGAAAAAAAGAGAAAAAAATGGGGATAAGAGGTTCTGCAACCTGTGAACTTATTTTTGATGATGTTAGGGTTCCTAAAGCTAATATACTGGGAAAAGTCGGTTATGGATTTAAGATTGCTATGAAAACACTTGATGCAGGGCGCATCGGAATAGCTGCTCAAGCATGTGGTATAGCAGAAGGGGCTCTAGAAGAAACAGTGGCTTATGTAAAAGAAAGAAAACAGTTCAATAGACCTATTGCAAAGTTTCAAAATACTCAATTTGTTCTAGCAGACTTAGCCACAAAAATTGATGCTGCACGTATGTTAATGTATAGGGCAGCTTATAATAAAGACCATAAATTATCATTTACTAAAGAGGCAGCCATGGCAAAATTATATGCATCTGAAGTAGCTGTAGAGGTAACTAATAAAGCCATACAACTTCATGGTGGTTATGGATATTCTCGAGAATATCCAGTAGAAAGAATGATGAGAGATGCAAAAATTACAGAAATATATGAAGGAACTTCAGAGGTACAAAAAATGGTTATTTCTTCATATCTATTGAAATAGGAGGAACTTATGAAAATAGTCGTATGTGTAAAACAAGTACCTAATACTGCTGATGTACGAATTGACCAAACAACTGGTACCATGATTCGTGAAGGTGTTGAATCTATTATTAATCCAGATGATTTAGGTGGTTTAGAAGCTGCTTTAAGAATAAAAGACCAACATAAAGCTGAAGTGATTGCTTTATCTATGGGGCCTTTACAAGCAGATGGTGCTCTAAGAGAATGTTTAGCCATGGGGGCAGATCGAGCTATTTTGGTATCAGATAGAGCTTTTGCAGGCGCAGATACATGGGCAACGAGTTATGTACTAGCCAAGGCTATAGAGAAGATAGATCCTGATTTAATCATAGCTGGTAGACAAGCCATTGATGGTGATACAGCACAAGTAGGACCTCAAATCGCAGAACATCTTCACTTACCAAGTGTTGCCTATGTCAATCAAATTAAATATGATAAGCAACATTTCATAGTAAAAAGAATGTTTGAAGATGGATATCAAAAAGTAAAAGTTAAAACACCATGTTTGATAACTGTTCTTAAAGAAATAAATCAACCAAGATATATGAGAGTTCAAAGGATTTATAATGCTTTTAGAGAAGGCCTGGTTGAAGTTTGGGATAACAGTAATTTAAAGATAGAACAAGAAAATCTAGGCTTAAAAGGATCACCAACCAGAGTGAAAAAATCTTATACAAAAGGTGTTAAAACTGCAGGAAAAGTATTTGATGTGAATCCTAAAGAAGCAGTCCAAATCATTGTTGATAAATTAAAAGAAAGCTATATATTGTGAGGTTGTTATGAAAAATTATAAAGGAGTATTAGTCTATATAGAACAAAGAAATCAAGTCATCCATAATGTTGGAATAGAGTTATTGGGAGAAGGTAAAAAATTAGCTGAAAAATTAGGTGTGCCATTAATGGCGTGTGTTATTGGTTATCAAATGGATGATGTTGTTCATAAAATCCAAGCATATGGACCAGACTTAATTTATAAAGTTGATGATTTATTTTTAAAGACCTATGTAAATGAACCTTATACTAAAGCTTTATCAACTGTAATCAATAAGGTTAAGCCAGAAATTGTTTTAATAGGGGCAACTTCACTAGGAAGAGATTTAGCTCCAAGGGTGTCTTCAAGATTACATACAGGACTGACAGCTGATTGTACACAACTAGATATCGATGATGACCGTCAGTTGTTAATGACTAGACCTGCTTTTGGTGGGAATTTAATGGCAACGATCATTTGCCCAAATCATAGACCACAAATGTCGTCTGTAAGACCAGGGGTCATGATTAAACCAGAAAAGAATAACAATAGTCATTCGACGGTGATAGAGGTTAATGTTTTATTAGATGAAAAAGATATGAATGTAGAAGTATTAGAAGAGGTCAAAGAAGAACATGCTAAAATTAATATTGAAGAAGCCAATGTTTTAATATCAGCAGGTAGAGGAATTGGTTCAAAAGAAAACATGAAATATATAGAGACACTAGCAAACTTACTTACTGGGGAAGTATCCGGAACCAGAGCGGTTGTTGAAAATGGTTGGTTAGATAAAGAAAGACAAGTTGGTCAAACTGGTAAAACGGTAAGACCGGACTTATATTTCGCTTGTGGTATATCTGGTGCTATACAACATGTAAGTGGAATGGAAGACTCTAACCTAGTCATTGCAATCAATAAAAACCCTTCAGCGGCTATTTTTGAAGTCTCTGATATTGGCATTGTTGGTGATGGATCAAAAGTAATACCTGCCTTAATCAAAGAATTAGAAAACATTAGAAAATAGTAATAGAAATCAATATATTTTAAGAGAGTCTCTAAGAATGAGACTCTCTTTAGTTTATCATCTATTTTAATTTCATTTTTTTTACAATATCATTTGCAGCTGAATAAGCGGTTGATAATGCCATTGTAATATTAAAACCACCAATGGGTCCAAAAATATCAATCGCTTCACCAACAAAATACAAGTTTTTCACTTGATTGGTCTGGAAAGAATTTGGATTGATTGATTTAGTATCAACCCCACCAGCATTGACATAAGCTCTTTTAATATCCTCAACATGACTAATATTAACCTTAAAATCACAAATGTATTCAACTAATATTTGAATATCTTTTTTTGTAAGAGTATTAAAAGCCTTTTCCTGATAATTACTTTTATCCACAATATAGCTTGCTAATTTATTTGGTATGATAGAAGATAAAATATTTTTAACGTATTTTGTTTCATTCTTATGTTTGTCAAAGAAGGCTAGGATTTCTGATTGATTCATTTTTGTCAAGGGAAAGGATATTTGTCTTTTACCTTGTTTCAAGACATTGTATATTCTGTGAGATGCTTTATATATTAAGGGTCCAGACAAACCAAAGTGCGTGAAAATTAAGTCATCTTTAAAAGGTGTTTTTTTACCATTAATATAAAGAATGCTATCTTTAATTTGAGTGCCTTTGAGGCTTTGATAGGGTATTTGATCTATATAACCGTATATGGATGTTTCTGCAGGGGTAAAAGACTTGGTGGCGATACCAAATTTACTTGCAAAAGCATTTCCATCTCCATTACTACCAGTTTCAGGAAAACTTTTAGAACCTGTCGCTACAACAATGTGCTCAGATTGATAAGCATATTTGTTTGTCTTAATTGTAAATAATGATTTGTCTTTTTCAATAGATATAACATTTTCTTTCAGATGGATACAATTTTCGGGTATAGAGTCTAATAATGCATCTAAGACTGATTGTGATTTATTCGTTTCTGGGAAATACTTGATAGGCTCTTCTAACTTTAATTTTACACCTTTAGAAAGAAAAAAATCAATAATATCCAATGGACCAAATTTGGTTAAAGAAGGGTATAAAAACTTTTTATGTTTAAAGTCTAGTTCATCTATAAAGTTTTGAACTGATAACGTATTGGTCACGTTGGCTCGCCCGCCTCCAGTGATTAGCAATTTTTTCCCAACTTTATCATTTTTTTCTAATAATATATATTTGATTTGATTTTCATTGAATACATTTGCGGCCATTAAACCTGCAGGTCCGCCACCTATAATAATTGCTTGATAAATCATATTTTTACCTACTTTTTTGTTTTGATTATATTATAACATATTTCATATTTTATCATTTAAATATAACAGTCGTTATGTTATAATGCTAGTGGTGATAAAATGAATATATTACATTTGCGATACGCATGTGAGATTGAAAAAACTAAATCCATATCTAAAGCTGCTGAAAATCTTTTTATGTCACAGCCTAATCTTTCAAGAGCAATAAAAGATTTAGAGAGTTCTTTAAATATACAAATTTTCGAAAGAACTTCTAAAGGCATGAACCTCACTGTTAAAGGAGAAGAGTTTTTATATTATGCAAAAAAAATATTATCAGAAGTAGATGAAATAGAAAATCTATATTTAAACGAAGAGCATTCAAAGTTGAAATTTTCTATTTCAGTACCAAGAGCTTCTTATATTTCTCATGCTTTTGCTGAATTTGCAAAGAAACTTGAGAACTGTAAACAATGTGAAGTGTTCTATAAAGAAACCAATTCTTTAAAGGCAATTCGCAATATACTCAATTCGCACTACAATTTAGGAATTATTCGCTATCAATCAACCTTTGAAAATTACTTTAAAGCACTTTTAAAAGAAAAGGGCTTAAAATATGAATTAATTTCTGAATTTTCCTATCATATATTTATGTCAAAAAATCATCCTTTGGCTCAAAAAGAAGAAATAAAAATGAAAGACATTGAAGCCTTCACCGAAATTGCTCATGCAGATCCATATGTGCCTTCTTTATCATCAGTGGATGTTAAAAAAGAAGAATTACCAGATAATGTCAAAAAAAGAATATACGTCTATGAAAGAGCCAGTCAATTTAATTTGTTAGAAAAATTACCCAATACATATATGTGGGGATCACCTGTACCCAAACAATTGTTAGATAAATATGATTTAGTTCAAAAAAAATATGATGAAAATGCAAAGGTATATAAAGATATTTTGATTTACCATAAAGACTATCATTTAACCAGTTTAGACCATGAGTTTTTGAATGAAATTGTTAAATCAAAAAGACAAATATTAGATGAATAACCAACTTAATGAGTTGGTTATTTTTATTTAGATAAGTATATATCGATATAGTTATACCGATATCAATAATTGATATTACATATTTTACTTTAGCTTTGTTAAGATGTATTGGGGGTGATGATCCATATGTTACAAAATTATGTTTCAGAAGCATTTTTAGAAAGAATACCACTGTATTTAAATGAATTAGAAAAATATAAAAATGATTATATTTCCTCTACGACTTTAGCCAATATATTAAATTTAGGTGAAGTATTAGTGAGAAAAGATTTGGCAAAAATTAGTCAAGGTGGTAAGCCGAAAATTGGCTATCATGTGATGGATTTGATGAATGATATCAAAGATTATATGGGCTATAACAATAAATCCAAAGCAATTATTGTAGGTATGGGACGACTTGGAAACGCGCTTTATCATTACTCGGGGTTTAATAAGTACAATATCCATATATTAGAAGCTTTTGATATATTAGATGATTACAAGAATATCAATGAAATTAAAGATTTTTGTTCAGAACAAGATATTGATGTAGGCATCATTACTGTACCAAAGGATCAAGCGCAAAATGTATGTAACTTATTGCTTAGTCAAGGTATTAAGGCAATTTGGAATTTTGCGCCTATCAGATTAAATGTACCTGAGGATGTTATTGTCCAAAACGAGAATTTAGCTGATTCTCTAAGTATATTAATAAAACATAAGAATGATGTGGTGAGAAAATGATTGAATATGAAAAAGTCATAGGTGTTAGAACAGATAAAACAATATATAAACATGATCAATTGGTGATAAAAAAGTTTAATAGTCATTATAAAAAATCCCAGGTCATTAACGAGGCCTTAAATCTTTCGAGAGTTGAAGAAACTTCATTGAATATACCTAAACTTAAATCAGTGCATGAAAGAGGAGATTCTTGGTTAATCGAACTAGAGTTTATTAAAGGTAAATCACTTCACAGATTAATGGAAGAAAATGAGCATCAGTTTAGTAACTATTTAAATGATTTTGTTAATTTGCAAATTAAAGTCCATGAAACTAAAGCACCTATATTAATGAATATGAATGATAAACTGAGTCTTAAAATTGAACAATCCAATTTAAAAGCGACGGAGAGAATAGCTTTAAGGCAAGCATTAAATAAACAACCAAGAAATTTATCTTTATGTCATGGTGATTTTTTTCCTGCCAATATTATTATTTCAAATGACAAGAAAGCATATATTATAGACTGGGCTCATGCAAGTATAGGGTCTAAATATGCTGATGTATGTAATACTTATCTTGATTTATGGATTGAGTTTAGTTATAAGGTAGCTGAAGACTACTTAAGTCTCTATTTAGATAAAACAGAAAGTCTTGAAGAAGATGTCAAGTCTTGGCTTCCAATAGTAGCGGCAGCAAGATCAAATAAAGGTATTAAAGAAGAAAAAGCATTTTTATTATCTTTAGTAAAGGAAGGAATGGGGAATATATAATGATCATTAAAGTATGTATAGGAAGTTCTTGCCATTTAAAAGGATCAAGAGAGGTAGTAGAAAAATTTCAAGATTTGATTCAAGAAAATAAATTAGAAGATGAAATTAAATTAGTTGGTAAGTTTTGTATGGGACAATGTCAAAAAGGAGTCAATGTCACAATAGATGATTTAACTATATCAGTTGATAGGGATGAAATTGAAGAAGTGTTTAATCAATATGTTAAGGGTAAATTAAAGCCTAATGAATAATTTTATATCACTGAATAAAAATTCCTGTAAAAACTGTTATAAGTGTATAAGAAATTGTCCAGTAAAATCAATTAAATTTAGTGCGAATCAAGCCAATGTAGTTATAGATGAATGTATACTTTGTGGACACTGCTATGTTGTTTGTCCTCAAAATGCCAAAGAAGTTGTGAGCGATATTGAAAAAGCAAAGGTGATATTACAGCAAAATGATAAAGTGATTGCTAGTTTAGCACCTTCGTTTATTGCAAACTATGATGGTGCTGATATAAACTCTTTGAAAGAAGCTCTAAAAAAACTAGGATTCTATGATGTTGAAGAAACGGCTATAGGTGCACAAATAGTAAAGGAAAAGTATGAAGATTATATTGAACAGATGAATCCTAATATATTTATAACATCAGCTTGTCATTCTGTGAACTTGTTAATTCAAAAATACTATCCAGAACTAATTCATTTTCTTGCGCCAATCATATCACCTATGCAAGCACATGCATTAGATATAAAAAAGAGAAATAAAGATGCAAAAGTTATTTTTATAGGCCCTTGTATAGCAAAAAAAGACGAAGCTGACCACTATCAAGGTATTGTTGATTGTGTTTTAACATATGAAGAGTTAAGTCGACTACTATCTGAAAATGATGTTCAAATTGATATAAAAGAAGACAAAGAGAGTGGTTACCTTTCAAGGTTTTTTCCAACAGCAGGAGGAATTATTAAAAGTCTAAAAAAAAGAAATGAGTCATATGATTATATTGCCATCGACGGAGCTGAACAATGTATAGATACTTTAGAAGATATTAAGAGAGTCGAATTAAGTCATTGCTTTATTGAAATGTCTATTTGTAAGGGAAGTTGTATTGGCGGGCCAATCATGGAAAAACACCATAAAACGCCATTAAAAGATTATTTGCGTGTCATTCATTATGGAGGCGAAAAAGATTATCCTTTCAAGGATAATGAAGAAATTCTTATAAATAAGGACTTTAAAGTCATTATGAAAGATGAAGATAATCCAACAGATGACGAAATACAAGCAATAATGAATCAAATGGGCAAACATCACCCTAAAGATGAGTTAAATTGTGGTTCTTGTGGTTATAACACATGTAGAGAAAAAGCAATTGCTGTGATTAAAGGGAAAGCTGACTTATCCATGTGCTTGCCGTTCTTAAAAGAAAGAGCTGAAAGTTTTTATCATAATATTTTAAATCATACACCTTCAGGAATCATTGTGTTAAACAAAGAATTAGAAATTCAACAGTTAAATAATACGGCAAAGAATATATTTAATATTAGAAGAAGAAATGACATTTTAGGAGAAAAGATAAATATTTTAATCGATGATAAACCTATATATAAAGTGATGGAGTCTAATCGCAAGTATCAAAATAATCAATTATATTTAGCAGAGTATAAAAAACATGTTAAACAAACCATCATTTATGATAAAAACTTCCGTATATTTATGGTGCTAATTGATGATATAAGTGATGAAATTAATCATAGAAATGATAAAAAGATAATGAACCAAAAAACAGTTGAAATAACAGATCAGGTTGTAGAAAAACAAATGCGTATAGTCCAAGAAATCGCATCATTATTAGGAGAAACTGCCGCCGAAACCAAAATAGTACTATCAAAGTTGAAGGAGCAAATACTGAATGAATGATTTGTTTGTAGAAATTGATTATGCTAGTATCAACAAGTATAAAGAAACATTATGTGGAGACCATATAGAACTTATAAATGATGAAAATAACCAAATTTTAGTTTTAGCAGATGGTTTAGGAAGTGGCGTAAAAGCCAATATTTTATCAACACTAACATCAAAAATTATTTCAACAATGATTGCTAATGGTATGTCTCTTTCAGATTGTATAGAAACAATTGCCAATACATTACCTGTATGTAAGGTTAGAGAAATTGCTTATTCTACTTTTTCAGTCTTAAGATTTATTCATTCCAATGAAGTGGAAATCATTCAATTTGATAATCCTTTCATTATTTTAATCAGAGAAGGAGAACTTTATGAATTTCATAAGACAGAAATGCAAATTTCAGGTAAAAAAATATTCTATTCTCATATAAAAATTAAGGAGAATGACTTATTTATTTCTATGAGTGATGGTTGTGTTCATGCTGGGGTTGGAAAAGAAAGGAATTTTGGTTGGAGAAGAGAAGAAATTATAGACTATATGAAAGCTTTTTACCATTCCGAATTAACGTCGAAAACCTTGGTGAAAATTTTATTAGACCAATGCATGAAATTATATGATGATAAACCAGGCGATGACACAACTGTAGCTGTAGCTAGAGTCATTAAAAGAGAGCCTACTCATGTAATGATTGGACCACCAAAAAATCCATCAGATTTAAAAAGAATGATGTCGATCTTTTTTTCAAAAGAAGGTAAAAAAATAGTCTGTGGTGGGACTACATCTGAATTGGTTGCTCATTATCTTAAAAAAGACTTAAAACCTTCTTTAAAATATATTGACCAAGATATTCCTCCGACTGCTGAAATAGAAGGTATTGACTTAGTCACAGAAGGTGTGATTACCATCAATAAAGTTTTAGATTATACAAGAGATTATCTAAATCATAATGTCAAACATAAATCGTGGGGCTATAAAAAAGATGGTGCTTCATTATTGACAAGAAAATTAATTGAAGAATCAACGGATATTCATTTTTATGTAGGGCAAGCCATTAATCCAGCCCACCAAAATCCTGATTTGCCTATAAATTTTAATATTAAAATGCAGTTAGTTAATCGCCTTACTGAAGCACTTAAGCAAATAGGCAAAATTGTAAAAATAAATTATTATTAGGAGTTATCAATGAGAAAATTTGAAACACAAGTGCAATTAATTAAACATAAGGTATTAAAAGAAGTTGCTATTCAAACTTGGGGAGATACATTATTTGAAAACCTATTGGATATACCAAAAATCATTAATCCTACGAAAAAACCTATTTCAAGGTGTTGCGTTTATAAAGAACACGCTATACTAAGTGAAAGAGTTAAACTAGCGATAGGTGGTGACTTATCAAACAAAAACATGATTGAGGTTATTGATATAGCTTGTGATGAATGCCCTGTTGGTGGCTATGAAGTCACCAATGGGTGTCGAGGGTGTTTAGCACATAAGTGTATTTCAGTTTGTCCTAGAAATGCCATTACACTTGATCATAATAATAAAGCAATCATAGATAAAGATAAATGTATTGAGTGTGGCTTGTGTGCAAAAGTATGCCCTTATAATGCAATTAAAAACAACCAGCGACCATGTATAAAAGCTTGTAAGGTGGATGCTATAAAAATGGACGAGGATCGTTTAGCTGTTATTGATAATAATAAATGTATACAATGTGGAGCTTGTGTTAACCAATGTCCCTTTGGGGCTATGATGGACAAATCCTTTATCATTAACGTCATTGATATCATTAAAAAGAAATCAAAGCAAAAGAAAGTCTATGCAATGGTGGCGCCTTCTATAGCAAGTCAATATAAAAAAATACCTGTAGAAAAGGTCTTTGGAGCATTAATTAAATTAGGGTTTGATCAAGTAGTTGAAGCCGCTTTAGGTGCAGACCAAGTTGCTCAGTTGGAAACAGAAGAACTGGTTGAAAAAGGCTTTTTAACAAGTTCATGTTGTCCTGCATTTGTTAACTACATAGAGAAACATATTCCTGAATTAAAAGAAAATATATCACATAACTTATCACCCATGGCCCTATTAGGGAAGACAATAAAGACTAAAGAAAAGGATGCTTTAGTCGTCTTTATTGGACCATGTATAGCAAAAAAAAGTGAGGCGATAAAGCCTAGTGTTAAAAAGTATATCGATGCAGTGATAACTTTTGAGGAGTTAGATGCCTTATTTGATAGTAAAAATATACAAGTTGAAAGATGTGATGCGATAAATATAGAAGACGCTAGCTATTATGGTAGAGTATTTGCAAGAAGTGGAGGATTAATAGAAGCTATTAAAGGTGTCATTGATGAAAAAAAATATCATGACTTCGACTTTTCACCAGTCACATGCAATGGCATTGAAGAATGTAAAAAAGCCTTACTTAAACATAAGAATAATCTTCCAATAGGAAACTTCATAGAAGGAATGGCGTGTCTTAGTGGATGTATTGGGGGGCCAGGATCTCTAAGTCATCATCCTGCAGACACAATAGCCATAGATAATTTTGGTAAAAAATCATCCAAGTTAACAATCGATGATTCTATCAAATATTTTCAAATATAAACATAGAAGAGACACTCATTCGAGTGTCTCTTCATCTATAAATTCAATA
Organism: Mycoplasmatota bacterium; assembly: GCA_018622675.1. Lineage (GTDB taxonomy): Bacteria > Bacillota_I > Bacilli_A > Izemoplasmatales > Hujiaoplasmataceae > Hujiaoplasma. Next base: position 329,828 of record CP076020.1, read on the forward strand.
CCTTCTTTTTCAAAAGCTTCTTTAGCTATTTGATAATCTATTTTTTTAAATTCACAACCTTTTTTTAAGGTCATAAACCTACCAGCGGTTTGAAGCATCCCAGGTTTGACTATATCAGCAAAACCTAGACTTTCCATGATTTTTGTTGTATTTTTACATTCCTTAGATAATTTATAAATACTAGTTGAACTTGGTAATCGCTTCATCATACCTCCTCTTAATCATATTATAATCTACATTATTTTTAATAGCAAATGATTAGAATGGATTAAAAATACATGAATATTCTTCATATTTATATTGGTGAATATATATTTATACTTGTTAAGTATTGCTTTTTTCTATATAATAAAGATTAATAGCGGGGTTTACTATGGTTAAATACATGATTAAACGATTAATATTCGCTTTTATTAGTATTGTCTTAGTGATTGGACTAATATATATACTATTAGACGTGGGGATGGCTCAGTTTTGGGCAAGACGACCGATATTAGAAGATTTAGAAATGGCTTGGTATCGTCTTATTTTTTATGCTGAAAGAATTTGGACTGATTTTGATTTCGGTGTATCCATGCGAGGTGAAGATGTTTGGGGTCTTGTTTGGCCAAAGTTTAAGTTATCAATGATGTATAATCTAATTGCTCTTATTATATTTGTACCAACAGGAGTGTTCTTGGGAATACAAGCTGCTTTACATAAAAACAAACTCATTGATGTTCTTGTTTCTATTTTCGCAATGGTCTTTAATTCCATACCGTCTTTTGTCTTAATATTTTTTCTAGTCATGTATGTTGGTTATGCCTGGAATTTATTACCGCCAATTGCACCTTTTTATAGTGCGCCTTTAGGAAAACAGTTATTAGGCTTGATCATACCTGTATTCGCTTTAGCTGCTTGGCCAACCGGTAAGTTTGCACAGATTACAAAGGGTGAAATCATTGAAATAATGAATTCTGAACATTTTTTATTATTGAGAACTAAGGGATTAACAAAAAAACAAGCTATTTACAGACATGGATTGAGAGAATCACTGGTAACTATTGTTCCTGAAATTATACCAACTTTTATTGTTATGGTTGGATTTAGTTTTGTTGTAGAAACGACTTATAATATTTTTGGAGTTTCAAAACTGCTATTAAATTCAATGATTCATATTGGTGAACTAGCAAGTGAGTTAGTGATTGATATCCCTGTAGTCGTAGCCATAAGCCTACTCTTATATTCAACAATTATGATTGGCGCTTTATTCACCGATATTTTACTTGGTTTTATTGATCCGAGAATCCATATTGCTGGGATAAAAAAGAAAGGTGATGATAATTAATATGGAAATAGATCATGCAATACTCAAACATTATTTAAGAAATGTATATTTTATTAACGGTACTTCATATGCAGGTAAATCTACAATATGCAAAATGATTTCAGACAGATTAGGTTTGATTCACTGCGGTGAGAATTATAATCATAGTGAGTTTTTAAAATTAGCTGATAGCAATAAATATCCAAATATCAATTATTTCAAAACGATGAAAAATTGGGAAGAGTTTGTTAGCAGGACGCCAAAGGAATATTCTGATTGGCTTGTTCATACTGCTAGAGAATTAGTTCCATTTGAATTGATTGAATTAATATCTTTATCTAGAAACCAAAAAGTCATTGTTGATACTAATTTACCTGTCGATGTTTTGAAGAAAATCGCCGATGATGATCATGTTGCTATTTTATTAGCCGATGAAGATTTAGCTGTTAATGAATTTTTTAATAGAAGTGATCCAGAGAAAAAATTTATATTAGAAAAAATAAATAAAACAAAAAATCCTGAAGAAACGCTGAATAATTATAGAGAATCCATTCGTAAAGCAAATAATCAAGAAGTTATTGCTGAATATGAAAAAAGTGGTTTTAAGTGTTTTTGGAGGACCAAGGATTCTTTATTAGAGGATAGATATAAAGAAGTCATTAGACATTTTAAATTAATTTAAAAAAATGGAACTCAAAAATTGAGTTCCATTTATAATTTTGGTTTATACTTCTTAGCCAATCCTCCTTGACTAGTTTCTCTATAAGAATCTAGTAAATCATTACCAGTTTCTTTCATTGTTTCTATAATGGTATCAAAAGAAATTAAACTAGTGCTAGTGAGTAGTTGAGCTAATTCTCCAGCATTAATTGCTCTATGGGCTGCGACAGCATTTCGCTCAATACAAGGTATTTGAACATAACCATCAATAGGGTCACATGTCAAACCTAAGTGGTGTTCTAAGGCTATTTCAGCAGCATATTCTATCACAGATAAATCTCCGGATTCTAATTGACTATAAGCAGCCGCAGCCATTGAGCAAGCAGTGCCTACTTCAGCTTGGCATCCGGCTTCAGCACCGCTGATTGAACCGTTGTGTTTTACAACATTGCCAATGACTCCTGCGGTAGCTATTGCATTAATAATCATTGTATCATTATATTTGTAAACATCTTTTAAATAATAAAGAACACTTGGTAATACACCACTTGCACCACAAGTAGGAGCAGTAACCACTAATCCACCACTTGCATTTACTTCGCTCACAGCGTAAGCATAGGCGCTAACTAATCTTAACTCAATAGAAACTTTATTTTTTTGTGAATAAAGTAAGGACTTAGCTTTACGTTTGACTTTTAATTTACCGGGTAAATAGCCTTCAGTATGTAATCCGAGATTAATAGATTCTTGCATAACCTTCCATACATCTTGAAGGTAAGCTTTAATTGAATCATCTTCAAAACGATAAACATATTCATAAAGGGTAATGTTTTCTTCAATACAATAGTTTTCAATCTCTTCAAAACTTTTATGAGGATATACATCTTTTTCTTTAGGAAAATGATCACCTTTTCTTTGGATGGCTCCCCCTCCTACAGAATAATAGCGTTCTTTACCAATTAAATTCTTAGATTTAAAAATGTATACATCCATGGTATTTGGGTGCTCAATGTTAAAGTCTTTTGAAAATTCTATTTCAACATTTCCGAGTATTTTTTTTATAATTTGATCGGTTAAATGTCCTTTGCCTGTTAAACTTAAAGATCCATATAAAATGACTTTATAATGATCACCTTGATAACGTTTTAATATGTCATAGCAGACTCTTTCAGGTCCGATGGTATGAGAACTAGATGGACCATGTCCTATATTATATAATGACTTAATTGATTTCATCGATATAACCTCTTTACTTAATGATGATTAAATTATATCATATAATTAATAACTTATTTATACAATCATCAATAAGAGGGTAAGAGAATGAAGATTAATCAATTAAATGAAAGGCTGATTTCTTTTTGGAACGATCAATTTGCTCGTTTAGAAGAAAAAGAAATGAAAAAAGAAGATTTTTTGGAAAAAACTTCTTTTCATGACCATACGATTTATCTAGGAGATCATTGTGAAAAGATTTTAGATTTTGGATGTGGAACTGGATATGCTTTATTTTACGCTTCTATGTTTGGAAAAAAAATAAAACAAGGCATAGGAGTTGATACATCAAATTCAGCGATTACATACGCTAATAAAACAAAGGTTAAATTTAAATTAGATCACATTATTTTTAAAAAAGGTGATCATAAGACAATAAAAGATTTTGGGAATAATCATTTTGATGGCATTATTTGTTCTAACGTTTTGGATGTCGTACCCTATCAAACATCACTTGAAATGATTGAAACTTTTAATTATTTATTAAAACCTGGAGGATTGTTATTAATTAAAGTAAACTTTTATTTAACGGATGAGTTCATTGAGAAATTAAAGATGAAAGAAATTGCGGAAAATACATATGCATTAAATGGCGTACTAAGAGCAATGAATTTATCCGCAAAAGAGTGGATAAATAGATTTGATAATTACACAGTTTTATTAACTGATGAATATCAAAGAGTGGATCATGGTCCCAAAGATAGAATACTCATATTGAAAAAAATGAAGTAGAAGGAAAGCGTCGTTATCCTTCTATTTTTATTTAGAAACCTAACATAACATTTGTTATTTTTTGTTATCTTTTAATAATTATTAAAACGTCTATATTTAGGTGTTTATTATCTATATGTGAAAATAATTAAAATTGTGTATTTACAAATAAACATAACATTTGTTATAATGACTGCGGATAAAGATTGGAGGGACGTATGAGAAATAAAATTTTGGATATGACTACATTGGATAAGAACTTAATAAAGTCTTTAGATGCTTATATAGATTCAATAGAAGGTGATAAAAAAGAACACTTAATTCATGTGCTACATAAGGCACAAGAGTTGTTTGGTTATTTACCTCAAAATTTACAATTATATGTAGCTAGAGCTTTGGATTTATCAAGCGCTAGAGTCAATGGAGTTGTTACTTTTTATTCTTTTTTTAATGAAAAACCGGTTGGAAAATATACCATTAGTGTATGCATGGGCACTGCTTGTTTTGTTAAGGGTGCAGATAAGGTACTTGATAGAGTCATTGAGGTAACTGGTGCCAATAAAAATGAGATGAGTGAAGATGGTCTTTTTACCATCAAAGATGTAAGGTGTATAGGTGCTTGTGGTTTAGCGCCGGTAATGACAATCAACGATAAAGTATATGGTAAAGTAAAACCAAATGATGTTGATGAAATCATACGTCACTATAGGAGTAGAGAAGATGAGAGTAAGTAGTGTAAATGACTTATTGTTATGGAAAGATAAATGTCCTAAGAAAATAGACTATAAAATTAACGTGTTAGTCTGTAATGGTACAAGCTGTATGTCTAGTGATAGTGAAATGATTATTAAAATGATGGAAAAAGAACTTGATAACCATCATTTAGACTTTGAAATACGTGTCATTAAAACAGGTTGTTTTGGTTTTTGTGGGCAGGGACCAATTATTAAAATAGAGCCTGACGATGTGACTTATGTACAGGTTAAAGTTGAAGATGTTCAAGAAATTGTTGAGAGTCACTTAATGAATCAAACAGTTGTTTCTAGACTACTTTACCAAGAACCCAATCAAGAAGATTCAGTGCATCAAAGTTCTGGGATGAAATTCTATCAAAAACAAATGAGAATTGCCTTAAGAAATTGTGGTGAAATAGATCCTGAAGATATTGAGCAATATATCGTTAATGATGGCTATATGGCTATTGCTAAAGTTCTTGAGAACAATACACCAGAGGAAGTCATTCAAATTATAAAAAAATCAGCTTTAAGAGGTCGAGGTGGTGGTGGATTTCCGACTGGATTAAAATGGGAACTCACTAGAAAAGTAAAATCAGATGAGAAATACATTATTTGTAACGCTGATGAAGGTGATCCTGGTGCCTTTATGGATCGGTCAATATTAGAAGGTGATCCACATTCAATTCTAGAAGCTATGATGATTGCTGGTTATGCCATTGGCGCAGAAAATGGACTTATATATATCCGTGCTGAGTATGGTGTGGCTACAAACAGATTAAGAAAAGCCATTAAAGATGCTAAAAATGTTGGTTTATTAGGAAAAAATATTTTAGGAAGTGATTTCAATTTTGATATAGAAATTAAACTTGGTGCTGGAGCCTTTGTTTGTGGAGAAGAGACAGCTTTAATACGATCAATGGAAGGCTTTCGGGGAGAACCAGATAAAAAACCACCTTTTCCTAGTGAACAAGGTTTTAGGGACAAGCCTTCTTCAGTAAATAATGTTGAAACATTTGCTAACATACCCGCCATTATTTTAAATGGGCCAGAATGGTTTAGTGAAATCGGAACTAAACATTCTAAAGGAACTAAAGTTTTTGCTTTAGCTGGTCAAATTAGAAACAACGGTTTAGTAGAAGTTCCAATGGGAACCACGTTTAAAGAAATCATTTATGAAATTGGTGGCGGACATCCTGAAGGTAAAGAAATCAAAGCAATTCAAATTGGAGGACCAAGCGGTGGTGTTATCACAAAAGAATATTTTGATACACAAATAGACTATGATTCACTTTTAAGTATGGGTGCCATGATGGGTAGTGGTGGTATGATCATTATGGATGAAGATAGCGATATGGTACAAATTGCTAAATTTTACCTTGATTTTACCCAAGATGAATCCTGTGGTAAGTGTACACCATGCCGTATAGGAACAAAAAGAATGTATGAAATCTTAGAGAGATTAGTCAATATGGAAGGAAGTCCTGAGGATTTAGAGAAACTAAGAGTCCTTGGAGAAAATATTAAAAACACTTCACTTTGTGGTCTAGGTCAAACTGCACCAAATCCAGTTTTATCAACGATGAAATATTTTAGAGAAGAATACGAAGCATACGCATATCGTACTAAGAAAACGAAATATTCGATAGATCCTAAACTTTGTGTGGGCTGCACTAAGTGTGCAAGAAATTGTCCTGTTGAATGCATTGAAGGGAATGTAAGAGAAGTGCATTATATCGATGAAACAAAATGTATTGCATGTGGTGCTTGTTATGAAGCGTGCCCTGTAAATGCAGTGCTTAAACCGTAGGAGGCTAAAATGAAATTAATAGATAAAATGATTCAGTTAAAAATTAATAATATTCCTGTTACGGTTGAAAAAGGAACAACAATCTTAGATGCTGCCAACAAAATTGGTGTTCATATACCTACCCTTTGCCATCTTAACCTAAAAGATTTTGGCGTAGTTAATAAGAGCGCAAATTGTAGGGTTTGTGTTGTAGAAGATGAAGACACCGGAAGGCTAGTTCCTTCATGTGCACATGAAGTACATGATGGGATGAAAATACAAACAGATTCATTGAAGGCTGTGATGGGTAGAAGAACTAATCTTGAATTATTACTATCCAATCATCCAAATGATTGTTTAACATGTGTAAAAAATCTAGATTGTGAATTACAATCCCTAGCCTATGAAATGAATATTAAAGAAATTCACTATCCCGGAGAAAAGATGTCTCACCCAATAGATGTTACTTCTTTTGGAATAACTAAAGATACGAATAAATGTATTATGTGTCGTCGCTGTGTTACTATGTGTGATGATATTCAAACTGTTGGAGTATTAGGTCCTTTAAAAAGAGGATTTGACTCTGTTGTAGCAACAGCTTTTCATTTAGATTTAAATCAAACAAGTTGTACCTATTGCGGCCAGTGTGTGTCTGTATGTCCGACTGGCGCTCTAGCAGAAACCAACAACTCTCCTGAGGTTTGGCGCGCCTTGAACAATCCTAATAAACACGTAATTGTTCAAGTCGCTCCCGCTGTTAGAGCTGCTATAGGTGAAGAATTCGGATACCAACCAGGTCATATTTTAACTGGTAAAGTAGTATCTGGATTAAGAAGACTTGGCTTTGATCAAATATTTGATACAAATTTTGGAGCAGATTTAACCATTATTGAAGAAGCAACTGAACTTGTTGATAGAATTCAAAATAATAAAACATTACCCATGTTAACCTCATGTTGTCCAGCTTGGGTTCAGTTTATTGAACATCAATTTCCTGAGTTACTTGATGTACCTTCTTCATGTAAATCCCCCCATGAAATGGTGGGTATATTAACAAAAACATATTACGCAGAACAAAATAATATTGATCCTAAAGATATTGTTATGGTATCGATTATGCCTTGTACAGCGAAAAAAGCTGAAGCTGCCAGAGAAGAACTTAATAAAGATGGCATTAGTGATGTAGACTATGTTGTGACAACCAGAGAACTTTCAAGGATGTTTAAAGAAGCAGCAATAGATTTCAATAAACTTCCAGATGAAGAATTTGATCAATTATTAGGAGAGTCTACGGGAGCAGCAGCTATTTTCGGAACGACTGGTGGTGTTATAGAAGCAGCCACAAGAACAGCATACGAAATGATTACAGGTAAAGAATTAAAAGAAGTAAACTTTAAACAATTAAGAGGCTTAGAAGGTATAAGAGAAGCGAAAGTTCAAATTGGTGATTTAGAATTAAATATTGGAATCGCTCATGGCTTAGGAAATGCTAGAAAAATATTAGAAGATATTAGAGACGGATTGAGTCATTTTCATGCCATAGAGATTATGGCTTGTCCAGGAGGCTGTATTGGCGGTGGAGGACAACCTTATCATCATGGTCAGACGGATGTTTTATTAAAGAGACAACAAGCTCTTTATGATTTAGATGCAGGGATGCCGAAAAGAAAATCACATGAAAATGAAATGGTCTTAAAATTATATGAAGAATTCTTAGAAAAACCTGGTTCTCATAAGGCTCATGATTTGTTACACACATCATATTCTGCTAAACAACGGATTTAACAAATGAAAAAAGCTTATGATTGTATGTCATAAGCTTTTCTTATTTTTTTCAAAATGACTTCAAATAAGGCAACGATAATGATAATGATGATTGTCCAAGCAAATACTCTTTCGTATTGTATGGAAATAGTGCCGTTATATAATTCTCTACCAATACCCATTTGTGTTTGTGTAATAAACTCAGCCATTACAATAACTTTAAAACCTAGACCTATAGATTGAAATAATGAAGTTCTAATATAGGGTAAAGATAAGGGCAATTGTATTTTGAAGAAGATAATCCGTTTTGGATGGTTTTCCAATGCAATATTATTTTTAAGAGCCTGCGGTATATTATGAACCCCATGTTTACTTGCTTCATATATGATGGGAAAAATCATTAAAAATGTGATGATGTATAAAGAAAATGATCTTCCAAGTAAAATCATTAAGATAATGATGATTGATGCAATCGGAAGGGTTCTTAAAGAAATAATTAAGGGATGTAAAAATTCATCCAATGCCTTAAGATTGCCGGCCAAAAGACCGAGAAAAATACCAAGGAATGCGGATATTATAAAGGCAACAATCAGTCTAAAGAGAGTATATACAATAATAGAGTAAGTTTTTACTTGCGTTAATAAATCTATGAAAGATTTGATGACTGTTAGTGGGTTTGGAAAGATATATTGATTATCAATGACAAGGGCGTATAGAGTCCATATGATAATGATAATCATTATGGATAGACTTCCCAATAAGTATTTTCTCATGATAGAGGATAATACCAATCATTATCTGGCATACTATTTCCGATTAGTTCGGGTTTATATTGATATATCATTTCAAGAAAACTCTCAATAGCATCTTTAGAATAATCAATAGATTGAAAATGAATCTGACTCTTTGGTATAGAAATTTCTAAAATTGACTTTTCAAATGGATAGTTTAAGCTTTCACAATAACTAGCCACTTGTGTTGGATTTTGGTTAGCGAATTCAGAAGATAAGTTTATTTGAGTTAAGTAATCTTCAACAATTGTTAATGGTAAATCCTTATGAACGAAAACGCCTGCTTGAGGAAATAAGTCTTCATCAGTATATTCTTTCCATACATCAGCTAAATCCAATACATATAAATCTTCAATTGAGTTTCTTGCGGAAGATGTGACAGGTTCTGAAACAATGGCCATGCTATCATCAGATTGCATAAAAGTCATTAGGCTTTCTTGTGCGGAAGAACTTGTGTATTGGATATTAGCATCCTTTTCTAGAGTGATATTTTCAAATAAGTAATCGATAATCATTTGAGGCACAGCACCTTCACCAAAAGCAATGATATCTTTCCCAGAGAGATCGTGAATATCATTAATCAGTGTTTTTGAAATGATTTGTAAATTAGACCAGGTTAATACACCTAATAATTGATATGGAATGTCTTTTTGATAAAGATTTGCACCAAGATTAACCGGAGCAATGATAATATCATGCGATTGGGATGTGAATGCTGCAACAAGCGGTTGAGGTCCATGAACTCTTTCAATATTAAATTGATGATCGTCATGGTTATATTCCATATAACTTTGTGCAATGCTAGGGACACCATTAGGAACAATAACACTTATTTCCTCCTTAGATTGGCATCCAATCAACGTGCTTAATAATATACAAATGATGACTAGTATTTTTTTCATAAGTTACCTCCAATTATCTACACCAATATGATAACGAAAAATACAAAAAAAATATGTAACCTAAGTTACAAAGAGGTGAAATAAATGATTTTTAATGATGCAAAAATTATGTCTTATTTTTCTGTTAAGTGTTTATATAAAAAAGGCATGCTTGTATATCAAGAAAATGATAAATGTGATAGGATAGGATACATAAAAAAAGGGCAATTACAAATGAAACATTATACATGTAGTGGTGAAGAAAGAGCGATGGCTATTCTAAATGATCATGATATTTTTGGTGATTTTCTCATTAATAGTAACCACCCATATTATCCAGGGAATCTTCTTGCGACTGAAGATAGTGAAATTCATTATTTAGATAGGAAATCAATGAATGAATTGATTAAAAACAATGATCTTTTTAGACAATATTATCTATCGCAATTAAGTGAAAAAGCATTGAAATTTAATTTTCATAATAAGGTCTTAATGCAATGTACTTTAAGAGATAAAATCATAATGTGGTTAGATCAAGAATCTATTGAGAGACAGTCAAATAAAATACCTATATATTCAAAAGAAGCCTTGGCAAATTTTTTAAATGTCGCAAGACCTTCTTTATCAAGAGAATTATCTGAAATGAAAAACCAAGGATTAATTAATTATAATCGAAAATATATTCAAATATTATATTAAAAGAAACCATGTTTATTCATGGTTTCTTTTATGATTGTTATCGTTTTTAGATTTGTTTTGTTGATAAAAAAATATTTTTTGCATTGTTAATAATCCTATAATAATTAAAATAGATACTAGTACAACCAACCAGTCAGTAGTTATTTTTAAGTAAATAAAAGCACCAAGGATAATGATATCTAGGACTATAGCGGTCCAAATAATAGTTTTCTTACTATCAATTTCATTTTTTAATTTACTAACTAATCCAAAGTGTATCACTATATCCATGGTAAGGTATAGAATTGCTCCTAAAGAGGCTATTCTAGTTAAATCAAATAAAATTGTTAGTATAATGGCTAAACCAACAGTATAAAACAGTGTTTGTTGTTGAGTCCTTATTTTATCATTGATATTCTTATGAGGGATCATCTGCATATCAGCTAGCATTGCAATTAATCTTGAAACAGCAAAGACGCTAGCAATAATGGCTGTGATGGTTGCAATTATAGCAAGAATAACGGTAAACCATAACCCAAGATTTCCAAAGGCTGGTTTGGCGGCTTCTGCCAATGCATAATCTTTATGGGCAATGATTTCTGAAACACTTAAGTTGCCTGATACCGCAAATGAAATAACTAAATATACAATTAAACTTATAACTATAGATATCATAATAGCCCTTCCGACATTGACCTTAGGCTTTTTAATTTCGGAACCATTATTGGTGATGGTTGTAAAACCTTTGAAAGCTAGAATTGATAAAGCGAGTGCAGCTATATAATGCATAATTGAAGGGTCAGGTGCTGCATTGCTTGTTCCTGATAAATCAAAAATAAATTTACTAACGTATAGACCACCAAAAGAAAAAATAAGTAATCCAAGAATTTTTACAAATGACATGATTGAAGTGAATGTCTGTATAAAGAAATTTCCTGATAAATTCACAATAAGTGAAAACACAAGTAAACTAACACCCAATATAGGAATGATCCATGAGTTTGTGGGTCCGTTAAATAACTGCATTGTATAGGTGCCAAAAGTTCTAGCAACCAGACTTTGGTTGATAACCATTGACAGAATCATCATTAATGCAGCTGATGAAGCTATAACACCCTTCCCATAGGATTTGACAAGGTATTTTCCAATACCTCCAGCACTAGGATAATGTTGGCTAAATTTAATGTATGAATATGAGCTTATTGCGGTGACAATACTACCAATGATAAAAACAAAAGGGAAAAGCGAGCCTGATAATTCAGTAATCTGACCTATAAGAGCAAAAATACCAGCACTAATCATCACACCAGTGCCCAATCCAATGGCTCCAATTAAGGAAATGCTATCTTCTTTATATTCTTTCATTATATATCCTCCATTTATAATATTATAGCATTGAAGAAAATTAAAATAAAATCATTGCTTTTTTCATGGGGTTTCATGAATCCAAAAATTAAAAAATAATTGGTTTATTTTAAGTGAAACTGGTGGTATAATGAAAAAATGTAAAGGGAGGTATGACCATGTTAGAAAAAGATATTGAAAGAATTTTGGTTGATCATAAGAAAATAGTAGAAGTTTCAAAAAAATTAGGTAATCAGATTACCAATGATTATCATGATAAAAAACCATTGATTATAGGTTTATTGAATGGATGTTTGCCTTTCTTAGCAGAACTTATGAAACATATTGATTTATACTGTGAATACGAAGTAATGAGTGTTAAAAGTTATCATGGGGGAACTAAGTCAGTGGGGAATGTAAAGATTGTAAAGGATTTAGATGTTTCTGTTGAGGGGCGGCATGTAATAATAGCTGAAGATATCGTTGATACTGGTCGTACGATTAATGTTGTTAAAGATCTTCTAACTTATAGAGGTGCTGCTTCTGTTGAAGTCGCAACCTTATTAGATAAACCAGAAGGTAGAATTGAAGCATTTGTACCAAAATACATAGGTGTTACTATTCCAAAAGTCTTTGTGGTTGGATTTGGATTAGATTATGATGATTACTATCGAAATCTACCATATGTTGGTGTTTTAAAGGAATCAGTATATAAAAATGATATTTCATGATTGAAACTTAAAACAATTTTTGATATAATTTTAAAGAGCTCACTTAAAAAGGGTTCTCCAAATGGAGAGCCCTTTTATTTTTTTAATGGAGGAAATGATGAAGGAAAGAAAATATATATTTATTACGGGGGGAGTAGTATCTTCCTTGGGTAAAGGAATTGCGGCGGCATCCTTAGGGAGGTTGCTTAAAAACAAAGGGTTAAAAGTCTTTATGGTAAAATTCGATCCATATATAAATGTTGATCCAGGTACCATGTCACCCTACCAACATGGTGAAGTTTTTGTGACCAATGATGGTGGAGAAACGGACTTAGATTTGGGTCATTATGAACGTTTCATTGATGAAAACCTAACAAAAGATTCTTCAATCACTACTGGTAAAATATATCAATCTGTCATCGATAAAGAAAGGCGTGGAGATTATTTAGGGGCCACGGTTCAAGTCATTCCTCATATTACCAATGAAATTAAAGAACGTTTAATTTCCATTGGTGAAGCAAGTGATTGTGATGTATTAATTACTGAAATAGGTGGGACAGTTGGAGATATTGAATCATTACCTTATATTGAAGCCATTAGACAAATGAGAAGAGATTTTGGTCATAAAAATACCTTATATATTCATAATACTTTAGTACCATATCTAGCAACCTCAGGTGAGATGAAAACAAAACCTACCCAACACAGTGTCAAAGAATTAAAGTCTCTTGGTATTAGCCCTGATGTTATTATATTAAGAACTTCAAGACCCATTGATTGTGAGTTAAAAGATAAGGTCGCCTTATTCTGTGATGTTAAAATTGAAGAAGTGATTGAATGTAGAGATGTTGATGTTTTATATGAAGTCATGATTAATTTAAAAAATGAAGGTCTTGATAGACTGGCTTGTGAACATTTAGGACTTCCAATGAAAGATTCAAATATTGATTTCTTTATTGAACTTGTTGATCATATTAAACATATTGATAAGTCAGTGAATATTGCTTTGGTTGGAAAATATGTATCACTAAAAGATGCTTATTTATCAGTTGTTGAATCACTGAACCATGCTGGTTATGAATATATGGTCGATATCAATATTAAATGGATAGATGCATCAGAATTAAATAAAGATAATATTAAAGATAAACTTAAAGATGTTGAAGGTGTTTTAGTGCCTGGTGGTTTTGGCGAAAGAGGTATCGATGGTAAATTACTTGCCATTCAATTTGCAAGAGAAGAAAATATACCTTTCTTAGGGTTATGTCTAGGTATGCAATTATCTGTGATTGAGTTCGCGAGAAATGTTTGTGGATTAGAAGATGCTCATTCAACAGAGTTTAATCAAAACACTAAACATAATGTCATTGATTTTATGCCTGACCAATATCAAGGTATCAATATGGGTGGTACTCTGAGACTAGGTTTATATAATTGTCAAATAGAAAATGATACATTGGCAAAAGAAATTTATCAAAAGGATATGATTCAAGAAAGACACCGTCATCGTTATGAGTTTAATAATGACTATAAGGATAGATTAAAAGAAAAAGGAATGATATTTTCTGGAATCAATCCAGAGACTAACTTAGTAGAAATGGTTGAATTAAAAAATCATAAGTTTTTTATTGCTTGTCAGTTCCATCCAGAGTTTTTATCAAGACCTGATAAACCTCATCCATTATTTAATTCATTTATTAAACATATCATATAGAGATAAAAGCAACAATTTTTGTTGCTTTTAATTTACTTTCATTTAAATTTGTGTATAATAGTATATAGACATTTGGAACTATAGCTCAGCGGGAGAGCACTTGCTTGACGTGCAAGGGGTCGTGGGTTCAAGTCCCTCTAGTTCCACCATTTTGTCTAAATTTAGGAATGATACCTTTTGGTATTATTTCTATTTTTTTATTTAGAAATAAGATTTTTTGCAATTACTTATGATATACTAAGTTTGAAATCAACAAAAAACAACTACTTGCTTTTTATTATACTTAAAATGTTGTATTAACGTATTTATAACTTAAAAATAATGGAGGATTCACAATGAAAAAGTTATTTTTTATATTTTTAGTATTTTTTACTGCTGTAACTTTAGTTGGTTGTGGTGAAGCTGAATTGACAACTACAGATGAGAAGGAAACAATAAATGAAGGTAATCCAAATCTTTACGCTGATGATTTGGATCAAAATTTAATTAATGATGTCTTATGGAGCTCAAATATAGATTTTGATTCTTATGAGGGAGATTTGATAATAACTATAGTAGTCAATTACGAAGTCACTGACGAAATGATTCGTCAACATAAAGACTACCAAGAACCTCTAACACATGAATTAAGAAGTGATATTCTAAAAGATATATACACTGAATATAATACAAATTTTATCAATGAAAATAATCTTCAAAAGTTTGATATTCATCCAAGTATGTACACACCATTCATATGGGTTAAGATTTCAAGTATAGATACAGAGTATGTAGAGACAGTGATGAATGAACTTACTTCAATTGAAGGTATGTTTGTATTTGAAATAGAAAAAGATTTATTATTTTCAACACAACCAGTTCAGGATGACTATCCAACAATAGATTAATTGTGGATAGCAAGTTAATTTCTATTAGAAGTATTTATATTTTTGCATGAAACGACTGAAAATACATTATTCAAACGAATTATATATAAAGCAACCGGTAATGATGTCAAGAGAAAATGCAATTAACTTATCATTACTTGATGATACCCTTATAAAGGATTTAAATTGTAATGATAAATTTTATTCAACTTTGGAATTTTCTTTAAAGTATGACGTATACGCCGTTGTTATACAAGTCGTTATGTGATAGTATGCTGGTATAAAAAGGAAGGAGGTTGAATTATGAAAAAATTATTTAGTGTTGGGTTATTAGTGCTTGTTAGTTTTGTAGCTTTAACTTCTCAAAGTGTTTTTGCAGCTGTCGAATCTCCATATATTGATATGATAAATACTGAAACTATTTCCGATGGTGAAACGTGGTTGGTAGAGGGCTATTATAGTTATAACGGAAATATTGATCAAACTGATATCAATATGGTATTAGACCATAATTTTGTAAAAGTGAAAATCAATTACAAGAGTAATAATGTAGAAATTGACTACATACTAGAAGTATATCATTCCGGGAATTGGCAAGAAGTTAAACGCGTATCTTCTAAGGCGGACTCTGGTGGAATAGTTGATATCTTTACTCCGATTTATGCAGGATACACATACAGGCTGAAAGTAGAAAATCCAGACCAATGGTTTGGAAGAAGTACTGTATTAGATATTAAATGGTGGGCAATTTCTTAAAATTATTATAGCCACTCGTACTTGAGTGGTTATAATAATTTTAAGAGCAGATAATATTTTTGACAAAATTTATACTGAAAGAAGGCGCTCTATGATTAAAGTATCAAACTTATCAAAAACTTATAAAACAAATAATGACCAAGTTGAAGTTTTAAAGGATGTAAGTGTTAACTTGCCTGAAACTGGGTTTGTTTGTCTATTGGGGAAATCTGGAAGTGGTAAAACAACTTTTCTAAATATTCTAGGTGGTATTGATCATTTTGACAAAGGGAGTATAGTGTTTGAGGGTATTGAATATAATAGCATCAATAGTACTGATTTTGATAAAGTACGGTCTGAAATGATATCTTTTGTTTTTCAAGACGAAAATCTTCTTCAAGATTCCAACATACTTGATAATTTACTTTTTGTACAAAAAGTAAAATCGGTTAAGATGATAAAAGATAAACTTAGTAGTTTTGGCCTTCTAGATAAAATCGATAAATTCCCTTACGAGTTATCAGGTGGAGAAAAACAAAGAATAGCAATTATAAGGTGCCTACTTAAAAACTCAAAATTATTGCTAGTAGATGAACCTACCGGAAATTTAGATGAAGAAAATTCTAAACTGGTTTTAGATATTTTAAAGGAAGTTTCAAAAGAAAAACTTGTTCTTATGATTACTCATGATAAGGAATATGCTGAAGAGTACAGTGATCAAACGTATGAGATTATAGACAAGAAAATTATTTCAAAGCAAAAATATAGTTTTAACGAATCGAGCACACCTACAAGTTTAAAAGATATTGATATATTAAGCGTTTCCAAAAGAGACTTATTAAAGATCAGTCTTAAATCATTATTTAATAAACCATTTAAACTTGTTCAATATGTTTTCTTATTTGCAATCACTTTGTTTTTGCTTGGATTAGGATATTCAACCTTATTTATAAATGAGTACTCAGTTGCCAGCAATACATTTATTGATGAGGGAATGGATTTTGTATATATTAAAACAAAATCTGATGAATATTTTACGCTTGATGATTTTGAGAAGTGTGAAGATGAAGTGAATTGTGAGATTATTTATAGCGACTTAAATCAATATTATAAATCAAATGCCGGTGAGCCCTTTTTTGCATTGAATTACACCCCATATCTAGGTTCCGCTAGTTTTGAATATGGTAGTAAAGCATTGTTGTTTGGACAATATCCAAGAGGTAAAAATCAAGTGATTATATCTGATTATCAAGCAAAAAGCTTTATTGAAAGAGGCTTGCTCATAGGAACTGATATAGATAAAGTTATTGGACAGAATTTACCATCAACAAGCATTGAAGTTGTGGGAGTTTATGAAACTGATTATAATAGATATTCTGACATATTAAATTCTGAAATTTATTATCAGAATAGGGGTGACATTAATGAGGGTTTAAAGAGTGAATTAGCATATAAAATAAAGAACTTTTATTCGATTATATATGTGAGTGCTGGATTTGATTATTCCTTATTGGGACTGCAAACGAATGGTGTGATAGAAAACTCAATCCTTAATTTGGAGATGAAAATATTGCCAATATCATCTAATGAGGTAACAGATTATAGCCAGCTTGTTGAAGATGAAAATGATATTTATATAAGTAAGTTTCTTTTATATGAAATCTTAAGTGAGAGTGACCCTAATATCAATAATTACCAACAGTTTTTAATAATATGGAACAATAATGAGGAAAGTATCACTGAGAGTATTGTTGGTACGACTTACACGATTAGTTTTTTGGCAGGTTCACAAAAATATTTAGATAATTCGTATTCACTCACGCATCATACAGAGGAATTCATAATCAAAGGGATTATGGATGATGATGATGGTGTCAAAAGTGTGTATTTGTCATCAAAAGATTATAATGAAGGTTTTACAGAATCCTTTTCGTTAATACTACCAATAGATACTAATTCTTTAAATAATGAATCCAACTTAAAATATATCAGAAACAATGGATATTATTATGATTCATTAAGTAGCGATAGCATTATTAAGTATATTGAATCTGATGGAGAAGTTCTATCGATGATAGCATTTGCAGTAAGTGCCTTGTTTATAGTGTTTACTCTTGTTTTATATAATAGTTTAATCTCCAGAGATGTTTTGGCAAAAAAGAAGCTTATTGGATTATTAAGAAGTATGGGTTTTAGAACCTCTAATATTTTTGGTGTGTATATTTTTGAAGTTGTTATAATAACTTCAATTTCGTTTTTGATTTCATTGGCTTTACTGCCAATAGGAATCAGATTACTTAATATTTTAGTATCAACAGGTAACACAGATTTGAATATAATTACTTTCGATTTTAGAATGTTAGGAATTTTATTGTTATCATCTTTTATTTTCTCTTTCATATCTTTGTTGTTGCCGTACAAACAAATGACATCTATTTCTATTAGGGAGAGCATTAAGGTAGAAGAGTAGAAATAGTTTTAATAAAGTTTTTGACACCAATTTCTGTGAAGATCCGATGATAAGTATAAAAAATATGAGATGATACTCGTTTACTTTAATAAGTCAATTTGCCGTCTATGAAAAGAACAGCATATATAAGTACAATTTATAAAAAAGTGATACTCTAACATATTTTACAACAATTTCAACTTTACCGTCTATGCTGAAATTAAAAATATGGATGTCAAGATGAATATAGGTTTACCATGTAGGCTGTGCAAAGTCTGTGGCCGAAACTAAAATTATAATGTTTCTTTAGTAAATTTAGAAAGCCTATGTTATTGCAATAATTTATTAATAAATCAATATCATATTCTTTTTATATTTCATATTCTTTATCAGACTTAAATACAGATGAATATAAATTCCTTTCATCGAAATCACCACCAACCATATATTAAAGCGATCTACCTCCACATAATTTTAATTATGACTTTCAAATGTAAAAATATTTTCGCCTGCGATGAAAATATTTATTAGATAAAACATTGAAGATTGTTAAATTGCTTTTTTGAAGTCCGAAATAAGTTTTCGAAGACTTGATTAAGGGAAAAATTGAAATTGTTATTTTTTTTCATATGTTTCAATCATTTTTAAACATCAGTTTAATCAATTTATTTAAAAAAGCAACATACAATATTTAAGGTTAAAACTCCGTAATGAATACATCAAAATCGGGTAAAACTCCGAAATAAAGACACAGGTTAATTATGCCAAATTGCTTTATCTCGTTTAGGGTCTATAAATAATCTCATTAACGATTTATATAAAGCAACTTTAGATATTATTCTAAGCGAAAATCAACCAACATATAAATTCATTGAGGATCTATATACGCAAAGAATAGTTAATGGTAGAATCGTTGATATGGATGTGGAAGCAATTAAAGATTTATTTGCAGAATCGTAATCATTTCCTATTGTATATAATATTGGAAGATATTATGTTTATGATTCAAGTAAAGTCAAAACTATATATATAGAACAAGGTTTTGATGACGAATTAGTTTATATAATAGAAGACACTCATGAAGGTGGTGTTGAACTATTATATACTTATTAAAAATATATGAGAAAAACATATGCCTTAACAATTATGAAGAGGAGCAAAAAAAATGCTCCTCTTTGGTTTGAAATAAAGAAAAATCTAATAATTTAAGCCAAAATAAACTCGTATTTTTACAAGGGTCAAATAAGGGTCAAAATAAGGGTCAAACTGTATTTTTGATTACATAAACGTCTATATTTAGGGGTTTTTAAAGGTTGGAGCACTTGCTTGACGTGCAAGGGGTCGTGGGTTCAAGTCCCTCTAGTTCCACCATAATTAAATGAAGTGGCTTCCAAAGGTTGGAGATATGGTATAATAATCATACTTTGATAAAAGGGAGCCTTTTTTCTTTTACTGGGTGCTTTCACCCAATATATCATACTTAATTTTTTATCCCCAACCAGATAAATATAGGAGGATTTTGAGTGTATATTGTTTATAGATGACTCCATTTCAACTTGGTAGATTAAATAATGTATTTAACGAAGATGTATTGCAGATAAATCAATAAAATGATAAAATATAGTTAGAAAGTAAGAAAGTAAGAAAAGGAGTTGATTTGATGATAATTGATTTAAGAAAAAAATCACAAGTTACTATACCTAAAGAAATCGTAACTGAATTGAATCTTCAAGAAGGGGATCATCTTGATATCTCAGTTAAGGATGGTGTAATTATAATTGAACCTGTAGCTATTTATTCGAAATCATACATTCAAAAATTAGAAGATACAGTTATGAGAATCAATGAAGAACCTTCTAAGGATAATGTTGGCCCGTTTAACTCAGTTGAAGAAGCAATTAATTATTTAGAAGAAATAGAAGAAAACAATGATGACTTAGATGATGAGAAAAAGATATGAAATATGAAATTCTATTCTCTAGTAGATTTAAAAAGTCCTTTTCTAAGTTAGTAGACTACGAAAAGAAAATGTTCTATAGAAAGTTATCTATATTTATTGAAAATCATAAACATCCAAGTCTTAGAACAAAAAAAGAATAAGGACAGTGAGATTTTGTTTGAGTCTAGTATAAATATGTCTATACGTATAATATGGACATATAAAGATGAAAACTTAATATTATTATTAGATATAGTTCATCACGATATATTAAAAAGATTTTGATAATCGTAAATTAGATATTGAAAAAAAATAACCAGATAATTGAAAGGATGTATTACTTATATGATAAAAATGAAAAATATAATTTCCTTTGTGATACTCATAGCATTTTATTTATTTCTTGGTTATTTGTTTTTGGATAGTCCACTAGCTATTCTTTCAGTGGGTATTGGAGGAATATTATTCTTGTTTCTTTCATCAAGTGCGCCGATTTTACTGTTGGTTTCTGATGAAATAAGAGAAGACAATTACTCAAAAGATAATGTGATGCTAAGTGTCAATATTACACATATTTTACTAGTGATTTCTTTAATTTCTTTTGTGAGTATTTATGATAATTTTTTTGGAGATATATCTCCAGTTTTGGGATATATAATCATGAGTGTGTCTTTACTAATAAACATACTTTGTTTATTAAAAGATATGAAAAAAAGTTGGGTTTGGATAGCGCTGAGTTTACATATTTTAATGTTTATAATTTTTATGTTTTGGCAATTCGTAGGACTCATTCTTATTTTACTTGCTCTTATTTATATGATTGTTCATAATGTGTTTGTAGTCAGCTATGGGATTTTAAGATATGGCAAATTACTATCTACTAGAAGAATCTAAATTTTTACATAAAACGACTGAAATTCCATGTATAGAGTTATTATATGCGTGGTTTTTTTAAATTAGGTTTTTATGTGATAGATAGTACTAAATAATGTTATGAATCAAAAAAAATGTATTTTTTACAAGTATTTATATTTGCTTTATAAAAACTTGTAATTTCATTATCTCTTTTGTGCTGGAGTCTTCCAAAAAGTTGGAAATATGGTCTGAAAACCATAAACTCTGAAAAGGAGCTTTTTTATATAAAAATTTTTTTAATTTTCATGGAGGTCATTGTATTATTATATGTCTTAATGTAATATGTAATCATATTATAATAAGGTGGTACAAAATGAAAAAAAGATTTTTATTTATGACTATATTTTTTGTTTTATTTTTTTTGCTAGGATGCAGTGCGGAGCAAGATGGACAATTTGAAAGTGGTGCGCCCGATAATGATTCAGAAAACATCACTTTAGTTGAAGACCTACCTGATAGAAAAATCATTTACTCAGTTGATTTATCGATCTATACAAAAGACCTTGAACAAAGTATTGAGACGCTTAGAGCCAATGTAAACAACGATGAATGGTTCGATTATGAAAATATTAAGGATAGACAAGCGACATTTCAAATCAGGATTAAATCAGAGCGATTAGATGATTTTGTTGAAAGTATTGATGATTCATTTGAAGTCAATTTTTATAGTAAAACAGGCCAGGATATTTCACTTCAATATCTTGATACAAGCAATAGGATTGCTGCGTTACAAGCACAATATGACCGTCTCATTGATCTTTATGAAGATGCTTCATTAAACGAAATGATAACAATCAATACACGTTTAGGGGAGATAGAGACAGAATTATTAGAACTTGAGGGCACATTAAATACTTTTGATAGTTTGGTGGATTATAGTGAAGTAGAAGTCACTATTTACCAAACCACCGCATCAAAACAAAGTCCATTTTTTAATCGTTTATTAAGATCATTTTTAAATGGTGTAAACGCAGTTATTGCTTTTTTTGATTTTGTATTGATCGCCTTAGCTGCAGTATTGCCTTTCATGATTATATTAATACCTTCAGGACTTGGGATTTACTTTATAGTCAAAAAACGAAATAATAAAAACGAACCTAAATCTTAACAGATTACATATTTTACTTGATATCTAAAAGTCTATGCTTAGTCATGGGCTTTTTATTTGATTGATGGATGATTTAGTCAATTGTCTTTTGTTATTTGTAATTTTTGATTTTACATGAAAAACTCTTATGATATAATGACATTATACTTTATAAGGAGATTACTATGTTTAAAGGAAAAAGTGTTATTTATATTGCAGTTGTTTATGCATTATTAGCTGCCTTCTTCTATGGGTTTAGTGCACCTTTATCTAAACTCTTATTGGATCATATTTCACCATATTTAATGTCATCATTATTATATTTTGGTGCAGGTATTGGCATGCTAATTGTTATTTTATTAAGCAAAAAGCAAAGAGAAGACCATATATTAAAAGGTTTTAAAAGACCTGATATTAAGTATATTATTTTAATGGTGTTACTGGATATAGTTGCGCCCATTTTATTAATGATTGGTTTAACAATGACAACTGCTTCAACAGCGTCTTTGTTAAACAATTTTGAAATTGTTTTTACAGGACTAATTGCCATGGTATTCTTTAAAGAGGTTATTGGTAAAAAAATGTGGATATCAATTGTTTTAATCTTGATGGCCGGTATATTATTGAGTTTTGAAGACTATACAGGCTTTCATATTTCAATTGGGGCTTTATTTGTTATAGCCGCTAGTTTGAGTTGGGGACTTGAAAATAATTGTACAAGAATGTTATCGAAAGGCAATCCTTTGCATGTTGTTGTGATTAAAGGCTTTGGTTCAGGATTAGGCTCTTTGATTATTGCCTTAAGTGTCAACCAATATCAAGCCATTTGGTATTATATGTTATTGGCACTTATTTTAGGTTTTTTCTCTTATGGTTTAAGTCTTTATTTCTATATCAGTGCCCAAAGACATTTAGGAGCAGCTAGAACCAGTGCTTATTATGCGATTGCACCATTTGCTGGAGCTTTGTTCTCATTTTTGATTTTAAATGAAACACCGACACTTGTTTTCTTTATTGCCTTTACAGTCATGGCCATTGGAACTTACTTAGCCATTAAGGAGAATAATGCTCAAGAGGAAATATTCCAAGAATTTTAAGGGTATTTGTATAAAAGAAAAAAACTTGGTATGATGATGACGGTGATAAAATGAAAAATACAATTAAAAAAACACTTAGAAATTTTAAAAGTCCATATGTCTTATCATGGTTTATTTTATCTCTAACCATATTGTATGTCTTTATTACAGTCTTATTTGAATTTTCTGACTGGATGATTCTTGCATATGGTCTTTTAATTATTCCTTTGTTTTTTAGTTTGTCACAATTATATAGAGAAGAAAGAAGTAAGAAATTACTTTATAAATTAGATTATTACGATGGTATTTTAGCCGCTGTTGGGGTTCTTTTAACTTATTTAATAGCACATCAACTTGATTTAAGTGCAGTGATTGCTTCTAGTTTTATAGGCTTACTCGGATTTTTCTTATTAAAAAAATATTCAGTGGCTATATACTGTGGGTCCTTTGCCGGAATGGTATCTTCTTTCTTATTTGGATATATTGAAGTCGCAAGCATTGCTTTAATCTGTGGAATATTATTTATGATTTTAAAACCGATCTTTAATGGCGTGGGTGGGAAATTAGGGACCACAGCTTTTATGTCTACCATTTTAATGGCAAGTATTTTCCAAAGAGATTTTTTGATAGTGGTTAATGATTTGAATATCTTTAGGTTAATTCTTGTAAGTTTACTTGGAACCATTATTCCTTTTTATGTTCAACATAAATTTAAACAATCACCCGTTTTTGCTTCTGCATTGCCAAGTTTAATCTTTGCCCTAATTATGATTTACCTGGTAGAAGATTATTTGACATGTACAGTGGTATTCTTTTCTGCCTCTTTCATTGCCATGTCTTCGAAGAAGAGGCTGCCTAATATTTATTATTTAGTGATTGCGGCTTTAATTCATGCCTTTTTATTTCATGTTTACTTTGAACATTATAATGGCTTAGGTGGTAAATTAGGTTTAATGGCTTTAACATCGGTGATTGTCACTATTGGAATAAAATACTTAGTGAATATAATCATGAATCAAAGGAAATCAATATAATTAGTTGATTTCAATTCTTTTAGGTGATAGATAGCATCTATGATTCAGATTAATTAATTTGTAAATTACATATATCTATCATCATCAATGACCTTGAAAAATCCAGGGTCTTTTTTTAAGCATAACATTTGAAATACCATACCCCTTAGGGTATAATGTTCATAGAACTTGATTGAGAGGGGTATCATAATGAAATGTGATGATGCATTGAAAAATAGATTAAAAAGAGCTCATGGACAAATGAAAGGCGTTATCAATATGATGGATAACGACATTGCTTGTATGGATTTATTAACTCAACTAAAAGCTATTAGATCAAGTGTTGATAAAACAATAGGGATATTAACAACACAAAATCTTATTCAAACAATTGAAGATAAATTTAATGTTAAAATCGAGAACATTAATGAAGCAGTTGATTTAGTTGTTAAAGGAAAGTAAGGTGTTATAATGTTTAATTTTAGTGTTGAAAAACAAACACAGTCATCAGAATTTGATAACATTAAGAAATGGGACTTTCTTGTGGTCGGTGGTGGACCTGCTGGATTAAATGCAGCTTTGTACGCTAAAAGAAAAGGATTAAAAGTTGGAATCATCGTTAATGAAATTGGTGGACAACTTAATAATACAACTTGGGTTGATAATTATTTAGGTTTTAATATGATCGAGGGTGAGAACTTATCACATACATTTTTAGACCATGTAAAACAACTTGAGGTACCAATTTTAAAGGGTGTTTATGTGCAAAATATCGACTATCTTAAACCAGATTTTAGTGTATCTGTTTCTAATGGTAAAGAATACATGACTAAGACTTTATTAGTGGCAACAGGTGGAGAACCGAGAAAATTAGGTGTTTCCGGAGAAAAAGAATTTATTAACAAAGGCGTTACATATTGCGCAACCTGTGATGCACCATTCTTTAAAGAGAAACATGTGGTTGTTGCTGGTGGGGGAAACTCTGCTGTAGAAGGTGTCATAGATTTAGTTCCATGGGCTAGTAAAATTACTTTGGTTCATCGAAGTCAATTTAGAGCGGATAAAATCTTGTTAGACAAACTTAATGACATTGAAAAACTCGATATTCATCTAGAAACTCAAATTCTAGCTGTTGTTGGTAATGAACGAATGACAGGTATTGAAGTTCTCGATAAGCATACTAATAAAACGAAATTAATAGAAGCTGACGGATTATTAGTAGAAATTGGAACAGTCCCTAATTCAGGACTTGTAAAAGATATGGTTATGACAAATGAACGTGGAGAAGTTAAAGTGGATTTGAATCAAATGACTTCTATTCCAGGTTTATATGCAGCAGGAGATATTACTGAGCAACCATTTAAACAAATTATTATTTCAGCTGCTGAAGGCGCAAAAGCTGCTTTAGCGGTTAATCAATATTTAAATCAAAATTATAAAGGAGAGTAAAATGGCAAATTTATTAAATGAAGAAGTAAGCAAACAAATTAAAGAAGCATTGGCACCCATGCAAAATGAAATCACAATGGTTTTATTTACAAAAGAAGGTGGGTGCAACACATGTGAAGAAACAGAACAATTATTAAGTGAAATTAAAGAACTTAATGATAAAATTCTAGTTGAAGTAAAAGATTTTGACAAGGATAAAGAGGATGTAAAAAAATATAAGATTACTGATGTACCTACTTTTGTGATGTTAGATGATAAAAAACAATATAAGGGTGTTAGATTCCAAGGTATACCAGCAGGGCATGAGATTAATTCATTCCTTTCTGCAATCGTCTTTATGTCTGGACTTGATTTAGGTTTAGATTCAAAAGTTTTAGACCGTTTAGCAAAAATTGATAAACCAGTAGATATTAAAGTTTTTGTTACACTTAGTTGCCCTCATTGTCCTGGTGCTGTAGCTACGGCTCATTCACTAGCTATGTTAAACGAAAACATTGAAGCGTCAATGATTGAAGCACAAACATTCCAAGAATTATCAGTAAAACATAAAGTTTCTGGTGTTCCAAAAATAGTGATAAATGATGAATATGAGTTAGTTGGTAATCATCCAATTGATGCATTCTTAACGGAATTAGAAAAAATATAATGAAAAATAAAGCATATTGGGAAACCAATATGTTTTTTTTAGAAAGCATTTTCAAATGCCTATTATTTCTTTTGAAAATAAATTTGTGCTATGATGTGGTTGTAGTAAATAATATTAAAGGAGTGGTATCATGACAAAAAGTAAAGTTGTGATTATAGGGACTGGATTTGTTGGTATGAGTTACGCTTATGCCTTACTTAATCAAGGAACAATAGAAGAATTAGTGCTTATTGATTTAAATAAAGATAAAGCAGAAGGGGAAGCCATGGATTTAAATCATGGTTTAGCTTTTGCACCAAGAAAAATGAGTATCAAAGCAGGAGATTATAGTGATTGTAAAGATGCAGGATTAGTTGTTATCACTGCTGGAGTTAACCAAAAACCAGGGGAAACAAGAATAGACTTATTAAATAGAAATGCAAAAATCATTCAGAATGTAACTAAAAATATTATGTTATCTGGTTTTGATGGGATCATTTTAGTCGCTTCAAACCCTGTTGATGTATTAACTTATGTTGCTTGGAAAGAATCTGGTTTACCAACAAGTAAGGTTCTAGGAAGTGGGACTTCGCTAGATACAGCTAGATTAAGATATGAAATATCTAAATATATACATATTGATTCAAGGAATATTCATGCTTATATTTTAGGTGAACATGGAGACAGTGAGTTTGTATGTTGGTCTAAAGCTTATGTAGGTGCTAAGCCGATGATGGATGTCATTGAAAGTATGGAACAAATTGAATTTAAAGATTTAGATCTTATCTATCATAAAGTTAGAGATGCGGCGCAAGAAATAATCAAAAGAAAAAATGCAACGTATTATGGTGTGGGTATGGCTTTAGTAAGAATTACTTCAGCTATCTTTAATAACGAAAACAGAATCATGCCAATATCTGTATACAACGATGGTGTTTACGATATAGAAAAAGATTTATATATTGGCTTACCAGCGGTTTTAAATAGAGATGGTGTCCATCACGTTGTTAATTTAAAATTATCTAATGAAGAACAAGAAAAATTAAAATCTTCTTCTGAATTATTGAAGAAAAGCCTCGAACAAATGGATATTTAAACAAAAGCCAGCTAATGATGCTGGCTTTTTGTATATTAGATTGAATAGTTTGTATATATTTGATAATATATGAGTGAGTAGCAATCAAAGAGGTGAAAAAATGAAGATAATCAATAAAACTTTAGATATCAAATCTACTAAAGAAGAAGAAATGATTGATATCACAATGATGGTAAGAGATCTTTTAAGAGAATCTCAGATTAAGGATGGAACTATAAATTTATTTGTCTCTCATACAACAGCAGCTGTTACTATTAATGAAAATACTGATCCGAATGTAAAGAAAGACATGTTGTTTAGTTTAAGACAAACATTTCCTATTGAAAAAGAATTCTTGCACTTTGAAGGTAATTCTCACGCACATATAAAATCCAGTGTTATTGGGAATGATCAAATCGTTTTAATTAGTCATGGGGATTTACTATTAGGAAGATGGCAAGCCATATATTTTTGCGAGTTTGATGGACCAAGAAATCGACAACTCAATCTACAAATTATAGGTGAATAAAATGGCTATTAGTTATAAAGATTATAATATCTTATCAAAAGACCAAGTATATGAACTTTATGAAGACGCTGGTTGGACAAGTTATACAAAAGATATAAAGAAAGTATTATTTGGCATACAGAATTCTCATTTTGTATATACTGCATGGGATGGAGATTTATTGATTGGACTTGTTAGAGTGATCAGTGATAACTACACCATCGCCTATATCCAAGATTTATTGATTAAAAGTAAATATCAAGGGCAAGGTATTGGAAAACATTTGCTTGAGGAAATCAAGAAGAAATATAAGCATGTAAGACAACTTGTCTTATTAATAGACAAAGATGGACCCTTAGCTTTTTATGAATCACAAGGATTTTCTGAAGCGTCAAAAAATGACTGTCTTTCATATGTTTTTATCAATCAAGTAGACACTAAGAACTAAGTTTTTAGTGTTCTTTTTTTGAAAAATAAATATAAGGTATATAATATAGATATATAAATATCTAATAAAGGTATTATTAATTTTATTTATTAGAAACCCCTTGTTTCTTTCTCTTAATTTTGCTAATATGAAGTCAATTTTTGTTATAGGAGAACAGATATGAAAAAAACGGAAGGAGTACTACTTGATCATTTTAATCGATATCCAAAAATGCAGATTGAAGATTTTGTTAAACTAATTTACCAAAATAGTTTTGGCCCAAAGCATATGGATTCAAACCCTAGCTTAAAAACTGTAGAAGATTACATTCATGAAGAACTCAAGAGTTTTACAAACTATTCTGGGACACATCAGGTTGAAAGCATTGGCAATGATTATTATCGTGTATCTCTCTCGGTAATCAAAAGTCAATTAATGACCATTCAAGATCTTGCTAAAGCATTTTATCAATCAATGATTGAATCACCTATTGCTGATGATGATTCAATTAACACTTTCACTTCACAATTGAAAGTGTTATGTGATATCATATCGAAAGATAAAATCGGATTCGAGAAAAAAAACTGTGAACAATGGATTGAAGAATATTTGGATTATGGTATTCGATCAATTCGACATAGCGAGGAATATAGAGAAAACTATTTTCCACATTATAGAATCGTTCATAAGTCAGTGTTAAAAGATTATTTAGATATCATTTAAATAATCTGGATAATTTCTTAAAATTTAAATATTTAAAAAAGACCATTCTCAAATGGTTTTTTTTAATGATTAATGTATAATATAATTAGGGGGAAGGGAATGAAAAAATTAATAAAAATAAGTCAATTTGTAACATTGTTAGTATCGTTTTTCTTTGTAGTTATGGCTATTGATTCACTATTTGGGAATCATATTTTGTTTGATAAGATATTAGCTTTTTTAATTTCAGTTTTGCCTGCAATTTCAATTATATTAATTTATGTTTTTTTTAGAAACTATTATAAGTTAAGTGGATTGTTATATATAGGTTTGTCAATTGTATACTTTTTCTTTTTTAGACCATATAGTGATTTTTCACAGGGATGGCCTGTATTAATTATAGTTATTATACCCTTGTTAGGCGTTGGTTTGATTCATTTATTTTTCTATAAAAAAATAAAAAAATAATATTTTAAAATTCCTTAAATTAATCCTTGACATTTCTATATTTATTTGTTATTTTATATAGGTTGGATTTTTTCTGGTAAAAAAAATCTGCCAAATTAATAACATAATTTTTCAATTTTCCTTTAAAAACAAGAGACTCATTTATATGGGTCTCTTGTTTTATTAATATTTAATTTTTACCTTTATTAAATGGACTTATATTGTATAATGATAATAGAAGTATTCTTGTAAAAGGAGGATCTAATATTAAGTATTAGAATATATTATGGCAAAATTAACAGATATTATCATTGTAAATTCACATACATTAAAACTAAATTCAGATGCTAAAAAAGGCGACGAAATTGATCTTTTACTCTTAGATCATGTTGATACATCTATTTTATCTAAAAAAATAGAAGAAAAGAAAGATGAAGAATATAATAAACGTTTACTAGCTTTAGAAAAAGAGTTTAAACTAGAGAAAGAAAACGAGATTCAAAGGGCTCTTGAAGAGACTAAAGAAGTGATTACAGAATTAAAATTAAAATTGAAAAGTCAGGAAGAGTCTATTAAAAATCAATTAAATTCTAAATTCAATCTTGAAAAAGAAAAACTGAATTATCAAATTAAAGAATTAAATCAAGAAAAAGATAATTTACTTGCTAATAAAGAAAATGAAATTGATTTAGCCATAGCTCACAAAGAAAATGAAATCAAGGATGATATCAATGGCTATAAACAAAAGATAGATCAACTAGAACGTGAAAAGACTTATATATTAAATAGTAAAGAACTTGAAGTTAAAAGCGCTATTAACGAAAGAGAAAAGGAACTTAATCTCCACATAAAGAAATTAGAAAATAAAGTATCTAAATTAACCTTAGAAAAATCAATGATGAATATTAAAAAAATGGGTGAAGAACTTGAAAATTGGGTTGATCAAGAGTATCAAAATCATGCCTTAAATGGTTTTGATGCATGTACATGGGAAAAGGACAATGAATCTATTAAAGGTCATGGCGAATCAAGAGGGACTAAAGCGGATTATATTTTTAGAGTATATGCAACAGAAGATAAAAAAGAAAATGAAATCATTACTTCAGTAGCATGTGAAATTAAAAGTGAAGATCCAACTTCTGCATATAAAAAGAAAAATGCTGATCATTATGAAAAACTTCACAAGGATAGAATTAAAAAGAATTGTGAATATGCATTGCTGATTAGTGAACTAGAATGGGACTCTGTTAACGATGCACCGATAAGGAAAATTCCTGAATACGATAAAATGTATATGGTCAGACCACAATATTTTATAGTTTTTTTGAGTATTGTTACTTCATTAGCTAATGCTCATAAAAAATTAATTACAGAATATAATTTTGAACAAGCCAAATTCAAAGATTCTGAAGATATTTTAAAGGAATTTGATTCTATGAAAGATGAAATCCTTGATCGAAGCCTAAAATATATCGAAGATAAAATCAATGATATTAACGAGAGTGCTGAAGAAATTCAAAAACAAGCCGGTAAAATTATTGAATCATCAAGAGTGGTATTGGAATCACATTTAAGGACTGTTAAAAATAAGATTGAACAATTTAGTATTAAAAAAATTTCTAAACAAATTAAAGACCTAGATTCATAAATCTTATCACTTAAAATACAAACTAGCTTAGTTTGTATTTTTGTTCTTTGATCTTTTTTTTCAGTATTTTGTATTGGTAAATTGAAATCAAGGGTGTATGTAGTATAATATTAAGTAACAATCTAAAAAGGATATTAGAGGTTTAAATATGAACTTAGCTAAAAGAGTTCCGCGCATCATTTTATACATTTTTATAATCTTATTTTTTGTTGTGATAGGCTTCACATTTTTATTCTTGTCACACTTGTTTACTCAAAAGCAAACTGAAATACTTACTTTAAAAAGAGAGTTAGCAGTAGGTGTTATTGAAAATGAGTTTACAGAAGTAAGTTCTATTTTAGAAACAGTTTCTGTTTCTATTTTGAATGATGAAGATATACAAAAAATTGAAACTATATTAAATGATATAGATGATAAGAATGAAACTATTACTCAAATGTATTTTGGTGAACCTGACGGTTCTTATATAATTACAACAGATTTTGATGAGCCAGATGGTTTTGATATAAGAGAAAGGCCATGGTATGTAAGCGCTGAAGGAAGAGAAGGCATAGTATATACTGATGCCTATATCGACAGTGTTATTAGTTCAACTATTATGACTATTGCATTACCTATTTATAATAGTGACCAAAATTTAATAGGTATTTTAGGCGCAGATATTAAAGTAAGCACAATCACCTCTTTTGTTAACTCCTTTGTAGAGAAAGATAAGGGATACGCTTTTGTTCTTGATAGTTCTGGTAATGTTTTAGCATATTCTAATTTGAATGAAGAACTTACACAATTAACAAATTATAGTGAATATGAAATACCCTATGACTCATTTGAATTGCGTGAAGGTATTACAAAAGATATATCAACAATAGAACAAAAAGGTAAGATTGCATATGGAACAATCAATGGGTCTGATCTGCTTTTTGGTGTCTTTATGACTAGAGCGGAATTGAATCAAAGTACAAGAACTTTAATTATCGTATCATTATCAGTATTTGCTTTGATATTAGCAATCATTACAGTTTTTGTTATTGTTTATAATAACTATGTTAATAGACCGCTAAAATCACTGATTAGTGATATTAATCATATCGATATTTCGAAAAGCCCAAATTACCGTATGGATGTTTCTGAACAAGCTGGTTTCAAAGATGCAAGAATTGCTTTGAATGAATTAATTGAAATCTCAGTTGGATATCAAGTGAAACTCAATGATTCTTTAGAAGAATTATCTTTGGAAAATCAAAAATTTGTTCATTTACTATCTTCGTCATCGGACATTGTTTTTATGATAGATACCGATAGTCGATATTTAAATATTTACGGAGATACAGAATCTGTCCTAGGCCTGACTAAAGATGAAATCATAGGCAAAACTCACAGACAAGTCTTTGGTGAAAAATATTCAGATGAAAGAGAAAAAGAATATAAGAAAGCCTTACAGGGAGAAAAAGTTATTTACTCTTGGGAAAGCATAATGAATGGATCAACGTATTATTTCGAAAACGTGTTAAATCCAATTTATAATCACGAAAATGAGATTATAGGTGCCGTTGGCGTAGCG
This sequence comes from Mycoplasmatota bacterium, assembly GCA_018622675.1. GTDB lineage: Bacteria > Bacillota_I > Bacilli_A > Izemoplasmatales > Hujiaoplasmataceae > Hujiaoplasma. The sequence goes on from CP076020.1 coordinate 362,707, forward strand.
AGAGATATAACTGAACAAGAAAATAGATATAATCAACTGGTTTATATTTCAACACATGATTATTTAACCAAACTGGAAAATAGGAAAGTGTATGATGAACGTCTAAAAGAACTTGATGATCATAATGAATATCCTTTTGCAGTGTTAAACTTAGATTTTAACGGATTGAAGTTAATCAATGATGCTTATGGACATGAGTTTGGTGACTTAGCTTTAAAAAAGACAGCGGATATTCTTTCGAAAAATGCTAGGGACTTTGATACAGTATGCAGGGTAAGTGGTGATGAATTTTCAGTGATTATGCCACAAGCATCAAGAAAAGAAATTGAAAATTATAAACGTAAAATTAAGAATGAGTTTAAAAATACAAAAGTAGTGAATATACCATTAAGTGTTGCCATAGGTTCATATATTAAAAAAGATTCTACAACCAGCCTTGATGAAGCAAGAAAATTAGCTGAAAACAATATGTATAAACAAAAAATTCTTGATCGAAAAAGTGTTAAAAACAAAGCGATATCTGCAATTTTAAAAACATTAACAGATAAGTATGCATATGAAAAAGGACATTCAGAAGGAGTCATGAATATTTCTGTTGATATTGGAAAAGCATTAAATTTAGATGATGAATCTCTTAAAGCTTTAGGTACGGCGGCTATGTTCCATGATATAGGTAAAATTTCTATTCCTGATGAAATTCTTAATAAGCCAAGTAAACTAACAAAAGAAGAATACGAGGTTATTAAAACCCATACAACAACAGGATATGATATATTAAATACAGCTGATGAATATTCAGAGTTAGCTATCCATGCTTCAAGCCATCATGAAAGATATGATGGTAAAGGATATCCTAATGGATTAAAAGCAGACCAAATTCCATTGTTTTCAAGAATCATTGCGGTTGCGGATGCTTATGAAGCAATGACTTCAGATAGACCTTATAGGAAAAGAATGCCTAAATCAAAAGCAGTATCAGAAATCATTAAGTACTCTGGTACTCAATTTGATCCACTTATCGCAAAAATTTTCGTTGAAGAAGTGTCTGTAAATTATGATGAAGAAACTTAGAAATAAGTTTCTTTTTGATAGGAGAAGGATATGAAAGAAACTTTAGTCAATCATCAATTTGGGCCAATATATGATAAGTTGTCAAAAATACTAATATTAGGGAGTTTTCCATCAGTCAAATCAAGAGAAAATGACTTTTATTATATGCATCCTAATAATCGATTTTGGAAGTTATTATCAATGATTTATGAAGATGAAGGATTTTTAGATGAAGATATTCAAAAGAAGAAACACTTATTAAAAAAGTATCACATTGCCTTATATGATGTGATAGAAAAGTGCAGCATTCATGGTTCTAGTGACTCAACCATTAAAAATATCAAAGTTTCAGATATTGAAAATATTCTAAATAATTCCTCTATCAAAAAAATATTTTTAAATGGTAGAAAAGCTGAAAGCATATTTCACACATATTATCCTAACTTAAAGTACCAAGCCAGTTATCTACCATCCACATCACCAGCAAATGCAAGATTCTCATTAGATGATCTTTACATACGTTGGAAAGACATATATAAGTAACTATTAAGATAGTATATAAAAAAAACAAATCTTTAATGAAAGACTTGAAGAGGTTAAGTAGATAATGATAGATACAAATCAACTAGAAAAATGGTATAAAAATAATAAAAGAGAATTACCCTTTAGAAAAACCAGTAACCCATATTATATTTGGGTGTCTGAGATCATGTTACAACAAACACAAGTAGAAACAGTGATACCATATTTTAATCATTTTATAAAAGTATATCCTACAGTAAATTCATTAGCAAATACTAATGAAGATACATTGTTATCTCATGTACAGGGTTTAGGTTACTATAGAAGGTTTAAAAACATGTTAAAAGCAGCTAAAACTATTTGTAATGATTTTAATGGGGGATTTCCAACTTCTTACAAGGACCTTATTCATCTATCAGGTATTGGGGAATATACCGCTGGTGCAATAATGTCTATAGCTTATCATAAACCATTCGCAGCGACAGACGGAAATGTTATACGCGTGATTTCAAGAGTGTACAATATAAATGAAGACATGAGGTTAGAAAAAAACAAGAAACTTGTTAAGAAAATTAATCAAGATTTAATAGAAGATTCTAACCCAAGTGTTTTCACACAAGCATTGATGGAACTAGGAGCACTAATCTGTAGGCCAAAGAATCCAAAATGTGAAATATGTCCACTATTAGAAAACTGTATAGCTTATTCATTGAACTTGCAAAACACTCTACCTAAACTATCTAGAAAAAAAGATAAAAAAGTGATGCATTATCATGTTTTTATCATTGAAGAAGATGATTGTATTTATTTAAGAAAAAGAACAGAAAAATTGTTAGGTGGAATGTATGAGTTCCCACAATATGATTTAGGCCATGAGTTAGAATTCACTTATAATATAGTTGAAGAAATAGGAAACTTTAAACACATCTTTACACACCTTATATGGGAGATGAAAGTGACTAAAATAGATTTAAAATCAAAATCTTTAGAGGACTGGGTCAAAGTAGATAAACAAGATTTGGAAAATTATCCCATGGCAAAAGCACATAGAAAATTCGTCAAGCATTTAGGCTGACGATTTTTTTTAGGGGAATATTATAAAGATATATGAATTAAAAAGAGTAAGACTTCTCTTACTCTAATAGTGATTTATATTCGGAGTATTTATTACAACGAACAGATAAGTCTCTTAATGGAACATGTATTTCTCTAAAGTCAAATTCATCTAAATCTTTAATTCTTTTATCTTTTAAAATATATTCAGCAAATTTCCATAGAGATGATTTCATATCATAATTACTTTCACTAGAAATTCTAGCAAATGCTTTCAACATACTTGAAATAATAGTTAAGTCTTCTTTACCATATAAATATATTTGATAAAAGTGATCATATAGTAAGTCATCATAATTTAAAGTTTTAATGGTTAATCGTTCTTTTCCTTCATCATCATGGTAATGTAAACTGTAATATGAATCTGATAATTTCATAAAAACAAATCCCAATTGATCAATACATGTAACAGCAGTAAAAGGATCGTTTGTTCCAGGGGATAAAGCTCTAACAGCGATTTCAACTAATTTCATGGTTTTTTCTTGATATTCACTAAAACTACCTGACTCATTTCTAATGACAAAACATTCATCAATCATTTCTTCATCGAAATCAAATGATTCACTTTCAGTATTATATTTAAATAGAATATCATCTTCATAAATATGTTCGTTTAAGGGAATATTAACAGCAATAGATAGGTTATTTTCCATTAAATAAGTTAGTAATTTTTTTTTGTTAATTTCAATTAGATAGCCAGTATGGGCTGTTTTATACTCCAAATTGAATTCTTTATCTGCGTCCTCTTCGTTTCTTTCTAATTGTATATATGGATCATCTTTGATAGTTGATTGTCTATCTTCAATCACTTCAACAGCTTCTTTAACCATTTTATCAATATAAACATTAACTTGGACAGACTTAGAGACGTAATGGATATAGTAGGCGAATAAAACAATACTAATGACCATTAAAATTAAACTAAATAAAGTCATACTAGAATACATTAAAGCATTATTGTTTTCAGATATGACCAAGGTGATTAAAGCATAGGCACTGACACCGATAAAGTAACCCAATATATTGAGAGGAACTTTTCTTTGTAAAAAATCCTTTAAAGTTCTTGGAGAAAATTGTCCACTGTAAAGAGTTAAGACAACCATAATGGTTGAAAAAGTAATGGTTACCATCGTAATAATACCGGCAATCATCATAATTAAAAAATCTTCTAAAAAGTCTTGCGAGAAAGCCAAATTTAAGTTGTATTGACTACCTTGTATGGCTTTATCAGTATAAAAAAGACCAATTGATAGTAAAGAAAAAATAATAATATAAAACAAGAATTTTAAGTAGTATTTACTATTAATAAAATTAATTATTTTTTTCATTTTCCACCTTCTTTATACATATTATTTTATCATAATTTTATGAATTATGTTAATGTGTCAATGTTTTACTGATGTTTTTATGATATACTGTAATCAAATTAAGGGGTAAGGAGAAACTATGATGAAATATTGTGCTAATTGTGGGAATATCGTCGATAAAAATGATAAGCAATGTAATTTCTGTGGTGTTAAGCTAAGAGAAGAATCAGCTTATGAGAGTCAAACTTCCTATCAAAAGCAAGCCCAACTCAAATCAGAATACAAACCGGTTAGATATGGTATTTCAACGGTATTAGCGTCGGCTTCATTACTTTTCTTCGCAAGCTTTCTGGTCATAGGTTGGGGTGGATTATTGTGTATCATCTTGGCAGTCATTGCATTTTTTATGTCTTTTAAAGAAAAGAGAAAAGATCATTTCTCAAAACTTGGTTTAATAATTAGTATCATGATGATGATGTTTTTTGTTATATTGTCTTTGTTTTAAAAAAACTATCAAGCTTAAAATAGGTATTGATCATGAGCAAATAAATTGGATTATTCAACGAAAGGGATATAATATAAGTATAGATAGAATAGAAAAGAGGTTTGTATGGTAGTTAATAATATAAATAACTTAAAAGCAAAAAAAATAGAACATGAAAGTGCCCAAAATGCTTATATGAAAGTTTTGGTTTCAGAAAAAGAAGGTTGGGATGATTATGTGATGAGGGTTGTTGAAGTTGAAGAAGGTGGATTCACACCTAAACATAAGCATCCATGGCCACATATTAATTATGTGATTGAAGGCCAAGGGTCAATTATGATGAATGGTAAAGATTACCCAGTTCAATCGGGTTCTTATGCTTATGTGCCTAGTAACACAATGCATCAATATAAAAATACAAGTGATAAAATATTTAAATTTATTTGTATTGTACCTAAAGAAGGACATCGTTAGAGATTATTATCTCTAACTTTTTTTAAGCATTTAACTTGAATATATTTCGAATTCGAAATATAATATATGTACGGAGGTAACTTATGAAAAAGTTAAATGGTATTCATCATATCACTGCTATGACAAGCAGTGCAGAAAATATATATAAATTTTTTACGGATATATTAGGTTTAAGATTAGTGAAAAAAACTGTCAACCAAGACGATATTTCGACTTATCATTTGTTCTTTGCTGATGATATTGGAAGCCCTGGTACTGATATGACTTTCTTTGATTTTCAAGGAATTCAAAAAGGTATAAAAGGATCTGATGAAATTGGTAGAATTGGATTAAGAGTAGCTAGTAATGAATCTATTGACTACTGGATTAAAAGGTTAAATCACTATCACATAGATATTGATGAAGTCAATGGTTTGTTTAATCGTAGAATGCTTTACTTTAATGACTTTGATGGACAAGAATATGCTATTGTTTCAGATGAAGGTATAAACGGAGTAGAAGGTGGGATTCCTTGGAAAAAAGGACCAGTCCCTAACGAGTATGCTATTATAGGCTTAGGGCCAATATTTCTTAGAGTGAAAGACAAAGAAAGAATTCATCACGTGTTGACTGAGTTTTTAAAATTTGATTTAATAGAGAGTGTAGATAATTTCTCTCTTTATGAAGTAGGAAAAGGTGGCAATGGAGCTTCAATTATTATTGATCATCAAGCTCAATTGAGAAGCGCTTCTTTGGGTTATGGTTCAGTTCATCATATGGCTTTTAGGATAAATGATTTAGATCATTTAAACCAATGGATTGATCGCTTGAACACTATAGGAGCCAGGCACTCTGGTTTAGTTGATAGATTTTATTTTAAATCATTATACACAAGACTTTATCCAAATATATTATTTGAATTTGCGACAGAAGGACCTGGTTTCATTGATGATGAAGAATCATATGAAAACCTAGGAGAAAGTTTGGCTCTACCACCAAAATTAAGAAGTGAAAGAAAAGCTATCGAGGATTATGTAAGACATATAGATACACTACCAAAAGCCTATGAAAAGGAGTATTTTAATGAATGATCTTAAAGCAATCACAATCATGTTTAGAGCAACAAACTCATTAGGAAAAGCTATACAAAGAGATGTAAAAAGTTTTGGTTTGAATGTAACTGAATTTGGGATATTAGAGGCCCTTTTTCATCTTGGAGAAATGCCAATCAAAGCGCTTTTAGAAAAAGTTTTAATAACAAATTCAAGCATGAGTTATGTCATCAATCAATTGATTCAAAAAGAGTATATATATAAAACTCAATCTCCATCAGATAGAAGAAGTTATTTGCTTTCTCTAACTGAAAAAGGCAATGATCTTATGAATGATATATTTTATAAACACAAAAAGCATATGAGAAATATTATTTCTGTTCTTTCAGAGGGCGAAGAAGAACAATTTAAAAATATGCTTAAAAAGATTGGAAAACGTGCCGATGAATATCGAGTATAAATATGTAAATAAATCTAGTGAAAACACACTTGTCTTATTGCATGGGACAGGTGGAGATGAAAACGATTTGATGTTTTTAGGAGATAATATAGATCAATCAGCTAATCTTCTTGGTTTAAGAGGCCGCATCAATGAAAATGGTTTAAATCGCTTTTTTAAGAGAATAAGACCTGGTGTGTTTGATGAGCAAAACCTAATTGAAGAAACAAAGTATTTGCATAAGTTTCTTCAAGCCTTTGCAAAAGTCAATCAATTAGACACTAAAAAGATGGTTTTATTAGGATATTCTAATGGTGCTAACATCATCGCATCAGTCATCTATCATTTTGGAAAATTTTATAGAGGACATATACTTTTGCATGCTATGATACCTTTAAAAGATTTTGAAGTAGTTGAGCAAAAAGGTAATCAAGTATTTATTTCTGCAGGTAAGAATGATGCTATTGTACCTTTAGATGAAGCTAAAAAATTATCAACTGTTTTAATGGATAAGAATGCGAATGTTACATTAAAAATATATGCATTTGGACATAATTTAAGTGAAAAAGAAATAAGAGATGTAAAATCTTGGTATAAAAAATTATAAGCAACCAGAATTGGTTGCTTATCTTTTATAATTTGCTTTTTGAAAGTTTTAAAATACTTAAAGCATAGAATATAATCATGAATATGCCCATAGATAATAGCATATGCCATTCTCGAAATTGAAAGTTTCCGATGGTAATTTGTAAACCAAAAGTTTCAGCATAATTCTCATAGACTCCAGCAGGAGCGTTTTTGAAGACATCGTTTACTGCACTATCCATGTATACACTTCTAATAATAGTCACAGCATGAGCTGTGGGAATGATATTCATGAAAGTTTGTACTGATTTCCCTAAAACACCGATGGGTATATATATACCTCCTAGAAAACCTATAAAGGTGCCCACTATAGTTGAGAGTGTACCAAAAGCATTTCTTGTTTTAATAAATATTGATAAATAAAAGAAAAATGAACTAAAAGTCATAATAGAAAATATCAATAATAAAAGAACTTTAATAAAAGAAAAAACACTTAGCAACTCACCGCCTTGTGAAACAACATATATTTGTCCGATAACAAGATTGATTAAAACAAGTACTAAAGCAATGACCCAAGAAGAAATGAGATAAGATAAAGCTAATTTATTCCTTGATACTGGAGAGACATAAAAATCATCTAAGATATTGTCTGCTCTATCATCTATTAATCCGCCAATAGCCCCTAAAGGAACAGTGACGGTCGATACCATTAAAATCCCTGACATTATCCAGGAGCTAACCAGCCACCCTAAACTATCGATATCGCCTAATTCAGCTTGTAATGTATCAACTTGCATTTTTCCTAAAAATAAAATATACAAAAGTAAGATAATAATGACTGATAAAAAGCTAAAAAAGACAGCGGCTCTATCTCTTAGGTATTTTTTTAAATTTCTTATCACTAAAGAATATAAGACATTATTCATATTCTTCACCTAACTTTCGACCGGTAATATTGACAAAAACATCATCCATATCGCCTCTAATAATTTCGAAATCTTTAATATGGTCTTTATACTGATTAACAAGGTCTATTCCCTCAAAACAGTTATCTAGTGTAATAACAGCTAATCCATTAACCACTTTAAATTCAACAGCATCATTTTTCAAAACATTAAATAAATCATTCTTTGGAATCATTTTTAGTCGATCATTAGAATATTTTAATCTAAGTTCTTCCGAAGAACCGCTAGCAACGATTTTGCCTTGATCAATGATAACAACTCTGTTGGCATCTTTAACCTCTTCCATATAATGCGTTGTTAAAAAAATGGTCATATTTTTTTCGTCTCTCAATTTATTAATCAAATTCCATATTTCTTTTCTGCTTTTAGGATCTAAACCAGTAGTTGGTTCATCTAAAATAAGTAATGAAGGCCAATGTAAAAGTGCTCTTGCAATATCTGCTTTTCTTTTTTGTCCACCTGATAAAGTACTATATCGTTGGTTAAGAAAATCTTGTAAATGTATATATTCGTCAATTTCAAGCATTCTCTCGTCAAACTTTTCTTTGTTATATCCGTAAAAAGAAGCCCTAGTTAACAGATTTTCTCGTACGGTTAATAAGTCATCTAACATATTGTTTTGGAATACCACACCTATTTTTTCTCTGATTTTTCGATTATCTTTATCAAGTTTTAATCCAAAAATCTCAACTTCACCGTCATTTTTTTCCAATAAAGTTGAAATGATCTTAATGGTGGTGGTTTTACCTGCCCCATTTGGACCTAAAAAAGCAAAAAATGTATCTCTTTCGACATTAAAAGATATATTCTTAACAGCTGTTAACTCACCATAGGATTTAACAAGGTTATTAACCTTTATTGCAATCTCCCTCATATACTTATCCTCCTTATTTTTATATTTTAGCATAACACTTGTTATATATAAAATAATATTTTAATTTTTTGCATATTTATCGATTATATGTATAATTAATATATGGAACGGAGTGAATTTATGGATCAAACCATTAATCAAAAGAATGACAATATGTTAAAAAAAATGAACATAAAAAAATTATTGATTAAACTTGCTATTCCATCAACTTTAGCGATGATTGTGAATGCTTTGTATAATTTAGTCGATACTTTTTTTGTGTCCTTAGGTGAAGGAACAGATGCTATAGGTGCTTTAACAATCGCATATCCTATTCAGTTGATTATTTTAGCTATAGGCCTAATGTTAGGTGTAGGTTCTTCATCTGTCTTTTCAAGGGCTTTTGGACGTCATGATTTAGATACGATGAAAAAAGCTGTGAATACGGCTATTATTTTAAATGTTATTTTAACACTCTCGGTGAGTTTGATTACCTATATATTTTTAGAGGATTTGTTGTTGTTTTTTGGCGCGACTGAAGGTAATATTGATTATGCAAGAGACTATTTATTAATTATTTTAATTGCCTTAATTCCTTTTTCTTTAGGCGTTATGATGAATAATTTAACTCGAGCAGAAGGTAGAGTTAAAATTGCCATGTGGTCTTTAGTGATTGGCGCAGGGTTTAATATTGTGCTTGACCCAATATTCATCTTTGAATGGGGATTTAACCTGGGTGTTCAAGGTGCAGCATACGCAACTGCGATTGCAAAAACAGCAGCCTTTATTTATATTTTCTTACAGGCTTTATCAAAGAAATCTTCTTTAGCCATAGATTTAAAACATATTTATCGAATTGATTTATCAGCCGCTAAGGAAATGATTGCTGTTGGTTTGCCATCTTTTGCTAGAGTTGCTATGGGAAGTGTATTAATTATAATTGTTAACAATTTGATTAAAGATTATTCCGCTAGTGTGACAATGGCAACTACTTATCAATCCATCTACGGGGTTATTAATCGCCTGATTAGATTTTCCTTAATGCCAGGTTTTGGCTTAGTACAAGGTATGGTACCTATTGTTGGATATAATTTTGGCGCAAAAAAATATGATAGAGTCTATGAAGTCATGTCCTTTGCTTCGAAATTGTTATTAGCATATTTTACCTTTGCATTGGTCATGATTATGTTTTTCTCTCCAGCACTTTTTTCTATTTTCACTAAGGGAGAGACGGAAAATGTTGATCAATTTATTAATTTAGGTTCATCAGCATTTAGAATTGTTGCTATAGGCTTTTCTTTTGTAACATATCAAGTGATATTATCAAGTGGTTACCAAGCTATGGGTTATCCTATTAGAGCTTTCATAGTTGCTTTATCGAGAAGGTTTATCTTATTCATTCCTTTTGCATTTTTATTAACTTATATAATGGGAATTGATGGTATATGGTGGACTTTTGTGGTTGCTGATTTTGTGACTGGTGTCATATCATATATCGTTTATAAAATTGAAATGAAAGAACTGAAGACAAAAATAGTGGGTGTTTAATATGAATCAAGTTTTTAGTGAAAAAAGAATTAAAAACCAAATGATTAAAAATAGATTTGTTTTACCACCATTGGTAACATTTAATTTTTCCGAAAATGGTTTTGTTAATGAAAGAAAATTAAATCATTACAAACAAATAGCAAACAATGGTATAGGTATGATTGTGGTTGAAGCAACAGCTGTTCATCCAAATGGTCGTTTATCTGATGATCAATTAGGTATCTGGGATGATAAATTTATACCGGGATTAAGAAAATTAGCGGATGTTGTACACAAGGCGGATTGTAAAGTGCTTATACAAATTCATCATGCTGGAGCAAAAACTAAAGTGACTGGATTAGAAGATATAGTCTCAGCTTCTGACTATAAAAATGCAAGAGCTTTATCTTTAAAAGAAATACAAGATATTATTTTAGATTTTAAAGCAGCTGCATTAAGAGCTGAGAAGGCTGGTTTTGATGGTGTTGAAGTTCATGGAGCACACGGATATTTACTGACCCAGTTTTTTTCACTTAAATCAAATAAAAGAAATGATAACTACGGTGGATCATTTGAAAATAGAATAAGAATTGCTGAAGAAATATATAAGGAAATTAAAAGAGTGACTAGTAATGACTTTATCATTGGCATCAGAATGGGGTGTAATGAAAACTCATTGAATGAATCTAAGAGATTTGCAAAAACATTTGAAAAAATTGGTTATGATTATTTAAGTGTTTCAACAGGTTTAGATGCTAGTCAGATAGAAAAACCAACTCATTTTCCATACCATTGGATTGTCTATGGTGGTAGTGAAATAAAAAAAGCAGTAAACATACCTGTTATTGGAGTATATAAAATCAAGGATAAAGAGCAAATAGAATATTTGATCAATGAAAATCTTCTTGATTTTGTAGCTGTTGGTAGAGGCCAATTGGCAGACTATAATTTTACTAAACATTTAAGAAATAATGAGAAAATACTAACTTGTCTGGAATGTAATCCTTGCCAATGGCGAATTGACGGGTCAAAATGTCCTAGACAAAGACAAGTTAGGCAAAAAAATGCAAATTGATAAATCTCTTAGGTGTAAAATAATATATTTTATGTTATAATACTTATGATAAAATTATAAACACGATAGAAAGGAGCCTAATATGAAGATTGAAAAACGTACTGATTCTTTGAAAGATGTCAGAGGAAGTCATAAAATTCCTGGTGTATTATTCGGAAAGACAATAGAGCCAATTTCTATTCAAGTTGATGAAAAACCTTTCCATGATATGTATGCTGAAAAAGGAATGACACAAACTTTTGATGTAAAACTTGGAAATAAAAAACACTTAGTTTATATTAAAGACATTCAAAGAGATATCATAAAACATAACCAATTTTTAAATATTAAGCTACAAAAAGTATCTAAAGATGATACAATTACTGCTGATATTCCACTACACATTACCGGAAAAGAAGCTGTAGAAAAACCAGGAATTATTGTTTCAGTTCCTAATGATTCATTAGAAGTTGAATATAATGTAGGATCTGGTGTAGCAAGCATAGATGTTGATGTTTCAACATTAAAAGTTGGAGATTCTTTACATGTTAAAGATCTAGACATTCCTGAAGGATTAAAAGTATTAGTTGACCCAGAACAAACAGTTGTTTCAGTTATTGAAAATACTTATTCCGAAGAAGAACTAGATACTGAAGAAGAAATGGATGCATCAGATGTTGAAGTAATTAACGAAAAAGATGCTGACGAAGACGAAGAATAATCATTATTTATAAGATTAAAAACACTCTATCTTGAGTGTTTTTTTCTTTGTAAATTTTAAAAATAATCGTAATTTTAATAAATATAATAAAAATTACCAATAAAAACGTTGGCTTATACGTATATACATTGAAGGCAAAATGGTATAATAAGCATGGAGGGTATATATGCCTATAGACTTTGATGACTACATAGATAAACTTATACTGAAAGATAACCAAGCCTTTGAAACAGTTTATGAACATACTAAAAAAGGCGTTTTTTCTATAATCATTTCTTTAGTTAGAAATAGAACAGTAACAGAAGACTTAATGCAAGATACTTATATTAAAATGATAAAAAAAATTAAACAATATAAACGTGGAAGAAATTTTAATGCATGGTTAATGCAAATAGCCAAAAATACAGCATTAGATTACCTGAGAAAGGCAAATAGAGAAACGATTTACGATCCCCAGGAACAATCATATATGCATGAATCTTTAAAAACAGAAGCTAAGACATATGATGTTTTAGATTTAGTAAAAACTCTAAATGAAGAAGAAAAACAAATAGTATTATTAAGGGCCGTATCTGATATGAAATTTAAAGATATTGCAAAAATAGTAAATAAACCACTTGGAACTGTTTTATGGATTTATAATCGATCAATTAAGTCATTAAAAAAGGATGTGGGTTAAGATGAATCATAAAGATATTAAGAATAAAATTAAAGAAAGTGCTTTATCAGAGATGCCAGATGTACTTCATAAGATAAATTTAGATTCAATTGAGATAGAACCCGAACAAGTAAAAACCAAGATAAATTCTCATTTTAATTTTAAACTTGCCTTTACAGCATTTTTGTTAATCATAACTGGTTTTTTTGCATTTCAAATCTTCAATATTTCAGATACATCATATCCTTTAGAATCTGATATGGAAGTGTTAGCTTTTGAAACGATTTCTTCACAAGCTCTTTTGGATTATGCATTAGTAGAAGAAACCAATCTTTCTAATCCTTTATCAATGCTTACACAATCAGATGCAAATGACGCTGAAGAATACTTAAATACAATGACTCCTTTGATAAAGATAGCTGAGTTAATGATAAATAATAAGGATAGTATTACATATCAAGAATATGATTCTGATTTAATAGACTATGAAAAGAGAATACATTTTTCAGCTTATAATTTAAGCAATGAAATCATAGAATATGATATTTATTATAATATACAAAATGAAACAATTGATGGTCAAATCCGATATGAAGAATATGCTTATAATTTCACCAAAGATAATGAAAGTTTAAAAATGTTTAAAAACGATAATGATTATATTGAAGTTATGGATAATATGAATAGTGAAAATCATGAGTTTACTTACACATACTTTAAAAGTCAAACAGAAGAATTCTCTACAAAGATTAAAATGTTATTATTAAATGAACAATATCAAGCAGAGTTTGATTATGAACATAAAAATGGCATGAAAATAGGTTTATTAATGAAACGACAAAATCAAACGACTATGGATGTTGATTATCATATCGAAGATCAAAGTGAAAAATTCAATGGTCGATTTAATGTCGATACTAAGAGTGATGAAACAACAGGTAAGATGATGTATCGATTTATATTTGGTGACTCATCATCTGTAGAGATGGAAAAACCAAATCGACCGCATCACAGTATGCCCGGAAATTCACCAGAACAAGGACCTCCGGGACACAATCATTAAATTTTTTAATTTTTTACCAATAAAATACGTGTTTCATACGTATATTAGTCAAAGGAGGTATTAAAATGAAAAAATTATTAGTAATAGTTCTAGGATTAGCAATGGGATTAACAATTATGAGTTGTACAGGTGAGGCCGAAGAAATTGTCCAGTCAGACGAACAAGTTATTGCTCTTGAGGCTATTTCATCATCAATGTTACTTTCTTATAATGAAAGTTCAGTAGAAGAAATAAAAAATACATTCGATCATACAAGTTTATCAGAAAACCAAATTAACGATTTAGATTATTATGTAGAAATGGTAGAAGCTTTTTTAGGTAATGATAACTTAGAGGTTGAATCTCAGGAATCAGATAATGAAGATTATGAAATGATGATGGTTTATAAAACATATAACTTAAGTAAGGAAGAAATGAGTTATACATTATATTATAATGTTTATGATTTCGAAGAAGATACAACAACTGAAGAAGCAACAACTGAAGAAGCAACAACTGAAGAAGCAACAACCGAAGAAGCTACTTCAGAAACTTCAACAGAGACAGAGTCATTAGCTTTTGGAACTCAAAGTGACAATGACGGAAACTTTATGTTTAATGATGAGGATGACCAATACGCAACTCAAGCCATTAAAGGAATTTTAGTTTACGGAGATCTTACATATGAAGTAGAAGGTAAAATCTTAAATGTCGAAGGTAAAGAAATTATTAGAGTTAGATCTTTCATTGATGAAGATAATTTTGTATTAGTAAATTATCAAAAAGATGAAACTGAGATTGACAAAGAAAAGTTTTTCTTCCAAATGGTAGAAAATGGTCAAGTAATGACAAGATCTAAAGTAATGATTTTTGAAAATGAAAACATGCAACATGTTCAATTAGAGTTTATTGATGGTGATAATTATGAAAGGTACCAATTCCATATTAGAGAAACAGATGGTGTAACTTATATTCATATCAATTACAATATCAGCACAGAAGAAGAAACTAGTAAAGGAAATATCCACTTAACTAAAACTATTGATTCTGAAACGGGTGAAGCGATTTATACTTACAAAGTTGCCCCTGATAAAGGACAAGGTTCAGAATATAACAAAAGACATCAACATGGTAAAAATGATATGACAGACAGACCAAGTCAAAACCAATCAAAATTTTAATGAGTTTATGAATCATAGCAAAAACAAGTTTAGAAATTCTAAACTTGTTTTTTATTTGCAAAAAAATATTATGTGGTATACTAGTAATACTATACTGGAGGTTATATGAAAAAAATACTAACGTTATTCTTATTTGCTTTTATTTTCACATCATTTATCGCTTGTGATGCCTTTATAATTCCTGAAAACATCTCAACAGAAGAACCAGTGACTGATGATAATGAGTTGACCACTTCAAAACCTATTACAGAGGATTTAACTAGTGATCCATCATCGACTGATGTGGATATAACTCATAGCCAACCATTTACTCCGGAAGGATATTCTTTATTGCAAGATGAACTTGAAAGTTTCGGTATTCCCTCAATAGGAAGTGTAAATGTCTTGGTTTTCGCAGTAGATTTTCCCGACTCAAAACATTCAAGTTCACAAGCCAGTATTGATGATATAGAGACTGCTTTTAATGGTAGTTCAAACGATTTAGATTTTGAATCAGTCAGAAGTTACTATCAAAAGTCATCTTACGACCAATTACATATAAACGCTGATGTTTATGGATATTATACTTTGTCTAAAACAGCTTCTTATTACGAAAGAGAAAGTGAAAAATATATGGAAGTTGACCCCTATACAGGTGAATATATCTATGATGAAGATGAAGTAACTCATGTTGAAAGTGATATCATTAATGAACTATTAACTCATTATGATGATCAGATAAATTATAGTGATTATGATAGCAATGATGATGGATTTATAGATGGTATTTATCTTATATACAATCACCCTTCTGAGCCAGATACTGACTTATGGTGGGCTTATCAATATAATTATGCTTATAACGATTTAAATCAGAGTAGTTTTGATGGTGTTAGTCCAGATTATTATACATGGGCATCTAATGACTTTCTTAATGAAGGAGATGATGACATTAACGCACGGACATATATTCATGAAACTGGACATATGTTAGGGCTTGATGATTATTATGATTACTCAACAGAAGATACGTATAATAATGGTGGGTTAGGAACGTATATGATGGATTATACCATAGGCGATCATGATCCGTTTTCTAAAATATTACTAGGATGGGTTAAACCAATTGTCATTGAATCATCGGCAACAATAGATATTTCATCAAGTATTGAAAGCCAAGATGTATTATTAATTATTGATGAATGGAAGGGTACAATTTTTGATGAATATTTATTACTTACCTATTATAAACCTATTGGGCTAAATAGTTATGACCCAGAATTTATCTTTACACAATCTGGGATCAATATTTTCCATGTTTCCGCAGAAATAGGAGATGGATATTTAACTGATTCATATTACTATTCTATTTTCAATCATAACAATACGGATACTGAAGATAAACTAATAGATATTATAGAAGCTGACATGAATGAAAATATAGAAGAACTAGGTATCGTTGAAAATAGTGACTTATTCCAAGAAGGTCAAGTTTTAAATTATAGTATTTACCCTAGTTATAGATGGTATGATGATCGGTTAATTAATTTTACTGTCTCTATAGATCATATCACTTATGAAAAAGCAAGAATAACTATTAGCTACAAATAATCAAGCATATCAAAATAATTAAATATAAATATAAAAAGTAGACACGAAATAAAAAAGTGTCTACTTTTTGTAGGTTCAGTTTGTAAAGGCTAGTTTTTTAATTGTAATCTTCAGCCGTTCCCCAAATCAATTCAACTAAATCAGGTAAATCAATAAAAGGGTTTCGATTTTCTTGATATGAAAAAATAACTTCATTTCTTTTGATTTCTTGTTCACTTACAGGGTCTTCTATGTGCCAACGAAGTAGATCGTCAATGTCTCCGTAAACTGGTAATTTTAAACTTTTATCTTCCTCGGGATCATTAATAACTTCTAGATCTAAAATGTCTGATTCATAGCGAACAGCCATGTAGAAGATCATTCTAGCAACATCACCCTTAACCTCATCTCTTGGTTCAAATTCCCATACATTACATGTAGTATTGCCGTAGCCTCGATCCTCTATGTTTTCATCATCACCATCAAAACAATCTTCAAAAAAGCGATTGTTTTTGGTTGAGTTCATGACTCTTTCGGCTGCGACCAAATGGTGAGCATCATTATGAGCAGTATCATTATCATCAGAGAAATCTCCTCTGGATTTTGACCAAATGTGTTCTCTGTTCCATTCAACTGTCTTTACTTCGCCATAAGCTTCCATTTGACAAAAATCAGGTGGATTGATAGTATCTTGACAATCTTTAGGTATAGAAAGACCTGTATAAAAGCCTAAGATATTATTTTCGTTATTAGGATCTTCATCGGCTTCTCTTAAAATATCCCATATATCGGTGTCATCATCTGTATAAGGATACTCTATATGATCTTTTATTATATGATGTAAAGCGTTCTTTAGCTGGTCTCCTTCTAAACCATCAATTCCATCATAATATCCAACTGGGATATACATGGAACCATCGGCATTTTCAATAACATTGTAGGTGTAATGATAAGAACTAACATTACCGGCCTTATCTACAGCTTTTATCTCTATGGTATGTTCGCCTAAGACATCTGTCTTAAATATATCCAATATTTCTACTTTACATGTGGAATCCACATTATCTTCACATTCTACTGTGAGTTCATAGTCTTCGTTTAATAAATATCGATCTCTCAGATTACTGGTGTTGATGGTGGGTTCTTCTGAATCAAATTGTCTTTCTATTTGTTCGACCACCCCTAATTCAAGATAATCGTCAATAAAATAAATAGCCGCTACAATCATTACAATGATTGAAATGAGTGCAGTTAATTTCTTTTTCATATTAAGTCATCTCCTTATTTAAATATTGTAACATATAAATAAAATAAATAGAGTTTAAAATCATATTTAATATATATATTTTTCGTGATATAA
This sequence comes from Mycoplasmatota bacterium, assembly GCA_018622675.1. Lineage (GTDB taxonomy): Bacteria > Bacillota_I > Bacilli_A > Izemoplasmatales > Hujiaoplasmataceae > Hujiaoplasma. The sequence continues at coordinate 380,642 of CP076020.1, forward strand.
TAGTATCAGTTGGAGGGATAAAATGAAAAAATTAGCTATATTATTATTTTTATTGATGATTACATTCGTAGGGTGTCAAAATAAACAATTAAATGCACCAGAAAATATCGCTTATGACCCTGAAGGGGTTATTATTTGGGATGAGGTAGAAAACGCTGATGAATACTTGGTCAAGCTTCAAGGACAAGAATTTACAACTGATATCGCTTTATATGACATTACAGATGTCATTACCGCTAAAGGTCTTTATGAAGTTGAAATAATAGCTTTATCAGATGATTTTGAAGATTCTGAATCATCAACTTATACATTGAAAGTTGATTATAATGAAGATGCAGAAATAGACTTAAGATTTCAAGGTGATTCATTAGTCTGGGATGAAGTTTTCTTAGCTAGTCACTATTTAGTGACTTATGGTTATGAATTTTCCAGAGTTGAAACACCGATGTTTTCTTTATCAAGTTTGCCTCAAGGTACACACGAACTAACTGTACAAGCAGTTTTTGAAGGCACAATAAAAACCGAAATATTTAATATTACTTACACTAAATAAAGATTACTAAAAAATAACACCTCAAATTTTTGAGGTGTTTTTATTATATATTTTTTAAAAACTCAATCATCAGTGTGCTCATCTTATTCATTGCTTTTTTACTCGTTTTCAAAACCTCATCGTGAGATAAGATTTGATTTGATATACCAGTAGACATATTGGTTATGATAGATAAGCCAAGAACACGCATATTTGCATGTCTAGCAAGGATTACTTCTGGAACAGTACTCATGCCAACAGCATCACCGCCTAACATTCTGAATGCACGTATTTCCGCTTTTGTTTCATAACTCGGGCCAAGATAAGATACATAAATACCATGTTGCAATTTAATGTTTTCTTTTTTTGCGACATCATCTATTATTTTACGGAATGCATAGTCATAAGGTTCTGACATATCAACAAATCTAGGACCTAATGCATCATTGTTTATGCCCACTAAAGGATTTCTTCCAGATAAATTAATATGATCCTCTATGACCATAATATCACCTGGATGGTAAGTTTCATTCATTCCACCACAAGCATTGGTTACAATCATATTTTTAACTCCGATTTGTGCAAAACTTTGGATTAATAATCTCATATCAGAGTCTTTTATGCCTTCATAATAATGTTTTCTACCTTCTAAAACTAATATAGCTTTATTGTCGATAAAGCCCATATGCAATTTTCCTTTATGACCAATAGATTCGTCAGTGTCCAAATCGAATAAATCAGTATATGAAATACTTTCACTATCGGTTAATGCATTAATAAATTCATTAATGCCTGAACCCAGTATAATCATTGTTTCAGGAACATATGTAAATTTATTTAAAACTACTTTTTTTACCATACTACCACCTCACAATAATATTATAACTTATTTTTAAAAAAAATCACCTCAAATGAGGTGATTTATAATGACTTAGATAACAAAGTTTCCATCTTTAAAGATTTGAACTTCTTTTCCATCAGGGGTATAACCAACGATATCTAAATCTTTAGAACCAAACATGAAATCAACGTGAGCCATTGAATTGTTATAACCATGTTTTTCTAATTCTTCTTTAGACATATCATTTCCGCCTTTAATATTCATTGGGTAGGCTCTACCTAACGCTAAATGACAAGAAGCATTTTCATCAAATAGAGTATTAAAAAATAGAATATTAGATTGCGAAATTGGTGAATCATAACCTATTAAAGCTACTTCACCTAAGTATGAAGACCCTTCATCAAATTCAATTAGGTTTTGAAGATTATCTTTACCTTCTTTTGCATCGTAATCAACAACTTTTCCATCTTTGAATTCAAGCCAAAAATCTTCAATTAAGTTGCCTTGATAATCTAAAGGCTTAGTAGCAACGACTTTACCATTAACCCCGGTTTTCAAAGGCATGGTGAAATTTTCTTCAGTTGGAATATTTGGATTAAAGACAGTTCCGTTTGTTGCGAGTTCTTGACCACCAGACCAAACGTGATTTTTTACTAACTCTACTCTTAAGTCAGTTCCTAAATCATTTTTAAAGTGTAATGATTTAAATTGATAATCATTTAATATTTTATTATGTTTAATTAATCGATGATTATGTTCTTCCCAGTCTTTTACAGGGTCATTATTTTCAGTAACTCTAGAAGCTTTGAAAATCGCTTCCCATAATGCCTCAGTTGCTTCATCTTCATCTTTACCCGGGAACACTTTTTGAGCCCAAACAGGGTTAGATGCCGCAATAATTGTCCATTGACTTCTATTTCCCATCATATGTTCTCTATAAAAATTTAAGGCTTTAGAAGATGCGACAGCTTGCGCTTGTTGTTTTTTGGGATCAAGATTTTTGTTTAAACCAGGTATGGGTGAAACGATACTAATGACACACGCACCTTGATCAACAAAATATTTAAAACGCTCGATAGCATATTCTGGAATATTTTGTAATGTTTCAATTGATTGATATTCAACATTCATTTTACCTGTATAGTCATCGCGCCAGTTAACAATAACCTCTTTAGCTCCGGCTTTATAAGCCTCTTCAACAACTTTTCTAACAATTTCTTTTGATTCGGTTGAACCATTAACGACAACAACTTGATCTTGTTGGACGTTAGCACCGACTTGAACTGATAAATTAGCTAATTTATCAATTAATAATTCTTTTGGCATACAATCATTCCTTTCTTTTATTTCGATATTATTAGTATATCATGAAATATATTGAATGAAAAATATTTCCTCCAAAACACAAGTGTTTATAAGCTATAATCAATTATGTTATAATATAAGTATAAAATAAAAGAAAGGTGGATGAATGATGGAAAATAGAACTTATGTAAGTTGGTCATTTATAGAGCATTTTATGGTAGAAGCATTTAAAAAATTAGGTGTTCCCGAAAAAGATGCATATATATGCGCAGATGTGCTTATGGAAAGTGACAAGAGAGGCATCGAATCACATGGTGTCAATCGTTTTAAACCCATTTATATCGATAGGATAATGGATAAAATTCAAAAACCAAAAACTAAAATAGATATTCTAAAAGAAACGCCAACGACCGCTGTTTTAGATGCTAATGATGGTATGGGAATGGTCGTGAGTCATAAGGCTATGCAAATGGCTATTGATAAAGCTAAAAAATACGGTATGGGGATGGTTGCTGTTAGAAATTCCACACACTATGGGATTGCTGGATACTATGCAACTATGGCAAGTAAAACAGGCATGATTGGCATTACTGGAACAAATGCTAGACCATCAATTGCACCAACATTTGGTGTAGAAAACATGCTCGGGACTAATCCACTAACCTTTGCTTTACCGACAGACGAAGAATTCCCTTTTGTACTAGATTGTGCTACTAGTATAACCCAAAGAGGAAAAATTGAATATTTTTCAAAAATAGGTAAGGATACACCTGAAGGTATGGTAGTAGGAAGAGATGGATTGCCAAAAACAGATTCTGAACAAATATTAAAAGATTTAAAAACAGGAAATGCTGCCTTAGCGCCATTAGGTGGCATAGGTGAAGAACTTGCAGGATATAAAGGTTATGGATATGCAACGATTGTTGAAATATTGAGTTCTGCTTTACAAGCAGGTAATTTTCTTAAAATGTTGAGTGGAATTGATGAATCAGGTAAAAAAAAGCCATATCATTTAGGGCATTTCTTCATCGCAATTGATACAGAAGCTTTTATGGGTCTAGAAACTTTCAAAAAAACTGCGGGTCAAATTCTAAGGTCATTAAGAAAATCTCAAAAAGCACCTAAGAGTCAAAGAATTTTTACTGCTGGTGAAAAAGAATATGATGCATGGTTAGAAAGAAAAGAAAAAGGATTGCCGCTGACAGAAGCATCAAAAAAAGATATCATGGAGGTGAATAAAATGTTAGATCTAAATATTGATCTACCATTTTAATGATGAAAAAATATGATGATCAGATAAAAAAACTATCACCATTACAATTTAAAGTCACACAAAAAAAAGGGACAGAACCAGCTTTTAACAATGAATATTATGATGAGAAAAGAGATGGAATTTATGTGGATGTCGTATCAAAGGAAGTTTTGTTTTCTTCTTTAGATAAATATGACTCAGGTTGTGGGTGGCCATCATTTACAAAACCATTCAATAAAGAAGCTGTATTAGAAAAAAATGATTTTTCATATGGTATGATTAGGACTGAAATACAATCAGTAGAAGCTAATAGTCACTTGGGTCACGTATTTAATGATGGCCCAGTTGATAAAGGCGGCTTAAGGTATTGTATTAATTCAGCCGCTCTAGAATTTATTCCAAAAGAACAAATGAAAGACAGGGGTTATGAAGCTTATTTAGATATATTCGAAGGGAATGACAAATGAAAGAAAAAATCGAACAAAACAGAAAAGCGATAAGGCCAACTTGGTCTGATTTGTATGATTTAAAAACTTATAAAAAAATGAAAAAGCCAAGACCAGAACAATTTTTAAGAATCAAAGATACTAAGGTCATTGATTTGTCGAAGGATTTTTCATCAATTAAACAAAAAACATTAAGTGAATGTATAGGGTCAAGAAGAAGTCTTAGATCGTATAAAGATCAGGCTCTTTCTTTTGAAGAATTATCTTATTTATTATGGGAAACATCTAGAGTTGACCACATTGATAATGGCATTATCTATAAAACTATTCCTACTGCTGGAGCGACTAATTCTGGAGAAACTTTTGTTTATATTAATCAAGTAGAACATATAGAAAAGGGTATATACTTATATGTTCAAGATAAGCATCAATTAGCATTAGTGAGTCAAAAAGATGATTTAACAAATGAGGTTAATAGAGCTTTGTTTAGACAACTACGGGGAGCTCAAATAGTAGTGTACTTTACACATGTACTAGCAAGAGTTGAATATAAATATGCATATTTTGGTCCCAAATTAGCTACACTTGAAGCTGGACATGCATGTCAAAACTTATCTTTATCCGCTGAAATTATAGATGCAGGTGCATGCGCTATAGCAGCATATGATCAAGAAAGAACAGATCGATTATTAAATATTAATGGAGAAGATCACTTCACCATATATTGTGCTACGGTAGGGAAGAAAAACTAAAAAAGGGAAAAGGGAACTTCAATGGAAATAAGTAAAATAAGGTATACAACACTGAATGAACTTGAAAAAATGCCGCGTTTTGATTTGAAAGCAATGCCCAAAAAGGCAAAATGGTATTTACAAGTTTTAGCTTGGATTATAGCTCTACCTGAAACATTTATGACTAAAGTTAAAATTCGTAAAAATGGCATGGATCAATTAAAAGGTGGTTATTTATTGTTATGTAACCATAATAGTTTTTTTGATTTCAAAATCGCAACTAAAGCAGTTTTTCCTCGAAGAGCTAACTATATAGTTGCTGTAGATGGTTTCATAAATAGAGAAAAAATCATGAGGAATGTAGGCTGTATAGGAAAACGCAAATTTGTTCCTGATCCATCATTAATTAAGCAAATTAAATATAGCATAAATGAGCTTAATTCTATTTGTATGCTATATCCAGAAGCCAGATATTCTTTGATAGGTACAACAGCTATTTTGCCTGAAAGTCTGGGAAAGATGATTAAAAAATTTAAATTTCCAGTAGCGACTTTAATTGCTCATGGTCATCATTTACATCAACCTGTATGGAATTTAAGAAAACACAGAGTGAAGGTTGAAGCTGATATGACATATTTATTAAAACCAGAAGAGATTGAAAGGATGTCTGTTAAAGAAATTAACGACAAAATTCTCTGTGCTTTTCAATATAATGACTATGAATATCAGTGTAAGGAAAAAATTAAAATCAAAGATATTCATAGGGCTGAAAACTTACATAAACCACTTTATAAGTGTCCGCACTGTTTGTCAGAAAAACATATGAAATCCAAAGACACAATTTTATATTGTGATCATTGCCATCAAACCTATCACCTTGATGAATATAGTCGATTGCATAATTTAAATGGACAAACAAAATTTTCTTCTATTCCAGAGTGGTTTGAATGGGAGCGAGAAGAAGTGAAAAAAGAAATTGAATCAGGCCAATACCAAATTGAAACAAAAGTTTATATGGATTCACTACCAAATAGTTCTGGGTTTTATAGGTTGGGAGTTGGAACATTAACTCATAATATGGATGGTTTTGTTTTAAAAGCAGTTTTAGATAACACATCATTTTTACTTAAAAAACCTGTTTTAACAAAATATGGAGTACATATTGAATACGATTATTTTGGCAAAGGTGATTGTGTGAGTTTATCAACTATTAATGATACTTATTATTTATTTCCACTTGATCAAAAAATACCAATTACCAAATATCATTTTGCTGTTGAAGAATTGTATATATATGAGGAGAATAAGAGAAATGCCAAGTAAACTGGAAAAAACAATTCATCATACACAAAAACCAATAACAAAAGCTGATATTCTTTCTGCACTTAAATATTTAGGTATCCATAGTGGTTCTAAACTAGAAGTACATGCATCATTATCCGCTTTTGGTTTCATAGTTAATAAACAATATGATGTTTTAGATGCTTTGATAGAAACTATTAAAGATGGCGTTATTATTGTACCTGCACATACTTCAGAGATGACCAACCCAAGGGATTGGGAAAACCCACCTGTTCCAAAGGATTGGATTCCAATCATAGAGGAAAATAGAAAACCTTTTGATGCTTCCTTATTTATTCCTGAAAGAGTCGGCATTATTGCTAAATCTTTTCTCTTATATCCGGGTGTAAAAAGAACAAATCATCCTGAAGTTTCACTTGCAGTTTATAATAAAACAAATGACTCTACTTGGCTAGATCATGGATTTGATGATAGAGATTTAATCCACCCTCTATATAAATTAAAACAAGAAAAAGGCAAAATATTAATGATGGGAACTGATTTTTATACATGTAGCTCTATACATTTAACTGAGTTTATGAGCCAATATTCAACGATTGATTATTATGATTATCATATAGTTATAGATGGAAAACCCATAAAAAAAACCATCACCACCAAGTATTTTGATGATGATGATATTAATTTTAAAAATATTAGTGCCATTTATATTGAAAAATATAAAAATACAGAATGGTATAAACAAACTAAAGTTGGAAATGCTATGTTAACTCTCATTGATGCTGATAAGTTATATCAAATCGCTAAAGATTTTCATCTTAATTATAAGAAAAATTAATCACATGATATATGACCGTTACATCTGGTTTCAGTACCAACTTCGTAATGGTCTTTTTTATTGAAAATGATTTGACCGCGTCCAAATCCACCCCTTGAATGATCTATAGATACTTTATGACCAAGGGACTTTAATTTTTCTTCTATAGATGGATCAAAATAAGGTTCTAAAGCTACATTTAATTCTTTATCCCATCTAAACCTTGGTGCATCTAATGCTTCTTGAGGGTTCATACCAAAGTCAAACATGTTCATTAATACTTGTAAGTGGCCTTGTGGTTGCATAAAACCACCCATGACGCCAAAAGGTCCTACAGCATAGTTATTTTTTTTAATAAAACCTGGGATAATTGTATGATAGGTTTTCTTTCTAGGTTCTAATGCATTATGGTGGTTAGGGTCAAGAGAAAAAGTATGACCTCTGTTTTGTAAAGAGATCCCAGTTCCTTCAACGACTAATCCACTACCGAATCCCATATAATTACTTTGAATAAAAGAAACCATATTACCACTTGAATCTGCAGTAGCTAAATAGACAGTCCCTGATGATTTATAATCGATAGGTGACATAAGTTTTGCTTGATCAGTAATGTCTTTTTCTCTTAAGTTTTTATAGTCATCACTTATTAAATATTCAGGTTTTATTTTCATAAATTTAGGATCTGTTAAATATGTTTGAGTATCGCTAAAAGCAATTTTTAGTGACTCAATTTGCTTATGGATGGTTTGAATATCATCTTTTTTTATTTCTTTATCTTTTAATAGGTTTAAGGCCATCAAGCATGTGAGTCCTTGTCCATTAGGTGGAAGTTCAAGAATATCATAACCCCTATAATTTAAAGACATAGGTTCTACAAACTGACAGTCATATTTCGCTAAGTCATCTGCATCGATAAATCCATGATGTTTTTTCATAAATTTTACTATTTTTTTTGCTAGATCACCTTTATAAAAACTTTGTGCACCTGTTTTTCCTATTTCTTCTAGTGTGTTGGCTAAATCGTCGTTTTTAAATATATCGCCTGCTTTGTATCTCCTACCATTATCAGTGAAAGTTCTAAAAAAGTGATTGTATTCAGCGGTTTTATTGACTTTCTGGTATGCTTCAATACCTTTGTCAAAGTAATAACCAACATTTTCGCTTAAACAAAAACCGTTTCTTGCAAGACGAACTGCGGGTTCTAAAACTTCCTCTAAAGATAAGTTTCCAAACTTTTTTATCAAAGTTGCCCAACCTTTTGGTGTTCCGGGAACAGTAACAGGGATGACACCAAATTTTGGCATTTCATGATAGCCACGCTCTTTGACTTTTTCTATAGAAATGTTTTTTGAACTATAACCAGAACTATTTAATCCATAAGTTTTTCCTTCATAGTGTACAATTGCAAAGCAATCACTACCAATACCATTACTACATGGTTCAACGACTGTTAAAGCTGCCGCACATGCAATAGCGGCATCAATTGCATTACCGCCTTTTTTAAACATTTCATATCCAGCTTGTGATGCAAGACTTTCACTTGAAGCTACAACTTGATTTTTTGCATAAGTTACTTTCCTACGGCTTAAATATTGATTATTCATTATAAATCACCTCATATCTATTATAGCATAAAAAAAAGTTAAAACTTTTAAAGCTTTAACTTAATAAAATAGTTTTTCGATTTTCTTGATTCTCTTTTCTTCTAAATATTCTCTTCTTGAAAGACGTTCATCAAACTTATAAATTAAGAATGCCTGTACAAAAGCAATGATAAACATGAAAACATAATTAACAATTGTAAAAACTAGTACAATATTCTCTACACTATTTAATTCTGGAGTTCTAAAAAAACCAACAACATAACCTAATATTGTAAACCGGGTACTGGTATAAAAAATAATGTTATAGACAGTGATAAGCATCATGATTCTTTCTAAAGATAACTTCATTCTATTTTGCAGGATAATTCCAAAAGAAATAAAGAATAAGGCAAAACTACCAATATCCATAAAAGACATGAATAGCAAAGCTAAATCTTCTTGAGGAATTAAGCCATAACTAGTAACAAAAAAACCAGTAATCATTAAGATAGTCACTATGTGATAGGCTATGACTAGTCTAGTTTCACCATAATATATAAGTGAAATCAAGTTAAACAATACCATACATAAAATAACTGGTATCACACCAACAATGCCTAGGAACCATAAAACCGCTGCTATAATGGATGATAAAAATACAATAATCATGTTTATGTTTCTACGCATAATAACCCCCTTTTAAAAATATTATCATATTTACCAAGTAAAGTAAATGAACCTTAAGTATCTAGTCTTAGTTACTAAGGTCTTTGAATTTACTTATAATTGTTTTAACGATGTCTAATGCTTTATACATTTCTTTGACAGAAGCATATTCATATGGTCCGTGAAAGTTATAGCCACCCGTTCCAAGGTTAGGACATGGTAGACCCATGAATGATAGTCTAGCACCATCAGTACCCCCGCGAATAGGTTCGATGATAGGTTCGATATGATTTTCTTTTATAGACTCTATTGCTAATTCTATTTTTTCTTGATGGTCATCTAAAACTTCTTTCATATTGTAATATGAATCACTGAGTTCAAGTTCACAAGCAATATAACCATATTTTTTATTGATAAAATCTTTTATCATAACAAAATCATTTTTTTGTTTATTAAATAAAACTTTATCATGATTACGAATAATTATTGTCATTTCAGTTTTTTCAACACTACCAGTTTGTGATACAAGATGATTAAAGCCTTCATAATTTTCGGTTAATTCAGCTTTTAAGTGTTTTGGTAATAAAGCATAGAACTCATTCGCTATATCAAGAGAATTAATCAATTTATTTTTAGCTGAACCAGGATGAACAGATTGACCAATAAAATTTAACTTAGCAGTAGCCGCATTAAAATTTTCGTATGCGATTTCACCAACCTTAGAACCATCTAAAGTAAATCCAAAGTCAGCGTTTATTTTATCGATATCTATATATTCTGTACCAGTACCAACTTCTTCATCAGGGGTGAAGACAATCACAATTTCACCATGTTCATAATCTTTATTATTTTGTATATATTCAGCTATTGTCATGATTTGAGCGACTCCAAGTTTATCATCAGCGCCTAATAGAGTTTTGCCGTTTGTAACCACCAAATCATCGCCAATTTTATCATTTAAATTTGGGAATGTTTTTGGATCTAAATAAATTTCTTTGTCTTCATTCAAAAGAATTTTCCCGCCATTATAACCCTTAATTAACTGAGCTTCTACATGCTTACCACTCGCATCTGGCGAAGTATCTACATGAGCGATAAGAGCTAATTTAGGAACTTCTTTTTTAATATTGCTAGGAATGCGTCCAATCACATATCCGTATTCGTCAATATCAGCTTCTATATTTAAATCTTTTAGTTCTTTTAATAAATCTTTTAATAAAACCCATTGCTTATCTGTCGAAGGATATGTTTTTGAGTTCGAATCAGATTGTGTGTCATATTTAACATACTTTAAAAATCTTTCTAATAATTTCATACCATCATTCCTCTCTTTTATATAAATGTATTTTATCATAGATAAGACTAAAATAACAAAAATTAATATTGCTGGTATGATATAATAAAGCAAGGAGATGCTATGGGAAAATATTATTGTCATAAACATAAACTAGATGATACATTAGGAATTCAATTGGTTAAAATAGGATTTGTGATCAAAAAAGTCCTAACAAAACTTCGTATTACGGACCGTTTTTACGAAAGAACGAGTAAAAACTATCGTTATCCTAAAGCCATTGATTGGAAAACCATTCATCATCAAGGCATGAAAGTTGAAACAATAGAATATAAGGATATCACTCCTGACCATTGTTTATTACAATTACACGGTGGTGCATATCTCTATGATTTTAATGATAATTATCGTCGCATGGCGAAAAAATATTTGAAAATTCATCCTAATTTTAAGGTTTTTTCTCCCTATTATTCCTTGGCACCAGAACATCCATTTCCTATAGCTCTAAATGAAGTTTTTGAACTGTACAAGTCTTTACTTAAATCATATGACGCTGATAAAATTATTTTCACAGGTGATAGCGCAGGCGGAGGTTTAGCTTTGGCTTTAGCTTATCATATTTATGATCATCATTTACCCTTGCCTAAGGCCATCGTCACAATGTCACCATGGACAGACTTTGCAGCTGAGGGTAAATCATATGAAGATAATAAATATAAAGATATCTTTTTTAGAGTAGGGGATACTAAACTTGATAAAAGCGGATATGCTGGTAAACATTCATTTAAAAATCCAAAAATTTCCCCTAAATACGGAGATTATAGTAAATTGCCTAATTTATTAATGTTTGTTGGTGGAAATGAATTAATTAAATCCGATACATTAACAATAGGTTTAAACCATGATTTGGCTATTGTTCATGAATTTGAGGAAATGTTCCATGTCTTTCCCTTAGGTTTTAAAGTCATGTCATCATCCAGAATGGCATGGAAAATTATCGAAGACTACTTAGACAAAATATTCAGTGAGGAGGATAATAATGCCTAAACAAAAAATCAATCAAGATTGGTTTAAGCTTGATAACTCTGCAAAAATATTCCCATCTGTTTCAAATAGTTCTGAAACGAACACCTTTAGAGTGACAGTGACTCTAAAAGAAGAAGTCAATGTTGAACTTCTACAAGAAGCGGTTAATATCATATTAGAACGATATCCAATGTTTAAAGTAAGATTAAAAAAAGGTATTTTCTGGGCTTATTTTGATTATAATTCAAAGCCTTTTATAGTACAAAAGATGGATCATCGTGTGTGTGGTGAAATCATACCCATAGAAAATAATGGATATTTATTCAAAGTTTTGTATCACCATAAAGATATTGCGATTGAAATGTTTCATTCTCTAGCTGATGGTGGAGGTGTGATGCAACTTCTAAAATCATTGGTTTATGAATACTTATTATTAAATCGTAAACCGGTTACACCGGACAATATTATTGCTACAAAGAATGATAAACCAGAATTTGAGGAATATGAAGATGCAAATGCTAAGTATTATAATAAAAAAAATAGAAAGCATATTCCTGAAGAAAAAGCATATAGAGTTAAAGGAACTTATTTAGATGATGATCAAACGGGCCTAATTTCTGGTGTTCTGAATACCAAACAAATGTTAGAACTTGCAAGAAAAAACGATATGACTGTCACTGAATATCTTACATCAGTTATGATGTATATCATCTATAAAACTCAAATTCAATATAGAGAACATATGCGTTCAAATGAAAAACCGGTTAAAATTTTTGTTCCAGTCAATTTGAGAAAACATTTTCCATCTAAAACTTTAAGAAACTTCACAAACTTTATAAAGACAAATATGAGAATGGATAAACCAGATATTTCATTTGAGGAAATTAAAGTTTTAGTTAAAGAACAATTTTCACAAGGTATAAAAAAAGAAGAACTCATTAGGAAAATGAGTGAAAATGTTGCCTTTGAAAAAAATGTTTTTCTTAGAATGACTCCATATTTTCTTAAAAACTACGTTTTGAAAATCGGCTTTAATATGCTTGGAATCAAATTGAATACAATGTCTTTAACTAATATAGGTCGCACAGTTTTTCCTGAATCTATGAAACCATATATATATGATGTAACTGCAGCTATATATGCTGGTAAATTTAATACCATTGGATGCGCCATTGTTTCTTATGAAGATAAATTTAAAATTACCTTTACAAGAAGTATTATAGAAAACCAAATAGAAAGAGAATTTTTTAGGCATCTAACTTCTCAAGGTTTAGATATAGAAATTGAAAGTAATTATGTGGAGGAATATTCATGAAATACTGTAATAAATGCCATATATCAATAAAAACAAATCATAATTATTGCCCCTTATGTCACCAAACTTTAGAAGTGACTAAAGACGAAGAAGTAGTAGAGAAGTATCCGCCTTATCAAGGAAAGTTGAGACCTGTAAAAGATATTACTAGGAAGATATTAATGTTCATATCAGTGACTTCCATTATTTTATTATTAGTAATTAACTTTTTTACAGGACTAGATATCTTGTGGTCCTTGATACCTATAGGAAGTATTTTATATTTTTGGATATTAATGACTGTAGGTATCTTTTCAAAACATAATATCGCATTTAAATTATTTATTTTAACAATCACTTTAATATTTTTTATTTACATGATAGATGAGTTATCTTCTTCAGAAGGATGGGCTTTAAACTATGTTGCGCCACTATTACTTGGCTCGTGTATTATAGCGATTTCATTCATTATTTTAATTAAGAGAATTAATTATAGGGATTATATCACATATTTATTATTGATCGTATTATTCTCTATTGCACCGATTGTTTTAATTTTATTTGATGTTATCACTGTTTTATGGCCATCGCTTGGCTTGTTTGTTTTGGCAGTTTTTATATTATTATTTATTATTTTCTTTTTTCCAAAATCTATTAAAGATGAAATTAAGAAAAGATTTCATGCATAAAAAAAACGTTCATCACTTTGATGGACGTTTTTTGATTATAAATTTAACCAACCAGAATATGTTCTTTAGGATAATTGATTTTTCCTGTCATATCTTGTTTCCAATTTTGGTTGATGATACCAAATACAGTGATTGGTCCTAATCTACCAATAAACATTAATATTGATAATAAAATTTTTGTGGCTGGCAGTAATTCTGTTGTAATACCAGTGGATAAACCCACAGTACCAAAAGCAGAAAAAGTTTCAAATAAAATATTGAGCATCTTATTGTCATAAGCCGCGTTTTTAGCCTCGATGAGAGATATGACTAAGAAGAAAACAATGGTAATGGTAAAAGCCAATATAGCTATCACAAGTGCTTTGATTCGGTTTCTATTTTCAATCATTCTTTTATTGGTGATAAATGGTTTGCCTCTTAAAAAAGAAATGATTGATCCAAAAATGATATAGATTGAAGTTGTTTTAATCCCACCACCAGTAGAGTTAGGGGATGCACCGATAAACATAAAAGCAATGATAACGATTAAGGTTACGTATGAAAATTGAGATATATTCACTGTAGAGAATCCAGCAGTTCTTGTGGTCACACTTTGAAATATTGCCTCTAACCAAGTCACTTGATCGTATTCCAATAGTTTAATCAAAAGAGCGCCAAATATAATTAAGAATAGTGTAATCTTTAATACAATTTTAGAATAAATGGTTAAATTTTTCCAATTTTTCTTTTCAAGTAAATCTCTAATAACGATAAAGCCAATACCTCCAATGATGATTAAAGCCATGGTATTAAGATTTAATATAATGTTTGAACTATAAGCCTGAATGGATGTTGAACCTAATATATCAAAACCAGCATTATTGAAGGAAGAAATGGAGTGAAAAGCCGAGACTCCTAAAGCTTTCCAAAACTCAAAATCTTGAATAAAAACTGTAAAGTTAATTAACATTCCAATAAACTCAATGGTTAAGGTAACTAACACAATTGAACGAACTAATTTTATCATCCCTCCATGTGTGGGTTGATTCAATGCCTCTTTGACTAAATAACGTTCTGTCACACCAATTTTAATCCCTAATAGCATTAAAACGTAAATAGCGATGGTTACGATCCCTAAACCACCAATTTGAATTAATAAAGCTAAGACGACCTTTCCATAAATACTAAAAGTATCTCCGATACTTGATATGGTTGATAAACCAGTTACACAGACTGCAGAAGCTGACAAAAATAAAGAATCTACCCAAGTTAAAGATTCTTCAGCAACTGTTGTAAACGGTAGTTTTAATAATACAGTACCTAATAATATTATGCCCATAAAACTCGCGAGAATAATAATTAAAGGCGATACTTTTTTTCTTTTCATAGGATGTCCTCCTTAATAAGTTATATAAATTATACTACTTAATATTTTTTTTGGCAAATGAGAATAAACATTTTTATTCAAGCAAAAATTTGTTATAATAAATTGTAAAGGAGATGGCATGTTAGTATTAGTTGGCCCAAGCGCCTCAGGAAAAACAGAATCCGCTAAAATCATGATTAATAGATACCACATTTCTAGAGTTGTTACTTGTACAACTAGGCCTAAAAGGCTTAATGAAATTGATGGTTTCGATTATCATTTTTTAAGTGAAGAAGAATTTTTATTAAAAAAAGAACAAGGTTATTTTATTGAAACCACTGAATACAATGGATATTATTATGGGACACCTAAAAATGAATTAGGTGATGATAAATTTATCATATTAGAACCTAAAGGTTTACAATCTTTTCTTGATTTAGATATTGATATAGTATCAATATTCTTGAAAACAAAAGAAGATGTTAGAATTGAACGGATGAAACAAAGAAAAGATAGAGTGAAGGATATAAAAGCAAGAATTGAAGAAGATAAAAAAGAGTTTAATCTTGAACATATTGATGGTTTAGATCTTGTTATTGATACAACTGATTTAAGTTTATCAGAAGTTGCTGATTTGATTTACACTAATTATATTGAAATTCTAGTGAAGAAGAAAAACAATATTAACCAATTATCATTATTTGAGGAGATAGAATGAATTTAAAAATAAAAGACGCGAAAAGAGAAGATAGTCAATTAGTATTGAACTTTATTAAAGGTATAGCGAAATATGAAAAAATGGAAGATGAAGTAGAGGCTACTTTAGAAGATATTGAAAAATCTATATTTGATCAAGAAGACGCCCATGTTATTATTGCTTATTTAGATGATAAAGCTGTGGGGTTTGCCTTGTATTTCTATAATTATTCCACTTTCAAAGGACGAAAAGGTCTTTATCTAGAAGATTTATTTATTTATAAAGAATATAGACACAAGGGTATCGGTAATCAATTGTTTAATTTTTTAATGAATAAAGCTAAGGAAGAAAATTGTGGTCGCATGGAATGGGTTTGCCTGAATTGGAATCAAAGTGCCATCGATTTTTATCGAAAAAAGGGCGCAATATCCATGGATGAGTGGACTACATTTAGATTAGATGAAAAAAATTTATAATGCTTAAGCAAAGTATTTGATATACCCGATGGGGCATGTTAAAATAAACAAGAATTAATATCTTATTAGGAGGAAATACATATGCCAGTACAAGTAACAACTGACACATTTAAAAAAGAAGTTTTAGAATCAGATATTCCAGTAATCGTTGATTTCTGGGCTCAATGGTGTAGACCATGTTTAATGGTAGCGCCAATTCTTGAAGAAATTGCTCAAGAATTTGAAGGCAAAGTAAAAGTTGCTAAAATCAACGTTGATGAAGAAGGTTATTTAGCAAACCAATACAGAGTATCAAGTATTCCAACACTATATTTATTCGAAAACGGTGAAGTGAAAAACCAAGTGATCGGATTAATGAGAAAAGAAGACTTAATTAAAAAATTAGGGATTTAAGAATGCGTGATGTAATAGTGATTGGCGGAGGACCTGCAGGGGCATCCGCCGCTATTTATTTACAAAGATCAAAACTTGATGTCTTATTAATCATGAAAGATCATGGTACACTTGAAAAAACCGGTCATATTGATAATTATTGGGGTTTTGAATCAACCATGGATGGAAAAGAACTTGTCGAAAAAGGTCTTTTACAAGCAAAAAGATTAGGTGTCACCATTGTAGAAGAGGAAGTTCTTGACATTGAAAATGATATGTTTGGTGGACACAAATTTACAGTTAAAACTGATAAGGAATCTTATGAAGGTAAAACCGTGCTTTTAGCCACAGGACAATCAAAACCTAATCTAAGAGTTAAAGGTTTTAAAGAATTTACTGGAAAAGGTATTTCTTTTTGTGCAATCTGTGATGGATTTATTTATCGCAATAAAAAAATAGGTGTTGTTGGAAACAAAAAGTTTATGTCTGAAGAATTAGATACTTTATCTAATTTTACAGATGATATCAAAGTATTTACCAATGCAAATGAATTAACAGTCGACGTTGACAAAGAAGTCGTTACTGATAAAATCACTGAAATTCAAGGCGATGAAGTTGTGAAAAAAGTCATAACTGAAAATGGCGAACATGAAGTAGACGCTTTATTCATTGCTATGGGGACCCCATCAGCCAATGATTTTGCCTTAAGAATGGGCGCTATGATTGACAAGAATAATATTGTTGTCGATGATAAGTTTATGACCAATATACCTGGGCTCTTTGCTGCAGGTGATTGCGTTGGAGGATTACTTCAAATTGCTAAAGCCGTAAGTGACGGCGCACATGCTGCATTATCACTGAATAAATATGTAAGAGCTTTATAATATAAACATAAAATAAAAGACAATTAGTTTAATAACTATTTGTCTTTTTTTATGATGTTCCAATTGTTTTTTAAAGCATGGTCTTCTAATTCTTTATCAGGATTCACAGCATAGGCCTTACCAACAAGTTCTAGAATGGGTATGTCATAACCATTATCTGCGTAAGCTTTAGAATTTTTATAATCAGCGTCTTTAAATCTTTCTAATAACGCTTTTTTCTTTTGGCCCTCAATTAAAATATGAATTTTATCTGAAGGTAAGAATTCACCTTTTTCTTCAAAAACAGATCCTATAATGGTATCAAAACCATCTTTTTTAAATGGTTTTAAAATGATATCAAGGTTACCGCTTAGTAAAACGATATGATAACCAGCGTCTTTATCAACTTGAATTTGTTTTCTCATTGGTTCAAAAATATAGGCTTGCAAATTTTGATAATTATCATTGATAAATTGATTTAATATATCTCTAGGTATAGATCGGAATAAATCTGCAGTTTTTCTCATGGTATAAGGATTGATTTTTCTTTTTGTCCAACCAAATACTTTTAGTTTATATAAAACATAACGCCAAATGAAACCATACCATATTTTTTTGTATGCTTTATCATTTAAATGTTTCTCTTTCCATAGTTTATACATTAATGGCAATGTTTGTTTAGAAACATATGTACCATCAAAATCATAAATTGCTAATTTCATAAACACCTCTTTATCATCATATATTATAGCATAAAAAAAGTTGTTAGATTTTATTCTAACAACTTTTAAAATTATTCTTGATGTAATAATAAAATCATTTCTCTTAAAGTTTTAGCAGCAACAGCTGTTGAAACTTCAGTAGGATCAATCTTTGGTGCTAATTCTACAATGTCTGCACCTACTACATTGTTTAATTTTTCAAATAATTTTGTGGCATGTAATAACTCTTTGTAAGTTAATCCACCTGGTTCAGGTGTTCCTGTTCCAGGGAAAACTGATGGATCTAAACAATCTAAGTCAATGGTGATATATACTGGAGAATCTTTGATTTCATCAATGATATCTTCTAAGGTATCAATGGTGAATTTTTCCATGTATGTATGACCTGCTTTAGCAAACTCAAATTCATGTTTGTCCCCACTACGAATCCCAAATTGATAAATCTTGTTATCGCCTAAGATGTCATAACAACGTTTAATGACCGTTGCATGTGATAATTTCATGCCTAAGAATTCATCTCTTAAGTCTGTATGTGCGTCAATATGGATGAGTTTTAAATCTGGGTATTTTTCATGATAAGCCTTAACCACTGGGTAAGTGACTAAATGTTCCCCACCAACCATCATGACTTTTTTTTCATCATTGATGATGTTTTTAGCTGTTTCATAAATAGTAGTAAGTGATGTTTTCACATCTCCCATTGGAATGTCTAAATCACCGATATCTGCTGTTTTATAATCTTTTAAATCCATGTCTTTGTAAGGTGAATACCATTCAATGCCTATAGATTCTACTCTAATGGCATTGCCGGCAAACCTTGTGCCTGGACGGTAAGATGTGGTTGTGTCTAATGGTGCAGAGAATAAGACAACTTTTGAGTCTTTGTATTCAGCATCACATGATTGAAATGATAAATCTACTTTTTTATAATTCATATTAATCTTCCTCACTAAATTTGGTCCAATTTTCTTTATCAACGATGGTGATCATCGCATCTTCTAAGTCACTTTGTAAAGCTTTGCTTTTGTTTGAATAAAATTTGATGTCATCAATAACATCTTGGGTAATGACCTCTCCAGGAATGACGATAGGAATACCTGGTGGGTAAATCATCACTGATTCACCAGCAACTTCATTGACAGCGTCATCTAAAGAAACAATTAATTTAGGTGCATGATAAGCATCCCTTGGTCTTGAATAGGTTTCTGGGAACATATATTCAAAGACAACTTTAGGAAATTTATCACGAACATCATTATAGTCATCTGATAGTTGTTTGAATCCATTATATAGTCTGTCTAAGTCTTTCTTGCTAGTACCAATGGTTAGAATGGCAAGAACAATGTGTGATTCAGCCAACTCTAATTGGATATTATATTTTTCCTTCATCAATTGATAAACCTCAAAACCAGATAAACCTAATTCAGATACTTTGATGATGATTTTGGTTTCATCAAAACCAAAACAACCTTTTTTCTGAATGTATTCTTTATCAATGACTTTAATTCCAGGAATGTCTTTCATTTTCTCTCTGGTTTCATCGGCCATTTCTAAAAGTTTGGCAATCCGTTCTTCACCTTTGAAAAACATGGTTTTTCTAGCCACATCAATACTTGCCATCAAAAGTGAACTTGGTGATGTTGATTGTAACATATTTAAGGTTGCACGTAAGCGTTGGTGGTTGATTCTTTTACCTAAGGTCAAGATAACAGAAGATTGTGTGAATGAACCTGCGGTTTTATGCATTGAGGTTGCGGAAATATCAGCACCGGCTTCCATGGCAGATAAAGGCATTTTTTGCGAAAAATAAAACTGAGCGCCATGGGCTTCATCAGCCATGACGATGATATCATTCTCATGGGCATAGTCTGTAATTTTCTTTAAGTCAGAAACCACCCCAAAATAGGTTGGGTTAATGACAAAGACTGCGACAGCATCTGGGTTTTCTTCGATGGCCTTTTTGACTGATTCAAAAGAGATGTCATTGGCAATCCCTAATTCTTGATCGATATTTGGTTTAATAAATACTGGAACGGCTCCTGAAAGGATTAAACCATTAATGACTGACTTATGTACATTTCTTGGTAGGATTATTTTATCGTTGGCTTTACATACACTCATAATCATAGCTAAAATTCCAGTGGTTGTTCCATTGGTTAGAAAATATGATTTATCAGCCTTACATGCATCAGCCATTAAGTTTTCAGCATCACGGATAACGCCAGTTGGTTTGTTTAAATGGTCTAAACCTATAGGGGAATTGGAATCTAATAAATAGGTTCTTTTTCCAATATATTTGATTAAATCATTTTCAATTTTACCCAGTTTATGACCAGGCACATCAAATGGTGCCACCTTACTTTTGCCATATTCTTTTAACTTGGTAAAAAATGGCGTTTTATTGTGTTTTTTGTTTATCATAACATCCCCTTCTTATACTTGTATTTCAATAAGAAAATAATACCACAAAATTGACAAATTGCAATAAAAAATGTCTCGTTAAAATAATTATTTTTTCTTTTAAAAAGTAATCAATAAATGTTAAGCATCATTTGACTCTTATTATATAATAGAAAGGCACTATTTCCAAATATTGTAGTGAAAGATAAGTCTTTTTATGATAAAATAAATTCAGGAGTATGCCATGAAAAAATATAGAGAAAAACTGAATCAAATTGATGATGAAATCCGTCGTTTATTTATTGAACGAATGAAAGTCATTCAAGATATTGCAAAATATAAAAAAGAAAACAATATAAATGTTGAAGATAAATCAAGAGAAAAAGAAATGATCGATCGGATTGATATGAATGATCCTTTACTTAAGGATTTATATATTCGTGTCTTAACAGAGATGATTTCTGTCTCTAAGATTTATCAAGAGACAATTAAAGAGGAGGTCCTATGAGATATATTGATTTAAGAAGCGATACAGTTACAAAACCAACAGAAGAAATGCGACAAGCCATGATGAGTGCAATGGTAGGAGATGATGTATTTAGTGACGATCCAACCATGAATGAGTTAGAAGACTTGGTAGCTAAAACATTAGGTAAAGAAGCTGGGGTGTTTATACCTTCAGGAACGTTTTCAAATCAACTGGCTTTGTTTACTCATTGTAAACAAGGTGATGAGGTGATTGTGGATCAGTTCGCCCATATTGTCCAACATGAATCAGGGGCATCACCTGTCATATCAGGGGTACAGTTATTTACTTTAGAAAGTGACCTTGGTATTTGGGATTTGAAAAAAATGGAAAAAATGATTAAGAAGCGAACGATTTCTACCACCAATACAAAATTAATTTGTATAGAAAATGCTTATAACGGAAGAGCACTATCTTTAGATTACTTTGATGAGGTAAGTAAAATCGCTAAAAAGCATGAATTAAAAGTGCATTTAGATGGTGCGAGAATCTTCAATGCAGCGGTTGCATTAAATGTTGATGTATCTGAGATAGCCAAATATGCTGATACAGTCAGTGTTTGTTTATCCAAAGGTCTTTGTGCTCCTGTTGGATCAGTTCTTGTAGGAACAAAGGAGTTTGTTGAACAAGCTAGAATGAGAAGAAAAATAATGGGCGGCGGTATGCGCCAAGTTGGTATTTTGGCAGCTGCTGGTAAAATAGCTATAGAAAAAATGTCGAAAAGATTGATTGAAGATCATGAAAATGCTGAATATATGGCCAACCTTCTAAGAAATATTCCAAATATTGTTATTGATGAAAGACAAAGAGACATTAACATGGTATTTTTTGATATTGATGATGATAGAAAATTTGCTTTGGAAGATTACATGTTTGAAAATGGTGTAAAGATCCTTGAATATGAAGATGGTTTTAGATTTGTTGCACATCATGATTTAGATAGAAAAGACATAAAAATAGCAATTGATTTAGTTGAAAAATACTTTCAATAACAAGTGTTATTTATTATTAAAAAAAAGTTTGTTTTGGTATTTTGATTATGTTATAATACTAACGTTCTAATTGAAAATAATTAAATGGAGGATAGATAATGATTTTTCACAAAGCAAAAGGGATACAAATTGATGGAAAAAAAGAACTTTGTAAAAAAAGTCCTTTAGTAGAATATTTAAATCCTGATACAGTTTATATCCCGTTGGTTCGTAGAAGTTTGAAACTTGAACCACAAGTCAAAGTCGGAGACTTAGTAAAAATTGGACAAGTCGTTGCTAAATTTAAAACTTATGCTTCATTCATTACACACGCTAGTGTGAGCGGTGAAGTGAAATCAATTAAAAAAGTTTGGCATTCATCTGGTAAGATGGTTGATGCCATTGAAATTGAAAACGACCATAAGAATACTTTAGATGAAAGTATTAAAGAAAGAAAAAATGTTAATGAACTAACTCGAGAAGAGTTGATTGATATTATGATGGATGCCGGATTAACTGGTCTAGGCGGAGCAGGTTTCCCATCTTATATTAAATATCAAACTAAGGAAAAAATTGATACAGTAATCATTAATGCTGTTGAATGCGAACCTTATATCACTTGCGATTATCAGTTCATATTAAAGTATCCCGAGAAATTGTTAAGGGGTGCGACTTATATGATGCGCGCAGCTGATGCAGATGAAGTTGTCATTGCTTATAAAGCGTATAATAAAAAAATTGAAGAGGAACTTAATCAATTATCTGATCAATATCCACATGTTAAGTTATCTCCAGTTAAAGATATTTATCCAGCAGGTTGGGAAAAATACATTGTTGAGCAAGTGACTGGTAAATCTTATAAATCTTTACCAGCAGAAGCAGGCGTTATTGTCAATAACTCTGCAACAGCAATTGTGTATGCTGATGCTGTTGAAAAAAATATCCCTTTGATTTCTAGACCTATTAGTATTACAGGTGAAGGCATCAATGATCCAAAAACTTTCTTTGCGCCAATTGGTACAAAAGTGAGTGAACTAATTGAACAATGCGGTGGCTATGTTGATGGTTTAGACCCTATGCAAGCAAATTATATTGCTGGTGGCCCAATGACAGGTCGTGCTATATTTATTGACGATTTAGTCTTGGATGATACTTTAGGTGCAGTGATCATCAAACCGTTTGTCACATGGGATTATCCTGAATGTTTAGGGTGTGGACGTTGTGCAGATGTTTGCCCGGTTTATTTAACACCAACAGAAATCAAAAAAGCATTTGAAAGAAAAGATGTTAAATTATTAGGATATTTAGATGCAAATAAATGTATGCAATGTGGACTATGTTCTTATGTTTGTCCATCACATGTAGAAATATCAGAAGCAGTTGGTAAGGGTATTGACTTACTAAGGAAAGGAGCTAAATAATGGCTAGATTCGCTGGCGGTAAAGCCCCGTTCTTAAGATTATCGGATGAAAAGGGCAAAAATACAAACACCATCATGAGAGATTTCATGATTGCCTTATTACCAGTTGTCTTATTTAGTTGGTATAAAAACGGTATTCAAGTATATATAGATGGTAATATTAATTTCTTTGAAATGTTATATCCATTATTTTTAATTCTTATGGGTGGTTTCTTATCAGTTGTCATGGAAGGAATATTCTTCTATATTACTGACAAGAAAAATAGAAATTTAAATGATATTTTAAGAAAACTATCAACATCATACGCTGCAATTCCTGGTGTTATATTGGCTTTATTATTGCCTGTTTATACACCGATTTGGGTATTGATGTTTGCGACATTTATTGCAACTATTGTTGGTAAAATGTTATTTGGTGGTTTTGGACATAATATCTTTAACCCAGCATTACTTGGTTATGCAATTGTAGGATTTACATTATCTGGTTTCATTACAGATGCAGGTGGTGTATTAAATGGATCAGAAATTTTAGTTGATACTTATGCAGGAGCAACACCTTTAGGAATATTTGCACAATTTAGAAATACGGGTGAAGCTTTTTCATTTGCTGCTCTAGTTGAACCTTATGGGAACTTATGGGATTTCTTCATTGGAACGATTCCTGGTGCTTTAGGAGAAACATCTGCTTTAGCAATTCTTATTGGTGGTGTTTGGCTTGTAGCTAGAAAAATTATTAAATGGTATACACCAGTTATTTACGTAGGAACAGTCTTTGTTATATCATGGATTATTGGTATGATTGCTGGCGATGCAGGATTATGGTTCCCAACTTATTCAATTTTAAGTGGTGGAGTGATGTTTGCTGCAGTATTCATGATTACTGAACCAGTTACAACACCAACTAATTCATTAGGAAAAATTGTCTTTGCATTATTCCTTGGTGTTTTAACAGTCTTATTTAGATTTGTAGGAAATTTACCAGAAGGTGTTGGAACATCATTGATTTTAATGAACATCTTTGCTATTCCAATTGATACATATAGCGGAATTATTAGAACAAAAGGCTTTAAAAAACCCGGTTTATCTTTTATTTCGGTTTTAGCTGGGATTTTCTTAATCATCGCCGCTTATACAATTATAGCATCTGTGAATATGTATACTGCGTTTTTACCAATCATTAATATTTGGCAGGTGATATAAAATGAAAGAATTATTAAATAAAAAAGGATTAATTATCGGTTTATCACTGATATTACTAATAGTTTTTGTTTTTGGTGGGATGTATTCTCGCTATATGACAAAACAAATTGATGTTCATGAAGTTGAACGTTACGAATCTTCTTTAGTTGAATTAGTTGACGATGGTGAAAGTTTAGAAGACTTTGAATCAGAAGGGGCTAATTTATCTTATCAAATTCCTGGAAGTGAAGATGAATATTCACCTGAATTAATTGAAGCTTATACGGTTTTAGATGATTCTGGTGATGAGATAGCTGTGATATATGTTATTGAAACCATTGGTAGAAATGAAGGTGTAAGAGCGGCTTATGCTATTTCACTTGAAAATGATGAATTACTTGGAATGAAAACTATTTCAAATAATGAAACACCAAGCTTTTTCGGAAGATTAAATGATCGTTTCTATAGACAATTTGTTGATAAAGATATGGATGTTATAGATTTTTCTATCGATGCTGTATCTGGAGCAACTTATTCATCATTAGCCTTTGAAACAGGGATGAAATTTGCTAGAGAATTATATGCGGAAGATTATGGCTTTGAAATTATTAATGTCATATTAGAGATTAACTCTTTAGAATATAATTCTGATTTAGATACAATAAATGATTATCAATTTGTAGCCGAAATTACTTTTGATGAAGATAATAAAACATCAGTTATTCAACTAGATGGTGATTTCAACTACATTGGAACTGAAAGTGGCGACGAAGTTACACAAGCAGTGAAAGATGCACTTCCAGTCTTTGTTCCAGATGCTAATCTAATCAACACAGATGTTACGATCAATAATTATGATTCAGCAACAAGAAAATTAACTGTATCTGTTAGTGGTTTTTCTAGTAGTGGTGTAACAATAGATTTACTTATTGATGAAAGTTTAGATTCTGTTACTAGCATTGAGTATGTTTCATCAGGCGAATCATACTATGAACAACCTCAAGGTTCTGTTGAAAATGGTTTTGTTGATACTTACAATAATGATGGTAGTATTGACTCAGTAGATGATTATGCAGGAGCAACTATTACTGCAAATGCAATGAAAACAGTTATTGAATGGATTCAATCATTTGAATCAAGTTTGAATGGAGGTAACTAAGATGAAAAAAGATAATGGTTTAATTTCAGGTTTAGTTTTACTTTCATTAGGTTTAATTTGTGGTTTATTACTTGCTTTGGTTAATGGTCTTACTGCAGATCGTATCGAAGCTGAAGAGTTAAAACTTAAATTTGAAGCAATTGAAGAATTTTATGATATCGATGAGTTTGACTTAGAAGAAGTGATCTTGGATAATGGATCAATTTATGTGCTAAAAAATAAAAGTACATCTGATATAGAACACCTTGTTTACTCTTTAAGAGCTAAAGGTTATGGTGATGATGTAGAAATGCTTGTCGCTGTTAATGATGATTTATCAGTTGAAGGTTATACAGTAACTTATCAAAATGAATCTCCAGGTATTGGAACGAAGATTGTTGGTAACGATTTTAATTACAATCAAGCAGATGATTTATCATCATTTGATAGTATCTCTGGAGCTACTGTTTCATCCTCTGCTGTAAAAGCAATCTTTAATGAAGTTGCTGGAAGAGCAGCAGATGACTTTGGAGGTGGTTTAGATGAATAAAAAAGATAATTTCTTAAAAGGTATATTAAAAGAAAATCCATTATTTGTATCATTGCTTGGTATGTGTCCTTCCTTAGCTGTAACAACATCAGTTGAAAATGCATTAGGAATGACAGTGGCAGTTGTATTCGTTTTGGTATTATCGAATTTTATCATTTCACTCATAATGAGCAGTGAAAAATTAGCAGCACTAGTTAAGCCGGTTAGAATTCCTGTTTATATCGTTGTTATTGCTACATTGGTTACTGTTGTTGAAATGTTAATGCATGCTTATTTAATTAATTTATACAAATCATTAGGTATTTTCATTCCTTTAATTGTTGTAAACTGTATTATTTTAGGTAGAGCAGAAGCGTTTGCGTCAGAAAATAAACCAGTAGATTCTATTATAGATGGCTTGGGAATGGCTTTAGGATTTGGTGTTGCTATTGTAACAGTGAGTATCTTTAGAGAGTTCCTAGGAACTGGATTATTAACAATTTGGGGAAATCTTCAAATAAATTTAAACTTTATTTTTGATTTCTTAAGAATGAGTCCTGTGGGCATGTTTACTCAACCAGCAGGTGCATTTATTTCACTAGGATTTATCCTTGCAGTCATTGCTGCAGTGTCTGCTAAAAGACAAGAAAAACAATTAAAACAAGCAAAGGAAGTGAAAGCTAATGTCTGATCTAATTGCTCTAGCCTTTTCGGCTTTCATATTACAAAATATTATATTAACTCAATTCTTAGGAATTTGTCCTTTTATTGGGGTATCAACAAAAAGAAGTTCAGCTTTAGGTATGGGATTAGCGGTTATTTTCGTTATGTTAATTTCTTCTTCAGTAACTTGGTTATTATATAACTTTGTTTTAGTTGAATTTGAAATCACTTATTTACGAACAATTGTATTTATATTAGTTATTGCTGCACTTGTTCAAATGGTTGAAACATTCTTAAAAAAAGTTGCACCACCTTTATATAAAGCATTAGGAATTTATTTGCCTTTAATCACAACCAATTGTGCAATCCTTGGTGTGGCTGTCTTAAATATTACTAATGAACATACTTTTGTTGAAATGTTAGTTTATACAACATTTATTGGTATTGGCTTCTTATTTGTGATTTATATTTTCTCAATGATGAGAGAAAAATTAGATCACGCCCCAGTTCCAAAAGCTTTTAAAGGGGCACCAATAGCTTTAATCGTTGCAGCAGTATTAGCAATCATCTTTACAAGATTTGGAGGATTGATTGAATGGATTTTATAATTAGTATCATTGTACCAGCTGGTGTTTTAGCAGGTATCGGTTTTATTCTAGGATTACTTATTAGTTTTGTTGCTAAAGTCTTCTATGTAGAAGAAGATCCAGCTATAGAAGAAGTAGTTGAATTATTACCTAAATATAATTGTGGAGCATGCGGTCATCCTGGTTGTAAAGAAATGGCAATATCTTTACTAAATAAAGAAAGTGAAGTTATGCAATGCAAACCAATTAAAAAAGACGCAGCTGAAGAATTAAAAACATATTTAAAAGAACATTTTGAAAAAAAAAAATAAGCAAATAAAGATAGACCACATATAGATACTGTGGTCTTTTTCTTTTAGTAAAATTTGATGATTCAAAAAAAATAACGATAGTTATAAAAAAGTGAAAAAAACTTGCGAAATTTGTTGCAATAACATAACGAATGTGTTATATTTTATATGGACTTAAAAAATTATATTTTAATAAAAGAAGGGACAGGTTTTAAAATGAAAAAATTATTAACATTTTTATTTGCAGCATTCTTATTAATTGGATTAGCTGCTTGTAACGGAGAAAGAACTTATGCTGCTGATGGAGAATATACTGCTTTTGATATTGATTACCATCATGGGGCTCCAATGATTACTGAAGTAACAGTAACAATTGAAGATGATGAAATTACAGGTTATTATATTGATGCTTTGCAATCATCTCTTGGTGAAGAAGGCGTAACTTGGAATGAAAAAACTAAAAAAGAATTAGGTGACGACTATGGTATGGTTGAAAATGGTGGAGCTATTGCTGAATGGTATGTTCAAGCTGAACGTATTGAAGCATTCTGGTTAGAAAATGGTGCAGATGCTGTTACAACTGATGAAGACAATTATATCGACAACGTTACAGATGTAACAATGAAAGATGGCGGATATTCTGATTTAGCAATAGAAGCTGTACAACAAGCTAAAGATGGAATCACTAAAGCTTATGTAACTACTCTTCATTATAACGGAACTGCTAATGTAACTTGGGCAACTCTAGAAGTAGACGCTGAAGGAGATATCGTAGACTTAGAATTAGACGTACTTCAATCTTCTATTACAGATGGAACATTCGCATGGAATGAAAAAACAAAACAAGAACTTGGCGATGACTATGGTATGGCTACAAAAAATGGAAATGCAAACGGTGGACTATACGAATGGTACGAACAAGCTGATATGATTACAGATTATATTATGGAAAACGGATGGGAAGATTCATTCACAGTTGCTGATTCAGATCTTGATACTGAAACAGATGTTACAATCTCTACTGGAGATTACGAAAAAGTATTAAAAGCAGTTTTTGATAAAATTGCATAATAAAATATAATATTAAAAGTTGCTAATTTTTAGCAGCTTTTTTTTATTTTTTTCAATAAAGAAAGCGCTTTATTTTTTATCTTATGATTGTTATAATAGAAGGGAAAGTAAGGTGATATTTTGATATATATAAATGGAGAAAATCTTAACCTAAATACATTTATAAAAATTGTATTTGATCGCGAGTTGGTTGGGGTTGAAGAAGAAAGTATAAGAAAAGTTGATAAGGCATGTGATTATGTAAAAAAAGTTGTTGATTCTGATGTGCCAACTTATGGAATTAATACAGGGTTCGGACAATTAAGTACTGAATCTATCAATAAAGAAGATACATCAACCTTGCAAGAAAACTTAATAAAAAGTCATGCTTGTGGGGTTGGAAAACCTTTAGATGATACTTATGTTAGAGGTATGCTTCTTTTAAGGGTCAATGCATTGATTAAAGGTTACAGTGGTATACGCTATGTGGTTATTGAGAAGATGGTTGAATTATTGAATAAGAATGTTTTGCCAGTTGTTTATTCTCAAGGTTCACTTGGGGCTAGTGGTGATTTAGCACCTCTATCACATATGGCCTTGCCTTTGATTGGTTTAGGAGAGGTTATGGTTAATGGAAAAAAATTTAAGGCTAAAGAAGGTTTAGAAATTGCTGGTGTTAAACCACTTAAAGGTCTTGTGGCTAAAGAAGGCTTAGCTTTAATTAATGGTACTCAGGCAATCACTAGCATATCTGCTATTACTGTATACCATGCACTCAACTTATTTAATTTAAGTGTTCATACATTAGGCTTGACAATGGAAGCATTGAATGGAATCACTGATGTCTTTGATGGCGAAGTTCATCAATTGCGTAATCAATCTGGACAACAATATGTTGCATCTAGATTAAGAGAAATTCTAAGAGATTCTAAGTTAACAACTAAACAAGGTGAGCAAAGAGTTCAAGATGCATATTCATTGCGTTGTTCACCGCAAGTTTTAGGTGCATCTTTGGATGCTATAAATTATGTCTATGATGTTATAGAGAAAGAAATGAATGCTGTGACTGATAATCCATTGGTCTTCTCTGATAGAGAAAAGGTGATTAGTGCAGGTAATTTTCACGGTCAACCTTTGGCTATAGCAATGGATTTTTTATCTATTGCTATGAGTGAGTTGGCCAATATTTCAGAAAGACGTTTGGAAAGAATGGTTAATTCTGCTTTAAGTAATGGTTTACCACCATTCTTAGTAAAAAAACCAGGACTTAATTCTGGTTTTATGATCGTTCAATATACAGCAGCTTCTTTGGTGAGTGAAAATAAAGTTTTATCCCATCCGGCAAGTGTAGATTCTATTCCTTCATCAGCAAATCAAGAAGACCATGTATCAATGGGAAATCATGGTGCTAGAAAAGCAAGTGATATTGTAGATAATGCATATAAAGTCATATCGCTAGAATTGTTAACTGCATTGCAAGCAGTTGATTTTAGAGATTCAAGCAAAATGAGTTCAGTAACAAAAATGATTTATGATTTTATAAGACAAGATATCAAGTTTATTGAAGATGATGTTTTAATGTATGAAAGAATGCATAAGATAGAATATTTAGTTAAAACAAAAGACTTTATTAAAATGATTGGTTAGGAGGAAGATGATGAATATGACACTAGATCAAATTTTTAAGGAGTTACCTGAACCTATTCAATTTGATAAAAGCATTAGGAGAGCACCTAAAAGAGATTTTTCTTTGACTGAAAAAGAAACAAAATTAGCCCTTAAAAATGCTTTAAGGTATATCCCTAAAAAATGGCACAAAGAATTGGCAGAAGAATTTTTAGAAGAATTATTAACTAGAGGTAAAATTTATGGTTATAGGTTCAAACCTAAAACAAGGATCTATGGGAAGCCTTTAAATGATTACCCGGGTAAAATAGTTGAAGCAAAAGCTTTTCAGGTAATGATTGATAATAATTTAGACAACGATATTGCTCTATATCCATATGAACTTATTACATATGGTGAAACTGGAGCGGTTTTTCAAAATTGGATGCAATATCATTTAGTAAAAAAATATTTGCAAGAGATGAATGATGAACAAACACTTATGATTATGTCTGGTCATCCTTTGGGATTGTTTAAATCAAGCAAACAATCTCCGCGTGTTATTATAACCAACGGTTTAATGATTGGTGCTTTTGATGATCTTAAAAACTTTAATAGAGCATCATCTTTAGGTGTAGCAAACTATGGACAAATGACCGCAGGTGGTTGGATGTATATTGGGCCACAAGGAATTGTACACGGCACATATTCAACTCTATTGAATGCTGGTCGTATGAAACTTGGTATAGCTGAAGATAAAGATTTAAGAGGCAAATTATTTGTTTCTAGTGGTCTTGGTGGTATGAGTGGAGCTCAAGGAAAAGCGGTTGAAATTTCTGGTGGGGTTGGAATTATTGCGGAAGTAGATGATTCTAGAATTCAAACTAGATTTGAACAAGGCTGGGTTAGCAAAGTGACAACTCATCCTGAAGAAGCTTTTAAAGTGGCTGAAGAATACATGAAAAAAGAATCAAGAATAGCGATTGCATATCATGGTAATGTTGTTGATTTATTGGAATATGCAAATGAAAATGACATTCATATTGATTTATTAAGTGATCAAACTAGCTGTCACGCTGTTTATGAAGGTGGCTATTGTCCTGTGGGCATCTCTTTTGAAGAAAGAACCCATCTATTACAAACAGACATGGATACATTTACCTCACTAGTCAATGAAACATTAAAAAGACATTTTAATGTGATAAAAGCTTTAGTTGCAAAAGGCACATATTTCTTTGATTATGGTAATTCCTTTATGAAAGCAGTTTATGATGCTGGTGTAACTGAAATCTGCGCCAACGGGGAAAATGATCTTGATGGATTCATATGGCCAAGTTATGTAGAGGATATCATGGGGCCAGTCTTGTTTGATTATGGCTACGGTCCATTTAGATGGGTTTGTTTATCTGGTAATGAAAAAGATTTGGATAAAACAGATAAAGCTGCCATGAGTGCTATAGACCCTGAAAGGCGTTTTCAAGATAGAGATAATTACCAATGGATTAAAGATGCTAAAAAGAATCAATTAGTAGTCGGAACCCTAGCGAGAATTTTATATCAAGATGCCTATGGCCGTTTAAAAATTGCTTTGAAATTTAATGAAATGGTTAGGGATGGAGAGATTGGTCCAATTATGTTAGGTAGAGACCACCATGACACTGGCGGAACAGATTCTCCATTTAGAGAAACATCTAATATTAAAGACGGTTCAAATGTCATGGCTGAGATGGCAACTCAAGTAGCTCTCGGTAATACTGCAAGAGGTATGAGTTTGGTGACGCTTCACAATGGTGGCGGCGTTGGAATCGGTAAAGTCATGAATGGAGGATATGGTATGGTTTTAGATGGATCTTATGAAAAAGATGAAATTCTTAAATCAGCCATGTTACATGACGTGATGACCGGTGTTTCTAGACGTGCGTGGGCAAGAAATGAAAACGCTATGACAACCAGTAAAGAATACAATGATTTAGATAACAATTCATTTATTACGTTGCCTGAACTAACAGATGAATTATTAATAGATGAGCTCGTAGAAAAAAAATATAAAAAGGGAGGAAAATAATGGATAAGATTGTAGAATGTGTACCCAATTTTTCTGAGGGTAGAGACCAAGAAAAAATTGAAAGAATTATGTCTGTGATCAAGAATAATAACGAAATTAAATTAATCAACTATGAAGCAGATGCTGATTATAACCGTACTGTTGTGACTTTAATTGGACGACCTCAAAAAATGATTCAAGCATTAATGGACTTGACCAAAGTATGTTTAAAAGAAATAGATTTAACTAAACATAGTGGAGAGCATGCTAGAATGGGCGCTATTGATGTTATACCTTTTATTCCAATATCTAACATTAAAATGAGTGAATGTGTTGAATACAGCCAAATACTAGCTGAAAAAATAGGAAACACTTTTGACATTCCAGTATTTTTATACGCTGAAGCTGCAAAGACCGAAGATAGAGTAAAATTACCTAATATTAGGAAAGGCGAATTTGAAGGAATGGAAGAAAAAATTAAAGATCCTCATTGGAAACCCGATTTTGGTCCTTCTAGAAGACACCCTTCCTTTGGCGCTTTAGCTGTTGGCGCAAGAGATTTCTTAGTAGCCTATAATATAGATATTCAAACAGATGACGAAAAACGCACAAATCAGTTTGCTAGAGCAATAAGAGGAAGTAGTGGTGGTTTTCAATTCGTTCAGGCAGGTCCTGTATATTTAGAAAATAGAGGTCACACTCAAGTAACAATGAATATACTCAATTATAAGAAAAATCCTATTTATAGAATTTTTGAGACGGTTAAAATGGAAGCGAGAAGGTATGGTTTTGATGTGCCATCAGCTGAAATAGTTGGTCTAGTACCTAAGGATGCACTTTTAAGATCATTGAGATATTATTATGGAATTGAAAATAAGGAGTACAATAAAGACATGCCTATAGATGAGGTTGTTGAAGGTTGTAGAAAATATCTTAAATTTAGAGATTTCGATGAAACTAAAATCATTGATTATTTTCTATAGGAGAAGTTTTGTATGAAAACAATCATTCATAATATAAAAACGATATATACTTCAAAGATGATGCCACCTGTTAAAGGCAAAGATATGGCTGTTATCGATAAGATTGATGATCCCTATCTTGTTATAGAAGACGGTCTGATTATCAAAATAGGGCAAGGTGACTATCATCAAGATTTTGAAAACGATATAAATCTATATGATGCTAAGCAAAAAATTATGATTCCTGGATTAATAGATTCTCACACGCATTTAGTTTTCGGTGGTTCAAGAGAATCTGAATTTAGTCAAAAAATTGCTGGTGTTCCATATTTAGAAATATTGGCAGCTGGTGGTGGTATTTTAAACACTGTAAATGCGACGAGATATGCGAGTTTTAATGAATTATATGATCAAGCAAAAAAATCTTTAGATGAAATGTTGTTGTTTGGGGTAACATCTCTAGAAGTTAAATCCGGCTATGGTTTAGACTTGGAAACAGAAGTGAAGCAGTTAAAAGTTGCTAAAGCTTTAAATGAAAATCATCCGATAGATATTTACATGACTTATTTAGGCGCTCATGCTTTACCTAAAGAGTTTAAGAATAAAAGGGATATTTATATTGATCAAGTTATTGAAGACTTGAATGTCATTCATCAAGAGAAGCTTGCTGACTATGTTGATGTTTTTTGTGAGACTGGTGTTTTTACAGCAGAAGAGACAAAGAGAATTTTATTAGCAGCTAAGAAACTAGGTTTTAAGTTAAGGGTTCATTCAGATGAAATTGATTCTATAGGTGGAACAAAAGTCAGTGTAGATTTGGGAGCTAAAACCGTTGATCATTTAATGGCTTTAACTGAAAATGATATGACACTTTTAGCTCAATCAAATACGATTGCTAACTTACTGCCTTCTACATCTTTCTTTTTGAATAAAGAGTACGCTCCTGCAAGAAAGATGATTGACAAAGGTATGGCCTTGGCAATATCAAGTGATTACAATCCAGGATCTACACCTTCAGAAAATTATCAGTTAACTTTACAAATAGCCGGGAATAAACTGAGAATGTTGCCAAGTGAAATATTGACAGCTTCAACAATTAATCCTGCATTTAGCTTGGATATTCATGATTTTGTTGGTAAAATAGAGAAGGGTAAGCATGCTGATTTATTATTATTAGATTGCCCTAATCTAGATTATTTCATTTATCACTATGGTATTAACCACACGTATAGTGTATTTAAAAAAGGAAAATTATTAGTAGAAAATAGAAAGGTTGTTGATGCATAAATGAAATTAGTAGATTTAAGTGTAAAAGAATTTATTGATACATTAGCTTCAGATGCAGTTGCACCGGGTGGTGGAAGTGTTAGTGCTCTAGCTGGGGCCAATGGATGCGGTTTACTTGCTATGGCTGGTGAGTTGACTTTTAATAAAAAGAAATTTAAAGAACTTGATGAAGAAGTTAAAAAGAATTTTAAAGACCTGATAGATTTTTTTAAGAATGCTAAAAATCAATTTTTATCATATATAGATGAAGATACTGATGCTTTTAATATGTTGATGGATGCTTTTAGACTGCCAAAAGAACAAGAAGACGAAAGAAGAAAACGTTCCTTAGAAATTCAGAAAGCTACAATGGAGACTATAAGAGTACCTATGGAAGTGTGTCATTTATCTATTGAATCATTAAGAAAAGTTGCTGATGTGATGGCTCATTCTAATAAGAATACTATTTCTGACCAAGGTGTTGGCGTTATGATGTTGCATTCAGCGATAGAAGGCTCAGCTATGAATGTATTAATCAACTTAAGTGGTTTAAAGGATCATGTGTTAGCAAAGGAATATAGAGAAACAGTTGAAGATATTAAAAAAGAAGCAAACGCTCTAAGAGAAAGCCTTTTAGAGAAAGTTATTCTATAAAAAAAGGAGAAATATATGAAATTATTCGCAGATACAGCAATTATTAATGAAATTGAAGAAGTAAGTCAATGGGGGATTATTTCTGGTGTAACGACTAATCCATCGTTGATTGCTAAATCTGGTATCACACTAGGAGATGCAATAAAAAAAATCGTCAACTTAGTTGATGGACCAATTAGTGCTGAAGTTAACGAAGGAAAAGCAGATGATATGCTTGAAGAAGCAAGGGTTTATGCAGCTATGCATAAAAACATTGTTGTAAAAATCCCTATGACTTTAGAGGGTGTTAAGGCAGTAAAACAATTAACTAAAGAAGGTATAAAAACAAATGTTACTTTAGTATTTTCTGTTTCACAAGCCCTTATGGCAGCAAGTGCAGGAGCAACTTATGTGTCTCCATTCTTAGGAAGATTGGACGACTTAACACAAACTGATGATGCTGGATATAAATTGGTTAAAGATATTAAAGAAATGTTTAAGACATATCAATTTAAAACTGAAATTATTGCGGCTTCAATAAGACATTTAGAACATGTCAATCAGTCAATTAAAGCAGGTGCTGATATAGCAACAATTCCTTATAAGGTATTAAAAGAAATGGTTAAACATGAATTAACCGATAAAGGATTAAAAATATTTGCTGAAGCAAGTCAAAAATAAAACGATAGTAAAAGATGATAGAAAACCATGAATTTGGTTTTCTTTTTTTTTACACACAAAAATATCATAATCAAATCATAGATTTTACTTGATATAGTATGTTATAATTGATTAACCGACCATATGGTCGGATTAAAATTATAAGGAGCACATTTATGAGCAAATACAGCGTAAAAAAACCAATTACTGTTTTAATGGGAGTATTAATTATTATTGTTTTAGGGGTATACTCAATTACAAAATTACCTTTGTCATTGTTTCCTGAAGTTAATTTACCATATATTGTTACAGTAACAACTTATCCTGGAGAAAATCCAGAAACAATTGAAAAAGAAGTGACAGATAAAATTGAATCTTCAGTAGCAACTATTGGGAATTTTAAAGAGATTCAATCAACAAGCTATGAAAATTTTTCTCTTTCTATTATTACTTTTGCTGAACAAATCAATATGGATAGTGTAGTTATAGAGATTAGAGAGAATTTAAATAACATAGAATTTTCAGAAAATGTTGGGAATACAAGGATATTGAGAATATCGCCTGATATGATGCCGGTATTAACGATAACCCTTTCTCAAGAGTTTGATGAAGAATTAAGTGATGAAGAAGCTTTAATTAAGAATACACAATGGATTAATAATGAAATATCAACGACTTTAAATAGTATAGAAGGTGTCGCTGATGTTTCTTTTACTGGAACATCTGAAACGGTACTACAAATAAATTTAGATCAAACATTAATTGATCAATATGGACTAGATCAAAATGCAGTATTACAAATTATTGAAGAACAAAATACATCTGGTTTAGTTGGTGTTGCACTAGACCAAGGTGAACTTAGAATGGTTGTGTTAGGAAACCAACCTGATACATTAGAGGATATTTATGATTTACCTATTACTTCAGATGGTGGAATGATTATTACTTTAAGTGATTTGGTTATTGAAGATGGTATTCGATATATTGATGCCTCAGAAGATAGTTATTCTAAGATTAATGGTAAACAAGGAATCCAAATATCTTTTCAAAAACAAAGTGATATAGGCATTACTGAAGCAACTAAAAATATTTATCAATCATTAGATGATATTCAAGAAGAGTACCCAAATTCAAGTTATACGGTTTTGTTAGATCAAGGTGAATATATCAATGAGTCTATTAATTCAGTATTACAAAATATTATTATTGGGGCATTACTAGCTATTGTAATATTATTCTTGTTCTTAAGGAGTATTAAACCTACTCTAATTGTGGGATTAGCTATTCCTATATCTGTGATTGCTGCATTTATGCTTATGTACTTTACGGGTGTTTCATTGAATTTAGTATCAATGGGTGGATTGGCACTAGCTATTGGTATGTTAGTAGATAATGCGGTTGTTGTGATAGAAAATATTTATCGAATGATCAATGAAGGAAAAAGTAAAAAAGAAGCAGCTATTGAAGGTGCTAAAGAAGTCGCTGGTGCTATTACAGCTTCAACTTTGACAACAGTAGCGGTATTTTTACCTATTGTTTTTGTAGAAGGATTAATTAGTGATGTATTTATATCAATGGCTTTAACTATTGCTTTCTCGCTTGGTGCTAGTTTGGTTATATCATTGACTTTAGTTCCATCTATGAGTTCAAGATTTTTAAATGATAAAAAAATAAGTAAAGATGGATTAGTCATGAATAAGATAAAACAATGGTATGAACACTCTGTTTTATTCTCAATTAAGCATAAAGCCTTAACGATTATTGTTATCATTTTATTGTTGTTCGGATCTTTTGCTCTAGTTGTTACCAAAGGATTTATCTTGCTACCAAGTTCAGACGAGGGTATTGTGAATGTTAGTATTGAAACGAAAACAAGTACCTCGTTTACAGGAAAAGCTGAATTAGCAGATTATGTTACAGAAGCTATATTAGCATTAGAAGATGTAGAAACTGTATCGGGAAATATCGGTGGTGGATCTGGTATGATGTCTATGTTTGGTTCAAATAGTGATGGCATATCACTTACAGTTAATTTAAGTGATAATAAAAAAGATTCGACGAGTGAAAATGAAAATGTCATCATTAGTCTAATAGAAAATATTAATTATGAAGATTTAAATCATATTGAAAAAAATGATGTATTAGATTTTCAAGTGACTGCACAAAATTCAACAATGTCTTTGGCTGGAACATCAG
The DNA here is from genome assembly GCA_018622675.1 of Mycoplasmatota bacterium. Classification (GTDB taxonomy): domain Bacteria; phylum Bacillota_I; class Bacilli_A; order Izemoplasmatales; family Hujiaoplasmataceae; genus Hujiaoplasma. The sequence goes on from CP076020.1 coordinate 419,014, forward strand.
GTGTGAATATAAAGATAAGCGGCTATGATTTATTAACCCTGGAAGAAATATCTAATGATTTAGTAGAAATCATGAATGGCATAGATCATATAGAAGATGCTGATAATGGTGTTGAACAGGGTGCAGATCAGATTAAAATTTCAGTGAACAAAGAAAATGCTATGATTTATGGACTTACAAATCAAGACATATTAAATAATTTAAATTATTTCTATAGCAACTTAGATGGTTTAACTGATTCTCAAACAGTGACATTACAAATAGAAGGTACTAATTATGATATTGATATACCAAATGAATCAGTAGGTGATATTGGCTTTGAGGCTTTTGGCGACTATGCATACTTCCTATCAGGGATTTCCTTGTTTGATAAAGAAACTCAAAGTATGATAGATTTTTATTTAGAAAATAATGAAGTTGATATGAATAACTTAAATTCTATTTATTTATTAAATGCAATGACACCAACATATCAAGCAGGAACACCTATTAAATTTGTGTTAAATCCTTATTTGAAAGTTAATGAAAATAATGAGATAGTTTACGCACCTATGGATATGTCTTTAGACACTTTAGAATCCAAAACTGTTGCGCCACTGCATGAGGATACCGATAGTGTTACAAGCATTGAAAAGGTAACAGGATTCTCTGCAATTAATACTGATGGAAGTCAAAGATATCTGAATGTGACTGCTCAAATTGAAGAAGGTTATAATGTAACTTTAGTATCTCAAGAAGTGACTGAAGCTGTAGAAAGTTATATGGAAGATGAGTTCTTGGAGTATGGGTCTGGTTATTCAATCACATTCCAAGGTGAAAATGAGGAAATTATGGATGCCATAAGTGATTTAGCATTAGCGGCACTTGTAGCTATATTACTTGTATATATGATCATGGCAATACAATTTCAATCATTAACTTATCCATTAATCATTTTAATGACAATACCACTTGCATTTACAGGCGGATTTATTGCACTATGGATTTTCGGTATGAATTTAAGCATGGTTTCACTTATGGGGCTCATTATCTTAATTGGTGTTGTTGTTAATAATGGTATTGTTTTAATTGATTATATCAATAAGCTTATAGATAAGGGATATCATGTAAAAGACGCAATTGTTAAAGCGGGTAAAACAAGATTAAGACCGATATTTATGACTGCATTGACCACAATTCTTGCCCTTGTCATGACAGCTATTGGCGTCGGTGAAGGTGCAGAATTACTACAACCTATGGCACTTACTGCCATTGGAGGATTAATTTATGCAACAATCCTTACATTAATTGCAGTACCTACAGTATTTGCATTATTCAATCGAAAAAAAATAAAGATAGAAGGTATTGAGGATGCAAAACACTAAAGATAAAATATTAGATTCAGTTGTTTCATATATCAAGGAAGAACCCACATTAAGTCATATATCTATGGTTCAAATTGCTCAAAGGGCAGGTATTGGTAAATCGACAATATATGATTATTTTGAAACAAAAGATTCATTGATTGAAGAAACATATGTATATCTTTTGGATAAGTATCAGAAAATATTATTAAGAGATATTAATATGACATCTTTTAAAGAAACAATGATATTACAATTATCATGGATATTAGAAGTAGTTGAAGATGCCAAAGTTATTATGGAAGCAATATTATCATCTCAAAATGAATTAATCATTTTCAACTATAAACATTGTTCAAAAAAAATTGAACTTATTCAAAAGAAAATGCAAAAAAGATTTAATAAGATTTTTTCGCTAGGTATGGATGAATTGATTATAAATAAAACTTTACATCCATACTCTACAAACATTATTCAAGCCTTAATTAGTGGGTTAATGTTTCAATATATTGATAACAAAATTGATATCACTAGGTCAGGACTTATTGATTTAATTTATCAAGAATTAATTAAAGTACTAAATTAAGAATATAAAATATAACTTTTATGGTACAATATCATGCTCAATACTTGTAAATATTATATGAGTCAATTACAATATGATTAAGAGTTTGTATTTTAATGATGTCTTTAAGAAATCACTAGATTTATAACATATTGAAATCAATATGGCAAAGGAGATAAGATGTTAAAATTAAAAAATATTAGTAAGACTTATACGATAGGTGAATTTTCCCAAAATGCACTTGATAAGGTGAACTTAGAGTTCAGACAATCAGAATTTGTTTCAGTTCTAGGCCCATCAGGTGGCGGAAAAACAACTTTATTAAATGTTATTGGAGGATTAGATCACGCGGATAGTGGAGATTTAATCATTAATGGAAAATCTACAAAATCCTTTAAAGACAAAGAATGGGATATGTATAGGAATAACTCCATTGGTTTTGTTTTTCAAAGTCACAATTTAATATCGCATTTAAGTGTATTACAAAATGTTGAAATGGGACTGTCTCTAAGCGGCACAAATGCTCACGAAAAGAAAGAAAGAGCCATTGAAGTATTAGATAAAGTGGGACTTAAAGACCATATACATAAAAATCCTAATCAATTATCTGGTGGTCAATCACAAAGAGTTGCGATAGCAAGAGCTTTAGCTAATAATCCTGACATTATATTAGCCGATGAACCTACAGGGTCTTTGGATACTGAAACAGGAACCCAAATCCTTGATTTAATTAAAGAAATCGCAAAAGACAAGCTAGTTATTATGGTCACTCATGATTCGGAAATGGCCTATAAGTATGCCAACCGCGTCATTAAAATTAGGGATGGAAAAATTACTGATGACTCAAATCCAATAAAAAATGATCTTGAGGAAAGCGGGAAACTTAATTTAAAAAAGACCGCCATGTCATTCACTACTGCTTTTGTATCATCTATAAATAATATTAAGACTAAATTAGGCAGAACCATTTTAACAGCATTTGCAGGTAGTATTGGAATCATTGGTATTGGATTAATCCTATCCTTATCAAATGGTATGCAAGATGAGATTGACAAGTTTGAAAGAGAAACTTTATCAAGTTATCCAATTGCTATTGAGCCTTACTTTATTGATTTTTTAGGGTTTATGGAATATTCAGCTGAGCAAGATGAACTAGAAACTCACCCTGATTATGACTATGTTACTCCAGAAAAAGATATTTTTGATGAAAATACAAAAGTTAATATAATTACTGAAGATTATATAGAATATATAAATCGTTACATTGACAACGAAGGACAAGAAACGCTTGCTGGATTTTCATATAATTATAGTATGAACATGTCCTTAGTATCTGAAATTGATAGTCAATACGAAGTCATTTATTCAGAATCAAAAACCCCATCAGCTTCCCCTGGTTTTGGGCCTGGTAGTAATATGATTCCATTTCATCTACAACCAGAAGGTCTTGTATACGAAGAAAATTACAACCTTTTAGATGGTGATGAACCTGTTAATGATTTTGAAAACAAAAAAATAGAGGTTCTTTTAGCGATTAACAGCTACAATCAAATTCCAAGAGAATATTTACATGCACTAGGGTTTAATCTAGATGAAATTGAAGATGATACGCAAATTGGTTTTTCCGATTTGATTGGAAGAGAAATAAAGTTATTTGTAGGAGATTATGGATCTGATAGTAATCTTGATGATGCATATACTGTAAGAATATCTGGAATTATAAGAAGTATAGAAAATACCAACATTTCTTTATTTATGAGAAATGGTTTGGTTTACTCATCAGAAGTTGAAAGCTATTTGATGAATACCTATCCTCAAGAAATGGGAGGTATTCAGTCTATATCTTTATATCCGAATGATTTTAGTGGTAAAGATGATTTATTATCTTACTTAGATGATTATAATGTAGGCAAATCAGAAACAAATTCTATCTATTATAATGACCAAGCCGCATTATTTACATCGATATCTAGTGGAATTATAGATGCTATCTCGATAGTGTTGATTGCTTTTGCATCTATATCATTAGTGGTTTCTTCCATTATGATTTCAATTATCACATATGTATCAGTGATTGAACGGACTAAAGAGATTGGTGTTCTAAGGGCTTTAGGAGCGAGAAAAAAAGATGTTTCAAGAGTCTTTAACACTGAGAATATTATCATAGGTTTCTCTGCTGGACTTGTGGGTATAGTGATTACCCTTATCCTCATGATCCCTATTAATATCATATTAGAAAATATGTCTGATATTTCGAATATTGCTAAATTAAGGCCTTTACATGTTATTTCCTTGATAGCTATTTCCATAGTGCTAGCCTTTGTGGCAGGCTTAATACCAGCTAGGATGGCTGCTAAAAAAGATCCTGTAATTGCATTGCGAACTGAATAGTAAATTTTTCGTTTAAATATATAAAAAATATGGTATAATCAATAACAGATTATACCATGTTTTATTAGGGGGAACTGATGGATTTATTTAAGAAATGTTACGACTATGATATAACAAAAAAATATAAAGAACTAGGCTTGTATCCATACTTTCATGCTTTAGAAACTAAGCAAGATATTGAAGTAGTCATGGAAGGTAAGCGTCGTATTATGATTGGTTCTAATAACTATTTAGGATTGACTGGAGATCAAAGAGTTATTGATGCTGGAGTTGAGGCATTACAAACTTTTGGCTCGGGTGTTTCTGGTTCTAGATTTTTAAATGGAACATTAACTATACATTTACAATTAGAAAAAGAATTAGCAGATTTTTTGAATAAAGAATCTTGTATGACGTTTTCGACAGGGTACCAAACAAACCTAGGGATTATTTCTGCAATTGTGGGAAGAAATGATTTGATTTTTTGTGATAGAGAAAACCACGCCAGTATTTATGATGGCGCAAGATTATCTTTTGGAAAAATGATCAGATTTAAACACAGTGATATGGCTGACTTGGAAAAGAAATTATCTGAAGCTGACCCGAACTTAGGGAAATTAATTGTTACAGATGGTGTATTTTCTATGACCGGTGATATTGCTAAACTACCAGAGATTGTAAAGTTAGCAAAAAAATATAATGCCAGAGTTATGGTTGATGATGCTCATGGTCTGGGAGTACTAGGAAAAGGTGGTCGTGGAACCGCTGAGTATTTTGGCCTTGAAAATGAAGTTGATATAATTATGGGGACTTTCTCTAAATCACTGGCTAGCTTAGGTGGCTATATGGTTGCCAGCGAAGAAGTTGTAAATTATGTAAAACATAAATCAAGACCATTTATTTTTTGTGCAGCAATCACACCTTCTAATGCAAGAACTGCTTTAGAAGCATTGCGAATCTTGAAAGCTGAACCTGAGAGACCAAAAAGGTTACTTGAAATTGCTGACTATGTGAGAAAAGGGTTAACAAATAAAGGTCTGAAAATTATAGACCATTCTATAGTACCAATCATACCGATTTATACATTTAGTTTGCTAAGAACTATGGTTGCTTGTAAACTCTTGTATGAAAAAGGTGTATATGTAAACCCAGTTGTTCCACCAGCAACTCCAGAAGGAGAATGTCTTATTAGAACAAGTTATACAAGTACTCATACATTTGAATTAATGGATGAAGCTATAGAAATTATTGCAGAAGTATTAAACAACTTACCTGAGGATGAAGAAGAATTATTAAAGGTATTAGAGGATAATGAATAAGATTGTTTTAATTACAGGTGCTTCAAGTGGTATTGGATTAACTACAGCCAAATATTTACATTCTATTGGATATAAAGTTATTGGTATATCAAGATCATATCCAAAAGAGGAGTATACGTTTGATTATCATCTTTGCGATATTACTGATGAGAAAAAAGTAATGGAAGTAGCTAAAAATATTGAAAATATATATGGTCATATAGATGTGCTTATAAATTGTGCGGGTATGGGAATATCAGGTGCAATAGAAAATACACCTTTAAAAGAAGTAGAACAGATTTATAAAGTCAATGTGATTGGTCAATTCTTAGTGGCAAAAAACATGCTATCACTATTGAGAATGTCAAATCATGGTAAAATGATTAACATGAGTTCAATTGCATCTGAAATAGCATTACCATACCAAGCTTTTTACTCAATGACAAAAGCAAGTATTGATGCCTTTACAAAAGCGTTAGCTATTGAAGTGAAGCCATTTAAAATTCAAGTATGTGCTATTTTACCTGGTGATATTAAAACTGATTTTACAAAAAACCGTATGCAGCCTTATCAAGTATCGAATGATTTATATGAAGAACGCACAAAACGTTCACTTAAACGTATGGAAAAAGATGAACTGAATGGAATGGAACCTATACGAATAGCCAAAAAAGTTGAAAAACTTATTCGAAAAAAAAGGATGCCATTAAGTACTACTGTTGGCTTCTCTTATAAAACCATTAGAGTTCTAAATAAATTATTACCTGAAGAATTAGTACAAAAGATTGTTAGAAAATTATATGGATAAAAGAGGTGAGAAAATTGAAAATATTTATTGATAAAAAATTTATACCTAAAGATGAATACAACAATTTAAAATCTAAATTCCCTCATATAGAATTTGTTCATGATTTGAATGAACATAAAGATATTGAAGTCTTCTTTGGCTTAAATTCTTTACTAGAAACAATCAATATTGAAGAATACAAGCAATTAAAATGGATTCAGCTTTATATGGCAGGCTTTGACAATGTTGATGTAGAAGGTCTTAAAAAAAGAGGACTGCTTGTCAGTAATGCTAGAGATATTTTTTCTATTACTATTGCTGAAGATATCATATCAAAAATTTTATATTTTAATAGAAATACAAAAGAATTTCTTGAAAATATGAAAACAAAATCTTGGCAACAAATCTGGAAAGACCCTGAAATCTACAATTCAACCATCGGTATTATAGGTACAGGTTCAATAGGTAAGGAAGCTGCGAAAAGATTAACAGCTTTCTCACCAAAAGCGATTTTGGGTTACAGACGTACAAATGAACCAGTTGAATATTTTGATGAAATATATACAGGGGAGGAAGGGTTAAATCATCTTATCCAATCTGTTGATTACTTAATCTTAGCTATGCCGCTAAACAATGAGACGCAATACATGATTGATAAGGAAAAACTTTCACTCATGAAAAAAAAGGCCTTATTAATCAATGTTGCGAGAGGACAAGTGATTGTACAAGAAGATTTAGTAGAAGTACTAGAAAATCATAAAATTCGAGGTGCTGCACTAGATGTAACTGATCCAGAACCATTACCTAAAGAATCAAAATTATGGGACTTAGAAAATGTTTTCATAACACCGCATAATGCATCTTCTAGTGAATATATGGTTAAAAGATTATTTGATTTAACATTGGAAAATTTAAAATTATATCTAAATAATAAAGAAGTTAATTATTTATTATAAGTAAAAGTTCATGATGATTCATGGACTTTTTTTATGTGAATTTTCCCTCTCGTAAGAAAAATCATATAATCGTAAACAATTTGAAGCAATATTTTATATATAGATATAATATGTGTAAATTACCTTACACTTATGATTATATCTTGAAAAATAATTGACATAGTTACTTCTATATTATATAATTCAGGTGTAATTCGATTGTAAAAAGGCAAAACTAGTGAAAGCTAGTGACGCAAAGCTATAGGGCCTTCGTCTATTGACATGGTTGCCAGTTGCCGTTATCTTATAAAAGATCATGGCGTGTAAAGCATAATTCCTAACTTATGCAATCTACAAATTTATTCACTAACTTTTATAAGGTAATGGCTTGTTCTAAAAACAAGTATTTTTAGGATTAAACATTTTAAGCCAAAACTTTATAGTTTTGGCTTTTTTTATTTTAATAAAAGTTTAGTTATTTTAGGGGGTGTGTGACTTTGGCAATGCATAAAAATAAGAAATTAACTCAAAGAGTTGTTTTTGCTTCAAAAGCAACAAAGCTTATTAAAATATCTAGGTTCGGTATTATTGTGACCGCAATGATAACTTTTCTAATCTTTTCTGTTTCATTTTATGGATTAGAAACTGGAAATTTTACATTTAATGTTGATGAAAAAGCAAAACAAGCTGGAATTTCACTTTATGAAGACCCTGAAATTAAGTTGCTAACTTCTAGAATATTTGCCGAGGAGGTAGATGATGCGGATGGAATGACTGATTTATGTGGTACTGAGTATACAGATAGGCCTTTAGGTCATAAAGATTGTATACCACCTGATGAAACATTAATTTCAATTGATGGACCCAATAGTGGCAAATCCTATATTGCCCATACGTTTTATCTTGAAATGATTTCAAGTGAAAATTATATCGGTGACCTAATGATGTCCTTAAATATTAGTTCGACTTCGAGAGGTGCTGAAGAAGCAATGAGGGTTAAACTATTCATCAATGACATTCCGACAACTTATGCAAGAAGACAAACCGAAAATGGACAAAATCCTGGTGAGTTAGAAATTATGGTTGATGAACCTTTTTACAGCAACGATATCATTACAAAGAGATCTTTTAAAGATTTTAGTCCTGGTGATATTGTAAAATTTACTATTGTGGTGTGGTATGAAGGTGAAGACCGTGATCATACAACCAAATTATGGGGAGGCGGAGTAAAATTAGAAATGAATTTTACCATTAAAAATGTTCGATTACTAGAGGATGAATTATAGAACAAATTATACAAGTATTTGTTCGACAAGAAAATAAATAATAATAAAAAAAAGGAGAAATTATTATGAAAGCTTTAAAAACAAAAGTGATTCTATCAGGAATCGTATTAGTATTCGCATTTATTGCGACAATTGGAACAACATTCGCATGGTTCACTATTTCAGAAACTGTTGCAGTAGATGGTATTTCTTTACAGGTAACATCATCTGATAACTTACTGATTAGAGTAGATAGTGCTGAAGCAGGGTATGTTGATGCCTTTGGTAGCGATGCAGTAACGGTAGTAGGAGACAATTATCAATCATCTCTTAATTTAGAAGAAATTATGCTAGCGGCTAAGTATACTGAATTAGACTCTTGGAGGTTAAACCCTGTGACCGCAATAAACTCTACATATACTGGTGTTGAAGCTAAGAATTTAAATGTAATTAATGACAGTTATCTTTCAAGGAATTTAACTGAAATTAAAGGTATCGTTGTAGAAGATCAAGCATCATCTGGAACTACTGGATATAATTCTATAGATGGCGGATTTATTGAGTTACATTTTTGGTTATACTCACAAGCAGCTGAAACAAGACCTGTTGAAGTTACTCAAATGTCTATTAGTGCAAATAACGGCGGAGATGTTGATTTGGATCCGATAGCTGATGCCATTAGATTTGGTATTTGGATGCAAGATTCAACAACTGTTGGAGAATCTTATATTTTTGGTAATGATACAGATTTTGGATTTAGCTTTGATGAAGGAAATGCTGGCTGGTCTAGTCCTATTTCAGATTTTCCAATTATTAATAGCTTAAGTGAAACTGGAAATATTAATTATTCAGATCCTGATCCTTTACTTATGAACCCACCACTAACAGATGTAGCTGGTGAATTAACAAATGATGCCGCAGGTTTTGATAGAGTACTTCCAATTAGTGCTAATGGCGATCATGATAGAAATTTATTTAATATAGTGCCTTTGACACCGACTTTAGTAACAGTAAGAATATTTATTGAAGGTTGGGATCAAGAAACAACTAATTCAATTGTTAATGCTTTCTTTAATTTAACGATAGGTTTTAGATTCGGTACAGGATACACAGTATCTTTTGATTCTAACGGTGGAGAAAACGTACCTATGCAAGATGTGTCTAATGATGGTATTGTATCAGAACCAACTACACCTATAAGAGATGGATATGCATTTGATGGATGGTATACAAGTGAAGATGGAGGAACTACTCTAAGCGCTACAGCATTTGATTTTGTGAATGATACTGTTTCATCTGATACAGTACTATATGCAAAATGGACTCAGCAGTAATCATTTCAATAAATTGAGTCTTTAGGATAGGATATATTAACAAGATATTAACAAAACTTAGGTTATGATCCTAAGTTTTGTTAACTTATTGTATAAAGGACGTTATGAATAAAGAAATAACAAAACAAGACATATTTATAGATTAAATATTCAGTATTTTACTATATATAAATATAGGTGTAGATATGTTTGAACGAGGAGATAACTAATGGAGAACGTAGTAAGAGAAAAACAAACGTTAAAAAAGATATTGAATATTACTTTTTACGTTGTAATAGCTGTTGTATTTATTTACGCAATGTTCGCTTTATTTTCTAAGAAAGACGATAATCAATTTTCATTTTTAGGTATTACATCACTAGCTGTACAATCTAATTCAATGAAACCTGAATTTGAAAAAGGGGACTTAATTTTTATTAAAACTCATTTTGAACCTGCTGATTTGGAAATAGGTGATGTCATCACTTATAAAGCTTTTGAGATCACTGATCAAGGGACAATTGAGTACTATAATACCCATAGAATTGTAGAAGAACCATCAATGGTTGGCGACCAATATTACTTTATTACTTCTGGAGATAATACACCAATTGATGATAGATATGGTGTGTTTGAAGGTGATATTTCAGGGGTTTGGAATGAAAATTCTTGGTCTAACTTAGGCGGTATTGTTGATGGAATAACAACGTTTTTGAAATCAAGTGTAGGCTTTCTATTATTAATAGTTATTCCTGCATTAGCGTTTTTAGTTTATGAAGTCATTCGCTTCATAAAAGTTTATTCAGAATACAACTACAAAAAACAAACTGCTGAAAGAGTAAAACTACAAGAAGAAGCTATAGAAAGCGCAAAAAATAATTAGGAATGTAATGGAAATAATTTAAGGGAATAATGGGTAAGATAATTTACCTAAGGTGGAGGCTATCTAATGAATGAATTTTCTAGATATTATGTAAGAGTATATGAAATCTTATGGCGTCATATTGTCTTTTTCTTTGAAGATATCCTATGGAATGGAATTATTAAAAAGATTTTTGATAATATGATGGACTATTGGGATGCTTTAATGGAAGAAGCAGTGTATTTTTCGACAATATCATGGATTATGGTTGCTCTAACACTCATTTTAAATCTTTCATTGATAGTTTTTATTTTTATTAGATTATTTTTATGGTTGCGAAAATATATATCTTTTAGAAAAATAGAAATAGATAAGGAAGAACTCATTGAAGAAATTGCTGATTTGAATGACCGTGTCATTGATTTAGTAGATGAAAAAAATTCCATAATGGCAATGAAGGTGTCACAACTTGGCGTGAATGCACCACAAGTCAGTACAAGTAGCCCATCATATTCACATGCTAGTAAAAATGTTGTAGAACCTTCACAAACCAATGTTTTCGTAACAGATGGAAGAAAAAATAGCTTTAATGGTTCTGATAAAGTTAATATTGGAAATACAAATCAGACTTCTGATCATTCACGTTTTGCAAAACTTATGAATGTGGACAGAAAATATGCTGAAATTAATACCAAGGTCCAAATGGAAGAAGTAGATAAGATAAGCTTAATAGATACTGTTGAAAAATTTGTGAACTTTTCCGCTTCGAGATTAAAACTTTTTTATACTAAAAGAATCATTTCATTGTTCTTTGCTGGCTTAGCTTCTTCTAAAATTGTTATTTTAGAAGGTATTTCTGGTACTGGTAAAACATCATTACCTTATGCTATGGCTAAATTTTTCAAAAATAATGCTCACATTATTTCTGTTCAACCCTCTTGGAGGGATAGAGCAGAAATGGTTGGATACTTAAATGAATTTACTAAGAAATTTAATGAAACTGATTTTTTAGAATCGTTATATGAAACGATTTATAGAGAAGATCCAAACTTTATTGTATTAGATGAGTTCAATCTCGCTAGGGTTGAGTATTATTTTGCAGAATTCCTATCAATTTTAGAAATGCCTGATCCTTCTGAATGGAAAATTGATTTGGTAGCTGAAAGTAAAAATAACGATCCAGTCCATGTTGTTGAGGGTAAAATCACTGTGCCTCAAAATGTATGGTTTGTAGGAACTGCCAATAGAGATGACTCAACACACACAATTACAGATAAAGTATATGACAGGGCTATAGCCTTAGAGTTTAACAATAAAGCAAAACCAATAAATGCACCAGATACTGAACCTGCTAATATGCCATATGAATATTTAAATCAATTGTTTGAAAAAGCGATAGAAGATCATCCAATGAGTGAAAGTCTTTTAGATAAGTTTTCTCAATTAGATAATTATGTACGAGAAGAGTTTAAAATTTCTTTTGGAAATAGAATCATGAAACAAGTTTACAGGTTTGTTCCTGTCTATGTTGCTTGTGGTGGTAAAGAAGTTGATGGCTTAGATTATATATTTGCAAATAAAGTATTGCGTAAATTTGAAAATTTAAATTTAGCTTTTATACAGGATGAAATAGATGATTTAATTGCATATATAAAAAAATTATTTGGTAAAGGAAATTTTGAAGAATCAATTAGATTTATTAATGATATAAGAAAAATGGGTTAACTTATTGATGATTTATATCATCATAAAGGGTATAGAATTTATCAATTGTTAAAAGCCGAAATATAGTTTTTGATTGATTGATAGGATATAGAAAAGAAATAAAATAGAGAGGTGATTATTAAATGAAAAGACTGTCTTTGTCATTTGCGACATTAATAGGGTCAGCAATTTTATTTGTATTTGTCTCTTTTGCATGGTTTACTGTTTCAGAATTTGTTGAAATACCCTTGCTAAATTCTGGTGTCGCCAATTTTGATACACGTTATGAGATATATGAGTCAGGTGATGATTCAAATTATGAATTGGTTGAAGATATTAGCTTTGATGTATTAATGCCAGGTCAAACACTATACTATCAAATTATTGTATCTAATCTTCAGGATAGGACGATTAATGCAGAGGTGTTTTTTATAGGCTTTACAGATGTTTATTCTGACGGTATGCCTTCGACAAGTGAATACTCTTTAAAAGATACCATTTATATGACTTCGGAGGTAAATTCACAAATCATAATTAATCAAAGTTTGTTATCAGACCTTTTAATTAATCAAAGCAATCCTGAAACTTCTCAAATATCAGTGAGTGATGAATTTATCATAGATCCTCTATCGACTGTAACTGTTTATTTACAGTTTACAGTTGATAATAACACTGGAAATGCTTACCAAGATTTAGGTATAGACATTGGTGATATTTATATAGCCTTAAAATCTATGGATGTTGCCTCATGAAAAATCTAAAGATAATAAAAGGATTGATTATCATCTTACTTTCAATAACTATCTCTGTTAGCACAGTGTATGCATGGATTAATTTTTCAGTTGATTTACCATCAGGGAATTTATCAGTGGGGGAAATTGATTTTACTACAAATGGTAGTTTTATTGATTTATCAACAACATTTTATCCTGGAAGAGAATTAATTGATCAAGCGATTATAGTGACAAATGAATCTACCATTGATAACCAAATAAGAGTGATGATTTCATATACAAGAGTTGAAGATGATATCGTTTATGAAAACTACTTTTATAAAGGAGAATTATCAGAACATATTGTTGTGAATTTTAATAGTAATTTTGTTTATGGAGACGATAATTACTGGTATTATCCTGATAAAACCAGTCCATTAAACTTACAAACACTACCAATATTAGATTCTTTATATTATGATGGCGATTTGGTAAGTAATCAATATGCTAATATACCTATTCATATAAATATAGTGATTCAAATGAAACAAAGTGATTATGTTTCATGGTCAGAACTAGTAAGTTATAATTTCGTGACCGGACAACCGCAATATTAAATAAGTGATTAAGAAAATTACTAAATCATCTATGCTCATTTTACAGAACTGTGACAATTATGAATATATAAAAACATTGTTGAATAGGAGGAATAATCATGATAAAAAATATTAAAAAATATTATTTTGTTTTTAGTATTTCTTTACTACTGATTGTTATTTCTACCTTTGTTTTTATGTCATATGCTTGGTTTACCCAACAAAAAAATGTATCCTTTGATCATCAAATGGGGCTTGTGGATGTAGATATTAATGTTTATTTTGAGGATGATATTTTAGGTCAAGTTCCAGCCCAAGAAGTTGTAATTGATGAAACGAATAACGTGACTAAACCAGGCGTATATTATGTGAATATCACTAGTAATAATTCAGATTATTTTGTTGAAGACTTAAGAATTAATATTGATGTCAATAGTAATGTTGAAACATATTTTAGGATTATTATATTTGAACAATTGACTTTTATTTATACCGATATCCATGGAAATACTAATGAGTTATCAGTTTTGTATGAAGAATCGCTTCAACTCAACTATAATTTTGCGGATTGGTATGATAACCGAACGTTTGATAATTATTTATACTATAAAAATCCAGTTAAAAGAGTAAATGAAACGACACCAACAACTATATATTTGGTTGACTCATTTTTTGAAAATCAAAACTTTGAGACTAAAGGTCCTGGTTATTCTTTACAACTAGCTTTTTCTATTGAAGCTGTTCAAAGTGTCGGTGGCCCTGAAAATGTATGGGGATTAGATACACCGCCTTGGGGAGGTCTATGGTAATGAATCGTTTAAGAATTTATATCAAACACATTTTAGTTATTATGACCACTGTAATTTCTATTTTAGGCTTGTTTGTATTATTGGTGGATTCTAAATCAATTGTTGGTCATGCAGAACAAATTCAATATCAAGATTTAAGTTTTAATGGAACTTATGATTGGGAAAAAACACCACAGACTTATACGTCTAGTGATGATTATTTATCATACAATGATTTACACAATATTTTTACAACTAGTCTTAATAGCAGTGAAATAGATAGTTTATTAACAGATATCCAATATATAAGATTCGATTCAGCTCAAGAATTATATCAATTTTCCTATGATGTATCTTTTTATAATGTTTACGAGTCTTCTGACCCTGAAATGGAAAGTAAAGTCACTTATTTATTATCATTAGATTATGTCTTAGGAAAAGATATTGATTATTCAGTTATGAAATCAAAAGCATTTTTACCTATTGGGTATAAATTTGTTGATGTGGGTTCTAATATTTATAGCAATGTTTTTACTGGAAGCTTTGATGGACAAGGTTTTGAGATACAAAACTTGTATTTAGCCGAATATTCTAGTTTTGTTTTTGAAGAAACTCTAGGTGAAGAAATTATTAGCACCCCTATTGCTAGTTATTATTCGATGTTTACATACAATGAAGGTTCAATTAAAAACTTAGGATTAATTAATCCTAATTTAGAACTACTACAAATGAATACAGAATTAACTCAATTAGCGAATGTAGTTGGCGAAAACTCAATAGGAGGAATCGTTGATCATATTTATGTGATTGATAATAGAGATGATGTCACAGAAGCAGGTATTAGATATAGTGTTGGAAGTAGCTCATTAGATTTTGAAGCAGCGGGAATTGTTCACACAAATTTAGGAGATTTTTCAAATAGTTATTATACCTCTAAAGTTGTAGTGAATGGAAACTATATTAATAAATTCACTGTAGAACCTTTATATATAAACAATTCAGGAAACATTAGTCACTTAGTCTTTGATGAGAATGTTTATTTAAGAGAAGTTGCTGTAGGTACATCAGTCTTTACCATTGACCAACCACTTAATGGTTTAGGTGAAACAACCAGTTTTATGAAATCTGAGCAATCTACTCTTAGTTTAGGTGATTGGTATTTTTATCCAGATGATGGCTATCCATTATTAAAAGGTTTAATTTATGATAATGCAGATGGGTATTATCAAATATCCAACGCTAAAGATTTGGTTTTCTTCTCCGAATTATTACATTTTGAAACTCTTATGAATGGTAAACAAATGGTAAATTCAAATTACAAGTTAACCAATCATATTGACATGAGTGTATTATCTCCTGGCGTTTATAAGACACCAAAAACAACTTTTAATGGTCATTTTATTGGAACTAATCCGCAAGCAAGTGATAATAGTGAGCATTATTATCTATATAATTTATTAATTAATGAATATGTAACATATAACTCAAAATTATATGCTGGCTTATTTAGTGTATTAGGTAACGGGGCTTTGGTTAAAGATTTAAACTTTATAGATTCTCAAATATCACCTGGTTTATCAAGTGATTTTTATTCATTCCATACCTATATTGGTGGAATCGCAGGAGAAATGATTGCCGGAGCCATAGAAGATGTCTATATTGATGTAGATATTACTTTAGGAAATGACGATTTAGGTTCTACACGTTTAGGTGGGATTGTCGGAGAAGCATCTGGTCGAATCGAAAGAGCATCTTATAACGGATTGATTGACATCAACGATCATACTTTTAACGAAAGCAATCCTATTATGGGTAATTATTATATAGGCGGTATTGTAGGTCGAACAGCTAGCGCAAAATTGCTTATTAACGAAGCAGTTAATAATAAGGACATAACATCATTTGGTAGTGGTTCACAAATTAATCTTGTCAGTTCAACACCAGAATTAAATGTATATACAGGCGGAGTGATTGGATACTCTTATCACACAAGTGTTGCTGAACATGAAATGAATTATGTAACAAATCGTGGAGATATTATTTTAAGAAATATTAGTATACCTGATAGCCTAGGCGGTCAACAATACGCAGGTGGAATTTTTGGACAAGTGGGCGGTAATGCTCCTATTCTAGAGAATGATCTTGGTATTGCATTTGCTAATTTTTATAATGAGGGTAGTATATATTATCAATTTATGAGTGAGAAAATAGATGTGTACAGTGGGGGAATTGGAACCACTGATTTTAGTAGTGCTTTTGAACTTGCATTAATGACAAATCATGGAGGTTTTTTTTATGATACAAGTGGAGGAACTCATTTAACAACAAACTTTAATTATGCTTCAATCCTTTATGATGTTGGAGATGTTAACATGAGTATTTCTAGAAGTTATAGTTACGGGAATATGAATTACGACTCAAGTTTATATACAAGTACTTTTGGCTTTGTGGAAACCAGTGAAACTAATGATTTAAATATAGAGTATTCTGCAAACTACGGAGATATCACTTATACGGGATCATCAACTATAACCATGAATGATGAGTTAAATATCTTTATTTTCTCTAGAAAAAGTAATGTTAATTATATGAATGTACATAACTATGGTGAAATAACTGTGCTTGACGTTGATATGCAGACTCATCCATTGTATATTTCTGCTTTTACTAAGGAATTAGCTGATACATATTATATTGAAAATTCTTTAAATGCAGGTAATATTGTGTTTGCAGATATTAGTGGTAGTGGAAATATTTTTGTCAGTGGTTTTACCAATATTAATCAATCAGGTGATTTACATTTACCTGAACAAGTTGTAGATCAGCCCATTGCTACATATGGTATTATAAATTCAATAAATTATGGAAACATTACTACTAATTATGATGCAACAACATTTGGTATTAAAGGCACCAACAATACTTTTGTTGGGGGGATAGCTTCATTAAACAAAGGATCAATACAAGATTCCGCAAACTTAGGAAACATACAACTATTAAATACTTCAACACAAGCAACAACTTCCTTTCAAACATCACAGAATCTTGCTGGGTTAGTTAGTGGCTTCACTGGGGGTGTAGTTGTCGGTGGTGTGAGTGCCATTGTTTTAGATGGAAATTCACGTATATATGATAGTTCCAATAATGGCGATGTAATTGCTAAAGCAGAAGAATTTGTTCGAGCTGGTGGTTTACTAGGTGTGAGTTTGTTTCAAGAAGCTCAATCTGGTGGCATTACTTTGGAAATGGGATTATCAAATGATATTGAATATTCTGTTTTATCCAATGGATTAAATTTCGGAAATGTGTCAGCTATCACTTCTATGATAGGTACTTACACATCAACTCTATGGGATACAAACCTCTCGAGTCTTTATGCAGGAACACCCCCGACAAATAATTATAATTTGAACTATGCTAACTCTACATTAAGTGCTACTCAGGATAGACCACCTGTATATGCCGCTGCTGGCGGAGTTATCGGTTATGGTTTATCTTATATGCAACGTTTGATGAATCATGGGACAATCTCTTCTACAGATGTTGCTGGAGGTGTTGTTGGGGCAACTTATGCATTAGGTGATACGACAACAGTCACTAATATTAAAACCGCAGTGAATTATGGCGGTATTAAGGCAATTGATAACACAAATTATAACTTAATCACACAAGAAAAACTTAATTCGACAGATTTACTTGATTATTATATGAGTGATGGGAATACATTTATATATCCTAGCGAAATGTCTAGAGAACTTCCAGCTGCAAAGAGAGCATTTGGTGGTATTTTTGGTCGATTACAAAGAGGTTTAAATGGTTATATGACTTCTAATGGTGGTTCATTTGACTTCATTGTTAACGCAAATCCTAATATTGATTTAATTGGTCGTTTAGACCAGGTTGAAAATTTTTCTAGTTCATTAAGATTTTTTATTTTTAATAAAGCTATCTATTATTCTGCAAAAGTTAATGATACAACTCAAACTGTATTTTCTGGATTTTTATTTTCTGGTGAAGTGGTAACTTCCATTGAATATTTAAATAATATTAAAAACGGAAGATATTATGATTTTTATTATGAAATAACTGTTGAAGAAGCATTATTTCAACAACAAGGTGATGGTAGTTTATTATTATCAACCAATGGTAATACAAGGGTATTTCAAGAAACTGTTATTGGAGAAGATCCAAATAATCCACCAGGATCAACATATTCAGTTGGAGATACAGTCACTATTGAAAACTATGTTTCTACAGCTACAATTCCATGGATTACTGAAGATCCCAATGATTCTTTAATAACTGATCAATCTAATCAATATATTTATGATGAAAATTTTGAAATGAGAACAAACTCAGAACTATCAGAATATATATATTATGTAGAAGCAAGTTTATTAGCGGACCGTTTTCAAACAACAGGACAGAATCCAAGGCCTAATGGTATGTATGTTTTATCAACAACTGCTGGTGAAAATTACGGACTTGTAATACCAAATAATATTAATATTAACGATATAGAATTGATTGATGAAGATAAAAATATTTCTTTGAATGAAAACTATCATTTATTACCAAATTCAGATACTTTAGACATCAGTCAAAGTATACTTGATCAATATAACTTCTTAAGACAAACAAAATATAATGATAAATCAAATTTAATTGATGACGTGAGTAATCAGCGTTTTACCGTCGAAGAAATCAATGGTAGCGAAAATATTATCAAACAAGCTGATATTGACTATGAAAACCATGTGATTACTATATCAATAAGTATGGAAGCGTTTGAAGATACACAAACATCAGTGAACTTTAACATTACTAATGCGTTAACTTCAGCCAATGCTTTAATTGGAATCAGAGCTAGTGAGTTTGACGGAACATTAAATGAGTTACAAGATGCATTATATTTAGAAAGATACACGGATATTACGACATCTTTATCTACTAAAGCAAACTTAGGTGTAACTTTACCGAGTCAAACGATAAGTTCTTCTGTAACACAGACACTTGGATATTTTAGTCTCTTTTCAGAAGCTTTTGTAATGGATAGTGAAAATAATATTTATGATTTTAGTCATACAAAGTATTATACTGATTATCGTGTAGATATTGAATTTCTACCTAATATTACTCAAATAGGAAATTATACAGGTCTAGATTCAGTGAACTTCAATGGAGATACAATAACTAGTGTTAATCAATCTCATTCAGTTGATTTAAGAAGTCTTGGCGATGTCGATTACAATGGTAGCTTAACACTGAATTTCGTTGATAATAATAATTTATTTGAAAATGGTTACGATTTTAAAAATTATTTTGTTTTAAAATATGTTGATGGAACTTTAATAGATGAGTTATATTATACAATTGATACAGTTTCTGTTGATAATCACTATTACTCAATTACTTTTAATTTTAGCCAAAGTATTAAAGCAGGTGATTATTATTTAGAATATAGTTATTATCCGATTTCACAAATCTATCGTATTGACTTTGATAAAGCTGCCTCACCAAACAATCAATTAATTGATTTTACATATTATTCTGAAAATAATTCTGTTCCAGATACAATCATCACAAATTTTACAACATATATTGATTTGGGCGAAAAATTGACACCTGAAAATGGGACTTTTTTTACAATTACTGAAATCCCTAGTCAAGAGAGTTATTTAGCATCAACCTATGATGTATCTTATATGGTTTCTGGTTCTTTAGAAATCTCTGCTTTTTCAGAAATCATTAGCGCTGAATTAATTTCAAGTTCATATGCAAATGGATATAGGAGTTATCAATTAGAATATATTATCCAAGCAGAAGATGGGTCATTAATGACTTACTATCATACTTTAACTGAAAGAGACATATATGTAGAGACAGTTCAAAAAAATCAAAACTATGTTGATATTGACAATGTTTTTGCTATAAGAGAAACTCAATGGACTGAATTTACTGTAGATCTTGGCTTTGATCAACCATTAGTAGAAGATGGAGTATTTAATTACGGTGATCCGGATACTGTTTTTACAGTTAATATTACAGGTGTAGATCCTAACGGGATAGCATATTTACCAGAAGAAATTGTAGGAATTACCTATGATTTTTCAAAATACTTGGAAATTGAGATGTCTATTGAGACACTTCCTGGCACTTATCAATTTAACATATTATATGCTAGAATAGGTGGTGTTGGAGTTGTAGATATAAGCTCACTTTCAGGATCTAATTTAATGATTAGCAAAATAGAGGGGCAAAACGCTTATCTTCCTGATTTAAAGTTTTCACAAATAGCAACTGAAACTTTATATCCTGAAATAAATATTGTGGATGCAAATGGTGATTTAGTTTCAGATCCTATCTATTATCCAAAAGCTTACTTTAATGGTTTTGATTATGATGGAGCACAAGAAGATGGATATCAATATTTTTCTGTCGAAGGTAGAGTAAGTAACGTACCACTGGACTCTTATCAACCATATTTCTTTGATTCATTACCTTTAGGTGCAACTATTTCAAAAAGAATTTGGAATGGTACAGATTGGGAATGGACTCAAGAAATTGGACATCATTCTTCTCAAGAAGAAAAAGCTTTGTTAAGTTCAAACTTTACAAGTGACCAAGTCACTGGACAAGAAACACAATCAGTTATTCGTTATAGAGTAACTTCCGAGAATGGCAATCATAGTGTGTATTATGATATCTCTGTATCTGATGTAATATATAATGTAACCTTTATCTTTGATATTTATTATTGTGCAGATGGATCTCAAACCAATTGTGTGTTGGCTAATGAATCACTTGAATTAAAAGACGAATTAATTATTATAAATATTCAAAACTTACTCACTGATGGACGCAATGATGTCTATGGTGTGACTAATCCTATAAATTATCCAAATTTTACGGAAGTTCTGGGATTGAATAACAAAATTCTTCAGTTTTATTATCCAGCAAGTGATATTTATAGTTATAGGTTTGGTCGTAACAAATCCAATTATTATAACTTCAATATTGATTTACCACTTGATGAATATTTAAATGATATATATGATTATGATATAGAGTTTGTTATTGAAGAAGAAGCTTATATTTTGAATAACGCTAGCGATTATGACCCTGAATTACAAGGAAAATATTTTTATATTGAACAATCAATCCATATGAGGACCAGAAAGTTCAATATTTATATCTATCCAATTACTAATCCATCATCAAATATGCCTTATGGCTTGTTTGACTTTATTAAATCGTGGGGTAAAAAAAATGATTAGGAGCATAAGATGAATATGAAAAATTATTTTAATGCAGTAAACCAAGGTCAATCTTATGAAATAGTGGTTGCGGTTGTAATCATTGTTTTAACAGTAGTTGTTTTGTTTTTTCTCTATAAAAATGTCATGAATGCCTTACGTGAAAATAAAAAAGAAAAACATTTACTTAATAATGGAAACATACTTAATGATATATTAAACACAGAGATAATAAGTGATATCAATCACGATATTTTGATTGCTCATGAAGATGCAATCAGAGTATTTTATAATATTGATATAGATAATTTTTCTTACTTTACGAATATATATAAAGCTAAAGATATAAAAAAAATATATAACGAGATTGAAAATAGATTAATGAATAAGGCAGATGGGCAACATCTTGTTAGTCATTTAAAAAAAGATAAATTCATTTTTTACTATAAAGGACATGTCGAGTCACAAACAATTAAAGATGTTGCAGATGACCTATTAAAGATGATTAGTGAAAAACCTTTCAATCTTGATGACATTAAATTAACTGTTTCTATAGGGATTTCAGTTTTCCCCGAAGATGCTCGAACAGCGGAAGCTTTGTTGGATAAATCTAATTTAGCATTACATTTAGCGCAAAAACAGGGTCATAACAGATACTATCAATATTCAGAAGAACAAATAGAAAAAGAGAAACTTAATATTGATTATTATCAAGATATAAAAAAATCAATAGAGAATCATGAGTTTATTTTATACTATCAACCAATTGTTGATATTGAAACAGGGCATATGATCGGTATGGAATCATTATTAAGATGGAACCATCCAGAAATGGGCGTTTTAGTACCGAGTAAATTTTTAAAAGAAATGGATGTCACTGGGAATATTACTTGGTTTGCTTTATGGGGTTTTGAAAGAGTTGTATGTATATATAAAAAATGGTCGGAAGACTTGAAGATTAAAGACTTATTCTTGTCAATTAATTTAAGTCCAAAACAATTGTACATAGAAAATCTGGCAGATAGATTTCACGAGATTTTGGAAAAGTATGGATTAGAAGCTAAAAATTTTGTCTTTGAAGTATTGGAGTATTATACTGTTTTAGACAATGAAGTTGGAAAACAAAATATTAGCAATCTAAGACATTTAGGATTTAAAGTAGCTATTGATGAGACCGGTGATGATTTTCAACTCATTGATGAAATGAAAACAGTAGAAGCCGATATTATAAAAATTCCTAGAATGTATTTACAAGTCATGTTAAAGGAAGATTCATTAGTAGAAAATATTGAGTCCTTAATTAAAGTATCTAAGGAAAATAACAAGTTAGTTATTATCGAAGGTGTTGAAACTGAAGATACACTGAATAAGATAAAAAACAAAAATCTACGATATGTACAGGGGTATTACTTTTCTCAGCCTGTTGATATAGAAGATGCAAAAAAAATGTTAAAGAAAGTTCCGTGGAAAATAAAAAATAAATAAACTAAGATTTATTGCAAAGAAAAAGCCTATGGATATTTGTCCATAGACTTTTTTGGTAGTTATACCATTGTATATAATTATATTTATTTCAATAATTTCTCAATGACTTTTTCAAGTTTATCTGGTTCTACTCGAGAGCCATATCTACCATAAACTTCGCCTTGCTTATCCACAAGGAATTTTGTAAAATTCCATTTTATTTTTGAACCGGTTAATTTATTTTTGATGGTAGGTTTTTCGCCTTCTTCACCAGGTGTTTCATCATAAGGTTTAACACTTTTTAAATATTTATATAGTTTGATTGTATCTTTGCCATTAACTTTTACTTTAGCAAAGGTTTCAAACTTTGTGCCGAAATTGACCTTGCAAAATTCCGCCAGATCTTTATTAGAACCGGGTGCTTGAGACATAAATTGATTACAAGGTAAGTCAATGATTTCGAAGCCCTTATCTTTATATTTTTCGTATAAAGCTTCTAAACCTTCGTATTGTGGTGTATAACCACATTTGCTAGCTGTATTCACAATAAGTAATACTTTACCCTTATATTTTTCTAGTGAAACATCATCGCCTTTTATATTTTTGATTGAATATTTATAAACTGACATTATATCACCTCTTTAATATATTCTAGCAAATTATCATTAAATTTCATAATCATTTAACTTGAGACGGTGTTGATGCATCTTTTTTTATTTTAATATTGACGGCAATTAATAACATAAAACCAATGGCCATCATGAGAGCACTAAAATCAAAAACATAAACAGGTTTTAAGTCAAATAAGACACCGCCTATGAGTGGACCTATCACCATTCCAATTGAAAAGAATGATTGTCTAACGCCCATGGTAGTTGAATATAATCCATCTTTAGATTGGTTGGCTATGAAATTTTGTTCTAGTGGAATGAATATAGCATGACCGATAATATAAATCATTAATACTGAATAAACAGCTAGGATAAAATTATTAGCTCTAAAAACATAAAGCACGGCAAGAATACTTGTAATCTGGATGATTTGCAATACACGTAAATTCTTTCTTAACTTAGACACCAATGGAACAATAAAGATACTGGTTAAAATACCAACGATACCAATCACTAAATTGTAATTTCCAATGTCTCCTGTATTATATCCTTGAGCATTGAAGAATACATCTAAGTATTTGCTTAAATTTGTAAAAGCAATAGACATGAAACTTATAGAAATCAAAAAGATTAAAAGGGTTCTATTGATGTTTTTAATATTTTTAAAACTTTGAAATACATTGGGTTTAGTTTTTAATGAAACATCTCGTTTCACTTCTTTAATAAAGAAAAAGATGTTTCCAGCATGAACTAAATTGAGAAATGCTTGTATTAAGAAAATTCTTTCTAGAGAAGTTTCTCCTGTGCCTAATAAAGATACGATACTTTCGTTTGAACTGATAAAGCCACCAATCCAATAACCAACACTGCGACCTAATGCTAAAGAAGCAGCCATCCAAGCTAAATGCTTGGCCCTGTTTTCAGGTTTGGATATCTCTATAGTATGAGAAATAAATAAAGTTACTGTGGCGCTGGCCCCAATGCCGCTCATAAACCTAAAGAAAACCATCCAATACATGTTTCCAGAAAATCCAAATCCAATTTGTCCGATACTATAAAGAATAAGACCAATAATCATAGCGGTTTTCTTATTCCCTCTATCAGCGATGACACCCCATATAGGTGCGCCAACAACAAGTCCTAAACTCATAGTGGAATAAAAAACACCAAACATATAATCAGGTATTTGTGAATAAGTTACAAAGGCTGGAGTGACTGGATGACCAAGGTTATGAACTAATCCTTGGAAAAAATATATTAAAATTAAAATGATGAATGTTTTCTTCATATTATCGGTCCTTTCAATATCAAACAAAAGATATTATACACGATTTAAAGATTTATTTCTAATAAGGTGATTTAAAATAACGACAGAATATTCTGTCGCTATGTAATCTTATATAAATCTCTTTTTTAAGTTGCTTAATTCTTTCTTTAGTACTCTAGGCAAATGGTCTCCATAAATGTGATAATAGTTTTCAATAGACTTAATTTCATCTAGCCAAACATCTTTATCTACCTTTAGTAATTCATCAATCTTATCTTGACTGATATCTAAATTTGATAAATCAAAATAATCTAGACTTGGAAGGTAACCAATAGGAGATGTTTGATAGTTTTCTTTATTTTCAGTTCTTTCTAATATCCATTTTAGAACCCGGATGTTGTCTCCAAAACCTGGCCATAAGAATCCGTCTTCATCTTTTCTAAACCAATTGACATAGAATATTTTTGGTAATAAGTCTTCGGTTGTTTTTTCTTTCATTGATTGCCAATGATTGATATAATCTGAAATATTATAACCGATAAAAGGCAACATAGCGAAAGGATCCCTTCTAACTTTTCCAATATTTTCGTCTATGGTAGCTGCCGTAATTTCAGAACCCATGATTGATCCTAGGAAAATACCATGTTCAAAGTCAAAACTTTGGTGTACCAATGGAATAGTGGTAGGTCTTCTCCCGCCAAATAAAATAGCTGAAATAGGAACTGGTTCTTCATAATTTTCTGCTAAGATAGGGCAGTTGGTAAGTGGTGAGGTAAACCTGGCATTAGGATGGTCTGGTCTTGATTCATCACCTTTATACCAATCATTACCATGCCAATCTATTAAATGATCAGGTGCTTCTTTGCTTAAGTCCTTCCACCAAACATCACCATCATCAGTTAAGGCAACATTAGTGAATATAGTGTCCTTAGACACAGCAGCAATAGCATTAGGATTTGATTTTTTTGAAGTTCCTGGAGCGACACCAAAGAATCCAGCTTCTGGATTAATTGCGTACATTTTTCCATCGTCCTTGATATGCATCCACGCGATATCATCACCAATGGTTTCGGCTTTCCAACCATCGATACTTGGATTAATCATGGCTAAATTTGTTTTTCCACATGCACTAGGAAAAGCACCGGTGATATATTTAACTTCATTTTCTGGATTAGTTAATTTAAGGATAAGCATGTGTTCAGCTAACCAACCTTCTTTTTGAGCCATTGAACTTGCGATTCTTAAGGCTAAGCATTTTTTGCCTAACAAAGCATTTCCGCCATAACCAGATCCGTAAGACCAAATCATGTTTTCTTCAGGAAAATGACTGATATATTTCTTTTCTATAGGAGCACAAGGCCATTTTGGATCTTCCATACCCGCTTGTAGAGGGTATCCAACAGAATGTAAACATTTAACAAAAGACTGCCCATTATTGATGAGTTCAGTCACTTCATCACCTGTTCTTGTCATGATTTGCATATTTAGAGCCACATAAGCACTGTCAGTAATTTCTACTCCAAGTCTAGACATTTCAAGGCCTACAGGTCCCATAGAAAAAGGAATGACATACATTGTTCGACCTCTCATTGACCCACTATATAAATCTAGCATGATAGGTTTTAATTCATCACTTGATATCCAGTTGTTAGTTGGTCCTGCATTTTCTTCTTTTTTGGTTGATATAAAAGTTCGTTTTTCAACTCTAGCTACATCACTAGGGTCAGAACGGTATAATAATGAATTAGGCCTTAATTCAGGGTTTAACCTAATGGCCTTACCTGAGGAAACTTCTTGATCAGCTATTGTCTGATATTGTTCCTCATTTCCGTGCCAGATCACTATTTCTTTAGGTTGACATAAGGTATTGATTTCTTCAATCCAGTCTCGTAAAATTTTGTTTTTAATCATTTTGATCGCATAAAAAAAAGTTTTATGCGTCTCCTTTCTTAATTTTTTTTATTTATTCGTTTATCTTCTCTATAAATTTGTTATAATGGTAATGGATGAGGTGACTTATGGAAATAAAAGATAAAAATATTGCATTATTAATTGATGCGGAAAACATATCTCCAAATTATATTGAAATCATCATTGATGAAGCAAATAAATATGGAAAGATTAATTACAGAAGGGTATATGGGGACTGGACAACACCACAACTCAATCCTTGGAAACAAAAAATGAATGAGTTTGGTTTAACGCCAGTACAACAATACGCTTATACTTCAGGAAAAAATTCTTCGGACTTTACATTGATTATTGACGCAATGGATATTTTATATTCTGGAAAAGTGAATAGTTTTTGTATCGTTTCAAGTGATAGTGATTTCACCAAACTAGTCACTCGTTTAAGAGAAGATAATATGTTTGTTTTTGGTATGGGTGAATCTAAAACACCTATATCATTGGTTAACTCTTGTGAGACTTTCTCGTACTTAGATAAAATGCTATCTTCTTATGATATTGAAGATAAAGGATCAAAAAGAAAATCTGTTAAAACGACGACTGATACAGTGGTACAAGAAACGAATAAAACATCAATAACACCACTCAGAAAAATTAAATTAGAATTAAAAAATATGATTAATTCTAATACAGAAGATGATGGTTGGGCTTATTGGTCTTTAATTGCACAACTTATACAAAAAAAATATCCTGGTTTCCATCCAAGAAACTATGGAAAAAATATGAGACCTGTAGAATTTTTTGAGAAAATGAAAGATTTTCAAGTTAAAAAAGAAGATACAGTCATCTATATTAAAAATGCTTAAGCCAATTTATTGGCTTTTTTTATTTAAAAACTTTATCAATATAGTCAGAATTCATTAAATGTAATAATCCAGGATAATTCACGTTAAAAGAAACAATATCTCCGACCTTATAATTCGTATTCGTAACATCAAGGATTAAATGATCGGATGAACCACCTATGACTGATATATTAGGATCTATAGGTTCTAGGTTTTCTAAGATGACATCTTGCTTACCAATGGCACAAATCGCACGTTTCATAAGACCCTTATCTTCAATCTCAACTTTTTCACCAAAGGAATTGATACTTGTCGTTCCTTCTGGTAAACTTGGTTTAATTTTACATTCTATGATTTCTGTTTCCAACCTGTAATTTTGGTGGTTGAAGTCTTTAATCTCTTTTGAATACGATGTTTCTTTACCAAAGAATATGGATTCACCTAATCTTAAACTGTTTACTTCCTTTGGTATTTGATTTGTGTTGAATAATGTTACAGTAGAAGAGTTTCCACCAGAAATAATCTTTAATTTGACAGATAACTCTGATTCAATGACATTCTTAACTTTAACCAATCTATTCAATACGTCACTATTAGGGACTAAGCCACCATAACACGTTAAATTGGTGCCAATACCTAGTAATTCAATATGATTTAATTGAAGGATTTCTCTCACGTCATCAAGGTAGGCTTGAGAATGATAATACCCTTCACGAAGGTCACCTAAATCAAACATCAAGATAATTTGATGTTTTTTATTTTGTTTATGAGCTTCTTGATTAAGTTTTTTGATTGTTTTTAATTCAGAATTTAAAGAAATATCACTATATCTAACAACTTTATTAGCTTCTGATAACATAGGGATTCTGACTAATACTTTTGGAAGCTCAATGTCTTTGAGTTTCTCTAGATTTTGAATTCTTGAATCACCAATATGAGTGATTCCAGTTTGAGAAAATGGTTTTAAAAAATCAAGGTGACCAGCAAATACTTTAACGATAGCCATAACATAGTCAATATGATTACTTTTTGCTAGATTTACCATTTTCTTTGCGTTATCAATGATATGATGAGTTTCTATGATGATTCTTGGATACATTTTACCATCTCCAAACTTTGTTTAAGAATTTTAAGTGCAGCCTTGGGATGCTTGATTGATAAGACGCCAGTAGAAGCCATAATATAGTGATAATCAATCCATATCTTTGAATTTTTAGGTGGGCTTAATATTAACTCATTCTTATGATTTAATACTGACTTTATAATTTCGCAGTTATTTTTAAATCTGGTTAGAGCACCACCAGTTCCTATCACATGCTTTACCATACTAAGATCTTTACCTTCTGCATACATGACTTTACCCCCGGCGTTAAACATTTTGATCAAATGACCGCTGTGTCTTTCAAGAGCCTGTTTAAAAGCCTCTAGTGCCAGTCTTTCTGTAAGTGGATATTGCCTAGCATTAGGAATTACTTGGTAATGATGAATGATATCATTAAGTTCATTTATATCTACTTTTAGTTCATCACTAA
Organism: Mycoplasmatota bacterium; assembly: GCA_018622675.1. Classification (GTDB taxonomy): domain Bacteria; phylum Bacillota_I; class Bacilli_A; order Izemoplasmatales; family Hujiaoplasmataceae; genus Hujiaoplasma. The sequence goes on from CP076020.1 coordinate 448,436, forward strand.
GCTTATCTTTTGTGATCATATTGATTAAGTTATCCTTATTGATATAGACACCTAAATCTCCTTCAACCGTTCTTTTAGCCATCGGTTCAGGTGCGATTAATATTTTTTCAATGGCCTCAGAGCCTTTTGTGACAGAATGAATATCAGTCGTAGCACCGCCTATATCAACAGTAAGTAAATCGCCAATGTCTTCTTGTAATAATTTTGAAGCTTCCATGACAGCTCCAGGTGTTGGAATAATATCTTGATTGATGAGTTTTCTAACTTTTTCCATGCCAGGTGCTTTAATGATATGTTGATGAAAAACCTCTTGAATAATCTTCCTTGTCTTATCCACTTGCAAGTCATCAATTTTTGGATATACATTATCTGATATATAAAGAAATTCCTCTTGTTTAGCTTCCCTAAAAATATTTTTAATGATGTTGTGGTTTTGAATATTACCTGCATATATGACGGGGATATTAAGTCTTAAATTCGTTATTTTTTTTGCGTTTTCTATGGCAGTCTTTCTTTCCCCATAATCTACCCCACCAGCAATCATAATGATGTTTAAATTTAGAGATTTAATTTCTTCAATATGATACTCATCCAGCAATCCCGCTGTAATCATTTGAATATTGGCTCCAGCTCCAAGAGCAGCTTCCTTAGCTGCTTTAACAGTCATATCATAAACAAGGCCATGAACACTCATCTTTAAACCACCAGCAGCACTAGAACTGGCAAAAGTTTCCTTTGCCAGTAAAGTGTCTGTTTTTAATTGTTTTTTTAAATCTTCAATAGCTCCCATTAATCCAACATTGACATCGCCTTCTAACACTGTGGTTGGATGGTAACCGCTGCCTAAAAATCTTGGATGATCTGTATCCAAACCGTTAAAAGCATTGACAACAGTCGTTGTTGATCCGATTTCCGCTACTAAAGCATCTATTTTCATCTTATTTTTCCTTTAATTTTTTTACAATAAATGAAGCAACGTGTTGTCCTTTAGTTCCTCTTGCAAAACCTTGGTCAACACCTTGTTTTCTAGCTATTTCAGGTGTTACTTGTGTGCCACCTGCTATAATTAAAAACTGGTCTCTAACACCTTTTTCTAGGGCATATTCATGCGCTTTTTTCATGTTCTTATAATGAACCTCGTCATGTGAAATAATGGTTGACATAAGAATTGCATCAGCATTACTTTCAATGGCAGCGTCTACTAATTTAGAAATTGGAACAGATGTGCCTAAGTATAAACAATCAATACCATATTTTTCAATGCCACCATGTTTAATATCAATGATTTCTCTTAAACCAACAGAATGTTCATCTTCGCCAACGGTTCCAGCAACTATTTTGATGTCTCTATTTTCTAAGAATTCTTTAATTTCTTTATCGGATAGAATATCAGGTTCTTCAGCCAATGTTAATTCATTTAAATCAATATCAAAATCGACTTTACCCTTTACCTGAATTCTTGTTGCTTCTGCCTGGTGTAAAATTTCTTTGTGAATGACTTCTGATTCTAATAAATTCATATTTTCAGCTATTTTCAAAGCAGCGGCTTCTGCGTATCTTACAGATGTTGGTAAAGTTATATCTATAACAACGACTCCATCTGCCAACCATTCAACTTCTGGTTTAATGATATTTGAGTTTATATATTTTTCTTTTTCTTCTAATCGAGTGTTGACATTATCAACAGGGTCTAATTCATCAATATATTGAATTTTTGATCGATCTTCAAAAGTAGAACCACCAATAAGTGTAGCTGGAGATTCCCCATCTTTTAAACCATATTGTGAGGTATTGTTATATCCATAATGTGCCGTGACTGGCGCAAGATAATCTTCGTCTCTTTCATAGACTGTATTGGCACCAATTCCACCATTAATTTCCCTTGATATACCATCACCATTTCTTTCAGGATAGATACCTGAATCTATAAAATAGCCATCCTCAACAGCTTGGAAATAACCACCATCTTCTAATAATTCTTCGAAAAATAGGATTGATCTTTCTTTGAGTTCTCTAACCTTTTCAGGTAAGAACCCTGTGTCTTTTAATTCAACCATTTCTAAGATTCCGTCCATACCAATTAAGGCTTGTTTTGCAGTATCACATGCTTCAACATTATACATATGCCAAGGCACATTACGACCTTCATCAGGTGTAATGGTAGATTGGATATCAGCAGAAGTTAATTTTGAAATCATCATATTTAGAACATGTGTAACAGTTGCTTCTCTGGTTGATGATTCCATGTACTTGGTATTCATTTGTGCACGCATTTTATATTCAGAGAAGAAGTCTCTTAATGCTTTTGCATAAGGCAAATTGATTTTTAAGTCAGGTGCTGGAACAGCTGTAGGCGGAACGGTTGATAAAGCAATATTTTCTTTTTTTATACCAGCTTTGACTGAAAACAAACTATTAATAGCGTGTTGAACCATTAATTCTGGCATAACCTTCCAGGCTACCATTGCAGTTGCGTTAGCGTTATGGGCACCATCAATTTGAAGAATGTCGCCCCAAGCCATGACTTTTTTTGATTCAGCTGCATCAACAAAAGAACGAATCATATTAATGTTTCGATACAATACATTATATTGTGGATCCTGATGAGCACCATTTACGCCTTCTTCAGCAAACATTACGGCAATATCAGGTCCTGCAACACCAGATACATATGAATGATAATTGATTGGACGACCAACTTCATCTTCAATGATATCTAATGCTTTTCTTTGTGCTCTAACTTGTTTTCTTGTAATTGCCACTCCACCAATTCCTTGAGGTGTTCCTTCGATTAATCCATCAAAATGTGATTGACCAGCAGTACGAATAACCATTAAGTGATCTGCACCATGCCAAGCAGCCATTCTCATACGACGAATATCGTCTTCAAAACGTCCAGAAGCAATTTCCGAAGTAATCACTTGAATGGGTTGAGGATCAATATTGTTAAAGTATTTAGCTGCAGGAAGTGGTACTGAATTTTTTAAAGGTTTAGATGCATCTGAATATACATTACCAGACATTTCTAAATTTTTAACATGTTCACGCCATGTCCAACCACGTCTTCTTGGTTCGTATTTGTCTAGATCTTTGAGTATCTCACGAATATCTAATTTTTCATTAAATTTCATTTTGACACCTCAAAACTCTTTTTGACTTTATCCCAGCCTTGGTTATTTATTAATGATAAACCTGCGTTTCTTATGGTTATTTTATTTAATTGTGATAAACGGTATATGACATGACCAGCCCCTTTTGAGATTAACCCATGTTTGATTGTTTTTTCTACAATATCTTTAGCTTCAATACTTGAAAAGCCCATTCTTAAAACAACAGACCTTTCGATGGCTGGACTTGTATTTTTATATGCTAAATCTACTAGAGGGTTCACTGTTTTTTCAGCTAGTTCCCAGAATCTTTCTTTTAATTGTTCATCAGTAAGATCTTTAATATGCTGACGACGTTTTTCAAAGTCATCTTGTCTTGTTGATCTTCTAATCATATTATGCCTCCACTTCTATATTTTTTTGTTTTAATAGTTTTTCAACAAAATCAATCGATGTATTTGTTTCTTTTGATAAAAATTCAACATCATTTTTAGTCATTCGTTTTAAACCTTTGATATGATTAATAATGTATTTTTCCTTTATTTCTTCTAAATCCAAATCAACTGCTTTTAAAAGAGAAATATCCTCGGGAAAAACAATAGATTTTCCAGGTATCTCATCTTGAGGGTTTCCAAAATAGATACATATGCCGTTTTCTCTAGCAAAAGCCAATTGTGCTTGATGGTGTTTTCCTGCACTTGTGTATTCTGTTTCTTGTACAATAATAATTTTATCTTCACTTAACTCTTGCGCTAATGAAAAAGCAGCAGCTAAAGAGGTGTTGCCTGCAGGTCCACGTTCAATTCCTTCTAAAATAGATAGAGCCTCTGTCATGAAGAAAACTTCACCTTGATTAACGGTTACATAACGATTAATATATCTCAAAGCTCTAGCAGCAGAACGAGGAACATCTGAACGATCTGGATTCATCAAAAAAGGAATTCCAAAACCAGTGTGTCCTGTTGTAAATGATTTTTTATTAAAATCAGTATCGCTTGCCATATGTAAGCCTAAAAGATTAACGCTAGAACCAACGACTTCAATTTTTTTATTTGTAACTTGCTGGATACCTCTTGCAGTGCCAGTTAAATTTCCACCGCCAGCATTAGTAACAACTACCATGTCTGGCTCTTTACCAGTTAATTTAATGCTATCTTCAATCAGTTCAGCACCCAATGATTCAATACCTTTTATTCCATAAGGCGTATATAAGGATGCGTTAAAATATCCTGTTTCCTCTAAAAGTAATAAAAATTTATAGAAAAGTTCAGGACCAACACTTAATTGAACAACTTCAGCACCATAAGCTTCACAAGCTCTTGCTTTTTCGATAATTTCAGGTTGACCTACACCTTTTGAATCATAACACTCTTGAACAATAATGCATTTTAATCCATATTTGGCAGCTTGGGAAGCCACAGCAGCCCCATAATTTCCACTTGTAGCCGCTATAACTCCTTTGTAGCCCATTTTTTTTGCTTGATAGCATGAGATAGAAGCACGTCTTGCTTTAAAGCTTCCTGAGTCATTTAAAGCTTCATCTTTAATGAAAATTCTCGCACCATATCCCGGTTTTGATATTTTTCTTGCTAAAGCAGTGATGTTTTTACATTCCTTTAAAGGTGTTTGCCCAACGCCACTATCAGCTTGTATTTTTCTGATTTCATCCAATTCAAAACCGCAATCATTCATCATTTGTTCATAGTCAAAATTGATATATTTTTTTTCATAGAGACTATAATCAATACCAACTGATTTTCTCATTATTTCATTTTTTCTAGCCATGACTGCTTCATATGAATTATTCATTGCTTTCACCGCCAAAAAGAGTCTTTTTCAATAATCTATCAATTTCTAATATTTCAGGAACGAATTTTCCGTAAGTATGCATGTAAGCAGGGTTAGCTTCAACCATAACTCCAGTTTCATAACGACCTGTTAAAGTTTTTATTTCAACGGTATCCCCTAAATTCGCATCATTTTGTAAATGACCTTTAACCCACATCAAAAGAGGAACCTTTTTAGTTTCTTCAGGAATATTTCCCGTTCTTTCTTCGGGTTCAAGGATAGTTTTTTTTATTTGGACCCAAGTATCTTTTTTTATCAAAATAATCACTCCTCATCAAGCAAATGTCGAACGTCACCCATGATTGCCCTTGGAACAGGTAAGTCAATCATCGTTTTTAATCCAGGTTTTGCATTGAGAACTTGAGGAATCATATTGACTATAATTGCAATGGTACCAATACCGCCTTCAACTTCAGGGACATTTGCTAAATTGATTTCTGGTTTCCCATCAATTTTAATGTAATCGCCTGTAGAAACACCCACCATTTCTGGTTCAATTTGTTGTGGATGATACATGTTGATGACTTTACCATTACTTAAAGTTGCTTTGGCTGACATTTCTACGCCACAAACATCTCCCTTGGCTGCAAAGCCATGTGGAGATTTTCTATCTATATCAGTAACGATAGGTTTCATACTTTGTTCAAAAGAAGATACTTCTAATCCTAAGCCATGTGCTATCATATAAACTGATTCTTTAAAACCAACATGACCAGCCATATCTCCTGATTGTAAACGCTTATTGAACTCTTCAACACTTAAGCCAACACCTTGTTCCTCCATCACTGTCTTACCAAATGGAGATAATGAATTAATTCTTGATATTTCCATATCATTGACATCTTCCATAACACCAGATATACAAACAGCTAATAAGTCCATCATCATTCCTGGGTTTACACCAGTACCTAAGACGCTAACCTTATGTTTTTTTGCTAAAGCATCCATCTCTTTAGTTAGTTGGGGTTGGTTAGCAAGCGGATAGGCCATTTCTTCAGCAGTAGAGATCACATTGATGCCTTTTTCTACAATCTTTTTAATTTTAGGATAAGCACCTTTTGTAAAAGAATCAGTTGCTAGAAGTACGATTTCTGGTTTTTCTTCATCTAAAATTTTATCTATATCATTTGAAATGGTAACGTCGTGATTTTGAGTGTTTTTAACTTTCAAAACATCAAACATGCTTTTTCCTACAATACCATCATATAAATCACAAATACCAACAATATCAAAACCTTCTTTTTTTAGAATCATTTTTGCCATGCCAGATCCCATAGCTCCAAATCCCCAAATAGCAACTTTTACTTTATTATTTCTCATATTAACCTCCTATGATTTTTGTTCCAGATTTACCTAATAAAGCTTCTTTAGCTTTTTCAAGAGAAGCAATTAAAGCTATTCTATTTTTATTTCCATTAACAAAAGATTTACATGCTTCAACTTTAGGCAACATTGAACCCGCATGGAATTCATTGTTCTTTATATATTGATCCATTTGCTTGATTGATAATTCATCTAAATCTTTTTCATTTTCTTGACCAAAATTTAATTTGACTTTATCAACCGCAGTCAAAATAACCAACATATCTGCATTTAATAGGTCAGCTAACTTTGCACTAGCAAAGTCTTTGTCAATGACAGCTGCGATACCTTTGTAACCATTTCCATCAGGTATAACGGGTATACCACCACCGCCAACTGTAATGACTAGATGATTAGCTTCGACAAGTGTCTTAATGATATTTAGTTCAACAATATTTTTTGGTTTTGGACTAGGGACAACTCTTCTATATCCTCTGTTAGCATCCTCCACCATAATATATTTCTTTTCTTTTTCTAATACTTTTGCTGTTTCCAAATTTACAAAAGAACCTATTGGTTTTGTTGGATTATTAAATGCTGGATCAGATTCATCAACCTCAACCTGAGTGATAATAGTCGCAACATTTTTATTGATGTCTTGCTCTTTTAATTGTTTTTGAATAGCGTTTTGTAAATGATAACCAATATAACCTTGGCTCATAGCACCAGATTCTGGAAAAGGCATTTCCGGATTGCTATTATCAACTAAATGGCTTTCGGCAAAAGCAGAATTAATCATTCCAACTTGAGGCCCATTACCGTGAGCAATAATAACTTCGTGTCCTTCTTTGACCATATCGACGATAGCTTTAGCTGCATGTTTAACTTTTTCTAATTGCTCTAAAGGATTATTACCAAGGGCATTACCACCTAATGCAACAACAATTTTTTTCATTAAAAATCCCCCATAGTAGCATACATTACAGCTTTTATAGTGTGTAATCTATTTTCAGCTTCATCAAAAACAACAGATTGTTTTGATTCAAATACATCTTCAGTCACTTCTAGTGCATCCATCTTGAATTTTTGATAAATATCTTCACCAATGATGGTTTCTCTGTTATGGAAAGCAGGTAAGCAGTGCATAAAAATACTGTTTTCACCAGCTAAATTCATAACATCTTTATTAATTTGATAAGGAGATAATTTTTCAATTCTTTCTTTCCATACATGATCAGGTTCACCCATTGAAACCCATACATCTGTATAAATAACGTCAGCTCCTTTAGCACCTTCAGTAACATCTTCAGTTAAAGTGATCGTTGCTCCAGTATCTTTAGCGATTTCTTGACATTGTTTAACTAATGAATCGCTTGGCCATAATTCTTTTGGAGCTACAGCTCTAAAGTTCATACCCATTTTAGCTGCGCCAATCATTAAAGAATTTCCCATATTATTTCTTGCATCACCGAAATATGCAAACGTGATATCTTTCAAATGTCCGAACTGTTCAATAATTGTTTGGAAATCAGCCAATATTTGTGTTGGATGATATAAATCTGTTAAACCGTTCCATACAGGTACTCCAGAGTATTCTGCTAAAATTTCAACAGTTTCTTGTTTATATCCACGATATTCAATACCATCATACATTCTACCTAAAACTCTAGCTGTATCTTTAATACTTTCTTTTTTCCCCATTTGTGAACCTGTAGGGCCTAAATAAGTAACATTCATTCCCAAATCATTTCCGCCGGCTTGAAAAGCACATCTAGTACGAGTAGAATCTTTTTCAAATAATAAGACAATATTTTTACCTTTTAAAGGTTCAAATACCTCACCTTGATGCTTTTTTTCTTTTAAATCCTTTGCTAAATCTAATAATTTTTGAATTTCTTCCGTTGTGTAATCAAGAAGCGTTAAAAAACTTCTTCCCTTAAAATTCTTTTGCATAAATAGCCTCCTTATAATTTAAGTTATTAACTAACTCATAACAATAAAGATTATATCACTAAAGCGCTTACAATTAAACCATTAATTACTAAAATAATAGGTTTTTTCTTTCAAATTAACTATTAGTAATTTTTAGCATTTTATAGTATAATTTTTATGAGGTGATAAATATGGCATATGATAATATTATTTTAAAGTGGGACTATGATTTCAAAGGAGAAATAATTGCTCCGTCAGGCAAAGCGAATTTAGGCTTAGCGGATGATGGTTTACAACCTTACAATTTATTGTTTGGTGCTTTAGGCTCATGTTTTTATGCAACATTTCTTTCAGTTGCAAAAAAAATGAGATTAACCTTTGATGATGCATCAGTTGAAGTTAGCGGTTTTAAATCAGACCCTGAAATGAAAGTTTTAGATAACGTCGAAATGACACTAGAAATAAAAAATCCTAGTGATAAAGATAGACTAACAAAGGCTGCTAAACTTGGAACACAATATTGCTCAATTCATGAAATGGTTTCAAAATCTGCTAAAATAAAATTAAATGTAGAGTTTAAGTAAACCCCATTTTTAAAGGGGTTTTTCTTTTGATATAAATAATATAATTGAATTAAGTAATAATTTTGGTATAATACTTTACGAAAAGGATGAATATATGGATAGAATAGAATTAATTGCAACAACAACTTTTGGTTTAGAGGCTGTTGTTAAAAGAGAGTTAGAAGATCTTAACTTTGAGATAAAAGAAGTTGACAATGGTAAGGTTACTTTTTATAGTGATTATAATGGGATAGCAAGAGCGAATCTTTGGTTAAGATGTGCAGACAGAGTTTTATGGAAATTCGGAGAGTTTAAAGCTCTTTCTTTTGATGAATTATTTGATAAAACAATGTCTTTGCCTTGGGCTGATTATATTCCTAAAGATGGTAAATTTACTGTCTTAGGTCAATCAGTGAAGTCGAAGTTATTTAGTATATCTGATTCACAAGCAATCGTAAAGAAAGCCATAGTTGAAAATATGAAAAATAAGTATAATATTTCTTGGTTTCAAGAAACTGGTGCAGAATATACAGTAAAAGTTTCTTTGCTTAATGATATAGCAACTTTAACTTTGGATACCTCTGGTGAATCATTACATAAAAGAGGATATAGAGTGAATCCTGTAACAGCACCTATAAAGGAAACTTTAGCAGCTGCGCTTGTTAAACTAAGTTATTGGACCCCAGATAGAGTTTTACAAGATCCATTTTGTGGATCAGGAACTATATTAATCGAAGCAGCAATGATTGGAAGAAATATTGCGCCTGGACTTCAAAGAGATTTTGCATCTAAGCATTGGACATTTCTTGGAGAAAATACTTGGCGAGATGAAATTAGAGAAGCATATCAAAGTATAGATTTTGACAAAATAATGGACCTAAGGGGTTCTGATATTGATGAATCAAGTGTCAAAGCTGCAATAGAAAATGCTGATGAAGCTGGGGTTTTAGATACTATAGAATTTGAACATAGTAATTTTAAATACGCAAAATATGAAGGGGACTATGGTGTGCTGATAACAAATCCACCTTACGGAAGTCGTTTGTCTCACGACGAAGATTTAAGTCAAATGTACGAAGAAATGAAGAAAATCTTTAGAAGATTAAAAACTTGGTCTAAATATGTGATTACAGATGAAGAAAATTTAGAAACACATTTAAAGGTAAATGCAAATCGAAAAAGGATATTATTTAATGGAAGAATAAAAACAACTTATTATCAGTTTTATGGTCCAAGACCAAATGAAAAGGGACAAAATTAAATTGTCCCTTTTTTTAATAGCTTTTGTGCTGTTTGATCGATAAGAATTGCTCCAAAAGGAGCTGTTAAAAAGATTGATAATACTGAAATCGCTAATATTAACTCTCCACCTGCTATACCAAGTGATAATGGAATAGCTCCAATTGCTGCTTGTACAGTTGCTTTAGGGATAAAAGAAAAGCATATAAAAGTTTTTTCTTTAAAGTTAAAACTTGTTTTTGTGATACTTGCTAACACGCCAAATAATCTAAAAACCAATCCAGCTAAAATCAGAATAACTGCCAATAATCCAATACTTGTAAATAAAGTGATATCAACTGCAGCACCAATTAAAACAAAAAGCATCATTTCAGCAATAACCCAAATTTTAGAAAACTTAGATGTTAGTCTATTAGCCAAGACAGGATAAAGCGTTAATACAGTGATACCTAATGTGATTATGGCGAGTAATCCCGAGATTGCTATATAATCTTCTAATACTATAAACAAAAAGGATATAGCAAAAAGAATTAAAACCTTTAAAGTATCTCGTAGGTGAATCTTTTTAAATATATAAACAATCAAAATACCGATAATTAAACCAGCGAGAATGCCAAAAATAAGTGATAAGGGTAATAAAAATAATTGGCCGAGTTCAATAGTCTTTGTTTCATAAATTTGAAGGAAAATAGTAAATATAATAATTACAAATATATCATCTATTGATGATGATGCAAGAATTAGTTGTGGTATTTTTTTCTCTGTACCCACTTTTTTTTCAATAAAACCAATCATTCTCGGAACAATGACTGCTGGCGATACTGCTGCTATAACAGAACCTAAGATGAATGCTTCAATACTGGTAATATCAAATAATAATGGTGCTAAAATACCGATTAAAACAATTTCAAACATAGCTGGTAAGAAACTTAGAAATATTGCAGGTCTACCAATATCTTTTAAATCATTAATATCTAAAGAAAGTCCTGCTCTAATTAAAATAACGACCAGAGCAATCTTTCTTAATTCTGCCGATATATTTAAAATATCATCACTGATTAAATCAAATACAAATGGACCTAAAATAATACCAGTAATAATAAATGCTAGAAGTCCAGGTAAATTTAATTTATCAAAAATAGCGAATAATGAGATGCTTAATAATATGATTAATGCAATACTCAAATACATATTTTTTAACCAAGATATAGTTGAAATAAACGCTCTATTTTAGCAAAATCAATAAATCTAGACTCTCTTAAAATTTCCTTTGATTCAGAAAATACAAGAATTGTTGGAACGGTAAATACTAGATGTTGACCTTGAAATATTTCAACATCTTCTAAATATAATTGATAGGCAGGAATAGTTGGGTAATCTTCCATAAAATGATTTAATTTTTCTGTTAATGGTTTACAGACATTACAAGTTTTAGTTTTAGCGATAACAACCATCAGTTGTTTGTTAATTAATTTTTCAAATTCTTCATAGTTTTTAATTGTTTCCATATAGTTACCTCATTCATTTTAATTTTCAATTTTTTTTATATTTGTATTATACTATAAAGTAGATTATAATTATAGAAAAAGATACGAAGAAATAATCTTGACATATGTTCATAATATTTATATAATTTAAGTGAGGAGAAAGATATGGCTAGACCAAATAAACCTAGAGTAATATGTGGCTTACCAGAATATCATATGTTTGGTCCTAAAGGTAGAAGAGCAAACACCTTGGAGAAAGTGGTTTTATTAATTGATGAATATGAAATTTTTAGATTGATGGATCATTTAGGTTTTACTCAAGAGGAAACAGCCAAGCAAGTTGGTGTTGCTAGAACGACAGTTCAAAGGGTCTATATGAACGCTAGAAAAAAAATAGCTGATGTGATTGTGACTGGTAAGATACTAGTGATTGAAGGTGGAGACTATGTTGTTTGCGATGATGATTGTGAAGAATGTTTACGACCTTTAAGAAAAAATAGAAAAAGACGTCAGGGAGGAAGAGAATGAAAGTAGCTTTAAGTACGAAAAATAACTTGATAACTGAACATTTTGGTCACTGCGACTATTTTGTAGTTTATGAAGTTGAAAACAATGAAATTAATGGATCATACCTTATTAAAAATCCGCCACATCAAAAAGGATATTTGCCTAAATTTTTGAAAGGTGAAGGTATTGATGTAGTGATTGCTGGTGGTATAGGAGCAATGGCTGTTAACGGATTAAAAAATTTAGGTATAGATTGTTATATAAATGTAGAAGGTGATGTTTCAGTAGTAATCGAAAAATTTTTAAATAATGAACTAAATCAAGGTGGAGAACCTTGTACAGATCACCATTAAAAAAAAGAAAAATTTTTACATAACATGTTAGACTTAACTAACATAATGTGTTAAAATATATTTATAAAAATAAAAATTAGGAGGAAGTTTTAATGGAAGAACAAGCAAAAGAATTTTATCAAATGCCTTTAATAGGTGATCCTGCACCAAGTTTTGAAGCAACAACGACACAAGGGACTATTAAATTCCCAGAAGATTACAAAGACAAATGGGTGATATTGTTCTCTCATCCGGCTGATTTTACACCAGTATGTACAACAGAGTTTATGACATTCACAAGAATGTTGGATGAATTTAAAGAACTAAATACTGAATTAATTGGACTTTCAGTAGATTCTTTATATGCACATATTGCATGGTTAAGAAAAATTAATGATTTAGAATGGAATGGTATGAAAAACTTAGATGTAACATTCCCTCTTATAGAAGATATTAAAATGGAAGTTGCAAATAAGTTTGGTATGATTCAACCAAATCAATCATCAACACAAGCTGTTCGTGCAGTATTTGTGATTGATCCTAAAGGAATTATTAGAACGATTCTTTATTATCCACTTTCAACAGGTAGAAATTTTGATGAAATTAAACGTATCATTCAAGCTTTACAAAAAGCTGATAAAGATGGCGTAGCTACACCTGCTGATTGGAGACCAGGTGATGATGTAATTGTTCCAACTGCTGGTTCATGCGGTACAGCAAAAGAAAGAATGGAAACAAAAGATGATGATACATATTGCCTAGATTGGTTTATGTGTTTTAAAAAAGAAAAATAATGAAAGATAAAAAAGATTGGAAATTTTTCAATCTTTTTTTAATATTATGATGAATTGGTTTTTAATCTATTTTGATCATTTAAGGTTTAGTTTTTGAAACTAAACTTATTTTTTTAATTTTTCAAATATGATACATCATAAAATTATAGGATTAAAAAAAGCACTTAAATCAAATATGATTCAGTGCTTGATAAAATATCATTTTATATGAAAGATAGAATTTCTTTATTCATTTAGAGTAAGTGTAATCTTAACAGGATTATGATCACTATACTTAAAATCTTCATCAATAGTTTCGATACTATTAACTGTTATGTTGTTTGAGACAATAAAACCATCTATTAAGTAATATTGATTGTTTTCATGATTTTCTGTGTCATACGGTTGATGTAATAATCTACATGTAGGAATTAATGCATCAGCAATTAATTGGAATTGATTGTTGTTAAACCATTCAATATCTAGTGGATAAGCTTCCCATAAATCTTGGCTATTGAGTTCATATTGAGTATGATATTCATATTCGCTTTGGCTTTCAAATGATTTTAGTGCATCAGGAAATGTTTGATTGAAATCTCCACCGACTAGAATATAATTTCCTTTTTCTTTTTCTTCAAGCATAATTTCCTGTAAGGCTTCTAATTCTTGTTCACGCATAGAACCATCATCATATGCAGATAAATGCAAATTGATGACTACCAATTCTGCTTGACTATCTTCTATAGGATGTCTAGTAATCAGTAGGGCTCTTTTTAAATTAGCGAGTCTAACTGGCCAAGGAAAACTTCCGGGTAGTTGTATTCTTGTTGCTTGGCTGGTTTCAAAAGAAGTAAAGGTTGCCAGTCCTGAATTTACTTTACCCATCATTTGGCTAGGATTAATTGGAAAGGGGACAAATATTGAACGATAATTATAAGCTAACGCAGATGTTATTCCAAGTGATTCTTGATAAATTTCATATTGGTTTATATTATAAGACCTATTAGAGTCAACATCAACCTCTTGTAATAAGAATATATCTGCGTTTTCACGTTCAAGTATATCTTCAATTGCTTGAATATTGTCTTCAACTTCGCTCTTTGAGTCCATTCTGGCTTTTTTACCGCCATCCATAACAAAATCCTCGGTTTGACTTAGAGAAGCATAACCAGTATTAAAAGTTAAAGCCGTTATTTGAGATGTAATATTTAAACTGTCGCTCGTATTTTCTCCATCAATGATTGTTAATTCGGTCATTTCTTCAGGTTTGTATTCGAATAAATGCAGGGTTAGAATAAACCCTAAAATAAAAATAATAAATACAGAAAATACAATAAATGCTATTTTAAATCCTTTTCTCATATTAACCTCTCTTTATTTCATTATTATATATTAAAACTGAACTTTTATAAACATAATTATAATATTTAATGACTTTCATTTTATTTTATTCATTAAATAGTGTATAATTTTAATGGTTAAAGAGGTGGAATAATGAATTATCAATTAGTAGGAAAAATTACTGGTTTTAAAGGCATTAAGGGCGAATTAAAAGTAAAACCATTATCTGGTTTTATCAAAGAAAGATTACAAGCTAATGCTAAAATATATATTGAAATCGATGGCAATTATCAAGAGTTCAATGTTATGTTTTATCATGAAAATCAAAAAATTCCTTTATTAAAGTTAAAAGGCTATGAAAATATAAACTTAGTTCAGTTTCTTAACAAGAAAGAAATTTTCGTTGATGCTGATGAAGAAATAATGATTGAGGAAAACGCATATCATCAAGATGAATTGATTGGTTTGAAGATATATCAAAACAATATACTTAAAGGTCAAGTTGTTGATATTAGAAATTACCCTAAAGATGACTATCTAGTAGTTGAGACTGATAAAGGAAATGTTTTAATTCCCTTTAGAGATGAATTTATTAAAGAGATGAAGGAAGACTATATAGACATAGTTGATTTGGAGGGATTGTTTTGAAGATAACAATTTTATCCTTGTTTCCTGAAATGATATCACCGATAATTAATTCATCTATATTGAAAAGAGCAGTTAACAATAATAATGTTACTTTTGATATTATCAATTACAGAGATTTTTCACAAAACAAACACCACACAGTTGATGACACTCCATACGGTGGTGGTCCAGGAATGGTTCTATCAATTGAACCAATTTACCATGCTCTACTAAGTATTGAGGGTTATAAGGATGCGCATAAAATTTTATTGTCTCCTCAAGGAAAAACATATCACCAAGATAAGGCTAAGTCTTTATTACAATATGATCATATCATTCTTATATGTGGGCATTATGAAGGATTTGATGATAGAATTAGAAAACTTGTTGATGAAGAAATATCAATTGGAGATTATGTTTTAACTGGTGGAGAAATTGCTGCTATGGCTATTGTTGACTCAGTAGTTAGAATGCTACCAGGAGTTTTGGGTAAAGAAGATTCATATATTAATGATTCTTTTTATAATGGATTATTAGATTATCCTCAGTATACAAAACCAAGAGTGTTTGAAGGAATGGAAGTTCCAGATGTCCTATTAAGTGGTCATCATAAAAACATTGAAGAGTGGAGACTCAAAGAAAGAATAAACCGCACAAAGGTTAGACGACCTGATCTTTATGAAAATTATTTAAAAAGCAAAAAAAGCCAATAAAAATAGTTTGATTTTAGTATCGTGATGTGCTATAATCGTAATGCTGAAAAGAATATATAGCCCTTTGTTCCGCTGAAAATACAAGAACCGAGGAGAATTTAAAAAGGAGTTGGCCAAAATGTCGCAGCAACTAATCAAAGATATTACACAAGAATATCTAAAAACTGATTTACCAGAATTTCGTGCAGGTGACACTCTAGAAGTCGCAATTAAGATTAAAGAGGGTAATCGTGAACGTATTCAGATGTATGAAGGTTTGTGCATCAAAAAACAAGGTGGAGGCGTAAGTGAAACTTTCACTGTAAGAAAAATTTCTTATGGTGTGGGCGTTGAAAAAACGTTCTTAGTGCATTCACCAGTAATTGAAAGCATAAAAGTTAAACGTCGTGGTAAAGTAAGAAGAGCTTACTTAGGCTATATTCGCGGATTATCTACGAAAAAAGCAAGAATCAAAGAAAGACGATAAAAAAAGGACATTTATTGTCCTTTTTTAATTGGTGATATCAATGATTAATGAAAACATTTACATTCTTCATTGCAAGTCCCTTAATTTATGGTAAAATATAAGGTAGAATAATCAAAGGAGTTGTTAGTATGGCAAAAACAAAAGCGACTATCTACAATGTTGCAATGCGCGCAGATGTATCACTTGCGACTGTATCAAGAACATTGAATAATCCTGAAAAAGTAAAAAAAGAAACCAGAGAAAAGGTGTTGAAAGTTATAGAAGAATTAGGTTATAAACCTAATGCTTTTGCTAGGGGCTTAGCGAGCCGAAAATCAACTTCGGTTGCTGTAATGGTTCCTGATATGACTCGATCTTCTATTGCAGAAATGGTCAATGGTATAGCTATTGAGGCAAGGAAATATAATTACTCTCTGATTATTTATGTATTAAAAGATGAATATGATGAAGAGTCAGAAATGTTAAAAGAAGTTGTTGCATCACAAGCGGATGGCATTCTTTATATGAATGATGAAATAAATGAACAACAATATCAAATGTTAAATCGAATTAAGGATGATTATGGAATTCCAATTGTTCTAGCAAATACCTTATATCCATTTGAAAACAAATTAACAACTATCTCGATTGATTACCATAAAGCAGGTTATGCTATTACAAAAGAATTGATCGATGAAGGTAGAAAAAATATTTATATGCTGACAACTGCTAGAAAATACATGGTTAATGATTTAAAAGAATCAGGATATATGAAGGCTATTAAAGAGGCTGGATTAGAACCGCATATATATAGAACAAGTGGGGATATATCAATTAATACAATTCATTTTGATGAATTGTACAATGAAGTTGGGAAAAAGATTGATGGAGTGGTAGCTGTTAGAGACAGTATAGCTGTGTCATTCATTAACTCAATGATATCTAAGGGAAGAAAAGTTCCTAAAGATATTTCTGTATTTGGCTTTCAAAATACCAAGTATGCTTCTTTATCAAGACCAAAATTATCTTGTATAGATATCCCTATTACAGAAATAGGTGTTAGAGCGATGGCTTTATTAAAAGAAGAAATAGATAACGAAACAACTAAACAAAAATATTTTGAATTACCTTACAGTATTATTCATCGTGAATCAACTAAATTATAATCAACATCTAGGAGGACATAATGACTTTATATGACGACTTAAAGTGGCGAGGACTCATTTACCAAGAAACTGATGAAACGCTAAGAAATAAACTAAATGAAGAACAATTAACTTTTTATATAGGAACTGATCCAACAGCTGATAGTTTGCATGTTGGACACTTAATGGCAAATCTAGTTGCGAAAAGGCTTGAAAACCATGGACATAAACCTATATTAGTTATCGGTGGTGGAACTGGTTTAATTGGTGATCCTAGTTTTAAAGCTGATGAGAGGAAACTATTATCCATTGAAGAATCATTAAAAAATGCAGCGGGAATTGAAAAGCAATTCAAAGGTTTATTACCAACTGCAAAAGTAGTCAATAATTATGAATGGCTATCTTCATTAAATGCCATAGAATTTTTAAGAGACTTGGGTAAACATTTTAGCATCAATTATATGATGGCTAAAGATTCAGTTAAATCTAGAATTGAAAAAGGAATCTCATTTACCGAATTTTCATATCAAATTATTCAAGCATGGGACTTTGAGCATTTGTACGACCATTATCATTGTACATTACAAATAGGTGGTCAAGATCAATGGGGAAATATTACGTCTGGGTCAGAATTAATTAGAAGAAAACATGGACCAGAAGCCAAAGTATATGGGTTAACTTTTCCATTAGTTACTAAGTCTGATGGTACAAAATTTGGAAAAACAGAATCTGGAACTCTTTGGTTAGACCCTAAAAAAACCAGTCCATATGAATTCTATCAATTTTGGATAAATACCCCAGATGCTGATGTGATCAGCAGGCTAAAGCAATTTTCTTTTTTATCAAGAGAAGAAATCGAACAAATTGAAGAATCTTTAGTTAAAGAACCTGAAAAGCGTTTGGCTCAAATAACATTAGCCAAAGAAATAGTAGAAATGGTTCATGGGAAAGAAGCTTTAAAACAAGCTATTAATATTAGTGAAGCACTCTTTAGTGGTCAAATTAAAAACTTATCGGTAGATGAAATTGAAATGGGATTCAAGAATTTGCCTTCAATCTCAGTTGACTCTGACTTATCCTTACCTGACGCACTATTGGATTTGTCGTTGGTACAGTCTAAGAGAGAGGCGAGAGAAATGATTAAAAATAATGCGGTATCGGTTAATGGTGAAAAACAAAGTAATATTTCTTTCCTAGTAAAAAAAGAAAATGGATTTGGCGAGAAATATACAATTATTAGAAAAGGTAAGAAAAAATACGGTGTAATTAAACATAAATAATAAAAAGAACTATGATGAAAATATCATAGTTCTTTTTCTATAGTTATAAGTACTTTTTCGATTCTGTTATTAATGACGGTTTTAACTTCTAAAACAAGATTATGATAATGAACAACATCAGCTTGATTAGGTTTGGGAATATATTCTAGTTTATCAATAATGAGACCGCTTAAGGTTTCATGATCAGAACTAATATTTAAATTAAGATAACGATTGATGTCTTGAATAGGTAAGGTACCATTGACTAAGTATTGATTATCTGACACTTTAATGATTTCCTCTTCAATATTATCATATTCATCATATATATTTCCTACTATTTCTTCGAGTAAATCTTCGATTGTAACAATACCTTCAACACCGCCATAGTCATCTAGAATAACAGCTATTTGATGATTTGTTTCTTGCATTTTTTTAAATAAAGCATTGATCTTAATACTGGTCGGTACATAATAAGGTTCTCTTAGTAATTTTGAAATATCAATGTGATCAAAACCAACTTTTTTAGCTTGAATTAAAACATCTTTAACATGTATAATACCTAGTAAATTGTCTATGTTATCTTTGTAAAAAGGTATTCTAGAATAATTAGAATGTATGACTTGATCTAATATTTCTTCATTACTATCATCAATATCTACTGCATGGATGTTAGTTCTAGGTGTCATAATCGCTTCAGCAGTAATATCGTCAAATCTAAAGATGCTTTCAAGCATTTCTTTTTCTTCTTCTTGATATAAACCTTCAGTATGACCATGTCTGATTAGCCTTTTGATTTCGCTTTCAGAAATATCTTCATCTCTAGTGAATTTTTTAACACCTAATAAGATTAATACACCCTTTGTGGTGGCTGAAAGCAACCAAACAGCAGGCTTTGTGATAATCATGGTGATATATACCGTTCTAATTGCAAAGAGTGAAAACTTTTCTGGATTTAACAAGGCTATTCTTTTAGGTACTAATTCACCAAAAACAAGTGTTATATAAGAAAGAATAATAGTAATGATAACTACTGCGACAGTTTCTGGTATAATGAGGTTAATTTTTAAAAATATGTTAATTAAGTTATCAGCTAGTTTTGAACCAGCTAAAGCACTTGATAAAAACCCCGCTAAAGTAATAGCTACTTGAATTGTTGATAAATATCTTGTGGAATCCGATTTCACCTTTTTTAGCATTTTTGCTTTTTTATGACCCTTTTCTAATAATCTATCTACCTTTGCAGGTGATAAAGATACTAGCGCCATTTCACTAGCTGCATAAAACCCATTTACTAATATTAAAATAAGTATGAAAAAGAGTATCAGTTCAACTTCCATTCTCTAAACCTTCTTTACTTTTTTTGATTCAGTTAAATATTTTTTTTGATAAATAATTCTTAAGGCGTTTAATACACAAAGTATTGCGACCCCTACATCAGCAAAAATTGATAGCCACATCCACATTAAACCTATAGCAGACATTGCTAGGAAAATAACTTTAACTAAAATGGAAAAAATGATATTTTCTGCTGAAAGTAATCTTGTTTTTTTTGCGATTCTAAATGCTTTATCTAGTAATCTAATATCGTTATTGATAATGATGACATCCGAAACTTCTATGGCAATATCAGAAGCAGAACCCATTGATACACCAATATCAGCATTTTTTAATAACGGTGCATCATTGATGCCATCTCCAACATACATAGAAACAGAGTTGGTTCTAATATTATCAAATTGATTGATTTTATCTTCTGGTAATAATTCTGAATAATATTCTATGCCACCAAGTTGCATAGCGATATCTCTAGCGGACTTCTCATTATCACCTGTTAACATTACTGTGTCATATTCCTTGGTTAAGTCTCGGACAGTTTGCATTGAAGTTTCTTTAAGTTCGTCTTTGATGATAATATAACCTATATATTGGTCATCAAAAGAAACAAAAGTATATGAACCAACAGGTAGTTTTTCATCCTCTACAATAACTTTATTTTTGGCAAGGAAGGATTTGCTACCAGCCAATAATATCTTACCATCAATTGATCCTTTGATTCCATATCCTGGAACTTCTTGAATATCGTTAACATCCAAGACTTCTTGATGATTAAAATCAACAATAGCTTTTGCGATTGGATGATTTGAATATCTTTCAATAGAAGCGGCTAATTTTAATGTTTCGTCATTACTATATTCTTGAATAAAGAAATCACCATGTGTTAGAGTTCCAGTTTTATCAAGCGCAATGGTTTCAACTTCTGTGATTGAATGTAAATATGATGACCCCTTAAATAGAATTCCATGTTTAGCGGCTGTCCCGATACCCGCATAATATGATAAAGGAACTGATAAAACGAGGGAACAAGGACAAGATATAACTAAGAAAATAGCAGCACTGTAAATATAAGGCTCTATACTATTTTCATTTCGCCAATCGAAAATGGCTCCTGATAGGACTAGTAATACTGCGAGGCCTACAATAATAGGAGTATATACTTTGGCAAATTTAGTAATTAATAATTCTCTCTTAGATTTTTTATTTGTGGAATTTTCAATTAAATCAATGATTTTTGATAAAGTTGAATTTTCATATGATTTAGTCACTTCAATATGTATGATGTCACCAACATTTATATTACCACTCAAGATTTTATCACCTCTATTAACAGTTTTTAGTTTTGCTTCACCTGTTAATTCTGAAGTGTTTAATGATGTAGAACCCTGGACTATGACGCCATCTAAAGGGATTCTTTCACCGTTTTTAACAACTAATACATCACCTATTTCTACTTGATTCGGTTCTTTAACAACAACTTCTCCGTCAATTAATACATTAGCATAATCAACTCTCAAGTTGACAAGCGATGCGACTTCATTCCTTGATTTATCAACAGCGCGTCCTTGAAGAAACTCGCCTACAGAGTAAAAGATAACAACTGCGATTGCTTCTTCATATTGGCCAATAGCCATTGCGGCAACGGTGGCAATGATCATAAGGGTATTTTCGTTAAAAATATTGAAGTTTTTGATACCTTTAATTTGCAAAATGAGCATTTTAGATATCAAAAATCCATAACCAACCCAATATAAAATGCTTCCAACCAAATCTCCGATTTGTGGGATGTTAATATTGAACCAGTGATTAAGTAATGGAAATAATCTATAACCAATTAAATCCAATAA
Organism: Mycoplasmatota bacterium; assembly: GCA_018622675.1. Classification (GTDB taxonomy): domain Bacteria; phylum Bacillota_I; class Bacilli_A; order Izemoplasmatales; family Hujiaoplasmataceae; genus Hujiaoplasma. The sequence continues at coordinate 470,241 of CP076020.1, forward strand.
TATAATGAAAATACCGATAAGAACAAATTTATATTCACCAATAAAGGTTTTATGGGTGATTTCTACTTGGTCTTCAATGTAATGAGTTACAATATTATCTTCTAAAATGTCGACAATTGCTTTTATTTCTTTTAAAGCAATCTCTTCATCATAATGGTCTTTAAAATCAACAAGTAAAACTTGATTTGCAAAATTAAATGAAGCACTATTTACATAATCTAAACGTTTAGCTCTTCGCTCTACTTTTGCAATACAATTTGAACAAGTGAGGTTTTCCATTTTTATTTTTCTTACCATAGTCATCACGTTTCCTCTCTCGCTATAGATATATATTATTATACTAATAATATGTATATAAAGTCAAATATATTTCGAAAGCAAAACTTTAGGGTTTTCCTGTTTGCAAATGGCCCTCCATATGATAAAATATGGATGATAGGATGTGATATTTATGAATTGGTTAGACATTGCGAAAAATTATGAAGATGAATATATCCGCATTGTAAAAGAAGTATTAAAAATTCCAACAGTTTTAAAAAAATATACACCAGAAAATAAGGAAGCTCCTTTTGGTGATGATATTAGAAAATCTTTGGATTACATGCTTGATTTAGGTGTGAAGGATGGTTTTAAAGTAAAGAATATTGATAATTACGCCGGGCATATTGAAATCGGTGATGGTGAAGAGGTTTTAGGCGTTTTAGGACATCTTGACGTTGTTCCTGCTGGTGGAAAATGGAATAATCCTCCTTTTTCTGCTTTTGAGGAAGATGGCAAAATTTATGCGCGTGGTGCAATGGACGATAAAGGTCCAACAATAGCGGCATATATAGCCTTAAAAATGATCAAAGATCAAGGTATTAAGTTAAACAAAAAAGTAAGACTTATTCTTGGTTGTGATGAAGAATCTGGTATGCGTGGCATTAAACGATATTTAGAAAAGGAACAGATGCCTGATTTGGGATTTGCTCCGGATGCTGAATTCCCTTTGATTTATGCTGAAAAAGGAATCTATGCTTTTACATACAATGGGAATGTAACTGATAAACTTTTATTATCGCTTGAATCAGGAGATCGTTTTAATGTCGTTCCTGATCAATGTGTAGCTAAATTGTCAGAGAATAGAGAAAAAGAATTCATGAAGTTTTTAAAAGATCATAAATTACAAGGTGAAATAAAAGGTGACGAATATATAGTATATGGTAAAAATGCACATGCAGCATGGCCACACCTTGGAGTAAATGCTATTTCATTAATGGTGAAATTTCTTGTTAAACAAACGAATAATCCTTTCATTAATATGTTAAATAAATACTTAACTGATGATCATTTAGGAAAAAAATTAGATATTAATATCCATGACAAGGAAATGGATGATTTAACTTTAAATTTAGCATTTGTTCATTATGATGGAAAATCCGTTGAAATTGGCGTAAATATACGTTATCCGAAAAATTATAACTTTGATGAAGGCGAAAAGAAAATCATTAAATCAGGGAAAGAGTTTGCCTTAAACTATATGATAGATTCAAATTCAAAACCTCATTATGTTTCACCTGAAGATGAGTTGGTCAAAGCTTTACATGAATCTTATATAAAATACACAAATGATACAGAGAGTAAAATTATGAGTATAGGAGGCGGTACATATTCAAGAATGTTGAAAAAAGCAGTTGCTTTTGGACCAGCGCTTCCTGGCGATGAGGACTTAGCTCATCAGCCTAATGAATATTTAAATATCAAAGATATGATGAACGCAGTGGCTATTTATGCAGAAGGAATTGTAAGACTGGCGGGAGAATAATATGCGATTAAGAAACGTAAAATACGCGAAAGAATTAATCCATTCTTATCCGGGTTATGTTATTTTAAAACCTAAAAATCATAAGTCGAAATGGCAAGAACTTTTTGAAAATAATCATCCAGTAGAAGTAGAAATAGGGTGTGGTAAGGGTAAATTTATTTATGAAAAAGCACTCAATAATCCTCACATAAATTATATAGGAATTGAAAAATTTGATTCTGTAATTGTAAGAGCTTTGGAAAAACTAATTTTAGAACCACTTGATAATTTAAAATTAGTTAGATTTGATGCGACACATATTACAGATATATTTGAAGAAAATGAAGTTGATAAATTATATTTGAATTTTTCTGATCCGTGGCCAAAAAATAGACATGAGAAAAGAAGACTTACTTCGCCAAGGTTTTTAAAGAGATATCATCAAATTTTAAAAGATAATTCAATGATAGAAATGAAAACAGACAATTATGCTTTATTTGAGTATTCTTTAATGTCATTTAATCATTCTGATTTCATAAGGATAATTGACTTATCATTGGACCTATATAAAAACTTACCTTCATCAAATATACAAACTGAATTTGAAATGAAATTTGTAGAAGAGAATAAAACAATATATTATTTAAAAGCAAAACTTAAAAGGAGTTAATGAATGAAAAAATTTTATAAAGACTTAGTAGAATTACCTGGCGTTTCAAGTCACGAAAAATATGTAAGACAATATATGAGACAGCATTTAGAAAAATTAACAGAAGAAATTATTGAAGATAATTTAGGTTCAATTTTTGGTGGTATAAACCTTAAATCAGATGGACCAACTGTTATGTTAGCTGGACATATGGATGAGATTGGGGCAATGGTTAAGGGCATTAATAAAAATGGTACAATTAAAATGATGGCTATTGGTGGTATTAGCCCACAAGTAGTCGTTTCTCAACACATGAACATTGTAAGAGCTGATGGATCTTTCGTTCCAGGAGTTGTTGGGGCAAAACCACCTCATCTTTTAAGAGATAAGTCTAATAAACAAGTTTCTAGTTTTGATGATTTTCACTTAGACATTGGTGCTGATAATGATGAACACGCTAAAGAACTTGGAATTAAAATAGGCCAACAAATTGTTTTTGAAAATGATTATAAAGAATCTATTGATGGAAAAAAAATATTTTCAAAAGCATGGGATAATAGATTTGGTTCAGCTATGGCATTAGATATTTTAGAAGATGTAGATAGAGATAAACTAAAATGTAAATTTATAGCAGGTGCTAATGTTCAAGAAGAAGTTGGATTAAGAGGGGCTATTACATCTACTTATACAGTTAATCCAGATCTATTTATTGCTGTAGATTGCTCTCCATGTGCTGATACTTTTGAAAAAACAGAAGTTGGTGGAACATTAGGTGATGGCTTTTTAATTCGCTTTTATGATCCAAGAGCTTTAATGCATCAAGGGGCAAAAAAATTCATTGAAGAATTAGCCGAAGAAAATAATATTAAATTTCAATACTATAGTTCTTTAGGTGGAACTGATGCAGCAGCTGCACAGTTATCACGAGGAGGGACTATCGCATGCACTATTGGTATGCCAGCAAGATATATCCATTCAACAACATCTATGATTCATAAAGATGATTATAAAGCTGTAAAAGCGATTATTTTAAAAATGCTAGAAGTCATCGATTGGAATGTAATAAAAGAAATTAAAGCAAATGTATAATTAAATTTATATAAATTAGTACTTATGAGACCACTTTAAGTGGCTTGGAAAGGAAAAGAAATGAAAAAAGAAAAAGAAGTATTAACACAACGCGAAAAAACGCGTAAAATGACAATTTTAGCAATGTTTATTGCAATTATTGTTGTAATGGGTATGGTCCCATTTTTAGGGTTTATTCCCTTATTTGGATTGTCTTTTCAAATTATAACTATACCAGTTATTATTGGAGCGGTTATACTTGGAAGAAAAGCAGGAGTTATTTTAGGACTAACTTTTGGGGTAGTATCATTAATTCGTGGAGCAATGAGTGGAGGATTTGATTTCTTATTTGTTTTACCATGGATTTCGATTTTACCAAGAGTAATTTTTGGCTTTATTATATATGATGTATTCAAGTTCTACAAAAAAATCATCAATAAAAGGATTATTGCTTTGGCATTAGGCTTTTTAACTGTATCAGTTATTCATACATTGTTAGTTGTGCCTATGATTGCTACAGGTTTTCCAATTGTATTCGAATCTCCAAATATTTACAATGGTATTTTAAGCGGAGAATATGGTGAATCAACTATTGACGGAATTGCTAATTTACAAGCATTTAGAGATATTATGAAATGGATTTTAGGTGTATTAGTTACAAATGGTATTGGTGAAGCCATATTGGCTATGCTGATTGGTTCAGTAGTTACCGATAGACTAATTGCTTATTTAACTAACAATAACCAAGCGATACTACGTGGAGGAGTTTATGAAGATAGCAATTGATATAGGTAATACAACAATAGCAATAGGTTTATCGAAAGAAGGAGATTCCATAGATAAATTATATCGAATTAATACGGATAAAAATAAATCTTCTGATGAATATTCTATGATTTTAAATGACTATATTAAGGAATGTGATCAAGCAATCATTTCTTCTGTAGTTCCAGAAATAAATGAAGGTTTTAGAGAATATTTTTTAAACCATTTTAATGTGGTTCCTCTTTTTGTTGGACAAGGCGTAAAAACTGGGATAAAAATCAACTCAGATAATCCAAAGGAAGTAGGCGCTGATTTAATTGGTAATACTGTGGGAGCTACAACTATTTACGATGAAACTTGTTTGATCATAGATTTAGGAACAGCAACAACATTTACTTATATTCAGGATAAAACGTTAAAGGGAGTTGCGATTGCTACTGGCTTAACGACCAGTAAAAATGCCTTATTTTCAATGACATCTTTGTTACCACAAGTTGAATTACAAGCACCTAAAAAAGCATTAGGTAAAAATTCTGTTGATGCATTTAAATCGGGACTAGTTTATGGTCATGCATCAATGATTGATGGTATGATTAAAAGAGTTAAAGATGAAGTTAAGCGCGATAAATTGACAGTAATCATGACAGGTGGCCATGCTAGAATAGTTCATGAACTTTGTAAAGAAGATATTACAAGAGATGATTTATTAATACTTAAAGGTTTATTATTCATATTGAAGAAGAACATAAAATAAAATATTAGCGAATAAAATGCACTTGAAGAAGTGCATTTTCTATATATATATGTTAAAATAAATGAGTTAAAGAGGTGGACTAATGAAAAAGAAATTATTATTAATTGATGCTAGTAATTTATTATTCAGATCATATTATGCAACAGCTTACTCAGGAAATCTAATGAAAACCAAGGATGGGAAATACACCAATGGAATTTATGGTTTTGTTAGAGCAATGAATACGCTTTTGAAACGTGATTATACTCATATTATTGTAGCTTTAGATTCAATAGGTAAAACACATCGACATGAAATTTACGAAGACTATAAAGGTACTAGACAAGATACACCGGCAGAATTAAAAGAACAATTTCCTTATATGGAGGATTTTTTAGATGCTGCAGGAGTTTATTGTTATAGAAAAGAATCATATGAAGCTGATGATGTTATAGGTTATGCTGCTAAACATTTTAAAAGCGATTTTGATGAAGTGATGATATATAGTAATGATCAAGATCTCATGCAGTTAATTGATGATAATGTATTTCAACTTATATCAAAAAAAGGTCTATCTGAAATAGATATTATGAATAAAGAATCATTGTATGAAAAAATGAGTTTATCACCTGAACAAATTCCTGATTATAAGGGTTTAGTTGGAGATAGTTCAGATAATATTCCAGGAATCAAAGGTGTGGGCAAAAAAACAGCAGAAAAATTATTAAAAGAGTACCATACAATCGAAAATATAATAAAAAATATTCCTAATTTAAAAGGCAAACTAAAAGAAAGAATTGAAGATAATCAAGAAATCGCAATGTTCTCTAAAAAATTAGCGACTATTGAGTGTGAATTTGATAATCAAATAGATATTAATAAAGCTGAATATAAAGGAATGGATTTAGAAAAATTAAGAAATTTCTATCAAGAAATGGGTTTTAGATCTTTCCTAAATCAAATTAATAAAGATAAAAAAGTTGAGTCTTATGATTATAAAAAACTAAACCAAGATGATTTAAAAAAATTAGATTTTTCAAATGGATACTTATTTTTAGAAACATATGGTGATAATTATCATACAGCTGATAAACTTGGTTTTGGTTTAATCATCAATAGTAAAACGTTTTTTATTGATTATGATGATGCTATTCATTCAAAAGCATTTATTGAATGGTTAGAGACAGACAAATATGAGAAGTATGTTTACGATTATAAGAAATTAAAAGTCATCCTTCTTTGGGATGGAATCGATCTTTCAGGTGTTCAGTTTGATTTATTATTAGCAGCTTATTTAATAGATGCTAACATTAACCAAGATGACTTCTCTGCGGTTGCTAGGTCCTTAGATCATGATGATGTTCTATCAGATGACTTGATATATGGTAGAGGTGCAAAAAAAGCTATTCCAGAAGAAAATAGGTATATTAAACACATAATTACTAAAGTAAAGGCAGTTAAGATTTTACATCAAGCTTCAATGAAGAAAATACTCGATAATAATCAAAACAAATTATTGAACGATATAGAAATGCCTTTAGCTGAGACTCTGGCATATATGGAATATCAAGGTATTCAAGTTGATGAAGTACAACTTAATGATTTTGGTGAAAATTTAGATGATCATTTATCTACATTAGAAAAAGAAATTTATAAGGATGCCGATGAAGAATTTAATATAAATTCACCAAAACAATTAAGCGAGATATTATTTGAAAAATTAAATTTACCTGCTAAGAAAAAAACTAAAAGTGGGTATTCTACTGATATCTCTGTTTTAAATAAGTTAAAAAACATCCATCCTATTATTAATAAAATAATTGATTATAGGACCTATTCTAAATTAAAATCAACTTACTTTGAAGGTTTACTAAATGCTTTGAAATTAAAATCCGACCATAAAATTCATACTATTTATCAGCAAGCCTTAACAAAAACAGGAAGACTATCTTCAAAAGAACCTAATTTACAAAATCTTCCTATTAGAACAGATGTAGGTAGAGAACTAAGAAAAGTTTTTGTAGGTGAAGATAATCATCAATTATTATCACTTGATTATTCTCAAATTGAATTGAGGGTTGTTGCTGAATTAGCCAATGTAAAAAATCTTAAACAAGCATTTAAAGATGATAAAGATATTCATTATGAAACAGCAAAGAAAATATTTAATAAAGATGAAATTTCTGATAATGAAAGGTCTGTAGCTAAAGCAATAAACTTTAGTATCATTTATGGAAAAACAACTTGGGGTTTGTCTGAAGAACTGGGTATATCTCCTAAAGAAGCAGAAAAATTCATTAGTAGTTATTTTGAAACTTATCCTGAAATTAAAGACTATACAGACCAACAAATAGCTCAAGCAAAAGAACATGGTTATGTTGAAACAATGTTTAATAGAAAAACTTATATTCCTGAAATAAGTTCTAAAAATTATCAAACAAGAGAATTCGGGAAACGTATAGCCATGAATGCGCCTATTCAAGGATCAGCGGCGGACATATTAAAACTTGCTATGGTTAAAATTAGTCAAAAGTTTAAAACTGAAAAGATTAAATCAAAAATAATACTTCAAATTCATGATGAAATTGTTTTAGATGTTTTAGAAGAAGAATTAGATAAAGTTATTGGTATTACTAAAAGTACAATGGAAAATATATTAGATATTGAAAGTAAATTAGTCGTGCATTACAGTCATGGACCTAGTTTATTTGAGGTTAAATAATGCCTGAGCTACCTGAAGTTGAGACAGTTAGACAACAATTAAAGCCGCTCATTATAGGAAAAAAGATTGTTGATATTAGTATTATTTATGATAAAATAATTAAAATATCAAATGACGAATTTAAAAAAAAATTAATCCACCAAACATTTCGCGACATATCTAGGTATGGAAAATATCTATTGTTTGAGTTAGATGATTATACACTTGTTTCTCATTTAAGAATGGAAGGTAAATATTATTTACGTCAATCAATCAATGAATTGACAAAACATGAGCATGTTGTTTTTCATTTATCTAATGATATGTATTTAACCTACCATGATTTTAGAAAATTTGGTACAATGGAATTAGTTAAAAAAGGTGATGAGTTTTTACTTGATTCATTGAAAAAACTGGGGCCTGAGGTTAACGACACACAGTTGATTCCAGATAGGATATATCCTAAAATAAAAAAGTCTTCAAGACCGATTAAGTCACTTTTACTTGATCAAAGCATCATGACAGGTTTAGGAAATATATATGTAGATGAAACATTATTTTTAGCAAAAATACACCCTGAAAAAAAAGGTCACCAATTATCTTTTGAAGAAGTTGAGTGTATATTAAAATCCGCTAAACAAGTGATTCAAAAAGCGATAGATCTTGGCGGAACAACCATTAGGAGCTATCAGTCTACTCTAGGGGTTGATGGGCGTTTTCAAAATGAACTAAATGTGCATACTTTAGTAGGAAAAGCCTGTTCAGTTTGCCAAGAAGAAATCATAAAAATTAAGGTAGGTGGCAGAGGGACATACTTATGCCCTAACTGTCAACGAAAGGAGTCTTTATGAAAGTTATAGGATTAACTGGAGGTATTGCATCTGGAAAAACCCTAATTAGTGATTGGTTTGAGAAAACGGATGTCAAAGTTATTGATGCAGATAAAGTATATAAGGCTCTAATCAAAACAGATCGTCATTTATATCAAGAAATTGTGGATTTATTTTCTTTAAATATAGAAGAAGATCAGACATTAGATTTTAAAAAATTAGCTAGAATTGTCTTTAATAACAAAGAAAAATTAAAAGAATTAAATGAGTTAACTCACCCTTATGTTATTAAAGAAATAGAACATTTAATAGAATATAATAAACTCAAAGGTGAATCTATATTGGTTTTAGACGTGCCGCTATTATATGAAGCGAAAATGGAAAAATATTGTGAAAAAATAATCTGTGTTTATGTTGATAGAGAAACTCAAATCGATCGTTTAATGAAGCGCGGACATTTAGATAGAAAAGTCGCTATTCAGAGAATAGAGGCACAAATGAGTTTAGAAAAAAAGAAAGAATATGCTGATTATGTCATTGATAATTCATCATCAAGAGATGATAGTTTTGAACAGTTCAAAATAATATTAGCTAAAATAAAATCAGAATGATAGGAGTGAAATTTTGGAACAAATAAAAAGAACAGATATTTTTATAGTGTCTTTAGAGGGTCTTTGCTCAATTGTTGATTATCAAGTTCTATCATTACTGTATCAACCCATTATTGGACAAAAAGCATTAACCTTATATCTAACATTATTAAATCTTGTTGACCGTCAAAATTTAATATCTGAAGAATATCTTCATTCTGATTTGGAATCATTATTAAATATGGACGTTTCTGATATAGAGAAAGAACGTTATAAATTAGAAGCTATTGGCCTTTTAGTAACGTTTTTTACTAGTGATTCATTCACTTATGAAATTAAGTTGCCTTTATCAGCTAGAAGCTTCGTTAATGATGGCATTTTAGGTGAGTATTTAATATCAAACATTACCAAAACTCGCTTTAAAAAAATCATTAAAATCTTCAAAGTTAAACAGGCCAACCAAAAACAAAAATACAATATTTCAAAAGCCTTTAATGAAGTTTTTCCTAATATAGAAAAAGCATATAAAAAAGATTATGAAACATCTTTGTTATCTGGGAAAACACAGTCATTTAGAAGTTTGAATGGACATGATTTAGATTGGCGTTTTTTAAGAGATAGCATATCTAAAGAGATTTTAGATATTAAAAAAATGACTGAAGCAATTAGAAATAAAATTAACCAATTAAGTTATGTCTATGTTTTAAATGAGTTAGAAATGAAAGAGATTATGATTAAATCAATTGATGATACTCATCAGTTGAACATTGAAGAACTTGCTAGAAATGCAAGAAACTATTTTGACAGAAGACAAGCAAGTCATTCTGAAAAGAAAGAAAATCATAAAGTCATTTATCAAAATAAATCTAATAAAAAACCAGAGAGTTTGGAAGAATATTTTAGTAATATTTCTCCTAAACAACTTTTAGAGGAATTAAATGATGGTATTGTTTTAACTTCAGATTTAAAAATTGCTGAAAGATTGCTAGATGAAGTAGGATTGGAAACTGGCGTCATTAATGTTTTGTTAGCACATGTCTATAAACAAAAAGAAAACAAACTACCAGGCTATGCTTATTTTCAGAAAGTAGCCCTTAGTTGGAAACGAAATAAAATTAACTCAGTAGAAACAGCCTTGCAATATATTAAACATATTGATGCAATGAAAAAAGATAAATCGAAAAAATCTTATTATAAAAAACCAGAAAAAACAGATGTTAATATTGAATGGTTAGATGAATATTTAAACCCTGAGGAGAATGAATCATGAAAAAAGCAGAAGATTATTTAAAAGCTTTTGATAAGCCTGTAGATTATGACAAGTTAATAGATGATTTCATGGCAGATGAAATGATAAAAAAATTTATCATGGATCATGATTTAACTCGAGATCAGATTATTAAAGCCAGTCATGTTTTTTTAACGTTTAAAGAAGAAAGAGAAATATGTAACCAATGCCATAGTATTGAAGAATGTAAATTGAAAACCGTTGGTTTTACACCACATCTCACATACTATAACAAGCGTATACAAATTGAATATTCACGCTGTAGATATAACCAATCTAAATTTGCAAATAATATAGATGCTTTGTACATACCCAAAAGAATTTTTGAGGCTTCAATAGAGGATATGGATCTTGTAGGTGAAAGCAGAAAAGAAATTCACCGATATATGTTAGATTTCATAAAAAATTATGATAAAAATCACTTTATCAAAGGCATGTATATTTCAGGAAAATACGGATCTGGTAAAACTTATGTGCTTGCAGCTTTAGCCAACCAACTTGCTAAAAACGACCACAAAATTATATTTGCCTATTATCCTGATTTGGTTCGCGAATTAAAGTCAAGTATAGGTACAGGAGATTTAGAACAAAAAATTACTAAATTAAAGGCTATTGATATTTTATTTTTAGATGATATCGGCGGAGAATATTTTTCTAAATTTATTAGAGACGAAGTCTTGGGTTCGATTTTACAACACAGATTACTAGACAATTTGCCTACTTTCTTTTCTAGTAATTTTCCAATCAGTGAGTTAGTGAATGTTTTAAAAGATTCAAACTCCCAACAAGAATCAATTAGTGCCTTGCGCATTGTTCAAAGAATTAAAAGAATGTCAAAAGAGTTTGTCTTGAAAGATATGCCTCGTATATCTTGACAAATTTTAAAACAATCGTATAATAGAATTAGAAACGAAGAAAAGGACACGATTATTATTTATTTGATATAAGCGACTATGGGACGGTGTAAGCCATTGAATCAATAATAGTAATTACTACCTTGGAGTTTGCTCTAATAAAGCACGTACCAGGCGTTAACGGTTTGAGGTATAAAATAAGGTGGTACCGCGATTGATTCGCCCTTTAAGCAAAGGGCGTTTTTTTATTTTTAAGGAGGAAAAAAATGAAAATAACTTTACCTGATGGATCAATATTGAATTATGATGAACCAAAAAAATTATCTGAAATAGCTGATGATATTTCAATATCTTTAAGAAAGAAAAGCTTGGTAGCTAAAGTAGATGGGAAATTAATGGATATGGATAGAGTCATTTCTGATCATGCTCAAGTAGCTTTTTTAACTGATAAAGATGATGAGTCTCTTGAAGTCTTAAGACATTCTACAGCTCATTTATTAGCTGAAGCTGTAAAAAAATTATATCCGCAAGCCAAGTTTGGAGTGGGACCAGTCATAGAAGATGGTTTCTACTACGATATTGATTTAGGCGATGATGTTTTAACGGAATCAGATTTAACTGTGATTGAAAAAGAAATGAAGAAAATTGCTTCTCAAAATGCTCAGATTAAGCGTTCAGTTTTATCTTATGAAGAAGCTTTAGAAAAATTTAAAAATGATGAATATAAGATAGAACTTATTAAAGGCTTACCAGAAGATGAAGAGATAAGTATCTATGCACAAGATCATTTTACTGATTTGTGTAGAGGACCGCATTTGCCTGGCACAAAGTGGATAAAACATTTTAAATTATTATCTTTGGCTGGGGCATACTGGCGTGGTAATAGCGATAACAAACAATTAACAAGAGTTTATGGAACATCTTTTTTTACAAAAGAAGATCTAGATGAACATTTAAGAGTATTAGAAGAAAGAAAGAAAAGAGATCATAGAAAACTAGGGAAAGAACTTGATTTGTTTATGTTAAGTGAATTTGGACCTGGATTTCCTTTCTGGTTACCAAATGGAATGATTCTCCGTAGAGAACTAGAAAATTTTTGGTATGATACACATATTAAAGCGGGATATGATTTAATTCAGACACCGATTATGTTAAATAAAGAATTATGGGAAATATCTGGCCACTGGAAAAATTATCATGAAAATATGTACACATCAGAAATAGATGACAGAGAGTTTGCTGTAAAGCCAATGAACTGTCCAGGTGGGATTTTAGTATATAAGAGAGACTTGCATTCATATAAAGATTTTCCACTAAAACTAGGTGAACTTGGCTTAGTACATCGTCACGAAGCAAGTGGTGCTTTAAATGGACTTTTTAGAGTAAGAAACTTTACTCAAGATGATGCGCATATATATATGACTGAGGACATGATTAAAGATGAGGTCATAGAATTAGTTAAACTATATGATTATATGTACAGTGTTTTTGGTTTAGAATATCATATTGAACTTTCAACTAGACCGGAAGATAAATATATAGGTGAAATAGAGACATGGGATAAGTCTGAGAAAGCACTGGCTGATGCTCTAGATGCTATGGGGCAAGACTATATAGTGAATGAAGGTGATGGGGCGTTTTATGGACCTAAGCTAGATTTCAAATTAAAAGATTCAATGAAAAGAATTTGGCAATGTGGAACTATTCAATTAGACATGAATTTACCTGAAAGATTCGATTTAACCTACATTAATGATGAAGGTGAAAAGAAACGTCCGGTGATGCTTCATAGAGCATTATACGGTTCTATAGAAAGGTTTATTGGTATTTTAATTGAACATTATGCTGGAGCTTTCCCAACCTGGATGTCACCGGTTCAAGTAGAAGTGATACCAGTGAATAATGATTATCATTTGGATTTTTCAAAAGACTTAGTAGGCAGTTTGTCTTCTGAAAAAATCAGAGTTAAACTAGATGATAGGGATGAAAAGCTTGGGTATAAAATTAGGGAAGCACAAACTAAGAAAATTCCATATCAAATAGTTGTAGGAGATAATGAAGTTGAATCTGGACAAGTAACCTACAGACGCTATGGTGAGAAAAAGCAAGTGACAGTCAAAATCAATGAATTTATAGAAATGATAAAAAAAGAAATAGCTGACAAGGCATAAAAAAAACAATCCTCCATTTGACAATGGAGGATTTAATTTATTGTTTTTTTAACTTTTTGATTTCATCTACATTAGGATCAATATAAATAGTTTTTTGATTGGTATAGGATACAAATGAACCTAATTCTCCAGGGATCTTTTTAATATTTTTCACTAATGTATAATCTACAGCTACAGAACTAGATTGTTGACTTTTTGAATAATATGCAGCTAAATTAGCTGCGTGTCGAATACTTGTCTCTGATAAGTTTTCACTTTGTACAACAACGTGTGAACCAGTTTGGTTTTGAACATGGAACCACATGTCGTTTTTCCTTGCATGCTTATGGGTTAAGTAATTATTCTGTAAGTTATTCTTTCCAACTAGGATTCTTGTATTTGTTTCATCGATATAGGTATCATAATTTAGTTTTTTCTTCTTTTTTTCTTGCTTGCTTTTCTTTTTGGGTATATATTTTAAGGTCATTAATTCATCGCGAATTTCTTCTAAATCTTTATAATTGTAATTGTGATTGATTTGTTGTTTTAAACTTATGAAATAATTTAACTCATGTTTGGTTAAAATCATTTGATGATTCAAATGTTTAATGGCTGTTTTTAGTTTTTTGTAGCGTTTAAAATACTTATTAGCATTTTCAATGACCGATAATCGTCGATCTAAATCAATACTAATATCTTGATTTAATTCATAAGAAAAGCCAGTGTAATGATAATCTGTTGGTTTGATTTTATATTGGTCTTGAATCAGAAGATCGCCTTTGATTCTATACAGTTCATTATTTTTTGCTTTTTGCAAATCCTTGCTGAGTTTTTCTAATTTGTTCCTATATTTATTGACTTGGTTTTTTGCAAAATTATATAGATATTTATGAATTTGCTTAACTTTTTCTTTATCAGTTTGCTCATGATAATAATACTCCAAAAGTGTAGACAATGAATCGAAATATTTTTGCTTTTCTTCAAAGATGTCTATGAAATAAAATAATTGCTTATCAGTGTTTTTTAATGTAGGTTTTATTGGCTTTTCAAGTAAATCTTTGTACGCTTTAAAATAATGTGTAGGTATGTGGTCAGCTTTCCTTAAAATCGCTTTTGCAAGTAAAGGAGAAATACCTCTAATATGATTGATGATGTCGCGTTGATCAATGGAATCGTTGGAAAAGAATGTTTTGATTTCTTCTAGGTTTTCAGGATCAATCTTTTCATCTTCTGGAATTTCATATGTAATACCATTTACAATGGTTCGATCTATTTGCTCGAATGGATGTATATGTTTATAAGCGTTTAGTATCTTCATTTGATGATTAAGGATGATTAAGTTTGCATATCTACCAAATAATTCAATAACCATTTTATAGGTTTCATGATCACCTATATCATTTTTATTTGTAATAGTTAGTTCTAATATGCGATCATTATTTAGTGATTTTATTTGATTGATAAAGCCACCTTCAATATGTTTTCTTAAGAACATACAAAAACCGCCTGGCGCATCAAATTTTTCTTCAGGTCGTTTGATTAGATGAATTCTAGCTACAGACGTAGAAAGAGATAAATACAAATATTTATTTTGACTATTGGCTCGTATATTAAATAAAAAATCAGTATTTGATATTTGTGATATTTTTTGAATTTTACCCTGACTTAAATCTTGGTTTAATTCATCAGCTAAGTATTTGATAAATCTGCCATCTACACTCATATTAATTCCTCACAATCATGAAATAAATCTAAAATCTATTATAACATAGTTTAATCAATTACTTTAGTCAAAGATTTTATATAAAAAGTTTTACTATTTACCTTTTTTATGGTAAGATATACAATAATCATAATTTTAATGGAGGGGTTATTCTGAAGTTAAATGAAAGAGGCTTGTTGGTTGTCATAAGTGGGCCATCAGGCGTTGGCAAAGGCACCATTAGAAAAGCTTTATTTAAAATTCCTGATAATAATTTTGTTTACTCAGTATCAATGACCACAAGGAAGCCACGACAAGGTGAAGTTGATGGCGTTGATTATTTTTTTGTAAGCCGTGAGGAATTTGAAGAAAGAATTAGAAATAATGGATTTTTGGAATATGCAGAATTTGTTGGTGAGTATTACGGTACACCAATTGATTATATTGAAAACCAAATGGATAAAGGCAAAGAAGTAATTATTGAAATCGAAGTTCAAGGTGCATTGCAAGTTAGAGAAAGAATGCCTGAGGCAATATTTATTTTTATTGTCCCACCTTCAAAGAAATCATTATTGGATAGATTGAAGATTAGAGGAACGGAAGAAGAATCTAAAATTCAAGAACGCATTAGTAAAGCTGAAAGAGAATTTGGTTTAGCATATAAATATGATTATATTGTAGTTAATGATGAAGTTGAAAATGCAGCGGATAGAATTTATGCGATTATTCGTGCAGAGCACGCTAAAACAGAGCGATCAATTCATAAGTATTATAAATTATTGGAGGATGAAAATGATAAAGGATAAAGATATAGAAAAGTTAAAAGAAATGAAAGAAGACTTAAAATATATTCCAACACAAGGTAACCGTTTTGGTGATTATAATTTTGGTGGATTTCTTGATGATGAAGAAGAAAAACCGGTAAAATTAAAAAATTTAGATGGTTTAAGATATCCATCAATAGACAATTTATTAGAAGTTGTTGATTCAAAGTATAAGTTAGCTTATATCGCTGCCAAACGCGCAAAAATTATCAAAAAAACTGATTATTCTTCAGTTGATAATAAATGTGTTAAGCCAGTAGGTAAAGCGCTTGAAGAAATTTTAGCAGGAAAAGTTACAGCCAAATTTGAATAATTTGGCTTTTTTTTTGCAATTTTTTGAGGCTTTACAGTAAATATATCTTATTGATATTTATTTAATCATTTTCCTTAAATTAACAAAATATTATTATTGATAATATGGTATAATATTTTAATGATGGAGATGATATTTTGGAAAAATTAACTAAATTACTTAATGAAATTGAACTCGATGATCAGATTGTTGAGGATTACGGATATATTGAATACTTAGAGGTTGATCAAGTCAATAAAACTTGGTTTTTTTCATTTGTTTTTGATAAAGTAATACCTGTATTACACTTCAGACACTTCATAAGCCAGTTAAAGAAATTAAAAACAATATATTCAAGTATTCATACCATAGATTTTAAGGTATCATTTAATGAAATTGATGGAGAAATACTGGACTATTATGACTATGCTATAGATTTATTATCTGAGAATGATAAAAGGATATCTCCACTTAAAACTTACCCCAAAGATTTAGAAGATAGTGTGATAAAAATCTATGTTCCAAAGGGGGCAATCACACCTTCAACATATAGAAATATTATTGAAAGTCAATTGACAAAATTAGGTTTTGATTTATCGATTCAAGTGCTTGTTGATGAAAACCAATCATCTATTGAAGAAGAGATAGAAAAAAACACTCAGGAGTTTATTGAACAAAATAAACAATTGGTTTCTCAAGAATCAGTTGAGTATATTTATCTTAACAATTCTAATCATATTAATGATTTCACCGAAATAAATGATTTACCAAAAACGGATATGGAATTGGAAGAATATAAAGAAAGAAATGGTGGCAAAGCTTTATTTAATATAAAAGGAGTATGTGTTTTTGCTGAGATAGATGAATCTAATAATAAGGCAACAGCTAAACTTATTATTACAAATCAGACAGATTCAGTCTATGTGATGAAAAGAAATATACGGCCAATGGACATGAACTTTTATAAATCTATCAAAGTAGGTATGGGTTTGATAGTGAAAAGTTTTGCGCTGTATGATAATTACATCGGTGAAACTGTTTTACATGTTATCAATTTGGCACATTCAAACAAGGTTTTATCTAAGGATTTAAGAGTAGATGATGCATCAACAAAAAGAGTTGAGTTACATATGCACACAAAGATGTCAGCCTTAGACGGCGTCAATGATGTTAAAGAATACCTTGATAGAGCTGAAAAATGGGGACACAAAGCCATGGGTATTAGTGATACAGGCTCTGTACAATCCTATCCTATATTTGAAGCTGCTATTAAAAATAGTTCTGTTAAACCTTTATACGGACTTGAATTAACTTATGTGGATGATGAAGAAATTACAATTACAAGAGGTAATGATGATAGGTTGCTTAGTGATGCTACCTTTGTCGTATTTGATATTGAAACGACCGGTTTAAGTGTGACACATGATGAGTTAATCGAAATAGGTGCTATTAAAGTTAAAAACGGAGCTATTCTTGGAGAATTTGGTGAATTAATAGATCCAGGTATTCCTATTTCACCTTTCACAACTAAGTTAACTGGTATTACTCAATCAATGGTCAATGGTAAAGCCAAAATAAAAACGGTTTTAGAAGATTTTTATGAGTTTTCTAAAGGTTCAATTTTGGTTGCTCATAATGCAGAATTTGATTTAGGCTTCATTAACTATAATTACAAAAAATATGGTGTAACTAACCAAATAAATCCATCTATAGATACATTAAATTTAGCAAAAGTTTTATTACCTGAAAGAACAAGATATGGTCTTGATTCTTTGTCTAGATATTTCAAGGTTAGATTAGATAATCATCACCGTGCAGTTAATGATGCTAAAGCAACTAATGAGATATTTTTACATTTACTTAAGCAGTTAAGGAAAAATGGTTTTCAGAAATTTTCTGATTTAAACTTAATGTTAAATAAAAGTGAGACTTTTAAATTTCCTTTCCCTAAACAAATTAATTTAATGGTTAGACAACAGAGTGGTCTAAAAAATTTATATAAAATATTATCTGAAGGTTTAACAACTTACTTTGATAGAGGCGCTAAAGTAACGAAGTCATTCCTTGATCACCATCGGGAAGGAATACTTATTTCAACGGGTGGTTATGATTCACACTTCTTTGATATAGCATTAAATAAAACTAGAAGAGAACTCGTAAAAGCTGCTAAATATTATGATTATTTAGAAGTTCCACCAGTGAGTCATTTTGTTTATTTAGAAGATGAACGTCCAAATTGGATCAATGTTATCCAAAAGGTCATAAAAGAAATAGTTGATGTGGGTAAAGAACTAAATATTCCCGTAGTCGCGACAGGAGATGTTCACCATCTAGATCCTAAAGATTTGATGTATAGAGAAATTTTGATAAATACTCCACTCGTTGGTGGTGGCGGATTTCATTCCTTGTATAGTAGAAAGAAAAAGCCAAACCAATATTACATGACAACCGAAGAAATGTTAAAAGAGTTTGAGTTTTTAGGAGAAGAAACAGCATATGAAATCGTTGTTAAAAACTCAAATGCAATTGCAGATATGGTTGACCATATTCAAATTATCCCTGATGAGTTAGCGGCACCAACAGATGAATTTTTAGCCGAACAAGGTGTGCCATCCATAAGTAAAAAAGTAGAGAAAATGGTTCATGATAAAGTAGCCGAATTATATGGTGAACAAGTGCCTGATTTGGTTCAAAATCGAGTAAATAAAGAATTAGGAAATATCATCAAACATAAATTCTCAACTGTTTACTATATTTCACATCTTTTAGTAAAAAAATCATTAGAAGATGGCTATTTGGTTGGTTCTAGAGGATCGGTGGGTTCTTCATTTGTAGCCACTTTAATGGATATTACAGAGGTAAATCCATTACCACCACATTATGTATGTCCAAAATGTCATTTTACTGCCTTTAAGAAAACCGAGGATGAAATTAAAGCATATGGCGAAAATGATTTTGAAAAAGAAAATAAGACATTATTAAGCGAAACAGATTGTGGATGGGATTTACCTAAGCAAAATTGCCCAGTCTGTCAAACACCATTAAAAAGAGATGGACATGATATACCATTTGAAACTTTTTTAGGCTTTAACGGTGATAAAGTACCAGATATCGATTTAAACTTTTCTGGAGACTATCAAGGAATTGTCCATGAATATATTAGAAAGTTATTTGGGAAAAATCATGCATTCAGAGGTGGCACAATTTCAACATGTGCTTCTAGAACCTCATTTGCAATGGTGAGTGATTACTATAAGAAATTAAACATTAAACGAGAGAAACAAGGAAAAGAGAAGATTCAGATTCGTCGTGCAGAAATGGAGAGACTGTCATTAGGCATTGAGGGGTCAAAAAGAACGAGTGGACAACATCCAGGTGGTATTGTCGTTGTGCCAAATAATCGAGAAATTTATGACTTTACGCCTGTGCAATATCCTGGTGACTCTAAAGAAAAGTCATGGAAAACAACTCATTACGAATACCATTCTATAGAAAGTAATTTATTTAAATTGGATGTTTTAGGTCATGATGACCCAACCATGATTCGCTATTTAATGGATTTAGTTAAAGCGTATGATGAAGAAGTTCCTTTTGATAATCCTAAAGATATCCCTGTTGATGATAATGATGTTTACCGGTTACTATCGGGAACAGATATTATTAATTTAACAAAAGATGATATTCAATCAGATGTCGCTTCTTATGGTGTTCCAGAACTTGGGACTTCGTTTGTTAGAGGTATGTTGTCTGAGTCTAAACCGAAATCATTTGCCGAACTTGTGAAAATTTCAGGTTTATCACACGGTACTGATGTATGGTATGGAAATTCACACTCTTTAGTAACGGGGAAAGAAAAACGTTTTGGAAAAATGGATTTTAAAGATATTATTGGTTGTCGAGATGACATTATGGTTGATTTAATGGCGTGGGGAATGAAGCCAACTTTAGCCTTTGAAATTATGGAGTTCGTTAGGAAAGGTAAAGCTGCTAAAGACCCTGAAAAGTGGTCTCGTTATGCTGATTTAATGAAAGATGCACAAGTACCGGAATGGTATATTTGGTCTTGCTCTAAAATTAAGTACATGTTTCCAAAGGCACATGCTACTGCCTATATTTTAATGGCAATGCGTATAGCTTGGTTTAAACTTTATAAACCTATCTACTTTTATGCTGCATATTTTTCAAAAAGAGCTACAGCATTTGATGTTGATGTTTTATATCAAAATGAAGTTGGAATTATTAATAAAATCAACGAAATTAAATCTGCTGGTAATTCAGCATCTAACAAAGAAAAAGAATTATTAACAACATTAGAAGTTGCTTTAGAAATGGTTAAAAGAGGTTTCTTGTTTAAACCAATAGACCTATATCAATCAAAAGCAAGAGAATTTGTTGTTTCAGATGACAAAAAATCTTTGATTCTGCCTTTTATTGTCATTGATTCTATGGGTGAAAAAGCAGCACAGTCTGTTGTAGAGGCCAGAGAAGAGAGAGAATTTATATCTAAAGAAGATGTAAAGAAAAGAACGAAACTATCAAAAGTCTTATTTGAAAAATTAGATGATCTTGGCACTTTTGAGGGTATGATCAATAAAAATCAAGTTTCTATTTTTGATATATAAATGTTTCTCACAAAAAAATCAAATTACAATCGTATAATTATATTAACTAATAGGAGGTTCTTAATATGAGAATGAGAAGTACAAATCCGGTCTTATCACATGCTAATGAGTATGACTATGTGACAGAAAGACCATTAACTTACACAAATGTCACTGTAAAAACCTTGTTTTTACTAGGAATCGCTGTCGTAACAGCGCTTGTATCTATTATTTATTTGGGTGAGTATTTGTCATTAGGGGTTCTATTTGGTGCAATGATTATTGGTTTTATATCAGTCATTATTGGATCAAGATCAATAAAATATGCACCTATTTTTGGTGTGGTGTACGCTCTAAGTGAAGGGCTTGTTTTAGGGATAATTTCATTACTTTATGCAAGCTTATATGAAGGTATTGTAGTCACTGCCTTGGCGACAACTTTATTAGTTTTTGTGATTATGTTACTTTTATTCTCCACAAAAATAATAAAGGTTAATCAAAAATTTGCATCATTTTTAGTGGTATCTTTAATGGCAGTTATATTTATGTCACTATTTGGTTTACTGCTACCTAATGTATTTGGTGGATCTTTCTACACAATCGTTGTTCTTGTATCATCTGCTTTATCGGCGTTTTTCCTATTGTTAGACTTTCAAAGGATTAAATCTAGCGTTGAATCTGGTGTTGATCAAAAAGTCGGATGGATTCTTGCTCTAGGATTAATGATTACTGTAGTTTGGATTTATATTGAGATGTTAAGGTTGTTAGCCTTATTTGCTCGCAATAATTAACTTGTAATTTAGACAAATTTTATATATAATATATGTAACACATTGAGGAAGAATTAGTAATTTAGAACATTATCTTTAAGAGAGAATGCGTTGGTGGGAGCATTTAGATAATTCTTTATGAATTCATCTTTTGAGTGAGACTAATCATCTCCGTATATCTGCGTTAAAGAGTTGAGTGCTAGTTATCTAGAACTAAGGTGGTACCACGGTGATTAATCGTCCTTTTTACAAGGGCGATTTTTTTTGAAAAGGAGTGAAATTTATGCAAGAAAAAATTAATCAATTAGTTGATGAAGCTGTAAATGAAATTGAAAGTATTGAAAACTTAAATGATTTAATGTTGTTAAAATCAAAATATTTAGGAAAGAAAAGTGAATTTAATCAATTTATGAGAGAATTAAAGAATCTTTCTAATGAAGAAAAACCTAAAGTTGGACAAATGATTAATTTAGCAAAAAATAAAATTAATAATCATATTCAAGAAAAAAAGGAAGCTATTGAAAAAGCTAAAATAAATGAACAATTAGCTCAAGAAACAGTGGATATTTCTTTGCCTGGAAAAAAAATATCTTTAGGAAAAAAACATATTCTAACTCAAACCATTGAAGAAATTGAAGATATTTTTATTGGTTTAGGTTACCAAATCAAAGAAGGACCAGAGCAAGAAGAGGATAAATATAACTTTGAAATGCTTAATTTACCAAAGAATCATCCAGCAAGAGATATGCAAGATTCCTTATATATTAGTGAAGATACTTTATTAAGAACACATACTTCTCCTGTGCAGGTAAGAACTTTATTAGAAAATGAAAAGAAAGAACCAGTGAAAATTATTGCTCCAGGAACTGTTTATCGTAAAGATGATGATGATCAAACTCATTCACATCAATTTAAACAAGTAGAAGTATTAGTTGTTGATAAAGAGACATCTCTAGCTGACTTAAAGGGAACGCTTTTAATAGCAGCTAAAAAACTCTTTGGAGAAGAAAGAGAAATTAGATTAAGACCATCTTATTTTCCATTTACCGAACCTAGTGTAGAAGTTGATGTGTCTTGTTATCAATGTCATGGTAAAGGTTGTTCGATGTGTAAAAACACTGGATGGATTGAAGTCTTAGGTGCTGGTATGGTTAATAACAACGTTTTAGAAGCTTGTGGTTATGATCCGCATGAGTTTCAAGGTTTCGCCATTGGTTTTGGGGTTGAACGAATAGCTATGTTAAAACATGGCATTGACGATATCAGACAACTTTACACCAATGACTTAAGATTTAACTCGCAGTTTTAGGAGGTTGCTATGAAAATTTCAATGAATTGGTTAAATGACTATTTAACTAAAAAGATAGATGCTCAAGAAGTTGAGAAAAAATTTAATTTAATGAGTCAAGAAGTTGAAGGGCGTTATTCTTTAGTAGATGCAAAAGGTCTTGTGATTGGACACGTTAATTCTTGTGTTCAACATGACAATGCAGACAAGTTAAAAGTGTGTCAAGTAGATGTTGGGAATGAAATATTACAAATCATTTGTGGAGCACCTAATGTAGATGCTAACCAAAAAGTAATTGTTGCATTGCCTGGCGCTGTTCTACCTGGGAATTTTAAAATTAAAAAAGCCAAAATAAGAGGTGTAGTCTCAAATGGAATGATTTGCTCTCTTGATGAGCTTGGTGTACAAGATTTTGAAAAAAAAGAAACAGGTATATATGTTTTAAATGATTCGGCACCAATAGGAAAAGATCCTTTACAATATATGGGCTTAGATGATGAAGTTATAGACTTAGATTTAACAGCTAATCGACCTGACTTACTATCGATGAGAGGCATTGCTTATGATGTCAAAGCAATGTTTGATATAGACATTTCATTTGATAAACCAAAGGTTAAACGTGTTAAAGAAAAAAGAGAATTAAGTATATTCACAGAAACAGAAGATGCCCCAGTATACTACGGGCAAATTATTGAGAATGTTAAAATTAAAGAAAGTCCATACTGGTTAAAGTCTAGACTTTTAGCAGCAGGGATACGACCTATAAGTAATATCGTGGATATCACAAATTATGTCATGCTAGAATATTCTCAACCTTTACATGCCTTTGATTTTAACAAAGTGAATTCTAATAAGATTTTAGTTAGGAAAGCAAAGGAAAATGAAAAAATAACGACTTTAGATGAAGTTGAAAGAGAATTACTTTCTACTGACATTGTCATAACAAATGGAGTTAAACCAATTGCTTTAGCAGGAGTTATGGGCGGTGCTGAAACAGAAGTTAGCGATTCCACAAATACTATTCTACTAGAGTCGGCTGTCTTTGACCCTGTATCAATTAGAAAAACATCAAAACGATTAGCTTTAAAAAGTGAAGCATCTTCAAGATATGAAAAGGGCATTAATCACGAATTAACAAAAGAAGCACTTGATAGAGCTTGTGAATTATTTGTTGAATTAGCAGACGCTAGTATTGTTGACGAGCCAAGTTTCTATAATCAATTAGAAGTGAACTATCAAGACTTTGAATTATCTTTAGATAAATTAAACAAGGTGACTGGACATACTTTTGAGATTGATGAAGTGAAAGCCATTCTCAAGCGTTTAGATTTTGATTATAAAGAAAAAAATGCTATATTTAATATTACTGTACCAGCAAGAAGACTTGGTTTTGAAAGTTACCAAGATATTATTGAAGAAATCGTAAGAATATATGGCTATGACAAAATAGGCATGTCTTTACCAAAAACACCAACTGAAGGCAAACTTTCAAAAAAACAGCAGTTTAAAAGAAATATACGCAATTTCTTTAGTCACATTGGTTTTTACGAAACTTCTACATATTCATTAACCAATCAGTTTTTAGCGACTAAATATGATGTAACTGAAACATCTTTGGTTAAGATAATGAATCCAATAAATACAGATAGAGAATACTTAAGACATTCTGTTATTCCTGCTTTAACTGAAGTCTTATCATATAATCATGCAAGAAAAATGGAAAACATCTTTTTATATGAACTCGGCAAGAGATACACTCAAGAAGCAGAAACAGAATTGATCAGTGGTTTAATGAAAGGTGATTTTCTATATTCATTATGGCAAAAACAGGCAGTTGAAGTTGATTTTTATCTGCTTAAAGGTATTATTGAAAAACTTTTTATAGATTTAAAAATTTCAGATTTTGATTTTGTTGTACCTGAAAATCCAATACCTAATCTACATCCTGGTATTTCGGCTAATGTTTTGATTAAAGGCAAGCATATAGGTTGGATAGGAAAACTTCATCCTGAAGAAGAAAAAGAGTTAAATGTAAAAAATGTTTTTGTTTTTGAATTTGAATTAGAAAAGATCTACTCAGCCTATAATGAGAATGTGAAACAGTATGAACCTATTAATAAATATCCTAGCGTTTCAAGGGATATCGCAGTTGTTGTTGACAAGTTGATTCCAGCAAAAGATCTTTATGAAACAGTTAAAAATATTTCTAATCAGTCTTTAATAGCTATTGATATTTTTGATGTTTATCAAGGGGAACATCTTGATAGTCAACTTAAATCTATTGCCATGTCTTTTAAATTTGAAAACAAAGAAAAAACATTATCAAATGACGAAGTTGATTTGATGGTTAAAAGAATATTGAATGCATTAGAAGAAAAGCATAATGCAAAATTAAGACAATAAATGTTATAGCACATCTTTTTTATAGATGTGCTATCATTCAGTGAGGTGGATGAATTGAAAAATTTTTACAATTGGACAATAGAAGAATTAAAAAACTATTTAATTACCAATGGTTTTAAAGGCTTTAGTGGCGATCAAATTTTTAAATGGGTTTATGAACAAAATATTGTTGATCCAGAGATGATGACCAATATTAGCAAAGAATTAAGAGCATTTTTAAAAGAAAATGTTTTATTTGATTATCTTGAAGTGAATCACCAACAAGTCGCTAAAGATGGGACAAAAAAGTTTTTATTCAAGTTAGATGATGGTCATTTAATTGAGACAGTTTTAATGCAATATGATTATGGTAATAGCGTTTGTGTTACGTCTCAAGTAGGGTGTTCTATGGGATGCTCTTTTTGTGCATCAGGAATTATATCTAAAAAAAGAGATTTAAGTGTTGCTGAACTAGTCAATCAAGTGGCTTCGATTCAACATTATACCGGTGAAAAAGTAAGTCATATTGTGGTGATGGGCACCGGAGAGCCTTTTGATAATTATGATAATGTGATGGACTTTATAAGAATCATCAATTATAAACATGGATTCCAAATAGGGGCTAGACATATCTCTGTTTCTACTTGTGGTATTATTCCAAAAATATATGAATATGCTAGAGAAGTTATTAAGTCTAACTTAGCCATCAGTTTACACGCACCTAATGATGAAATAAGATCGAAGATTATGAAAATTAACAAGGTTTATCCTTTGCCCGATTTGATTAAAGCCGTCAAGGATTATACTGAAATATCTGGACGTAGAGTGACTTTTGAATATATTTTACTTAAAGGTATCAATGATTCAGTTGGACACGCTAATGAATTAAGTGATTTAATAAGAGGCATTAATGCATATGTTAATTTAATACCTTATAATCCTGTCAATGAGTTTGGATACAAAAAAACAGATATGAAGAATGCTCATAAGTTCCATGAACAATTAGAAAAAAGGGGCATTAATGCAACGTTAAGACGCGAATTAGGTAGTGATATTGATGCAGCATGTGGGCAACTTCGTCTTAAAAAGGAAGTTAGTGAATAGGCTTACATTTGATTGACTGAAGAGCTTAATTTTGGTAAAATATAGGAAAGATAGGAGTAAGATATGAAAAAAGAAATTAAAAAAATTGCGTTGTTAACCGGCGGTGGAGATTGCTCTGGGTTAAACGCTGTTATTAGAGCGGTTGTAAAGTCTGCTATATTGAAATATAATTATGAAGTGATTGGTTTTAGAGGCGGGTATCATGGCTTATATACTGATGATTTTATTAAAATGGATTTGACAACAGTTAGAGGTATATTCCATCAAGGTGGAACTATTTTGAAAATGTCTAATAAAGATAATCTGTTCAATTATCCTGTTGAAGATAAAGATGGTAATATAGAATACAAAGATGTTTCGGATGTAGCTGTGGAAAACTTAAAAAAACATAAAATAGATGCTTTAATCATTATTGGTGGCGATGGAACATTGACATCAGCTAGAGATTTTGGTAGAAAAGGTGTGAATGTAGTTGCTATTCCTAAAACTATTGATAATGATGTTCCTGCCACTGAAATTACTTTTGGTTACAGTACAGCTTTAGATCACATTATGATTAGTTTAGATGCTTTGCATACAACAGCTTATTCCCATGATAGGGTCATGGTTCTTGAAGTGATGGGAAGAAACGCTGGTTGGTTAGCGTTAGAAGGTGGTATTGCTGGTTCTGCGGATGTTATTTTGATTCCAGAAATACCATATAACATTAACAGTGTTGCAAAAACTGTTTTAGATCGATATAAAAGAGGCTCTAAGTTCTCTATTATATGTGTTTCAGAAGGCGCTAAACCAGTTGATGGTGACGTTACAATTAAAAACATTGATACGGATAGTCCTGATTCAGTTAAATTGGGTGGTGTTGGTGAAATATTAGCTGCAGATTTAGAAAAAGTTATTAAACCAGTTACAGGCCAAGATATTCGTGTGACTAATTTAGGATATATTCAACGTGGCGGTGTTACAAATACATTTGATAGAATTTTAGGAACTAAATATGGGTCTTATGCTGTTGACATGATTGAAAAGAATGAATTTGGACGCATGGTTATTATTAAGAACGATACGATGAGTTCAGTAAGAATTGAAGAAGTTGTAGGCTCAGGCGAAATAGGAGAGACAAGTCGTGGAGGAGCGAGAATTGTTAACCCACACGGAGACTTAGTGAATGCAGCTAGAGATATTGGTATATCATTTGGAGATGAGTAATATAAAATTTTATAGGAGGATATTATGGAGTTAAAAGGAAGTAAAACAGAAAAAAATTTACTAGAAGCTTTTGCAGGCGAATCACAAGCAAGAAACAAATACACATATTATGCTGAAAAAGCAAGAGAAGAAGGGTACGTTGATATTGCAGAATATTTTGAGGAAACTGCAGTTAACGAAAGAGAACATGCTCGTATTTGGTTCAAACTATTACATGACGGAGATATTCCAACAACAGAAGAAAATCTTGCTGATGGTGCAGATGGGGAACATTATGAATGGACAGATATGTACAAAGGTTTTGCTGAAGTAGCTGAAGAAGAAGGGTTTAAAAAAATTGCTTTCTTGTTCAAAAAAGTTGGTGAAATAGAAAAAAGACATGAAGAAAGATATTTAGCTTTAATTGAAAGATTGAAAAACGACAAAGAATTTATGTCAGATAATGACAAAGAAGTTTGGATTTGTTCTAATTGTGGTCACTTACACTTTGGGCCTAAAGCACCAAAAATTTGTCCTGTGTGTGATTACCCACAATCATATTTCAAACGTTATACAGAAAAATTCTAAAGAAGGCCGAGCCTTCTTTTTTTTCTTGATTTAAAAATTTCATCTAAATTATAGAATATGTTATAATATTCTTAATAATATCAAGGAGGTTCATTCATTGAATAAAGGAAGAATCATCAAATTAGTTGGTGGACTATATACAGTATTAGATCAGCATAATAAAAGACATACATTAAAACCTCTAGGTGTTTTTAGACATAAAAATATTAAACCTAAAGTTGGGGA
This sequence comes from Mycoplasmatota bacterium, assembly GCA_018622675.1. Taxonomy (GTDB): domain Bacteria; phylum Bacillota_I; class Bacilli_A; order Izemoplasmatales; family Hujiaoplasmataceae; genus Hujiaoplasma. The sequence continues at coordinate 498,613 of CP076020.1, forward strand.
TATTGTTGAATTTAATGAGGATTCTATTACTAAGGTAGATGAAAGAATAAATGATCTATATAGGCCTTTAATCGCAAATGTAGATCAGGTATTACTTGTTAACTCAGCAAAAGACCCAAACTTCAGTTTTTTATTGTTAGATAAATTTGTAACTTTAATAGAGTCTAATCATATTAAACCTGTTATCATTGTTACTAAAATTGATTTACTAAATAAGGATGAATTAGAGAAACTAAAAGATAAGTTATCATATTATCGAAAGTTTTATGAAATCATTTATTTCAGTTCTATAACAAAAGAAAACTTAGAGTCGATTAAAGATATTACTAAAAATAAAGTAAATGTCTTAGCAGGTCAAACAGGAGCTGGAAAATCAACAATCTTAAATACAATTAATCCAAACTTAGAGATTAGAACTAACCAAATATCAAAAGCACTAGGAAGAGGAAAACATACTACTAGACATGTTGAATTGATTGAATTTGGACAAGGATTTATTGCGGATACACCAGGTTTCTCCAGTCTTGAATTTAAAGAAATGACTCTAGAAAACATTAAGTACTATTTTGTAGATTTCTTTGAATTAAGTCACCAATGTAAATTTAATGAATGTACACATATTCATGAACCAGGATGTGAAGTAAAAAAACAATTAGAAAAAGGAAATATTTTACAGGAAAGATATGATGATTATTTACATATCTATAATGAAGTAAAAGCTATGAAACCAATGTATAGGAGGGACAAATAATGATCTGTGCACCTTCATTTTTAAGTTCAAATTTTTCAAAATTAAAAGTGGAAATTCTTTCTATCAATCATGCTAAATGGTTGCATTTTGATGTGATGGATGGAAAGTTTGTAGAAAATAAAACATATAATCATGAAATTTTGACTGAGATTGGTCAGTATTCCAATCAAATATTTGATTGCCACTTAATGGTCGAAAACCCTGAAAAAGATATTGATAATTATGCTAAAAATGGCGCTGATTATATTACTTTTCATTATGAAGCGACAAAGGATTCAAAAAAATTAATCTCTAAGATTCAATCTGTAAATGTAAAAGCAGGTATATCTATTAAACCAGCGACCGATGTTGAAGTTTTGGATGATTTTCTTGAGGATATAGATTTAATATTAATCATGAGTGTTGAGCCGGGTAAAGGTGGCCAAAAATTTATGGAGAATGCTTTGGATAAAATCAGGTATCTTGATCATTTAAGGAAAGAAAAAGGCTATCATTTTCTTATAGAAGTTGATGGTGGAATTAATTTTGATACTGCAAAATTAGTGAAGAAGGCTGGCGCAGATATCATTGTTGTTGGGTCTTATATATTTAATAGAAACAATAGAAATGATATCATTCGGGAGTTCGAAAATGTATGATAAAATTAAGATATTTACTGGCCCTAATAACTACACCTTTAAAAAACTATATTTTGAAGAAGTGAATGAATTTGTTGTAGGAGTTGATTCTGGTTTAGAGTATTTAATCAATTTGGACAAGAAAATTGATTTAGCAGTAGGCGATTTTGACTCTATTGATCCTGAGGTATTTAGTCAGATTAAGTCAAAATGCAAAAATATTATTCAGTTAGAAGTTAAAAAAAATAAGACTGATTTGGCCTACACTCTTGAATATATATACAATCATTTTGATTATAAACAAATTGAAGTTTATGGGGGAATCAGTGGTAGAGTAGATCATTTTATTGCAAATTTAAACTTAATGAAAAAGTATAGATTCTCCTTAAGAGACAATAGACATTACATGTACATTCTCGATAAAGGTAAATACCACATTGACAATTATAAGAAATACATTTCATTCTTTGCCATCGAGGATGTTTATGAGTTGCAATTAAGAGGCTTTAAGTATTCCTTAGATAATTATTTACTTTCAACAAGTGATTCACTTTCTGTATCAAATGAAGGCAGTGGTGATCTTTCGTTTTCAAAAGGAAAACTATTAGTCATTATGAGTGAAGATTAAAGGAGTTGTACAATGAAAAAAATAAGCATCATATTAATTATGTTATTAACTGTAGTAACGCTAAGTAGCTGTTCTACATTTTTTACTTTGGAACCTAATACTTCATCACAAGAAGAAATAGACTATAATCAATTAAGAGATGATGTCTATGATGATGTATATAATCAAATTTATAGTGATTTATATAATAATATAAAAGATGAAATTATATCAGATGTATCTCAAGAAGAAATACAAGCAATTTATCAATCAATTAGATTAGATATCCAAGAAAAAGTTGAAAATGGCGAGATAGAAGTAGAGGCCTTGTCTGTCTTAGACCAAATGACTGAAGTAGGTCTAACTTCAGCGAGAGCAGTGGTCGGAATTAATAATATAAACCTTGAAGATGATATTGAAGCAACAGGTTCAGGTGTTATTTATAAAAGAGAAGGAAACCAATATTATGTGGTGACTAATTATCATGTCATTGAGGATGCAAAAACGATTGAAGTAGAATTTGCGGATAGAACTAAAATTGAAACTGAATTATTAGGAGTAGAGAAACTTGTAGATATTGCAATATTAAAATTCACCTCATTTGAAGACTTTCCAGTGGCTTCATTTGGAGATTCATCAACAATTAAAAAAGGTCAGTTTATTACTGCTGTAGGAAATCCAACGAGCGTTGATTATTTTAACACCATGACTATGGGAATCATTTCTGGTATCAATAGATATTTTGATATAGATGAAGATGGTACTAGAGATATGTTTGTAAACTATATACAACATGATGCTGCTATCAATGCTGGAAATAGTGGTGGTGCCTTATTTAATCTAGACGGTGAGATTATTGGGATAAATACTTTGAAAATCGTGGATTATACTATTGAAGGAATGGGTTTTGCTATTCCAGGCAATTTGGTAAAATTAATCGCAGAAGATATTGAAACGTATGGTGAATCAAGAAGAAAACCAATGTTAGGTATTAGTTTTGTGGACATATCACAAAATAAGGCATCTTTATTAGCATCAGGGGTTGATATCCCGGACAATATGAACCGAGGCTTCTATGTTCAAGAAATTGTGTCTGGTTCATCAGTAGATGGTTATGTTTTGCCAGGGGATATTATTTTAGAGATAGGTGATGTTGTGATTGAAAATACCAGTCAATTTGTTGAAGGTTTTTCACAGTATCTTGTTGGAGATGTTATCGATATTCTTGTTTATAGAAATGGTTCGAACTTGACTCTAAATGATATTGAACTGAAGGGAAGAGATTAAAATGAAAAAGTTTTTTCTTTATTCTTTTATTATATTAAGTATCATTGGCCTCAGTTCATATACCTTGTTAGCTGAAGAAACTGAAAGTCAAACATCAACAATAACAGACAATGATGATTCAATAGAACAAGTCAAAGAAGATGTTTACAATGATATATATAATGATGTATACCAAGATGTATATGAAGATATCATTGAAGATATTAATGAAGATACATATCAAAATTTATATAAAGAAATAGAAACGGGATTCTATGATCACTATCAAGAGTTGTCTATTTTAAATGATGAGATTCAAAATAAAATATATGATGTAGTTGATTTAGCAAATGATAGTGTAGTTGGCATTGAAACATATGCTGGAAGTTATGGTGTTTCTTTAGGTTCCGGAGTGATATATAAATACAACCAAAGTATTGATTTTTATTATGTCATTACGAACTATCATGTAGTAGAAGGTGGAAATAACTTTAAAATTAGGTTTGAAGATGAAAGCACAGTAGACGCTGATTTGTTAACATATGATGAAGAAGCTGATATCGCTTTATTATCGTTCTTTGGATTAGGTGTTAGTGGTCTTCGTGTGGCCCCACTGGGATCTTCTGGCTTTCTTGATAAAGGAGACATCATTCTAGCTGCTGGAAACCCAAGAGGATTTAATTTTTACAACTCAATAACTTTGGGGATCGTTGCAGGTAAAGATCGCTCAGTAGATGGGGAATCTATCACTTATATACAGCACGATGCTGCTATCAACTCTGGAAATAGTGGAGGACCTATTTTTAATCTTGAAGGAGAAGTTGTAGGGATAAACGTTTTAAAATATGCCAGTGAAGAGATTGAAGGTATGGGTTTTTCTATACCCATCAATTTAGTTAAAACGATAATAAATGATTATGAAAGCAAATAAAAAAGCACCCGCAGGTGCTTTTTTAAATAACAGTTATTTGACGGCTATAGCATCAATTTCAACTAAACCATCTTTTGGTAATCTTGAAACCTCTACCGCAAAGCGTGCAGGCTTATGGTCACCAAAGAATTCCTGATAAACAGAATTCATTTCAGCAAACATACTTAAATCTTTCATAAATACTCCGCACTTAACAATATTTTCTTTTTTTAAACCAGCTTCTTCAACGATGCCCAAAATATTAAGTAGACTTTGTTTTGTTTGAGATTTGATATCATCACCAGCAATTTTCATTGTTACTGGATTAAAGGGTATTTGTCCAGATACATATAAAGTATCACCAGCCATAACGCCTTGGCTATATGGACCTATCGCTTTTGGTGCTGAACCTGTTTGAATCATTTTCATTTGACACACTCCATTTCTAGAAAAACTTTTACAAGTTTAACCAATAAATATTATTATTTGTTTAGAATTTAGGTTCTAAACATCATAATTAAATTTAAATATCACCTGATTCTTATACAATATATGTGTTGTAGTCTGTTTAAAACAGATTTTATATAAAAAGTTAAGCCTTTAATATAGATTCAAATGAAGTTTCCTTATCATAGCGTATTTGATTTTTTAAAATATCTATCATATAGATAAGGCTTCTATATATATTATAACTCTATTTTTAAATTTTCATAGATGATATGAAAAAAAGCAAAATAAAAAAGATGCTTTCGCATCTTATTTATCAGTTTTAGTTATGCTCTTTGGATTTTACCACTTTTTAATGCTCTAGCAGAAACGTAAACGCGTTTTACTTGACCATTTTCATCGATAACTTTTACTTTTTGTAAATTCGCTTTCCATTGTCTTTTTGTTGCTTGCATTGAATGCGAACGATTGTTTCCAGACATAGTTTTTTTGCCTGATACACTACATACTCTTGGCATAATATCACTCCGTTTCTGATAAATTTCAGCATTTATATTTTATCACATATTATAAATAAATCAAGTATTATATTCATATATTTGATAAATATTCATCAAAACCAAATATATTGCTTTTTAATATTTCATATGGTATAATGCTTATGTTTTTTATAGAGATGTCGACCACGAACTAGCAAAAATAATTATATGAGGGGTTTTAAAAATGTCTACATTAACATTAAAAGGTAATGAATTTAAAAAATTAATTATTAACGGTAGTATTAAATTAAAAATAAACATGAATAGAATAAATGATTTGAATGTTTTTCCAGTTCCTGATGGTGATACTGGATCAAATATGTCTGCTACAATGACAGCTGGTGCAAATGCTGTTAGAGAAACTGAAGAAACTGAAATTGGAAAAATTGCTAAAGTTTTATCGCGTGGTATGTTGATGGGCGCTAGAGGTAACTCTGGTGTTATCTTATCACAGTTATTTAGTGGTATTTCTAAAGGTCTTGAAGGTTTGGAAGAAGCTGGGATCAAAGATTTTGGCCATGCACTAAGAAAAGGTGTTGAACAAGCTTATGCTTCTGTTATTCATCCTGTAGAAGGAACAATTTTAACTGTTGCTAGAGAAGCAGCTGATAGAGTTGTTTCAGCTGAAAAAGACATAGAAGATTTTGAAGAGTTGTTTGTCATTTATTTAAAGGAATTAAGAGCATCACTTGAAAGAACACCAGAATTATTACCAGTCTTAAAAGAAGTTGGGGTTATTGATTCAGGTGGAGCAGGATTTATAGAAATAGTAGAAGGTATGCAAGAAGCTTTACTTGGTAATATGTATCCTGATGACGCTCAAGTTGATGAAGATTATAAAGTAGGATCTAGTAAAATGGCTATGGCTGAAATAGAATCTGGAGAACATTTTGGCTATTGTACAGAATTTATTATGCAAATTGATAAGATGAGTGAATTTTCACAAACTAAGTTTATTGAAATGATTAGTCCTTTAGGGGATTCTTTAGTTGTTGTTCAAGACGATAATATTCTTAAGGTCCATATACACACTAAAACGCCAGGGGACGCTATGAACTTAGCACAATATTATGGATTTTTTATTAATATCAAAATCGAAAACATGACATTACAACATACAGAAGTTTTAATTCATCAAGATGCAGATCATCAAGATGATTGTGGTTGTGGCCATGATCATTCTCAATCGATAGCGCCAGCACTTAAGAAAAAATATGCAATTGTTGCAGTTGTTAATGGTGATGGTTTAAAAGAGACGTTTATCGAAATGGGATGTGACTATATTATTGATGGTGGACAAACAATGAATCCATCAGTAGAAGAATTTATTCAGGCAACAAATAAAATAAATGCCGATCATATTATCATTATTCCTAATAATAAAAATGTGTTACTTTCAGCAGAAGCTGCAAGAGATATGATTGAGGATAAATCTGTACATGTTTTGAAGGCGACAACTGTTGCTCAAGGCTATTCAGCATTAACGATGTTTGATGCTACAGAAGATATTGATACTAATATTGAAGAAATGACTAATTACCTCAGTAAAGTTAAAACTGGAGAAATTACTTACGCAATCCGTGATAGTAAAAATAATGGTATTGAAATCAAAAAAGATGATTTTATGGGTATTCTTGATGGAAAAATTAAGTTTAGTTTACCAACTAGGATAGAAACCACTAAATCCTTGATTGATGAGATGGTAGAAGAAAGGTCTGAAATAATTACGATTATGTATGGTAAACAAATTGATGAGAGTGAAGTAGATGAAATTGTAGCTTTTATAGAAGATAGTTATGATTTAGAAGTTGATCTAATCAATGGAGGTCAAGAAGTTTACTCTTACATCATTTCGGTCGAATAATTCAACGAGAGGCTAATTAGCCTCTCTTTTTTTAAAAGAAAATAAATACTAAATATAAGATTAATTTTTATATCTTACGTGATATAATAATTAAATAAACATCATGTTTTTTTAATCAAAGGATATATAAGATGAATCAATTAATGAGTATTAAGGGTATCGGGAAAACAACTTTATCAAAACTTGAAAAAGCTTCAATCAACACGATTGAAGATTTATTGTTATGTTATCCCAAAAAATATGTTGTTCAAGAATTAGCTGATATTAATCAGGTTAAAATAGGGGAAGCTGTTTCTTTAAAAATGACAGTGCTCGATAAAGCCAAGGTTTTTTTCTTTAAAAAGAACCTTTCAAAACTAAGTATCAAGGCTCATGTAAATGAACATGTGGTTCAAATTGATATTTTTAATCGCCATTTTCTTTCGAAAATATTATATAAGGATTCTAAAATAGTAGCTACTGGAAAATTTAAAAATAACTTTAAAACCTTTACAGCTAGCGAAATAGTTTTAGAAAAAAATTATACAGAAGGTATTATTCCATATTATCAACTAGAGGCAATAAAAGAAGGTCGTATAAGAAAGATAATTGATAATGTACTAAATAGTGATTATCACATAGAAGAAACGCTACCTAAAAATATAATTACAAAAAGAAAACTGCTTAATATTCATGAAGTTATAAAAAAAATTCATCAACCTCAATCTCATCGAGATATGGCATTAGCTTTGAAAAGACTTAAGTATCAAGAATTATTATTGTTTGCTTTGAGAATTGTTATGATTAAAAAACATAGAGATAGCGTGAAAGTTTCAAAGAAATCATACCAAATTGACATTGTAAGAAACTTTATAAAGGAGATTGGGTTCGAACTAACCAATTCACAAAAACAGGCTACAAATGAGATTTTTAAAGATTTGAAGTCTGATAAGCAAATGAATAGATTATTGCAAGGAGATGTGGGATCAGGAAAAACAATTGTAAGTATATTGACAGCTTTAGCATCAATGACATCAAATTATCAAGTTGCCCTTATGGCACCAACACTTGTTCTTAGTCATCAACATTATAAAGAATTTAATAAGTATTTAGCTAGCTTAGGAGTTTCTATTGTATTATTAACAAGTGAAACCCCTTCTAGTGAGAAAAAACAAATCAAAGAGTCAATCTCTAAGGGCCAAGCAAATATTATTATTGGCACCCATTCTCTTATACAAGAAGATATTCACTTTTTTAACTTGGGCTTAGTTATTATTGATGAACAGCATCGCTTTGGTGTCAACCAAAGAAAAGTATTAAGGCAGAAAGGTTATTATCCAGACATACTTTTAATGAGTGCTACTCCAATTCCTAGGTCATTGGCCATTTCTATTTTTGAAAGTTCAGATGTTTCTCAAATTACAGAAAAGCCAATAGGTAGAAAGCAAATATTAACAAATTTATACGAATTTCAAGACATCAATAAAGTTTATGTTTCAATAGAGGATGAACTAAAAAAAAATCATCAAATTTACGTGATATGCCCATTGATTGAAGAGAGTGAAAACTTAAGATATTACTCTGTAGAACAGACAAAAGAAATGTTAGATAAAAGATTTCCAGATTATAAAATAGATGTCTTACATGGTAAAATGCGTGATAAAGACAAATTGGATACTCTAAATCAATTCAAAAATAATAAAATTAATATATTAATATCAACCACAGTTATTGAAGTTGGCATTCATATAGATAATGCCACTACGATGCTTATCATGAATGCAAATGCTTTTGGTTTAGCTCAATTACACCAGCTAAGAGGAAGAATTGGAAGAAGCGATTTACAATCTTATTGTTACTTGATTGTGGATGAAGATGTTGAAGATATTGATCGATTAAAAATATTAGAAAAAACGGACGATGGCTTTAAAATTAGTGAGGAAGATTTAAGGTTAAGAGGCCCTGGCGAAATCTTTGGTAAAAACCAAGCGGGGATTCCTAACTTGAATTTTGCAAATATTATCAATGATCAGAATATTTTAAATGATGCTTTAAAAGATGCATATGGAATCTTGGATTCAAGTGATGATTTAACAATGCAATTAAAAAACAAGGTGTTAAAGTCGTTAGAATCTTATCATTTAGATTAAAATATGGTATACTTTTAAAGGGAGAGGTGAGTTAAAATGATTAGAATTGCAGTGGATGCAATGGGTGGAGATTATGCCCCGAAAGAACAAGTTTTAGGTGCAATGAAAGCTATAAAAGAGATAGATGATATAGAAATAATCCTTTATGGAGATGAAGATACTATAAGAAAACATTTAACCAATGATGAAAGAATTTCAATAGTACAATCAGACTATGTCATTCCTATGGATGAAAAAAATCCGATTGGAGCAATTCGAAGACATAAAGATGCTTCTATGGTAATGGCTTTGAATAGTGTTTCGTTGGGAGAAAATGATGCTATTGTATCAAGTGGTGCTACTCAAGCACTTATTGCTGGAGCACATTTAATCATCAGGAGAATGGAAGGGTTCAAAAGAACAGCTATAGCTCCTGTTATACCTACAGTGACGCATAAAAAAGCGATTTTATTAGATACAGGTGCTAATTTACAAATAAGACCAGAGCATATGCTTCAGCAAGCTTATTTTGCAAAAATATACGCTGAAAAAATATTAGGTATAGATAATCCTCGCGTTGGATTAATCAATATAGGGACAGAAAAAGGAAAAGGCCGTGACCTAGATAAAGAAGTATTTGACTTGTTTACAGAAACTGATTTATTTGAGTTTTCCGGCAATATAGAACCAAAAACAATACTTGAGCCAGATTGTGATATTTTAATTAGCGATGGTTTTACAGCTAATATTGTTATGAAAACAATTGAGGGAACAGCTAAGTCAATGGGAAAATTACTAAAAGAGAACCTAATGAGTTCATTTTTTGGGAAAATTGCTGGTTTATTAGCAAGAAAAAATTTAAAAAATTTTAAAAAACAATTATCAGCAGAAGAAATTGGTGGAGCAGTTATTTACGGATTAAAAAAACCTGTTATTAAAGCACAAGGTGCTTCAAAAGCATATGGATTCTATAATGGTATTAGACAAGCAGCTAATATTGTAAGAAATCAGGTGTTCGAAACAGTAGAAAATTATATACAGAATGAAAGTGGTGGTGAGATTGAGTAAAGATTTAAGCTATTTAGAGAAGTTATTTAATCTTTCCTTTAACAATAAAAGCTTATTGGTAAGAGCAATGACACACTCTTCATTTGCTAATGAAAATAATACATTAAGTAATGAAAGATTAGAGTTTATTGGAGATGCAGTTTTGGATTTGGTTGTTGGAAGGTACTTATACGACCACATACCTGAAGCAGAAGGTGTACTAACAAAAAAAAGAGCACAAGAGGTATGTGAAGATGCTTTAGTTGGTTATGCAAAAAGTTTTAATCTAGGAGATTATCTACTACTAGGTAAAGGTGAAGAACTATCATTGGGAAGATCTAAGCCGGGTATATTAGCTGATGCATTTGAAGCCTTCATAGGGGCCATATATATTGATAAGAACTTAGAGGAAACCTATAAAGTATTAAAGAAAGTTGTTTTTCCTCATGTAAAAGCTGACTTAGATAAAGAGGATGATGATTTTAAAAGCAAATTACAAGAATTGGTCCAATCTGATAAAAGAACTTTACGCTATGAAATTATATCTGAGAGAGGCCCTGCACATGATAGGGAATTTGTTTCTCGGGTCTACATGGATGATACAATTATGATGGGACAAGGAAAAGGCAAAACAAAAAAGGAAGCAGAGCAAAAAGCAGCTTTTTCTGCTTTAAAAAAACTTGCTGATAATGAGAAGGAATAAATATGGAGTTATTATTAATAAAAAAATTAATTGAAGAAAAACTACTAGATTTTGATAAATTATTAAAAAAAACGTATCGACAGATAGGTCTTAAAGAGATTGAAGCTTTTTTTCTTATGGAGTTATATTCTATTAAAATAAATGGAGAAACTCAAATTAATCCTAAAGATTTAACTAAGAATTTATCAGTATCTGAAAATGAAGCAACAGAACTTTTAGATAGTATGATGCAAAGAGATTATCTTTCTTTTGAATTGAAAGAGAATAAAAATGGTAAAATGACTGAAAGTTTTTCTTTGGATCAAACAATTGTGAAGATTGTAGAATATTATAAATCTCAAATCGAAAAAGATATTGTTGCAACAAAAAAAGAACCTGAAACAACTGAAAATGAAATTGCTGAAATTCTGGAAACCCAACTTCAGAGACAGTTAAAACCTCTCGAAGTTGAAGTGATAATTAAATGGATTAAGGATTATAAATATAGTAAATTAGCTATAAAAGAAGCGATTATTGAGGCTGTGAAATCAGGTAAAACATCTATTAGTTACATTGATGGAATATTACTTAAGAAATCTAAAAATGTAGAAAATAAAGTAACTAAATCAACGCGGAAAAAATCTGATATATTGAAGGAATTTCTAGAATCATGACCAAAAAAGAAGAGGCTAAGATTATATTAAGTGAAATTACTAAAATGTTTCCAGATGCTACAATTGAATTAAATTTCCAACAAAAACATGAGTTGCTTATTGCTATTATGTTAAGTGCACAAACAACTGATAAGGCAGTTAACAAAATAACTGAAAAACTATTTAGTGATTTTAGAACTCTTGAAGATTATTCTCATGCTAGTTTGCCTTTATTGGAATCATATATAAAAACAATTGGACTATATAGAAACAAAGCTAAAAATCTAAAAAAACTAGCAACTATAATCATTGATAAATATGATGGTGATGTTCCAGATACACAAAAAAATCTAGAAGATTTACCCGGTGTAGGAAGGAAAACTGCCAATGTGTTTTTAGCTGAGTATCATAAGATTCCTAGAATAGCAGTTGATACACATGTTTCTAGAGTTTCGATCAGATTAGGCCTAGCAAAAAAAGGAGATTCTCCTCTTCAAGTTGAGAAAAAATTAATGAAAATCTATGATAAAAGTCAGTGGATAAGTCTTCACCACAAGTTTATTTTCTTTGGAAGATATTTTTGTAAAGCTAGAAATCCTAAATGTAAAGAGTGTCCACTATTAAATATTTGTAAAATGCCAGTAATTTAATTACTGGTTTTTTTATGCTATATTTAGGACTTTATGCCGGTTTAGTTTAAAAAAGTTTGTCTTCTTTCAAAAAATCTTGTTGCTTTTTTGTTCATTTTTGATATATAATAATTTTTATGAAAATACAAAAAGGAGATTTACATGAAACGTCAAATTTTAATGAACTTAAAAAAAAGAAAAGAAAAAATGTATGAATTTTATTACAAAGCTTATGGGCAAATGATTAAGAAAAGAAGATTAGAATTAAAATTAACTCAAGAATTTGTAGCTAAAGCTATATGCTCTAATACCTATATTTCTAAAGCTGAAAATAATCAAGTGCTTATAGGGGAAGAACAGTTATTCCAAATCATGGAAAAGTTAAACATTAGAAGAACAGAATTTGCAAAACCTGAGACTCTTGTTTACTATTTAGAGAAGATTATTAATTTATTTTATTATGAGGATCTTACCGAATATAAGAAACTAGCTGATAAGGTTGAAGACTATCAATTTCATGTAGTTACAGAAATTGTGAAATTAGGATATCTTGTATTAGACAAGAACTATAAAAAAGCAAAAAAGATAAGCGATCAATTATTGGATTATTTAAATTCGATGGATGAATTGGCTTTTACATTATATTTAGTGTTTTCTTCATTTTTAAATGTAAAACTAAATAATATAAAACTAGCTAAATATTTAATTGAAGCTGCTAATGTAGTTGATTTTGAATTTATGAATCTATATAACTTAATACTTTATACAAAATTTATTGTATACGGGAAATCACATCTTCAAATGATAACACAAGCAAAATATAATGAATTAATTATTAAACTAGGTGAATCATATAATTACAATCGCACTAAAGAGGTTATGGTTTGGAAAGCTCTATTCAATGAATATAACAATATCAGTAATGATTTATATGATATTGAAGATTTAATTAAAGATGTAGATATTGATTTAGTAGATGAATTCTTGCTAATAAGGGCAATTAATACTTCGTCCCCAAAAGATTATATTGACTTGTTTAAAAGTAAAGAAAATGAGTATTATATGATATGCTTATATCTGTGTGCGAAAGAGGCATTAAATAAACAAGACAATGATCTTGTAAAAGAGTATCAAAAAAAGATATCAAATCTTCATTACAAGGTTGGCTCAAAAGTTGATTATAATAACTTACTCAATTTAGAAAAGAAGAATAATTTTTCATTTTATAAAGAATATTTAATTAACCCTTGTTTTAAAAACGCTAAAGAAAAAGAAAATATTTTCTTGATGAATAGAATTACAAATAAAATTGTAGAAACTTTAAAATTTAGAAATAGATATAAAGATGCTTTAAATTATAGAGAACGATTATTAAAAGACATTAAAATGATACAAACATAAAGAAAAAGGCTAATTTTAGCCTTTTTTTAAAATAATTTCATTAACTTTCTAGCCAAGTTAAGATAAATCATACCAGCGACATCAGATTCTTTGTAAATTGGATTTTCTGTAGGTACAATTGGAAGTTTTTCAAGAAGTTCAACCATTAGTTCATCAGCAACCTTTTGACCTCCACCTTGACCAAAGATGTAGTGATCTACACCGTCTACTTCATAGTATGACATATTTTCTACAACACCTAGTAGATCAATAGACAAGTCTTTAGCAGCATAACCAGCTTTGATTGCAATATGAGCAGCACTCTCTTGAGGTGTGGTGACTAAAACCATTTTTGAATCTTCGGAAAAGTTTTTCAAATCCATCATTACATCTCCAGTACCAGGAGGCAAATCAACTAAGAAATAATCAATATCTTCATTCCATAATGTATCTTCAAAAAATATTTTTAGAATTTTTCCAAGCATTGGTCCTCTTAGCATAAGCGCACGATTTTTTTCTACAAGATATTCTGTAGACACCATTTGGATATCATCTTTTTCAAACGGAAATACCTTATTATTGGCATCGCCCATTAATTGATGTCCTACACCACCTAAAATTTTAGGCATGTTTGCACCATATATATCCGCATCAATAATCGCAACTTTTTTACCCATGCGTTTTAACGCGTAAGCTAAGTTAGCTGTTACTGTAGACTTTCCAACCCCACCTTTACCTGAAGCGACAAGAATTGTTTTGGCATCTTTGTTTCTTGATTTTCTTTTTTGAAATTCAATTTTAACGCCACTAAAACCTAAATCAATTTTTAAAATTTTTGCAATTTCTCTTTGGATCTTTTTTGTGGTTTCATTGTCTTTTTCGGCAACTTCAATGATGAGTACAACAGCATTATTATCATCTATACCCACATGTTTAATAGAATCAGTTTCTCCTAAAGTTTGGTTACAACTCGGATCCATAACATTTGATAATTTTTCTTTAATATTTTCTGCTTTCATTATTTACCTTCTTTCCAAATATTTGCAAATCTATTATAACGCATATATGTCAATAATTGAAATAGAATGATTATTATTTTTTTGATTTTTATGGACTTAAAATAGATGTTTTTCTTGACAATAAAGCATAAAAAAAGTATAATTGTAATGCTGTGATGAGGTGATTAAATTGAAATGGACAATTCATGAATTAATGAAAAAAGTCCACAGTGATAATGAGGTTTATGAAACATTTGATTTAAGACCTTATTTATCTGAAGACTTTAATGATTTGGCTGATATTTTGCCAACCTCAGTTTCGGGATATTTTGATTATATTAAGGATGAAGAGGTTTTTGCATTTTATTTACATATTAAAACGACACTTAAGATGCTTTGTTCAATATCACTTGAAGAAGTGATAGTACCATTAGATTTTCATTCTGAATTATATTTTTCTGAAACAAAAGAAGATGATGATATTCATCTTATTGATGGCATCACGATTGACCTAAAACCCTATATTTTTTCAGAAATTATTACTGAAAAACCGATGAGGGTTGTAAGTGAAAATGCTTACGAAAATTACGAAGAAGAAATTGAAGAGCTTAATGAAGAAGAGATTGTAGAAGACAGTCCTTTTGCTAAGTTGAAAAAATAAGGAGGTATACTAATGGCTGTTCCAAAAAGAAAAGTGAGTAAACAAAGAAAAAGAAAAAGAAGAACTCATTTCAAATTACATGCACCTGCAATGACAGTTTGCCCAAATTGTGGAGAAGTAACATTATCTCACCAAGTTTGTAAAGCATGTGGACATTACAAAGGTAAAGAAGTAATTTCTCAACCAGTTGAAGAAGTAGAAGCTGAATAAAAGAAAGAGACGTTGATGATTCAACGTTTTTCTTTTGCCTAAATTATGGTATAATATTAAAGGTGATAATATGGATAAACATGTACCTGTTTTATTAAAGGAAACTATTGAAAAATTAAATATAAATCCGTCTGGTGTTTATGTTGATATGACCTTGGGCGGTGGTGGACATTCTGAAGCTATTCTAGAAAAGCTATCTGATGGAGAACTCATAGGCTTTGATCAAGATGAATATGCTATTCAACAAGCAACTGCTAGATTATCAAGTTATTCTAATTTTTTCGCAATCAATGACAACTTTATTAATGCAAAATACCGATTAGCTGATATTGATATTGATGAAGTTGATGGTATAGTATTCGATTTGGGTGTATCTTCATTTCAATTTGATTTACCTGAACGCGGGTTTTCATATAGATTTAATCATAAATTAGATATGAGAATGGATCAATCTCAAGATTTGACTGCCGAATTCATTGTTAATCATTATAGTTTTGATCAATTAGTTCAAATATTTTTTGAATATGGCGAGGAAAAATTCGCTAGAATTATTGCGAAAAATATTGTTTTAAAAAGAGAAGAAAAGCCAATTCACACAACTTTTGATTTGGTAGATGTGATTAAAGAAGCGTTGCCTCAAAAAGTTTTACATAAAAAAGGCCATCCTGCAAAAAAAGTTTTTCAAGCTTTAAGAATCGCTGTTAACAATGAGTTGCATATTCTTGAAGAATCATTAACAAATGCAATTGATATACTGAAACCAGGTGGAAGGTTAGCTGTTATTACTTTTCATTCTTTAGAAGATAGAATTTGCAAAAATTTATTCAGAAAACTATCGACAATTGATATACCAAAAGGTCTGGCTATTATACCTACTGAAAAGCCTAAAATTAAATTGATAAATCGTAAAGTTATTACTGCTAATCAATTAGAGTTAGAGAATAATAACAGGGCTCATAGTGCAAAATTGAGAGTAATTGAAAAAAACTAAAAGATATATATTGACAAAACAGACAAAAATATGTTATCATATTTTTACGTCTTACGCAGGTGTAGTTCAATGGTAGAACCTCAGCCTTCCAAGCTGACTATGAGGGTTCGATTCCCTTCACCTGCTCCATTTGACAAACAAAAGCTTGATACAATTGTATCAGGCTTTTTTTAATACATAGGATCGTTTCAGTATTTCTCTAACTAATGTTATCTATAAAGTGTTCCGATTTCACTAAGGTTTAGACATTTCAATAGAATTTCTACATAATAACATACTAAAATATTCGATTTATAATGAATTTACAAAATAGCCGATTAAGGGTAAACTTTTATAAGTTCCTAGAGCACTTAGCTTTGTAATATAATGATTAAAAAGGAGTTGATTTTATGTGTAAAGGTAATATAGTCTTCTTTTCTGGTAAAATGGGTGCGGGAAAGGCAACATATTCAAAAAAAAATAGCCATTGAACCACATACGATTTATCTATCCGAAGATGAGATTTTATCTTCTTTTTATCCAAATGAAATTAATAATATAGAAGACTATATATTATACTCAAAAAGGATTAAGCCCTACATTATGAAATTAGCAAAAAAATTAACTGAAAATAATCTAAGTATTATCATGGATTTTCCTGGAAATACAATTAAACAACGAGAATGGTTTAAAACACTGATAGAAGCATGTCAGGTAGAAGGCAAACTAATCTATTTAAAAGTTGCTGATGAAGTTTGTATTAAGCAGATCCTAAAGAGAAGGCAAGAAGAACCTGCTAGACATAAGTTCGATAATGAAGAAATTTTCTATAGGATAATCAAATACTTTGAAGAACCTTCTGATAAAGAAGGATTAGGATTAGAAATTATTGAGAAAGAAAGCTTTTAAGCCATGGGTCGAGGGTCCGATTTCCCTTGACTGCTCCATAAGTTAAACATAGATCTCATACATTTTGTATTAGATCTTTTTATTTTTCTTTTATTTAGTAAAAAATATTGGACTAGACAATTATTGTATTGATTTGCTAGAAATCAAGCAAAAGGAGTGATATGCTTTTATTTTATTTGTTTATTTGTTATAATAAATTTGTATAATAAAATATATATTTTTTATGATAGGAGGAAGAAAATGATATTTTCATTACCAATTAACATTGTTATTACGATTGCTTTAGTTATTTTAATTGTTGGTTCTTATTTACTTATTAACACAATTATTAATAGACGAGAAGAGAAGTTAAAAAAGGTATTAATATTTATCTTGTACTTATTCTTGTTTATCATTATTATGGCTTCATTATTATTTGCTTTATATATATGGGGTGTTGAATTACAAAATTACTTAAATGATTTATGGGATACCATAGGTGCAGGGCTTTTAGAGAAAATTGGCGCTATCATTTCTACAGTATTAATTTTTGTGATTTCAGGCTTTGTTATAAAGTTATTTAAAATTTTAGTTAGACGAAGTCAAAAATATATGAGAACTGCAAATGATAGAAGAAAGCACACCATTATAAAAATAACATCAAGTATTGTTAACTATGTTGTGTTTATTATAGGCTTATTACTTATATTAGCTGTATGGGGCATTAATGTCTTACCAGCACTTGCAGGTTTAGGGATATTAGGACTTGTTGTTGGGTTAGGTGCCCAAGATTTAATTAAAGATATTATTGCGGGCTTCTTTATTGTTTTTGAAAAACATTTTGATGTTGGTGATATGGTTGAAATCAGTGGTTTCAAAGGTGAAGTCATTGACATTGGATTAAAAACAACAAGAGTTAGAAATTGGAAACAAGATGTTAAAATTTTTAATAATTCGAGTGTACAAAATGCTATAAATTTCTCTGTGACCGAGTCACTAGCAATTGTTGAATTTGGGATAGCGTACGAAGCTGACGTTGATCAAGCATTAGAAGTATTAAAAAATGAATTGCCGAAGACTCGTGAACTTATGCCTGAATTAGTTGATGATCCAGTGTGTGTTGGGGTTATAGCTTTAGCCGATAGTTCTGTTAATATGAGAGTTGTTGCAAGAACAAAATCTGAACAACATTATGGGGTAGAAAGAGTTCTACGAAAAGAAATTAAGAAAATTTTAGACAATGCAGGAATAGAAATTCCATTTCCACAAATTGTCATTAATAACAAAAACTAAAAAAATATATGTATAAAAAAACTTGGCTAAATTTAATTTAACCAAGTTTTTTTTATTTTTTTATATCAGCATAAATTTTTCCATCTTTAAGTTCGATAATGCGATCGGTTTTTTCAGCAATCTTTCTATCATGTGTGATAATGATAAAAGTTGTTTTTAATTCTTTATTGATTTTTCTTAGTAACTGATAAACATTTTCTGTTGAATCACTATCTAAATTTCCAGTAGGTTCATCAGCCAAGACTAAATCAGGTTGGTTAATTAAACTTCTTGCAATGGCGACTCTTTGTTGTTGTCCACCAGATAAGTTTGTTGAGATTGTATTTTTATATTTTTCTAAACCTACAGTCTCTAATAGCATATTTGCTCTTTCCTCTATGTCTTTTGTAATAGGTTTCTTAGAAATGTTAAAGGGCATTAATACGTTTTCTAAGGCTGTAAACTCAGGAAGTAAATAATGAAATTGAAATATAAATCCGATTTTTTTATTTCTAAAATCTGCAAGTTGATCTTTATTATATTTGGATAAGTCTTCACCGTTAAATAGTACTTGTCCTTTTGTTGCTTTATCTAAAGTTCCGATAATATTAAGCATTGTAGATTTACCTGATCCTG
The DNA here is from genome assembly GCA_018622675.1 of Mycoplasmatota bacterium. Lineage (GTDB taxonomy): Bacteria > Bacillota_I > Bacilli_A > Izemoplasmatales > Hujiaoplasmataceae > Hujiaoplasma. The sequence goes on from CP076020.1 coordinate 517,748, forward strand.
ATTGACCAATAATTGCATTAAAAGAATGTTTATCAATAGATAGATCAATTTCATGTAACGCTTTATATGGATTTTTTGTGTTTACACCATATATTTTAACAAGTTCTTTTAATTCTAAAATTTTATCCATTTCTAATCACCTCGATAACGCTTAATTTGGAAGATTTAATTGCTGGAGATAAGGCAGCAATTGTTGATGCAGTAATTGCTATACCGGCTGATAAAGCTAAAAATCCTATATCAAAAGTAATTGGGATACCAGTATCAGCGAAAGCATCAAAGGCATATAATAACCCAATACCCAATCCTATTCCTACAATAGCTCCAAATACACCGAGTAATAATCCTTCGAATAAGAATATTTTACTTGCATCTTTATCTTTAATACCCATTGCTTTTAATATGCCTAGTTGCTTAGACTTTTGTAAAACCGTAATTGCTAATACCGATGATATTCCAAGAACTACAGATATAATAACAAATATTTGAATCATAAGAGAAGATATGCTTTGACCCTGTAAGCCAGAGAGTAAATCTTGATTTCTTTCAATCCAAGTTATTGATTGAATGTCTGAATCATTAATTTCATTTAAGATATTAGAACTAATTGTTTCAGCCTTAAATGGATCATTTAGTTGAATCTCAATGGTTTGAGTTTGATTTTGACCAAGTGTAAGAATATTTTGAGATGTTTCCAAGGTAGATACAACCCAAGAGTTATTAAGGTTTAAAACGTTAAAATCGATAAATCCTACAATTTTAAGATTAAATGTGTTTGTTGGGTTGGTATTATCTATAAAACTCACTGTGTCACCTATATTGACATTTAATAATTCTTTTAAACCAATACCAATTGCAACTTCATTTAATTCTGTTGGGATTTGACTGTTTGCTAAAGTTAATTTTTCTTTAAAATTATAGATGCCCTCTGCACGGTTAAAATCAACGCCTTTAAAAATAATGTTCTCATTTTTACTATCGAAATTTATTCTGCCAGAAGAATTAATCGAAGGGCTAACATGAGTTAACTCACTATTTTGATCAAGTGGTTCCAATAAATTCTGATAGTCATCAATATAACTTTCATCTGAAGGATTTGATAATGTTATTTGTGGTTGAGAACCTATAGCTGTTTCTACTAAGTTATCTTGTAGACCATTGATTAACGCACCAATAAAAACTTGAACCGAAACTCCCACTGCTATACCAAGAATGATAACAATAGTTTGCTTTTTTGCGGAAAGCAAAAATCTTTTAGCTATATTAAAAGCTAGTTTCATTTGTCTTCACCTCTAAATCTTTTAATGTCATCTAGAGAATTTAAAATGTAATGATAAGTTATATCAATGTCATCTCGATGTTTTTTTATAGCTTGTCCACCCAAAATGATTTTTACATTGTCATTTTCAGCAACTATTTCTTCTAATAGTTTTTTTGTTTGTATTAAATTATAATAGTTAGTGATACTGAGAGCTAAATAATCAGGTTGCAATATTTTTAGAGCGGACTTAATTTCAAAATTTGGAGTATTTGCTCCAATATATTTCACTTTATATCCCATTAGGTAAAAATAATTAGCTGAAACTATTGCCCCGATTTCATGGTACTCTTCTTGTGGGCAAGCTAAAACGATTAGTTTATTAATACTATCTTGTTTTCTTGCTTTAATGAGATAGGGATAGGTGCTTTCTAAAATTGTTCTAATAATAGATGTTCTAGTATGTTCTTTCCATATACATATTTCCTCTTTACTACTATTACATTCGTAATCAGCTAATGAAGGAATAATAAAGTTTTCATAAACATCGATAATAGACATATCTTTTTCTAACAAATCATGTATAAACAAAATTGCATCGTCTTTGTTTTCCTTATCCAGCATAGATATGAAATGCTGATATTTTTTTTCCATAACAAACCTCCTATAATAAATATTATATAATATTTTTTTGTTATAAAGATAATTTTGCGTTAAAAAGTTAATTTAGTTATCAAAAATTAATTTAAACTCGTATTTCTTGCAAAAGAATATTAAATATTATTAATAATTGAAGAATATACTATTTCATGCTATAATTGTTAAGAAATTCTATCATAGATTAGAGGGATATTATGTCAAAAATATTATTTAAAGATTTAGCTGAATATTTTGGTAAAGAAATTGAAATACAAGGATTCGTTGATAAGATAAGAGATCTTCAATATGTGCAGTTTGTTGTCTTGCGAGACTCAACTGGTAAAATTCAAATGACCATTGAAAAGAATGAAGATAATAAAATACTTAACGATATTGTTTCAAGCATGACAAAGGAAAGTACGATATTAGCAAAAGGTACTGTTTTCGAACAAGAAAAAGTAAAACTTAGAGGGATGGAGTTTATTCCTTCAAATATTGAAATTACTTCTAAAAGTGAAGAAGAATTACCAATTGATATACTAGATTATAATAATAAATCCAAACAAGATTTAAGATTAGATAACAGATTTTTGGATTTAAGGTTAGATAAAAATTATCTAATATTTAAGGGTCAAACTTTAGCCGAGATGGCGATGAGAGAATATTGGATTAAAAATGATTTTATTGAAATTCATTCGCCTAAAATATTGGGAACTGCCTCTGAAACAGGTGCTGAAGTATTTGAATTAGAGTATTTTGGAAAAAAAGTTTACCTTGCTCAATCACCGCAATTTTATAAACAAATGGCAATGGGAGCAGGTTTTAATAATGTTTTCGAAATAGGACCTGTTTTTAGAGCTGAAAATTCACATACTGCATATCATGCAACTGAATTTACATCTGTTGATTGCGAAATAAGTTGGATTAAATCTCACGAGGAAGTAATGGATCTTGAAGAAGAAAAATTAGTTCATGTAATGAAAACTTTAAAAGAAACCATAGGTGATAATTTTAAAACTATCTTTAAAAAAGAAATAATGGTTCCTGAAAATAGATTTCCTAGAATTCCTTTCTTAGAAGCAAAACAAATTGTACAAGAAAACTACAAGTATTTTGGAGAAAAATCTTATGATTTTGATCGAAGAGAAGAAGAGTTGATTTGTTTGTATGCTAAGAAGAAATATAATTCTGAATTTGTTTTTGTTACAGATTACCCTTTTGAAGCAAGACCTTTTTATCATATGCTTGATGAAAAAACCAATTTAACTAAAAGTTTTGATTTACTATACAAAGGTATCGAAATTACAACTGGTGCTCAAAGAGAACATCGTATCGATGTTTTGAAAAAGCAAGCACTTGAAAAAGATATGTCTTTAGATTCAATAGATTTCTACTTAAACTTCTTCAAATTTGGAATGCCACCTCATGGAGGATATGGATTTGGATTAACAAGGTTTTTAATGAGACTTTTTGAAGTTGATAGCATTAGAGATGTTACTTTCTTGTATCGTGGCCCTAATAGAGTAATGCCATAAAATAATGTGAGATTATTTCAGTTTGAAATAATCTCATTATTCTTATTTTGCAAATAAATGATTTCTTTAATTTTTTTATAAATAGAGATAAATAGGAATGATTGTATATGATAAAATAATAAAAAGGATAGATGATGAAAGTTAAAATATTATTTGAAGATAATCATATTATAGTAGTTGTTAAACCCCCAGGCATCTTATCTCAGGCTGGTCCTTTAGATATTGATGATATGTTAACTATCTTAAAAAAATACATTAAAGAAAAGTATCAAAAACCTGGGAATGTATATCTAGGTCTAGTTCATCGATTAGATTTAAATGTTGGTGGAGTCATGGTTTTTGCTAAGACTTCTAAAGCGGCTAAAAGATTAAATGAACAGATGAAAAGCCACCTTATAAGCAAGGATTATTTTGCAGTTGTTTTAGGAGAAATGAAAGTTAACCAACGCATGGTGGTATTAGAAAACCATATAAAAAAAGATAAGAAGAATAAACTTGCTATTATTACTGATAGCGATAAAGATCAGTATGCTAAATTAGCATATCAAGTCTTAGAGTCTATAAAAGATAGAGATCAAAATCTATCATTAGTCGACATTCATTTAGAAACTGGACGCTTTCATCAAATACGAGCGCAGTTTTCACATATAGGTTTTCCTATCTATGGAGATAATAAATATGGTCCTAAGACTAGAGGCTATGAAATGGGTCTCTATAGTTACCGTTTAAGTTTTACTCACCCAGTTACCAAGGAATCTTTAACTTTTATGGATTATCCATCAAAGGGCATATTTAGTGATTTTAGAATGTTAGGAAATAAGGTGGTGGATTATGATTAATAATATCATTAATCAATTAATTGAATATGGTATATCCAAAGATTTACTAAAAAAAGATGATAAACTATATACATTAAGTAGATTAAAAGCACTTTTTAAACTACAAAGTGTATCAGTTCAAGAAACACAAGCAGAATCAATTAATAAAATTATTATGTTATTAATAGAGTATGCAACAAATCATCATATGATTGATGAAAACGATCCTTATCATGTGGAAAAATTTACTTCTAAAATATTGGATTGCTTAATGCCGCGTCCAAGTGAATTAAATCGATTATTTAGATCAAAATATAAAAGATCTCCTCAACAAGCAAGTAGATTTTTCTACGATTTTTCTATTGATAGTAAATATATAAACACTAAAACCATAGATGAAATCAAGAAAATGTCATATTCAAGTCAATATGGACTGTTTGATTTAGTTTTTAATTCATATGAAAATCCAAAGGATTTTACATCGCTTTCTAATCATAGAGAAGTATCGATTTCTGTTAACAATGAAAACAATGATTGGACATTACAATATCATCCCAATCCTATATTAGAAGAACAATTGATGATTTCAAGAAAAGATTTATCTGAACCTTACAATAATCATAGAACTTTTGATGAATTAATTGATTTTATTAATAAGTTTCCACAGTATTTTATAGCAACTGATAATCATATGGTTTTCTCTAAAGATTCCCTATTAAAGCAACATTATTTATTTGGGGGCAAATATTCATTTCCAATAGAAACCGCGCAAGTGAATGAAAAATATAAAAAGGGTAGAATGAAGATTGAAATTTTAAAGTGGCCTGTAGCTGCTATTAGAATTATTGGTAATAATGAAAATAAATTACTGGATGTAATGAATGATATAAATGATAAATGGGTAAACTTTCTTGATAAGGAATCAAAACCAGCAACAAATGAAAAACATGTTAATCATAAATATATTGATGTTATGGTTAAGTTAGATGGTTCTAAATTTAATATATACATGATTTTCAATAATCAAGTTCAAGATGAATTAACACATAAAAAATTATCAATTTTGGATGCTTTAGGATTATTTGCTTTTTCCAAAGAAATCAATGATGATGTAGAAATGTTTAAAAGTATAATGATGAATTACCAAGATATTTCACAGGATCCAGCCATCCATAAATATGATAAGTGGATCACTTTATTAGAAGAAAAAACAAGAGTTGATGATATAGATGAAGCTATTAAAAGTTTACTTGCGGACTCTTGTATTCAAGCTTTAAAGAAATCAAATATATTTGAGTTTGGAAATGAGAATGATTTTCAAGCATTTATAGAAAAAGCAGTTTAATCATCTTCATAATTTAGATGAATTATGATATAATTATTTGAAAATGAGGTGCAGTATGGGAAAGAAAAAATTTGTTAAAGCAATTACTTCAAGAGATGAAGATTTTGCACAATGGTATACAGATGTTTGCCGAAAAGCTGAATTAATGGACTATTCTGAAGCTAAGGGTTTTATTATATATAGACCATATGGATATGCTTTATGGGAAAATATGAAAAATTATTTAGACAATTCTTTTAAAAAGACAGGACATGAGAATGTTTATATGCCTTTAGTGATTCCTGAATCATTATTTTTGAAAGAGGCTGAGCATGTAGAAGGTTTCGCACCTGAAACAGCTATTGTTACTGTTGGTGGTAATGAAGAATTACAAGAAAGACTGATTATCAGACCGACTTCTGAAGTATTGTTTTGTAATCACTATGCAAAAGTGATTGAATCACATAGAGATTTACCAAAAAAATATAATCAATGGTGTTCTGTTGTTAGATGGGAAAAAACCACTAGACCATTTTTAAGAGGATCAGAGTTCCTATGGCAAGAAGGCCACACAGCTCACGCTACTGAAGAAGAAGCTCGAAAAGAAGCATTGGATATGCTTGACATCTATGAAGATTTAGGTAAAAACTTATTGGCGATTCCTTTTGTTACTGGAGTTAAAACAGAGAAAGAGAAATTTGCAGGTGCTGTTGATACATATACTATTGAAGCACTGATGCATGATAATAAAGCTTTACAAAGTGGAACGACACACTATCTAGGTACAGGTTTTGCTAAAGCGTTTGATATTAATTTCCAAGATAAAGATGGTAGTTTAAAATCTGTATATCAAACGTCATGGGGTGTTTCTACAAGACTTATAGGTGCTGTAATTATGGTGCATGGTGACGATTCTGGTTTGGTATTACCACCGTATTTAGCACCAATCCAAGTAGATATAATTCCTATTATGCAACATGTAGATGGGGTCTTAGATAAGGCTAATGAATTAAAGAAATCATTAGAAGCATTAAATATAAGAGTTAGATTAGATGATACAGATAAGTCACCTGGATGGAAATTCTCAGAATCAGAAATGCGAGGAACACCTTTAAGAATTGAAGTTGGGCCAAGAGATTTAGAAAACAATCAAGCAGTTATAGTAAAAAGATACAATAGAGAAAAAATTACTTTTAAATTAAGTGATATTACTGAAAGTATTCCGTCTTTATTAAAAGATATACATGAAGCAATGTATGATAGAGCTTTGAAAAATATAGAGGAAAACACCAGAGAAGCTACTGACTATGAAACGTTTAAAAAGATTATGAACGAAAATGCAGGATATGTGAAAATGATGTGGTGTGGAGATGAGGCATGTGAAACTAAAATAAAAGAAGATACAAAAGCAACTTCACGATGCATGCCATTTGACCAAACTCCAATTGGCGAAGAATGTCCTGTTTGTAAGAAAAAAGCAAAACATCTGGTTTATTATGCTAAAGCATACTAAGAATATAAAAAGGTTGAATGTCAAGGATAGGGGTCTTTGATGTTTAAGAAAAGAATTTAAAGATGATATTTCGTTTGAAGTATCGTCTTTTTCTTTTTGTTTTAAAGTGAAGTAATAGGGCAATCATTATGAGTTAATGCAAATATTCTTAATCTAAAGTGATCAAAGTTTCTATAGCCAAAGGCTATGCGTTTAATCACTTTGATTTTATTGTTCAAACCTTCAATAAAGCCATTGGTTAATTGTTTTTTGTCATAGGTAATAAATGAATTAATAATTTCTTCTTTCCAGTTTTTATAAGTCCTAGCGACTGTTTTGAATTCAGGTAACTTTGTTTGATATAAGTCATCTATAAATTGATTTATTACATCTCTAGCTTCATAATAAGATGTGCTATGCATCATTTCATAGAAGGAATCCTTTAAATCAATCGCCTTTTTCATATCTAGATCAAAGTGTCTTACTTTATCAATAATCTCTCTCGCTGTAATGTGATAACCAAGCTTATAATCTTTAAAATGCTTGGTTGAAAGATTATAAGTATAAGCCAATATATGTTTCCAATATTTCTTTAAATAATGATATTCATAAGTACCTTTTCGATATTTCTTCATAACCCTTAATCTAACATCTTGAACGGCCCAATACATCTGTCTAATAAAATGATACTTATCAGCGATTAATTTGGCCTTAGGAAAGTATTTGTGAACCAGTTGTCTATAAGGATCCCATAAGTCTGATATGATGCATTTGACCTTATCTCGCTCTTTTTTGTCAATATGGGAGAAGTAATACTCTAGGTTATGTTTTCTTCTGTTAGGGAAAACGTCAATCAGTTTTTTATTGACTGGATCAGTCATAAGAAAAGCATATTTACCATAGCCATGAGATAAATTTTTAAACTCATCTATACTCAAGACTTCAGGTAAAACTTGCCTCCTAGGTCTAATATGAGTTTTAATGTGTCTCATAACTGTGTGAAATGATATATTTAAATGTCTACCAACATCTGTGATTGATTGTTTAAATCCATATTCTTTGATAATTAGTTGTTTCGTATAATTACTTATCTTATGATATTTTCTTACAAATTGATTCTCTTCAGGAAAACGTTTATGACAATCTTTACATAAATATCTTCGCCGCCTATATAGAAGTATCACTTTATATCCTAAATCAAATTGATGTTTTATCTTTCTTATCCTGTAATCATGAACCCTCTTGGTTAAACAACCACAGTGAGGACAGACATGTTCTCTAATAGGAAGTTCTAATTTAATATACTTAGTCCCTCTTTCTATAGAAATATCTTTAATAATAATATCTTCATCTTTCAAATTAAATAATTTACTGATATAATGTTCATGCATGAATAGGACCCCTTTCGATTGGTTGTAGGTAACTTAATTATAAAGGATGATTCCTATTCATGCACTTTTAATTTATAAACATCTTTTTATTAACACCCCTAAGAAAATTATAGAACCTATAAAAACACAATCTATGCGATTGTGTTTTTTTTTTAGAATACAGAATTACCCTTTGAATCTATAGCAACTATTGCAGGAAAATCTTCAACATAAAGTTGCCTTACGGCTTCACTTTGCAAATGTGGGTATGCGATGACCTTATTTTCTTTAACAGTTTGTGAAAGCTTTGCGCCTAATCCACCAATTGCTAGAAGATAAACTGCTTTTTGTTTTTTTAATTGTTCAATAAACTCTTTACTTCTAGGCCCTTTCCCAATCATTACCTTTAAGCCTTTTTTCATAAGCGTTGGGCTGAATGCATCCATTCGGTAACTAGATGTTGGACCACATGCTCCTATAACCTGATTGGGTTTTGCTGGTGTTGGTCCTACATAATAAATTACTTGTTGGTCTACATTAAAAGGAAGTTTTTCACCTTTTATAATTGATTCAACCATTAATTTGTGTGCGGCGTCTCTTCCTGTATAGATATAACCACTTATTAAGACTTCTTCACCGGCGATTAATGATTCTCTTGTATGATCATCAATTGGAGTTTTCAATTTTTTTTCCATCAAGAATCACCTCGCTTTTTCTTGCGCTATGGCATTGAAGATTAACTGCAACAGGTAGTGATGCAATATGACATGGATATGAATTGACTTTAACTGCTAAGGCAGTTGTTTCACCGCCAAGTCCCATTGGACCTACGTTAAGATGATTTATTTCTTTCAACAACTTTTCTTCTAATAATTGATCAACTTCATTTTCTGCTTGATCATTAATCTTTCTAAAAATCGCTTTTTTTGCAATCAAAGCTGCTTTTTCAAAGTTTCCGCCTATTCCAACTCCTACGATTAAAGGTGGACAAGCTTTTCCGCCTGCAAGTTTAACAGTTTCAATAACAAAATCAATAATACCTTGCTCGCCTTCACCTGGTGTAAGCATCTTTAATCTTGACATATTTTCACTACCGCCACCTTTAGGTGCGGCATGAATAGTTAACTGATGACCAGCAACAAATTCATAGTGTATAACAGCGGGACTATTGTCTAAGGTATTAATCCTATTAATGGGATGTTTAACCATAGATTTTCTTAAATAACCATCCATATAGCCACGTCTCACACCAGCATTTATGGCCTCTTCTAAATCATAGTCAAAGATTAACTCTCTACCAATCTCTAACATTACAACAGCGACACCGGTATCCTGACATAAAGGAATGTTATTGTTTTTTGCTATTTCTTGATTTTCAATAATTTTAGATAATATGCTTTTACCCAATTGATTTGATTCTTTTTCTTGGGAGGATTTTAATTTGTTTACAAAATCTTCTCCTAGATGATAAGCAGAATCTATAAACATATCTTTAATAGTTTCAACTATAGTTTTTCGCTCTATTGTATACATTTCATCACCTCGAACACATTATAACATGGTCGAAGAATTAACAACATAATAATCATAAAAATTTTGAGAGAATAGATATTTAGTTTACAAATCAACAATTTTTAGTTATACTTTTTATAAGGTAGGTATTTATGCGAAAAATAAAATTAGTAACAGATAGTACTTGTGATTTGAGTCAAGAATTAATTAAAAAATATGATATTGAAGTCATTCCATTATATGTTAATTTTAAAGACCAATCTTTTTTAGATGGGGTAAATATATTGGTTCCTGAAATGTATGATTTGGTTAAAGAAATGAATGAACTTCCTAAAACAGCAGCTCCAGCACCGGGGATTTTTCATGATGTGTTTGAAAAGTATCTCAATCAAGGATATGATATCATTTATACAGGTATTGGCTCTAAATTTTCTGCTTCTTTTAATAGCGCTAAAATAGCCAAGGACATGCTTGAAAGTGATGATATTTACTTGGTTGATTCTTTAAATTTATCTTCTGGTAGCGGAATGTTATTACTAAAAGCTGGGGAAATGATAAGAATAGGAAAGACCGCTAAAGAAATTAAAGAAGAGTTAGAACTTATAGTCCCTAAAGTGAGAAGTCAATTTGTTATACGCACATTAGATTATTTATACAAAGGTGGTCGATTAAATGCTCTAAGTGCATTTTTGGGAACTATGTTGCGATTTAAGCCAATTATTAAAGTTAGAGATGGATTAATGGGTGTTGGAAAAAAAGGTCGAGGAAAAGTACAAAATGCGATTAATATCATGATAGAAGATATGTTAAACGAAAAAGAAAAAATAGATGAAGATTTTATGATGATTACTCATTCATTAGCGGAAACAGAAGTGGATTATATACGAAAAAAAATTGAAGATAAAGTGAATGTTAAAAACCTATACCAAACACAGGCTGGATGTGTTATTTCTAGCCATTGTGGCAAAGGTACAATTGGAATACTATATATTTTAAAATAAATTCTTATGGTTTTTCATAAGAGTTTTTTTTGATTTTTATATTTTTTTAAGGTACAATATTAAGTTGTGACAAATTTTGGAGGTTTATCATGCTACTAGGAAAACACGTAAACAAATTTTATTTAAAATATGGAGTCTTTTTTCTCTTAGGTATATTGGCGTTAATTGTAGTTGACTACTATCAATTATTGATTCCTGAATATATTGGTAATATTATTGATGCATTAAACAATGAACCGAATGCACCACTTAATATTACAGTATTAGAGGATGTGGTTCCTGTTATTATTGATTTATTATGGATTGCATTATTAATTGTAGTAGGAAGATTTGCTTGGCGTATTTTTATCTTTGGTACATCAAGAAGAATAGATTATGATTTAAGAAATAAGATGTTCGCTCATGCAGAAAAATTGAGTCAAAGTTATTATGGTAAGAAAAAAACAGGTGGATTAATGGCCTTGTTTACCAATGATTTAAATGCTATACGTATGGCATTTGGACCAGGGATGTTGATGATATTTGATGTATTGATTTTAGGAACACTTGCTTTTTATAAGATGTATCAGTTGGATCCATTTATCACTTATATGGCAGCAATTCCATTATTTTTAATTGCTGTTCTTGCGACATTTGTTTCTAAAATCACAAGACAAAAATTTAAAGAAAGACAAAAAGCATTTGAAGATTTAAGTGATTTTACTCAAGAAAATTTTTATGGAATATCTGTGATTAAAGCTTTTGTTAATGAAGTAAGAGAAATTAGAGCTTTTGCAAAAGTGAATAAATATAATCAAGACAAAAATGAAGCATTTATTAAAATAAGCACTATTTTACATGTTAGCGTTGAATTATTTATCAACGTTGTTAGAGTTATTATGCTTGGATTAGGTGCCTTATTAGTAATGAATACAATTGGTGCTAACGCTGAGTTTACAGTTGGTAATCTATCAACATACATTGGATATTTTGGTTCACTAATTTGGCCAATGATGGCTATTGGTCGATTAATTAACATGAGGGCACAAGCTAAGGCATCCTTAGATAGAATTTCTGAATTTTTGGATGAACCCATTGAAATCAGAGATGACAGAGAGGCCTTGGAAGACGTTAAGGAAATTAATGGTAAGATAACTTTTAATAATCTTTCATTTGCTTACCCAGAAACTGATGAATTAGTTCTTAAGAATATTAATTTAACCATTGAAAAAGGACAAACTGTAGGAATTATTGGTCGAACAGGTTCGGGAAAAACAACGATGGTCGATTTATTGTTGAGACTTTATAATCTGAGAACTAATGAATTATTATTAGATGATCATGATATTATGAAATTACCGATTAAAACAATACGAGACTCTATAGGTTATGTACCTCAAGATAATTTTATATTTACAGATTATATTAAGAATAATATTTCTTTCGCCGACGATGAAGTTGACATTGATTTAGTCACTGAAATGGCTAAATATTCTGATGTTCATGAAAATATCATCGATTTCCCTAGCCAATACGATACAATGGTTGGCGAACGTGGTGTCACTTTATCAGGCGGGCAAAAGCAAAGAATTTCTATTGCTCGAGCTTTATTAAAAAAACCAAATATTTTAATTATGGATGATTCTTTTTCTGCAGTTGATACTAAAACAGAAGAATCTGTAATTGGTAATTTAAGGAAGCTTAGAAAAGGACAGACAACAATTATTATTGCTCATAGGGTTTCTACAATTAAAGAAGCGGATCAAATAGTATATTTAGAAAATGGAGAAGTGTACGCTAAAGGTACTCATGAAGAGTTAATTAAATCATGTAAACTTTATCATGATCTTGTTCTTCGACAACAATTAGAATCAGAATTGGAGGGTGAAGAATAATGCCTAAAGTTAAATATGATGTTGATGAAGTCGTGAACCGCGACATGAAAGACACAGAAATTATTAAGCGTTTGTTAAATTATGTGAAACCATTTTTAAGACCTGTCATTATCTCTTTTATTCTTGTGATTATGATTGTTGGTTTAGATTTAGTAGGACCGTATTTTATAGCTTTAGTTTTAGATTATTTGAAGCTTGATGATATTCCTGGACTTAAAATACTACTCATCGTCATTGCCTATTTATTATCATTAGGTTTACTTGCTTTTCTAACTTATAAGCAAAGAATTATGTTACAAGTCACAGGACAAAAAATAATATATAACATCAGACGAGATGTTTTTAATCATATGGAAACACTGTCTATATCACAGTTTAATTCTGTCCCAATTGGTAAATTAGTTACTAGAGTAACAACGGATATAGATCGATTAAATATGTTATATACAGATGTAGTTGTCAATGTGTTTAAAGATATATTAATGGTATTTGGTGTCTTTATATTTATGGCTGCTTTGTCGCCAAGATTAACTTTATGGTTATTAGGCTTAGTACCAATAATCTTTATTGCATCTTATATTTTTAGAAAATTTGCAAGAAAAGCATATCGAAAAGTTAGAAAGAATGTTTCTATTATTAATGCATTCTTATCCGAACATTTATCAGGTATGAAACTTATTCAAATATTTAATAAAGAAGAACGAAAATACCAAGAATTTAGAAATAAAAATAACGTTTTAAAGAAAGCATATTATCAAGAAATTTTAACTTTTAGTTTGTATAGACCATTTATGTATATGTTATATGTTTTAGGTCTAATACTTGTTTTATGGCAAGGGACCTCTTTGGTTCTTCAAGGTTACATATCAGCTGGTATACTATTTGCTTTTACTCAATACGTGAGAAGATTTTTCCAACCCATCCAAAATTTAGCAGCACAATTTAATACCTTGCAATCAGCTTTTACATCTGGTGAGAGAATATTTGAGATTATAGATACAGAACCAGAAGTTCAAGACAATAATGATGCGATTGAATTAGAAAAAGTAAAAGGTAAGATTGAATTTAAAAATGTATGGTTTGCTTATAATGAGGGAGAATGGGTTTTAAAAGATGTTTCTTTTGTAGTTGAACCAAATAATACAATGGCTTTAGTTGGAGCAACTGGTTCAGGAAAAACTACAATTATTTCTTTAATTGTTAGAAATTATGATATTCAAAAAGGACAAATTTTAATTGATGATATAGACATCAAGAATATTAAAATGTCAAGTTTGCGAGCGAAAATCGGACAAATGTTACAGGATGTATTCTTATTTTCTGGAACCATTGAGTCTAATATTAGGTTGAAAGATGAAAATATCACCGATAGAGATGTTTTATCAGCCTCAAAATATGTAAATGCAGATTATTTTATACAAAAACTACCGAATAAATATGATGAATTAGTTAGAGAAAGAGGTAATAACTTCTCATCTGGTCAAAGACAATTATTATCATTTGCGAGAACTATTGTTCATAATCCGCAAATCATGATTTTAGATGAAGCAACTGCTAATATTGATACTGAAACTGAGATGCTTATTCAAGAATCATTACAAAAAATTATGAATATAGGGACAATGATTATTGTAGCTCACAGATTATCTACAATTCAACATGCAGACAACATTATCGTTATGCAAAAAGGCGAAATTATTGAACAAGGAAACCACCAAGAATTGCTTAAAGCTAAAGGTCATTACTATCAACTTTATCGATTACAATACGACAAAAAGGTGGAAGAGGAATAATAAAAAGAGAAGTTGTTTATCGGAGGATAGACAACTTTTTCTTATATCAAATAATTAGTTGACAATGCAACTATTATATTTTATACTTAATATATACCATGTAAAGTGAGATGAAAAAATGAATAATAAATACGAGAGAATGGTAAACAAATACCATCATAAATTTCTTGAAAAAAAATTTAAAGAATTGAATATCGGGCGTGCAGAAGCACCCTATATTAAGATGATTAATTATCATAGTCCAATTAAAATGAACGCTTTAATATCTAAAGTGGTTTTTCATAAGTCCCATACGACAAGAGCTGTTAATCAAATGGTAAAAGATGGATTAGTTGAAAAAGTAAAAGATCCAGATGATGGAAGATCATATATTATTAGTATTACCGAAAAGGGAAAAGAAGTTGCTGAAAAAGTTCTTAGTATTTTAGAAGACTGGGAAAATTTAGTAAATAGTGCTTTAAATGAAGAAGAAAGAAAAACTTTAGAAGTGATGAGAGAAAAAGTATATTTCAAATTAAAAGAACACTTTGAGGAGGACGACAACGATGAAAAGAATGTTTAAATATTTAAGTCCTTATAAATTAAAAGTGTTTATTATCTTGGTTTTAGTGACAATGACTGCGCTTGGAACCTTACTTTTACCAAATTATATGAGTAAAATCATAGGAGAAGGTTTAAATGCTGATTTTCAAGAATTAGTAGATGATGAATGGGTAAATGTTGATAGATGTGATATAGAAGCTAACCCAAACACATGTAGAGTTGAACAATCATCTAATTTTGATGTTATCATACACTATGGGTCAATCATGTTAGGCGTGACATTGGCTTCTACACTAAGTTTTATAGCCTTAATGTATTTGTCTAGCGATGTATCCAGCCGAGTTGGTGAAGATATAAGAAGTGATTATTATAAAAAAATAAATTCTCTATCATTGTATGAAACTGGGTTACATGGAACGTCGACACTAATTACAAGGGCCACTAATGATGTTATGCAAGTACAAAACTTTTTTATTATGGGGCTAAGAATGATTTTAAGGATACCTATTATTTTTGTAGGAGCCCTCATTTTTTCTTTGCAAAAAGATGTGACTCTTACATTAGTAATATTAGGAGGTATTCCTATTTTAGCAGCTATTATTGTTGTGATGTTTAAACTAGTCATGCCTTTATTTAAATTATTTCAAAAAAGAGTTGATAAACTAACCTTAGTAACTAGAGAAAGTATTAAAGGAGTTCGGGTTATCCGTGCTTTTGGCCAAGGGGATAGAGAGGTTAATCGATTCGCTAAAACCAATGATGAATTAGCTGATGTAGGTTATCGAGCAGGGAGAATCATGTCTACCCTTAATCCAAGTATTAATCTGATTTTCAACTTAGTTGTACTAACTGTTGTTTTCTTTGCTTTCCGTATGGTTTTAGACGGGCGAATCACTGATTATGTAGGTTTAGGGAATGTTTCGGCACTAACTCAGTATGCTTTTCAAATGTTATTTAGCATTCTCATGCTTACTTTTACATTTATTATGTACCCAAGAGCAGAAGTTTCTGGAAAAAGAATTCAAGAAATACTAGATCTAGAAACATCAATTCACGATGATGGAAGTGATGAGTACAATGAATATCCTTTTAAAGGTAAGGTTGAATTTAAAGACGTTTGTTTTAAGTTTCCTGAGGCAGACAAAAATGTTTTAACAGATGTAAATTTTACAGCGGAACCAGGAGAAACGGTTGCTATTATAGGTTCTACTGGGTCAGGGAAATCAACAATTGTCAATTTATTACCAAGATTTTTTGATATTTCTTGTGGTAGTCTAAAAATTGATGACGTACCCATTAGAGATATCAAATTAAATAAATTAAGATCACTCATTGGGTTTGTACCACAAACTGCTTCTTTATTTAGTGGCACAATTAAATCTAATATAGCTTATGGTTTAGATAATGCAGAGGATAAAGACATCATTAACGCTGCTAAAATCGCACAAGCTGAAGAGTTTATAAGTGAGATGGAAAATGGGTATGATTCAGTTGTTGATCAAGGTGGAAACAATTTTTCTGGTGGTCAAAAACAGCGTTTATCTATCGCTAGGGCAATAGTAAGAAAACCGAAAATTTTTGTTTTTGATGATAGTTTCTCAGCCTTAGACTTTAAAACTGATTCAGCCTTAAGAAAAGCTTTACGAGAACAAATTAAGGATGCTACAGTATTTATTGTGGCTCAAAGAATTGGAACAATTATGGATGCAGATAAAATTATAGTTTTGCAAGAAGGAAAAATGGTTGGTTTAGGAAAACATGATGAACTTTTAAAATCTTGTGAAGTCTATAAAGAAATCGCTCTTTCTCAACTAGATGAGGAGGAAATAAAATGACAGATAAAAAAAACGAAAAATCAAAAAATCAAAATCGTGGGCCAGGCAGAGGCATGGCTATGGGTCGACCAGCAGAAAAAGCCAAAGATTTTAAAGGAACTACGAAAAGGCTTTTTGATTACATAGGAAAATACAAATGGCAATTACTTTTAATTTCTATATTTACAATTATTGTTTCAGGTGTTGCAGTTGTTGGGCCTAACTTTATTCGTTTTATCATTAATGATATGCAAAGAATGATTAACGGAGAAATTTCAAACGATGCTGGTATACAAAACATTATTAGATACTTTATCATTGTCATTGTTTTATATATTGTTCGGTTTATTTTTGAAGTTATTATGATGTTGATGGGCAATAAAGTTAGTATTAATATTGGTAAAAAAATGCGTAATGATTTACGTGAAAAACTTGAAAAATTACCAATCAAATATTTTGATGAAAAACAAACTGGAGATGTATTATCAGTTTTTTCTAACGATGTAGATATTGTTACTAATTCTATTCAACAAAGTTTAATAAATATTATTTCATCTACCTTTGTTGTCATTGGTATTTTAGTGATGATGTTTCTTATTTCTTGGAAATTAACGATTATTGCTTTGTTGGCTTTACCCCTTTTCATTTTAGCAACAGCAACAATTGCTAAAAAATCACAAAAGAAATTTAAAGCCCAACAAAAAGAACTAGGTGTTTTAAATGGTCATATTGAAGAGATTTTTACAGCCAGTAAAATCGTTAAGTTGTTTAATAAACAAGAAGAATCTTATAAAGAATTTTCAAATATTAATCACAGTTTAGCTGGACAAATGAAGGGTGCACAGTTTTTAAGTGGTTTGATTCGTCCCATCATGGAATTTATCAGTAATATTGGCTATGTTTTAGTTGTTATAGTTGGTGGATATCTTGCGGGATTACCGAATCCATTATTAATTGGTGATATTACAGTTTTTGTTCAATATCAAAGAAGTTTTGTTAATCCTATTTTAAATATCGCTAATATTGTCAATCAACTGCAGTCGACTATTGCAGGTGCTGAACGTATATTTAAAGTTTTAGATGAGTCTGAGGAACTAAATGAAGTAGAGGAAAAGGACTTTAAAGAATTATCAGTCAAAGGCCATGTAGTTTTTGATGATGTTGATTTTTCTTATTCTAAAGACACTGATTTAATCCAAGATTTGAATTTAGAAGTATACCCTGGTAAACAAATTGCCATTGTAGGTCATACTGGTGCTGGGAAAACCACATTAGTAAATCTTTTAATGCGCTTTTATGATATAGATAAAGGTGCTATTTTAGTTGATGGAATGAAAACAACAGAAATACCAAGAGTTGTTTTGAGAAAACAGTTTGGTATGGTTCTTCAAGATACTTGGTTATTCTCCGGCACTATTCGTGACAATATAGCTTATGGTAAGTCAGATGCAAGTGAAGAAGAAATTATAGAAGCGTGTAAAAAAGCACACGTTCATCATTATATAGAAACCTTGCCAGATGGATATGATACTGTTTTAAAAGAAGATGCAGATAATATATCTCAGGGACAAAAGCAGTTACTAACAATTGCTAGGGCTATATTATTTAATCCGAAAATACTCATTTTAGATGAAGCAACGTCATCAGTAGATACTAGAACAGAAAGTTATATCCAAAACGCCATGCTCAAAATGATGGAAGGAAAAACTTCCTTTGTCATTGCTCATAGGTTGTCAACCATAAAAAATGCAAATATGATTTTGGTTATGGATCATGGAAAAATTGTTGAACAAGGTGACCACCAAACATTGTTAAATAAAAATGGTGTCTATGCAGATTTATATAATTCTCAATTTTTAAATAAACCAATTTAGGAGTGAAAATATGAAAATAGGATTTATCAGTTTAGGTTGTGCAAAAAATCTTGTTGATTCAGAAATGATATTAGGAATATTAAAGCAAGCTGGTTGCCAAATAGTTAGTCAGCCAGAAGATGCTGATGCAATATTTATTAATACATGTGGTTTTATAGAATCAGCTAAACAAGAAACTTTAGATACCATTAGTGAAATGAAAATCTATAATAAGAAATTAATTGTAACTGGATGTTATGCAAAAAGATATAAGGAAAAATTAGAAAAAGAAATGCCCTTTATCGATAAAATCATTACATTGCAAGATTATCCTAAAATTCATTTGATTTTAAATGATTTATTTATAGAAGAAAATATGAAGTTTTCCCCGCTAAGGTATGAAAATAGAATGTTAACAACTTCTACTTTTTCTCCATATGTAAAAATAGGAGAGGGTTGTAACAATCATTGTACTTATTGTGCCATTCCTTTAATCAGAGGGAAATTCAGATCTGCTCCCTTTGATCAAATTATATCAGAATGTAAATTGCTAGCAGAAAATGGAGCTAAAGAAATTAATTTAATCAGTCAAGATACATCTAGATATGGTTCTGATTTAAATGATAACCACGAATCTCAATTGCATATTTTAGTTCATGAAATATCGAAAATTGAGGGTATAGAGATGGTTAGGGTATTATATCTATATCCAGACGAGATCACAGATGATTTAATTAATGAAATCAAAAATAATCCCAAAGCAATGGCTTATTTTGATATTCCTATTCAACATATTTCAAATTCAGTTTTAAAGAAAATGAATAGAAGGGGAGATAAAGACTTAATTAAGAATTTATTAAATAAAATTAAAAAACAAATCCCTGAAGCAATCATTAGGACGACATATATAGTTGGTTTTCCTGGAGAAACAGATGAAGATTTTAAAGAACTTTACGATTTTACAGAAGAGTTCGAGTTTGATCGTTTAGGAGCGTTTGCTTATTCAAAGGAAGAAGATACACCTGCATATTCAATGAAAGATCAAATTTCTGATGAAATAAAACAAGAACGCTTAGATAAAATTATGCGCTTACAGAAGAAAATATCAAGAAAACTTAATAAAAAACAGGTAGGAAAAGTACATCATACCTTAGTTGAAAATTATGATCCTGAAACTAATTTTTATTATGGTCGTTCTTATGCTTTTGCCCCTGACGATATTGATGGTATGATTGTCTTTCAATCAGAAAAAGAAATTGAAATCGGTGACATCGTAGATGTTAAAATTACAACAATTTTTGGTCACGATTTAATAGGCGATGCTTTATGATTTTTTTAAAGTTAATGATCAAAGGTTTTATAGTTGGGATTGCCTTTATCATTCCAGGTGTGAGTGGAGGAACACTTGCTGTATACCTTGGCGTTTACAAAAAATTGCTAGACTCAATTTCAAATATTTTTAATGATATAAAAAAGAGTCTATCCTTTTTAATTCCTTTTGCTTTAGGTGCTATTCTATCCGTTTTTGTATTAGCTAAATTATTTGGATTACTTATAGAATGGAATTCTTTAATCGTTTTATTGTTTTTTATTGGTTTATTAGTTGGCGGAATGAGTCATCTTTATAAACAAACAGACATAAAAAGTGCAAATATAAAACATATGATGATTTCAAGTATATCCTTTATATTTTTAATGTTGATAATCATCTTTGATAAAAGTCAAACAACAGTGGGGATAGAATATTTTGATTTAAATTTTATGACATACATATTAATTATTGCTTTAGGAATAGTGTCTGCGACCACTATGATTGTACCAGGAATCAGCGGTTCTGCAGTTTTAATGGTTTTAGGATTCTATACAGCAATTGTATCTAATGTTATCGGTGATTTTTTAAATATTAATCATTTTTCTTATAATATTCAAGTTGTCATTCTGTTTCTAATAGGGATAGTCATAGGGATCTTAGTTTTTTCTAAACTTATATCCTATTTGTTAGAAAGATTTCCCAAGGAAACTTATTCGTCTATATTGGGTTTAGTCATCGCTAGTGTCATAGGTGTATTTTTAGAAATCAGAAATCCAATGTCAGCTGATAGTTTTGAAATGCAAACTCCAATATATAAAGATTTATTTGGCTATATAGGAGATCACCCATGGTCAATGGTTTTCGCTTTATTATTGTTCATCTGTGGTTTTTTTGTCAGCCGATATTTAATAAAATTCGAAGGGAAGGGAATAGACATTAATGAATCTTAATGATTATATTATTAAACACAGAAGGCAAATACATCAATATCCTGAAACTGGTTTTAATTGTCCTAAGACGAGTGCATATATTAAAAATGAATTGATTAAGTTAGAAGTGGACACAATCATAGATGTAGGAGAGTATTCGCTTGTTGCAATTATCAACAATGGAGATGGTCCTATCACCGGACTAAGAGCAGATTTTGATGCTTTAAACATTACTGAAGAAACAGATCTTGACTTTAAATCTAAAAATGTGGGGAAAATGCATGCATGTGGTCATGATGCGCATACATCAATACTTTTAGGAGCCTGTAAGTATTTGGTTGAACACAAAGATGAATGGAAAGGCACTGTTAAATTTATATTTCAAGAAGCTGAAGAAGGTCCTACGCCTGGAGGCGCGTTAAATATTGTAAAGTCTGGATTTTTAGATGATTGTGAAGAGTTTTATGCTTTACATGTCTCACCTCACTATGAAACTGGGACAGTTGCGGTTAATTTCGGGCCTGCAATGGCAGCGGCAGATACTTTGAAAGTCGAATTAATAGGTAAAGCATGTCATGCTGCTATGCCTGAAGAAGGGATAGATCCTGTAGTGATGCAAGCTGAATTTGTATTAGGAGCACAAAGTATTATCACTAGAAAAATATCACCAATGGAAAGAGCTGTTATAACAATTGCTAAAGTTGAAGCGGGAACAACCCATAATATTATCCCAGAAAAAGCAATATTAACTGGAACAATTAGATCATTTGATAATGATGTTAGAGAAATTATTAAAGATGAATTGTCTTTATTAGGTGAGAGTATCGCAAAAAGACACAAAGGTAAATTTCTTTTTGATTATCAATACGGTTATGACCCAACAATAAATACTTATGATACAACCGATACGTTTGTTGAATCTGCAAAAAATATTCTTGGTGATAGCCATGTAAAAATCCTTGATTTACCTATGGCAGGTAGTGAAGATTTTTCAAGATATATTAACCTAAAAAAAGGGACATTAGCTTGGCTTGGCGTTAAACAAACCGATAAAGAAACCTATAATATTCATCATTCGAAGTTTAATTTGAATGAAGATGCTCTTATCTTTGGAGCAAAAATATTTATAGATATAATAAAGAGGAGGAGTAAGTAGATGTATTTAATTAAAAACGCTAATTTAATTAGTATGGCTGATATCAACTATGAAATCACTGATATCTTGGTCGAAGGAAAGAAAATTAAAAAAATAGGTAAAATGAATCAAAAAGACTATCCAAAGGCAAGTGTGATTGATGCCAAAGAATCATTTGTTACACCTGGAATAGTTGATCCTCATTGTCATATAGGGATGTATGAAGAAGCCATAGGTTTTGAGGGGGCAGATGGGAATGAAATGACTTCACCTGTCACACCTGAATTAAGAGCTATCGATGCGATTAAACCACAAGACGTTGCTTTTAAAGAAACAAGAGAACATGGTATCACAACTGTTGTAACAGGTCCTGGTAGTGCCAATTGTATTGGGGGAACTTTTACTGTGATTAAAACATATGGTCAAACAATTGATGATATGATAGTTGTTCCAGAATCATCGATGAAGATGGCTTTGGGAGAAAATCCAAAAAGAGTTTATAGTTCAAAGTCACAAACACCGGCGACAAGAATGGCAACTGCAGCAGTGATAAGAGAAGCTTTAACAAAAGCTAGAGATTACAAAGATAAAATGGATGAGTATGAATCAAATAAAAATTCAAATAAAGAAGCTAAGAAACCTGAATTTAATATGAAATGGGCTTCACTTTCTAGAGTTTTTGATGGATTACAAGTGAAAATTCATGCCCATCAACAAGATGATATTGTTACAGCAATTCGCATTATAGAGGAATTTGGCTTAAATGGGACAATTGAACATGCAACGGAAGCTCATTTAATACCAGAATATGTAAAGAATCATGATATTCAATTAATCATTGGACCAACTTTAGGTTCAAAATCAAAATATGAATTAAGAAATAAATCTTTTAAATCAGCGAAGATACTTAAAGATGCTGGTATTGATTTTGCAATAATGACAGACCATCCGGTTATTCACTTATCAAATACACTAACCCAGTTGGGAATATTTGTTAGAGAAGGACTAGATGAATTAGAAGCATTTAAATCAGTAACTATTCATTCAGCTAAGATTAATCATGTAGATGATAGAGTAGGTAGTATTGAAGTGGGTAAAGATGCTGATATTGTAATTTGGAATGGTCATCCTCTTCATTATATGACAAAACCAAGTAAAGTTATGATCAATGGTGAAATCATTCATTCTGAAGAATAGAATTAGAAAAGGCATTTTATCAGAGATGATATAATGCCTTTAATTTAATTTAAGTTGTGACTAAAAAAAAGCCTATAAAGCGGTTAGGCTTATAAGCTATTAAAATCACTAAATTATAATTGTTTAGTTAAGTGTTCGGTATATCTTTTTTGACATTCTTCGATAAGTTCAATGGCGTCTTCTTCAGAATAATAGTCTAAAACCTTAACATGATGTCCAGGTTCTAAAATTTTATAGTTTTCGAAAAAGAGTTTAATTTCTCTTAGTTGTAGGGATTTAATGTCACTAATATCATTGATATCATCAAATCTTGGGTCAGCATCAACAACAGCGATGATTTTTTGATCACGTTCACCAGAATCATACATATCAAGGTAACCTACAACTCTAGCATCAACGATACAACCTGGGAAAGTTTGTGTCGTTGCTAAAACTAATATATCAAGCGGATCACCATCTTCTGCAAGTGTTTTTTCTATAAAACCATACTCAGCAGGATATGTCATTTTAGAGTACAAAACTCTATTTAATTTAATTCTATTTTTTAATTTATCAACTTCATATTTGTTTTGTGTACCCATTGGGATTTCTATAATTGCTTCAGTAATTTTTGACATTTTATCACCCTCTTTAAAAGATTATATAAGAAAATGGGTGTAATTGCAATATTTATAGATAAAAAAGTTTAATTGAGTCTACTAATTTTATATGAATATGATAAAATATATTACATAGACAATAGAAGAGGTGATTACAAAGTGAATATTCTATTCATGAATGACATTTTAAATTGGTTCAAATATAATTTTTGGTGGTTATTAATTGTATTTGTTTTATTATTTGTTTTGTATTTAGTAATTCGTTTGCAAAAGCAACCATCAAAAAAAGTTGAAAAACCAGTCGAGGATGAAAAAATCGATGAATTTATTAAATGTTATGGTGGAATTAAAAACATTAAACAAGCTAGCATTGATGGGAGAAGGTTGAAAGTCAGTTTAGTCAATGTAGATAATGCTGATTTAGAACAATTCAAATCTCTAGGTGCTACTGGTATTTTTATATCTGGAAATAACATAAAAATGGTTTTACCATATGATATGAATAAGTTAGTAAATAAAATTAATGAAAATATAGATGGAGGTAAGTTATGATTGAAGAAAAATATAAAATAACATATGCTCAAGGGTTACAAGCAAGACCAGCAACAAAAATTGTATCAAAAGCTAATAGTTTTCAAGCTGAAATGCATATGGAGTATAATGACCGAAAAGTGAATTTAAAATCGATAATGGGAGTCTTATCTTTAGGTGTACCATCTAATAGCAAAATAAAAATAACGTTCTCAGGTTCTGATGAAGATGATGCTTATAAGGCGATTTCTCGTGTGATATCTGATATTAATGAGATGATGTAATAATGTCAAGTATTACTCAACATAAAGGACAGATGCTCAAATTTGGAATGTATGGGTTCTTAAAAAATTTACGTTTTTTCGAACCATTTTTGATTTTGTTTTTTCTTGAAATTGGAGGATTAAATTTATTCCAAATAGGGGTGCTTATATCAATTAGGGAAATTATTATCTATGTTGTTGAAATTCCATCGGGCGTAATTGCTGATATGTATGGTAAAAAGACACAGTTAGTCATGTGCTTTTTATTTTATATTGCATCCTTTGTGATTTTCTTCTTTGGAGGAATTGCGCCATCATTTTTGATTTTCATTTTAGCCATGGCTTTATTTGGATTTGGAGAAGCCTTCAGATCAGGTACACATAAAGCGATGATTATGCAATTCTTAGATGTAGAAGACATTGAAGAACCTAAAAGTGAAGTCTATGGCAAAACAAGATCTATGTCTTTGATTGGATCAACAGTTATGAGTATTATATCAATTGTTTTAATTCTTTTATTAAAGGGAGAATATCATTATTTATTTTTAGTGGCAATTATACCTTATGCAATTGATTTGTTAATGATTTTAACATATCCGAAATACATGAATAATAAAAAAGAAAGTCAATTTAAGTTTAAACAATTCTTAAAAGAAAATTGGTTAAGTTTAAAATATGTTTTCCAAAAGAAAAAAGTCAGAGGTTTTGTTATTGATGCTTCTGCGTTTCAAGCGGGATTTAAAAGTATTAAAGATTATATACAACCTTTAATAGTATCAGCCTCAATGGGTTTTATTATGTTTAGTCAATTAGATACAGAAGAAAATGAAAAAGTATATATTGGCTTAATTTACGCTGTTATATACATTATTAGTGCTATAGCTACTAGAAACGCATATAAACTAGAGGGTAAAGTTGATAAAGTTAAAACTATTAATTTAGCATGGTTACTGATGGGTGGCGTATCACTTCTATTAGGATTTTTCACAGAAAGTATTGTTGTCATATTTGTGAGTTTTATATTAATGTATATTATATTAAATTTAAGAAGGCCAATTATGATTCAAGAAATTGGTGATGTTACCGAAGAAGGAAGAAGAGCTAGTGCCTTAAGTATTCAAGCACAGTTTACATCACTTTTACTTGTTATATTTGCTCCGCTAATCGGATTACTTGCAGATTATAGTTTGCAATTGTTATTTGCAATTGTAGGATTTGTAATGGTAGCTATATACTTTATTACTGCGATTACAAGACGGAATCTTAATCAGAATTCATAGAAAAACTAACTTTTTATAAAGAAACTTGTATAAGGCTAGAAAATAAAAAAGAAAAGACATTAGTTAATTACTGATGTCTTTTTTGTATATAAAATAGTTTTTTATTTTCGGCCTAAACCAACTTTTTTCTTGCATTTTCTCATTTTCTTAAAAGCATAATCTAGAGCTCTATCTCTTCCCTGGTCAAGAATTTCTTGGAGTAACTTGGATTTTATTAGTTCTTGGTATTTTTCTTGAATTGGAGTTAAAAGATCAACTAGAACTTGACCAAGATCTTCTTTAAAAGTTTTATAATCAGTATCTTTATATTGTGACACTATATCTTCAACTTTTTTATCTGTTGCACTTGCATATATATTTAGAAGATTTGCTAGTCCTGGTTGTTTAATTGGATCGTAGTTTATAATGCCTATGGAATCAGTTTTAGCTGATTTAATCTTTTTCTTGATGATGTTGGCTTCATCGAACATGGTAATATAGCCTTTAGGGTTATCAGCTGATTTAGACATTTTTTTAGTTGGATCTTGTAGGTCCATAATCCTTGCGCCTACACTGGGAATAATAGGTTCAGGAACAGTGAAAAAATCAGAATAGTAATGATTAAACCGCTTGGCAATATCACGTGAAAGCTCTAAATGTTGTTTTTGGTCTTCGCCAACCGGTACATAATCAGCATCATATAGTAATATATCAGCTGCCATTAAAGCTGGATAAGTAAATAATGAAGAAGTAATTGAGTCTTCACCTTTAACGATTTTATCCTTGTATTGTGTCATTCTTTCTAATTCACCCATATAAACATTTGACTGTAATATATAGCCTAATTCGACATGTTGTGGAATTTCTGATTGAATAAACATCGTTGTTCTTTCTTTGTCTAAACCACTTGCTATATACATAGCAGCAATGTCTAAGGTTCTTTTTCTGAGTTCATGAGGTATTTGTCTCGTTGTTATAGCATGTAAATCTGCGATGAACAAATAAAATTCATCGTTTTCTCTTTCTTCTTGAAGTTTTACAAACTGTTTGATAGCGCCTAAATAATTTCCTAAAGTTAGACTACCTGTAGGCTTGATGCCTGATACTATTCTTTTCATATTTTTCCTCTCTTTCAAAAAAAAATCGTCCTTAAAAATATAAGGACGAATGATCGTGGTACCACCT
This sequence comes from Mycoplasmatota bacterium, assembly GCA_018622675.1. GTDB lineage: Bacteria > Bacillota_I > Bacilli_A > Izemoplasmatales > Hujiaoplasmataceae > Hujiaoplasma. The sequence continues at coordinate 544,984 of CP076020.1, forward strand.
TTGTTCTAGTTAAACTAGCACTCATACATTTAACGCATTGCTTACGGATGTGATTAGCATCTCTCTATGGTCCATTCATAATTATTATATCAAGGTTTTCACCAACCACCTTGTCTCTACAATAAAAATAATTATTACTAATCCATATCTACGATTTATTATATTATAGCAAATCTAAGATTTTAATACAACTTCTAATTCATCAACTAATTCTTCAAGTCTATGAACTACTGCTTTAAAAGAGTCTTCTTTAGTTAAGTCAACACCTGCATCTAATACTTGTTTAACCGGATAGTCAGAACCACCAGATTTAAGTAAGTTTAAGTAATTATCAAATGCATTTTCTTTGTTATTTTTAACATTTTCATAAATTTTTAGTGACGCTGCAAAACTTGTGGCGTATTGGTATACATAGAAAGGTGTATAGAATAAGTGAGGGATATAAGCCCATACAAATTCTTTTACTTCCTCTTCAGTGATATCGATATCATAAAATTCATTATAAAGATTAATCATAATATTAGAAAGTTTATCAGCTGTGATAGGTTCATTGTTTTCAACAAGTTTATGTGCTTCCAATTCATATATTGCGAATAGTGTCTGTCTGTAGAAAGTACCCATTATATCGTCTATAGAACGTTGTAATAAGGCTATTTTTTCATTTTTAGAGGCCTTAGATTCTTTCATAATATAGTCTAATAAGTTATGTTCATTAAAAGTAGAAGCAACTTCTGCAACAAAAATTGTATAATTTTGTAAACTTGTTGGTTGTGTTTGTGCTGCATACATTGAATGCATTGAATGTCCCGCTTCATGTGCAACAGTAAATACATTTGATAAAGTTTTATCATAATTTAATAAAATAAATGGGTGTAAATTAGGCATTGAGCTAGAATAAGCTCCAGTTCTTTTTCCAGGTTGTTCTAAAACATCAACAAAACCATCTCTTAATACCTCTTTAGCTTTGTCTTGGAAGTCTTGGGGAAAATGTTTGATAGAATTAAAAAATAATTCTTTTGCTTCTTCGTATTCATATTCTTTATCAGATTTAGCTAGTTCTAAAAAGCGATCGTAAGTGCGATGTTTATCTAAACCTAAATAGTCTTTTCTTAGTTTCAAGTATTTTTTGACTGCACTTGTATTTTCTCTAGCAACTTTAGTTAATGTCATATATACATCAGTTGGAATATTATTGTTGAATAAATAACTTTCAAGAGAAGAACTATACTTTCTAGTTTTCATTCTTGCATAATCCGCATCCAATACCGTTTTATATATATTGGCATATGTATTCTTATGATCAGCATAATAATTAAAAACAGCTTCAAAAATATTTTTTCTTTCTTCTGCAGAATTACTTTTTTGTATAAAAGCACGATAATTACTATTGGTGATAGTGACAATTTCACCATTGTCTAACATGACATCTGTACCTTCAATATCAGCAACACTTAAAGAACTATACATGCTCTTTCCAGCAGATGAAAGTTGAGAATAATTAGCCAATAATGATTCAGATTGATCATCTAAAATATGTTCTTGTCTTCTAAATAATTTATCCATAGCAAATTTATATTCATGCAAAGACTCATTGTTATCTATAAAAGACATGACTTTTTCTTTGCCTAAAGCAATCAATTCAGGTTCTTCAAAAGAAACAGCTTGTTGTAACTTAGCAAAGGCAAGTTGAACTTTCTGTAAACGTGCTGCATTTTCAGAATCCTTTTTATTGAGGTCGCTTAGTAATGAAGCGTATTGATATGTTTTTAGACCAGTACTTTCAATTTCCTTTTGTAGATTAAAATATTGTTTAAATTGCTCTTCATCGCCTAATTTTCCTTTGAAAGAAGCTAGTTTTTCTATTGTATTCATAGTTTTTTGGTAAGCTTTCTCAAATTCATTTAGGTCTTTAAATAGATAGGTTAAATCCCATTTCATATAATCAATCCTCCTGTATTTTATTATAGTTATTATAACATACTGAAGACAAATATTCTAAAAATAAATCTTTAAAATTATTGTTTATATGGTATAATATTATGGAAGCGAGGTGTTTATATGATAACTTTATACACAAGTTCAAGTTGTTCATCGTGCCGTAAAGCTAAGAAGTGGTTAGATACTAACAATATTCCTTATAGAGAAAAAAATATTATTGGGATAAAACTAACTAGAAATGATATTATTAACATGTTAAAATATTCAGAAAATGGATTTGAAGACATTATTTCTACACGTTCTAAAATCTTTAAGGAAAGCGATATAGAACCTGATACTATGAAATTTTCTGAATTAGCTAATTTCATTATTGATAATCCAACAATTTTAAAAAGACCAATTATTATTAATGACCAAATTATGCAAACAGGATACAATAAAGATGAAATTAGAGCGTTCATACCGGCGGAGTTAAGAAATTTTTCCGTATGCACTGAAGAGTGCAGTGATTGTGAATACAAAGAATGTGTTGAACAAGCTATGGCAAGAGTAAGAAACAAAAATTAAATTTAATTGATAAAGACCATTTTGGTCTTTTTCTTTTGTTTTTAGCAAAAAATGTCATAAAATTGAATGAAAACGTTTTTACTAAGGCTATCTTCATTGAAAAAAGGGTATATTTACGTTAAAATAGAAATGTAATTTAAAATAAGGAGGACATATTATGTCAGTAAAAGTAGCAATTAATGGTTTTGGGAGAATCGGGAGATTAGCTTTCAGAATTATGTTTGGCAACAAAGATTTTGATATCGTTGCAATTAATGATTTAACAGATGCAGAACAATTAGCATACCTATTGAAATACGATAGTTCACAAGGAAGATATGACAGAGAAGTTTCATTTGAAGGTAATGAATTAATCGTTGATGGAAAAAGAATCACTATTTTCTCTCAAAGAGATCCAGAACAATTACCTTGGAAAGAAAAAGAAGTAGATGTAGTTTTAGAGTGTACAGGTTTCTTCGCTTCTGAAGAAGGATCTTCTAAACACATTAAAGCAGGCGCGAAAAAAGTTTTAATTTCTGCACCAGCTAAAGGAAATGTTCCTACAGTTGTTTATGGAGTTAATGATCAAGTTCTAACTGGAGAAGAAAAAATTGTTTCAGCTGCTTCTTGTACAACAAACTGTTTAGCACCAATTGCAAAAATCTTAAATGATAACTTTGGAATTGAAAAAGGGTTCATGACAACAGTTCACGCATATACAAATGATCAAGCAACTTTAGATATTCCTCATCCTAAGGGAATTAAAGCTAGAAGAGGAAGAGCTGCTGCTGCTAATATCGTTCCAACATCTACAGGAGCTGCTGCTGCAGTTGGAAAAGTATTACCTGAATTAAACGGTAAATTAGATGGTATGGCTTTACGTGTACCAGTTATCACTGGATCAGTAGTTGATTTAGTTGTAGAGTTAAGTAAAGATGCTACAGTAGAAGAAATTAATGAAGCTGTAAAAAATGCACAATCTGATACAGTAGGATATACAGAAGATCCAATTGTTTCTTCAGATGTTATTGGTATTTCTTACGGAACATTGTTTGATGCTTTATCAACAAAAATTATGGAAGTTGATGGAAAACAGTTAGTGAAAATCATTACTTGGTATGATAATGAACATTCATTTACTGCACAAATGATTAGAACACTAAAAAAATTAGCACAATAATTTTTAATTAAAAGCATCTTCGGATGCTTTTTCTTTTAAGAGGTTAATATGGATTTTTTTTATGAATGGCTAGATAAGTTAAGAGTTTTAATAGAAAATAATTTTTGGTTGGCGCCTTTAATTGGAATTTTACTGCCTTTTCTTGAGGCTATTTTTCCTATGTTGCCATTGGCAATCATTATTTCTTTTAATTTAAGTGTATTAGGAATTACTTTTGGAGCCATAGAAGGAACGGTTCTTACTATCACGCTTTCTACTATAGGTTCGTTTTTAGGTATGTTCTTATTGTATATTATTATTAGATTAACTGTAGCTGACTATTTTGTTAAAAAAATAAAAAAATATGAATATGGAGAGACTTTTATAAAAGCAGTTCACGGAAAAAGTAATATCTTTATTTTAGCACTATTGTCTAATCCGTTTTTACCATCTTCCATTCTGAATTATGGACTTTCTCTTTCAAAAATACAAATAAAAAAATATCTATTCTTAACCATTATTTCAAGATTGTTTATTGTTTTGTTTATGGTATTTTTAGGTTCAGTATTTTCATTACAAGAAAACCCTTTAAATGTCTTATGGATGATGATTGTATATTTTGTCATTTTAGGTCTGTGGATTATATATCTTCGTTCGAGAAAAGAAAAGAAAGGCTCATTTTTTGAAAAAAAGATAGATAGATAATTCTAATTTATACCATAGAGAATATGATTTAAAAATCAAATTATTAAAAGCAATATTTATATTCATAATCATATCTTTTAGCTAAGACGTGATTATGGATTTTTTTAATAAAAATAAATATAAGCATTTAATTCGCATTGAACACACGATAAGTTTGTTTAAATGTTGGGAGCTATGTTATAATTATATAGAGGTGATTATACAATGAATAAAAATGAATTTATAAGAAGAAGAAAGGCTTTATGCGAAAAATTAGAAGATCAAAGTTTTGCTTTATTAGCTGCAGGTAAATCTAAACATAAATCTTTAGATCAAATGTATAAATATTTTCCTGAAAGAAGTTTTTATTATTTAACTGGTTTAAAAAAAGAAAATTTTATTTTATTATTAGCAAAAAATAAAAAGGCGACTTTAGATTTTATATTTATTGAAGAACCTAGCGAATATGCGACAAAATGGTTGGGCAGTAGAATGACAAAAGAAGAAGTCAGTGATATATCTGGTATTGATGTTAAAAGAATTTTTTATATACGTGAGTTTGAATCTTTCATCAGTAACAACTTACTTTTAGATTCTAGAAATTTACTTTTAGATAAAGTCCCAGAGACTATATATTTAGATATGTATAGAGCATCTCATATGCAAAAACCTATTAGTTTTTTGACTTTCCAAAAAGTTATTGAAAATTATCCAGAGTTAAGAATCAAAAATATTAATGATAAAGTTTTCGATATGAGAAGAGTTAAATCAAATGATGAAGTAAATGAAATAAGAAAGGCTATTGAACATACAAGAAAAGGTATTTATTCAATTTTTGATTATGCAAAAACCGGTATAAATGAAAGAGAACTAGAAGCTACTTTCGAATACAATATCAAGTTATCTGGATCATCTGGCAATTCTTTCGATACTATTGTTGCTAGTGGGAAAAATGCAACGGTATTGCACTATGTAGAGAATAATCAAATAATCAATGATAATGAAATGGTATTGTTAGATTTAGGTGCATATCATAATGAATATGCCGCTGATATTAGTAGAACTTTTCCAATTAATGGTAAATTCACTGAGAAACAAGCCACTTTATATAATATGGTTCTAGATGTGAATAAAAGAACTATTGAGAAAATTAAACCAGGTATTTTTGTAAAAGAATTAAATGATTTTGCTAAGGATGCTTTAGCAGAAGGTATGATAAAATTAGGTTATATAAAAGAAAAATCTGAAATAAGCAAATATTATTATCATGGTGTAAGCCATTATCTTGGTTTAGATGTTCATGATGTAGGAACCTATAAAAAGAAAATTGAACCAGGTGTAATTATAACCGTAGAACCTGGTATCTATATTGAAGAAGATCAAATAGGAATACGCATTGAGGATGACATTTTAGTAACAGAAGATGGCTATGAAAATTTAAGTAAAAACATTATAAAAGAAGTTGATGAAATAGAAGGATATTTTAACAAGAAGGAATAATATGACGTATGTTGAAGGAACTATAAAAAGATATTTATTTTATAGTGAAGAAAACTCTTATTCGGTTATTAAAGTCGAAATTGCAGACACAAATGATCCGGAATTAATTCGTTACGAACCCACAATCATTGTTTGTGGGTTTTTTCCTAAGTTAGATAGTCATTCCAATTATAAATTTCAGGGGGAAATTAAACATCACGAAAAATATGGATTACAATTCAACGCGAATACATTTGAAAGAATGATTGATCAAACTTACGATGGGGTTATTGACTATTTATCAAGTGATATTTTTCCTGGAATTGGTGTTAAAACTGCAGAAAGAATTGTTGACTCAATTGGGATTGATTGTTTAGATAAAATAGCAGAAAACAAAAAAATATTAGATTCAGTTCCTAAATTAAATCAAAAATTAAAAGAAGTCATTTTTCAAGGGATAGTAAAGAATAGAGAAATGGAAGACACTTTAGTATGGCTATATGGATTTTCTATTTCTCCCAACATGGCGATGAAAATATATTCTGAATTTGGGTTGGAAACCAAACAAATCATTAAGGAAAACCCATATATCCTAATGGAAGAAATTGATGGTATTGGGTTTAAAAGAGCTGATGAGATTGGTTTGAAAATTGGTTTTTCTTATGATTCTGATATAAGAATATCCGCGGTTATATATTATTTGTTAACTGAATATATGAATAAATACGGAGATACGTATCTAATAAAAGATGATTTGATTCGTTTTACACTACAATTTTTGAACCATCAACAAATTGACCAAGTCGAAGAGGATAAGGTAATTTTACAACTTAACTCTTTACTAGAACATGGCAAAATTGTTGAAGAAGAAGATAAAATATCATTAAATTATCTATATTATGCTGAAAAGTTTATAGCAAAAAAAATGATTGATCTTTCTATGACATTGGATGAGTTAGACGATGTTAAAACACATATCGATGCTTTTGAAAAAATCAATCATATTAGCTATACAAAAGCTCAAAGAAAGGCCATTCATCTAGCTCTATCAAACAATTTAAGTATTATCACTGGTGGGCCTGGCACAGGTAAAACAACAGTTATTAAAGGGATTATTGATGTATTTAAGATGGTGAAAAATCAAAATCTTGAAGAGTCTGATATACTTCTTGCAGCACCAACAGGAAAAGCTGCAAAGAGATTATCTGAATCAACCTTACTCCCTGCAACTACGATTCATAAACTTTTAGGCTATGATTTTGAGGGGCACTTTAAGTTTGATGAACATAACCCTATCAGTGCAAAATTATTGATTATTGATGAAGCATCAATGATTGATTGTTTACTTATGCGAAAACTGATAGGAGCAATTAAAATAGGAACCATATTTGTATTGGTTGGGGATGCAAATCAATTACCTTCTGTAGGACCGGGAGATGTTTTGAATGATCTTATTTTATCTGATTTATTCCCGGTTCAAAGACTTAATATCATTCATCGACAAGCTAAAGATTCTAACATCATTTCATTAGCATATGATGTTTTGGAAAAACAAATGAGTGAAGATATTTTAAACAATAAAGATGATCGCGTTTTTGTTCATGCCAAAGATACTTATTTAAGCACATCAGTCTTAAAACTAATAGAAAGACTCATTTTGAAGGGCTATGACTTAATAGAAGATATTCAAGTCTTAATACCCATGTATAAAGGGTTAAATGGGATAGATAGATTAAACGACCTCATACAGGAGACATTTAATGGAGAGTCAAAAGAATTATCAATCACCTTTGGTAATAAGAAGTTTTATGATCATGACAAAGTCATGCAATTAGTCAATCAACCAGATAAGAATGTGATGAATGGTGATCAAGGCGTGGTCGTTGGTGTTGATAATGAAAAGGAATTACTCGTAGATTTTTCTGGAAATATTGTTAGATATAATCGTAAAGAGTTAGATCAAATCACACTAGCTTATGCAACATCAATACATAAGTCACAAGGGTCTGAATATAAGGTAGTTATTCTTCCTTTAACGATGGCTTATACCATTATGTTAAGGAAAAAATTATTGTATACAGCTATTACTAGAGCCAAAGAAATGTTGGTTATGGTTGGAAATATTGATGCATTTAGAAGAGGAGTATTGGGAAAAGATAGGAAAAGAAATACTCATTTACAAAACTTTTTACAAATTGAAAGTCTATCTAAAAATGATGATCAAATTAAAATAGAGGATTTTCTCTTGGATAATGAATAATGTTTGCAAATAAACAGTAAATATTGTATAATATTTTTGAAATCTATGATAAAGATAAGTAGTATATTAATCTTTAAATACAAGAGAGTTTAGTGGTGGTGAAAACTAAACAAAGATTAATTATGAAGCTCCTTTTGAGAGGTGTTAATCACACACGTTTGCTCGCGTTAAGAGTTTGAGTGCTAGGTAACTAGAAGTAAGGTGGTACCGCGATTTAATCGTCCTTTATATAGAGGGACGATTTTCTTTTTTTAATGAGGTGAAAAAAATGAAAAATTTAAAAGGACATGAAATAAGAAAAATCTGGTTAAAATTTTTTGAAGACAAAGGTCATCGTATAGAAGAGAGTGCGTCATTGATTCCCAATAATGACCCAACTTTGCTATGGATGAATTCGGGTGTTGCTGCTTTAAAGCAATATTTTGATGGGCGTGTAGTTCCTAAAAATCCAAGACTTGTTAATGTTCAAAAATGTATAAGGACAAATGATATCGAAAATGTTGGGAATACTGCTAGACACCACACATTTTTTGAAATGTTAGGTAATTTTTCAATTGGAGATTATTTTAGAGACGAAGCCATTGATTATGCATATGAAATTTTAACAGGTAAAAAATACTTTGATATTCCATTAGATAAGTTGTATTTTACCTATTATCCTACAGATAATGAAACATATGAAAAATGGCTTGAAAAAGGCATTAAACCAGAACACTTAATAGCTTCAGAAAATAATTTTTGGGAGATAGGCACTGGACCGTGTGGACCTTGTACTGAAGTGTTTTTTGATAGAGGTCCAAGTTTTGGCAACCATACGACTGATTCAATTAAGAAAGATATTGAGAATGATAGATATGTAGAACTATGGAATATTGTTTTATCACAATACAATGCTAAAGATGATTTATCGAGAGAAGAGTATCCTGAATTACCAAGTAAAAATATAGATACAGGTGCTGGTTTAGAAAGATTTGCATCAGTATTTCAAAATGCTAAAACTAACTTTGAAACTGACTTGTTCTTACCGATTATTAATCGTTTTGCAGAAATTGCCCATAGTGAATACAATGGTCAAAAATCATTTAAAATAGTGGCTGATCATATTAGAACCATTACCATGGCTTTAAATGATGGCGCAATGATTTCTAATGAGGGAAGAGGGTATGTCATTAGAAGGTTGTTAAGAAGAGCTGTTAAACACGGAAGACAAAACGGTATTAATAAACCTTTTTTATCTGAATTAGTTACTGTTGTTATAAATTTAATGAAAGAATTTTATCCTGGTTTAGATGAAAAAGAAGATATCATAAAAAAAATTATCCATAATGAAGAAGTTAAGTTTTTAGAAACATTGTCTTCAGGAGAGGAAAAATTATTAGAGATTTTAAAAGCTTCCGAAGAAAAACTTGTGAGTGGAGCAGATGCATTTTTATTATATGACACATATGGTTTTCCACTTGAGCTTACTGAAGAATACGCAGAAGAAAAAGGGTTTAAACTTGATATTGAAGGTTTTAAAAATGAAATGAAGAAGCAAAAAGAAAGAGCAAGAAATGCTCGGAATGATGCTTCATCCTTATCTTCTCAAAATAATGAATATTTAGAATTTAAAGAAACATCAGAATTCGTAGGCTATGATAAATTAGAGATTGAGACAAATATTATTAAAGTCTTTTCTGAAGGTATTGTTTTAAGAGAAACGCCTTTTTATGCAACTTCTGGCGGTCAAATTGCTGATAAAGGAACCATCTACACAGATGATTTTAAATACCATGTTATCGATGTGAATAAGTTACCAAATGGTCAGTTTTTACATACAATCAAAGAAGACATATCAAAAGATTTGGAAGGTTTAATAGTCCAAGCAAAAGTTGATCAAGAAAATAGAGAATTTACTGAATATCATCATTCAGCAACTCATTTATTATTTAAAGTGTTAAGAGATGTTCTTGGAAAACATGTATCTCAACAAGGATCTCAAGTTTCAAGAGATGGATTAAGGTTTGACTTTAATCATTATGAGAATCTAACAGATGAACAAATTTTAAAAATTGAAGAATCAGTAAATCAAATGATTAAAGATAAGTACCAAACATCAACCACTATTTTGACAGTTGATGAGGCAAAAGAAAAAGGTGCAATTGCTGAATTTGGAGAGAAATACGCTGATAAAGTTAGAACAGTAGACTTGAAATATACACTAGATTTATGTGGTGGAACTCATGTTAAGGATATTTCTGATATAGAAAGATTTGCTATTAAAGCTGTATATTCAATAGGATCTGGTATATATAGAATTGAAGCCTTAGCAAATGACAAAGTTGATGATTTACTCAATGAATTAACAGGATTAAATGAAGATATCGAAAATTTAAAAATTAAAGCAAATAAAATTCTGAAACAAGCTAAAGAAGAAAATATTGAAATTTCAATTGATTTAAAAGACGATTATCATTTTATTGGTTCTTATAAAGACGTTATTCATCAAAGAGAGTTTTTGAAAAAACTACAACAGTCTGTTAAATCATTAGAAAAAGAATATAATCTTTTTAAAGAAAAACAATCATTAGAAAAAGTTGGCGATTTTTCAAAAGATACTTATGGAAATAAAATTATATCACATGTTAAAAACGTTAATGCATCAGTGCTTAAACAATTAGCAGATGACTTAATTGTCACTTTGGATAATGGATTTGTGTTACTAGCAACTACTCAAAAAGGAAAAGTAGTATTTGTTGCTAAAAGTAACGATTCAACTATTGATGCTGGAAAAATAGTAAGAGAAGCAGCAAAAATATGTGACGGTGCTGGTGGTGGAAGAAAAGATTTTGCTCAAGCCGGTGGAAAAAACCCAGAAAAAATTGATGAAGCTTTAGAAAAAGTTAAGGAGCTTATCGAATGAAAAAAATATTAGGTTTGGATTTAGGCTCTAAAACACTTGGAGTTGCAAGTTCTGATATGTCGCAGACAATCGCATCTAAAGTTAAAACAATTACTTTTGACAATAATAATTATAAAAGAGCGATTATAGAGTTAAAAGAATTGATAGATTTCACTCTATATGAGAAAATAGTGTTAGGATTACCTAAAAATATGAATGGATCCTTAGGGACACAAGCTGAAGATACATTAGTTTTTAAAGAAAAACTAGAAGCTTCTACAAATATAGAAGTTGTGTTATGGGATGAAAGATTAACATCAAAAATGGCAAATGCCATTATGATAACAGCGGATATGAGTCGAAAAAAAAGAAAGAAAAAAGTAGACTATATAGCAGCTACAATAATATTACAAAGCTACTTAGATAGCAGAAAGTGAGGAAACACATGACAGATAAACAAGATACTATCATCTTAACTGATGAGTTAGGAAATGAGTTAACTGCAAGAATCATTTTAACTTTTGAATCAGAGGAATTTAACAAATCATATGTTGTCTATAAAATGGATGACGATGAAAATGATGAATATCATGCAGCAAGTTTTGATCCAGAAGATGGTGACGAAGGTTCTTTAGGTCAAATCGAAACTGATGAAGAATGGGATTTAGTTGAAGAAGTTTTAGAAAGTTTCTTAGAAGAAGAAGACGAAGATACTGATTCAAAAGAAGAAAAGTAAAAATGAATCAAGATTATTTAAGAAATGTCAATAAGCCTTTTGAAGAAAACATAGTAAGGGATTTACAAAAACAAGCAAAGGCTGGAAAAATACCAATTATAAGCGAAGAAGGTATTCATTTCTTGATTCAAATGATTCAAATTCACAAAGCTAAAAAAGTGCTAGAGATAGGGACAGCCATTGGCTATAGTTCTATTCTTATGGCGCTTTTTACCAATGTGAAAGTAACAAGCATAGAAAGAAATGAGACATTATATAAACAGGCAATGACTAATGTTAAAACTGCAAAAGTAGAAGATTTAGTTGAGTTGGTTTTAGCTGATGCAAATGATGTAGTTATTAATGATTTGGATTATGACATTGTTTTTATAGATGCCGCAAAATCATCTTATATACGCTTTTTTGAAAAGTTTTCAAAGAACCTAAAAAAAGGTGGCATAATCATTTCGGATAATTTATTATTTAGGGGAATGGTTGCTCATCCCGAGAAAATTGAGAGCAAAAATAGACGACAACTAGTAAAAAAAATTAATCTTTATAACGAATATATTGTTAATCATCCAAATTTCGATAGCTATATTTATGCTATTGGCGATGGGTTATCAATATCTATTAAGAAATAGGTGGTAATATTGAATATAGTAGCTAGGCTTAAAACCAAGGATGAAATAAGCCACTTAATTAAAATTGGAACCGACATCATCATGCTTGATGTTTCTGGTTTCACAGCAAAGCCAATTAATTCTCTTGACCAAAAAGAATTCACTCACATTTTTAAAGAAATTCGAGAAAAGCAAAAAAAAGTATATGCTTATATGAATAAGATGATACATGAAACTGATTTAGAACAATTAAGAAGTTGGATCAGTTTGTTTTCTGAGTTGGATATAGATGGAATTGTAATCAATGATTTTACAGTCTATGTAATTGCTGAAGAATATGGGCTTGGAAAAAAAATAATATATCAACCAGGTACAATGAATACGAATTCTTTTGATGCTTTATTCCTTGCAAATAAAATGAAGGGTATGACACTATCAAAAGAAATCACTTTAGATGAAATTGTGGAAATTATTAAATCGACTTCTGAGATTGAATACTCGATAGTAGGACATGGTTTTATAGATATGTTTTATTCTAAGAGGAAATTAATCACTAATTATTTCATTCACAAACAATTGAAAGTCAATCAAATAAAAAATAATCATCAATTTGTTCTAGAAGAAAAAACTAGAGATAGTATATATTATCCAATTTTAGAAGATGAAGTAGGAACACATATTTTTAGAGATAAAAAGTTAAAATCTTTTGAAGAAATGAAAATCTTAGAAGACATGATTAGTGATTTTTTCATAGAGAGATTATTTATTGATGATGAAGAATATTATGATACAATTAGAGCTTATATAGATAATGAAGCTCGTAAAAAATTTGAGAAAAAATATATAAGTAATTTTAATAGTGGGTTTTATTATTTGCCAACTGAGAAAACCAAAGGTGAACGTCATGTTGACTGAGTTACTAGCACCAGCAGGAAATTTATATAAAGCCAAGATAGCGCTCTTATATGGTGCGGATGCAGTATATATTGGGGGTAAACAATTTTCTCTTAGAGCACGTGCCTCAAATTTTGATTTATCAATGATTGATGAGTTGGTAGGATTTGCTCATGAAATCAATAAAAAAGTATATGTAACAATGAATATGGTTTTTCATGATGAAGATGTATATGGGTTAGAGGATTATTTGTTAGGTCTAGATAAAATTGGTGTGGATGCAATTATATGTTCAAACATGATTGTTATAGAGAAAGCTAAATTACTAACTAATTTAGAAATTCATCTATCAACCCAATTCTCTTTGACGAATTCAGCGTTAGCTAATTATTTTTATGATCAGGGTGTTAAGCGTGTTGTTTTATCTAGAGAAGCTTCATTAGAAGAGATAAAAATGATTCAAGACCAATCTAAAGCTGATTTGGAAGTATTTATTCATGGTGGAATGTGTGTGTCATATTCTGGGCGCTGTACTCTATCTAATTACACCGTTCTAAGAGACGCTAACAGAGGTGGTTGCGCACATACTTGTAGATGGTTATACAATCTTTATCAAGGTGATAAACTAATTTCAGACGATTATGATTTTCAAATGTCTTCTAAGGATTTAGAAGCAACTAATCATATAAAGGATTTATTAGAAATGAAAGTTTCTTCCCTTAAAGTTGAAGGTCGAATGAAATCAATACATTATATAGCTACTGTCATTAATACTTATAGAATGATGATTGATGATTATCAAGCTGGATGCATGAGACCAATTGATCATTATCAAAACGAAATCAAAAAAGCTGAAAATAGATTAACATCTCATGGCTTTTTTGAAGGCGATACAACGGTTGAACAGCAACTTTATAATAGTCGAAGTGAAGTTCCAACGAAAGAGTTTGTTGGCTTGGTTAAAGCTTATGATAAGAACAAAAAGGAAATCATTATTCAACAAAGAAATTATTTTGAGCCTGGGGATCGTTTAGAAATCTTAATGCCAGATAAGACGATTATCCACTTAAAAACACAAACCATAAAAGATGAAGAAGACACGGAACTTGATGCGGCTAGACATCCATTACAAACGATAAGAATATCTAGTCCCATAGAAGTTGTTGAGAATAGCATGGTAAGAAAAATTACCTAAAAAATCTTTAAGAATATAATAAATATATGTTATAATATAAAAATGTAAAGGGGACACAATATGGAAAACAAATTTAAATTAACACAGTCTGGTTATGACCAGCACAAAGAAGAATTAGAAGAATTAAAAGGTCCAGTTAGAGAGAAAAACTTGCAAGATTTAAAAGAAGCTAGAGCACAAGGGGATTTATCTGAGAATGCTGATTATGATGCTGCTAGAGATGAACAAGCCCGCATAGAAGCAAGAATAAAAGAAATAGAGAATATATTAAAAAATAGTGTAATTATTAATGAAAATAGTCGTTCTAGATTAATTTCTGTAGGGAAACAAGTCACTGTTAAATTTGTGAAGCAAGATCTCGAAAGACAATTGAAAATTGTTGGTTCTGTTGAAGCTAATCCTTTAAACAACCAAATTTCTGATGAATCACCATTAGGAAAAGCACTTATTGGTCAGAAAAAAGGTCAAACTGTTCACTATAAAGCTGAAACAGGGAAAGATATTACAATTGAAATTGTAGATGTAAAATAACTTTTGAGAGGACATAACTGTGATTGGAATCATTGGAGCACTTGATATAGAATTGAATTTTTTCTTTGAGAAAATGGTTATAGCAAAGACAGAGTTGATTGGTGATAAAACCTTTTATTTAGGTAAAATTAATAATCAAGAAGTCGTGATTGCTAAATCAGATATAGGCAAAGTGAATGCAGCGATTACTGCAACTATTTTGGCAAACCATTATCATGTCAAAGTTTTAATTAATACTGGAATTGCAGGAGGCTTAAAACCTGCAAAACTTGGTGATATCATTTTAGGCCAAGGTTTAGCTTACTTTGATGCATCTTTAACAGCTATTGATGATCTACCATATGGACAAATGGGTGACGATCCATTAATTGTTCACAGTAATAAAAAATATATGGAATTAGCCAAAGATATTTTTAATAAACTTGGATATGAATATAAAGTAGGTAATATAGTTTCTGGTGATAAGTTTGTTACCAAACTACGTTATCTTGATAAAATTAGTAAAAACGTTTCTAACATCCTTGCTTGTGAAATGGAAGGTATGGCCATTGCTATGACAGCTCATAAGTTTCAAATACCTTTTGTATCTATAAGGGGCATATCTGATATGGTTGAAGATAATTCTCAAACTGTTTCATATCAAAAAATATCAAAAGAAGTTGCTAGGAAAAGTTCTAATTTTGTCATCTCCTTTTTAGAGGCGTTAAATGAATCAAATTAATCTTGATAATTATTTAATTAATTATCAAGTTTTTTTCAAAAATATTAAGCACATGTATTTGAGATATGAAAACAACATGGTTAAAATTACATGTCATAAAAATATAACTGAAGAAGCCATAGAGTTATTTATTCTCAACCATAAAAAATGGATTCTAGATAGACATCAACTAAAAAAAATTGAATTATATAGCGAGAAGAGTATGTATATCTTTGGCAAAGAATATCCCGTATTCATTGACTCAAAATTAAAGGATTATATTCAATTTGATTCTGATCGTATACTGATGAGGGAATATCCTTTAGACAGAAAAAAAATTGAAAACTTTTATAAAAAAATAACTATTTTAGAAATGAATCATCTTGTTAAATCGAATAAATCGCTTTTATCGAAATATATTAATAGCAACCATTTGGTATTTAAAGCTCAATTAATGAAAACAAGATTAGGAAGTTGTATAGCTAATAAGAGAGTCATTAAGTTGAATTCATTATTAGCCCGTTTTGATAGGGAGTACATAAAACTTGTTTTATTTCATGAGTTATCACATTTAAAAGAAGCTAACCATTCAAGACGTTTTTATGATTTGTTTGGAAAATTGTATCCTAATTATAAGATCATGAATCAAAATTTAAAGAAATTAACCAAAAGGTTTATTTTTTAAGTGTTTTTCTATGCTTATGAAAAAATAGACTTTTACAAATCTTTTATGTATAATATGTTTAGTGCTGGAGGAAATAATGATTGAGATTTTTTTAAGAAATAAATATTTTTATCCTAATGAATATCACAAAACTATTTATGATGTCAATTTTAATAATCTAAAACAGAAAGGCTTTCGTTATATTTTAATTGATTTGGATAATACATTAATTCCATATGATGAAAACCTTGCGAATGAAAACGTGGACATGCTTATAAAAAAGATAAAATCTCTTGGTTTTGAAGTGATGATTATATCTAATAATAAAGAAGATAGGGTGAAAAAATTTTCTGAGAGCATTCAATGTTCATATATATATAGTGCAAGAAAACCTTTTAAATTTGGCTTTAAAAAAGCTTTAAAAAAATTGAATAATCCTAGTAAAGATCAAGTGGTTTTAATAGGTGATCAGTTTATGACAGATGTTTTTGGTGGCAATAGAATGGGCTTTTATACCGTTGTAGTTGATGCTATTAAAAGGAAAACAGAGAAATGGTATACCAAATTGAATCGAAAACTTGAAACTAGAGTATTAAATAGATTAAAAAGAAAAGATTTTGAATATTATGAGAAATTACATTTAGGGGAAAAGAGGTAAATGATGCTAGAAGATGCTTATTGTAGTGGCTGTGGATCAAAAATTCAAAGTGAAGATAATACAAAACCTGGATACATTAGTGAAGAACTTTTGTCAAACAAATCTAAAGATGAGTTAGTATGTCAACGTTGTTTTAGAATCAAAAACTATTCTGAAACATTTCCTTATGAAGTTTCAAATGATGAATTTTTAGAAGTGATAAAGAAAATTAAACAAGAAGATGCATTAATTGTTAAGATTGTTGATATATTTGACTTTTCTGGTTCTTTTGTACCAGCAATTCAGACACTAACAGAAAAGAAAGATGTTATATTGGTAGGGAATAAAGTTGATCTTTTGCCTAAGAATGTTAAATCTAAAAAAATCTTGAATTGGTTAAAAATCATGTTAAAGAACCAGGGGTTTTCTGTTTTAGATAGTGTATTGTTATCTGCTAAGTATGGCGATAATTTTGATGAATTAATGAGATTGATTTACAAACATAAAGGCAAAAGGAATGTTTACATTGTGGGTTCGACTAATGTTGGAAAGTCTAAAATTATAAATCAAATTTTAAGACGATATCTTGGTGCGGCTTCAGATATAGTTACAGAGTCTTTATCACCACACACAACACTTGGTTTAATTGGCTTTAATTTGATAGATGGTTCTATTATCTACGATACACCTGGTGTGATTAATAAGCATCAATATATGCATTATTTATCAAGAAAATCATATAAGTTAACCTATCCTCAAAAAGAAGTAAAACCATTAGTCTTTCAATTAAATGAAGAACAAACTTTATTTTTTGGTGGTTTAGCAAGATTGGATATAATTTCTGGTGAAACATGTGATGTTATTAATATAGTCACTTATTTTTCCAATAAATTAAATATTCATAGAACTAAAACTGAAAAAGCTAGTCGTTTATACAAGGAAAAATTGTATAGTTTATTATCTCCACCTACATCTAGTCAAGAAGAATTACCTAGATGGGTTTTCCATGAATTTAGAATAAGAGATAATCAAAAATATGATATCGTATTTTCAGGGTTAGGTTTTGTTACATTACGTGCTCCATTTCATATAAAAGCATATGCACCATTTGTAGTTGGTGTTTATACTAGAATGGCGATTATTTAATGAATGATAAAATTATTGGTGACATATATACATATCTAAATAAAACATTTGAATTCGATACTCATAGATTAAGGCATACTTTTAATGTTAGAGATATGGCTTTAAAACTCGGAAAAATTTATCATGCGGATTTAGATAAATTAGAAATTGCTTCACTCTTACATGATTTTACTAAAAATAACTCGGTTGAAAATTCTTTCAAAATAGCAAGTGAAAAATTTAACCAAGAAACCCTTGATACAGTCCCTAAAGGTTGTTTACATGCTTATTCAGCAGCCGTTCAAGCAAGTAAATTGTTTTCAATTTCTGATTCAGAGATATTGGATGCTATCACATATCATTGTAGTGGAAGAATTTTTAAATCAATAATAGAACAAATAGTTTTTATTAGTGATTATATTGAAGAGTCAAGGGATTTTGTTGATGATTCATTAAGAGAGATTGCCTATAAAGATTTAGATTTAGCCACATATCATATATTCAGTTATACAATTGAATACTTAGAAAACAAAAATTGGACTGTATCTTCTTTATCAAAAGAAGCATACAGTTATTATAAAAATAAAATGGAGGTTATTAATGAGCGTTAGTTTAGAAAAGGTATACAGCACTTTGTCGGATTTAAAATTATATGATATATCAATTTATGATTTTCGGGGACAATCTCCTTTTTTTGATTATCAAATAATAGCATCAGCTTCTAATGAAAGACAAGCTCATTCATCGATAGAATTTATCAAAAAAATACTAAATAATCATGATGATTTTCATGTTGAAAGTGATACTAATAATCGATGGGTTCTTATAGATTTAAAGAATATCATTATTCATGTAATGCATAAAGATACAAGGAATGATTACCAAATTGAAAAACTATTTTTTGACAGAAAAAAAATCATTATCGAGGATCTTGATCATGGAATATGATTATCTAGCTAACTTTTATGATGCCTTTATTGATGATGATGTTTATGAACAATATCTTGATTATATTTCAAAATACTCTACACTAGGATCTGTTTTAGATATTGGCTGTGGCACAGGCAACCTATCTATTCAACTCGCAAGATTGGGTAATCATGTGGTAGCTACTGACTTGAGTGAGAATATGTTGTACATCGTTTCTCAAAGAGCTGAAAATGAAGGACTAGATATTGAAGTTGGCGTGTATGACATGTTAGATCCAATTGATTATGACTTTGATTTAATCATTGCTTCAATGGATGTTATCAATCATCTATCAGATCTAGAAGATGTGGAGTTTGGCTTTACTAATATATACAATAGTTTAAAAGAAAATGGTATTTTTATTTTTGATGTACTATCGGTAGAGTTTATTGATGCTTTTGATGGTTATGAAGAAATTGACGATGAATTTAATTTTCATTGGCAGAGTGAAAAAGGTGAAAAACCTCATAGCATCGTTCATACTATAAAAGTAAAAGACCAAGAGAATCCACAAGAAATACATATTCACGAACAAACTCATGAATATGAAGAATATGAGAAAATACTTAAAAAGACTGGTTTTAAGTTGATTGATTCAAAGACCATGCCTGAAAGAAAAATATATGTCGTTCAAAAAGCAGAAATAACACTCGAATAAGAGTGTTATTTTTTTAAAGATTTTTTTTTGCTTTCATGTATTATTCTATTGAGGTGATAGGATGAGGTGGTTAAAAAATAATATAGGTATTGTATTAATCATTGTTGGAATAGTTAGTTTTGTCTTTATAAACAATATTTTTCCAATAGAAGAAATAAAGGATAGCGAAGGAATAATTGCTACTGAAGTAAATACTAATTCAAATGAAATACAAGTAGAGATAAAAGGTGAAGTTCAATTGCCTGGAATATATACATGTGATAGAAATGATAGAATAGTTGATCTAATCAATTTGGCTGGTGGGCTCACTAATTATGCATCTATAGATCATATTAATCGTTCCCAAAAATTAGAAGATGAAATGGAAATTGTTATTCCTAGAGTGGCTCACAAACCCTCTGAAACCCCTATAATCCATAGGTATATTAACGTTGAGGTTAAAGGGGAGGTTATAAGCCCAGGTTTATATAAACTAAAGGAGAACGCAATTATTAATGATCTTATTTTAGCCGCAGGAGGCGTTAGTGATAAAGCTAATCTTTCTATGATTAATTTAGCAGAGAAACTTAATGAAGGTGATTCAATTCTTATTGGCAGTTATAATGATTCAAATATTTATGTTGAAATAAAGGGTCAAGTTAAGTATCCTGGAGTATATTTCATGCAAGAAAATGATTTAGTTATTGATTTAATCAATGAAGCAGGTGGTTTGTTAGACGATGCAAAAACAAATAATATTAATTTAGTCAAGAAACTTAATAATCATGAAGTGATTATAGTAGAGAATAAACTTCCAATGAATGAATCTTTAGCAATTGATATTAAGGGTGCAATCAAACATCCAGGTGTTTATTATTTTAGCGAAGGTGTAAGATTAATAGATGCAATAAACATGGCAGGAGGTTTAAAAGAAAATGCAGATTATGAAAAAATAAATTTATCAAAATTATTAAGTGATGAAGAAGTCATATTCATTCCAGAAATAGTATCAGAAACGATGATCACAATTGACTTAAAGGGTCAAGTTAAATATCCTGGCGTGTATTTCTTAAAAGAAGGGTCAAGAGTCGTTGATTTGATAGCTTTAGCGGGAGGTTTTAGACCGGAAGCGGATACGGAAAATTTAAATTTTTCAGAGATTTTAATGGACGAATCATTAATTGTGGTTGATAAGATATCGATTATTACTGATAAAATATTTGTTGAAATTAAAGGAGAAGTATCTTTTCCTGGTATTTATGCATTGCATCAAGGTCAAAGACTCATTGACTTAATTCAACGTGCAGGAGGATTTACTTCCTATGCTGATAAGGATGAAGTCAATCGAACTAGGATTTTAAAAGATGAAGAAATAATATCTATACCAAGCATACAAGATGAAAAAATATATTTTTTAATTACAGGCGAAGTGTTTAATCCTGGGACATACTATGTGAATAGAGGAATTGATATCATTGACTTAATATATAAAGCAGGCGGATTAACTATAAATGCAGATATACAAGCTATTGACTTTAACCTTGTTTTTGTTAGCCCTGGATCAATAAATATTCCTTCTATAAATGATGATCCTTCACTGCCACATATGCCAGTTGATAAAATCAATATCAATACCGCTGGTCTTGAACAATTACAAAGTTTATCAGGTATTGGGATTATTTTAGCTGAAAGAATTATAGAGTATAGGGATAATATTGGACACTTTGAAAACATTGAAGATGTCATGAAAGTATCAGGAATAAAAGAATATATTTATGAAAAAATTAAAGACGATATTACTGTCTAGTGGATCAAAGTATGTTCATATATCCATATTTTTATCAATATTACTATTTTCATCTTTATATCCTTATTTGCTAATAATAAATATGATATATTTTATTTATATAGTAAAAAAAATGAAGCAAACAGCTTATATTCTGCTTTTCGTCATTTTAATCATAGCTTTAAGGATGCACCATATGAACCAATCAACATTAGAGCCTTTACCTATAAAAGCTGAAATTATTGAAGTCAATAGTGAATATTTGCTTATTAAAAGTAAAAGTAAATATATTGTATATACTGATCAGCCTGAACAATATAAGGCGGGAATGATTGTTTATGTGAAAGGAAAATTGATAGAAACAGATGAAAAAAATATTGAACACACCTTTTCTTATAATCAGTATTTAAGGACTCAAAATATTATGGGAAGGATTAAAGCAAACCAAATAGAAATTATATCAACCCGGTTTAATCTCAATACCATTCCTAGAGTCATCAATAAATTTTTTGAACAAAATTATTCTGAAAAAGTATCAACTTATCTAAAACTATTTATTCTTGGTTATAAAGATGACCTTAATGAAAGTATTAGCAGAGGGTCTAGTGATTTAGGGATCTCACATTTATTTGCTATTTCAGGAATGCATTTAACTATCTTTGTACTTATTCTTAATAAATTTTTAGATTTATTCTATATGAAAAAAAGAACTCATCATTTGATTTTGGGTGTCTTTTTACTGATTTATAATATCATTAGTGGGTTTCCGATATCAATCATGAGAGCTTCTATTTTTATGTTTTTATTATTGGTATTTAAACATACAAAGTATAAGATGAATGCAAGTGATTATTTATCATTTGTTTTTATAGGAATGCTTATCTATAATCCCTACTATATATTTAATTTAGGCTTTCAATTATCTTATTTAATATCATTTGTATTAATTTTATTTAAACACTTATATATAAAACAAAAAGGTATTAAAAAGATATTCTACGTGAGTATTATAGCGGTAGTCTGTTCTCTGCCTATGATACTGTCTGCAAATAAAACAATAGGTGTGTTTAATGTTTTATTTAATCCCATATTTATCATCTATGTAAGCTATATATTGTTGCCAGGAGCTATTTTAGTTTTGATATGTCCTTTGCTATCATCCTTATTCGAAACTTTTATATTGGCATTTGAAAGACTAATTATATTTTTTTCTGAAGAAAATCTTTATCTAAACTTGAGTTTCTCACATAGTTTATTGGTTGTTTTGTTTTGGATGATGATCGTATTATCAATCATGTTTTTTAATAAATATAGAAAAAAAATAGTATGGTTATGGATGACATATATTTTTCTTATTTTCTCTGTAAACTCTCTAATTATAGAAGAAAAAGTAATCATATTCGATGTGAATCAAGCAGATGCCACATATATTCAAACCAAGGATTGTAAAATACTAATAGATACTGGTGATAAGGATGATTATGACAGTTTGATTCATTATTTTAAGGGTGAAAACATTCAACATCTTGATGGCATTTTTTTAACTCATCAGCACGAAGATCATTATGGAGAGATTAACGATTTAATTAGTAATCTCAACGTAAATAAAGTTTATGTATCAAAACTATATGACACTTTTGACTTATCAATCCAAAGTTTAGTAGTTGAAGGAGATGTGATCGAATGTGGAGACAATGCAATCCATGTCCTGCACAGTCATCAAGAATCTAACAATGAAAACAATAATTCTTTAGTTTTGTATACTCTAATCAAAGGTGAAAGTTGGCTATTTACAGGTGATATTGAAGAAGAAGTTGAAAAATATCTTATTGATAAATATCATCTAGAAGTGAATCATTTGAAAGTTGCTCATCATGGTTCAAAAACTTCAACGTCTAAAGCATTTTTAAACCATTTTAAGCCTGATCATTCTTATATATCAGTTGGAAATAATAGTTATGGAATACCTGATAAAGATGTTATTAACTTATTAGAAACCTATTCAAAAAGTCTCCATGTGACAAAGGAAGTTGGTAGTATTGTAAATGTATACGGAAAACTTATAAATTATAGGTACTATTATTATCAAGGCAAGAAGCATTATCATTTGACTTGAATATATAAATTCAGTGTCTTATATGGTATAATATATATAATTAAAAAGTGAGGGATACATGAATAAAAACTGTTATTTATTATATGGTAATAACCATTTTTCAATTAAAGAAAGAACAAATAAAATATTTGAACAATTTGAAGTGCCTGAAGACGCAATAGAAGTATATGATTTTGAGGAATCAGGTCTGCATATAGCATTATCTAATGCATTAACTTTGCCTTTTTTGGTTGATAAAAAAGGTGTTATTATACGTAACGCAAGCTTTTTAACCAAACAAGGTAAAGTGACTGATGATGAATTAGAAGATCTTATGCGTTTTTGTAACTTGAATATTAAAGAAACTATACTTCTGATTCAGGCGCCTTACGAAAAAATTGATAACCAAAAGAAAATTGTGAAATTTTTAAAAAAGAATATAGTTAGTGAAACATATACACACAATAAGAATTTTAATGTTTATGATTTTGTTAAAGAAAAACTACATGAAAATGAATTAAAAATTGAACCTTTTGCTTTAACACAATTTGTAAATAGAATTAATCATGATTTAGATAGTGTGAATAACGAAGTTTCGAAACTAATATCTTTTGCCAAAGATAAAGATGTTATCAATTCGGATATGGTTATGCAAATTACAAGCAAAGATATCGATGAAAATATTTTTAATTTAGTCAATGCTTTAATTGAAAAAAACAAAGTTAAACTCATGGATATATATAAGGATTTGAAAGAAATAAATACAAGTGAAATTTGGATGTTATCAACAATATCTAATAAATTTATAGAAATGTTACATACAAAATCACTTTTAAATTTGGGTTATTCACAAAAAGATATAATGACATACTTTAAAGTGTCAAGTGGTAGAGCTTATTACATGAAAAAGAATGCGGAAGAGATAAGCTATGAACAATTAATACAACACATCTCATCTTTATCTGACCTTGATTTTCAAATCAAAAGTGGTCGAATAGATAAAGCTACAGGGGTAGAATTGTTTTTATTAAAAGCATAAAAGACACCGCTAAAAACAGTGTCTTTTTATATATAAATAAAAACGTTCGCAATACGAACGCTATTCATTATTTATGATAATGCTAGTGTTTTATAGTGTGTTTACTTTTTTAGATAAACGAGCTTTTTGTCTGCTAGCATAGTTTTTGTGATGGATACCTTTAGCAACACTCTTATCAATTTTTTTGAATGCATAATTAAGATAGTTTACAGCATTGTCTTTTTCCCCATTTTTAACAGCTACTTCAACTTTTTTGATTGCTGTTTTTAAAGAAGATTTAAAAGATGCATTTGCAAGACGTCTTTTTTGATTTTGGATATTTCGTTTTATTTGTTGTTTGTTATTAGCCATGATTTTCACCTCCATACGTATAGCGTTATTATTTTATCAAATAAACATAAAAAAAGCAACAAATAAAAATTTAAAAAACCAATTAAATATCATATTATTATCTATGACTTGGTATAATGATAGAAAAAAGATATAATATAATCAATCAAGCAAAAGGAGCGGCAATATTTATGGAGTTAAAGACAACTGATATTACAAAAATCGATTATAATAATCATCGTTTTTCTTTGACAAATGGACAACTTTTTTTGCTAGGCGTTTTAGAGGAAAACGCAATAAAAGACACACCAATATTAAAAGCAGAAGTCGGGTTAGAAAATAAGGTTTTATTTAATCCTTTATTTTCTATTTTAAAAGTTAATGATCAATTTTTAAGTCCCAAATTACATAAGCCAATCCACCATTCGCAAACATACCGCATAGAGGAAGATGTCTTATATCGTGAAACTAGTTATGTAATTGATGGTGTAAAAATTACTGTTTCTAGTGAACGCTTTTTAGATCACAAAGATATGCTTATATATACTCAGTATAACTTCAAAACCAGTCATCCAGTCAATATTGATTTTTTTCATGGTATTGATGATACATCGATTCATAATACACAAGGTGTCAATTATATTAAATCAAAATTACATGAAATAAGTATGAAAACAAAAGTCGATGATTATCTGGTACTAATGTATAATAAAAATTTTAGACACAAGAATTATAATCAAAAGAATGAACCTACTGAGCATTATAAAATAACGACTGAAGCAAATAGACAATATACGATTACCAAAATGATTGGTTATGGCCCTCGTATTAGGGAACTGAAGAAATTAATCAATTATAAAATGAATCAATCATATGATAAATTAAAAGAGGAACATATTATATCCAAAACAGCTCTTTTAGAAGAAAACAAAATGACTATTGTTAATAACCGAAAAGTTGATTTTTTATTAAAATACGTATATAGACAACATTTTAACCAATATTCTTCTCTTAATTCCACCAACCAAACTGGTATTGAAGATTACACACGGATCATTTTTTATTTATACAACAAACCTCAATTTGCTAAGAATATACTTTTAACAAAATTAGCTAAATTTAAAGAATATAAAGGCTTCGCTGAAATGATCGGTTACAAGGGTGCTTTCGTAACAAATAATATACAAGATTTTACAATCGGACACCGATTAATATATGAGGGCGCTTTATTCATATACTTATTTAATATGTATGAGGAAATGACACTTGATAAGTCAATGCATAGAGAATATTTGCATCTATCAATTGATATTTGCCGATTTTATATGAGTTATGCATCTTTAAACGAAAATCAAAGCCACTACAATTTCAATAATGTTTCTAATGCAAATAAATCTTTAAATCATATTAATAATCATACTTTAACAAATTATCTAATTAAAAATGCACTTTTTATCACGCGGTCTATTTTAAATAAATGTATAAATGATGAAAAATGCGATGAATATAATGTTAATAATGATTCAACTTTTATAAAAGAATTGAAAACTTTTGAAAAGAAAATATATGTACAAAAACCAGATATTAATCATCTTATTTATCCCTATCAGGATTTTAAAAAAGATATTCATAACAGCCGATTAGAAATAAATGATAATAAAAATATAATATTATTTGATCAATTATACTTATTTATTCTCTTTAGTGATTTATATAGTAAAAAAATGATTAATGCTCATATTAAATACTATTCTCGATTTACGAGTAAGAAAAGTTTAAATTATATCCTTTTAAAAATGATTTCAAATGATATAATTAGTAGTGATGAAATAGAAGAACTTGTTAGAACACTTTCTTTAAAAAAAGAGTCACTCATGATAAACCACAAGGGAATAGATTTAGGTATACAAGGCCTATTATATATATTTATGATACATCGATTAAGTGGTTTGCGGTTTAGTGGAACTCATTTTATGGTAGATTCCTTACTTCCAAGAAATATTAGAAGAGTGGAATTTAATATCAAATACAAAAGTTACAGTGGTCATATAAAAATTAAAAGAAATAGTGCTCATTTATATTGGAGCAATTAAAAAGGAGAATAACTATGAAAAGAAAAACAAAAATTGTATGTACAATTGGTCCTGCAATTGATACACCAGAAATGATAGAAAAAATGATAGATGCGGGAATGAATGTGGGACGTCTTAATTTTTCACATGGAAATCATGAGGAGCATAAAAACCGCATCACTATGATAAGATCTATTTCAAATAAACTTAATAGATATATAGGGATAATGGCTGATACTAAAGGTCCTGAAATTAGAACAGGAGACTTTAAAGATGGTGGACAAGAGTTTACTAAGGGAGATACTGTAAAAATTGTTAAGGAACCTGTGCTTGGAACCAAAGAGTCATTTTATATTTCTTCTGAAGAAGTCTTTGAAGATGTAAGTGTAGGAGATTTCCTTTTGATTGATGACGGTAAAATGCGCTTAGACATTCAAAAGATAGAAAAAGATGGCTTAGAGTGTATTGTATGGAATTCTGGCGTTATTAAAAGC
This sequence comes from Mycoplasmatota bacterium, assembly GCA_018622675.1. Taxonomy (GTDB): domain Bacteria; phylum Bacillota_I; class Bacilli_A; order Izemoplasmatales; family Hujiaoplasmataceae; genus Hujiaoplasma. Next base: position 572,437 of record CP076020.1, read on the forward strand.
AAGAAGGGCGTTAATATTCCTAATGCTAAATTAACGATGCCATTTATTTCAGATAAAGATGCTTCTGATATTCGTTTCGCAGTTGAACAAAAAGTTGATATGATTGCCTTATCATTTGTTAGAAGAAAAAGTGATATTTTAGCTGTAAGAAATATCCTTGAAGAAATTGGTGGGCAAGATATTGAAATCATTGCTAAAATAGAAAATCAAGAAGGTGTAGATAACTTAGATGAAATTCTTGAAGTTACTGATGGTATTATGGTAGCTAGAGGTGACTTAGGAGTTGAAGTTTCAACTCAACTAGTTCCCATATATCAAAAGAAAATTATCGCTAAAGCAAATGAAGTTGGAAAACCAGTGATTACAGCAACTCATATGTTAGAGTCAATGATGTCTTCACCAAGACCAACTAGAGCAGAAGCAAATGATGTTGCGAATGCGATTTTAGATGGTTCAGATGCAATTATGTTATCTGGCGAAACTGCTGCAGGAGAATATCCAATAGAGTCAGTTCTAACCATGGATACCATTGCTAAAGCTATTGAAGAAACAATTGATTATAATGTTAAACTATCAAAATCAATTAAAACATCTCATCAAACAACAAATGATGCTATAGGAATTGCTGTTAGTCAAACGGTGTTAGCATTACCTCACGCTGAAGTCATAATAGCTTTCACAGAAACAGGTGGAACTGCAAAAAGAATGGCTAAATTTAGACCAGCTGTTCCAATAATCGCCATTACTGATAGTATAGAAACTTGTCAAAGACTTTCTTATTATTGTGGTGTTTTTGCATCAATGGGCGAAAATGTTACCGATTTGAAACTCCATGATAAAGTTGCTATAAAAGTAGCAAAAGATTTTGGCTTTAAAGTTGGAGATACATTAGTTATCACATCTGGTTGGGGTCAAAAGCATGGATATACAAATACAATGAGAATTATTGATATAGAAGAGTAGTATAAATAAAAGGTTGAATGTCAAGGATAGGGGTCTTTGATATTTAAGAAAAGAATTTAAAGATGATATTTCGAAAGAAGTATTGTCTTTTTTCTTTTGTTTTAAAGTGAAGTAATAGGTAAATCATTATAAGTTAAGGCAAATATTCTTAATCTAAAGTGATCAAAGTTTCTATAGCCAAAAGCTATACGCTTTATCACTTTAATTTTATTGTTTAAACCTTCAATAAAGCCATTGGTTAATTGTTTCTTATCATAGGTAATAAACGAATTAATAATTTCTTCTTTCCAGTTTTTATAAGTTCTAGCGACTTTTTTAAATTCAGGTAGTTTTGATTTGTATAAATCATCGATAAATTGATTTATTACATCTCTAGCTTCAAGATAAGATGTGCTATGCATCATTTCATAGAAGGAATCCTTTAAATCAATGGCCTTTTTCATATCGCGATCAAAGTGTCTAACCTTATCAATAATCTCTCTCGCAGTTATATGATAGCCTAGCTTATAGTCTTTAAAGTGATTAATTGATAGGTTGTAAGTATAAGCGAGTATATTCTTCCAGTATTTCTTTAGATAATGATATTCAAAAGAACCCTTTGGATATTTCTTCATGACTCTAAGTCTTACATCTTGGACAGCCCAATACATTTGTCTAATGAAGTGGTATTTATCAGCGATTAATTGAGCTTTAGGAAAGTATTTATGTATTAATTGTCTATAGGGATCCCATAAGTCAGAAATCACGTATTTGACCTTATCACGTTCTTCTTTATCAATATGAGAGAAGTAATACTCTAAATTGTTTTTCCTTCGATTAGGGAAGACATCGATGACTTTCTTATTGACTGGATCAGTCATTAAGAATGCATATTTACCATGACCATGAGATAAGTTCTTAAACTCATCAATACTCAATACTTCAGGTAATCTTTGTCTTCTAGGATGAATATGTGTTTTAATATGTCTCATGACTGTATGGAAGGATATATTTAAGTGTCTTCCAACATCACTAACAGATTGTTTAAAACCATATTCTTTAATAATTAATTGTTTTGTATAATTACTGATCTTATGATACTTTCTAACAAATTGATTGTCTTCTGGAAAACGTTTTTGACAATCCTTACATAAATATCTTCGTCTTCTATAAAGTAAGATAACTTTATAACCTAGTTCGTATTGATGTTTAATCTTTCTTTCCCTGTAATCATGGACTCTCTTGGTTAAACAACCACAATGAGGACATACGTGTTCTTTAACAGGTAGTTCTAATTTAATGTACTTAGTACCTCTTACTATAGAAATATCTTTAATGATAATATCTTCATCTTTTAAATCTAACAATTTATTGATATAATGTTTATGCATGGATAGGTCTCCTTTCGATTGGTTGTCGTTAACTTAATTATAAAGGATTAAACCTATTCATGCACTTTTAATTTATAAACATCTTTTATTAACACCCCTAAGAAAATTATAGAACCTTTTTAAGCTTTAATTTTCAAATCATAGACAAATTCAAGTGATTCTTGTTATTATAGAATAAAGAATGGGAGGTAGGTATATGAACGAGTATATAAGAAAGTTTAAACAAGGCACTCAATTCATCAATATTGTTGGACCTGTCACGAAAAACGAATTGACAGATGACCATAAAATTTCTGATGAATATTTAAAGAAAGATTGTTTAAAGTTTGTACCTGCGAGTGGGGCTGCCACCCGCATGTTTAGAGATTTGTATGTCTATCTAAACCACCAAAAAGAAACAGACTTTATTAAAAAGTTTTTTGGTCAGTTGGAAAACTTTTCTTTTTACGAAGAAATTAAAGGGGCTGATTTTGACCGCAACCGTTTGGGTGACCGGGTTGAAATCATCAACTGTATCTTAAGAGATAAATTAAACTACGGCAAATTACCCAAAGCCTTAATTAAAATGCATGCATATGATGATTTATTTGCGACACCAATTGATGAACATATCTATGAAGGTGAACAGTATTTAAATCCTGACCATATTAGGATTCATTTTACCATTTCTAAAGAACACGAAGATTTATTTAATGATTATGTATTAGAGGCCACCAAAGGAAAAGACAATATTGAAATTACCTATTCATTCCAAAAAGAAGAGACCAATACCTTGGCCGTTGATATGGACAATGAGCCCATTATTAAAGAAGATGGCCAGCCTTTATTTAGGCCTGGTGGTCATGGGGCTTTAATAGAAAACCTCAATGATTTAGATGCCGATATTATTTTTATAAAAAATATTGATAATGTTTGTCATCGTTCCAAAGTCAAAGACACCATTAAATATAAGAAAAAATTAGCCTCGATTGGTTTAGACGTTAAAAAACAAATCGATAAACATATTAAGGGCTTACTATCCAATGATTATGATTTGGATGAAGTCAATGATTTCTTAAAAGAAACTTTAAACATCTATTACATGAATGAGCTGACAAGAGACAGGGCTTTAACCTTCTTAAACAGACCATTAAAGGTTTGTGGTGTGGTTAAAAACCAAGGAGAACCTGGTGGGGGACCATTTATTGTCAATAATGGCGAATACACCGATTTACAAATCTGTGAAACTTCTGAAATTGATTTGTAACTTGATGAGAATAAGGACATATTAAGTCAATCGGCTTACTTTAATCCAGTAGACTTGGTCTGTTTTGTTAAAGATTATAAAAATGAAAAATTTAATTTATTGGATTATACCAATAATGACCGGTACTTTGTGACTGAAAAAACCTACCACGGACAAAAGATTAAGGCCATCGAACATCCTGGTTTGTGGAACGGGGCCATGCATGATTGGAATACCTTGTTTGTTGAAGTCCCATTATCGACCTTTAATCCGGTTAAAACCGTCAATGATTTATTAAGGAAGGGTCACCAAGACCATTAAAAGCTTATATAGACCATAAAACCATCAATTTGATGGTTTTATTTGCTTTTTTTAGGCTCATTCATAATTCATTCATATTTGTTTACTATAATACAGTTGAGGAAGTGAGAGAGATGAAAAAAACTTATGAAAGAATATTTATCGTCTTAATAGTATTTATCGTACTAGGTCTATTGTTAAGACTGCTTGCACCAATGATTTGGGGCAATTATTATGGTGGGTATTCTAACCATATGTTTGGTGGCATGATGTTCCCTATCGGTATGCTGGGTATGGCAGCCTTTTGGCTCATTGTGATTGTCTTTGTATTTGGTTTAATTAACAAGGATGGGCAAGATGATAAGGATTCAGCCATTGAAACTTTAAAGAAAAGATTATCAAAGGGTGATATCACCATTGATGAATATGAAGAATTAAAGACAAGAATTAGAAAGGAATAATGATGAAAAAATTTATTTTTGGAGCACTTATAGTAATCGGTGTATTAATTGGCGGTTTAATGATTGTGAGAGGACAAGACCTTTACAGAAACAATCATTACTCACAAGATCAAACAACAGAGGATGAATCAGACTTTTATGCATGGATGCATGATGACGATACATATGGCCACATGGGTTATGGCATGATGGGTCGTAACTATGGCTCTTACGGCGCTTGTCATGGATACGATCAAGAAGAAGAACAAGCGACTTATGAATTCTTATACAGTCATTTATCATTAGAAGACCAAGATAAAATTGATGTCTTATATGCTGAAATGCTTGATGACTATGATTTTACTACAATGACCGAAACAGAAAAATTAGAAGCCATTGAAAGCATTAAAGATACTTTGGTGGATGAAATATTAGAAAACTATTCAAGAGGTTGGTAAGATGATAAAATACGTAATGATTGTGATTGCCGTATTTGGCTTAATTTTATTGGGGACTGAACTCATCGGCAATCAAAAAGAATCTACTTTATTAGAAAGCTATGGTTTTGATGAATTAAATATTGCTGAACTGATAGACAACTTAGAAAATGAAACTTATGGTTCTGAGGTACAAGCAAGCATAGGTAGAGACGCCCTTGCCCTTAACTTAGAGGGTGAGGCTTATACATTTTCTATCCCAAATGATTTCTTCTACATATCATTTGGCCCATATATAAATTCTACTCATGAATGCTACACCCATTCTTTAACGGGTTGCCAAGGTGAACTTGCTAATGAAGACATGTTGGTTAAGATTTATGATATTAATGGAAATTTAATCCAAGAAAAAACCATGAATACTGGCGATGACGGCTTTATTGGCCTATACCTAGATAGAAACACTGAATATACAATCCAAGTAAGCTATGAGGGTTTAAACAGTAGTTTCAAAGCCGATACAAGTGGTGACCAAACCTGCTTTACAGAGGAGCGATTAAGTTGAGTTATCAAGTAAAAATTAAAGTTGATGGTATTAAATGCGGTGGATGCTTTTCACGCATCAATCGTGAAGTGTCTAAAGTTGATTTAGAGTTTTATGACATTGATCACGCCAATCAAATCGTGACCTTGTATTATGACGATGATAAGGACACTTATAAAGAAGTGATGGAAAATATAGAAAACGCTGGTTATAAACCAACATTCCTATTCATTTCTGAAGAATAAAGAGGACATAACTTAACTATTTATAAAAGATATATTATAATAGACTTAAGTAGGTGTTCTTATGAAAATATTAATCGTTGAAGATCATTTAAAAATTAACCGGTTATTAGCGAGTTTTGCGAGGAGTGAAAATCACAGGGTTACACAGACCTATGATGTTGAATCAGCTCTAGATCAACTTGCCAACCAATCGTATGATGTCATCATCACAGATTTAATGCTGCCAAAAATGCAAGGTGAAGACTTGATTAAGGCAGTTAGAAAGATCAGTGATGTATATATTATCGTCATATCGGCCAAGGTCGATAGAGACGACAGAATAGATGTATTAAAGCTTGGGGCGGATGATTATCTCACCAAGCCTTTTTCTGTTGAAGAGGTTATGATTAAACTTAAAAATGTTGAAAGAAGAATCAACCAACAAAAACCAACCTTTTTAAGCTTTAATCAAGGTCAGTTAAAGGTCATGCCTTTAAAAAGACAAGTCACTTTTAATGAAAAATTATTAGATTTAACAAAATATGAGTATGATGTCTTGATCTATATAATTACCAATGCAAAGCAAATATTATCAAGAGACCAGATTATTGATTATGTGTCCAATGATAGTGAAGCATTTGATCGGGTCATTGATGCATATATTAAAAACTTAAGAAAAAAATTAAAGGACAACCCAAAAGACCCCAAATATATTAAAACCCATTATGGGGTGGGTTATCAGTTTATAGGTGATTTAGATGATTAGTTTTAAAACATTTTTTAAACAAAGAACGGTCAAGTTCTTTGTCATACTTTTTGCATCCATCTTATTATTTTCTAATATTGCCCTATATGGTGTATCCAATTACCAATACACCCGGGAATATGAAAGAGAAATGAATGCCTATCAAGAGATGATGGAACACTTAATCACCATGGAAGATGAATCCATGGCCATTACCTATACAGAACATTACTACCATACCCAAGGGATAAGGATTGCTTATTATAATGAAGATGACCAATTATTATATGAAACGCCTGTAGCCCCTTCATTAAATGAAGCTTTTGCCTTATATGATGAGGATGGCAATATTATAGGTAGTGTTGTCTATGATGATCAAAGTTCAATTCTAGGAAAAGAATTATCTTATGGCTTACTGATTTTAAATGGTTTATCAATCATACTCTTCTTAGTCTTTTTAAGATTACTTTATTGGTATTTAAACCATTCGTACCAATTACTAGAAAGTGATTTTGAAATTCTTGGTAAGAAAAGCCAAGGTTTTAATTTCTCTGATTTAGAAATCATTAGTGAAAAAATGATTGAATTGATTGAAAGCGAAAAGAGAATCCGGGCCTACCAAAAGGAATATGTAAAAATCCTAGCCCATGATATTAAAACACCTTTAACGGTCATCAAAGCTTATTTAGAAGGCATTCAATTAAATAAGTTAGAATTTAGTGAGGCCATTAATCAGGACATGGTTCAAGAAGTTGAACAAATTGAAAAAATGATTCCGAAATTTATGACCCAAAACCCAGACTTCACCTCAACCAAACAAAATATCAAACCCATTATTGAAAGCATCACCAAAAGATTAAAAGAAGTCTTTAAGACCAAAGACATTAAGGTCAATCAAAGTCTTGATGACTTTGACTTAAATATTGCTTATATTGATATATCTAGAATTGTTGAAAACTTATTGTTTAATGCTTTTTATTACACCAAGGAAGGTCAGTCTATTCAAATCAAGTTAAGCAAAGAAAATCATGCTTTATTCTTTAAAGATTCAGGCATTGGTATGGACCAAGAAACCATTGAATTAATTAAGAAAGGTCCATACCGTTCAAAGAAAGCCTTTGAACTTCATGAAAAAGGATCAGGCATGGGCTTGCAAATTGTTTTTGAAATCATTGACCGTTTGGGCTATGATATTGATATCCAAAGCCAAAAAGGAAAAGGGACTCAAATCACCATCTATTTTAAAAAAGAAAAGAGTGATGAAAATGATTCAAGTATTTAAAGACTTTATTCAAACAATAGAAAACAAAGATCATCAAGAAAAATTCAAGGAATTATTGACATGGGTCAGTCAAGCCTACCCACAGTTAGAACCCGTCATTAAATGGAATCAACCCATGTTTACCCATCACGGGACCTATATCATTGGTTTTTCTGTTTCAAAAACCCATATCGCTGTCGCTCCTGAACAAAAAACAATGCTCATGTTTAAAGATGATATCATTCGTTCAGGCTATGGCTATGGAAAAATGATTGTTAGGTTCCCATGGGACCAAGCCATTGACTACGATTTAATTAAAAAGTTTATTGAATATAATTTTCAAGATAAAAAAGACACGAATTTATTTTGGAGAAAATAAAGTTTATTTGCGTTTTCTTTTCAATAGTTATTGTTATATACAACTATTAAGATATACTTAAGATGAAGAGGATGGTTTTATGAAAGATTTCCATGTGACTTACTTAAAAATAACAACCATATTAGCTGGTTTACCCATATTGTATCTTTGCTTATATCAATTTCCTGTTCTTTTCATTGCAGGTATGGAAAGTGATTCTGTTTACATCCCTTATTTGTTTGTACTCATGATTTCTATTTATATCATTGCTTTTCCCTATATTTTTGCTTTGATTGAAACCTTTAAAATACTACTGAATATTCAAAAGGAAAAGTATTTTAGCAAATCTACAGAAAAATCATTGAAAAATATCTGTGGATTGGCTTATTTGATTGCTTTTATATTATTCTTGGATTTACCTTTTATCTATAGGATTGCAAATATGGATGACGCACCTGGTTTGATTGTTATTGGTTTGTTTTTTATGATGTTTACTTTATCCATTGGTGTCTTTGCTGGCTTACTAAAAAGAATAGTAACTAAGCAATTACAACAAGATGAATAAATATAGGAGGAAAAAAATGTTAAAAAAGTATAGTAAATCTTTACCTTTATTAACAATTGTTTTTGCAATACTAATTGCACTAATGATGATCTTTTCAGTGTTAAGAACAGATGATGGTGATAGCATCATGTCTGGTATTACTGCCGTCTTCGGTGGAGAAGTTGGATCTATTGGGGATTTTGTTTCTGTCAATGTTAGCTTTAACTTAGCGGTATTTTTCGCTTTTCTATTACCACTCATATTTACCCTAGTATTTCTTGTTTTAACCAAAAATCAAAAATACTCAAACAGCATGAGGGTATTATTCAATGTCTTAATCTTAGTCAGTTTCATATACTCTTTAATTGTCTTTTTAAATCTTGGTATGTATACTGAAGGAACCACGACTATTTTTGGTGGGACCGTCACTTATTCATATGAAGGGGCGCGTTTAGGATTTGGAACTATTCTAGCAATTGTCTTTAGCATTGGTGGCATAATTACCTCAGGGTTGAATACCTTTTCATTGGTTTCAAAATAAAACTATATATATATTGGTTGAATGTCAAGGATAGGGGTCTTTGATATTTAAGAAAAGAATTTAAAGATGATATTTCGAAAGAAGTATTGTCTTTTTTCTTTTGTTTTAAAGTGAAGTAATAGGTAAATCATTATAAGTTAAGGCAAATATTCTTAATCTAAAGTGATCAAAGTTTCTATAGCCAAAAGCTATACGCTTTATCACTTTAATTTTATTGTTTAAACCTTCAATAAAGCCATTGGTTAATTGTTTCTTATCATAGGTAATAAACGAATTAATAATTTCTTCTTTCCAGTTTTTATAAGTTCTAGCGACTTTTTTAAATTCAGGTAGTTTTGATTTGTATAAATCATCGATAAATTGATTTATTACATCTCTAGCTTCAAGATAAGATGTGCTATGCATCATTTCATAGAAGGAATCCTTTAAATCAATGGCCTTTTTCATATCGCGATCAAAGTGTCTAACCTTATCAATAATCTCTCTCGCAGTTATATGATAGCCTAGCTTATAGTCTTTAAAGTGATTAATTGATAGGTTGTAAGTATAAGCGAGTATATTCTTCCAGTATTTCTTTAGATAATGATATTCAAAAGAACCCTTTGGATATTTCTTCATGACTCTAAGTCTTACATCTTGGACAGCCCAATACATTTGTCTAATGAAGTGGTATTTATCAGCGATTAATTGAGCTTTAGGAAAGTATTTATGTATTAATTGTCTATAGGGATCCCATAAGTCAGAAATCACGTATTTGACCTTATCACGTTCTTCTTTATCAATATGAGAGAAGTAATACTCTAAATTGTTTTTCCTTCGATTAGGGAAGACATCGATGACTTTCTTATTGACTGGATCAGTCATTAAGAATGCATATTTACCATGACCATGAGATAAGTTCTTAAACTCATCAATACTCAATACTTCAGGTAATCTTTGTCTTCTAGGATGAATATGTGTTTTAATATGTCTCATGACTGTATGGAAGGATATATTTAAGTGTCTTCCAACATCACTAACAGATTGTTTAAAACCATATTCTTTAATAATTAATTGTTTTGTATAATTACTGATCTTATGATACTTTCTAACAAATTGATTGTCTTCTGGAAAACGTTTTTGACAATCCTTACATAAATATCTTCGTCTTCTATAAAGTAAGATAACTTTATAACCTAGTTCGTATTGATGTTTAATCTTTCTTTCCCTGTAATCATGGACTCTCTTGGTTAAACAACCACAATGAGGACATACGTGTTCTTTAACAGGTAGTTCTAATTTAATGTACTTAGTACCACTTACTATAGAAATATCTTTAATGATAATATCTTCATCTTTTAAATCTAACAATTTATTGATATAATGTTTATGCATGGATAGGTCTCCTTTCGATTGGTTGTCGTTAACTTAATTATAAAGGATTAAACCTATTCATGCACTTTTAATTTATAAACATCTTTTATTAACACCCCTAAGAAAATTATAGAACCAAATAAAAAAAGAAGACTTAGTCTTCTTTTTTTTGTAGATTAAATTTAAAATTAAGTTTTGTAAATATATGGCCAAAAAATTTATGTATTTTAAATTTTAATACTATCCAATAAAGACCCTCAGTTAATATTACTCCAACAATCAAGTCGATAATATAATGCTGCTTTAATGTCTGTGTAGCGATGATAATCATCAATGCTAATATATAAATGATGATCTTATTTACTTTTGGCATATTCTTATCAAGTCTAGCACCAATAATCGCTATCCAACTAGAAATGGTATGCATAGAAGGTAAAGCGTTTCTTGGACCAGCAGACTGATAAATCCACATCACAATTTTTTCGGTAAAATTCAAATCTGTTCTAGGCATAGAGTAGTTACCATCTATGAATAATCCAGATGTTACTCTCCAAGCTTCAACATCAGATTGCCAAAAGAAATACCATATACCACAAATTGTAAAAGCGATAATAGCAATAGCTGAAATGATGAACATATTTCTTTGTGATCGATATCCTACATATAAAAAAGTAAAAAACCAAAATGGATAAGCGATAATATAAGGATAAATGTGCCAACTAATAAATGGTACACTATCATTAAAACCTTTAAATATATAACTGTAATCGACTCCTGGATTACCAAAAGTATCTGCATACCATTGATTACCAAAATATGTTATCAACAAAAATAGCATAACAATGGCCATTGGGATTATTGTTTTTTTTAGTTTAGTTGTATCCATAAATACCTCCTGAATGACATTACTTTTAAAATTATATCATAAATAAAATAATAAATATAGACAGATTATACATTTGTTTTATATTGCTAAAGAGTGCGATTTGTGATAAAATTAATAAGTACGAAAAGTGAGGGAATTATGTTTGGATTTAGAAGCGATGGGAAAAGGGTAAAAAACATAGAACCATTCATGAAAATTGTTCCACATATTATGTTTCAAAGGAACGATGCAATGGTTATGAAGACAGAAACGTTAGATTGTTCAAAATTAGATGCTTATATTTTAAATAAAAGACGTGAAGAAGGTATTAAAATTGACTATATGGATATAGTCGTTGCTGCTTTTGTTAGAGTTATTTCTCTTAGACCTAAGTTAAATCGATTCATTGTTAATGGGAGGATATTTAAAAGAAACAATATCCAATTATCATTTGCCATAAAAAAAAGATTGGTTGATACTTCAGAAGAAACGACTTTGAAATTAACTTTTGATGGGACAGAATCTATTTATGATGTTCAAAATCAAATCCATGATATCTTGAAAGAGAATAAAGGGGAACAAAAGGTTAATATTGTAGATAAATTAGCAAAATTATTTACGAAGGGACCTAATTTCATGATTAAGTGGACAGTTAGATTTTTTATGTGGTTAGATAAACATGGTATGTTACCAAAAGTTCTTCTCGATGCATCACCTTTTCATACATCTGTATTTTTAGTTAATTCAAGATCAATTAAAATGAGTCCTGTGTATCATCATATTTATAATTTTGGGACGACTGGAACTTTTGTTTCTATCGGAAAAGAAACATATCAGCCAGTTGTAACTAACCCTAATAGTAATGAATTTTCTGTTAAAAAAATTATGGAACTAGGTATTGTAATTGATGAACGTATCTGTGATGGATTATATAATAGTTTATCATTAAAAGAACTTAATCGTATTTTATCAAATCCAAACATATTAGATCAAAAAAACAATAATGTAGTAAAGGATGAAGATTAATGATAATTGTACCGAGTTTATTTACAATAATTTTTGGATTATTTTTCGGATTGATAGGCTTTAAATTTCTATTTAAGCCAGATCCAACCATTAGAAGATTACAAGATATGAAATACAAAAGTTCTAGTACACCATCGAAGCAAGCAATAATGATGACTAGAATATTTGGTGTTATACTTATGATTATTGGTTTGTATTTTATTGGTGTTGGCATCAATATTTTAATTAGCTAGGAAACAGAGAAATCTGTTTCTTTTTGTTTAAATAAGAGGTATATTTATGAGTTTACTAAGATTAAACCAAGTTTCAAAATCTTTTGGTGCAGATTTGCTATTTGAAAATATAAGTTTTGATATCAATCAAAATGATAAAATTGCACTTATTGGAAAAAATGGAACAGGAAAATCAACTTTATTTAAAATCATATTAAATGAGTTATCACCTGATCAGGGTGACGTATTTGTACATGGTCAAACTAAAATAGGTTATTTGTCACAAAATATAATTGATAATGAAAATAACACTTTATATGAAGAAGTATTAAGTGTTTTTAATAATATTATTGCTATAGAGAAAAAAATGACACTTTATCAAAATAAAATGAAAGAGGATTACACACCTGAACTTTTAGAAAGATATTCTAGAATAGAAGAAGAATTCAATCATTTAGGTGGTTATAGTTACTTAGTAAAAATTGATACACTTTTAAGTCATTTTGGATTTAGTAAAGATGTTTATGATAGAAAAATAAGTTCTTTTTCCGGTGGAGAAAAAACGCGAATAGCCTTTGCAAAACTATTGATGGTTGAGCCTGATATTCTCCTGCTTGATGAACCTACAAACCATATGGATATTGAAATTATAGAGTGGCTAGAAGACTATTTAAAATCATATGAAAAAGCAGTATTTGTCATCACTCATGATAAATATTTCATCAATAAAGTTTGTAGAAAAATTCTAGAAATTGATCAACGTTCACTAGAAGTTTATCATGGAAACTTTGATGATTATGAAGTTGAAAAAGTTAAACGATATGAAAAAATGTTAAAGTTATATGAAAAGCAACAAAAAGAAATTGGTCATTTACAAAGTTTTGTAGATAGATTTAGATATAAGGCAAAAAAAGCAAAATCAGCTCAAGACAGAATTAAAAAAATTAATCGTATGGATAAAATAGATAAACCAACTCAATCAAAAGCAAAAGTTAACATTGGTTTTAAATCAAAAAGACCTACAAATATCCATATTATAGAATTAAATAATCTTAGTATTGGTTATGAAGAGCCTTTGTTAAAATCCATTAATTTTAAAATGAGAGGATTTGAAAAAGTGGGAATCATTGGTCCTAATGGATCAGGTAAGACGACATTGATTAAAACTATCATGTCAATTATTCCTCCTATTGATGGTGAAATTAAGTTTAATAAAAAACTTAAAATAGGTTATTTTGATCAAAATCTACAACAATTTGATAAAAGAAAAACTTTATTAGAAACTATACACTCAATCTATCCAGCAAAAACACTAACAGAAGTAAGAAAAGACTTGGCAAAAGTGATGTTTACTCAAGAAGATGTGTATAAAAATATTTCAGTTTTGAGTGGCGGAGAATTAGTAAAATTGCATTTATTATTTTTGATGTTAGAAGAGCCTGATCTACTGATACTAGATGAGCCAACCAATCATCTTGATATTGATACAAAAAATGTTATAGAGGATGTTTTTGAGGCATATGAAGGACCAATGCTTTTTATATCACATGATAGGTATTTTATTAACAAAGTCGCAAGTAAAATAATTTCTATAGGTGAAAGGTTAGAGGTTTATCACGGAAATTATTCAGATTATATCGGAGATAAAGTAAAAAAAGAAATCAATCAATCAAAGAGTAAGGTCAAAAGTAAAAAAGTTAAAAAAATTTCTATAGAAAAAGAAATGGAAAAAATTGAAACTTCTATTGTTGATTTAGAAAATAAAATCGAGGTACAAAAACAATTATTGTTTGAGGAAGAAATTTACTCGAATAAGAATCGATATGATAAAGAAAATAATCATTTAAAAGAACTAGAGAAAAAATTGAATGAAAAATATCTTGAATTAGAAAAGTTGATGAAAAAAGAATATTAAATCATTAGAATTTATGATAAAATTATTATGTTTAGGGGTGGTAATATGATTAATATAATCAAAAATACAATTAAAAAAGAATTAGAGCTTTTTCTATATAATACTTTTAATGAGAAGATTGAGGTAACTGTTGAAAAACCTAAAAATCAAAAGATGGGTGATATATCTATCCCTGTGTTTTCTGCAGTAAAAGTGTTAAGAAAGCCTCTGCCACAGGTGGTTGAAATCATTAGCGAAGAAGTATCAAAATCAAAATATGCTAATTTTTTTGATGAAATCAATAAGGTATCAGGTTTTATTAATATTTCACTAAATAAATCTGAATTTTCTAAAAGTGTTGTAAATGAAGTTAAAAAAACAGAAAACTATGGAGAAAGTGATTTTGGTCAAGGGAAAACCATTGTTATGGATTATTCTTCTCCAAATATTGCTAAACCATTTTCAGTTGGACATTTACGGTCAACAGTCATAGGTAATGCGATAGGAAATATTTTAGAGAAGTTAAATTACAAAGTTATTAGAATCAATCATTTAGGCGATTTTGGAACTCAGTTTGGGAAAATTATTTATGCATATTTAAATTATGGAGATAAGAAAAAAGTTGAAGAGAATCCTATTGAGGAATTGATGAAACTTTATGTAGATTTTCATGAAAGAGCAAAAAATGATCCTTCTATCGAAGATAAAGCACGCGAGATATTTAAAGATTTAGAACAAGGAAAACCTGAATATGTTAAGTTATGGGAACACTTTAGAGAAGTTTCCCTTGAAGAATACATGAAAGTATACCATGTATTAGGTGTTAAATTTGATTCATATAATGGAGAGGCTTTCTACAATGATAAAATGCAAGCTATTGTTGAAGAATTAAAAGAGAAAGATCTTTTAGTTAAGGATCAAGGAGCGATGATTGTATCCTTATCAGAGAATCTACCACCAGCATTAATTCAAAAAAGTGATGGCTCAACATTATATATTACTCGTGATTTAGCCGCTTTATTTTATCGTAAAAATACTTATAACTTTGATGAAGTTCTTTATGTTGTAGGTAATGAGCAAAAACTGCACTTTACTCAACTTAGAGAAGTAGTTAAGAGAATGGGTTATCATTATTATGAAGATATTCACCATATAAATTTTGGGTTAGTATTACAAGATGGAAAGAAAATGGCGACTAGAAAAGGCAAAATTGTTAAATTGATGGATGTTCTTAATGAAGCCACTAAGTTATCACTAGATTATATTAATGAAAAAAATCCAAGTTTGGAAAACAAAGAAGATATCGCGCAAAAAGTTGGTGTAAGTGCTATTATTTTTAATGATTTAAAAAATTATCGTGCAAACGATATTGAGTTTAATTTAAGTGATATGGTTAATTTTGTCGGACAAACAGGACCGTATCTCCAATATACTTCAGTAAGGATTTCTTCAATTATTGAGGAAAACACTATTGATCAAGATAATATTGATTATGAATTATACACATCTAGTGCTAGCTTTGAACTTATAAAAACGATTGATGAATATCCTGAAGTGCTTATTAAAGCTAAAGAAGAATATTCGCCGTCAATTTTAGCGAAATACCTACTAACACTAGCGAGTTATTTTAATACATATTATGCTCAAGAAAAAGTAATGGTAGAAGATATCATTGAAAGAAACACAAAATTGTTCTTAATTTCAATCGTTAGGGATATCCTTGATGATGGAATGAAATTGTTAGGAATGCAAGTGATAAAAAAAATGTAAATAAATTGGTTTAGGAGGATTACAAATGGTCAAAGCAAAAACAAAGCCTAAACGTCAAATCAGCAAACACTTAAAATTAATGGCCAAATGGACAGGTAAATATGGTTTTTTATTGATTCCAATATTTTTGATTTTGTTCGCAGAATCATATTTACGAACAATTGTTCCATTGTTTGGACAACATATTATTGATGTTATTTTAGAAGGAGATAAGCCTTCTAAGTTACCAGAGATTCTAGCAAATTTATTGATTGTTGACTCAGTTTGGCATCAACTATTATTAGCAGCAGCAATGATTGTCGCGACTGCTTTAGTAAGAAGTATTTTTATTTTTACCAGAAGATTAATTAATGGTTTTTATGCAGAAAGAACTGCATATAACCTTAGAAACAATTTATATCGTCATCTACAAGATGCGGACTATGGATTTCATTCTCACGCTGAAACTGGAGATTTAATTCAAAGATGTACAACAGATGTTGATATGTATAAACGCTTTATTTCAGATCAAGTTGTTGAAGTTGGACGTTTAATATTTTTAGTAGGTTTTTCAATTTGGCAAATGTCTAGATTAAATTTAAATATGACATTTATTTCATTGGTAATTGCACCAGTATTATTTGTGATAGCGATTTTCTATTTTAGAAAAGTGGAAAAAATGTTTCATATTATAGAAGATAATGAAGCAAAAATGACAACGCATGTACAAGAAAATGTTTCTGGAGCACGTGTTGTTAAAGCATTTGCAAATGAAGCTTATGAAGTTGAAAAATTTGATCGTTTAAGTCGTACATTTACTGATTCTGATTATCAATTAGTAAAGAAAATGTCAATTTTTTGGTCTGTTACAGACTTGTTATCTTTTGTTCAGTTTTTTATGATTGCTATTTTTGGAATTGTATATGCTTCAAAAGGGATTATTACTTTAGGGATGTATACGGCATTTTTAGCTTATGCAGGTAATATTATATGGCCGATGAGACAATTAGGAAGACTTGTTGGAGATTTTTCAAAGGCTATTGTAAGTGTATCACGACTTGATAAAATCATTTCGGATCCTGGAGAATATATTAACGAAACTAACAAAGAGAAACCTGAAATTAAAGGAAGTATCAAATTTGAACACGTTTCATTTAAATTTGATGATGGTCAGAGTGATCAAATTATTGATATAGACTTTAATGTTAATAAAGGCGAAACTGTTGCTATTATCGGTAAGACTGGTTCTGGTAAGTCAACACTAATTAATTTGTTAGTAAGATTACTAGACTATCAAAAAGGTCATATTTTGATTGATGGTGTTGAAGTCAAAGATATTGAAAAACATCATTTACGAAAAAATATTGGTTTTATTTTACAAGAACCTTTCTTATTTTCTCGTTCGGTAGAAGAGAATATCAAAATAGCTGATAAGAATACTCCTCAAGATCGTGTTACAACCGTGGCTAAAATAGCACAAGTACATGATGATATTGTAAATTTTGAAGAAGGTTATAATACACTTGTAGGAGAACGAGGAGTCACCTTGTCAGGTGGACAAAAACAACGCGTTGCGATTGCAAGGATGCTTATACAGCCTAAACCAATTTTGGTTTTTGATGATAGTTTATCTGCTGTAGATACTGTAACTGATATTCAAATTAGAAGAGCGTTGAAAAAGGAATGGATTGATTCAACTGTTTTAATTATCACGCATAGAATTACAACTGCTTCAGAAGCAGATAAAATTCTTGTCATTGATGATGGACGTATTGTTGAATCAGGGACACATGAAGAACTGATCAAAAGAGAAGGTTCATACAAAAGAATATGGGAAATTCAATCAAAAATTGATTTCCGTCTTAAATAGAGGTGAAATTATATGAATGATCATTTACGAGACGAAGAGCATTTCTCCTCAAGAAAAATTGATTGGCAAGTATGGAAAAAGATATTTTCTTTTATGAAGCCATTAAAAAAATTCATTATATTAGGACTATTAACTGTTGCTTTACTAGCAACTGCTGATGTGATATATCCTTACATCACAAAATTTGCAATTGATGATATTATTAAACCCAATATTCCAATTGTTGAAGCTGGTGGACAAGCAGACTTTTCTAAGTTAAATGTTCTAATTATATTATTTGTTGGGTTTATGTTGTTACAAGCTTTCTCGGTTTACTTGTTTATTTTGTTTGCGGGTAAAATTCAGACAGAATTAGCATTTAACATTAGAAAAAAAGCTTTTCACCATTTACAACAACTTCCTTTTTCATATTATGATAGGACAAGAGTTGGCTGGATCATGGCGAGAATGACATCAGATTCAAGAAACTTAAGTGAAATTTTATCTTGGGGATTTATCGATTTAGCTTGGGGTTTATTTTTAATTATTATCTTAACAGGATTTATGTTTGTTATTAATTTTAAACTTGCTTTAACAGTTTTAGCTGTTGTTCCAGTATTAGTATTGATTTCAATATTTTTTAGAAAATATATTTTAAAAGCTTATCGTTCTATAAGAAAGGTTAATTCAAAAATAACCGGAGCTTTTAATGAAGGTATTACAGGTGCTGTTACAACCAAAACATTGGTTTTAGAAAAAGAAAATTTTGATGAATTTGATGGATTAACTTTAGATATGAGGCAACAATCCATCAAAGCACATATGCTTCAAGGCTTATATTTTCCTTCAATGTTATTTATTATTTCTATTGGAGTCTCATTAGTGTATTTGGTTGGCGGAAGAATGGTTTTAGATCCTATTGTTGCTTTAGAGATAGGTACATTATATTTGTTTACTAATTATGTTTGGCAGTTTTTTGAACCTGTTAATAATGTCGCAAATATCTATGCGAGTTTTCAACAAGCACAAGCTTCAGCTGAAAGAATTGTGTCATTAATTGAGACTGAGTTGGAGATTAAAGATTCTGATGAAGTCATAGAAAAATATGGAACTTTATTTGATTATAAAATTGAAAATTTTGAGAAAATTAGAGGCGATGTTGAATTTAAAAATGTTGATTTTAAGTATAATGTCGGTGAAAAGGTATTATCAAATTTCAATCTGAGTGTCAAAGAAGGACAAACCATTGCTTTAGTTGGCCACACTGGTGCAGGAAAAACAACTATTATTAATTTAATATCTCGATTTTATGAACCTACTTCTGGACAAATCCTTATTGATGGTAAAGACTATAAAGAAAGAAGTTTGGGTTGGTTGCATTCAAATTTAGGTTATGTATTACAAACACCACATTTATTTAGTGGATCTGTGATGGAGAATATACGTTATGGCAAATTAGATGCAAGTGATGAAGAAGTTATCAATGCAGCTAAGGCTGTAGAAGCACATGAATTTATTATGAAGTTTGAAAAAGGTTATGACACAGAATGTGGAGAAGGCGGGTCGAGGTTATCAGTCGGACAAAAACAACTTGTTTCTTTCGCTAGAGCCATCTTATCTGATCCTAAAATATTGATTCTTGATGAAGCCACTTCATCAGTTGATACTGAAACAGAACAAGCCATTCAAATTGCGATTAATAAATTGCTTGAGGGTAGAACGTCATTTATAGTTGCACATAGATTGTCTACAATTGTACAAAGTGATAGAATATTAGTATTAGAAAATGGGCAAGTTATTGAAGAGGGTTCACATCAAGCATTAATTGATGCAAAAGGATATTACTATAAGTTATACACAAATCAATACTCTGAGGATATGCTAAATCCTCAGCAAAAATAGCCTATAAGTTTATTATAGGCTTTTCTTTTAGGAGGACAACAATGAAATTATCAGGTTTTATAGATGGACATTTACATGTTCTAGGAATTGGCTATTATCAAACTATTGTAGATTTATCTAATGCCCAGTCAATTGAAGAAATCACTAATTTATTAAGGGAAAAGAAAGATCAAACAATAATTATTGGGCGTGGTTGGAATCAAGATCAATTTATTGAAAAGAGAATGATAAACAAAAACGACCTAAATAAAGTATCAAATAAGATACCAATTATTATTACTAGAGTTTGTGGCCACGTTTTAGTTACAAATGATTTTATGATGGAGATTGCTGGTATTAGTGAAAAAACTCCACAAGTCTCTGGTGGAAACTTTGATTATTTAACTGGAGTCTTTAGGGAAAGAGCCATGACTTTAATTCATAATAAAATGCCTAAACTCACAAAGAGTGACATTGAAAATTATCTTGTTTTAGCAAATAAAACCTTGTTAAAAAACGGGATTACTTCTGTAGCGAGCGATGATTTTTCTTCTTTCAATGTTGATTATGAATTAATTATTAATACGATGAAAGAATTATATGAAAAAAACAAAATTCAAGTTAAAATTACTCAACAAGTCAATTTGCCAATGACTAAACTTATAGATTTTTTAAATAAAGGCTATGCTAACAAGATGATACATCCAAAGTTTAAAATGGGGCCATTAAAAATATTGGCAGATGGATCATTAGGAGGAAGAACAGCTGCTATGTTAGAGCCTTATACTGATGACCCTAGTAATTATGGTATTCAATCTTTCAGTGATGATGAGTTATATGAAAAAATGCGTTTAGCTGATCAATATGGTATGGATAGCGTTGTCCATGCCATTGGAGACGCCACTAGTTTACAGGTGATTAAGATATTGGAAAAAGTGATTGAAGAATCAAAAAGAAAGCATCATCACCACGCTATTATTCATGCACAACTGACACCAAAATCACAAATACTTAGGATGGAGAAAAATAAAATAGGCGCTATTGTACAGCCTATATTTATGAATACAGATATCAAAATTATTGAAAGTCGTTTGGGTGATAGAAAAGATAATATATATTTATACAAAACAATGTTTGATAGAATCAATCTAGGGTTCAGCACAGATGCACCTATAGAACCTGTGAATCCATTTTATAATATCTATACTGCGATGACAAATAGAAGTATTAAATTCCCGTTTATCGATAGTTTTAATCCAAATGAGTGTTTTAGTCTTCAAGATAGTTTAAAAGCTTATACAGTCAATAATTTATCTTATATATATGAAGATAAGCTTAATGATGGTGATTACATCATCATTGATCGTGATTTAGATCCAAATGATCCAAATATGATTAGAGATACATTGGTCTTAAAAACTTACATTGACGGAGAAGAAGTTTTTTCTATTGATTAAAAAATAATCCTTTTATATTT
The DNA here is from genome assembly GCA_018622675.1 of Mycoplasmatota bacterium. Taxonomy (GTDB): domain Bacteria; phylum Bacillota_I; class Bacilli_A; order Izemoplasmatales; family Hujiaoplasmataceae; genus Hujiaoplasma. Next base: position 593,695 of record CP076020.1, read on the forward strand.
TAAACAATTATTGTATAATATATTTTGATGTGCCGGTATGGTGGAATTGGTAGACACGATGGACTCAAAATCCATTGCCGTTAAAAGCGTGTCGGTTCGAGTCCGACTACCGGTACCAAATTATATTGAAATAACTTCCAAAATATATAAAATCTCTTAGAAAAACTAAGAGATTTTTTTATTTTTAATGATTTCTATAAAAATTTTCACAATGTTAGGATCAAATTTTTTTCCGGCATTATCAATGATATAGTTTAATGCTTTATCTTTAGAAATCGCTGATTGACGTGGCCTTTCTTCAATCATTGAAGCAAATGAATTAGCAATAGCAATGATTCTAGAAAACAGAGGAATTGCTTCGCCTTTTAGACCTTGTGGATAACCTGTACCATCCCAGTTTTCATGGTGAGATAAAGCGTAAGTTGCAAGGTTTGAATAATAGTCAGCAGCTCTTAAAATATTATAGCCATTTTCAGTATGCTTTTTCATTAAGATATTTTCTTCTTTGGTTAATTTTACTTTTTTATTGATGATAGCATCTGGAATTGTTATTTTCCCTATATCATGATACAAACCTGCAAGTTCTAATTCTTTTAGATCATCTTCTTTTATATTCAAATCTTTGCCTATTAATAAACTTAGTTTTGAAACCATCATGGAATGTCTTTTTTCATGGTCATTTTTTTCAATAAAGACATCATATATTGCTTTAATTGAATTATTTCTTATTTTTCGACCTTCTCTAGCTTTGTTCATATACATTAAATGCTCAGCGCTTTTCATAAGTTTTTCTAAGTCATCATCATTCGATTCACAAGTATCGTATCCTATAGCTATGGATAAGGGGATATTATGAATTTTAACCTTAGACAAATTAGACTGTATATTGATTTTTATTGTTTTCAATAAAGTATCGGTCGATTTAGGTATGATAATGGCGAACTCATCTCCACCAATTCTAGCAACCGTTGCGTTTTGTGGTGAATATAATTTAATAATTTCAGCTGTTTTCTTTAAAGCTTGGTCACCATTTACATGACCATAGGCATCATTGAGTAACTTTAAACCATTTAAATCTAACATCATTAATCCTAGAGGATATGAAAGATTGCTATCTAAACTTGAAAATTTATCAACGAAATATCTTCGGTTAAATAATCCAGTTAAAAAATCATGGTTTGATATATATTCTATTTCTTTCTGTTTTTCCATCGCTTCTGTAATTTCCCTTGAAATTCCCACTGCCCCGACAATTTGATTTTCTTTATTGTATATAGGAGAAATAGAAGACTCGAAATAAAGGGTTTTGTTTTTATTAGAAAACTGCCAATCATAAATGGTGTGTTCTCCTTGCAAGGCATATGTATAGACTTGATCCCTTTCTATACCATCATTTCCAAAAACATCTTTGACAGTTCTTCCAATAAAATCTTGTGAACTAAGATTTAGTTTTTGAATACCTTTACCAAAAACTGAAACAAATCTTTTATCCATATCTATTTCAAATATGATATCAGCTGTAGACTCCATTAATAATTTAACTCTTTGATTTTCTATGATTAATTGTTGCTGTGATTCTAGATTATTATTGATGTGAGATTCAGTTGAATCAAGCGTTTTATTGAGGGCATTGATAATTGGTTTATAATCTCTTTTATTTGATGGATCAATGCGATATTTAGGATTAGTGTTTACATCTATTTTTAGAATAGAATCGATAACATCTCTAAAAGGTTCATCTATATGCTTATAATATAAGACTAAAATAATCAAAGAGCTCATAGCGAAAATTGCAAAAGATATAATAAAGACTTGCCTAACTAGTATAATTGGAGAACTATATTCATTCATAGGTAAGAAAACACCTAATACGTAATGGTCACTAGCAATTAAGTCATAAGCTAAGACACCATCAGTATCATTAATGATAACTGATTCAGTGAATCCTTCAGATGCAAATGAATCTAAATCAAAATTTTCAATAGGTAGTTCAATCAAAGATAAATTATCAAAATCCAAATTATGATAGGCAACGACATGGTTATCACTATCAATAATAAAAGCAAAACCATCATTGCCAACTTCAGTATTTGTGACTATATTTGAAATTGATGAAATGTCAATATCAGTCGATAGTACGCCAACTAATTGATTATCTAGATAAATGGCTTTGGCAACATTGATAATAATTTTATCTTTAGTTGCATTTAGGTAACCTGGTGTATAAATGAAACCGTCATTTTCAAGAGCCATTTCATACCAAGGTCTCGTTCTTAAATCGAAATCAGAGCCGGGTATGAATCCGCTCGAATTAATCATGGTTTTATCTGGTTTACCAAGGTAAATTGAGTAAAATAATTCGCTTTCATTAGCAATCGCTATCATATAATCAAGAAGTTCTTCATCACTATAATTTTCTTCTAGAATAAATAGTTCTAAATTTGATAAGGTATTTTCAATTTTTTGAAAATAATACTCAACCTCTAATTTTGTATTATTGCGTTGAAAAAGTAGGTTTTCATTTTGCTTTCGTTCTATTAAATTAGTTGTGAAAAAGAAAGTGCTGACAATGATGATAAAAATGATGACTATGAAAAACGAAATTAAAATATAAGTTCTTTTTGTATTTTTCATTATTGTCCCCTTATTTTATGACATTATATTTAGAAATATCTTTTTCATTTTGAATAATAGGAATACTTTCTCTAGCCTCTTTAATGCGTTTTAGATCAATGTTAATCTCCATGAATGATTCAGATTCATTCAGTTCTTGAATAATTTCTCCGAAGGGATCAACAACCAATGAATGACCATACGGTTCGTAAGTGCCAAAAGAATCTCTGGCTGGACTAGCTGATATAAAAAACATTTGATTATCTATTGCTCTTGCTTTGAAGGTAGTGTGCCAATGTAAAGGACCAGTATATGTGTTAAATGCAGCTGGAACAAAAATAACTTTTGTATCTAATTTTCTTATTGCACTAGCAAGATATGGAAATCTGATATCAAAACAAATCATTAGGCCCATTCGACCAAACTCTGTATGGAATGAAACAATTTGATCGCCTGGAGAAAGGACTTCACTTTCTGAAAAGTATCTACCATCAGGATATTTGACTGAAAATAAATGAATTTTTCTATATTTAGCAATAATCTTGCCTTTACGATTAAAAACATAAGATGTATTATATATTTTATCACCTGAAGCTTCAGGAATAGAACCACCAATTAAATAAGCATTAAAATTTTTTGCTATTTTTGATAATGTGTCGATAACCTGGCTATCAGGCTTTTGTTTGTTTATTTTAAAATACTTTAGTTCATAAGGTGTCATAAACATTTCTGGTAAAAGAATAAAATCATAATTATTTCCAACCTTGTCTTGGATCAATGATTGTATATGCCTTAAGTTTTCGTTTACTTTCTTTGAAACAGTATTTTGAAGAACTAATACTTTCAAAAAACCACCACCTTTTCTTTAGTATATCATTTAAAAAGATTTAAGAAAAGTTATTTTAAAAAAACTTAAAAATAATATATAATATAAATATGGAAAAAAAATGTAGAAATTGTATATATGGTACAATAAAAAGTCAGTTGACAAAATTCGATGATAAAGCAATCATCTTTTTAGAGGGAGAACCTTTAAAAAATATCTATTCAATTCAAGACGGTTATGTAAAAATGAGTAAATTTTTAGATAATGGTGATGAATTTATAATTGGTGTATTAGGTCCGGGTGACTATATTGCACTTTTAGCTTTACTTCAAGATAAAGAACATTATATTGCCAGTGCAAGTTGCTTGTCTAAAGTTACATTAAGAGTAATGGAAAAACAAGATGTTTTATCAGCTTATCAATCTAATGTAGCTTTTAAAGATAATTGTTTAAAATGTGCGGTCACACGATCTAATTTATTCCATACTCAATTACAACTTTCAGCACAAGCTGATGTTAAAGAAAAGATTATATTAATTTTAAAAAATTTATCTTATAAGTTCGGATATATAAAAGATAAGAGGAATATTATTGAACTTCCATTTTCAAAGACTGTTTTAGCCAATATTATTAATATTAGAAGAGAAACATTATCAAGACACCTTAGCGCACTGCAAAAAGCAAATATATTAAAAGTTGAAAAAAATACTTATATTTTAAATTATGTGATTTGAATCACATAATTTTTTTTAAAAATATGCTATTATATAGATGAAAAGAGGGATAATATGAGTGAATTTATTGATAATAATTCAAGAGAAAGACAAGCAAAATTAAAAGAATTAATTAAAAAAATACATGGAGGAATGCCTTTAGAAGAAGCAAAAGCTTTATTTAAAAAGGATTTTCAAGAGATATCTACTGATGAAATTGTGAAACTAGAGCAAGGATTAATGGATGAAGGTATGAGTATGGATGAGGTTCAAAGTTTGTGTGATGTTCATGCGGCGGTTTTTGATGGTTCTATTACAGATATTCATAAACCAAAATCAATGATGAACATACCAGGACATCCTGCAAAAGTTTTTTCGGATGAAAACAAAAATATTTTAGAGCTTATGGAATCAGAAATAAAACCTTATATTGGTAAAGAAGATCCTAACTCATTTTTAATGTTAAGGATTGGAATAGAAAGATTAATGGAAATTTCTAAGCACTATTCTAGAAAAGAAAATTTATTTTTTCCAAGTTTAGAAAAAAAAGGAATTACATCCATTCCCAAAGTCATGTGGGGAGTTGATGATGAAATCAGACAAGATTTAAAAGTTCTTAAATCTTTGCTAGATGATAAATCATCTAAGTATAGTGAAATTGAAAGAAAAACTTGGGCTGTTCTTGAAAGAGTATCAGACATGGTTATGAAAGAAGAGAATATTCTTTTACCTAAGTTAAGTGATGTAATGTCTTTTTATGACTGGATTTTAGCTGATAAGGGCAGTGATGAAATTGGTTATTTTCTAAAAGCCCCAAAAGAATCTTGGGCTGTTAAAGAGGAAGACAAGGAAACTGAAGAAGAAATAGTCAATGGAGAAATGAAATTTGATGCTGGATCTTTATCACAAATAGAGTTGAATTCAATATTAAATACCTTGCCTTTAGATATGACTTTCGTTGATAAAGATGGGCATGTTAAGTATTTCACACAAGGAAAAGAAAGAATATTTAATCGTCCAGTTACTATTATCGGAAGACATGTTTCCTTATGTCATCCGCCTAAATCTGTTCATGTAGTAGAAGATATTATAGAAAGTTTTAGAGATGGATCAAAAGATTATGAAGATTTTTATATTCAATTAAAAGAAATGTTTGTATACATAAGATATTTTGCAGTAAGAGATAAAGAAAATAATTATTTAGGAACTTTAGAAATTACACAGAATATAAAACCTATGAGAGAATTAGAAGGCGAAAAGAGACTTGTAAGCAAGTAATGAAAATTATATATATAAGTTTAGGGACTTTGTTTCTAGCTTTAGGAGTATTAGGAATAATTTTACCTATTCTTCCGACAGTACCATTTTTATTGTTAACAACTTATTTTTATTCTAAATCTTCTAATAAGTTTTATACTTGGTTCATCAAAACAAAAATATATAAAAATTATTTGGAAGACTTTGTTGAATCAAGAACAATGACAAGAAAAAATAAATGGCAATTAATGATATTTGTAGATAGTATTTTATTATTATCCTTTATATTAGTTGATTTTCTTCCTGCAAAAATATTAATTATATTATTATTCTTAATTAAACATTATTATTTTTATAAATATGTCCAAGTAGTTTAAACCATAGTTATCTATGGTTTTTTCTTTAATATTGAAGAATTTATGAAGTGTGATACAATATATATGTTAAGAACTTTGCGAGGTGTAAAATGGGAAATTTATTAGATGTTGTTATCATTGGTGCTGGTCCTGCGGGATTAAGTGCTGCTATATATGCGAAAAGAGCGATGCTCAATTTCGTTGTTTTAGAAAAGTTTCTTCCTGGTGGAGGCATAGCGAATACATTTGAGTTAGAAAACTACTTAGGTTTAGGTAAAGTATCTGGCATGGAAATGGCAGATTTAATGTTAAAACACGTCAATGATTTAGGGATTGAAATCACAACTGAAGAAGTAAGAGAAGTCTCTCTTAATGCAACTATTAAAGAAATCAAAACGGATAAAAAGACTTATCAAAGTAAAAATGTTGTCATTGCTTCTGGTGCTTCACCAAGAAAATTAGGCTGTTTAGGCGAAGATAAGTTTCTTGGCAGAGGTGTTTCTAATTGCGCAACATGTGATGGATTTCTCTACAAAAATAAAAAAGTCATGGTAGTCGGCGGTGGAGATGTAGCAGTTGAGGATGCAATTTATTTGTCTAGAATAGCAAAAGAAGTTATTTTAGTCCATAGAAGAGATCAATTGCGTGCGGTTAAATCTCTACAAGAACGTGTCTTTAAAATTGATAATGTGAAAATTCTATGGGATAGTGAACTTCTTGAAATTAAAGGTGAAGATTTTGTTGAATCGACAACTGTCTTTAATAACAAAACGAAAATGAAAACAAGTCTAGATGTGGATGGTGTTTTTATTGCAGTAGGTTATAATCCAAATATTGGATATCTAAACAATGATATAGAGAAAGATGATAGTGGATGGATTAAAACAAATCATCGCTGTGAAACAAATATAAAAAATGTATATGCAGTTGGTGATATAAGAGATACACTTCTAAGACAAGTAGCTACAGCTGTCAGTGATGGTGCTATTGCGATTTCTGATTTAAGTAAATCACTATAAATGAGGTGTATGCATGATTAAATATTTACTTCAAAGACTTATCTTCCTTGCCATATCACTATTTATTATAATGTCTATTTTATTTATTTTGACAAGAGTATCCATGTTAAGTATTTGGTCCCTACCACATCCAATTATTGTGGATTTTAGGATTGCATGGGCTGATTATTTAATTTATATAGAAAATATTTTTACAAAATGGGATTGGGGAACAACCAATAATGGTATCCCCATGTGGAATTATGTTTTTCAAAAAATGATGATTTCTTTAAAATATAACTTAGTTGCTTTTGTTGTATATTTTACAGGTGGAGTTGCTATGGGTATATTAGCTGCATATTATAAAAATAAATTTTTTGATTATGTAGTTTCTTTTTTTTCTATGTTATTTAATTCAATACCAGGATTTGTTTTTATTTTCTTTTTAATTCTTGTTTTTGGCTATATATTAAATTGGTTCCCACCTCAAGAACCATTTGCTAATGCAGATACCTTAAGAAAAATAAAAGGATATTTCATTCCTGTTATTGCTTTATCTGTTGGCCCCATGGGTAAAATAGCTCAAACTATTCGCGGTGAGATTTTGGAATCAATGCAATCTCCCCAATACTTATTATTAAGAGCTAAAGGTTTAACTAAGAAACAAGCTTTTTTAAGACACGGCTTGAAAGACAGTTTAGTTGTTATGATACCTGAAACCATTCCCTTGTTTGTCTTTGTCATTAATATGTCGTTCGTTATTGAATACACATATAATATTAATGGAATCGCGCTCTTGTTTTTTAAATCCTTAATTAGTTTTGGAGGTTCTAACAATGCAATAATAGTTAATACTTCAGTGGCTGTGCCTGTTGGGGTTTTATTGGTTGGAACCATTATGATATTCTCTTTGATTTCAGATATGACCCTGGCATTCTTAGATCCTAGAATATCTATTAAATCAAAAAAAACTGAACATTAAGTTATATAAAAAGAAAGATTTTTCTTTCTTTTTTCTTATTTGTTAAGTTATTTTCAAAGTGATATAATAATTACAAAGGAGAAGATAAAATGGAAATAAAAAAAATGGTTGATAAGCAAAGGGATTTTTATAACTCAGGAAAAACACTTAGCTACAAGTTTAGAAAAAATGCTTTAGATAATTTATATAATGCGGTTTTATCTTTCGAAGATGAGATTAAAACAGCTTTGTATAAAGACTTAAATAAGAGTGAAGCAGAAGCATATCTAACTGAAATAGGTGTGACATTGAAAGAAATTGCTTATTTAAGAAAACACTTAAAAAAATTAATGAAAAATAAAAGAAGAAAAACAGAAATAACTAATTTTCCTGCAAAAAGTTTTATTTCACCTCATCCTTATGGCGTTACATTAATAATGAGTCCATGGAATTATCCAATATATCTTACCTTAGCCCCATTAGCTGGAGCTATAGCTGCTGGTAATACAGTTATGATTAAGCCAAGTAATTACAGTTTTGAAACATCAGATATTATCGAAAAATTAATTAAAAATACTTTTGATGGTGAGTATATTAGTGTTGTAAAAGGTGGGCGTGAGGAAAATCAAGATTTGCTCAATCAAAAATTCGATTATATTTTCTTTACAGGTAGCACGACAGTAGGAAAAATAGTCATGGAAAAAGCCTCTAAAAATCTTACACCTATTAGCTTAGAGTTAGGCGGAAAAAGCCCAACTATAGTGACAAGAGATTCGGATATTGATTTGTCAGCAAAGAGAATTATTTTTGGTAAATTAATCAACGTGGGACAAACCTGTGTTGCACCTGATTATATACTGATTGATGAAAACGTTGAAGAAGAGTTTATTGGACGAGCTGTTCAATATATTAAACAATATTTCGGGGCTAAACCTATAGAAAACGTAAATTATGGAAAAATCATTAACAAAAAACATTTTGAAAGACTGACAGGATTACTTGAGAACCAAGAAGTTGTGTATGGTGGTCATAGTGACTCTAAAACACTAAAAATAGAACCCACAATTTTAAGAAATGTATCTGCTGAATCACAAGTAATGCAAGAAGAAATCTTTGGTCCAATACTACCTATTATAACTTATAAAGAGTTGGATGAGGCTATACATTTTGTTCAATCAAGACCCCATCCTTTAGCCTTATATTTGTTTACTAAATCAAAAGAGACTATAAACAAGGTGATGAATCAATGTCAGTTTGGTGGTGGGTGTATTAATGATACAATTATGCAAGTAGCAAGTGATTATTTACCTTTTGGTGGTGTAGAAAATAGTGGAATGGGTCAATATCATGGTGAAGCAAGTTTTAAAACCTTCTCACACTATAGAAGTATTATTAAAAAATCTACACTTATTGATGTTCCATTAAGATATCATCCATTAACTGATAAAAAATTAAAATGGATCAAAAAAGTTTTAAAGTAAAATGAAAGTATATCTACATAACACAATAAAAGTCTTAATTATCATCAGCAGTGGTCTTGGTGTTGTCTTAAATATCATTCAATCTAATATGTCGCTATATTCTCTAACATACTTCACTCATCAGTCCAATTTGTTTGTTTTCCTTGTGTATCTGATTTTCTTATTTATAAATCATAAGAATCATCGATTATTTGTTGTTGTTTTTTATCAAGCTATTGTAGGAATTGTTTTAACAGCTATGGTATACCATTTAATGTTGAGACCTTCTTTGATGGGGTCTTCATTTGAAGCTAATGATTTAGTTGATATTTTAGTTCATACTTTGACGCCTATTTTAGTAATTCTAGAACGTCTATTTTTCTCTGAAAAACAAATCCTTAAAAGAAATTATCCCCTGATGTGGTTAGCATTCCCATTTGTATATTATTTATTTACAATCATTTATGTGATAGCTGGTGGCATATTTAATAGAGGCACAGAATTTGAATCTAGATACCCTTATTTCTTTTTAAATTTTGAAGAAAATGGTATTGTCTATTTCTTATTGGTTATTTTACTCATATTATCCATAGGATATAGTATGTATTTTTTAAATAGGAAACCACTTATTAGAAAGCGAGATTAGTATGGAATTATTTAAATATAATGAATCAAGAATAAACAAGATTAACGCATTTATGGATGCATTATTAAAATCAAGTACGACTGAAGAAAAGGTCAATGCCTATCGAACTTATGAAAAAGACATTGAAAAAATGACTCCATTAGACATGTTTTATTTGCATCATTACAGTCTGGATACTGACTTATCCATTGATGAAATCAAAAAGACCGCAAATAAATTTATTAATGTTTTTCATAAGGGTCTAGAAAAATATAGCTTGCAATTTAATCATTCAATCATTCATTTATTAAATAAAGAAAGTGAAAAAATTGAAGCCCACCTTAATATATTAAAAGAATATTATAAAAGCCAAAAAATTGTAAAGTATCAAAAAGAATTACTTAGCGGTTTTAAAAAATGTCTAGAGTTTGAATTAAAATTTATAAAATTTGAAAATATCATTTTTCCTAATCTTGAAGATAAACTACCTTCTACAAAACCTTTTGAAGTGCTATGGTCTTTACATGATGATGCAAGAGGGCAATTAAAAAAATTAATAGCTTTATTAGAAGAAGATTCAATCAACGAAAAAGAGATTATTGAGAGAATTGGTGAATATTATTATCTTGTTTTTGGTATAAATCAAAAAGAAAGGTTGATTATCTTACCATTATTAGAAGAATTATTAAGTGAAGATACATTGAATCAGTTATTTAACGAATCAATTGAATATGGTTTTGTATTTATGGATAAACCTGAACCTTTAAGCATCAAAGAGAGTCAATCACTAAATCAACATTTATATGAAACAAAAACTGGATCTTTGAGTCATAAACAATTATCGCTTGTACTTAATCATATACCAGTAGATATCACTTTTGTTGGTAAAGATGATAAAGTGAAATACTTTAATAATAGAAAAGAAAGGCATTTTCCAAGAAATCCTTCTGTAATTGGACGTTTAGTAAAACACTGCCATCCACCAAAATCTATTCATATAGTTGAAAAGATAGTGAATGATTTCAAGGAAGGTAAAAGGGATTTTGCCGAATTTTGGATAGAGATTAACAATACTTTTTTATATATTACATATTATGCTATACGAGATAAAAATGGTCGTTATGAGGGTGTCTTAGAAGTATCTCAAGATGTAACTCATATAAGAGAGCTTAAAGGTGAAAAACGTTTATTATAAGTAATTAGATGTGTTTTTTGCATGAATCAACCTAATGGTAATCTTAATTATGACTTGATTTACTTAACGATGAAATGAAGGCGCATAATTTTATTATTTATAAATTTATGTTATAATAAATTTGATGACTTTTGTCATCATTTTTAATTTATGGGGGTAATGATATGAAAAATAGTGGCAAAACTCCTCTTTTGAGAGCGAGAAATATTGAAAAAAAATTAGGAATAAAGAGATTATATATTAAGTTAGAAGGTGCGAATCCTAGTGGATCAAAGCATGATCGATTAGCTTGGAGAATAGTTTTTTCAGCTATGTCACAAGATAAGTCAAATATCATCGCTGATGGATCAAAACCTTATATTAAAGCACTCTCTTACTATACAGAAATCTACCATATCAATTTAACAGTTATTCAATTTAAAAATCAATTATGGAAGTCGGAGTTAGGTAGTCATGTAAAAAGATTAGACTACACAGGTAAAGCCAAACCAAAAACCTATAATCTATACCAAAAACTAGACATAGAAGATAAAGATTATTTAGCCGTTGAGGGTATGAATCACATAGAACTCAAAAGTATAGCTTTTGGTAGTATCGCTGATGAAATCATTGCAAAAATGAAATATCCTGCAAATACTCTATTTTATACACATAAAGAAGATTATCAAAATAGTATTTATAATGCATATTTAAAAAACTATATGAAAACAAGTCAAGAATTACCTGAATTGTTTTCTGTAATGTCTTCTAAAAAATCGAATTCAAGTGAAAATGATTTACTGGTTGATGATGATTTGATAGCTGAAGCATATTCAATGTTATCAAAATTCGAACATTTGAAAATGAAAAAGAAAGCAGCTATACCTTTTGCAGGTTTTTTAGCAAAATTTAAAAAAGGTGAAATTTCTAAAGGTCATCATGTTATAGTTTTAGATACTGCTAAAACAAGGGTTGATATTAGACGTTTAGAGAACTTTGATGACATATCAAAAGACCAACTACTTGATTATGTTGATCACTATTTGGATAGGTATTCAGACCCTGTAGAAGATGCCAAAGATGCTCTCGAAAATGCTATGGAAAAAGGTTTTATTTTAGTAGCAAGTAGAGGAGAAATTGTTGATGGAGTATGTGTTGTAGTGCATATGGGATTTAGTCAGTTTATACCTACTTATCATTTAGCTTATATAGGAATGAATCCTAAAAGCAAAGGTAGAGGTTTAGGAACTGAATTAATTGAATACGCTGTTGATTTAGCTGATGGAAAAATTTCATTACATGTAGATTTAGATAATTATAGAGCAAAGAAACTTTACGAAAAAATGGGATTTAAACACGTCTATAATCGTATGATTTTCCAAAATGAAGAATAACAGTTAATATCTAATCTAAAATATTTTCACTTTATTAGAGTGAAAATGTTTTTTTTATGACAATTAGTCTTAAATATGATAATATATTTAATATGAAAAACAGACAATTCTTTAATCAATCACTATATTTTTCCATACTTAGTGGAATTACCTTTTTAATCTGGTTAAACCAACTAGATTTTTTAGGCATGACTTTATTTGTTGTGGCTAGTTTTTTTATTTTGATATTTGTTAAAAATACGATTCATATTATACCATTTATTTTTAACATGTTATTTATGATTAGCCAAACTGAATGGTCATTGGATACTATACCTATTTACTTATATGTCTTACCTATTTTATTGCTTCTTGGCTTTCTTATACATTATATAAAATTCAGAGATCAAGATAAAATAAAAGGAGCCTTGATAAAACCATTATTTCTTATGTTTGTAGCCATGGTTTTCTCAATTTTCAATACAAGCATTATTGATTTTAATTATGGATTTTATCTTGTTATTGGATTGTTTTATCTGTCTGTGTATTTCTTTTTTGTAGAAACAATTAAAGGCGAGAATTTAGATTATTTGATAAAATTATTTGTAGTGTTAGGTATATTGATATCGACGCAAGTATTTTATTATTATCTGTCCACTGGTGATATAGCTAAGGCGCTTATGACTGACAGAGTAGACTTAGGTTGGGGCATTTCCAACTTTATTGCTACTTACTTAATTATGTTTATTTCAGCAACAATTTTTTATGTTAAGACAAAAAAATATAGACTTATTACTGTTATCATTATTGCTTATGAAATATTGATGTTAATATTTACATTATCAAGAGGTGGAGTTTTATCATTCATAGCAATTATTCCTTTTATATTGTATTATTTATATCATGGTCAAAAAAATAAAATCATTACAACTTTATACCTAAGTATCATATTAATTTTGCTTGTGACTGTTTTTGTCATTAAAACCGATTATTTTATTCCCTTGTTTGAGAGGTTTAAAACTTTGGATTTATATGAAGGAAATGGACGAGTTGAATTGTGGTATCAAGCTATTGATAAATTCAAGGAATTTCCTCTTTTTGGTGCTGGACTATTTGCTCGAGTTGAGGGAGATTATTTTGGATTTTATCATAACACCATTCTTCATACGCTAGCATCACTAGGCATAGTAGGATTAGTATCATTAATATGGCAAGCCATAATGGTATTGAAGGTTATTTTTAACAAGATAAATTTACAAAAAGGGGTCTTGTTAATTGGACTTATTGGTGCAAATATTCATGGTATGGTTGATAATGTATACTTTATGCCACAATTTATGATTATATTCTTTGTAGTGGTAGCAACCATGGAAGTTTATAATAAGAATCAATTGAATAAGCCTATTATTTGGAGGTTGGAAGATGTCAAAAAGTAAAAAAATGAAATCAGAAAAAAGAATGTTTTTATCTTTTATATTAAATTTTATATTTACTATATTTGAATTTATCGGTGGTTTATTAACCGGATCAATTGCTTTAATGAGTGATAGTGTTCATGATTTTGGAGATTCAATATCAATTGGGGTGGCTATTTTTCTAGAAAAGAAATCAAAGCAGAAACCTGATTTTAAATATACATATGGATATTATAGGTTTTCCTTACTTGGCGGTCTTATTTCATCGATTATTCTAATTATTGGGTCAACGTTGATTATATATAGAGCGATAGAAAGATTATTTAATCCAGAACCTTTATTAAATCCACAATTATTAATTATTTTTGCGGTTATTGGTGTTATTATTAATGGGTTGGCTGCTTATAATGCCTCAAAAGGAACCAGCGCAAACGAAAAAGTCATATCCTTACATTTATTGGAAGATGTCTTTGGATGGGTTGCTTTACTTATCACTTCAATCTTGATTAATATCTTTGATATACATATTTTAGATGTGTTACTATCACTATTATTCAGTGTTTATATTATTATTCATGTTTTCAGAAATTTAAAAAGTATTATGGAAGTCTTTTTAGAAAAAGCACCTTCCAAGCCAAAAATTTCTAAAATTAAAGAAATATTATTGGATATTGAAGATGTACTTGACATACATCATATTCATTATTGGAGTTTAGAAGGTTCAATTCCTATCATTACTCTTCATGCAGTAGTAACTGAGAACAAGAGCGCAGAAGAGATACATAAGATTCAAAACCAAATTCATGAAGCACTGAAAAATATTGGAATCGAACACTCTACAGTTCAAATAGAATTTTCAGGACTAGATTGTTTTGGTAAAGACTGTGATAACATTGAACTCAATGCGTCAAATCATCACCACCACCATTAGGAGGTAAAAATGGAGTCTTATATTAACCAACTTAAAGAACGTTTACTAGATCATCATATAAGCACCAATTTACTTAATAATATATTAGATGAGTACAAGGAAAAACTAAATAAAGATCAAGAATTAAAATCTGTTGAAGAAGAAGTAGAAGATTTAATTAAAATGCATGATTTAAAACTAAAAGAATACGAGGATAAAGAAATATCTACTGTTATTGCTTTAGCACCTTTTGTTAGTTTAATATCATATTTAGGTTTAGGATTGGGATTAGATTTATGGCATCCTGGTTGGTTGATTTTTATAATTGTTCCTATTTTATTTCTAGTTTTTTCTGTTTTTCATGATGATTTTTTAGCAGGAATACTAGCTTTAATACCCTTTGGTATCATCTTTAGTTATTTTTTTATTGGTTTTTATTTTCATATTTGGCATCCAACATGGTTGATTTTTATGTTATTGCCTGTAATAGGTGTGTTTACCCATTATAGAAGAAGAGGGATAAAATCATTTTTATTTGCTTTGAGCCCTTTTTTATCATTGGTATTGTATATCATTTTAGGAAGCTATTTTCAACTATGGAGTAGAGCGTGGGTAGTTTTCCTATTGGTTCCAATGATTGCTTCTTTACAAGAAAGAAAAAAGAAGATTTTAATCATCTATGAGTTATCTTTATTTGCTTCTATGCTTATAGGAATTATTTTACCTTATATCACTAGTTCATGGGGATATGCTTTCTTTGGATTGCTAATACCATCCATTGTCTTTATAAGTTTTGGAGAAGACAGTATTATCAAATTCTCTAAAGAAAATATTTTTGACTGGGTTCTTATATTATTTTTAGCGACATTTTATCTAATCTTTGGTATTATATTTAATATATGGGCTTATGGTTGGATGGTTTTATTAATTATACCTGTTTATGAAATTGTTAAGCAATCGCCTGATCATTTTAAGTTTTACTATATCATGCCATTTGTGTCCATTGTTATATTTTTCTCATTAGGTTATTTTATGAATTTATGGGCGTATTCATGGTTAGCATTCTTATTAGTGATTATATCTTACATGATAGAAAGAGATTAATGATATGGACAATAAAACAACAAAAAAACGCATATGGGAACTAGATTTTTTAAGGGGTTTTGCTATTTTAATGATGGTTTTTGACCACTTAATGTTTAATTTTGCCTATTTGCGAGGATATTTTTCTAATTTTGCTCAGGTTAATCATTCGCTTTTTAACTGGCTAAATGATTTAGGTATTGATTATTGGAATTCAACTATTAGATTAATTGGTAGAGAATTTTTTGTGTTATTGTTTTTATTGATTTCTGGAATTAGTTTTACTTTTAGTAAAAATAACTCAAAAAGAGGTTTTAAGTTAGTTGGTGTAGCCATCATTATAACTTTAGTTACCTTTCTAATGGATTTTCTTTTTGACTTTGGAGTTTTAATTGTTTTTGGTGTTATTCATATGTTCGCAATAAATACTTTATTGACCGTTTTAATTAGAAAATTTATTAAAAGTGAAATCATTATTTTATTTATCGGTATGGCTATTTTAACTTTATCATTCTACTTTGAATTATTTAATCCGCCAGCAGTAAGCTTGTCATTTGATAACTTACCTAAAATTATCATTGGATTAGGTAGATTTGGAGCTGATCATTTTGGTATATTGCCATATTTAGGAATTATTTTAATCGGAACAGTTATTGGAAATACTTTTTATAGTCATAGAGTATCTTTGATACCACAGGTTCATTTATCACCTAAGAATATCTTTATGATTTCTGGTAGATACTCATTATATATTTATGTCTTACACCAACCTTTAGTTTTATTGTTTGTTTCAATTCTTGCATATATTTTTGGTTATAGATTTTAAAAAGGGAGATTTTATTTATGAAGGTAGATTTAACGTTATACCAAGCTTTAAAAAAAACTGCATCTAATTTCAATCATAGAAAAGCTTTGCTTTTCAAGGGTAAGTACTTAAACTATGAGCAGTTAGTCGCTAAAGTGGATTATTTAGCTAGTGGATTATCTGAATTTGGTCTCTCTAAAGGAGATAGTATTACCTTTGCTATGCCAAATGTTTTTGAGGCTGTTTTTGGTTTCTATGCTAGTTCTAAATTGGGATTAAAATGTCATATGGTACATCCAATGACACCTGTTAAGCAAATGAAAAAGTATATGGAAGCTACCAATAGTAAAACCATTGTTATCATAGATACTTTTTATGATCATTATAAGGAATTATTATTAGATTCTCAGATGACTATGTTTTTGGTCAATCCTGTAGATCAATTTAATGTAATATTAAAAACAGCCTATCAATTTTTAAATAGAAAGAAACTAAAATATATTGATTATAATGAAAAGGTTAGAAGGTTCTCATCTTTATATTCAAAACGAGTTCAAAATGTGACAAACATTAATCCTTTATCAACTGCAGTCTATTTGCATAGTGGAGGGACTTCTGGACAAGCTAAAACAATTGAGTTATCTCATCAGGCTATTAATTATTTAGCATCCCAAGCGGGATATATTATGGGTGTAAGTGATTTCGATAGTAAGCACATGCTAGCTGTGTTACCAATGTTTCATGGCTTTGGACTTTGTATGGGTATACATGGTATGTTAATTAATGGTGGCGTGAATACACTGATGCCAAAATTTAATCCGACACAAGCAATAAAATTAATCAGTAAAAACCAAATCAATTATATTATAGGTGTCCCATCTTTATTTGAATCTTTGTTAAAACAACCTGGTTTTAAATCAGAAAAGATGAAAAATATAGACCAATCTTTTGTAGGTGGAGATTATGTAAGTACTGACCTTAAGAAAAGATTTGATAAGCAAATGATAGAAAATCATTCACCTGCAAGATTATTAGAGGGATATGGATTGACAGAAGTTGTAACTGTTTGTTGTGTAAATACATTAAAAGACCATCATCAAAATTCTGTGGGCAAGCCCTTACCAGGTATAGATATTTTGATTAAAGATTTAGAGTCTGATTTGATTTTGCCAGCTAATCAAGACGGTGAAATCATTGTGTCTGGACCAACTGTGATGAATGGATATTTAAATGATCCGCTATCAACGAATAATACAATGTTTACATATCAAGGAAAACAGTGGGTTAAAACTGGTGATTTAGGTTTTATTGATGAAGAAGGTTATATTCATTTTAAACAAAGACTAAAAAGAATTATTAAAGTCTTAGGTATTCCTGTTTTGCCTGCTGAAATAGAAAATTTACTTATGAGTTACGAAGAGGTAAGTGAAGTTGCGGCTATATCTATTCCTGATGAACAAAAAGGAAGTGTTGTAAAACTCTTTATTGTTTGGAAAGATAAAAGTAATAAAATATCATTCAATGATATTAAATCAATGATAAAAGAAAATATTAGTCCATATGCTGTACCGAAGTTAATGGTTGAAATGGATGAATTACCAAAAACACAAATTGGTAAAACTGATGTTCTGTCTTTAGAAAAAATATAAAAAAAAGACCAAATTTGGTCTTTTTTTAAAATCATGTTATTGATCAAACATTCTATTATCTAAATTTTTGAAATAGAATACAACTAATTCAGCTAACAGTGTTTGTATTTTTTGCTCATTCATTATGTTGTTTTTAAAAATGAAGAATACAGCTTCAACAAAACTTTTCGAAATGACTTCTAAAAAGCTTCTAGTAAATTTGCCTGGATAATACTTACTAACTTTAAGAATAATTAAATTTTCAATTTGGCTTCTTAACCTCTGATGATGAGTGCCAGATGAATTGAATATCATAATGAAAATTTCCTTTGTATAAGGTCCAATGATATTCATTACATAATTAATTAACTGGTTCAGATCTTCTTTTGATTGTATTTCCTTATTTTGTATATTTTGATCAAAATCTGATAACCTATCAATTGCTTTTTCAGCAGGAGCTAATACCGCATCAAATAACTCCTTTTTATTCTTATAGTACCTATAGATATTACCTACAGTAATGTTAGCATTGTGAGCGATGTCTCTCATGTTTGCACTCTGATAATCTTTTTTAAAAAATTCTGATACAGCACTTTGAACTATGGCTTCTCTAACGCTTTCTTTTAAGACTTGCATGACAAACCTCCTTTATCATGTTTATTCAAACATCATATTTGTTCTTATGTTTATTATACAAAAATATACAGGTATATGCAATTGATTTACTTTATAGTTAGCTTGTTTAGTTAAATCAAACATAAATACTATAAAATGTGTGTGTATTATTGACACATACCTCTTTTAGTTATATAATTTTAGGTATTAAGGGGTGAATTTATGAAGAAGTTTTTTGGCAACATTTATATCTTTGTATCATTGTTGCTCATATCGCTTGTAGCTATTCCGTGGAATGACTTTAGTGTATGGGGTTTAGACTTCAGTTTTTTAAGCACTTTAAAAGAAAATGAATTTTTAATTAAGAACAATGTATTAAGTTTTATTTTCATTTTTAGTTTGATTTTCTTATTTGTTTCTAATAGGGAATATAAGAAAACAAATAAAGTTTCAAGAATAAGTGCCTATGCTGTTTTAGTTCCACTAATGGGTTATGTAATAGCATTTGTATCACATCTAACCTATATGATATATACAGATACCGATTTGAGTGAAGGAATAGGTATTAGTAATTTGAATTCTTTATATTTAATAGCTGGAGCGGCAATCATATTATTAACTTTAATCTTTTCTCATATTTTCATTAGATCTTATAGAGCTAGAGGTAATGCAGGTAGAATTGTTTATTTTGTTATTTTCACCTTATTAAGTGCATTATTTGCAGCTTTAGCTTATCTATATAAAACATACGAAGCAATAGATTATAATGGAATGAGTGCAAAGTACATGGCATTAGTTGTACCTCTTGTAATGGTTTTATATATTATACATATTATCATTATTGTAAAAAATAAAGAGATAAGTGAATTTGATACATATGATAATTATGATAACCTTGAGAATGCTATGGTTTCAGGGGATAATGATATTTCCTTTAAATCTAATAAAATTGAACCAAATGAAAATTTGTATCAAGCTGTTAAAGTAGATCCAGAATTTTCTAAACAAAATAAATTGAGAAATAAACCAAATTCGATTGAATATTATATAGAAAAACCAAAGATGTTTAAACCATTGAATCCAACTTTTGATAAGTTGGTTCAACATGTTAAAGAGTTTCCTGATGTTATAACTAAAATGGATGAGGAAAAAATTACTTTCTATGTTGCACGCTTACCTTTCCTAGTATTAATGAACTATGGAGATTATTATCGTATTGCTTTTAGATATGAGTTAGAAGAAGGTATTAGGTTAATCATCAAGTATCCTACGATTTCAAAAAACAAATCGACTAGAGAAGAATTGTGGTTTAAAGCAAATAACTATGGAGACTTACCAAAAGAGATTATATATAAAATTGTTAAAAATGCCTATGATTTAGTTTCGAGATAAAAATTATAACCAATGAGAGAAATCTTATTGGTTTTTTTTATTATTTATGAGTTTTTTTTAAAAACGAATAGATTGGTTTTTTTTATTATGATATAATATATTTTAAAGAATTTGATAGACCATTTAATTTTTTATTATTAAAGAGGTTTTTATGACGGACGGAATCATTCTTGCTGGCGGGTATTCATCTCGACTAGGAAAAAACAAAATGAATGTTTTATTTAGGAATAAGCCGGTCATTCTTCACACTATTGCACAAATGAAAGCGGTATGTGAAAATGTCTATTTAGTGACGGGCTTTTATCACGATGAAATAAAAAGGCTCGTCAAAGATTTAGATGATATTAATGTGATATATAACGCTAACTATGCACAAGGTATGTTTTCTTCAATAAAACATGGCGTTATGTATGTTCAAAATAATTTTTTTATCATTCCTGGAGATTATCCATTAGTTTGCAGTGAAACATATAATAAACTAAAGCTAGGCACAAAAGCAATACGTGTGCCTAGCTTTTCTTTTAAATTAGGTCATCCTATTTACTTTGATTTATCTTACAAAGAAAAAATATTAAAAACAAAAGTAAATGATTTAAAGTCGTTTAGAAATCAATATGATTTTGAGATTATAAATGTAAATGATTCTGGAATATTGTTTGATATTGATACTTTAGAAGATTTAAAAAAATTAAAAATGGAGGAGTGATAGTTTGAACGTTAATGAATATGTTGTTGTTGAAAATATTGATCAAGCATATCAATTATTCAACCAAAACAAAAAAAACCAAATAATAGCTGGAGGCGCATGGTTAAAGTTATCTGTTAAAGAAGTTAACAAACTTATTTCATTGGATGATTTATCTTTAAACTATATTAAAACAAATGATAAGAGTGTTGAGATTGGTGCTTTAACAAGCTTAAGAGAAGTTGAAATGAACGATGTTGTTAATGAGATAGACCATGGCATTTTATCTACGGCAATTTCACAAATCATGGGAGTATCAATTCGAAACCTAGCAACTATTGGCGGTAGCATTATGGGAAGATTTTCTTTTTCAGATATCATTCCAGTTTTACTTGTTTTAGATTGTCAATTATATTTTCACAATAGAGGGGAAATGACAATCAATGAGTTCATTACTTCTAAAGGATTAGATAGAGATATATTAACTTATATCAAGATTAATAAAAGCACGGGCCAATCATACTTTAAAAAGATATCACATACAGCTTTAGATTTTTCAATGTTAAATGTGGCTATTACTTTCGATGGATCATTTAGGATAGCGATTGGTTCACAGCCCGGCATGGCGATGTTATGCGAACAAACCATGGCATTTTTAAATCAACAAAATGATATTAGTGAAGATGTTATTGAACAAGCTGTCTCTATAGCATTAACTGAATTAAAACTATCTAGCAATATAAGAGCAAGTAAAGCCTATAGAGAGGTTTTAGCTAAAACCTATATTAAACGCGGATTAAGACAGGTGATAAAATGAAAATTAAAATAACTATTAATGAAAAAGATAAAATATTTGAAGTTGAACCAAGTGAATATTTGCTAGATGTATTAAGACGTAATAATTACACCAGTGTAAGAAGAGGTTGTGATAATACTAGTTGTGGAGTTTGTACTGTGTTATTAGATGATAAACCAGTTCCATCATGTTCATTACTTGCCCTTAAAGCAAATGGACATAGGATTACCACAGTAGAAGGCATTCAAGAAGAAGCTCATAAGATTGGCTTGTATTTTGGAAATGAAGGTGCAGATCAATGTGGATATTGTAATCCATCTATGGCATTGACTGTTTATTCTTTGAAATTAGAAAATCCCAAAGCCAATGAGCAAGAGATTAAAGAGTATCTAGTTGGGAACTTATGTAGATGTACAGGTTATGTTGCTCAACATGAAGCGATAAAAAAATATTTAGGTGATCAATCATGAAAGTTGTAAATCATAGAACTCCATCAGTCGATGGTTTAGGAATTATGAAAGGAAGAAAAGCATACACCGATGATTTCGCAGAAAAGGATTCTTTAATAATAAAAGTACTAAGATCTCCTCACGCTTTTGCTAAAATCAAGACAATTGATGATGAATCAGCAAAAGCTTTAGATGGAATAGAAATGATCTTAACTTATAAAGATTTTAAAAGGAATGCTTTCACAAGAGCGGGACAAGGATATCCAGAACCATCTCCTCATGATAAATTTGTTTTAGATGAATATGTTAGGTACGTAGGGGACGAAGTTTTGGCCGTTGTTGGAACGAGTGACGATATTTGTCAAAAGGCAATGGACCTTATAAAAGTTGAATATGAGGTACTAGAACCTGTTTTAGATTTTGAAAAAGCCTTAGACCATAAAGTATTAGTACATCCTGAAGATGATATTCATGAAATGTTTGATATAGGATTTGATCCTAAAAGAAATAAAGCTGCTAGTTACCATATGGAAATTGGCGATGTTAAGAAAGTATTAGATTCATGCAAATATACCATTAGTGAAACCTTTTATACTCAAGCTCAAGCTCATGTAATGTTAGAACCTCATACAGTCAATGCGAGAATAGACTATCAAGAAAGACTGGTTCTTTATAGTTCAACACAAACTCCATTTCACATTAGAAGAATTATTTCACAAGCTTTAGAAATACCTCTTTCTAAGATAAGGGTTATCAAACCGAGAGTAGGTGGAGGCTTTGGTGGTAAACAAGCAATCCATGGGGAAATGCTTGTTGCTTATGTGACATACATTACTGGTAAAGCTTCTAAGATGGTTTATACAAGAAAAGAAGTATTTGAATCATCATATACAAGACATCCTATGAAGCTAGAAATTAGTCTTGGCGCTGATGAAAAGGGTATGTTAAAAGCAATAGATGCACATGTGTTATCTGATACAGGCGCTTATGGAGAACATGCATTAACGGTATATATGGTTGCTGGATCAAAAGTTTTACCTTTATATAATAAAGTTGATGCAGTTAGATTTTATGGTGATGTAGTATATACAAACCATACCCCGGCTGGAGCATATAGAGGTTATGGGGCAATACAAGGAAATTTTGCTCTAGAATCAGCAGTAGATATTTTGTGTAAAAAAATGAAAATGGATCCGATTAAGTTTAGAGAATTAAATATGATGAAGGAAAAAGAAACTTCACCTATATTTGCCATTATGGGTGAAGGGACTGAAGGTACTGCAATGAATATGGAAACATGTAAGTTAGAAGAATGTGTTTCTAGGGGTAAAGAGTTAATTCATTGGGATGATATATATCCCCATATAGATGATGGAGATAAAATTCGATCTGTCGGTATGGCGATTGCTATGCAAGGTAGTGGTATTCCTTTGATTGATATGGGTAGCGCTAGTATTAAATTAAATGATGATGGTTTTTATAATCTGATGGTAGGTGCTACAGAAATAGGACAAGGAAGCGATACAGTATTAAGCCAAATTGCAGCTGAAGTGTTAAAAACATCTGTAGATAAAGTGATTATTTATTCTTCCGATACAGATTTAACACCATTCGATGTAGGTGCTTATGCATCAAGTACGACTTTTGTTTCTGGAAATGCAGTTTATAGAGCCGCTGACGAACTTAAATCTATGATGTTGAAAGAAGTAGCTAGGATTTTTGAATGTGATAAGGATGATATAGACTTTGATGGTGAAAGATTTTACTATAAAGATAAAAAGATATCATTAATTGATTTTTCTAATGAAATCACATATTCAGAAGCACAAAAGCAATTACAAGCAACCTCAAGTTATGTAGGGCCTAAATCACCGCCACCATTTATGGCTGGTTTTGTTGAAGTTGAATTTGACAAAGAAACAGCTGAAATGAAAGTCTTAAATTATGTAAGCGTAGTAGATTGTGGAACAACAATTAATCCAATGCTTGCCAAAGGCCAAGTCGATGGTGCAATAGTTCAGGGCTTAGGTATGGCAATGTTTGAAGATGTTAAATATAGCAAAAATGGAAAATTAATTTCAGGTGATATGTTAAATTATAAAATTCCAACAAGGTTAGATATAAAAAAACTTACGACTGAATTTGTTGATAGCTATGAAGAGAGCGGACCTTTCGGTGCAAAATCAGTTGGTGAAATTGGCATAGATACACCACCTGCAGCGATTGCAAATGCAGTCGAAAATGCTTTTGGAATTAGAATTAAATCACTGCCAATAACAGCAGAAAAAATTTTAAATAAAAAATGGGAGATAGAAAATGAAAAAAAATAAATTAGAATTATTTGTAAAGATAGTATTTTTTGGAGGTCTTTGGGGACTAATAGAAGGCACTTTAGGTTATGCTTTGCATTTGGTGCCAGCTTTAATTTCTGGAACTATTATGTTCCCAATTGTGGCGTTTATCTTATATCATGCTTATAAAAGCACAGGTTCAAGGAAGGCGATACTCTATATTGGCTTTATCGCCATTATGATAAAATCTACAAATTTGTTATTACCTATGTTGCCAGCTGCAAAAACAATTAATCCAATGATTGCTATGTTTCTTCAGAGTCTTTTAGTTTTCGCTCTTATTCCTATGTTGGATTCAAAAAGAGTATTATCAAAAGTATCAGGATTAATGGTTATTAGTTTTGCTTGGCGTTTAGGTGTCATAGCTTATTATGTGGTTAATTATTTAACAACAGGTTTTTTATCATTTCGAATAACTTCTTTTGATTCAATATTCACTTTTGTTGCCATTGAAGGCATATTATCTGGTGTATTAGCTATTATTTTGGTTATTGGACTTGATCAGTTTAGATTAACAAAAAAAGTAGATAAAATGAAAATACATCCTATATTTTCAGCACTTACACTTGTTCTAGCACTTGTGTTTACTTTGATTAAATTTTAGGTGATCTAATGGATATTTTCAAACTCATAAGTGAATTTAAACAAAAAAATATAGCAATGATGGCAGTTACAGCAGTGAGAAAAGAAGGCGCTGGTCCTGTTGAGGTTGGAAAAAAAATGATTGTTTTAGACAATGGTAAAAGTATTGGTACAGTGGGTGGCGGAGCAATTGAATATTATGCTCAAAAAAAAGCAAATGAACTTTTAAAATCAAAAAAAAGTTTTTTAGAAACTTATGTTTTAGAGGAAGGTAAAATCAGACCAGAATCAAAAACTTTACCAATGGCCTGTGGTGGTATAGTAACTTTATTTTATGAATATATAGGTCCTAAGGGAACGATATATATTTTTGGTGGAGGACACGTAGGCCAAGCCTTAGTAAATGTTTTAAAAACAATGAATTATCATGTAACCGTTATAGATGAACGAAAAGAAATTATTGAGAAATTTACTGGAGCGGATGTTTTAGCTCATGAATCTTTTGTTGGTTATATTGATAAAGATACAATCAAAAATGACGATTATATTATTGTCTGCACACCTAGTCATAAAAATGATTATCATGTGATTAATAAACTTTTAGAAAAGAAAATAAAGCCTAAATATTTAGGTATGCTTTGTTCGCCAGATAAGATCAAAGCCTATCTAAAATCTACATATGAGACTTTTGGAAGAGAAATTGATTTAAGTTTCTTTTACTCACCCATAGGCTTAGATATTGGTGGGATGACTCCAGAAGAGATTGCGATATCTATTTCTTCTGAAATTTTAGCCATATCCTATAATAAAAAAGGACACAAACATATGAGGGAAATTTTAGATGGTCAAGATTGTTACTGGAAAAATAAATAGTTTTAAATCAACGAGATTAAGACAATATTATGAACATATTAGAATGGGCGATGGTTTTATAGCTGAAAAAGTTATGAGTGGAAAGATTGTACACAGTTATCATCTGGTTAAGTTATCTACAGGTAAAAAAACACCTTTTATTATTAGAAATCAATATGATGATGGTTCTTATAAAGTGCAATATAAAATAGGTCCATATCACATTTTTGAATCAGCAATCAAGTATGTTGAACATGAGATTAATCAAATGATTGAGGATAAGATTCATCCGATTTTCTTAGATGAAATTAGTCTGTTAGAGTTAGAGGGTAAGGGTTTCTGTCAGATTTTAAAGAAATTATTATCATTAAAAAAAGATATATGTATGGTAGTTAGAGAAGATTTACTAGAAGCAGTACTAGATAAGTTTTCAATAAATGAATACGAAATAATAGGTGATTAAATGTATGATTTAGCTGTTATAAACGGTAAGGTATGGATTGATAAAACGTTTGTTGATACTAACGTTTATATTGAGCATGGAAAAATAGTAAAAATAAATAAGAAAGAATTACCATCAAAAAAAGTAATTGATGTGAATAATGATTTAGTAATCCCTGGCCTTATAGACCCACATGTACACTTTAATTTAGATTTAGGACACATTCACTCTAAGGATGATTTTTTGACTGGGAGTAGGCAGGCAGTCTATGGTGGAATAACAACTTATATTGACTTTTTAGATCCAGTAGATAACCCTAGTGATTTAGAAAAAGCATACGATAAAAGAAAAGCAGAAGTAGAAAAGTCTTATGTTGACTACTTTTTTCATGCCACAATAAAAAACCCTCAGTGTGACTTAGAGGAATTTGTAAAAAAGATGTTGTCACTAAATATTCATTCTTTAAAACTTTTTACAACCTATTCAGATTCAAATAGACGTACTTACGATAAAGATATTATTGAATTATTAAAATTATCTGAAAAATATCATTTTCTTCTTTTGGCACATATAGAAGATGATTCATTAATATATTTAAATGAATCTTTACAGTATAAAGATCTTCTTAAATCTAGACCATCAATATCTGAAGAAAAAGAAGCATTAAAGCTAGCAAATTATGTTAAACAATACGGTGGTTTTTTATACATGGTTCACTTAAGTTCAGGAAGAACCTTAGATGGACTGAAAAATGAGTTTTCAGAAATCATTAATTCAAAATTTTTTATAGAAAGTTGCCCACAATATTTCTTATTTACCAATGATTATCTTGAAAGAGAAGATGGATTTTTATATACTTTAGCACCACCTTTAAGAACACGTGAAGAAAGAAAATTATTGAGAAGATACTTTCCTGATATTTATTCAATAGGCACAGATCATTGTAGTTTTAATAAGAAAGATAAAATCAACTTACCCTTAGTTAAAATGCCCTTAGGTATAGGAGGAATAGAATTTTCTTTTGATATGATGTATGCCTTGTTTGGCGAAAATGTCATCAATAAAATGTCAAAAAATATTTCAAAATTATATGAAAAGCTAAACAATCAAGGAAGCATAAAAGAAGGAAATGATGCCAATATAGCTGTTTATCATTTAGAAGATTGTGTCATAGATGAACATCACGGTAAAACAGATCACAGTTTATATTTAAATAAAAAGAGAAATGGTTATTTTGTTCATTCCATTTTAAGAGGGCATATCATACTAGAGGATAAAGTTTTATTAGAACCCATAGGGAAGGAGCTATAAAGATGTATGCATTAATTAATGCTAAAATATATGATTATAGAGAATATATAGACAATGGCTATATCGTTTTTAATCAAAAAATTCTAGATATTGGTCATATGGAAAACTATAAAAAAATAGATGATCTTATTGAAATTAACTGTTTTGGAAAATTAATTATACCAGGTTTTGTGACTGGGCATACCCACTTATATTCTACTTTTGCTAGAGGTTTAAGTTTGCCAATTGATCCAAAAAACTTCTTAGATATTCTAAAGCAAATGTGGTGGAAAATTGATCACTTCTTAGATTTAGATATGATATATTATTCAGCATTAATGGGAGGAATAGATCAGTTATTAAACGGGACGACTACATTGATTGATCATCATGCAAGTTTTACAATTAGCCATAGCTTGGATAAGATAAAAAAAGCTTTAGTTGATCACCTAGGTTTAAGAGCTATACTAGCTTTTGAGACAAGTGATAGATTTGATATTGAAGAATCAATTAAAGAAAATTTGAGTTTTATCTCTAATCATCAAAGTGAAAATATCTCTGGATTATTTGGCATGCACGCATCCTTATCTTTGTCAGATCATAGTTTGAGCAGCATAAAAGATCAGTTGGATGGTCATGGGATTCACATACATGTTGCCGAAAGTCTACAGGATGAGGAAGAATGTATAGAAAATTATAAGATGCGAGTTGTTGAACGTTTGGATTATTTTAATTTGATTAATGAAAAATCTCTATTAGTTCATTGTACACATATTAATGAAGAAGAGATGGACATAATCAAGAAACGAAATGCAACAATTGCTATTAATCCCACATCTAATTTAAATAATGCTGTTGGCATTTCTAATGTAAAAAAATTTCTAAATAAAGGTATTAAAGTCATCATTGGAAATGATGGGCTAACGCCATCCCAACCCTATGAATATATGAATACTTTGTATTTATCGCATTTAAAAGGTGAATCTCTAGTTGCATTTGGATTAGATGATATAAAGCAATTAATAATCAATACTTATGAATATACAAATCATCGTTTATCAACCAATTTAGGATGTTTTAAGAAAAATGCTGAAGCTGATTTGCTGGTTGTTCCTTATAAGCCTTATACGCCAATGAATAAAGATAATATATTTGGTCATATATTTTATGGGATTTATCCGGGTTTTAAACCAGAAAAAGTTTTTGCGAATGGTCAACTATTAGTGGATCACTATTCATTAAATTATATGCATAAAGAAGATATTGAAGAAGCAAATAGGCAATCAAAAAAATTATGGAGTATTCTAGAGAAGGAAGGTAAAAATTATGAATCTAAAAACAAGTTTTGATGGTATGACTTTTAAAAACCCATTGATGCCGGCAGCAGGACCTCTAAATGGAGATTTAGAAAAACTTAATTTTTTAGTTGAACAGGATTGTGGAGGTATAGTTACCAAGACTATTTCTAAGGCATTACCTCATATTCCTAAACCATGTATTTATGGTGATAAACAATTTATTATGAATTCAGAATTGTGGAGTGAACACCATTATGAAACTTGGATGAATGAGTTTTTGCCTAATTTTATAAAAAATAAAGATCGTCCTTTAATAATTAGCTTAGGTTATTCCAAAGAGGACATGGATTTTTTAGTTCCTAAGTTTAATCAATTTGCTGATGCTTTTGAAATATCAACACACTATGTAGGAACTGATTTAAGTGTGATTAAAGAAACAGTTAGAACAATTAGGTCTCACACTGATAAACCTATTTATATGAAAATCAGTCCCCATATACCAAACCCTGAAGGTTTTGCAAAAACCATTAAAGAAGCAGGAGCAAATGGAGTAGTTGCTATAAATTCATTAGGCCCATCTATGAAAATAGATGCTTTAAAAAGAGAAATTATTTATGGAAATGAATCTGGTTTTGTATGGACAAGTGGTCCAGCAATCAAGCCTATTGCATTAGCAACTGTTTATAAAATTAAACAAGCAGAGCCATCACTTACTGTGATTGGAGTAGGTGGAATCAAAACCGCTGATGATATCATAGAATTTTTATTAGCCGGAGCTAGTGCTGTTCAGATGTTATCAAGTGCATTATTAATGGGTAAAACACTATATTCAAAGATAATAGAAGATTTGCCAAAAGCACTAGAAAAAAACGGTTTTATTAGTATTGAGGATGTTATTAATACAAGTTTAAAAAGTCATGTTCAATATGAAAGAAGTTTACCGATATTAGATGAAGATAAATGTATAGAATGTATGTTGTGTGAAAAGATTTGTCCGTATTTTGCGATTGATTTTATAAAGAAAATCACCTTTAATCCAAAAGAATGCTTTGAATGTGGTTTGTGTATTGCTAAATGCCCTACAGGTGCTATTAGTTTTCAAGAAAATAGGTGATTAAATGAAAGATATTTCAAAGTCCATTAATAAAGTTGATAATGACGAAAAAATTTCTGGTAGTGCTAAATATATAGCTGATTTTGTGATGGATGGCATGTTATATGCCATGACCAAAAGATCAACAATATCTAAAGGGGAAATTGTAAAGATCGATTATCCTCAATTACCAGATGGATATTATATTATTAATCATAAAGATGTTCAGGGAAAAAATGTAATTAAGGTTATCTTTGAAGATTGGCCAGTATTTACAGATAAGAAAATTTCTTATTTATATGAACCAATTATGTTAGTGATTGGCCCTGATAAAAATATATTAACTCAGTTACTAGATAGTATTCAAATAACATATAAAGAAGAAACACCCTTATTTGATTGGACAGACAGTGTCATTGACTATCATTTTGATAAAGGAAAAGGAAATAGAATATTTGATCAAGCAGATAAAGTGATTGAACATACATATCATACCGGTTATCAAGAACAAGCTTATATCGAACCTCAAGGTTTTATTGGTTATCCAGAAGGAGATAAAACAACTTTAATAGGTTCCATACAATGTCCTTATTATGTGAAAAATGCAGTTAAACAAGCCATAGGTGAAAAAGACGAAAATGTAAGAGTTATACAATCAACTGTAGGCGGTGCTTTTGGGGGTAAAGAAGAGTATCCTTCATTAATTGGCTGTCAATTAGCGGTGGCTGTGAAAAAGATTAAAAAACCCATTAAATTAATTTTTGAAAGAGAAGAAGACATGTCAGTTACGACTAAAAGACATCCTTCAAAAACAGTTTTTAAAGCGGCAATTAAAGATAGAAAAATAATTGGCTTAAAAGCCCATGTATCAATTGATGCAGGAGCTACTATAGGGTTAAGTGGTGTTGTTTTATCTAGAGCATTACTAGCGGTGTCTGGAGCATATACTGTTGATCACTTAGATGTAAGCGGTAATGTTTTTAGAACAAATACTGTTCCTAACGGAGCTTTTAGAGGTTTTGGCGCCCCACAAATGTTTTTTGCAGTTGACATGTTTGTTGAACATGTAGCTAAAGAATTAAATCAAGATCCTTTAGAGTTTAGAAAGAAAATGCTGGTTAAACAAGGAGATAGAACATCTACAAATGGCTTGTTTAGGGATCCCGTCCTTATGCCTGAAATGATAGAAAAAGCAATAAAAGAATCAAATTACTTAAAGAAGATTGAAGATTATAGCAAGAAAGGCAACTACAAGGGTATAGGTATGAGTTTATTTTATCATGGTTGTGGTTTTACTGGTTCAGGTGAAAAAGATGTTATTAAAGCTAAAGTAAAGTTAAAAAAAGATAAAAATAAAAAGGTTTACATTCTTGTGGCCGCTGTCGATATGGGACAGGGTGTAAAAACCACATTTAGAAAACTTATTTCTCATATGTTGGATATTGATATAAAAGATGTAATTTATCATAATCCTGATACAGATTTTGTTCCAGATTCTGGACCTACTGTTGCGTCTAGAACAATGATGATTGTGGGAGGCCTTTTGGCAAGAGCTGCAAAAGAAATGAAAAAAAGATGGAATGAAGAAGAGTTTATTGTCATGAAGGAATATGAGCAACCTGATTACATTGAATATGATGAGAAACATTTTATTGGTGATGCTTATCCCGCTTATTCATGGGGAGTTAATATTGTAGAGGTAGAAGTTGATCCAGTGACTTATCAAGTAGATTTAAAGAAAGCATGGTCTGTATATGATGCTGGGAAAGCCATTGATGAAAGAGTGGTTTTAGGTCAAGCTGATGGTGGACTAGCTCAAGGTTTAGGATATGGTTATTTAGAAGTCATGAACCATAAAAATGGAAAAATCATGCAGAAAAATATGACAGATTATATTATTCCTACAGCTATGGATTTGTGTGATATGGATACTTTTTTATTTGATAATCCTTATGCATATGGTCCTTATGGTGCTAAAGGCGTTGGTGAATTAACATTAATTGGTGGTGCACCTGCTATAGCTAAAGCCATAGAAAATGCAATAGGAAAAAATGTATTTAAAATACCTGTAACACCAGAATATATAATGGAGTTGATAAATCATGACTGAAATTAAATTTACCTTAAATGGTAAAAAACAAATATTAAATACAGACCCTAATAGAAGGTTATTGGATGTTATCAGAGAAGATTTTCAACTCACAGGTCCAAAAGAAGGGTGTGGAGAAGGCGAATGTGGTGCTTGCGCTGTTTTGTTAAATGGTCAAATTGTTAATTCTTGTTCAGTGCCTTTAGCAAATGTAGATGGACAAGATATCGTCACTATTGAAGGATTTTCTTCAACAAAGCAATATCATGTGATTAAAGAGGCATTTGCTAAAGCAGGTGGTGTTCAGTGTGGTTTTTGTACGCCTGGAATGATTATTGCAACGCAAAGTTTATTAAGTGAAAACCCTCACCCTGATGATTATGAAATTAAAATTGGCTTATCAGGTAATCTATGTAGGTGTACGGGCTACAATTTAATCATCAAAGCAGTTAAAACAGCTTCTAAAGATGGTGATGGTTTATGGTGAAGTCATATATTGCAAAAAATCTAGTAAATGCTTTAGAAGTTTTAAATAAGGATGAATGTGAGATAGTGGCTGGCGGTACGGATATGTTGATTCAAAATAGATCACATACTGGTATGTCTATAGGATATAAGACAAATGTCTTATATATAAGCTTAATTAAAGAATTAGATTATATAAAAGAGGATAGTCATTATATTTATATTGGTGCGACAACTAAATTAGAATCAATTCTAAAAAATAAAATCACACCCATAATATTAAAAAAAATTATACATGAAATGGCATCTCCTGCTATTAGACATACCGCAACTTTAATTGGAAACATTGCCAATGCATCTCCGGCGGGTGATTCAATAGTTGGACTATATGCACTGAATGCTAAAGTAAGATGTCAATGCATCAATGGAGAAAGAATAGTTCCCTTACATAAATTTATCCGAGGTGTCAGGATAATTGACTTAAAGTTTAATGAAATGATTACTGAAGTTATCATTCCAAAGAATGATTTTTCATCGATAGCTTTTAAAAAAGTTGCGCCAAGAAAAAGCGATGCTATCAGTAAAATGTCCTTTGTAGGATTACTGAAGATTGAAGATGATTTGCTATTAGATTTGAGAATAGCTTTAGGGGCTGTTTACATAACTGTTGTTAGAAATAAAGATATTGAATCAAAATATATAGGAAAGAATATCAAAGAACTGAAAGAAAATATAGATAACATCTTAAAGGATTATGAACCCTTGATTAAACCTATAGATGACCAGCGGTCTAATAAAGAATATAGAAAAAAAGTGGCTTTAAATTTAATAAAAGATTTTTTGTTAAATGTTTAGGAGGTAAATGTTTTGGATAAAAATCGGTTGATTAAAATTTCAAGAGGCGATGAACCTGCTGAACTTGTTCTTAAAAACGCTAAAGTCATTAATGTATTTTCAAAAACCATTGAAGAGGAAGATATTGCTATCTCAGACGGGATCATTGTTGGTTTAGGTTCATATACTGGAAAAGAAGAAATTGACTTATCAGGTTATTATATTTCTCCTGGTTTTATTGATGGTCATGTACATATAGAATCAAGTATGTTAACACCAAATTACTATGGCGCAGCTACCTTACCTAGAGGCACTACATCAGTAGTGGCTGATTGCCACGAAATAGCTAACGTTGCAGGGAAAAAAGGTATTGACTATATGATTAATGCTTCGAAAAATTCAGTTCAAGATGTTTTTATGATGATACCTTCATGTGTCCCATCAACACCATATGAAAGTAATGGAGCGACGCTTTTAGCAAGCGATATTGAATCTTATGCTGAGGATAGGAATGTATATGGCTTGGGAGAAATGATGGATTATGTTGGTGTTGTTCATGCCAATAAGGAAGTATTAAAAAAAATTGATAAATATAAGAATTTAATAGTCGACGGACATGCACCTAATCTATCGAAAAAAGAACTTAATGCTTATGTTTTAGCAGGGGTAAAAACTGATCATGAATGTGTAAGTCCAGATGAACTTATAGAAAAAGTTAAACGCGGAATGTATGTACATTTAAGACAAGGATCTCAAACTAAAAATCTTGTAGACTTACTTCCTGGTTTATCACCGGGTATTTATGATCGAGTGATGTTTTGTTCAGATGATTTACATCCAAATGATATTCTAAATGTTGGACACATGGATGAAAATATAAGACTGGCTATAGCCAATGGCCTAGATCCTATCATCGCTATTTCAATGGCAACGATCAATATAGCTCATTGTTATAGGCTAGATAAATATGGTGCTATAGCTCCTGGTTACTATGCAGATTTAGTAGTCTTTAAAGATTTGAAAAATCTTGATGTAGAAAGAGTTTATAAAAAAGGTGTTATTGTCGCTGAAAACCATAAGCTTTTATATAAGGTTAAAGATTATATTCCAAAAGATTTATTAGATTCAGTCTATGTACATTTAAAAGATATAAATTTAGAATTAAGATTAAAAAGTATAGATGTTTATGTCATGGGATTAATTAAAAACAATATTACAACAAAGAAAGTTAAAGCAAAAGTTATTTTGCGTGATGGTTTATTTTTGCCTAAAGATAATCCTGGTCTTTTAAAACTAGCTGTGATTGAAAGACATCATTATTCTGGTAATGTTGGCTTTGGTATCGTTAAAAACTATGGATTAAAAAATAGCGCCATTGCTATGACCATAGCTCATGATTCTCATAATATAATCTGTTTAGGTGATAATGATGATGATATGTACCAAGCCATAGAGAAAATCAAAGATATTGGTGGAGGTATTGTGCTTGTCTCTAATGGTCAAGTATTAGAATACCTTGCACTAGAAGTCGGAGGATTAATGTCATTGAAGGATGTTAAATATGTAGAAAATAAATTGATACTTTTAGAAAAAGAAATGAGAAATTTAGGAGTCAAAGAAGATATTGAAGACCCATTCTTACAACTAGCATTTTTATCTTTGGCAGTCATACCAGAGCTTAAAGTAACCGATAAAGGATTGTTTGATGTAGAACAGTTTAAAATAATACCACTGGAAGTAGGTGAATAACTTGAGTTTTACAAAACAGTTTAAATGTACTCAATGCGGACAAACATATCCTATTTCTAAAGATATTTTAGTGTGTCCGAATTGTAAAGACCAAGGTATTTTAGATATTGAATATGATTATGAAAAAATTAAAGGAATAATGACAAAAGATTATTTTGCCAATAATAATCATTACTCAATATGGAGATATTTACCCTTATTACCTGTTGAAGAAAAATATACTAAAAACACTTTAAGAGTGGGATGGACACCACTATATAAAAGTATGCATTTAAAAAATATTTATCATGTTAAAGAACTATATTTTAAGGAT
Source organism: Mycoplasmatota bacterium (assembly GCA_018622675.1). Classification (GTDB taxonomy): domain Bacteria; phylum Bacillota_I; class Bacilli_A; order Izemoplasmatales; family Hujiaoplasmataceae; genus Hujiaoplasma. The sequence goes on from CP076020.1 coordinate 629,187, forward strand.
GAAGGATTGAATCCTACACAATCACTAAAAGATAGAGCCTCAGTTATTGCCTGTGTTAAGGCATTAGAAGCTAAACAAGATACTGTAGCATGTTCATCAACTGGTAACGCTGCGTCTTCCCTAGCTGGTAATGCATCGAAGATGGGCTTGAAGACCGTCATCTTTGTTCCTAAGAGAGCACCTATTGGTAAATTGTCTCAATTGATGATTTTTGGTTCGAAATTGATCAAAGTTAATGGTGATTATAAGGATGCTTACAATTTATCAAAAAAAGCAATCGAACATTATGGTTGGTATAATCGAAATGCTGCAATTAATCCCAATTTAATTGAAGGCAAAAAAACAGTTGCTTTAGAAATATCTGAACAAATGAATTTTGATATTCCTGATTGGGTGATAACATCTGTGGGAGATGGTTGTACTATAGGTGGTGTTTATAAGGGGTTTTATGATTTGTATCAATTAGGATTAATCAATCAAATACCAAAGATTTTAGGTGTTCAAAGCGAGGGTTGTTCGCCATTTTATGATGCTTTTCATAAAGGTTTACCTTTAGAAGAGACAGATGAAAATACCATTGCCGATAGTATCGCAGTGGGTATACCACGAAATCCTATCAAAGGAATTAATGCTGTGAAATTTTCAAAAGGAACTTATGTAAAAGTATCAGATGATGAAATTAAAGATTCTATGAAATTGCTAGGTAAGGAAGAGGGTATTTTTGCTGAACCAGCCGCAGCTGCTTCATTGGCAGGATTTATAAAAGCCAGACATGCAGATATTATTTTAAAAAAAGATCGTGTGGTTGTTATAATCACAGGCAATGGATTAAAAGATACAAAGAATGCTTTAGAAATTGTTGGAGAACCAGTTCTTTTAGATGCAAATTTAAAAGATTTAATACAATATATAGAAAGAGGAGAAAGAAATGAGTAAAATTCCATTTGGACCGACATATGATGAAATGTTAAATCCTTCACACATCGATCCTAAGATTAGAAAGAAAGCACTTGAAAGAAAAGAAAAAGAATTGGATCCTATTAACTTATTCAATATAAATTGGAAAGATGAAAAAAATCAGGTCCATAAAGTTGTTTTACCTAAAGAATTAACTGGAGTAGATGCCAATATTGTTGTGCTCTTAGGTAAATATTTTCCATCGGGGTCACATAAAGTTGGACCAGCATATTCGACCTTAATTGAAGGTTGTGTGGATCAAACAATTATTCCAGGAAAACATACGATATTAGGCCCTTCAACAGGTAATTTTGGTATAGGTGTATCATATATTTGTAATTTAATGAAATATGATTCAATTGTTATTATGCCAGACAATATGAGTAAAGAAAGATATGACAGAATTAAAAGATATGGTGCTAAGTTAGACTTAACACCAGGAACTGAATCTGATGTTATTTTAACTTTGGAAAAAACTTTTGAGTTGGCAAAAGATCCTAAAAATAGATCTTTAGCACAGTTTGAATTACTCCCTAATTATAGATTTCATCGTCATGTGACTGGCAATTCATGTATAGAAGCTATTAAGGGTATCGGTAATGAAAGAATTGCTTGTTTTGCATCAGCTCCTGGATCAGCTGGTACTTTAGGCGCTGGAGATCAAATAAAAAAAGTATTTCCAGAAGCAAAAATAGCAGCACTTGAACCTTATGAATGCTCTACTTTAATGAACGGTGGGCGCGGACAACATAGAATCGAAGGTATTGGAGATAAGATGTGTACTTTGATTCATAATGTTATTAATACCGATTTTATCGTCATGATAAAAGATGAAGAAACTGTTCAAGGACTAGAAGTGATTCATAATGGTAGTGATGTTTTAGTGGAACAAGGTGTTGATAGGGAAGTTGCTGAAAGTTTAAAAGATCTATTTGGGCCATCTGGTATATGTAATATCATCGGTGCTATCAAAATGGCCAAATATCTACATTTAGGGCCAGGAGAAAATGTTGTTACTATTGCTACTGATGGATATGATCGTTATAACACAGTTTTAGATAGTTTAAAACATAGATATTTAGAAACTGAAGACTTTGTTTTAAGAAGATGGTTTAAAGATATTTTTCTAGGGGCAGATACTAAATATATTGCGGATTATAGACCAGATTCACAAAAGGAAAAGTTATTTTTACAAAAAGAAAAAGATTGGTTGAAATTTGGTTATAAAAAAGATTATCTTGATGCAATGAAACATATGTCTTTTTGGGATGATGAATATAATAAGATTTTCCTTTATGACAAATTAATTAAAGAGATGAGGGAATAATATGAATTTTAAAGAAATTTTACAGTTAAGTCAAAGTTATGAAAAAGATATGACAGCTTTTTTAAGAGATATGATTGCTATCCCTAGTGAAAGCTGTAATGAAGAAAAAGTTATTCAACGGATTAAACAAGAAATGGAAAAGGTAAACTTTGATGAAGTTAGAATAGATCCTATGGGTAACATCATAGGTCGAATTGGAAATGGAAAACATATAATAGCAATGGATGCTCATATTGATACAGTAGGTGTGGGTGAAATGAATAACTGGAAGTTTGATCCATATATTGGTTACGAAGATAAAGAAAATATCGGTGGACGCGGTGCTTCAGATCAAGAAGGCGGCATGGCATCGATGGTATATGCTGGAAAAATTATAAAAGATTTAGGTTTAGATAAAGAATATACATTGCTTATTACTGGTACCGTTCAGGAAGAAGATTGTGATGGTTTGTGTTGGCAATATTTAATTGAACAAGAAAATCTAAAGCCAGAATTCGTGGTTATAACTGAACCAACCAATTTAAATATATATAGAGGTCACAGAGGCAGAATGGAAATAAAGGTTTCTACTTCAGGTATTTCATGTCATGGTAGTGCACCTGAAAGAGGAGATAACGCAATTTATAAAATGGCGCCTATTTTAATAGAACTTGAACAATTAAATCATAAGTTAATGGATAATGATTTTTTAGGAAAAGGAACATTGACTGTAAGTCAAATTGGTCATTCATCACCATCAAGATGTGCAGTAGCAGACGGATGTTGGATTTCAATAGATAGAAGATTAACTGATGGGGAAACTTATATGAGTGCAATTAAAGAAATAGAAGCTTTAGAATCAGTTATAAAAGCCAAAGCCAAAGTAGAAATGTATGACTATGAAAAAGCATCTTATACTGGATTGGTTTATCCAACCAAAGCATATTTCCCTACTTGGGTTTTACCTGAAAATCATGTAGTCACAAAAAGTACTGTTAGTGCTTACGAGTCATTATTTGAGAAAAAACCATTAGTTGATAAGTGGACATTTTCTACTAATGCAGTATCTATCATGGGTAGACATAATATACCTTGTATTGGTTTTGGCCCTGGTAAAGAAGAACAAGCACATGCTCCAAATGAAGTAACTTATAAAGACCATTTAATTAAAGCTTGTGCAATGTATGCAACAATACCTACAATGTATGTAAATAATATAGAAGGAGAGAAACAATGAAACCAGAATTTAAAGGGAAACACTTTATAACACTAGATGAATGGAAAAAAGAAGAAATTGAAAGGTTACTGGAAGTATCATTTTTAATGAAAGATAAATTTCATCATAATGAAGATACAACATTCTTAAAAAATAAAACCGCATTTTTGATGTTTTTTGAGCAATCAACAAGAACTAGAAATTCTATGGAAGCTGGTATTGCTCAATTAGGTGGTCATGGTAATTATCTAGACACATCAGGTATGCAAATTTCTCATGGAGAAAGTGCAAAAGATACAGCTGTCATTCTTTCTAGTTACGGTCACGGGATTGCATGTAGAAATTGTTTCTGGGAAATAGGAAATAAGTTTCTTAGAGAGATGGCTGAGCATTCAACTGTTCCTGTCATGAATCTTCAATGTGACTTATATCATCCTATGCAAGGTTTAGCTGATTTAATGACAATAAAAGAAGTTTTCCCAAAAATGGAAAACTTAAAAGTTTCAATTATTTGGGCTTATGCAACAACTCATAAAAAACCAATATCTGTGCCATTAACTCAAATTTTATTATTCCCTAGATTTGGAATGGATGTGACGCTTGCATATCCAGAAGGCTATGACTTACCAGAATGGGCAATAGAAAAAGCTAAAAAATATGCTAAAGATAATAATGGAACTTTTACTATTACTCATAAGATCGAAGAAGCATTTGAGAACGCTGATGTTGTTATTCCAAAAAATTGGGGTAGTTGGGTAAATAATCAGTCTGATGCGGTTGTTGATGATCTTTTAGAATCATATAAATCTTGGAAATGTACAGAAGACTTAATGTCTTTGGCTAATAAAAATGTTAAATATATGCATGCTTTACCAGCTGACAGAGGTAATGAAGTCGAAGATTCTGTGATAGATGGCAAGCATTCAATTGTTTACCAAGAAGCAGAAAATAGACTACATACAGCTAAGGCAGTTATGGCAATGACGATGGGGGATAAATAAAAGATTATGAGAATCTTTATCGCAATCAATTTTATCTCAGCGATAAAGGATGAAATTTCTCAATTGATTGATCTCTTAGAAAATCAAAATTATCATGGGTATAGGACTGCCCATGATAATTTACATATGACTTTACATTACTTAGGGGAAACAAAAATAAATATAATACAGGAAATTATTAATCAATTAAAAGAATTAGATTTACCTTCATTTTTAATTAGAACCGATCATTTTAAATTTTTTGATAAAGGAAAATCAAATAAAATTATGTATCTTGGTATAGAAGAAAACAAAGATTTATATCATTTACATGATCATATAATTGGTTCTTTAAATAAACTAGGTTATATGATTGATAAACGCGGGTATACTCCACATATTACTTTATTAAAGCACGTGCATATTGAGAATCAGCACACGATTCGCATTGATGTTAAATCTTTAACAATCATGGTGGATTCAGTGAGTGTAATGGAATCAAAAAAAATGAATGGAAAATTGATTTATTCTCCAATTGCAAACATTAAATTAAAAAAATAGAATGCAGTTTAAAACTGCATTCCTTTTTTAATATATTTCCTTGTTTTTATCTTGGTATTCTTTAAAAAGTGTTAGACAAAGATTTCGTTCTTTTTCTTCTAGATTTAGTATATCAACGTTCTTTCGACCTGTTTCAATAAACTTATAAATAAAATCATCCCTAAAACCAATTTCATCAGCGTCGGTTTCTTGACAGCCATAATAAACTTGTTTGATGTTTGACCATATAATAGCACCTAAGCACATTGGGCAAGGGTAAGCTGTGGTGTATAAAGTGCAATTTGAAAGGTCGTGAGAATTAATTTTTTTTGTTGCCTTTCTAATAGCGTTCATTTCTGCATGTGCAGTAGGATCGTGGTCACCAAGAACCGTGTTTGATACAATAGATAGAATATTACCTTTTTGGTCAATAATGATTGCTCCAAAGGGGCCTCCAATATCCAAGTTCATTGTTTTTCTAGCTTCCTCGATGGCTAGACTCATATACTTCTTATGCTTAGTATCAGACATATTTTCTCCTTTTTGTTACTAAAGTACTTATATTATAATTAATTACCTTTTTAATGTAAACAGTATATAAAGAATTGACAAAAAAAAATAAAAAAATTACCGATGTAAAATATGAATAATTTTTAGATAAATCAATTGAATGAAAGGGTTTTCTATGGTATTATTTTAATGAGGTGATAAATATGAAGTTAGAAGAGGTAGAAGCGCTTAAACAGGAATTACTCAACAAGAAAAGTTCAATGTCTCAAGAAGACATCAAAAAAAGAGAAGAAGCTTTTGACACACTATATATTTATGAATCTACAAGCTTTGACAATGATGAATTCACTTACGAGGATGTTGAGTTCTTGTTGGAAGATCACTCGCGTGAATTTCCTGATAAAAAAAGGAATAGACGCAAAGCGATTATTAATAATTATCATGCTTTACAAATGATCCATCGCTTAACTTCTAAGAAAATAGCTTTTGATGAAGAGATTGTTAAAGATCTGCATCAAACTCTCGTTGATGGAATTATTAATGGTGGTGTTTATAGGAGTCGAGATTTATTTATACTTGGTGCTAAACACGTTCCGCCTTCTTATTTAAAGATTTATAAGAAAATGGATGATTATTTTGAAAGATTAAAAAGTTCTGACTTGAAAGGCCTTGAAAGAGCAGCTTATGCTCATTTACAATTCTTGAAAATTTATCCTTTTGTTGATGCAAATGGAAGATTAGCAAGATTGTTATTGAATTATGAATTAGAGTTACAAGATTACTTACCAATATCTATTTCTAAAGAATTACAGGATGATTATTTTGATGCAATAGATGAATATAAAATTAATAAAAAGATTCAACCATTTATTGACTTCTTAGTTAAAATAGAAATAAAAAGAATTAAAGAGTATATTAAGGGAGAATAATTTTCTCTCTTTTTATCGGAAAAGGAGGGCCTATGAAATACGTTAATTACCCATTTAAAGAAACAAAAAGACTTAGTTTTTATCTTGCGACTGAAGAATATCTAGCCAGGAATTATCCTAAAGATGAATATTTCTTTATGTGGCAAGTAAATCCAACTGTAATTATAGGACGAAATCAGTTGATAGATAATGAAGTGAATGTTGAATATGCAAAAGAAAATAACATCGAATTATATAGAAGAAAATCTGGTGGAGGATGTGTGTATGCAGATTTTTCTAATATTATGTTTTCTTTTATAACACCTAATTTTAATAAAGATTTTGTGTTTAAAACTTACTTATCTAGAATTGTTAACATCCTTAAAGATTTAGGGTTGAATGCTTATTTTTCTGGTAGAAATGATATATTGATTGACGAACATAAAGTGTCAGGTAATGCTTTTTATCAATTAAATTCAAGATCTATAGTTCATGGAACAATGTTATATAATACGGATTTAGAAGAAATGATTAAAGCAATTACACCTGATAATGAAAAACTTGTTTCTAGAGGCATTGACTCTGTAAGAAAAAGAGTCACAAATATCAAAGACCACTTAGATATTACTATAGAGGATTTTAAAGCCTTTATTAAGAAAAATATTGCAGATGAAGATATTACACTTACAAATGATGATATCAAACAAATAGAAGCAATTGAAGCTTCTTCATATTTATTAGACCAGTTTATATATGGGAAAAACCCGAACTATACAATGATAAAAAAAGGCAAAGTTAAAGCTGGTTTATTCGAAATTAGCTTAGAATTGAAAAATAATGTGATTAAAAAAATGAATATACTAGGTGATTATTTTATAATCAAAGACGAAGATGAACTTGTTAAAACGCTCATTAATCAGAATTACGATAGATTATCAATTGAGAAGGTATTAAAGGACATCAATGTTAGTGATTATATTTATGATTTAACTAATGAGGATTTCCTAGATATATTATTCAATTAATAAATTTATGATATAATATTTTTGAGGTGCAAAATGGAAAATTATAAAGTAACTCCGCTACACGAAGAACATATAAAATTGAATGCGAAAATGGTAAATTTTGCTGGTTTTCACATGCCGATATCTTATACGAGTATCAAAGAAGAACATGAAGCGGTTAGAAACAATGTTGGTATGTTTGATGTCTCACACATGGGAGAAATCATAATCAAAGGAAAAGAAGCGCAAAAATTTGTGGAATACCTTTTTACAAATCATGTTGAGACTCTTAAAGCGGGCGAAATTAACTATGGAATGATGCTTAATAATGGTGGTACAGTCATTGATGACTTACTTGTGTATAAAATAAACGATGAAGAATTTTTCTTAGTTGTAAATGCTAGCAATATTGGCAAAGATTATAGTCACATAGTAGAACAAACTGATGGTTTTGATGTGGTTGTAGAAAATGCAAGTGAAGAATATGCTGAAATAGCAATTCAAGGGCCCAATACAGAAAAAATGATTCATAAATTACTCGGTATTGATTTGAGTGATTTAAAATTTTTTAATTTTAATAATTATGAGTATCATAATCATTCTTTGTTAATATCTAGAACAGGCTATACAGGGGAAGATGGATTTGAAATCTATGGCTCTGATGAAGCAATTATAGAACTATGGAACATATTCATTGATCAAAGCATCACACCTTGTGGTTTAGGTTCAAGAGATACATTAAGGTTTGAAGCTAACCTACCTTTATATGGGCATGAGATTTCAAATGAAATTACCCCAATTGAAGCAGGGTTAAAGTATTTTGTTAAAATAGATTCAAATATTAACTTTTTAGGCAAAGCCGCTCTAATTGATCAAATGGAAAATTCGTTAACAAGAAGAGTTGTTGGTTTGGAGTTAAAACAAAAGTCAATTCCTCGAGAGGGCTATAAGGTGTTTAAAGACGATGAAGAAATTGGTTATATAACAACTGGTTATTTATCAATTACAACAGGTAAACCTATTGCCTTAGCAATGATTAACCGCCCTTATACAAAAAGAGGAACAGAAGTGTCTGTACAAGTCAGGAATAAAATGATTCCTGGGTTTATAAGAAATAAAAAGTTTTTAAAAGAAACGAAATAATGAAGGGAGTATTACAATGAGTAAAATTTTAGAAGGATTATATTATTCAGAAGACCATGAATGGGTTAAAGTTTTAGAAGACAATATTGTTTTAGTAGGAATCACTGATTTTGCACAAGCAGAATTAGGAGATGTTGTTTTTGTTGATTTGCCTGAAGAGGGAGATGAAATTGTTCAGGGCGAAGAGTTCGGAGCAGTTGAATCAGTAAAAGCAGCTTCAGACTTAGTGGCTCCTGTATCTGGGGAAGTTATTGAAATTAATGAAGATTTAGTTGGAGAACCAGAAAAAGTTAATGAGGAACCATATGAAGCATGGTTTATCAAAGTTAAACTTAGTGATCCAAAAGAATTAGATAGTTTATTAAATAACAAAGCATATAAAGAAGAAATATCTGAGTAGGTGAGCAGATTGTTTAAGTATTTCCCTCACACTAAAGCTGATATCGAGAAAATGCTTAAGAGTTTAAACATAAATTCAATTGATGAATTGTTTAATGAATTACCGGCATCGGTGATTTATAACTCTGACTACGATATACCAAGCTTTATGTCAGAATCTGAGTTGAGAAATTATTTTGATGGTTTAAATAATCAAAATAAGGAAATGACTCTTTTTTCTGGTTTAGGGGCTTATGATCATTATCAACCAGCTATAATAGACGCCCTAACATCTCGTCAGGAATTTATGACTTCATATACACCATATCAACCTGAAATTTCACAGGGAACATTACAATATATTTTCGAATATCAATCAATGATTCAAACGTTAACTGGTATGGATATATCGAATGCTTCAATGTATGATGGAGCTACTTCTACAGCTGAAGCTTGTTTTATGGCTGCTAGTATTAGTAGAAAAAGAAATAAAATACTATTGTCTCGTACAATAAACCCTAATACTATTAAAGTTATTGAAACCTATTTAAAGTTTAAAGGCTTGGAATGGGATTTTATAGACTCTAAAAATGGTATTACTGATTTAGGAGATATGAAAAATAAACTTGATGATGATATTGCTGGCGTTGTTGTTCAAAATCCAAATTTTTTCGGTTTAATTGAAAAATATGAAGGATTTAGCGAATCAATCAAAGAAAATAAGTCATTATTTATTATGAATGCTGATATTTCAACTTTGGGTGTATTAAAAACACCATTTGAGCATGGTGCTGATATTGCTTGTGGTGAATGTCAGTCTTTAGGTATGCCTGTGGCTTATGGTGGACCATTCTTAGGATACTTAGCAACAAATAAAAAATATGTAAGAAAGATGCCCGGAAGAATTTGTGGTTATACACATGATTTAGAGGGAAAAAGAGCATTTGTCTTAACTTTGCAAGCGAGAGAACAACACATAAGACGTTCTAAAGCGAATTCTAATATATGTTCTAATCAATCGCTAATGGCTTTGTTCGTAACTATATATTTGTCAACTATGGGAAAAGAAGGCTTGAAAAAAGTAAATGAACTTTCATATCAAGGTTCACATTATTTATACGATAAGTTAATAGAAACTGGAAAATTTAGTGATCCTTTTAAACAGTCGTTTTTAAAAGAATTTACTCTTGAAACTTCACTTTCTCATGATTTAATTCAAGAAGCATTGTTAGAACATAATATATTTGGTGGATATTCGCTTAAGTCATTTGGTGATCAATATGAAAATTTGATTAATTTCGCCGTAACAGAGAAAAGAACCAAGGCTGAAATAGACAGGCTTGTTGAGATATTGGAGGGCTTATCATGATCCAATATAATAAAATGATTTTTGAATTATCAAAGAAAGATCGCGTAGGTTATTCATTACCAGAGTCAGCATTTAATCATTATTCTTTAAGTGAACTTGGTAATGACTATTTAAGAGTAGAAGAACCCAATTTACCTGAAGTTTCTGAATTGGATGTATTAAGGCATTTTACCAATATTTCTAATAAAAATTTTGGTATTGAAAATGGTTTTTATCCATTAGGGTCTTGTACAATGAAATATAACCCTAAGATAAATGAAGAAATAGCTGGTCTAAGAGGCTTTAGAAGACTTCACCCTCTACAGCCAGTATCAACCGTTCAAGGAGCTTTAAAGGTCTATTATGAACTCCAAAGAATATTATCAGAAATATCTGGATTATATGAGTTTACGCTTAACTCTTATGCTGGTGCTCATGGAGAACTGGTTGGTTTAATGATTATTAAACAATATCATGAATCTAGACAAGACTTTAAACGCAATAAAATTATTATTCCTGATTCAGCGCATGGTACAAATCCTGCGTCAGTAGTTGTATGTGGGATGGAAGTCATTGAAATAGCTTCTAATAAAAGAGGCCGAGTCAGTTTACAGTCTTTAAAAGAAGCTGTTGAAGGCAGAGATGATATTGCTGGAATGATGTTAACAAACCCTAATACCTTAGGGATATTTGAAGATGACATATGCGAAATAACTAAAGTTATTCATGAGGCCGGAGGAAAAATGTATTATGACGGCGCTAATCTGAACGCACTATTAGGAAAAGTACGACCTGGTGATATGGGATTTGATGTGATGCATATAAACTTACATAAAACTTTTTCAACACCTCATGGCGGTGGTGGACCAGGATCTGGCCCAGTTGGTGTCACTGAAGAATTAGAGAAATTCTTACCTAATCCACGAATCAAAAAGATGGATAATCATTATTTTATTGAAGAAAATGGCGATGCCATTGGTAGGATATCAAGTTTTTATGGGAATTATTTAGTTGCTTTAAGAGCTTATGTTTACTTACTGACATTAGGAAAAGAAAACTTAAAACTTGTCGGTCCATATGCAACTTTAAATGCTAATTATATTAAGAATGCTTTAAAAACTGCTTATCAATTACCAATCGATGGTAACTGTATGCATGAAGTGGTTTTCAATGGATTAATAAATAAGGACAATGATATTAAAACTTTGGATATAGCAAAAAGATTACTTGATTATGGTATGCATGCTCCAACAGTTTATTTCCCACTATTATTTCCTCAAGCTATTATGATAGAACCCACTGAAACAGAATCTTTACAAACACTAGATGAATTTATTAATATTATGCATAAGATTGCTATAGAAGCTAAAGAAGATCCTGATAAATTAAAAGATGCGCCAACAAAAACACCAATCAGAAGAACTGATGAAGTTTTTGCAGCAAAAGAAATGATTTTCTCATATAAAGATTATTTAGCTTATAGAGAAGAAAGAGACCAGTAACCGTGAACTTTTTGAATCTTTTTGGACTTTTTGATATATTAATCATCATTAGTGTTATTGCGATGGTAATGATAGGATGGCAAAAAGGATTCTTACTTAAAATTGTTGAATTAGCATCAACTTTATTTGGTTTGATTGCTTCTTTACTTTTGACTAGACCCTTTTCTAAGTTGCTAGATAAATGGTTTGGTTCAAACATTGAATTAAAAATAAATGAGTATTTTTTAGAAAAAAATCCTGAACTTAGTCAAAATCTCGATAGTCTCGGTAGAGAAGAATTAAAGTCGATACTAGAAGATATGAGTATGCCAAATTTTATATCTAAATGGATAGTTGAATCAGTAGATTTTCAAGCTATATCTCAATCTGTAATTGATGCTATTACACCTTTATTTAAAACAATGGTGTTAATAGTGATTGCATTTATTAGTCTTTTCATTGGTTCAATGATCATATTCTTTTTCTTAAAAATTTTATCGAGAATGATTACAAAAATTCCTATTATTAAACAAATTGACAAAGTTTTAGGTGCTATATTTGGCTTATTTAAAGTTACAATGATTATTTATATTCTATTACTCATTTTAAGTTTTGCCTTAGCTATTCCAGCGATAAACAGTATGATAGGGGATTTTGTTTATATTGATATGCAATTAGATTCAAGTAGTTTTAGATTGTCAAAATGGCTGTATGATAATAATATATTTAGATTTATCATTAATATTTTTGCAGCTGTTATAGGTTAATCTTGACATATAAAAATAACACAGGCACGATTTATGCCTGTGTTTTATTTGTGAATTTGTCACTATACATTTCTTTATCCGCTCTAGCAATCAAGTCAGAAGGTTTTTTATCGTTTTTAAAATCTATTTTTGTATAACCTATAGAAATACTCATAGAAATTTCGTTATTCCCTTGAACTTTTTTTAGAGATGATTTGAATTTGTTTTTTAACTTATTGAATAGAATAAGGTCTACTTGATGGGTGATACAGGCAAATTCATCACCGCCTATACGGTAACATTGTCCATACTTGCCAAATATTTGTGTGATAATATTATAACCATTGATTAAAACATGATCCCCTTCTAGATGGCCAAAATGATCATTGATATATTTTAAATCATCAAAGTCAAAATATATTAATGCAATATCTTCATCAGTATTATAGAATAAAAAATCAAAATCTTTTTCAAAAGCAAATCTACTACCAGCTTTTGTTAATTGGTCTGTATTGGCAATCTCTTCATATATTTGTTGTTCTAAGCTATTTCTTAATTTTTTTATTAAGTTGATCACGTTCACAACAAATAATATAAGGAAAACAATGGCTATACCAGTTGATGCGAAATTTGCTGTTTCTGAAAAATCCTTATTAGCAAATATGATGACTTCCAATAAAATAAAAATTGAAAAAGCTGAAAGTAAAAGAATATAGTTTCTGTATTTTAATTCCTTGTTTTTTAAATACTCAATAATTAAATATATGAATGTAATGACAAAACCAATAGCGATAAGAGAGACTGTTATCATTACACTTTCAAAGAAAGCAAATAAACCAAATACATGCAATAAAGTTATCATGATTAGGTTAAGTGAATAGGTGATACATAGATATGAAAATAGAACTTTTTCATTATTGAAAATATAGTATTTAATATAAGCAGTTGCTGCAATAGGAGCCGTGGCTAAAGACAGATAAGCAAGAGAACCGATTAAAAAATCGTTATTAAAATATATTTGAACAATCCTACTTTCAGCAAAAAGCCATAATCCTATAAATAAGCCAAAAACACCTAAATATATTTGGTAAGATTGCTGTTTACTAAAGAACAAATGACTGACTAAAATAAAAATTATAGAAATAGAAATAGTAAATAATGAAATATATAATTTAAATTCATGACGCTCTAGTAGAGAGTCTCTTAATGTAGATTGACTGCCGTAATATATTTCATTTAAAGTTCCTGACATATTTTTATATGGAGAAATTAAAATAATTTCAATTTGTTTGCCATTAGAATCTTTGGGAATGCTAACGAAATGATATAAACTAGCATAAGTGTTAAAAGCATTCTCTTCAAAATCTTTAATATATATAAGCTGATCATCCAATAGTACTTTAACTTCTTGCAAAGAGCCTCTAATCATGATTACTTGACTTTGCTCAAAATCATTATTCAAAGTATTTTGGATTTTGATTTCATCATATTTGTCAGCCTCAAGTTTATAGGGCAATGAGACATCTTTTACATAGTCACCATTAATAAAAGCCATCCATTCATTATTATATTCAATGGAATGACTAGTGTTAATTCTTTGGTTATATGTGGAAAAAAATATAGAGATAATGACAATAAAGGTTAATACAACTGTGAATAAAGACAACCTTAGTCTTCTAGATATTTTTTCGTTCACCTTTGCCTCCTAATAATTAGCGATAAGATCTTTTAAAACATGAACTAAGTCTTCTTGTTTAACTTTTTTTATTTTTTTTCCTTGAATAAATAATAAAGCTTCATTTTTACCACCAGCTACGGCTATATCTGCTTCTTTAGCTTCTCCTGGCCCATTGACAATACACCCCATGATTGCGACAGTAATATCTTTATTAATGGTTTGTAAAAACTTCTCAATTTCTGTAACAATTGGAATCATATCATATTGAATTCTACCACAAGTTGGACATGAGATTAATTTAGGTTTTTTATATAAGTTTAAATTTGATAAAATTTCTTTAGCAACAAAAATTTCTTCCTCAGGTTTTGCTGTTAAAGAAACTCTGATTGTAGAACCAATACCTTCATTTAATAATATTCCTAGGCCTATAGAAGAAGAAATGGTTCCAGAAAAGTTTGTTCCTGCTTCAGTGATTCCTAGATGCAAAGGATATTTAAATGTTTGTGCTGCTAAACGATTGGCTTCGATTGTAGTTAAAACATTCGAAGCTTTTAATGAAATGATGATATCATAAAAATCAAATTTTTCTAATAAATCAACATGATATTTTGCGGATTCTACCATTGCTTGTGGTGTTGGCTTACCATATTTTTCTAAGATATGCTTTTCTAAAGACCCAGAATTTATACCTATTCTAATAGGTATGTGATTTCTTTTGCATGCATCTACTACAGCTTTAATACGTTCATTATCGCCTATATTACCTGGGTTAATCCTAATCTTGTCAACGCCTGATTCTATGGCTCTTAGTGCTAACTTGTAATCAAAATGTATGTCAGCAACGATAGGAATATTAATTTGCTTTTTAATTTCTTTAATGGCATCTGCATCTGCATAAGTCAATACAGCTACTCTAACTAATTGACAGCCCACTTTTTCAAGCCTTTTGATTTGATCAACTGTAGCATTGATATCTTTAGTTTTTGTATTGGTCATTGACTGAATAACAACTGGGTTGTTGCCACCGATTTTTATATCTTTAATAAAAATTTCTTTTGTAATATTTCTAGTAAACATAATGATTTCCTTTCAAAAATTGATAATTTATTATACCAAATTGTAAACATTAATGAAAGTGAATGTGATTGTAAGAATATTGATTATATAAAAAATAATCTTGCTTAGGGGTTGAAGAAAGGGCTTTCATAGCATATAATATAAATGAATAAAAAATACTGGAGGTAGTGATATTGGAGAATTATAAAAATTTAGGTTTTAAAGTACAAGATACAAATGGAAATTACATTTCATATTACAAAGATGGAAAGTGGGATGAAGGTAAAATTCAAAAGGAAGATACCATAACGATTTCAGCTTTTTCAACTGCTTTACATTATGGACAACAAGCTTTTGAAGGTTTAAAAGCTTTTAGAACAAAAGAAGGTAAGATTCATATATTTAGACCAGATGAAAATGCAAAGAGACTACAAAGGTCTTGCGAAAAAATATTAATGCCTAAAATTTCAGAAGAAAAATTTTTGGATGCTATTAAACAAGTTGTTAAAGCCAATGAAGATTTGATACCACCATATGGGCATGGAGCTTCGTTATATTTAAGACCATACGTTATAGGTGTTGGGAGAAATTTAGGAGTTAAACCTGCACCTGAATATATTTTTGGAGTCTTGTGCTCACCTGTAGGTAGTTATTTTAAAGGAGGACTAGAACCTGTTAAATTCACTGTAACTGATAGAGACAGAGCTGCCCCAAATGGAACAGGTGATGTTAAAGTCGGTGGTAACTATGCTGCAAGTTTATTAAGCCATCAAAAAGCTGTTGAACAAGGCTATGCCGATTGTATATATCTTGATCCTTTAACTCATACAAAGATCGATGAAGTAGGAGCAGCAAACTTTTTTGCAATTACTAAGGATAATAAGTTTGTCACACCAGTATCTAGTTCTATATTGCCAAGTATTACAAAGAAAAGTCTTATTCATATAGCTCAAAATTACTTAGATATGGAAGTTGAAATCAGAGATGCCAATATCAATAATTTAGATGAATTTAAAGAAGCTGGAGCGTGTGGAACAGCTGCAGCAATTACACCTATCGGTAGAATAGATTATCATGGAAATAAACATGTATTTTATAGTGAAACAGAAGTTGGACCAATAACGAAAAAACTATATGATACTTTAACTGGAATTTACTATGGTGACGTAAAAGCTCCTGATGGATGGATTATGGTAATTGAATAGACTATAGGAACGGTTTTCCGTTCCTTTTTTTATTAAAAATATGGCTAAAAATTAGTTATTTTTTATAAAATTAAAATACTAAAAAATAATTTGAATAATTATGATTTTACCCTTGTTTTAAAAGCGCTTTCATTGTATAATCATAAATGGTTAAACAAAAGAATCAATTATTTAAATTATAGACTAAAAAAGTTTATTGTTTTTTTTGTTTGATTATCAATATTCTTGACTATAAACAACAAAAAGTTGTTTAAATAAAAAAAAGTGAGGCGAAGAAATTGTTTAAGAGTAAGTATTTAAAAAATTTGTTTGAGGCGACCAAAGAGCGTTATGCTACACAGCCTGAATTTTTACAAGCAGTAGAAGAGTTTTTCGATGCCATGGATCCAATTGTAATTGAAGATCCAAATATTGAAAAAAATGCAATTATGGAAAGATTAATTGAACCTGAAAGAATTATTAAGTTCCGAGTAACTTGGGTTGGTGATGATGGAAAAATTAACGTAAATAGAGGTTATAGAGTACAATTTAACTCTGCTATAGGACCTTATAAAGGCGGCATTAGATTTCATCCATCAGTTAATGAATCTATTTTAAAATTTTTAGGCTTTGAACAAACATTTAAAAACTCATTGACTGGGTTACCAATGGGTGGCGGAAAAGGTGGAGCTGACTTTGATTCTAGAGGAAAAAGCGACGCTGAAATCATGAGATTCTGTCAAAACTTTATGCAAGAACTTTATCGTCATATTGGACCAGATACAGATGTTCCTGCCGGAGATATTGGTGTAGGATACAGAGAAATCGGTTATATGTACGGAATGTATAGAAAAATAAGAAATGAAAATACTGGTGTTTTAACTGGTAAAGGATTAACTTACGGTGGTTCACTAGTTAGAAAAGAAGCTACAGGATATGGTTTGCTTTATTTTGTAGAAGAAATGCTAAATAAATATCGTGATGAAAAAATTGAAGGTAAAAGAGTCGTGATTTCTGGCGCTGGAAAAGTTGCAACACATGCAGCCATGAAAGCAAGAGAATTAGGTGCTACAGTTGTTGCAATGTCTGATATTAATGGATATGTATATCATAAAAACGGATTGGATATTTCTTTAATTACAAAATTAACTGAAAATTCACCTGAATTCTCAACTCAATACAAAGATTATCATAGTGGTGCTGAGTATGGCGAAAATCCGACAGATATATGGACAAAACCAACGGACATAGCATTACCATGTGCTACACAAAATGAGTTGCCATTAGAATCTGCTAAATCACTTGTTAAAAATGGATGTTACTTAGTGTGTGAAGGTGCAAACATGCCTACAACACTTGATGCAACACATTATCTTCAAGAAAAAGATATTTTATTCGGACCTGGTAAAGCAGCTAATGCTGGTGGAGTTGCAGTTTCTGGATTAGAAATGACTCAAAATGCAATGCACACACCTTGGACTTATAAAGAATTAGATGAAAAATTAAAACTTACAATGAAGCAAATCTTTGAAAAATCATATGAATCTGCTGAAAAATACGCTGATCCACGTAATCTAGTTGTAGGGGCTAACGTTGCTGGATTCTTACGAGTATATGAAGCAATGGTTGCACAAGGAGTCATCTAATGTCTTACATAGTCACCCCTAACATACTATTACCGGTATCTTCAATAGACAAAGAAAAGTGGGCTGTTATCGCTTGTGATCAGTTTACATCTGAACCGGAATATTGGGATGAACTAAAAACTTTGGTGGATAATGTACCTTCAACTTATCATTTGATTTTACCTGAAGCTTATCTAAATGATGATCCTGCTCATAAAGTTGAAAAAGTTAATTATAATATGAACTTATACTTAAAAAATCACCTATTTGAAGAACATAAGGGTTTTATACTAGTCGATAGACAAACACCGCATGTTAAGAGACGATTAGGCTTAGTTATTGCCATTGATTTAGAGCAGTATGAGTATGAAGTAGGAAAAGAAGGAAAAATCAAAGCAACTGAAATGACAGTTGCTGAAAGAATTCCACCACGTGTAAAAATTAGAGAAAAAGCCCCGATTGAATTGCCACATGTTCTTGTATTGTTAGATGATAAGGATGAATCTATTATTACTAATTTATATAAGAATAAGAATAAATTAGATAAAGTATATGATTTTAAATTAAATATGAATGGCGGTCATCTTAGAGGTTATGAAGTAAAAGATACCAAACCAATCATAGATAAAATTGAAAACTTATCAGAAGATTTAAATTTAATTGTTGGTGATGGAAATCACTCATTAGCATCGGCTAAAGTATGTTGGGAAAATATCAAAAAAGATTTACCTGACACTGAGAAAGAAAACCATCCTGCAAGATTTGCATTGGTAGAATTGATTAGTTTATATGATGATGGTTTAACTTTTGAACCGATTCATAGGGTCTTATTCAATGCGGATATCAACTTAATTAAAACTTTACAAAACAATTTATTTGGTGGTTCGAGTTTAGAGCTATATTATGATAATCATACATACACTGTAAATGTTCCAGATAATCCATTTTTAGCTATTCAACAAATTCAAGATATATTGGATGAATATATTTCAAGAAACAAATATATTGAAATAGATTTTGTTCATGGGATTGATAGTCTTAAAAAAATAGTTAAAAATAATCGTGAAAGTGTTGGTATCACTATGCCAACTTTAAAAAGAGAAATGCTTTTACCATATATTCGTGAAAATGGCGTTTTACCAAGGAAATCATTTTCTTTGGGAGAAGCTGTCGAGAAAAGATATTATATGGAAAGTAAAAAAATTTTAAAATAGGAGTGATTTTAATGAAAAGAGTGTATAACTTTTCAGCAGGACCAGCAGTCCTTCCTGAAGCTGTATTAAAGCAAGCTGCAGAAGAATTATTTATTTATAAGAATACTGGTATGTCTGTAATGGAAATGTCACATCGATCAAAAGACTTTCTTGAAATTATCACTGAAGCTGAAGCGAATTTAAGAAAACTGATGAATGTACCTAAAAATTACAAAATATTATTTTTACAAGGCGGGGCACATACCCAATTTTCAATGATTCCTTTAAACTTAATGAAAAACAAAAAAGCTGATTTTATTACAACAGGTAGTTGGGCAAAAAAAGCTTTAAAAGAGGCAAAAAAATATCTTAAGACAAATGAGTTAGCAAGTTCTGAAGACAAAATGTTTTCTTATATTCCTAGCTTTAATAATTTAAGTTTTGATCCTGAAGCTGATTATGTTCATATTTGTGAAAATAATACTATTTATGGTACTAAATACCATGAATTACCAGATACAAATGGCGTAGATTTAGTTTCAGATATGTCATCTTGTATTTTGTCTGAGCCTGTTGACGTAAGTAAATATGCTTTGATTTATGCTGGTGCACAAAAAAATATTGGCCCAGCCGGGACAACAATTGTCATTATTAGAGAAGATTTGATTACAGAAAACTATCCAGACTACACACCTTTAATGTTGCAATATAAAACACATGCTGATAAAGATTCAATGTTTAATACTCCACCTACATATGGCATATATATGTGTGGACTAGTATTTAAACACTTACTTGATAATGGTGGTGTTGAAGCTATCTATGAACATAATAAAACAAAAGCAGCAATATTATATGATTATTTAGATCAATCTAAATTATTTAAACCAACCGTTGTTAAAAAAGATCGCTCTTTAATGAATGTAACCTTTAATACAGGTCATGATGAACTTAATAAAAAATTTATTGAAGAGGCAAAAAATCAAGGGTTAGTTAATTTAAAAGGACATCGTTCAGTTGGTGGAATGAGAGCTTCAATATATAACGCTATGTCAGTAGAGGGTGTTCAAGCTCTAGTTGATTTTATGAAAAAATTTGAAGAGGAGAATTCACTATGAAAGTAAGTTGTTTAAATAATATTTCAAAAATAGGATTAAAACATTTTACTTCTCAATATCAAGTTGTTGATGATAATAACGATAGTGATTTAATTCTTGTAAGAAGTGCTAAAATGCATGATTATGAGATCAATGATAATTTGCTTGCTGTAGCAAGAGCTGGGGCTGGAGTTAATAATATTCCACTTGATAAAATGGCCAAATCTGGTGTAGTTGTGTTTAATACACCTGGGGCTAATAGCAACGCTGTAAAAGAATTGGTTGTTGCTGGGATGTTAATGTCTTCACGAGATTTAATTGGCGGAAGTCAGTGGGTTAGAGATAATAAATCTGATAAGGATATTTTAAAAAGCATAGAAAAAGCTAAAAAAGCTTATGGTGGAAATGAAATACTTGGGAAAAGTTTATTAGTTATTGGACTTGGAGCTATTGGTGGTAAAGTTGCTAATGTAGGCGTTTCTCTTGGTATGAAGGTATACGGTTATGATCCATATTTAAGTGAAAATGCTAGAAGAATGCTAGATAACAAAGTAGAATTAATTGAAGATTTAAATAAAGTATATCCAGAAGCTGACTTTATAAGTTTACATCTACCTTTATTAGATTCTACAATGTATTTTATTGATGAAAAAGTTTTTGACTTATGTAAGCCTGGCGTAGTGATTTTGAATTATGCTCGAGATTTATTAGTTAAAAATGAAGATTTAAAAATTGCAATCGAAAAAGGTATTGTAAAAAAATATGTAACAGATTTTCCTAATCATTATGTTGCTAATTTAGATAATGTGATATACTTTCCACATTTAGGAGCTTCAACAGCGGAATCAGAGGAAAACTGTGCGACCATGGCTGTCCATCAATTAATGAATTACGTTGATAAAGGTGAAATTGTTAATTCAGTAAACTATCCTAATATTAAATTGGAACGTTTAGAAGATAAGGAAAGATTAACGATTTTGGCTAAAAATGATCCATCTAGCGCAAGGGTGATTGATGGCGTTATGAATAAACTAAGTGATGCTATTAAATCTAAAGCTTCAAAAGTTAGAGGAGATTATGCATACTATGTATTTGATTTAGATAAGCATATGCCAAATGACTTATTAGATGAATTATATAAGACTGAGGGCATCTATAAAATTAGAACTATAAAATAGATATATTAAATGCCTAATTGATTATTAGGCATTTTTTATTTATTTTTTACCAAGTTATTTACTTTTTTTAACATTTATTATAATGTATTTATTGGTGAGGTGTTACACATGAGTTTAGAATCAAGAGAGTCCATAAGATTCGATAAGCATTTATCCTATGTCATTGATCATATTAAGTCAGGTTTTATTTTCTTTGATAAAGATGGAAAGATTTTATATTTTAATCACTTTTTTGAAATGTTATTTGAAGAAATAAAATCTTCTAAGGACCTAAATTTTATTGAAATCTTAGATTTGAACAAATCCATTCTTAATCATTTAGTCACTCAGAATAAGATAGAGTTCACTAAAACATTAGATATACGCGATAATAATGTTTTATTTAATATTTCAATTACAAAAATAAAGGACAATTCAGATAAAGTTTTTGGATATGTAATTATTAATTCCTTATCTAGTATGGAAAAGCAAGTTGACGATTTATTGATAAGAGAATTAGATACTCAAACCCTAATTAATGATGCTCTAATAGGCGTTTTTATGGTGGATAAAAAACATCGAATCATTAGAACAAATAAAACTTTTTGTAAACTTCTTGGTTATAAACCATATGAATTACACAAAACATATTCTTGGACTATTTTAAATGATTATACTAAAGAAAGCATAGAAAAGTCTTTTGGTCATATGGAAAATGCAATTAATAGTGTCAAGACAGATTTCATTAAAAAAAATGGAGAACTACTAAATTTAAAGGTAATGGGTAAGGGTGGTAAAATCAAAGGCGAACCTGTTATGATATATTTTGTAGATACTTTCCCTAAGGGATGAAAAATACTTGATTTTTTAGCAAAATAATTATACAATAGATACGTTGATTGGAGGAATGATTATGGAACAACAATTCACTTTGAGATGTGAAGAATGTAAATCGGAAAATTACCGTTATAGAAAAAATAAAACCACACATCCTGATAAAATGGAAGTAAAAAAATACTGTCCTACTTGTAAAAAGCACACAGTACATAAAGAAAGAAAATAACTTTAAAGGGTATCCACTATGGATACTTTTTCTTTATAAATATAAAGGGGAATTAAAATGTTTAAACTTAAAACGATAAAAAATCAAAAAATGGATATGAATTCTTATTTGTTAATAAAAAAGAAGCATGTAATTCTTATCGATCCAGGTTTTAATGGTCATGAGATTTTAAATGTTATTGAAGAAAATCATTATACAATAGAAGCTATTTTATTAACACATGGGCATTATGACCATATTAGAGACATTAAATTAATATATCAAAATGCTGATTATCCTATCTATATTCATTCCAATGACTATAAGTCATTGTATGATCCTAATATGAATTATTCAAAAGCTTTTAATCAGAACTTCATTTTAGATAAAGATATGGTTGTAAAAAAGTTGAATGATGAAACAAGTATTAATCTTTTAAATGAGAATATTAATGTCATTCACACTCCCGGTCATACATTTGGATCGGTGATGTTTGAATATAACAAATATATTTTTTCTGGTGATACAATATTTTACGATAGTATTGGAAGAACTGATTTATTTAGTGGGAATTTTAATGCTATCAGGCGTTCAATTAATATGATTAAAGATAAAATTTCTAATAATAAGATAATTTTACCGGGTCATGGACAATCAGGCTCTTTTGAAGAAATCAAAAAAATAAACAGATTTTTTCAATGATGGTTTTCTTTTAATTGTTTTAATTAAGGTATTTATATATAATATAAACATATTTTACACGGAGGATTTTTATGGTGAGTTTCTCAATGGCAATATTTTCTTACGTTGATTTTCAAGCTTTATTTATTAATGCCATGGTTTTAGTTTGGATTGCAACTATATACGCTGCCTTTACGGGGAATTTTTTGAAAAGCAGTGTGATGGAAAAAATAATTATATCCTTTTTCTTTAGTTTAGTTGTTGTACTCTTAATGACTATTCCTTTTGAAATATCACAAGGATATATCTTTGATACCAGAACGGTACTTTTAAGCTTGTCTGGTATGTTTTTAGGTTTTATACCTACTGTTGTAGTCACAATAATAGCCTTAATTTATAGGGTTATCATTGGCTCTAATGGAGTTTTCTTAGGCTTCTTGTTGATTTTAAGCTCTGCCTCTTATGGTTTATTATGGAGGTTTTACATATCAAAGAAAATTAAAATTAAACGTATTTTTGAACTCTTGGTTTTTTCATCATTATCAGGTCTTATTCCATTATTTCTCATTATAAGTTTTGAGAGAGTATTGTTTAAAGAGTTTTGGGCCTTTTTTACTTTATTCTATTTGTTTGCTTTACCCCTTTTAACTTTTATTTTATCCCTTATTATTAACAGGCAAGACGAAACTGCCAATCTCTCTAAAATAATTAAAGACCAAAAGAAATTATTACAGGCTTCTATTGATAGTCCTAAGGTTATGGAAATTTATGTTCTAGATAAAGATTTTAATTATTTAGCCTTTAATTCATATCATAAATATTGTATGAATTTATATTACGGGCAAAATATTAAAGTCGGTGATTCGTTTTTGGAATATATTAAAAATTCAGAGATGTACTCTAGATTTAGATCACAAATTTCTAAGGCACTACAAGGCGTTGAATATTCAACTGTAGATGAGGTTGAAACAACGAAAGATAAGTACTATGAAAGTATGTTCACACCTATCAGAGATGATAATCAAGAAGTAATAGGTGTAGGCATATTTGCTTATGATGTAACAAAGAAGAAGCAATATGAAAGAAACTTAGAGTATTTAAACTACCACGATGCATTAACTGAGGTTTTTAATCGTAGATATTATAACGAAAAATTATTAAAATATGAAAGATTAGAAAACTACCCATTATGTATCATTTTAGCTGATGTAGATTCTTTAAAAACTGTTAATGATGCCTTTGGACACGAAAAAGGTGATGAACTTTTAGTAGAGGCAGCCAATATTCTTAAAAACATCGTTCAAGATAGAGGCTTTGTTTCAAGAATTGGTGGAGATGAGTTTGTAGCTGTATTAAAAAACACAAATACACAAATGGCTGAAAATATTATTTCTGATATTACCAAACAGTTAGAAATGAAATCAGTTGCGGGTGTTAAGTTGTCCATGTCTATTGGCTATGATATTATTGATGTTGATAATCCATTTGAAGAAGCTTTTAAAACTGCAGAAGATAATATGTATAAAAACAAACTTTTTGATCAATCTGGAACTAATAATGAAACAATTAATACCATTATGAAGAGCTTATATGAAAAAAACCCTAGAGAAGAATCTCATTCTCAAAGGGTATCAAAATATTGTATAATGGTAGGGGAAGCACTTAATCTATCTAAAGACAAAGTCAATTCTCTAAGAGTAGCTGGTATGTTACATGATATTGGAAAAATAGCAATAGCAGATAGTATTTTAGACAAACCTGGAAAATTAACTGACCATGAGTATGAAAGAATTAAAAAACATCCGGAAATTGGATATAGGATTTTATCTGCCTCATCTCAGTATATAGATGTAGCTAAAGACATTTTATATCACCACGAACATTATGATGGGAAAGGTTATCCAAGAGGCTTAGTAGGAGAAGATATTCCACTTAACTCAAGAATTATTTCTGTCGTGGATGCTTATGATGCGATGACATTAAGTAGACCATATAGATCTTCATTCACTAAAGAAGAAGCTCTAAAGGAACTAGAAAGATGCTCTGGAACGCAATTTGATCCAACTGTTGCTAAAGTATTTGTTGAGATTATGAGTCGATAAAAATCTAAAAAATAACACCTATAATTTAAAGAAAAAGCAATGATTGATGCAAGGGCTGATATTCAAATATGTGATGAACTTCATTTAGCGATAAATATGGATAAAGCACATTTCTTTGATGTGAAAACTCAATTTAGAATAAAAAAATAATAGATTATTAAAAGGTTCTATAATTTTCTTAGGGGTGTTAATAAAAAGATGTTTATAAATTAAAAGTGCATGAATAGGAATCATCCTTTATAATTAAGTTACCTACTCCCAATCGAAAGGGGTCCTATTCATGCATGAACATTATATCAGTAAATTATTTAATTTGAAAGATGAAGATATTATTATTAAAGATATTTCTATAGAAAGAGGGACTAAGTATATTAAATTAGAACTTCCTATTAGAGAACATGTCTGTCCTCACTGTGGTTGTTTAACCAAGAGGGTTCATGATTACAGGATAAGAAAGATAAAACATCAATTTGATTTAGGATATAAAGTGATACTTCTATATAGGCGGCGAAGATATTTATGTAAAGATTGTCATAAACGTTTTCCTGAAGAGAATCAATTTGTAAGAAAATATCATAAGATAAGTAATTATACGAAACAACTAATTATCAAAGAATATGGATTTAAACAATCAATCACAGATGTTGGTAGACATTTAAATATATCATTTCACACAGTTATGAGACACATTAAAACTCATATTAGACCTAGGAGGCAAGTTTTACCTGAAGTCTTGAGTATAGATGAGTTTAAAAATTTATCTCATGGCTATGGTAAATATGCTTTTCTTATGACTGATCCAGTCAATAAAAAACTGATTGACGTTTTCCCTAACAGAAGAAAACATAACCTAGAGTATTACTTCTCCCATATTGACAAAAAAGAGCGAGATAAGGTCAAATGCATCATATCAGACTTATGGGATCCTTATAGACAACTGGTTCACAAATACTTTCCTAAGGCCAAATTAATCGCTGATAAGTATCATTTTATTAGACAGATGTATTGGGCCGTTCAAGATGTTAGATTAAGGGTTATGAAGAAATATCGAAAAGGTACTTATGAATATCATTATTTAAAGAAATATTGGAAACATATATTGGCTTATACTTATAATCTTTCAACCAAGCATTTTAAAGATTATAAGCTTGGTTATCACATTACAGCGAGAGAGATTATTGATAAAGTAAGACACTTTGATCTAGATATGAAAAAGGCGATTGATTTAAAGGATTCCTTCTATGAAATGATGCATAGCACATCTTATTATGAAGCTAGAGATGTAATAAATCAATTTATAGATGACTTATATCAAACAAAGTTACCTGAATTCAAAACAGTCGCTAGGACTTATAAAAACTGGAAAGAAGAAATTATTAATTCATTTATTACCTATGACAAAAAACAATTAACCAATGGCTTTATTGAAGGTTTGAACAATAAAATCAAAGTGATTAAACGCATAGCCTTTGGCTATAGAAACTTTGATCACTTTAGATTAAGAATATTTGCATTAACTCATAATGATTGCCCTATTACTTCACTTTAAAACAAAAAGAAAAAGACGATACTTCAAACGAAATATCATCTTTAAATTCTTTTCTTAAACATCAAAGACCCCTATCCTTGACATTCAACCTATTAAAAAAAGTCTCCAATTTCGGAGACTTTTTCTCTTATATATTATTATTATTCCAATCGTCTATAAACTTAATAAGTTCATTAAAATTAGGACTGTCAGCATTTCTCACATAGTATCCACTGGTTGACATACCGGTTAATAATGCTTCATTAGGTTTTAAACCTAATAGTAAGCCTGTCACAAAACCTGCATTAAAGTTATCACCTGCACCTGTTGTTAATTTAGGTTCAGCGATGTAAGGGCCAGATTCTTCATAATATACGCCATCATAAACAACACTAGAACGTTCAACGGGATGAACAACTACATAATCTATTTTTAAGTAATGATATAAAGCCTCATTGACATCTTGTAGTGATTTGTCATTAATCTCATCTTTATTAAACAAACCTAATATTACAGCTACATCATAGGCTTCTTTTTTGTTAAGGCCAAGAGCAACTCTAAAAAATGATCGGAATTCTTTTAGTAGATTTAAAGCTTCAATAATATCAGAATCTTCTCTTTTTTCAGGATCGGCTAAATCGATAAACATAATTGGTGATATTTCTTTTTTATCAAGTTTAGGCAGTATGTGTGCGATAATGTTTTTCCATATATCAGTCATATAAGGTATCATTGACCAGTTTACAGTCGCAAATAAATCTGCTTCATTTAATAAATCTGTAAGTGTTTCTTCAGTGACTATATCCAGTAAATGATCATAGTTTACATTCGTTAAAGTATTCATTTTACCAACGATTAATTTGCCATCATTAAATTCAACAGCCTGAGTATCACCATATTTTTCAATGGTATATACTTTTGCTTTTTCTTTTAAAGGTAAGAATACAGGATGAATACTAGGATATCCTAAAGTTCCAATATAGGTCATACTAGGGTTATGTTTAGTAAGAGCATTACACATGATAGGACCATTACCACCTAGTTTAGTGTTTATTGGAACGAACTCAATATTAGATGATAGTCCGCTTGCTCTTTCGATTTTTTTAGCAAAATCTTTTATTGTTTTCACACGAGTGAAATTTTTAGGGTCTTGTCTTTTATCTACTACATGGATAATTTCATCAACAAATCCATCAAATCCTAGTAACATATTAAACTTGCTTGGATCTTTAACTTTTAATTTATTAATTAGATCAATTTTCTTTTTCATAGTAACCTCACTTATTTTAACTTAATTTTATTATAAACAATAATGAAAGATATATCAAATTAATATGACAGCTTATTTCTTTAAAGAAAATTTAAAAATAATTTCTTCGTTATATGCTTGGGTTTTACTTAAATATGTTTTTGATGCATTATTATATGAAAATAAGTGTGGGCTTTTTTGGAATTCAAAACAAACCCCATAATGCATTTTGTGATCATTTAAATGTTTAAGCGGTTGATCAGATATGTTATTGTGAGTGTAAAAAACCATGTGATCATAAGTCGAAAATATTTCTAATAACCTTTTGCTTGAAGGGTCATACATTGATGCTTTTGCATTGTCATTTATGTCCTTATCAAAATAAAAAATATCATCATAGCCTTGGTTTGGTGTGTTTTTCAATTTTTCTAAACATTTATCTAAAGCTTTAGATTTAGTAAAATCAAATAATTGATTTTCTAATAAAGTATGGGTACTTATTAAATCTTTATCTAATTGATGAAATTTTTTGGTTTGAATATTGACGATATGATTTTTGATATCTGATTTTAAATTTCCAGAAAGATTAAAATAAGCATGATTAGTTAAATTGAAGAAGAAGTCGTTATGAGTTTCAACTTGGAAATTTATTTTGATTTGATTTTCTAAAATAGTGTAAATCACTTTAACTTCATATTGTAAATTAGAGAGAGAATCTTCAACATAAGTAAAAACAACTTCATGTTGATGGTTGTCATAGTTTATATCATAATTAAAATTTTTATATGATAAGGCTAGATTCGAACTATGTAGTGTATGTTTTCCATCTTGGTTTTTATCTAGATTATAATGGTGGTTCTCAGTAATAAGTTCGCCGTTTCTTACTCTTCCAGCAATGGGACCTATAGTTGCGTTTAAGAAAATAGAGTTATTAATATAATCTTCATCATTCTTGTATTCAAGTAAAATATCTTCAAATTCGCCCTTATAATTTTTAGTTTGAATTTGTTTTATAGTTGCACCATAATTAATCAATTCAACTTTAATGAATTCATTTTCAATAAGTATACTATCAAAAAGCTCTCTTTTAACTACATGATACATTTAACTCTCTCCTCCTTTAAGAATCACTATCTATAGATAATATTTTAAAATAGAAAGCCATAATTGGACTTAAAGCAATGGTTAGTATAAAACTTCCTATATCAACAGCCCCAAAAGATTGATCAATGTGATAGTAAGTTAAGAAACCAAATAATCCACCGATTCCAATACCTATAAGTTCAATAGTTAATCGTACGTAAGTAATCTTTTTTGCCTTGGTTATTTTCACAAACATTAGCATTAACTCGTCGAATACAAATGCAGGAAACTTCGATTTGACTATGAGTGTTAATCCAAGCGGTAATAAGAAAACCCCTATTATATAAAAGATGATTTGATAAACCAGTTGAGAAGCTTCACGGTCGTAAAATAATACAAAATTCCAAAAGTCAATAATAATAGCAACTAAGAAAATAGGCAAAAGCATAAATAGATATTTAAGATTTTTTCGATATGATATGACAATAGTCATGATGATGATGCTAACTAGAAAGGATACCATTCCCATAGTTACCCATTCTAAACCTACATTCATATTCAAAAAATCTCTTACATTAATTGTCACAGTATCCCATGCACCATTACCTAATGTTGATGCTTTCATTAAATTGATTGCGAATCCAAGAACAAAGAAACCAGATAGATAGAAAATAATACTTGATTTTTTATCCTTTAAAAAATATTTTAATTTTAACATGTTAACCTCCGATGTTATTTTTTCACTATATCAATGATATCATAAAACGATGAAAAAAAATAAAAAAAAGACTATTTAGTCATAACTAAATAATCTTAATGATAAAAAATTTTTTTAAATGTTACCAAAGGTGATGGACTGGTTTTTTAATGTATGTATCATATATTCTTTTTACTTCATCCATTTGTTCTTTAGTTAAATCAGGCATATCTACTGTTTCTACATTATTTACAATATGTGATTCCTTACTAGCACCAGGTATAACAGTACTCACAGCATCAAACATTAAAATATATTTTAGGGCATATGGTGCTAAATTATCAGTTTTAAAGACTTTTTTCAGTTCAGAAACGGCTTTTAAACCTTGTTTAAAATCTACGCCACTAAAAGTTTCACCCTTATCAAAGGCTTCACCGTTACGATTGAAAGTGCGGTGATCATCTGGTCCGAAAGTAGTGTTTTCATCAAATTTACCAGTTAATAAGCCACTCGCTAATGGAACTCGAACAATGACTCCAATATTATTTTTTTTAGCTTCTTCAAAAAATAGTTCAGAAGGTCTAAGTCTAAACATATTAAAAATAATTTCAATGGCTTCTACACCAGGATAATTCATAGCTTTTAATCCTTCTTCAATACGTTCTACACTGACACCATAGTGTTTGATTAATCCTTCTTCTTTAAACTTATCCATGAAATCAAAAACTTCAGGATTATAATAAACATCAGTTGGTGGACAATGCAATAATACCATGTCTAAAGCTTCAACATCTAATCTCTGACGGGATTGATTAATGAAGTCTCTAATGTTTTTTTCATTGTATCCTTCTGCATTATGGGGATCTAGTTGTCTTCCCGATTTAGTGATAATAAAAGGTTTTTTATCAACTGTTTTAATAAATTTTCCAATTGCTTTTTCACTATTTTGGTCTTGGTAGACATCAGCAGTATCAAAACAGTTAATACCTTTGTTGGTTGCAGAAGAAAGTGTGTTCTGAGCAACTTCATTATTAAAATCGTCACCCCATTTACCACCTAATTGCCATGTTCCTAATGAAATTTCTGAAATTT
This sequence comes from Mycoplasmatota bacterium, assembly GCA_018622675.1. Classification (GTDB taxonomy): domain Bacteria; phylum Bacillota_I; class Bacilli_A; order Izemoplasmatales; family Hujiaoplasmataceae; genus Hujiaoplasma. The sequence continues at coordinate 660,168 of CP076020.1, forward strand.
CTATACCTATTTTTCCGAATTTTCTATACTTCATTTTATTATTCATCTCCTTTGTCTATAAATAAATAATAACATAGTTGTATTTGATTATCAATTTTTTGAATTGATATCAAACGCTTATAATGAAAATTCATCTTATAAATTTATTTTTAATGTCTTTGAAATGTTTATTAAAAAAACCATATTTACAAAACTTAATTTAAATGATAAACTAAGTTGTGTTATTGTTCCTTTGAGGGACTTTGTAATTATCAATATCCAAGAATTCTTGGATTAAAATATGAGTCAAACCTAAGACATTAGTTTTCTTTTGAAAAGAAGATGTTGTTAAAACTTCAAGATTCATTATTTGTGATTTTAAGTTATTTTTAATCATTGATATTGATTCAGGTATTCTATTGATTATTTTACTTTTAAGAATAATTGCTTGAGGGTTTAAGAATAAACTAATATTGTTGATGGCTGCACTGAGATAATTTATAAATTCCTTATAAACAATGATAGCGCTTTTATCGTTATTAAGATATTTGTCTATAATTTCGTTTATACTTAGTTTTATATTTGTTAATTCTTTGTATTTTTCGATAATTGCCGTATCAGATATGTATCTTTCAAGGCACCCTTTATTACCGCAGACACATTGCTTGCCATTAGGAACGAGTACTGTATGTCCGATTTCACCTGCGTAACCGTCGTGTCCTGTATAAAGTTTATCTTCAATTACAATACCGGCACCTACACCAATACCAATATTTAACGTGACTAGGTTAGGATAGTGAAAAGCGATCGTTTTTTCACCTAAAGCAGAGATATTAGCTTCATTTTCTACATGAGTTTTTAAACCAGTGTAGTCCTCTATTATTTTTTGTAGCTCAATATCCTTCCAAGAAGTGAAAGTTGCATACTTAATCTTTTTATTTTTTGATAAGATACCATAGATTGCAACACCTACACCAATAACGCCGTATGTAGAATCATATGTATTTCTTTTTAGTTCATCTATTGTAGAAAGGATGTTTTTCAGATAGTCATTAAAATCTGTACTTAATGCTTTAGTTGAAATTTCAAAAAGAATTTCTCCATATAGATTGGCAACAACACCATATATAACATCAGTTAATAACTCAATACTGATGATTCGACCGGCGTTTTTATTTAAAGCAATTACTTTTGCACTTCGACCACTCGTTTTATAACGTTCATCAGTTTCAATGACAATGTTTTTCTCAATCAATTCATTAATGATTGATGATACAGTTGCTTTGTTTAAAGTCGTTTTTTTAGATAATTGTACTCGTGAAGTTTCTCTTAATTCAACAAGTTTTTCTATAACAAGTTTTTTGTTTTGAACTTTATTGAATTTTGAGTTATGTGTTTTCATAAAATCAATCCTTTCTAGAGACTGCTTGATAAAGTGAATATATCATAAAAAAATAAGTTATTCAATTATAAAAATATAATTTTAAAAGGAGATTTAAAAATGGAATATTTAAAAGAAATACCAAAAATTAATTATGAAGGTTCTAAAAGTAAGAACCCTTTAGCTTACAAGTATTACAATCCTGAAGAAGTAATCTTAGGAAAGAAAATGAAAGATCATCTTAAGTTTTCTATGGCATATTGGCACACGCTAGTAGCTGATGGAACTGATCCTTTTGGGGATGGAACCATGGAAAGACCTTGGGATGAAGAAACAACAGATCCGTTAGAACGAGCTAAAATTCGTGTTAGAGTAGCATTTGAATTTATGGAAAAAATGGGCATCGAATATTTTGCTTTTCATGACAGAGACATTGCACCTGAAGGAGAAACTTTAGAGGAATCTAATAAAAACTTAGATGTAGTTGTAGATGTTATTGAAAAAGAAATGAAGAGAACAGGTATTAAGCTATTATGGGGAACAGCAAACCTTTTTGCAAATAAAAGATTTGTAAATGGTGCTTCAACTAGCCCTAATGCTGATATATTTGCTTTTGCTGCTGCTCAAGTGAAAAAAGCGATGGAAATCACTCATCGTCTAGGTGGTGCTGGTTATACATTCTGGGGTGGTAGAGAAGGTTATGAAACTCTATTAAATACAGATATGAAATTGGAACAAGATAATTTTGCAAGATTTTTACATATGGCTGTAGATTATGCTAAAGAAATTGGTTTCAAAGGACAATTTTATATTGAACCTAAACCAAAAGAACCAACTAAACACCAATATGATTTCGATAGTGCAACTGTTCTTTCTTTCTTAAGAAAATATGACTTAATGGGCCATTTCAAGCTAAATATTGAAACAAATCATGCAACATTAGCTGGTCACACAATGAATCATGAAGTTAGATTAGCTGTAGATAATGATTCGTTAGGAAGTGTAGATGCTAATCAAGGTGACTTATTACTTGGATGGGATACAGATCAATTCCCTACTAATGTATATGATACAACTTTGACTATGTATGAAATTATAAGAGGTGGCGGATTCACTACTGGTGGTTTAAACTTTGATTCAAAAGTGCGAAGAGCTTCATTTACTGTTGAAGATTTAGCATATGCACATATCGCCGGAATGGATACTTATGCAATTGGATTAAGAGTTGCTGCTAAATTATGGGAAGACAAAGCCATCGAAGATATTCTTGATAAAAGATATGCATCATATAAAGATGGTATTGGATTAGACATCGTAAATAAAAAAGTAGGATTTAAAGAACTAGAAGAATACATTTTGAATAAAAAAGAATTAGATAGTAACGACTCTGGTAGACAAGAATTAATTGAATCTATAATTAATCAATACATAATAGGATAATAAAGATGTATATTGGTATAGATTTAGGAACTTCTAGTGTAAAACTTATTTTAGTAAATAAGTTTGGTGAGGTTATAAAATCTGTAATAAGAGATTATGATTTAATTATACCGAAAAGTTCTTGGGCTGAACAAGATCCAAATCTTTGGTATAGCCAAAGTATAGATGGATTAAAAGAACTAGTAAGTGGTTATGAAAACCAAATTGAAGCTGTAAGTTTCTCAGGACAAATGCATGGACTTGTCATTTTAGATGAAAATGACAATGTATTAAGACCTGCAATCTTATGGAATGACCAAAGAACGTTGGAAGAAGTAGATTTTCTAAACAATGAGGTTGGAGTAGATACACTTATTAATGAGACTGGTAATATTGCTTTAACTGGCTTAACAGCACCTAAGATATTATGGGTAAAAAAACATGAACCTGAAATATTTAAAAAGATATCGAAAATTATGTTACCCAAAGATTATTTAGCTTATAAATTATCTGGTGTGTTTGCCACAGATGTCTCTGATGTATCAGGTACTCTATATTATGATGTAAAAAACAAAAAATATAGTCAACAAATATTAGACATTATGGGGGTTGTTCCTTCTCAACTCCCAAAAGTCTATGAAAGTTTCGAAAAAATTGGTAGTTTAAAGAAGGATATAATAAAGAATGTTCATTTTGAAAAAGATGTAAGCGTTATTATTGGCGGTGGTGACCAAGCGGTAGGCGCTGTGGGCGTTGGAATAGTTGAAGGGGGAAAAGCAAGCATTTCTCTAGGGACTAGTGGAGTTATTTTTGTCGCTTCCGATAAATTCAAAGTAGATACACAAAGTCATTTTCAGTCTTATTGCCACACAAATGGTAATTATCATATAATGAGTGTCATGTTAAATGCAGCTGGCGCTTTAAAATGGTGGTCTGAAAAGGTTTTTAATGATAAAAACTATGATTTATATTTTAAAGGTGTTAATGAATCTGATATAAATAATAATTTATTTTTCCTTCCTTATTTAAGTGGGGAAAGAGCACCTATAAATGATCCTAAAGCTCAAGGTGTTTTTCTTGGACTTGATTTATCTCACTCTAAAAAAGATTTAGATAGAGCGGTTATTGAGGGTATCACTTTTGCTCTTAAACAATCATTTATGAAAATACAAGACTTAGGCATTGACATACCATCAGTGAGAATCACAGGTGGGGGAGCTAAAAGTGAAATTTGGGCACAAATGATTGCAGATATACTTGGTGTTGAAGTATATACGATGGAAAACGAAGAAGGTCCTGCTTTAGGTGCTGCAATATTAGCAATGGTAGGAGACGGAGTATATAAAAATGTACAAGAAGCTTGTCAAAATATTGTAAAATTAGGCAAGCATTATGCACAAAACGAAAAAAACTTTAAAATTTATGAAAAAAAATATAAAAAATTTGTTATAATATACCCAAGAGTGAAAACGCTTTTCTTGAGTGATGATGAATAGAGGTGAATTAATTGTCTGAAAATAATAAAATACTAGTAATGAGATCTATCACAAAAACATTTCCAGGGGTAAGGGCTTTAGACGAAGTTGATATTCATGTCGATAAAGGTGAAATACATTTTATTGTAGGCGAAAATGGTGCAGGAAAATCAACATTAATGAAAGTTCTTAGTGGTATTTATCCTCATGGAACATATTCAGGCGACATTGTTTATGATAATGAGATTCAAACCTTTAGTGGCATTAAAGAATCCGTTAATAAAGGTATCGTTATTATAAACCAAGAGTTAGCTTTGTTTCCCGATCTTTCAGTATTCGAAAATGTTTATGTTGGACACGAAGTAACAAATGGTAATGGTATTATAGATTGGATAAAAACCAAAAGTTTAGCTAAAGAGTATCTTGATATGGTTGGACTAAAGGTTGATTTAGATCAGTTGGTTGGAACACTTGGAGTTGGTAAACAACAATTGATAGAAATTGCTAAGGCGCTTAGTCAAGATGTTAAGTTACTCATACTTGATGAACCAACTGCTGCATTAAATGAAAATGATAGTGAAAAATTACTTAATTTACTCTGTGAACTAAAAAATAAAAAAGGTATTACTTCAATTATGATTTCTCATAAATTAAAAGAAGTAGAAGCCATAGCTGATTCTGTCACTGTTATTCGAGATGGAAAAGTAATAACACGGATGGATCAAAGTGAAATTAATCAGAATGAAATCATCAAACACATGGTTGGTAGAGAAATCGATGATATATATCCTAAAAGAAAAAAATTTGTAGATGGTGATGTTGTTTTAGAAACAGTCCACTTCAGTGCATTTGATAATGGTTTAAATAGATATATCATAAATGATGTTAATATAAAATTAAAAAAAGGAGAAGTTGTTGGGCTGGCCGGATTAATGGGTGCTGGACGAACTGAGCTTGCTCATAGTATTTTTGGCAATGTAAACAAATACACTTTATCAGGTGGTATACTTGTAAATGGGAATGCCGTTAAAATGCACCATCCACAAGATGCTATTAAAAATGGTATTGCTTATGTTTCTGAGGATAGAAAAACCGATGGTTTAATTTTGATTGAAGACTTAGGTCAAAACATTACATTATCAAATTTATTTAAAATTTCCAAAAGAGGAATTATAGACTATTTTAAACAATCTTTCTATGCTGATAAATATGTAAAGGATTTAAATATTAAAACACCTTCTATTTATCAAAAACTAAGAAATTTGAGTGGTGGTAACCAACAAAAAGTACAGGTAGCTAAATGGTTGTTTGCTAATCCTAACATTTTAATTTTAGATGAACCGACTCGAGGGATTGATGTTGGAGCTAAATATGAGATTTACACAATTATCAATGAATTAGTAGAACAAGGAATGAGTATTTTAGTTATATCTTCTGAATTGCCTGAAATTTTAGGTATATGTGATAGAATATATGTAATCGCAGAAGGAAATCAAACTGCTGAATTTAATATAGATGATGCAACGCCAGAAGAGATTATGAAAAAGGCTACTTTAGTATAGGAGGATCAGAAAATGAATGAAAAAACAGAATTAAAGAAAATTAATCCTATTTTAAGATATTTTTATGTTATCACTTCAATGTTCAGAACAAATATCCGTGAATATGGAATGTATATCGCACTAGCAGCTATATTTTTAGTTTTTACTATTTACACTAATGGGTTATTTTTATCACCCCGAAACTTTACTAACCTGTTAAACCAAACAGCATATGTATCTGTATTAGCGATAGGTATGACGCTTGTGATTGTCACACGACAAATTGACTTATCTGTTGGGTTTTTGAGTGCTTTTCTAGGAGCTTATGTGATTGTTGCTATAGAAAATCAAGGCCAAGCTATTTGGTTAGCATTGCTCGTTGCTTTGTTCCTTACAGTTGCAATTGGAGCTATCAAAGGTTTCTTTGTTGCTAAAATTAAAGTTCCATCATTTGTTGTTACATTAGCGGGTATGTTTATTTTCAAAGGTTTATTAATGATAGAAACAGGAAATAGAACGATTCCTGTATCAAGCTCATTTTTTAAATCAATCGGAGTAGGATATATTAGTACTGGCGAAGTAGGTGGATTAAACTTAGTGACGGTTATACTTGGGGTTTTAATGGTCGCTTTGATAGTCGTTTCTTCTATCACCAAGAGAAGAAAAAACAATAAATTAAACATTGAAAATGAGTCAATGCAAATATACATAACAAAAACTGTGTTTTTAATTGGTATATTAACTTATTTAGCGCTTAATTTAGCTTCTTATAGAGGAATTTCTTATCAATTACTTATTACATTAGTTGTTATGGTGATTTATATATTTATAACCACTAAAACTACTGTAGGTCGAAGAGTTTATGCAGTTGGGGGAAATCCGGAGGCTGCTGAATTATCAGGTATTAAAGTTACGACAATTCTAATAATTGTATTTATATCTATGGGCGTTATGTCATTAATTGCTGGAACAATGTATGCATCATACGTTCAAAATACTTCACCAAATCATGGTGTATCATGGGAGTTATATGCCATTGCAGCAACATTTATAGGCGGAGCTTCTGCTAGTGGTGGTGTTGGAAAAATTGTTAACTCTGTTATTGGGTCTATTGCAATCATGTCATTAAGAAACGGAATGGCTTTGGCTGGATTTAGTTCAAATATTGAACCGATTGTTTTAGGGTCAGTATTATTATTGGCTGTAGTATTTGATATTTATACTCGTAACGTACGTCCTGTTGATCTAGTGGGTATGTATTATGCAAAACGTCTACATAAGAAAGATTTAGCTGAAGCAAAAGAAGCGCTTAAAGAGGCTAAAGCAAAGCTTAAAGAAGCACAATCTAGTGCAGACGGTAAAGATATTATTGATTATGAATATGCATTAACTAATGCAGAATCTACATATACAAGAATCAAAAATGAAATTAGATCTTCTCAAGAAGAAGATTTTGAAGACATTATTATTGCTTAAGTTTTGTGATTTTAAAAAATAAGTCACACTTAAAATAAAAAATTTTTTAAAGGAGAGAAAAATGAAAAAATTTATTGCATTACTGTTTACAGCTTTCTTAATTCTTCCATTAATTGGATGTAATCAAGAAACAATTAAAATTGGTGTAGTATTACCAGATGCTTCTGAAGAGAGATGGGCTAATCAAGATGGTCGTTTCTTCAAAGAAGAATTAGATGCTCTAGGAGAAGGATATGAATATGAAATTCTTTTCTCAGATGGTGATGAAGGTAAAGAAAAAACTAACGTTGAATCTTTAATTTCTAGAGGCGCTGAAGTTATTATCATTACTGTTGAAGGATCTGGAGCTGCTGCTGCACAAGCTGCAAACGATGCTGGCGTTACTTTAATTGCTCATGATAGAATGGCAAAAGGTGACTCTGCAATCGCTGACTATTATACAACATTTAATAGTTGGGAAGTTGGAAAAGCTCAAGGACAACATTTAGTTGATATGGCTGATGAAAATGGATGTTCAGCAACAGATAAATGTGATCTAGCATTATTTGCTGGTAGAACTGCTGACTGGCCAAACGCTACATATTTCTTTGGTGGAGCAATGGAAGCACTTTATGATGATATCGATATGTTCAATATTATCAACATCGAAACAGAAGCTATTGAAGCGATTTTCGATGCAGCAAAAATTACTGAAGCAAACTTTGATGATGATGCAGCTACTTTATTACAAGCAGCTATGGCAAACATCGATACAGACTGGAATGCTGGTACTGCTGGTACATTAGCTGACGCATTAGTTGCAACTATAGATGGAGATAAATCAGATGAAGACGTTTATGTTTTAGCGCCTAATGATGATACTTCAGCAGCAATTCGTTTAAAATTTGCTGATATGGGTGACAATGCTTATGGTAATTACTATACTACAGGACAAGATGCATCAGACGTTGCATTAGCTTCATTAATGGGAGACGCTGACAAAGGTCAAGGAACTCAAACTATGACTGTATTTAAAGATACTTCAAAATTAGTTGAAAACTCAGTTGCTATCGCTAAAAATGTTATCGATGGTAAAGATGGATTAGATGGATTAAATGATGGTCCAAAAATTGATGGCGTTGATACAGCTTATACTGCTATTGACACATTAACTGCTGACAATCCTCAACATACTTATGATTTAATCTTCGCTACTGGATACAAAGATGAAACAGATAATGTATTTAGTAACATTAATTTTGATCCTTACAAAGACTAGAAAATAGTTTATGATTTAAATAAAACCGCCAGTTAAAACTGGCGGTTTATTTTTATGTGAATTTATTTTTCAATTGGGTATTGGAAATTCCAATCTTTTCTTATTTGATCCATTTGCTCTAATACAGAAATTGTTACTTGATGACTTACAATATCACTTTCTAGTTTGTTTGCTTTTATACAATCAATAGCTTCTTTAATTTCATATTCAAAACCATTGGTATCATGTTGTATTTTAATATCTTTAATAAGCTTGTCATTCTTATCATAAACTTTTGCGGATTCAGTTTCATGTAAGCCTTCTACAATGATTTTGCCTTTATTGCCAACAATAGTTGCTAGTAAAGGTTTTTCTTTAACGATTGATGCATTTAATATAGCTTTACCATGTTCATAATGATAAATAATGTTTTCTGTTGCATCAACACCTGTTTCATACATCTCAACAGTAGAGGTTATTTTTTTAGGGCTTCCCATAAAAATATTGGCAAAAGTTATTGGGTAGATACCTACATCTAATAAAGCGCCCCCACCAAGTTTAGGTTGGTATAATCTATGATCAATCGCTTTATTAGGGTAGAAACAAAAATCTGATTCTAATAAATTGATGTCACCAATAAGATTATTTTCGATTTCTTTTTGAACTTCTTGAATCACTGGTAAGAATCTTGTCCACATGGCTTCCATTACAAACACTTGTTTTTCTTTAGCTTTTTTAAATACTTTTTTGGCGAGCTCGGCATTTATGGTAAATGGTTTCTCACAAAGAATATTCTTGCTATAATCAAGTGCTTTCATCATTTGGTCATAATGAAAAGCATGAGGAACAGCTATATAGACTAAGTCTACATTAGGATCTTGATATAGTTCTTCATATGAACCATATGCTTTTAAAAAATTGTAATTGTTTTTAAATTTTTCTGCTTTTTCTAAATTTCTTGAAGCAACAGCGTATAATTCTCCATCAACTAGTTTGCTTTCTTTTACAGCTTCACTAAATTTTTGTGCAATGTTTCCTGCACCTATAACTCCTATTTTTATCATTATATCACCTCATCAATATTATATAACATTATAGACAATTTTTACAGTTTTTAAGCTGTTATATTAGATTTTAACCCATTGATGCTTATTTGCACTTTCAAATATTTTTTCGCACAATATCATTTGTCTTAAACCATCTTCAAAAGTAGCGTAATAAGAACTTATTGAATCATGGTTTTGATAAACCTCTTTGAATACTTGTTTGATAGAATCTGGATACCCTTCCATATGTCCAGCAGGGTAATCAATCATATTTTTGGCTTGAGGGGTGAGTAAGTAATCTTTAGCGATTGTTTGGTTTGGTGAATCTCGGTGTCCAATTTTTATGTTTTCTAGATCTTGCAAGGACCAATGAATGGATGATTTTGACCCTAATATATTAACTTCTAAATTATTTTTATTACCTGCAGCCATTTGTGATATTGTCAAATTACCAATTGAATGATTACTAAATCTAAAAAATATCATCGCAACATCTTCAGTGTCAATATTCATTTCTTCATAATGATTAGGTTTATTTATTGAAAAAGATTCTGTAGGACCCATTGGTTTTTTTCTTTTCTTATAATGTGTTTTAAATTCAGCAAAAACCTCAGTGATTTTTAGATTAGTTAAATATTCAACTAAATCCATCCAGTGAGTTCCTAAATCAGCAACTGCTCTAGTGTTACCAGATTCTTTTTTGTTAAGTCGCCAAGAGTAATCGGTGTCATAGAGTAACCAATCTTGTAGGTAATGTCCATGAATAGAAATAATATCTCCTATTTGACCTTGATTAATCAAATGTTTCATTTGAATACTTGTTGGGTACAGTCTGTTTTGAAAATTAATAACATTTACTAGTCTTTTTTTATTAGCGAGATCAGTGAGTATCTGAGCTTCATCAGCAGTCATAGTCATAGGTTTTTCTAAGACAACATTAATGTCATTTTCTAACGCGTATTTTGCCATTTCAAAATGTGTATTGTTTGGCGTACATATATGGACAAAATCTAATTTTTCTTCTGTAATCATTTCTTTATAGTCTGTATAGTGGTGTTCAACATATAATTGATTAGCTTTATCTTTAATATGATGTCTGCCGCAAATAGCAACAACTTCAACGTTGCCAAGTCTCCTAAGTGCTTCTATGTGGGCAACGCCTACAAAGCCTATCCCTATGATTCCAACTTTAAATTTTTCCATATTTACCCCTCTTTTCTATATGAATATTATACAAAGAAAATCACTTCTTTTCAACGCAATCATTATTTAATATTTTTTAGATATTTTAGCACTCAAAACTTGACATTGCTAAAGGTCTTTAGTATAATATCATTAGCATTCAAAAACACAGAGTGCTAAAGGGGTATTTTTATGACTGAAAGACAGGATAAAATATTAAAATTAATAGTTGATGAATATGTAAGGACCGCAGAACCTATTGGTTCAAAGTCGTTATCAAAAATTTTAAAGGTATCATCAGCAACAATTCGAAACGACATGAGTTCTTTAGAAGATGATGGTTTCATTGAGAAAACACATACTTCATCAGGAAGAATTCCGTCTGAAAAAGGTTATAGATATTATATCGAAACAGTTGCTAAAACAATAGAAGAAGATACTGATGGCTTTTTTGAGTTTGAACAAATTTTTTCAAATAAGGAAGCGAATAGAGATATCATTATAAAAGAAGCTATTAATTTATTATCTGAAGCCACAAATTGTACCGCTATTTCATTAGGTCCTAATGCCTATAATTCTAAGGTTAAGAAAGTTCAATTAGTTCAATTGAGTCTTACACATGGTTTAATATTAGTGATTACTAATTATGGACATGTTGAATCTAATGAAATTAATTTAGATGAAAAAATAGACGTTGATGAATTAACAAAAGTCATTGATTTGCTTAATGAATTGCTAAGAGATACGCCGATTTCTAAAGTATCTGAAAAATTACATTATGAAATTGAACATAATCAAATTAAAGAATTATTGAAATACCGTGAAACAATTGTTGATTCATTTATAGAAGCCTTTTCTAAATTTGCACAATCAAGATATTATTTAACTGGACAAGCTAATATGTTGTATCAACCAGAGTTTAATGATATTGATAAATTAAGAGAATTTATTTCTACAATCGAAAATAAAGAGATTTTTAAAATAGTAAATTCAGAAGAGGAAGGTATGTCAGTGAAAATTGGTACAGAAAACCAAATCACTTCACTTAATGATATAACTGTTATCTCTTCGACTTATGATACGATTGATGGTGAAAAGGGAACTGTTTCATTAGTGGGTCCTAAACGAATGGATTATAGAAAAGCAATCCCGTTAATCAAATATATTGCTAAACATATACAAAAATTATACGAAGAGGAGTAGATAAATATGTCGGAGAAAGATTTAGAAAAAGAGTTGTTTGATAAAGAAGAAAAAACAAAAAATAAAACAGATGAATCAAATGACACTAAGAAAGAGACAAAACAAGAAGAACCAAAAAAGAAAAAAACAAAGAAAGCTAAAATTGAAAATCAATTAGAAGAAATCGAAGAGGAATTAAAAGAGTTTAAAGATAAATATTATCGTAATTTAGCTGAGATGGAAAACTATAAAAAGAGGACATCTAATGAGTTAATTAAAGAAAGAAAATATGCGTCTCAGTCACTTGCTGATAAATTAATTGATTCTTTAGAAGTTTTCACTCAAGCTTTAAATACGAAAACTGATGATAAGCAAATGCAAAATTTCCTTTATGGCTTTAAGATGATAAAAGATATGATCTATAATGCTTTGAAAGATGAAGGCGTTAGTGCAATAGAAACCAAAGTCGGGGATGAATTTAACCCCAATATTCATGAAGCAATGGATACTGAATATCACCCAGATAAACCAGAACATACAATTTTAAAAATTACAAAAACTGGTTATAAATTTAAAGATAGAGTTTTAAGACCTGCATTTGTAATTATCAATTTAAAACCAGATGATGAAATAGAAGATATGAATGAAAATATAGAAAATGGAAAGGAAGAATAATATATGAAAATAATAGGTATTGATTTAGGGACAACAAATTCTGTTGTTTCAGTAATGGATGGTAAAGAAGCAAAAGTAATTCCAAATAGAGATGGAAACAGAACTACGCCATCTGTTGTAGCGTTTAAAGATGATGAAATTCAAGTAGGAGATGTAGCGAAAAGACAATTGATTACTAATCCTAATACAGTTTATTCTGTAAAGAGAAAAATGGGTACATCTGAAAAAATTAAAATCAAAGATAAATCTTATACACCACAAGAGATATCAGCAATGATTCTTAGAAATTTAAAAGAATCTGCAGAAGCTTATTTAGGTGGAAAAGTAACTGAAGCTGTCATTACTGTACCTGCTTATTTTAATGATGCAGAAAGACAAGCGACTAAAGATGCTGGTAAAATAGCTGGTTTAGAAGTTAAAAGAATTATTAATGAGCCTACAGCTGCTGCTTTAGCTTATGGTATTGATAAAAAAGATAAGGATCAAACTGTTTTAGTTTATGACCTTGGTGGTGGAACATTCGATGTTTCTATTCTTGAATTAAGTGATGGTACTTTTGAAGTATTATCAACTAGTGGAGATAACCGTTTAGGTGGAGATGACTTTGATAAAAAAGTGGTAGATTGGCTTGTTAAAGAATTTAAAAAAGAACAAGGTGTAGATTTATCGAAAGATAAAATGGCTTTCCAAAGATTAAGAGATGCTGCTGAAAAAGCTAAAAAAGAACTTTCTTCAACTACATCAACATCAATATCATTGCCGTTTATTTCGATGAATAGTGATGGACCAGTTCATTTAGAAAAAGAGATTACACGTGCAAAATTTAATGAGTTAACTGATGATTTGATTCAAAAAACAATCCAACCAGTTAAAACTGCTTTAAAAGACGCTAAAATGACTGCTAAGGACATTGATGAAGTTTTATTAGTAGGAGGTTCTACAAGAATTCCTGCTGTTCAAGAACAAGTTAAGAAGATTCTAGGAAAAGAACCAAACCGTTCAATTAATCCTGATGAAGTTGTTGCGATGGGTGCTGCTATCCAAGCAGGTGTCCTTCAAGGTGATGTAAAAGATGTATTATTATTGGATGTTACACCTTTAACATTAGGTATTGAGACTCTAGGTGGCGTGGTTACACCACTTATTGAAAGAAATACAACAATTCCAACTTCAAAATCTCAAGTTTTCTCAACAGCTGCTGATAATCAACCAGGTGTAGATATCCATGTTCTACAAGGTGAGAGAACTATGGCAAAAGACAATAAAACTTTAGGAAGATTCCATTTAGGTGATATTGAACCTGCACCAAGAGGTGTTCCTCAAATTGAAGTAACATTTGATATCGATGCCAATGGTATAGTTAATGTATCAGCTAAAGATAAGAAAACTGGTAAAGAAAATTCAATTACTATTAAATCAAGCAGTGGTCTATCAGAAGAAGAGATTGATAAATTAGTTAAAGAAGCTGAAGAAAACGCTGAAGCAGATAAACAAAAACGAGAAGAAATAGATTTGAGAAACGAATCTGATCAGTTAATATTTGCAACTAATAAATCTATTACAGATTTAGGTGATAATATATCTGACACTGAAAAACAAGAAGCAGAAGAAAAAGTAAAAGCATTAGAAGAAGCTTTAAAAGGCGAAGATATTGAAGCGATTAAAACGGCAAAAACAGAATTAGAGACAACTGCACAAAACATAATGGCTAGAGCTCAACAATCTCAAAATCAAACAGAACAGCCTGCAGATGAAGAACCACAAGATGATACAGATTCTAATGATGATGACGATGTTTTTGATGCAGATTACAAAGAAGTTTAATAAAATTAATATTAGAAAGTTAGGGGTGATTGCATGAGCAAGAGAGATTATTATGAAGTTTTAGGGCTGGATAAATCCGCTAGTCCTGAAGAAATAAAAAAGGCTTATAGGAAGCTTGCTAAGAAATATCACCCCGATGTTTCTACTGAAAAAGATGCAGAGACTAAATTTAAAGAAGTTCAAGAAGCTTATGATGTGTTATCTGATTCACAAAAGAAAGCACAATATGATCAATTTGGACATCAAGCACCTGGTGGTGGATTTGGTCAAGGCGGCTTTGGTGGAAGCGGCGGCTTTGGAGATTTTGATTTTAATGACATTTTCAGTTCGTTCTTTGGTGGTGGTGGACAAAGAACTCAGTCTACTAGAAACCAACCAAGAAAAGGTTCAGATATAAGAAAAGTTATGAATATCACCTTTGAAGAGGCTGTATTTGGTAAAAAAGAAAAGATTAAAGTTCCTGTTTATGATGAATGCCGTGTTTGTCATGGTAGTGGAGCAGAATCAAAAAGCGACATAAAAACATGTTCTCAATGTCATGGTAATGGAACTGTAATTATGGAACAACAAACTATTTTTGGACGAACAAGAACTCAAACAACTTGTCCAAAATGTGGTGGAACAGGTAAAGAGATTAAAAATAAGTGTTCTAACTGTCAAGGTGAGGGTGTTGAAAAGATTATAAAAACTGTAGAAGTTAAAGTTCCTGCAGGTATAGATAACAATCAACATATACGCTTACAAGGTTATGGTAACAAGGGTTCAAATAATGGACCAAATGGTGACTTATACATATTGATAAAGATCAAACAAAGCGATACTTATGTGCGTCAAGGAGATGACCTTATCATTACATATCCTATTACTTTCTCTCAAGCAGCCTTAGGTGCTGAGGTAAAAGTTCCTACAGTGTATGGGGATGTCATGTTAACAATTCCAGCCGGTACTCAATCTGATTCTAAATTCAGATTGAAAGGAAAAGGAATGACAAACGTTAGGACAAAACAAAAAGGTGATCAACATGTCATTATCACGGTTGTGACACCTAAAAAACTATCGTCTGAACAAAAGAAACTATTTGAACAATTATCAAAAATTGAAGATAGTCCTGATGAAAACAAAGGGTTCTGGCAAAAATTTAAATCTAATTTTTCAAAATAATACTGGATATTTCCAGTATTTTTTTTGACTATCTATTTACAAATAGTACTTGTTGTATTATAATATAAACAGATTAAGTATAAATGGTTTATGTATAAATAAGTTAAGTATTGTGAGGAGGTGATGATAATGGCTAATTCTAGTGAACATATAAGAGGTTTTACTGATTATATTATTCTATCAATATTAGAAAAATATGATAGTTACGGATATGAAATTGCTAAGATAATTGAAGAAGTAAGTCGTCAAAATATTAATTTAAATGAAGCAACTTTATATATTGCATTAAAAAGATTGCAAAAAGATGGTAAAATAACTAGTTATAAGCAAAAAAATAAAAAAGGTATGCTGCGTCGTTATTATCGTCTAAATGATACAGGAAAAAAATCATTAAAGCAATTTAGAAAAGACTGGCTTATATTAGAGAATACATTAACCACACTTGTAAGTGGTAAGTTTAAATATAAACGATATGAATAGGAAGTGATGATATGGATGTTTTTGAAATTATACCTAATAATTTTTTTAATTTATTATCAGGTAAGAATAGGTCGATTTATGTTAATTGTCTACTAGAACTCTTTAGGGTTTATGAACAAGGATCAATATTAGGAATGGATAAGGAGATTGCAAGACAAGCTTTAGAGGATTATTTAGATCTTAATCCATTAGAAGAAGAAATTGAAACTGATGATGAAGAAACTGAATGGACCAATCGTGACCGTGCAAATCAAATTTTAAGACGTTTAGAAAAAACTGAATGGATTGATATAGATATCAATAATAATTATGAGGAAATTATTAATTTTAGAGATTATGCTATAACAATCATTGAAGCTTTACAAGAAATATCTAATGATAGTTTTTATGAAAACACTGAAGATGATGGTCATGAGTTTAGAGGGTACATTTATACTTCATATTCATTATTGAATAGCGATTATGGCGAATACGGGATGGTGCTAGACCAAGTATATAAAAATACTTTAGCTTTTGTTAGAGAAATTAGAAAATTAGATTCTAGGTTAAAGTATTATATTAAATCTATAGTTGATCATTCTGAGATAAAAGATTTAATTAATTATTTAATTAATTATAAATCAGAACTGATGGATAAAGCTTATAGAAGACTAAAGACTTCAGACAATATTAATAAATATCGAGCTGATATTGTTCGAAAACTAGAAAAAATACAAGAAGATAAGTTTGTGATGGAGATACTAGCAAAAGAACATCTTGTAAAATCTCATAATAATTATGAGATGGCAATGATGAAAGTGAATAAAAAAATCGATGATATTATTGATATATATAATTCTGTATCTTATATTATTGATGAAATTGATAATAAAAATAAAGTATATGTAAACACAACCATTGCCAAAATTAAATTTTTATTATCCGATGATGAAAATGTGATAAGTAAATTAACGAAAATTTTAAGTTTTACAGCCGAAAGTGTTAAAAACAACCAAAGCAAAAAAGCTTTAAATATAATAAGACCGATGTTTACCTTATCGACATATCAACAAATTTCGAAAGATTCATTGTATACACCAAGAGGTATATATAAACATATCGAAAATCAATTTTTAGAAGAAAATGATCATGGCTTTGATCAAACATTAAGAGATGAGTTTTACAGAGAATTTGAAATTCATTATTCAGAAGAAGTTATTCAAAAGTATTTAGATGAATATTTTAGAAAAAACTCACTAATAAAGGCTAGTGATATAATAAATGCTGATATGAGTGATGAAGCCATATTAAGGCTATTATATATCCTGGTTTATGCTGGGGATGAAATGAATTATTATATTCAACCATTGAACAACAAGATAAATAACTCAAGATTTATTATTGATGATTTTGAAATCATTAAGGGGGAAAATTAAATGATATTAGAAAATTTTGACGAACTAAATGTAGGACAAAAGAAACTATTTGCTAAAACTTGCTTAAGGCTTTTATCAAACAGTTTTCTAGCTAAAGACAAAGAAGATAATAAAGAAATGTATTACTTTATTATCAGCTTTAAACAATACTTTGATGAGTATTTTGATGTCATGGATTATGAATTGATTTTAGATAGAGAAATGGGCGCAGTTCAATTGATTCATAGAGATAATAATAATTTATTAAGATTAAAGAAAGATGAGTCAATCGTTTTGTTAATTTTAAGAATTTTGTTCCATGAACATTTAGTTAAAACCTCTGTAAATGATAATGTGATTATTAAGGTTGATGAAATTCATGATTACTATGATTCTTTAGAGTTGAAGAAAAAAATTAATAAAACCGATTTAGTTAAAATATTAAGGTTGTTTAAAAGAAATAACTTAATTGAAACGCTTGGAGATATAACAAAAACTTCAACACCAATTATCATCTATCCAACGATTTTACTTGCAATTAATACACAGACAATTAATGATGTATATAATATTATTAACCATATTGAAAACAAAACAGGAAGTGACACTAATGAAGAAGTTAACTAGAGTAAGATTAATTAATTGGCACTATTTCGCTAATGAAACAATCGATATTAAAAACAACACCTTAATAACGGGTCAAAATGCTACTGGAAAATCAACAATTGTAGATGCTATAGCATTTGTGTTAACTGCAGGTGACCAAATATTCAACTTAGCTGCTAATGATAAAAGTAAACGTGACTTAAGAGGTTATGTTAAGTGTAAACTAGGAATAGACAATCAAGAATATTTAAGAGCGGGAGATACTACTGGTCACATTGCATTAGAATTTTATGATGAAGTAAAGCAAAATTACTTTACTGTTGGGACTATCATTGACATAGTAGGAGAGATTATACCACCGAAAGTTCTATTCTATGAGTATGATGACCAAATTAATGAAAATTTGTTTGTTGATGATGAAGGAGTTATTCTAACAACAATCAATTTCAAGAAAACTAAGCAAGCTCAAAAAGTACATTTAACTAGAAAAGAGGCAAAATACTCTTTTAGAAAAAAATTTGGTTCAATCAACGAAAACTACTTTTCACTATTACCAAAAGCTTTAGCATTTAAACCGATTTCGGATGTTAAAGAATTTATATATAAATATCTACTAGAAGAAAGAGTGTTAGATGTAGAATCTATTAAAGAATCTATTCGATCTTATAAAGATTTAGAAGCTACATTGAAAATCATTAAAGAAAAAGTAAGTGACTTAGATGATATTGCGAAAACTTACGAAGAGATACAGGAAAATATTTCTCAAAAAGAATTTTATGAATATTTTCTTCAATTGTTAGAAATTGAGAATATCAAGGATTCAATTGACAAAGAAAATAAAAAATTAGAAAAAGTTATTTTAGATAAAGAGCAAAACAATAATCTTTTGGCTGAGTTGGAAGAACAGCTTGAGTTATTAGATGAACGCTCTAAAGAAGTATATTCAATGTTGTCAAATAATGATACCTTCAAAGCGGATGAAATATATGATAAAGAAATGAGCAACCTTACAAAGAAAATAAATGAACAAACGGAAATGCGTGATTATGCGAAGACCAAAGCGAAAGCGATGAAGGAAGTAATTGAAGATTTAAATGGTGAATTTAATCAAAAAGCATATAAACAATTATCAAAAATTGATTTAATTAATATTGATGATGAGAATTATGAAAGCACAAAATTAAAGCTGATTCAAATTGAAAAAGACTTAAACAATATCGTTGACAATAACCGTTCTGAATACGGGAAATATCAACATGTTAAACAAGGTTTAGTAAATGATATAAATGATGTTTATCAGACTCTTAAAGGACTAGAAAACAATAAACTTAAATATGATCCTATGACTTTGAAACTACAAAGTGCAATCATAGAGGGAGTTAAACAACAATACAACGTCGATATCAATGTCCATATTTTATGTGAATTACTTGAGATTACTGATCCTAAGTGGCAAGATACTATAGAAGATTATTTAGGTAGACAAAGATTTAATTTAATCGTAGAACCGAGATATTTTGATTTAGCCCTTAGTGTCTATAATCAAATTAAAGACTCTTTAAATATTTATGGTATTGGCTTGGTCAACACAAAAAAAATACAAAAATTTGATCAATATAGGCCTAACTCATTAGCATCAATCATCGACTCAGATAATAAAGATGCAAAACACTTTATTAACATGACATGTGGAAATTTAATCATGGTTGATCAAGTATCAGAATTAGAAAATTATTCTCAAGCAATAACTTTAAGTGGAATGGTCTATAGATCTTTTACAGTTCGTTCCCTATATAAACTAAAAGACAAACCATTTATTGGTAAAAATGCAAAAACAGCCCAATTAGATACATGGAGAAAAAAAGCAAAAGAGCTTAGTCTTGAACACCAAAGAATTAATAATATGATGTCTAATATAAATGAAGAAAATTTATTAATTAAAAAGTTGAATTTAGGACATTATATTTCAATGTTGAAAAACTATTATTCAGTAGATAGTTTAAAAGAGAAGAGAAAAACATTAGCTGAAAAGAAAAGAAACCTTCCACAAGAGAGTTTAAAAGACTTAAGAGTCGAGTATGAAAATATCAGGGAAGAAATTAGAAATTATAATGTTAGTCGACAAAAAGCATATGAAAAGAATGGTTCTCTAAATAATAAAGAAAGCAATATTCATGATAAGTTATTAGAATACGAAACTTCATTACGTGATGTAAATCAAGTGATTAACGAACAAACTGAAGAAAATCCTGGACTTAGAGAAAAAGCTGAAGCTCTATTCAAAGAGGAACTCTCTCAATTAAGTATTCAGGATATTTTAGAGAGTTATTCTCATAAAATCACAAGAGAATTAAATAATATTAACCACTTAGAAGATTCTTTACGAACAAAACAAATCCAATACACTCAAAAATATAACTTAAGTTATCAGTTTGGTTTAGATTATATTGATGAATATTTAGACGAAAGGAATAAATTAGTTAAATCTGAATTAGTTAAATATGAATCTAAAGTAAGAGAAGCAAGAGAAGTGGCCGAAAAATTATTCAAAGAAGATTTTATGTCTAAGTTACGTAATTATATTATTTCTGCTCAAGAAGAGATCAAAAAAATTAATGAAACTTTAGAAAATATTCGTTTTGGTGAAGATAGTTATGAATTTATTTTTCCAAAAAGTAAAGAGTATGGCGACTATTATGATATGGTTTTATCTGATGAAGCGATTAAATCGGGTGAAGAGATATTTAACTATGACTTTGAGATGAAATATCAAAGACAGTTAGAAGAGTTGTTTATTAACCTAGCATCTGAGGATTTGAATTCTAAGGGTAGCGTAAACAAATTCACTGATTACCGTACTTATATGGATTATGATATATTAATTACTAATAAATCTGGTGATAAAATTAATTATTCAAAAGTATTTAAAGAAAAATCAGGTGGAGAAACTCAAGTTCCGTTTTATGTAGCTACTTTAGCATCTTTTGTAAGAGTGTTTGAGCAAGCTTCAAGAAAAGTTAATCAAGAATCAATAGGTTTAATTTTATTTGATGAGGTATTCGATAAAATGGATTCATCGAGAATTAAAGCAATGATGAAGTTTATCCAAAAATTGCCAGTTCAGATTATGCTTTCAACACCACCGCAAAAAATGGAAATCTTACAAAAGTATACAGATACAACTGTGATTACGTTGAGAGATGGAAAAAAAGCAAGAACAATGCAATTAAATAAACAAGACGCTTAATACTTATTAGAGTTGATTCCTTTAAGAAATCAACTCTATTTTTTTGTATATTTTTTTATTATTTATATATTTTATGTTATGATAATCTAGTGTAATCATTCATATGGGGGCTAATATGCAAAGATATTTTATAGAAAAAGAGCAAATTCATGATCAGTCAATAACTATCAGCAATGGTGATTTCCATCATATTAAAAATGTGATGAGATATAATATTAATGATAAAGTCATTGTTAACACAAATGATGGCCATATTTTTTTGTGTAAGATTGTCGCTTTTCAAGTTGATAAAGTTGTTTTGAATATAATTAATGAAGTTGAATCACAAAATAATATTTTAAATTTAGATTTAGGTCTAAGTTTGACTAAGAAGGATCATTTTGAACTTGCATTAAAGAAAATAACTGAATTAGGAGTTTCAGGTATTATCCCACTAGAGACTGAAAGATCAATCATCAAAATTAAAGACTTTCAAAAGAAGAAAGAGAGATATACTTTGATTTGTAAAGAAAGTTCTGAACAATCTGAACGTACTATTTTACCTGAAATTTATCATTTACAGACAATAGATTCATTAAATCTTGAATCATATGATCATTTATTTGTTGCATATGCTAGGGAAGAAAGTAAGTCTTTAAAATCATATTTTAACAATATCAATAAATCTGATCGTACAATTGTTTTAATTGGACCTGAAGGTGGATTTACTCAAAAAGAAATTAGTAGATTAATTGATAAGGGTTTTAAAACCGTTTCCTTAGGGAAGACAATATTAAGGGCAGAGACAGCTGCAATATATTTAACATCAGTATTTAGATATACAATGGAGGAAGAATCATGAAAGTAGCATTTCATACATTAGGATGCAAAGTGAATGCATATGAAACAGAAGCCATTATGGAACTGTTTATGGAAAAAGGATTTGAAATAGTAGATTATGAAGAGTTTAGTGATGTATATATTGTTAATTCATGTATGGTTACAAACTCAGGTGAAAGAAAATCAAAACAAATGATAAGAAGGCCTATATCCATTAATCCAAATGCAATTATTATTGTAATGGGTTGTTTATCTCAATTGAAAGCAAAAGCAATGCTTGACATTCCTGGTGTAAAAATTGTTTTAGGGACAAAAAATAGACATTTAATTATAGATTATTTAAATGAATATCTTAATAACAAAGTACCTTTAGACAAATCTGAAAAACTTGAAAAAGATGAAAGTTTTGAAAATTTAGAAATCAATCGTTTTAAAAATCACAAGCGCGCTTTTTTGAAAATACAAGATGGATGTAATAATTTTTGTACTTATTGCATCATTCCTTATACTAGAGGTAGAATTCGTTCAAAAACAAAAGATATTATTCTAGAAGAGGTTAAAGAGTTAGTTGCTAATGGACATATAGAAATAGTTCTTACAGGTATACACACTGGTGGATATGGTGAAGATTTAAAAGATTATAGTTTTGCAGATTTATTAAAAGATCTTGAAGTAATTGATGGTTTGAAGAGAATTCGAATATCATCAATAGAAATAACTGAGCTGGATGAAAAAGTTTTAGAGGTCATTGCTAATTCTCATAAAATAGTTAATCATTTACATATACCATTACAAAGTGGTAGTGAAAAGATATTAAAACTTATGAATAGAAAATATACTAAAAAAGAATTTTTATCTAAAATCAGAGAAATAAGAAGTGTTTTTAAAGAAGTTGCAATTACAACTGATGTTATCGTTGGTTTTCCTGGAGAAACTGACCAAGACTTTAAGGAAGCTTACGACTTTATAAAAGAAGTTAATTTTCAAGAACTCCATGTCTTTCCTTATTCTAGAAGACAAGGAACACCTGCTGATAAAATGAAAAATCAGGTGAATGGTAAAGTCAAAAAAGAACGTGTTCACCAACTACTTGAATTAAGTGATATTTTAAAAGAAAAGTATATGAAATCTCAAATTAATAAGACAAAATCCGTTATTATTGAACAAGAAAAAGATGGTTGGTATTTTGGACATTCCAAAGACTATTTATCAGTTAAAATTAAATCTGATATAGATATTATTGGCAAAGAAAAACTAGTTGTCTTAAATCAAATTGATTTTCCAAATATAGTTGCAACCATTAAAAAATAGCATTCAACAAGAATGCTATTTTTTGATTTCATCAACTATTTGGTAGGTGATTACATTTTCATTATCATGGTTTTCTAAATGATAAGCTTTTTTAGAATCAATGTATTGTGGTAGTTCATAGAGATATGCAATCATATCAAACAAAATTTGATGTTTATCAATCAATTTTCTTAGTTTTTTGAACTTTTGGGATATATAATATTTACCAATATTTTGGTTGCTTTTGTTTTTGAATAGAAAAACTAATTTATTTTGTTTTTTATTAGGAGAAATATTGCTTTTAGCTTGAACTAGATCATTTAAGTGTTTTTGATAAAACTTAATATACTTTTTTACTTTTCTTTTGCCTTTCTTTTTTAAAGAACTATAGGTATTTGTGTCATCAGTTATATAATTGTTGTATATTTGATCAATGAAGATATTTGCGTTATATTTTTTTTCTTTAAGTTTGGAAATATATTTTAGTTTTCTTTTGTATTTTCTTACATTAACGTTTTTGTTATAAAAATATAAGCTTAATATAATCACTAGTATTGCAACAGCAATTGTTATAACTAATACAATCCAATCTGATTGAAAAGCTAAATTTTGATAGAGTCTCATCGGTATTCTCCTTTATAGATATCCTGAATGCTTATATTTTAACATAGATGGTATTATTTTAGTATATTCAAAATAAAAAAGTTTACATTTTTATTATAATTTAGTATAATAACTAATGGTAAAGAAAAGGGGTGAAAGCAATGGCTAAAACTGTCGTGAGAGAGAACGAATCTATCGAAGATGCACTTCGTCGTTTTAAACGTGACGTTTCTCGTGCGGGGAATCTTGCTCAAGCCCGTAAAAAAGAATATTACGAAAAACCTAGTGTAACAAAAAAACACAAGAAAAATAAGAACAAACAAAAATAGCAGTCTTTTATAAGACTTTATGGCAAGAAAATAATGACAATTCACTTGAATTGTCATTAATTTTTTCTTTATCACTAAAAAAAATGTTATAATATATATAAAGGAGCGTATCATATTGACAAAAAAATTAGATGTGAATATAAAACTTGATAATTTAATTGACCTTTTAGGTGTTAATGATAAAAATATCTCTCTTTTAGCTGATTTGATGGATGTATCCATTTACTCAAATCATCAAGAACTTGTGATAGAAAGTGATGATCCAGTAAAGATAGAATCAGTGAAGAAAATAATTAACGTTTTAGTTGAACTTGTTAATAATAATATTGCTTTTAATGAAAGAGATTTGATTTATATATATCATTTATTAGATAAAGAACCTGAAGAAGAAGTCATTGGTCTTTTTTTATCTAGAAAGGAAATCATTAAAACTTTTTCTGGGAAACCAATCTACCCTAAAACTTTTAACCAAAAAAAATATATTGAAGCAATTGAGTCTAATACATTGACTATGGGAATTGGTCCAGCGGGAACAGGGAAGACATACCTAGCTGTTTTGATGGCTATAAAATATCTTAAATCAAATCAGGTTAGAAGAATTATTCTAACTAGACCTGCCGTAGAAGCAGGTGAAAAACTTGGATTTTTACCTGGTGATTTAAAAGAAAAAGTAGATCCTTATTTAAGGCCTTTATATGATGCAATGTATGAAGTTCTTGGACCTAGAGATAGTTTGGATTTGCTTGAAAAACAAGTTATAGAAGTGGCGCCACTTGCCTATATGAGAGGTCGAACTTTAGATAATGCTTTTGTTATTTTGGATGAGGCACAAAATACAACAGTTAATCAAATGAAATTGTTTTTAACTCGATTAGGATTTGGTTCAAAAATGGTTGTTAATGGTGACATCACACAAATTGACTTGCCTAGTTATCAATCATCAGGTCTTGTTAAAGCTAAGGAAATATTAGATCATATTCATTCAATTAAAATAATTAATTTTGATAGAACCGATGTTGTAAGACATCCGCTTGTCCAAAATATTATTGAGAGGTTTGAAAATGATTGATGTAAATATAATAAATCAATATGATGATAGTGATTCTTACCAAAAAATTATTATCGATGTATTGAATACTGCTTATGATTTTATGGGCATAAATAATGATAAAATTATTAATATCATTTTGATGAATAATGATGGCGTTCATCAACTCAATCATCAATTTAGAGGTATTGATAAACCAACAGATGTTTTAAGTTTTGAAAATGTTGACTTGGATGATGAACTAGGAGATGTTTTCATATCAATTGATAAGGTAAAGTCTCAAGCAGAAGAATATTCACATTCATTTGAAAGAGAATTAGCTTTTTTAACTTTGCATGGTTTCTTGCATTGTTTAGGCTATGATCATTTAAATGAAAAAGATGAATTAGAAATGTTTGGGCTACAAAATAAAATATTGAATAAAACAAATTATAGGAGGACTTAATGATGAAAAAAGATATGTTTAATCAAGCTCAAGAGATTATAAAAAATGCTTATGTTCCGTACTCGAATTTTAGAGTAGCTGCAGTACTGAAACTTAAAAATGGAGAAACTCTAACCGGGATAAATGTTGAAAATGCTTCATATGGTTTGTCTAATTGTGCTGAGCGTACTGCTTTATTCAGTGCATATGCTAAAGGAATTAGGAAAGAAGACATTGATTCAATTCTTGTTTATACTGATAAGGATTATTTTGTTTCACCTTGTGGAGCGTGTAGACAAGTCATGAGTGAATTAATGGAAGCAGACGCTGATGTGACAATGGCTAACAGTAAAGGTGAAATGAAGACAATTAAAAATAAAGACTTATTGCCACTAGGTTTCTCAAAAGAGGATCTTTAATGTTTAAGTCAGGTTTTGTAACGATTATAGGCGAACCTAACGTTGGTAAGTCTACATTCTTGAATAAAGTTTTAAAACAAAAACTTGCTATTACATCAAACAAACCACAAACTACCCGAAATGTTTTTTCGGGTATTTATAATGATGATGATTCACAGATTATATTTTTAGATACACCAGGTATTCATTCTGGGAAAACTAAATTAGGTAAGTATATTTCTTCTGCAGCGCTTTCAACTGTAAAAACTGTAGATTTAGTTTTATTTTTAATTAATGCTTATGATGATGTTAAAACATATAATATTGAGATTTTGAAACAACTAAAAGGCGTTAAAACGCCAGTGTTTTTAATCATTAATAAATTAGATACTATATCTGATTTTGAAAGATTAGAAGAATCTATAGATGAGTATAAAAAAAGTTTCGGTTTTAAAGGTGTTTTTGGTATTTCAGCTTTAAGAGGAGATAACGTTGATTTTTTACTAAATGATATTAAAGATCAACTAGAACCTGGCCCTAAATTTTATCCAGATGGTGAAATTTCTGATAGGCCAGAAACATTCATTATTCAAGAATTTATTAGAGAAAAAGTTTTAGATTATACTCATCAAGAGGTTCCACATTCGGTCATGGTATATTTAGAGCAATATACTCCAAAAGATAAAATCACTGAAATTAGAGCTGTTGTAGTCGTTGAAAGAAAATCGCAAAAAGGAATCATTATTGGTAAAAATGGTTCTATGCTAAAGCGCATTGGTAGTGCTGCAAGAAAAGATATTCAAGACTTTTTAAAAAGGAAGGTTTATTTAGAATTATTTTGTAAAGTTGAGGAAGATTGGCGTAATAGAGAATTCTATTTAAAAAATTTTGGATTTAAAGAATCTGAATAGGTGGTAACTTGGAAATCATTGAAGGCATTATTTTAAAACAAATGAACTATAAAGAAAGTTCTAAAATTATTCATGTATATAGTCCAAAGGGATTGGTTTCTGTTTTGGTCCATGGTTCTAATAAACTAAAAAGCCCTTACTTAAATTTAGTTAGGGTTTTTTCTCATGTAAAACTAAATGTTTCAGGTAAAGAACTTAAGACACTCAGAGATGGAGAAGTACTAAATTATAATTCAGAAATAGCGCTTGATGTTGTTAAGTATACTTATTCATTACATTTAATGGAAGTTATTAATTATTTTTCTCACCATGAACATGACCACGAAAAGTTATAT
This sequence comes from Mycoplasmatota bacterium, assembly GCA_018622675.1. Lineage (GTDB taxonomy): Bacteria > Bacillota_I > Bacilli_A > Izemoplasmatales > Hujiaoplasmataceae > Hujiaoplasma. The sequence continues at coordinate 687,630 of CP076020.1, forward strand.
TATTTTATATTAAAAATTGTTGAAGAAATCAAGAATAATCAAAAATTTGAAGTATATATTATGATGGCTGAACTTAAATTATTATATTTGCTTGGTGTCCAACCAATGCTAAAACATTGTGTTTTTTGTGACTCTCAAGAAGGACTGACTTTTTCAGTTAAAGATGGGGGTATGCTATGTTCAAACCACCGTCAAACGAGTTCTTATCGTTCAACAACCATGCATTTATTAATAACATTATATTATTTTGATTTAAGTCATCCAATAGAGATACATTCTGAACTTGAAGACATAGTTGCCCTAAGAAAATTAATTGATGAATATTATGAGTATCATCTTAATTATCAAAGTCGTTCAAGAAAATTATTAAGAGATTTAATTGGTTATTAAGAAGGTTGTAATGATGAGAAAAATTATTGTATTGTTTGTTATTGTATTAAGTTTTACTTTAACTGCTTGTCAGCCAAATGCTCATACCATTAGAGAAGATATATTTAATATATATCACGATCAGACATCTATTATAGAGGAAGATATTTCTATGAATAGTGATGTTTATTATAGTGGTTTTTCTAGTTACACAGTAGCTAATGATGATCAAGTGACACTTTTCCTTTTGAAAGAAGACATATATTCTGAAATGATTTTAGATTTTGGTAAAGAGATCAGTAATGATATTGAAATTGATAAAATAAAAGTTAAATATTATCATTTTGATTCAAATATCTATTATTCTATAGAAACATCAGATGAAAACTTAGTTCTTTCTAGTGATAGTTACTCAAAAGTCATTAATGATTTTAGTGAGTTAAGAATTGAAGATATTCAGTGGATACTAGAAGAATTAGGATATGAAGTCGATTAGGTGGGTATTATGAAAAAATACTTATATATGATTATCTTTATATTATTAACTGCTGCATTATTTAGTTGTTCGACTACTTCTAAGGAGACAAGTAAAGAAGTTGTCGATATCATTGAGTCTTTTGAAACACAAGATATTAATCTTGATTTCGATGATGATCTTTTAACATTTACACATAAAGGTGACGCTTACTATTTATTGGGCGAAAAAAACGATTATATTGAATTGATTATGTATTATAAACAAAAATATGTTTGTATGTTCATGCGTTTTGATAATCATGACAATGAAGAATTAAAAATAAATGCATTAACCATAGAATATTTCGATCTTTTAGATGAGATTTATATATCTATCAATGCAAATAGTATGGAATATAGTTATGATTTTGAAGATAAAACATATGATGTTTTTTTTGAAGAGTTATCTAAGTTATCTTTAGGGGATATAGAGTGGATTTTAACAACACTTGAAATGCTTTAAAAGTTGAAAATAAGGGATTATAAGTTGCTTATTAGAATGATTGAGTTATTTGACAATTAGACCTATTTAATTTATAATTAAAATGAGATATTATGCGAAAAATGGAGGAAATTACTTTGGAATATACTTTAGAACAAATAAATGCTTATGCTAAAAGATATGGTTTTGTTTTTCAAGGTTCAGAAATATATGGTGGTTTAGCCAATACTTGGGACTATGGACCTTTAGGTGTGCATTTAAAAAATAATATTAAGCAATTATGGTGGAAAAAGTTTGTTGGACAAAATAAATTAAATGTCGGTGTTGATTCATCGATTTTATTGAATCCTAAGACATGGGAAGCCACAGGTCATTTAGATGGATTTAAAGACCCCTTGATGGATTGTAAAGAATGTAAAACAAGATATAGAGCTGATAATTTGATTTCTTCATCAACAAAGGGAGAAGTTGATGCTGATGGATGGAGTTATCAGGATATGTATGACTATATTATTGAACACAAGATAAACTGTCCTCATTGTGGGAACTTAAATTATACTGAAATCAGAGAGTTTAATTTAATGTTTAAAACCCAACAAGGGGTAACGAGCGAAAGTAATAATGATATTTATTTGAGACCTGAGACTGCTCAAGGTATTTTTTTGAATTTTAAAAATATTCAAAGAACTTCAAGAAAAAAAATACCTTTTGGAATTGGTCAAATTGGTAAGTCATTTAGAAATGAGATTACACCTGGTAATTTTATTTTTAGAACACGAGAGTTTGAACAAATGGAATTAGAGTTTTTTTGCAAACCAGGAGAAGAATTAAAATGGTTTGATTATTGGAAAAACTTTTCTAAATCATTTTTAAAAGAGTGTGGTTTAAAAGAAAATCATATTAAATTTTATGATCACCCAAAAGAAAAACTTTCTTTCTATTCTAATGCCACGACGGATATTCTTTTTAAATATCCATGGGGGTTTGATGAATTATGGGGTATAGCATCAAGAACAGATTATGATTTAAAAAGACATCAAGAACATTCAGGTGAGAATCTAGAATATTTAGACCCACAAACAAATGAAAATTATTTGCCTTATGTTATAGAACCAAGTTTAGGGGTTGAAAGATTATTTCTTGCTATATTAATGGATGCATTAGAAGAAGAAACATTAGAAGATGGATCAACAAGGACTTTATTGAGACTACCGAAGTATTTGGCGCCTTATCAGGTGAATGTATTGCCGCTAGTGAAAAAATATCATAGTGGAAAAGCTGAAGAAGTTTATGATATTTTATTAGAAGACTTCACTGCTTTCTATGATGAATCAGGTAATATTGGTAGAAGATATCGACGCGCTGATGCTATAGGTACACCTTTCTGTGTGACAATTGATAATCAAACAGAAGAAGATCAAACAGTGACTATAAGAGATAGAGACTCTATGGAACAAGTACGTGTCCATATCAATGATTTAAAAAATTACCTTAATAAATTATTTTAGGAAGTAGGGTGAATGATGGCAAACATCAGTAAAGAAAAGATTGATCAAGTGAATCAAGCTGCTGACATTGTTGATGTGATTAGTGAATACGTTTCGCTGCAACCATCAGGTAAAAGTATGAAAGGTTTATGTCCTTTTCATAGTGAAAAAACCCCCTCTTTTCATGTCAGCAAAGAAAAGCAAATATTTAATTGTTTTGGCTGTCACAAAGGCGGTAATGCAATTACATTTATCCAAGAATATAAACATTTAGATTTTGTTGAAGCAGTTCGGTTTTTAGCGGACAAATACAATATTGATTTAGAAGAAGATCAAAATACAATTGAAAAGTATAATTTTAATAAATTGTATGAAGTTAATAAACTTGCTAAGGATTTTTTCAATCTACATTTATTAAATTTAGATAGTGGAAAAGATGCCTTAAAGTATTTATTAAACAGAAACCTAACTAAACATGTACTTAATGAATATAATATTGGCTATTCACCGTCTAGAGATAATTTGTTAATGAAAAATTTATTAGAAAATTTTCAAGAGTTCGAGTTAGTTGAAGCCGGTCTAGTAAATCGGAATGATTCTGGAAATTACTATGATGTTTTTAGACATAGAATTATGTTTCCGATTCATAATGAACAGGGAAAAGTTATTGGTTTTAGCGGAAGAACATTATCAAATGATAAAAATCTACCAAAATATGTTAATACCCAAGCGACTAAAATTTTTAATAAAGGTGAAGTTCTATATAATCTTGATAAAGCGCTACCCTTCATTAATCAAAAGAAAAGACTTGTATTAATGGAAGGTTTCTTTGATGTCATTCAGGCCTCAATTGCTGGTGTTGAAGAGTCAGTATGCACCATGGGAACTGAACTAACTACTGAACAAGCTAGAAAAATTAAGAAATATACCGATAATGTTGTTATTTGTTATGATGGAGATGAACCAGGAAAACAAGCAACATATAGAGCGTTAAAAATACTTGAAAATGCACATTTAAATGTTCAAATAGCTTTAATGCCCGATGGATTAGATCCTGATGAATATATTAACAAATATTCCGCAACGATGTTTAGAAATCAATTAAACCAACAGTTGATTGATAAGTTTGATTTTGTTTTTGAGATGATAATCAATAAAGGATTAAAGACAAGTTCTGAAATCGAAAGCGCCAAGAATGCTTTGTTCAAGTTTTTAGTTCAATCAGCTTCAAAAACGATTACAATGATTTATTTACAAAAGTTTGCAGAAAAGATTGGTATATCTATTGATGTGATTCAACAGGATTACCAACGGTATTTAGTCAATCAAAGAAAATATCATCAAATAGAAAAAACTAGGCGTAAAATGCCAGAATTAAAAATTTCTAAGGCTAGAATTACTGCTGAAGAAAAACTGATTAACTATTACTTAAAGAGTGATGAATATCGAGAAATTATAGAAGAAGATTTTAATAATTTCAAATATTTAAAAGGCATGAGATTTGAAATTTTGATTACAATGAGAGAGATTTTTTTATCGAATCGTGAAGTTGCCTTATATAATTTGAAAACTGATTTAAGTGATGAAAGCTTTGACACGTTAAATCAATTATTGCTTAAAGAAGATTATCTTTACAGTGAAAGTGAGTTAAAGCAACTTATTGATACCTTGGTTTATGAATCATTAATTGCCGAAATTGATGATTTAAGAAAAGAATTAATGAGAAAAGCAGACAAGAATGATTTAAAAGACTTTTCAAAATATAAAACTTTGTTAGATGAAAAAAGAAGGTCTTGTGAAATTATTAGGAGGAGAAGGAATGACAAAAAAGCAAATATTTAGTGAGTTACTAGAAATTTTCAAAGAAAACAACGGTCTTACAGTTAAAGAAATATTTGAGTATGTAGACAAAGAAAGTGATGACTTTGAAGATATCGTAGCGACACTAGCGCACAGAGGTATGTTGCCAGATGAGTTTTTTGATTACGTCAAAAACGAAACTAGCGATGATCAAGTCAGTTTGAATGATTTATCTGATGATTTAATTTCTGAAACTGAAATTAAAGAAATTCGTGATTTTTCAAAAGAAACAAATGATCGATTAATGAAAGAAAAGGTTTTTGATTCATCTGTTTCAATTAAAGTCGATGATCCTGTTCGTATGTATCTAAAAGAAATAGGACGAGTAGACCTCCTAACTAGCGAAGAAGAATATGAGTTGGCTACATTAGTAGATCGCGATAAAAAGGTAAGAGAAATATATGAATACAGACGCAAAGAAGGCGTTCCAATTAGTAGTGAAGAAATGTTTGAATTTGAAGAAGTATTTAGAAAAGGTGACTTTGCGAGAAAAAAATTAGTTGAAGCTAATTTACGGTTAGTTGTCAATATTGCCAAAAGATATGTATCAAGAGGATTACAATTTCTTGATTTAATTCAAGAAGGTAATATGGGATTGATTAAGGCAGTTGGTAAGTTTGATTATACTAAAGGTTTTAAGTTTTCAACCTACGCTACTTGGTGGATTCGTCAAGCAATCACAAGAGCCATTGCTGATCAAGCAAGAACTATTCGTATTCCTGTACATATGGTAGAGACAATTAATAAAATGGTAAGAACTCAAAGAACCTTAACTCAAAAGTTAAAAAGAGAGCCAACGCCAGAGGAAGTTGCTGCTGAAATGGGTATAACTGCCGATAGGGTTCAAGCTATACAAAAAACAGCACAAGAACCTATATCTTTAGAGTCACCTGTTGGTGAAGAAGAAGATTCAAGTTTAGGAGATTTTATTCCGGATAATGATATCTTAAATCCTTATGAGTTTACAACAAAAGAAATGTTAAAAAGAGAGTTAAACGCTGCCCTTGCTACATTAACCGATAGAGAAGAAAAAGTTCTAAGAATGAGATTTGGTTTGCTTGATGGAAAACCTAGAACTTTAGAAGAAGTTGGAAAAGAGTTTAATGTAACTAGAGAGAGGATTCGTCAAATTGAATCAAAAGCAATTAAGAAACTAAGAACACCAAATCGTTCTAAAAAACTTAAGGATTTTAAGGATGGGCAGTATAGATGATTTCTGAACGCTTAAGAGTTGCTAGTCAGTTTCTTAAGGGTTATCATTATCTAGCAGATTGTGGTACAGACCATGCCCTTTTGCCAATATATGCTATAGAAAAAGGTTTTGTTCAAAAAGCTATTGCATCGGATAATAAACATCATCCACTTTTATCAGCTAAAAATAATATTGCCGAACATCGCCTATATGGAAAGATAAAAACAGTGTTAGCTGATGGACTAAGTTATTTAAACTTAGAAAATGATGTAGATGTGGTTACTATCTTAGGTATGGGCGGACCAACAATTGTGGAAATATTATCTCAAGCTTATTTGTATAATATTAAAAGAATGGTTTTACAACCTAATTCGCAAAGTAAAGAAGTTAGGATATTTTTGGAATCAAATAAATGGAAGATTGTTGATGAAGTCTTTTTGAAAGAAAATGATAAATATTATCAAATAATTGTATGTGAACATGGAAATATGGCTTTGTCTGAAAAAGAGAGAGAGTTTGGGCCTATTATTTTAAATGAAAAATCTGAATTATTTAAGGAAAGAATTCAATTGATGATTGGACAACTTACAAAAGCTATTCAAGAAACAAATAATTTAGACACAAGAAAAAAATTAAAATTACGCTTAGAATATTTAGAGGAGGCGATTAAGTGAATTTAGTTGAGATTATTAAATATTTTGAGTCAAAATACCCAAAAGAATTAGCCTATGATTGGGATAATGTTGGTCTTCAAGTAGGTACGCTTAATATGAAAGCAAAAAGAGTATTGGTTAGTTTGGATTTAACTAAAGAAGTTGTAAAGGAAGCAATTGAAAAAAAAGTGAACATGATCATTACCCACCATCCTTTAATTTTTACGCCGATGGATAAAATTGTATTTGATTCTCCTAAGGGGTGGATTGTTAAAAATTTAATTAAACATAATATCACAGTATATTCAGCCCATACAAATTATGATGTAGCTGAAGGTGGTATGAATGATGTTTTAGCTAATGCCCTTAAAATCAAGTCTGCCAAAATGCTAGATATGAATGATGAAATTGGACGTTTTGGGCAAATTGATGAAGTGGATTTTATAACATTTATTAAAAACGTCAAAAGCTCATTAAAACTAGATTCAGTAAAGGTTATTGGCAGAACTGATAGACTAACAAAAACTATTGGAATATCAGGAGGATCTGGTTCAAAGCATATGTATGCGGCTAAAAAAGCTGGTTGTGATGTATATTTAACAGGTGATGTTACTTATCATACTGCATTAGATGCAATCGCTTTAGGCATAACCATTGTTGATATTGGACATCATGCTGAAAAAATCTTCGTTCCAACAATTAAAAAAGAACTGAGTGAGCAATTTTCTGAAGTTGAATTTCTAGAATCGGAAATTAACACAGATCCATATATAGAATATTAATCTTACAAGTTTAAAACCATTTGCGTTTTAAACTTTTTTTTCTTGAAAAATATAAAAACATATGATAGTATATGTTTTGAACTTCAAAATATTTGAAAATCAAAGGAAGGAATACATAATGAATAGAATAGGAATAGCAGTAGATGGTAATTCAGGTATTGATTATTTAGAGAGAGATAAAGATATAAGGATATTTAGGTCGCATTTATTGATTGAGAACCAAGAGTTTGAGGACTATATAGAAATAAGTAGTGATGATTTCTATGATAGATTAAATAAAAACCCAGATTTAAATATTTCTACAGCTCAAACGAGTACGGGTAAAATTTTAGAAATGTATGAAGAAATGAAAGCAAGTGGTTATCATCAATTATTAATCATAACTATTTCAAAGGAATTAAGCGGTACATATCAAAATGCTGTATTAGCGGCCTCAATGATAGATATTGATGTGAGAGTATATGATTCAAAATCTGTTTCTTATATTCAAGCATTAATGGCCATGATAGCTCAAAAAATGGTTAAGAGTGGCAAAGATATTGATGAGATTATTGAAAGACTAGATTATATTAGAGATCACAATCACATATATATAACTGTAGATACTTTAAAATACTTGGTGAAGAATGGGCGTTTATCAAATGTTGCAGGAGCAATTGGGTCCCTATTGAAACTAAAACCATTGTTAGAGGTAAATCAAGAAGGAAAAGTTAAAACAGTATCAAAAATTAGAACCACAAAAAAAGCGAGAAAATTATTAATTGAAAGATTTGTTCAAGAAACAAATGGTAAAGATATTATTAGTTTTGTTGTATATACAAATAATAAGGATGAAATGGAATTATTTAAAAAAGAACTTGAAGCAGAAGGTATTAAAGATATTATGTTAGTGCCTCTAACGCCAGTAGTAGGAACACATGCGGGTCCAGGTACAATGGGAGTTGGCTATATTGAAAAATGATCATATAGAAGCTAAAAAAATAGTCAATGAGTTACTGGTTGATATTTTCAATCGTATTTTAATCATTGAAGCTGAATACATGAAGAAGCAAAATGTTAAGTTATCAATGAATGAAATACATGTACTAGAAGCAATAGAGAGAGTTGATGAACCTAGCATGTCAAATATTGCTAAACAACTTCATATTACAGTTGGTTCATTAACAACTGCTATCAATACTTTATTTCAAAAGAAATATGTCATAAGAGATAGAGATGTAGATGACAGACGAAAAGTAATTGTCCGTTTAACTGACTTAAGTTATGACGTTTTAAGTAAACATGAACAATTTCATAATCATATGATAGATTCTATATTTAAGGATTTAAATGTAGGTGAAGATCAATTATTAATTGACTCATTAAGAAACCTTTCTTCTTTCTTTAGTAGATAAAAAAAACAGCGGATAAGTTATCCGCTGTTTTTATATGAATAAAATTATTTTGTAATGATGCAATCAACAGGACAGTTTGCTTCGCAAACTCCACAATCAATACAAGCGTCTTCATCAATTACATATGGTTCGCCTTCTTCAATACAATCTACTGGGCAATTTTCTTTACATGTTCCACATGCAATACAAGTGTCTAAAATAAATCTTGGCATTTTTATATCCTCCTTAAGAATCTTTAACATACATATTTTAACAATGATTGCTTGTTTTGTAAACAAGTAATTTAAAAATAATAACATTTGTAATGTTATTTATTATATATTTGAAAATTTATAAAGAAATTTGAAAAGTATTATTTAATTATCGTTAAATACTAGTGATTAAAACTTGATTAAAATGTCTTGTTTTGGTACAATTATAGTTGAGTTTAAAGGAGTGATTAAAATGATGGAACTATGGTTAGAAATCGTATTAATAGTCGTAGCATTAATTGTTGGTTTGGTAATTGGATTCTTTCTTGCAAGAAAGTACTTCAAAAGTTATCTTGATAAAAACCCACCTATTAATGAAAAAATGATCAGGGCAATGATGTCACAAATGGGCCGCAAACCTTCGGAAAAACAAGTTAGACAAGTGATGGCATCAATGAAACAAAATCAATAAAAAAATGGTCTCCATTAAGGAGATCATATTTTTTTATTAGGCTTTTTAAAAAGATAAGATTTATTCTCGTTGCCATGATAAAGTTTAACGAAATTACTTCTATGTCGATAGAATATTAGTAAGGTTGCCGTCCATGTGACAATCATAAATATTAAATCATAGGTTGGATTGTCTGAAGCGAAATATAAGATACTAGCAATAATCGAAGTAAGAAGTGCTGTAGATGTGGAAGCAATTGAAACATATTTTGTAAAATGTACAGTTAATATAAAATAAGGTATTAAAGGAATTCCAACCCATGGCGCATAAGCTATTATGAGTCCAAATGACGAAGCAACTCCTTTACCGCCTTTGAATTTCATCCAAATTGGGAAAATATGGCCAATGATAGAAGCTAAACCATAGTACAGAGGGTGTAACATGGTAACACCAAACAATTCAGGGTTATACCTAACTAATAATACTAATATACCACTTTTTGTTATGTCTAGAATAAGAACAAATATTCCAATCGTCTTTCCAAGAACTCTAAAAGCATTAGTAGTACCAAGGTTTCCGCTACCATGCTTTCTTAAATCTTTGTTTTTAAATTTTTTTCCAAAAATATATGAAAAGGGTATAGCCCCAATAATATAAGCGATTACTAGAAATAAGTATTCCATTTCGACCTCTCTTTATTGATAATGATTATACCAAAAAAATCTAGAAAAATAAAGAAATAACTTGCAAAATTTGATATAATAAAAGATAGAGCAAAAAGGAGCAGATAATATGAGCGCAAAGTCAAATGCATATAATGCAAAATCATTACAAATACTAGAAGGATTAGAAGCTGTAAGAAAAAGACCAGCTATGTATATTGGATCTACAGATACAAGAGGTCTTCATCATTTAGTATGGGAAATCATTGATAATTCTATTGATGAAGCTCTAGCGGGATATGGATCATATATAAAGGTTGAAATTAATGAAGATAATTCAATTAGAGTTTCTGATGACGGTAGAGGTATGCCTGTTGATAAACATGAATCTGGTTTAAGCGGAGTAGAGTTAATCTTTACGAAGTTACATGCTGGAGGAAAATTTTCTGCAGATGGTGCCTATAAAGTTTCAGGTGGGCTCCATGGTGTAGGTGCTTCTGTTGTTAATGCGTTATCAGAATTTTTAGAAGTAAATGTATATAGAGATGGTAAAAGTTATTCAATGAGGTTTGAAAATGGTGGTAAAGCAGTTTATCTTTTAAAGGAAACTGGTGACACTAAGAAAAGCGGTACAGAAGTTTGGTTTAAACCGGATCAAACTATTTTTAGTACGACTTTGTTTAACTATAAAATGATTGAAGAACGCGTGAGAGAAAATGCATTTTTGATCAAAGGATTAAAAATGGAAGTGATTGATCATCGTAGTAAGGAAAAACAAATATTTCAATTCGATAAGGGTATTAGACAATACGTTGAACATATAAATAAAGGTAAATCGATTATCAATAAACCTGTATATTTTATAGGTACGAGTAATGATATTGAAGTTGAAGTCTCATTTCAATATACAAAGGCCTATTCAGAAAACATTATATCTTTTGTAAATAATGTAAGAACTAAAGATGGTGGAACCCATGAAACGGGTTTCAAATCAGCCTTTACAAAAGCTTACAATGAGTATGGTAGAAAAATGAACCTTATCAAAGAAAGAGATAGCTCTTTGGAAGGGACACATGTTAGAGAAGGTATGACTGCAATTATTTCTGTTAGAATTCCTGAATATTTACTTCAGTTTGAAGGGCAAACTAAAAACAAACTAGGGACTACAGAGGCTAGACCCGCTGTAGAAACGGTTGTTAGTGAAAAAATAACAACATATTTAATGGAAAATCCGCAAACGTCTCAAGAGTTAATATCTAAATCGATTAAGGCAAGAAATGCTTGGGAAGCAGCAAGAAAAGCAAGAGAAGACGCTAGACTTGTAAAAAAAATCAAGAAAAAAGATACCGTATTATCTGGTAAATTAGCACCAGCTTCTTCAAAAGATTCATCTGTAAAAGAATTATTTTTAGTTGAGGGAGATTCTGCTGGTGGTTCTGCTAAGCAAGGGAGAGATAGAAAGTTTCAAGCGATTTTACCATTAAGAGGAAAAGTTATTAATGCTGAAAAACAAAAAATGGAAGATGTTTTTAAAAATGAAGAAATATCGACGATTATTTCTACTATTGGCGCAGGCATAGGAAGTGATTTTCAAGTTAAAAAATCAAATTATAATAAGGTTATTATTATGACTGATGCTGATACTGATGGAGCTCATATTCAAGTTTTATTAATCACTTTTTTCTTTAGATATATGCCTGAATTAATTGAAGCAGGTAAGCTTTTTATTGCCTTACCACCACTTTATAAAATTTCTGCATCAAACTCGAAAAAATATGAATATGCATGGACAGAAGAGGATAGAGAAGTGATTTGTAAACGTTATAAAAATTATTCTATTCAAAGATACAAAGGTTTAGGTGAAATGAACTCTAGCCAGTTATGGGAAACTACAATGGATCCAAGGACACGATCTTTAATTGAAGTCAGTATTGATTCATTAGCCGAAGCAGACCAACGAATATCAATTCTCATGGGTGATAAAGTTGAACCAAGAAAAGAGTGGATTGATAACAATGTTACATTTGCTAACGAGGATGATTTCATCATTGGGGAGGACAAATAATGGCAAAATCTGTGAAAAAGAAACTGGATGACTATGTAGAAAATATTATCTCAATGAACTTAGAAGAGATCGTTGGAGAGAGATTTAGTCGTTATTCAAAATATATTATACAAGATCGAGCTTTACCTGATGTAAGAGATGGTTTAAAGCCAGTCCAAAGAAGAATTTTATATGCGATGAACGAATTAGGAATGGGCTCAACTAAAGCTTTTAAAAAGTCAGCGAGAATTGTTGGTGAAGTTATTGGGAAATTTCATCCTCATGGAGATTCAAGTGTCTATGAAGCAATGGTCAGAATGTCTCAAGATTGGAAAATGAAGAATCGACTCATAGAAATGCATGGAAACAATGGGTCTGTAGATAATGACCCAGCTGCTGCTATGCGTTATACAGAAGCCAGGTTAACTGTTTTTTCTGAAGCTTTACTAGAAGATATTGATAAGAAGACAGTAAATTTTATTCCAAATTTTGATGATTATGAGCTAGAACCGGTTGTTTTACCGGCTAAATTTCCTAATCTATTGGTGAATGGTGGCTCAGGTATGGCGACTGGATACGCAACCAATATTCCGCCACACAATTTAACTGAAGTCATGCAAGCTTTAATATATAAAATACAACACAAAGATGCCACTTTAAAAGACTTACTAAAATTCATTAAAGGTCCTGATTTTCCTACAGGAGGTATCGTTGAAGGTATTGATGAAATCGAAAAAGCTTTTCGAACCGGTCGTGGTCGTGTTGTAATAAGAAGTAAAGTAGAAGTCAATGATACTGAACTGATTGTGACAGAAATCCCTTATGAAGTCAATAAGGCTGATTTAGTTAGAAAAATAAATGATATTTCTTTAAAGAAAAAAATAGATGGTATTGTTGAAATTAATGATATATCTGATCGTGATGGAATTAGAATAGAGATCAAATTAAAAAAAGATATCGCCAGTGATGTTGTTTTAGCTTATCTTTATAAAAACACTGATTTATCAAAGACTTTTAATTATAATATGGTAGCTATTAGCCAAAGAAGCCCACGTTTACTTAATTTGGAAGAAATATTAAATGAATATATATTACATCAAAAAGAAGTGATTCGTAATCGCTCTAACTATGAATTACAAAAATTTGAAAAGAGAAAACATATTGTTTTAGGCTTTTTGAAAATGGTTAGTGTTCTAGATGAGGTCATTAAAATAATTCGTGAATCTGCTGGGAAAAAGGATGCCGAAAACAAATTAATTGAACGATTTAAATTTACCAATGAACAAGCGGATGCAATTGTTTCATTAAGACTATATAGATTATCATCTACGGATGTTACAGAGATGGAAAAAGAGTCAATTGCTCTCTCTAAGGAAATTAAGAAATTGACAAAAATTCTTAATAACGAAAATGAGTTAGAAACAGTCATTATTAATGAAATTAAAGCTTTTATCGAAAAATATCCTACACCTAGAAAGTCTGTTATCAAGGATGAAATTAAAAAGATCGAAATTGATGAGCAAGAATTAATTGAAAATGAAAACGTTATGTTAGTCATTTCCAGAGATGGATATATTAAGCGTTCATCGATGAAATCTTATCAAGCCACTCAAGGATCAACTGGCTTAAAAGAAAATGATACTATATTAAAGAAAACTGAAGTTAATACTAGAGATACCATCTTATTATTTACAAATTTAGGTAATTTTATTAATTTACCTGTTCATAAAATAATGGATGCTAAATGGAAAGACTTAGGCGATTATATAGGTAATTATGCTAGCCTAAAAAACAAGGAAAAAGTGATTGATTACTTGGTTATTGATGATTTTGATGATAAGCGATATGTCTTAGTCGCTAATCAAGATGGAGCAATAAAAAGGGTAGTTCTCGATGAGTTTTCCAAAACGAGAATTAATAAAACATTTAATGTCTTATCATGCTCAAAGGTAAATGAAATGGTATCAGTCGATATCCAGGAAGAATATGATCAATTTGTCGTCTTGTTATCAGAAAATGGATATGTTGTAAAATATGAAGTAGAGGAAATACCAGTCCAATCATTAATGGCAAAGGGCGTAAAGGGTATTAATTTACGTAAAGATTCCTTAGTAGGTGCTAAGTTTGCGACTAAAATTAATAAAGATGAGTTATTGGCATTAACCAATCGCGGTGGATTAAAACGCGAATTTACATCTAATATTGACATTTCTCACCGACCTGCTAAAGGTAAAAGATTATTTAAGTTGATTAAGTCTAATCCATATAAAGTTGTAGGCATGGATGTGGAAAATATCTTTAGATTAAAAGAGAATATTGCCATTCGTTTGACCGCTAAAAAGAATAATATTTGTATTGAAGGACAAGATTTAAAATCTGATAGATACGAAAACGGAATTCCATATTTGAAAAAAAGTGATCATCCACAACATTTGATGATTGATAAAGATAGATATGGAGAAACTCATGAAATCCTTCTTGAACTTGTTGATGAAGTTGACGAAAAAATAGAGGATGATCAAGACGATGTTATGTCTGAATTAGAAAAAATAATTTCTATTTCTGATGATGATCAAGATGATATCGAAGAGAAAAATTTAGATGAAGAAGAAAATAATGAAGATGATGAAGACGACATCATCCAACAAAGACTATTTTAAGAGGAGATTTATGAAAAAAATATTTGCAGTATTTATAGTTTTTTCAGTTTTAATGCTTTCGGGTTGTAATTTTTTAGCTGAAGATGAAACAGAAAAAATTGAAGTAGATTATTCAAATTATATAAAAATATCAACAGTAGAAGACTTAATGCAAATGGATATGAATAAATCCTATGAATTAGATCAAAATATAGATATGAATGGTCAGGAATGGGTACCAATGGGTACTTTAAACAATCCATTTAGAGGCCATTTTAGAGGTAATGGGTATACTATTTCCAACTTTGTTATTACAGAAAATAATCTGGGATATTATGGCTTGTTTGGTTACATGGAAGGGAATATTGAGAATTTAAAAGTTATTCAATTTTCAATCGATATTAGCAGTGATTTTCTTGTCAATGTGGGAGGACTTGCTGGTGTAAGTTATGGTTCTATCAACAATGTATATGTTGATGGATCCATTAGGGTTTCATCTCCTAATTCTAATGTATATGCCGGCCTTTTAGTTGGGAATTCTAACACTTCACTTCAAAAGTTAGTCATTGCTAATGAATTTAAACCTGTTTCTTTATCTAATAATATTGTTAAGGGAAACATTGAAATTAATCACAGTGATATTCTATATGCTGGTGGTTTAATTGGTAAATCTCAAAATATCAGCATAAGTGAAAACGAAGTTAATGATGTTAGTATTTCAGCTTCTGCAAAAACATCAGGTTTTATTGGTGGAGTTGTAGGCCATAATTTTCTATATGATATTGAATCAACTGATGCTTCTTTGTCAGTAGATAAAGATTTGGTTTTTAATAATATTATTGAAATCGATATGATAGTTGATGAAACACCAAGATTATCTTTAGGTGGAATTGCCGGTTATAATCAAAATGTTAATATAATTAATAACTTTACATTGCTTTCTTTTGATGTTTCGGTAGAAGATTATCTTATTGGTCTTGTTGTTGGTGAGAATTGGTCTTTAGACATAAGCAAGAATTTATCCGTATTAACATCATATACAAGTGAATTTGATACTTTACAAACACATGTTTTAGGAACTTATGTTGGAAAAAATTATCTCAATGCTGTAAGTGAAGAAGGACTATATGCATCATATATTGATATCGAGAATTTTGATAATCAAGTTAGTCAAGTAGATGTTAGTCATTTAAATCTAATCTCATTTTATCAAGAGGAATTTCCAACTTTAGAAAGTGATTTTATAAATAGAATTATTGAATTATTATTCGCTGATTAGAGGTGAAATAGATGAAATGTATAAAAACAATCATGACCAAAGCTATACCTCATGATGTTTTCATTGAAATGACAAAGCTTTATAAGTGTATTGGAATGAATGATTACTATGAAAATCAATTTTCCAAAAGTCTTGATTATTATAAACAAAAAACTGCAGAAGATAACGCTAAAAGCTTTTATCAGTTTTTTCTTCCTGATTTTAAAAGTATTTCCTCATCTCGTTTATCTTCCTTAACTCTCGATTCTTCCGTAGCTAATAATAAATCTGAACAATTATTTAAGAATATTTATAAAGTTTTTCGAAAAATCCATTATGAAAGTTATGAACCTTTTAAATTAGAATTAGCTGAAATAAGAGAACTTGTCAGTTTCTTATTTAAGGATGTAATAGAATTACCGAGATATAGAAAATATGGTACTAAAAAATCATTACTGAATTCAACAACAGTTTCAATAAGAGAAGTATTTGAAAAATACTTAGAAGATGTTAATAAATTATCAAAATCGCAAGTCATTGAACCATTCTATTTATACATCAACTTTATGATTGATTTTATTAATATGAAAGTATATGATTTTAAATACAACGAAATATTAGCGACTTTATTATTCTATATTTTAATGATAGAAAACGATATTAAAGTTAGTTATTATATTGGATTTTTCCCCAAATTATTAATGATTAAAGAAGACTATTTTAAATTATTGCATCAATCTTCATTTCAATGGGAAGAAGGATTGTCTGAAGTAGTTCCATTAACTAATTTTATGATTGGCATATACAAAAGAATGTATGATGATTTATACGATTTAGCTAGGGATATACAATATGATAAAGACTTACCAATTTTAAAGTCTGATTATATAGAAAATATTATATTAAAAATGCCAGAGACTTTTTCTAAACAAGATATAAGAAAAAAACATCCACTTGTTTCTGATTCAACTATTAATAGAACATTAAAAAGATTACAAGAGGATAATGTAATTCGCTCACTAGGTAAAGGACGTAGTGCTAAATGGGTTAAAATCATCGATAATGATGATCAAGAAGGTCAATTAAAACTTCATTTGAATGATCATGATGAGTGAGAAAATGTTCAACTAGGATAAAATTGGAATAATAGTTATTAGATAAGATAATTTGTTATGATATTTTGATTCTATATCTTAATGTTTTATAATGTATACCTTGACACCCTATATAAAACTATTAGAACGAAAAAGCGTGGAAATTCAATAAAAGTAAATAACTATGATATTTTAATAGATAATATAATTAGTTAATAATCATTTGATAAGTATTTTAAAGATCATTATTAAAATTTTTTAGATTTATTAAACACAGAAATGGGGCCTTATCTTGATTGAAAGTAAATATTTATGGACTAAACAAATTGAAGGTATAGTTAAAGACAAAGATATCTTCGAGCTGATTAATAAAAATAGAGACATTCATGACCATGAAGCTTTTTTCTCCATGGGTATAGAAGCTATTCATTCACCATTCTTATTGAATGACATGGATAAGGCAGTTGATAGGATTAACAAGGCAATAGAACTAAACGAAAAAATATTAATTTTTGGTGATTATGATTGTGACGGCATTACTTCTGTTTCAATCATGTATAGAGTTCTATCTTATAAGAACGCTGATGTGCACTATCAAATACCTGATCGATTTAGTGATGGTTATGGATTGAATTTAGATATAGCTAAAAAAATTGTTGAGGATGATTATGATTTAGTTATAACAGTTGATAATGGTATTTCATCAATTGAAGAAATTAGTTTTCTTCAAGATAATCAAATTGACGTTATTTTAACAGATCATCATGAGTTTAAAGAAACTTTACCTAATGCTTATGCTATATTACATTCAAAATTAAGTAACCTTTATCCTTTTAAAGAAATAGCTGGTTGTATGGTTGCATTTAAGTTTGCCTGGGCGATTAAGGGCGAATTTCCTGAAGAATTAAGTGATTTAGCAATGATAGGGACTATTGCTGATTTAATGCCTTTAGAAGACGAAAATCAGGCAATCGTTAATATAGGTTTAAAACAACTTAAAAAGACCTCTAATTTAGGTTTAAGAAAAATCTTGAATTTTTCGGATTTGGATATAGTTAATCAAACATCAATTGCTTTTCAGATAGCACCCAAAATTAATAGTAGTGGTCGCCTAAATAAAGCTAGACTTGCCATAGAACTATTAATTACAGATGATATAAAAAAAGCTAATGATTTAATTTTAAAAATTGAAGAAAATCATGTATTAAGAAAGAAACATACAGAACAGTCCTTTGCTATTGCTGAAAATTTAGTAAATCATTTAGATCAAGTTTTGGTTCTAAGCTCAGATAAATTTCATGAAGGTGTTATTGGTATTTGTGCTCAACGAATTTCCGAAAAATACCAAAAACCAACAATTGTTTTAACTATTGACGGTGACATAGCCAAAGGATCAGCTCGTACCTTTGGTCAAATATCAATCTTAGACATGTTAAATAAGACCTCTGATTTACTTGAAAGATATGGAGGACATGACCAAGCAGCAGGCATGCAATTAAAAACTGAAAATATAGATGCTTTTAGAAAACGTTTAAATCAACTTGATATTGAAGATCAAGAACCTGTTCTGAATATTGATATGGAAATAGACTTATCAGATGTTAGAAAAGAGACAATTCGTAAGTTACAAGAAAAATCTTTTCACACTGCACTATTTTTGATGAATGATTTAAGGGTTGTAAGAAAACAAATCATTGGAAAGAATCATGTTAAACTTACATTGGAATACAAAAACTTATTATTTGATGCAATTAAATTTAATAGTTTGGAGTATTTTTATAATTTAAATGAAAATGACCTTATTGATGTCTGTGGTGGTTTAACTATCAATCGCTTTAGAAATATAGAATCCATTCAAATTATGATTAATGATTTGAGGTGCAAACATTTACAAGTTATTGACTATCGCCATTCATTTAACACAGTTGAGATTCAAGATAATCTTTATTCTAATTTTGTTGTTTTAAATGATGAGACTATTTTAAAAACAAAAGATATAACAAAACTATTTGAAAAATATCGATCATTTGCTTTATTCCCTAAGTTTTTAAATATTAATTTCAATCAAATCATTGATCGAAATGAGTTATTAAAGATATATATGCGGTTAAAAAAGCTACAGCAATTTACAAAATTTGATATAATGAATATATTAGGTTTACATGAAGATGTTGCTAACATTATTATTCAAATTTTTGATGAACTGCATTTCTTAAAAACGAATAAGAAGTACTACAGTATTAAAGAAAAAAATAAAGCTGACTTATCTAGTTCAAAAACTTACAATTTAATGCTAGATAAAAAGAAAGCAATTGATTGGTTGTACCAATCAACAAGCGATAAAATAAAGAACTATTTGGAGGTTCAATATGGATTATAGTAAGTATATTAAAAATGTTCCAGATTTCCCAGTAGAGGGTATTCAATTCAAAGATATTACTCCTTTGATAGGAAATGGAAAGGCTTTTAAGGCCTGTATTGATGAATTTAGTGATTTTGCAAGAGAAAAAAAAGCAACAAAAATAGTCGGGCCTGATGCTAGAGGTTTTATTGTTGGGGCACCTGTTGCCTATGCACTAGAATTACCTTTTATTCCCATAAGAAAACCTGGAAAACTACCAAGAGATACATTTGATTATGATTATGATTTAGAATACGGTTCTAACTCTCTTTCAATGCATAAAGACGCAATTGAACAAGGAGATAGAGTGATCATTACTGATGATTTATTGGCGACTGGCGGTACTTTGGAAGCAACTATTAAATTAGTTGAAGAAGCGGGTGGCCAAGTTGTTGGATTAACATTTATTATAGAATTACTAGAATTAAAAGGTAGAGAAAGAGTTGGAAAATATCCAATAAAAGTTTTACTCAAATATTAGGAGGATTTCATTGACTCAAACTGACTTTTACAAACCACTTCAAGAGGCGCTAACTAAATATATTTCTAAACCCAAGCATCTTAAATTTATAAGAAGCGCTTTTGATTATGCCCAATCTAAACATACCAATCAATATCGTAAATCAGGGGAACCATATATCATACATCCGCGTGATGTCGCTATTACCTTAGCCGAATACGAAGTTGATCCTAATACAATCATTGCTGGACTTTTACATGATATTTTAGAGGATACGGATACTACCTATGAAGAGATTTATGAAATATTCGGTGAAGAAGTTGCTGATATAGTTGAAGGTTTAACAAAGTTAAAACAACTTCAATATCAAAATTCAAAAGTTCTTCAGCAGGCTAAAAATCATCAAAAAATGATTTTAGCTATGGCTAAGGATATTAGAGTAATATTAGTAAAACTAGCTGATAGGCTAAATAATATGCGTACTTTATCTTTTTTAAATGATGAAAGACAGACAAGAATTTCAAGAGAAACATTAGACATTTTTGTTCCTATTGCCCATCGTTTAGGTATGTATAGACTCAAAGCAGAGTTAGAAGATTTAGCTTTTAAATATTTATACCCATATGATTATCAGGATATTGCAAAAAAACTTCGTGATAAAAAAGGGAGTCGAGAATCTGATGTTTATAGAATGGAAGAAGAGTTAACTAAACTTCTAAAAACTGAAAATTTTAATTTTGAAATTAAAGGTAGAATTAAAAATATCCATTCTGTATATACAAAAATGAAAAATAAAAAAATCGATTTTGATGAGATTCATGACTTATTGGCCTTGCGTATTATTGTAGATACTGTGAGTGATTGTTATAGAGCCATAGGTATTGTGCATTCTAAGTTTATCCCTGTTCCGGGTAGATTCAAAGACTATATAGCTATGCCTAAACCTAATATGTATCAATCATTGCATACAACAGTAGTAAGTAATGGGAAGATTTATGAGATTCAAATCAGAACCCAAGAGATGGATGAAATTGCTGAAAAAGGTGTTGCTGCTCACTGGGCTTATAAAGAAACACATGGAAAACGTTCTAATAGAAAAGATATTGAAAATATCATGTCTTCTAAGTTAAGATGGTATTCTGAATTGATTAAATATACAGAGGAATCAGATTCTGAAGAAGAAATATTAGATATCTTTACTGGTGATATTTTAAATGCTAATGTTTATGTTTTTACGCCTAAAGGGGACATCATAGATTTAGCTGCAGGAGCAACTCCGCTTGATTTTGCTTTCAGAATTCATACTAAAGTTGGAGAAAAAACTGTAGGTGCCATTGTAAATGGGAAAATTAGACCATTAGATTATAAGTTGAAAACCGGAGATCTTGTTGAAATTAAAACTTCTAAGAATGCGGTTGGTCCTAATGAGAATTGGTTGAATATTGCTAAAACATCTAATGCTAGAAGCAAGATTAAAAACTTTTTGAATCGTCAAAAAAGAGACTTTTTAATTGACAAGGGTAAAAGTGACTTTGATAAAGAAGTTAAGAGTAGACATATAGAATTAACCATAGATGATAAAGTCATAAATAATCATTTTAAAGCAAGACATATTGAAACTGAAGATGACTTATATTACGAAATTGGTAAAGGCGTGTTATCAGCTATCAACGCTGTTAATGTCTTAGTTGGAAAACCCGAAATTACTGAAGAAGAACTGCTTGAAAAATATAACCGTGATGAAGCCAATAAGAAAAAACGATATGTTCACTCTGACATTAATGTGGTTGTGGAAGGTGTAGATAAACCATCCATAAAACTTGCCAACTGTTGTAAACCTATCTATGGTGATGATATTATTGGCTATGTATCTAAATCATATGGTATTATGGTGCATAGAAAATCTTGTAATAATTTAGATACATATGATAAAAACCGCCTTATCGATGTTTATTGGGGAGACGATCCAGGAAAGAAATATTTAACAAGTTTAAAAATTTATGTAGAAAACAGAGATAATATTTTAGCTGAAATCATTAATGCTTCAACATCTTCTAAAGGAAAAATAGTACAAGTATCAGCACAAACTAATGATATTAAACAAGGGACAATTATTACTAAAATTGAAATATCAAGTGTTGGTGAACTAGATAATCTTATAGCAAATTTGCAAAAAGTAAAGGGTGTTTACTCAATTGAGAGGATGGGCACATGAAAGTCATCGTTCAAAGAGTAGAAAAAGCTAGTGTGACAGTAAAAAAAACTGTTATTAGCCAAATTAATCACGGATTTCTATTATTAGTTGGTTTACATAAAAACGATAATTATAAAGATATAGCATATGTGGCAAAAAAAATTGCTAAGCTAAGAATATTTTCTGATGAAAAAGGATTAATGAATTTAAATATTCATCAAGTTCAAGGTGAAATACTATCTATTTCACAATTTACTCTTTATGGGGATACTAAAAAACAAAATAGACCTGGTTTTTCTGATGCAATGCCATATGCTTTAGCAAAGGAATTGTATGAATCTTTTAATAAGGAATTAATTAATCAGGGTTTAAATGTCAAAGAAGGCCTGTTTGGAGAAGATATGAAAGTATCTTTAGTGAATGATGGACCGGTGACAATAATAATTGATACAGACTAACAAGATTATTTGACTAGTAGTCTTAAATCGAATATAATATTTATATAAAAATTAATGGAGGGCAATACAATATGGAAAAAAAAGAAAAAGTATTTAATAAGATAAAAGAAATGATTGTTCAAGAATTAGGAGTTAAACCAGAAGTAGTTAAATTAGATGCTGGTTTAGCAGAAGATTTTGGAGCAGATTCATTAGACGCTTTAGAATTATTTAATCAACTTGAAAGTGAATTTTTAATCACCATCACTGATGAAGCTGCAACAGAAATGAAAAATGTTCAAGATTTAGTGGATTATGTAGCTGATAGTGTGAGTGACGATTATTTTGGATAAAAATAAATATCGTCCTTTTTAGGACGATTTTTTTTAGAAAGGAATTGCTATGATAAGAAGAATTAAAGGCACATATGATATATTACCTGAAGAAGCTGAAAAGTGGCAAAAAATTGAAGATGTCATGCGTAAAGTCGCAAATATTTTTAATTTTAAAGAAATAAGAACACCTATTTTTGAAGCTTCAGAGCTTTTCCATCGATCTGTAGGTGAAAGTAGCGACATTGTAAAAAAAGAAACTTATGATTTTCAAGATAGGGGAAATCGCTCAAATACTTTAAGACCTGAGGGCACAGCACCTATAGCTAGAGCTGTTATAGAGAATAAATTATATGCTGATCCATCTCAACCTCAAAAATTATATTATTTTGGTCCAATGTTTAGATATGAAAGACCACAAAAAGGACGGCAAAGACAGTTTCATCAATTTGGTGCTGAAATTATTGGTTCAGCGTCACCTTTAGTTGATGTAGAAGTTATTAACTTTGCCATCACATATTTAAAAGCATTAGGTATTAAAGATGTTGTTGTTAAAGTTAACTCACTTGGTGATAAAGAATCCAAAGATAATTATACACAAGTATTAAAAGAATATTTAAGTAGTAAAATAGATCATTTATGCCAAGATTGTCAAAGACGTCAATCAGAAAATCCATTAAGGGTATTAGACTGTAAAGTTGATCAAATGAACCCTGTCATTATAAATGCGCCAAAACCTATTGATTATTTATCAGGTTCTGCTAGATATCATTTTGATCATGTCATTCAAGGCTTGGAAGCTCTTGATCTTGATTTTGAAATCGATGGAAATTTAGTACGCGGTTTAGATTATTACACTCATACTGTTTTTGAAATTCAAAGTCAATCTGATTCTATGGGATCACAATCAACCATTGTAGGTGGTGGAAGATATAATCATTTAATTGAAGAATTAGATGGCCCAGATACGCCTGCAGTTGGATTTGCATTTGGTGCAGAGCGATTGCTACTGGCTTTAGAAAATTCAAATGTACTTGAATCGAAAT
The DNA here is from genome assembly GCA_018622675.1 of Mycoplasmatota bacterium. Lineage (GTDB taxonomy): Bacteria > Bacillota_I > Bacilli_A > Izemoplasmatales > Hujiaoplasmataceae > Hujiaoplasma. The sequence continues at coordinate 711,534 of CP076020.1, forward strand.
CTGAAATCCATGCTTATTTTATCAGTTTGGATAATATTTTTACTAATGGTGGATTAAAAATCATTAATGATTTAAGAATGTCAGGAGTTTTAGTTGATTATGATTTTCTTAATAGAAGTTTAAAGGCACAATTTAAGCAAGCAGATAGATTAAATGCAAGATTCTACCTCATATATGGGGATAAAGAAGCTAAAGCAGGAATGATTAATATAAAAGATGCGCAAAGCGGAGAACAAGAGTCTGTGAAAATTGAAGAAATATACCAGTATATTCTAAAACATTTACAGGGTAATGGTTGTTCAGGTGGTTGTGGATCTTGTGATGGATGTTAATTTTATAATTTAGTTTTTTTAAAATCAAAATATGTTATAATTATTTCAGGATGTGGCTATGGATAAAAAGAAAATAAGTGATGAAAAACTTAATAGAATGATAAAATATTTAGTCATTATTTTGTTGAGCATGGGTGTTTTATTTATTGCTATGCAATTTAGTGGTTTTTGGCAATGGATTTTTTCTGCGATTAGAGCTGTTATTATACCCATTGGAATCGCATATATTTTTGCATTAATATTATTTCCACTCATTCGGTATTTAGAAAAAAAGGGCATAGGACCAAGAGGGTTTTCATTAGGCTTAGTTTTTGTTTTCACTGTAGCCTTAATTTTTGCAGCATTTTATTTTTTGATACCTTTGGTTGCCAATGAAATTCAAAGTTTCTTTGAAAATGATTTTCAAAATATTATCGATTATGTAACAACTGATTTGAGAACAGATTTTATATTTGGTCAAGATATTTATGATCAAATTGCTGCATATCTTATTGAATCTAATGTTATAGAAGATACTTTGGAGTCATTTGTTCCTGGTTTAATAGCTGGAATTAGTCATTGGATATTGCCGTTGATAACAAGTGTTGCTCTTTTACCAATATTATTATTGTATTACTTATATGATTATGAGTTAATAGGTGATCATATAAGAGGAATCATACCTAAAAGACACGAAAAGAATGTTTCTAAATTAACAACTAGATTGAATGAAACTGTGGGCGCATATTTAAGGGGCCAATTAATGCTTATGATTGCCTTAGGTTCTGTAGCAACCATTGTTTATAAATTAATAGGCTTAAAATATTATTTTGTTTTTGGATTACTTGCTGGAATTACAAATATTATTCCATATTTTGGATTAATTATTGCAGCACTACCTCCGATTATATATTCAATGCTAGCAACAAGTGGACCAGGACCATTACTTGTCATTATGGTTAACTTTGTATTGCAGTTTATAGAAGGTAATATATTCCAACCATTAATTATGTCTCATCAATTATCCATACACCCTATATTAATTATTATGTCAATTCTATTCTTTGGATCATTGTTTGGAGCTATTGGTGTTATATTTGCTTCCCCAATTGCGGCTTCTATTAGAGTCTTTTACCAATTTTACAGAGATTTACGTAAAGAAAAGAATGAACATAATTTATCTGAAGCAAAGGGAACATGATGAAATTAAGAAGAGAAAAGATATATTCTCATTATGAAGTTTCTTCCATTATGTTTTATTGGACAATGATTTGCTTTCTACCCTTAGTTTTAGTATTCTCATATACATTTGATGTTGATCAAGTGGTAGAACCTAGAAGATATATACTTATTATTTTAAGTGTGAATGGATTATTGACCTTGTTTGGTAGTTTATTTTTATTTATAAAAAAAGACAAACTCAAAAGAGAAGTAAAAGCACATTATCGTGGAGAATTTTTATATTTAATTTTTGTAAGTGCTTTTGCCATTCTTGGCTTTGTTGTTTTGTTTGACTACCTAGATGGAAATAGAGATTATATAGCTAATATTTTGGTTTTAATAGTTGTTATAACTTTGATATTGCTTGGTTTTTTAAGTAAAAAATATTTTAAATTTGATTATATAAAAAGAAAATGACGGCTGCCTTTGCGGCCTTTATTTCTAGGAGTGCATATGCGTTTTAATAGATTAGAAAATTTAGTATCAAAAAATGGAATAGAACTTTTAAAAAATAAGACAATGATGGTTTTTGGTTTAGGAGGCGTCGGTTCATTTGCTGCTGAAGCTCTTGTAAGAAGTGGCATAGGCCAATTAATTGTTGTTGACTATGATTCAGTTGATATTACCAATATTAATAGACAATTAATTGCTTTAGATTCTACAATTGGTCATAAAAAAACTGATGTATTCTTAAAAAGAGCTAAAGATATAAATCCAAACATTAATATTACTTCTATAACAGAAAAAGTAAGTCAAGAGAATGTCAATAGCATGCTTGAAATTAGACCTGATTTTGTTTTAGATTGTATTGATGATGTTTTTGCAAAAGTAGAATTAGCTAAAGCTTGTTATCATATGAATATACCTATCATGTTAGCCATGGGTTTTGCCAATAAATTTCATCCAGAAATGATTAAAATATCTACACTTAAAAAAACAAGTGTCTGCCCTTTAGCAAAAGTCATGCGAAGAAAAATTAGAGATATTGGTTTGCCTTTAGATATTCCTGTTGTATATTCAGAGGAAAAACCAGCAAGTGTAATAGATAATCAAATACTTGGTTCGACAGCCTTTTGTCCAAGTACAGCTGGATTAATGATGGCTTCCTATGCCATAAATTATATGATAGAAAGAGAAAATGAAAAATGAAAAAAATTGTGTTAGCAGGTGGATGCTTTTGGGGTGTCCAAGCATACTTTGATTTAGTCAATGGTGTAAAAAAGACTGAAGTTGGATATATAGATGGTATGATGGACAATCCTTCTTATCAAGATGTATTAAATGGTAGTGGTCATGCTGAAGCATTATATCTAGAATATGATGAAGAAGAAATCAGTTTGACATTAATTTTGGACCATTATTTCAATATTATTGATCCAACATTGGTGAATAGACAAGGGAATGATATAGGACAATCTTATCGCACAGGGATTTATTGTTATAATGATCAAGATATTGATGATGTCAATACTTATATTGATGGAATTAGAGATCAATATGAAGATGAAATTGTAACGAGTGTAAAATTAGTTAAAGATTTTTCATTAGCTGAAGATTATCATCAAAATTATCTTGAAAAGAATCCGAATGGATATTGCCATATTAATTTAAATAAAGTTTATAATATTCAAAAGTTTATAGTTAAAAAATAAAGACAAAGTCATAAAAAGATAATAAAGAGGTATTGTTATGAAAAGAAATGATTATATTCACTGGGACGAGTATTTTATGGGCGTTGCCGATTTATCATCTAAACGATCAAAAGATGATACATCGCAAGTTGGAGCTTGTATTGTTAATCAAAGAAATCATATCGTTGGTATAGGATATAACGGTTTTCCAATTGGATGCTCTGATGATGTGTTGTCATGGAAAAGAGAAGGCGAGTTTTTAGATACAAAGTATGCATATGTTGTCCACGCTGAAGCAAATGCTATTTTAAACTCGAGCACTGATTTATTAGGGTCACGCATTTATGTTACTTTATTTCCCTGTAACGAATGTGCCAAGTTAATCATACAATCAGGCATTAAAGAGGTTATATATTTAGAAGATAAATATCCTGATTTAGACATGACAAAAGCATCAAAAAAATTATTTGATCTTGCTAAAGTTCAATATAAGAAACTAGATAAATATGATTTAAGGATTTCGTATGAAAGAGTTAAGTAAGATTTTATGGCCAACAATAAGAATCTTAATTATTCCCTATCTTATTTTAATGTTTTTGTTAGTGTATCGGATTGATTATCTAATTTATGCTCCAGGTGGTATTACTGAAGTTGAATCAGTGATAGATATTGATTATGAAGTTGATGATATCGATGGTTCAATTTCATCAACTTATATTATTTCTTTTAAAAAACCAACTTTTTTTCAGTTTGTGATTAATGACTTCTCTAAATATAATGAAGTTATCATTTTACCTGAATATTATCGACACTATACAGATCAGGAAAATAGAGAAATTTCTTATCTTCAAAAATTAACGAGTGTAGATGCTGCCGTTATCGTTGCCTATTCTTTAGCCAGTGAAAATAACAGTGATATTATATTTAATGAATCTTCAACATATCATGTTGTATTGATAACAGGTAAATCTGAGGATTTATCAAATTATGATGCAGTTGGTTTGGGAGATGAATTTATTTCGATGATTGGTGAGAACGATACTCATGTCACTGATTTTAACGACTTAGAAGATTATATGTTAGAAAACGAAGAATATATTTTTACTTTTAAGAATGAAGAAAGAGAATATCAAGCACTTCTCTCAAGAGAAGATATCACTAATAATGAATTAATTTTAACTGAATATATTCTCGTTGATGAACAAGAGATATACCCTAAATTCTTTGAAAAAGATTCGAATATTGGTGGACCTTCTGGAGGCTTATTACAAACTCTATCCATTTATAATCACTTAATAAAAGACGACATTACTCATGGTTTGAAAATTGCTGGAACAGGTACCATAAGATATGATGGAAGTGTTGGTTATGTTGGAGGTATTAAGCAGAAAATTGCTACTGCATATATTAATGAAGTAGATCTTTTCTTCATACCTGATATTGATGAAAGGTATTCATCTCATAATTATTTAGAGGCTTTGGCAGCCTGTGAAGAGTTTGGGATAGACCCTGAGGGTTGGTTAATTCCTGTTTCAACTATTGAAGATGCAATTGAATATCTAGAAGGGATTGAATAAAATGGAAAAATGGTTTAATTCCTGGATAATATTAAAAAAAGAATTAGGAATCGATGAGATACTTGATGGATTATTCGCTAGTATTTTTTATTCATTACTGATTACTATACCCACAATTTTAATCTTTGGACAAATAATCACCATGTACTATTATCTTCTTAATCTTTGGGTTGTTTTAATAATGCTTGTTGCTTTAGGTATATCTATGTTACAATTATTGATGTGGAAAAAAGCATTGCTAGCTAAAAAGAATGATATTTCAATAAACTTAAATCATTTATTTATTAAACTATTAATGATTTATAGTGTCATCATTCTCATAATTGGTATATTATTTATTTGTGTCTTTATTCCAATGATGCAAATTTAGGAGGACATATGAAAAAGTGGATAGGACTGATGATTGGCTTATTAGCTCTTGATCAAATAACAAAATTTTTAGTAGCGACTTATGAAGTGAATTACAGCATTATAGAGAATTTTTTACATATAACATATGTAAGAAATCTTGGCTTAGTTTTTGGCTTTTTTCAAGGTGCTACTGCTACACATACATTTATGTTAACAGCTTTTGCAGTGATTGCTGTCACTGTTTTTGGCGTTTTGTTTTTCAAAAATGATTTTGAAGATAAAAGAACTCGATGGTACGCCTTAGCACTTAGTTTGTTGATAGCGGGAACTTTAGGAAATGCGATTGATCGATTATTTCAACCAGACCATGGTGTGATAGATTTTATTGATTTTAAAGGATTAGGAGATTTATGGACTTATATTTTTAACTTTGCAGATGTGTATTTAAATGTCGGTTTAGCTATATTATTTGTCGATGTATTTTTTTTAGAAAGTAAAAGGAAAAAAGAACATGAGTGAAGATGTAAAAAAGATTATATTTGATAAAAAAAGTAATAGCGTAAGAGTTGATAAGTTTTTATCTACCGAATTAAAAGATATCTCAAGATCAACTATACAATCTTTAATTGATGAAGATTATATCTTTGTTAATGGGAAATCAACAAAATCATCCTATAAGCTAAAAGCAGATGATATTATTGAAATATTTGAAACGGAATTAGATTCAAAAGAGATTATTCCTGTAGATATACCCTTAGAAATAGTATATGAAGATGATGATTTGTTAGTGGTCAATAAACCGTCTGGGATGGTTGTACATCCAGCCCCAGGACATTATAAAGACACTTTAGTAAATGCCTTGATGTTTCATCTAGAATCATTATCTAATATTAATGGACACTTAAGGCCAGGAATTGTTCACCGCCTTGATAAGGATACAAGTGGCCTACTAATGGTTGCTAAAAATAATTATGCTCACGAAAGATTAGCTAATGAATTACAATCTAAGGATACTAAAAGAGAATACATTGCTCTAGTTCATGGTGTGATAAAAAATAAACGTGGAAAAATTAATGCTCCAATTGGACGAGATCCAAATAACAGATTAAGAATGAGTGTAACTTCTGGCGGTAAAAATGCAGTAACTCATTTTGAAGTGATTGAAGTATTTAATGATATGACCCTTATAAAATGTATTTTAGAAACTGGAAGAACACATCAAATCCGAGTACATATGAAATACATTAGTCATCCACTTGTTAATGATGAATTATATGGAGATAAAATAGACGATTTTGGTCAATATCTCCATGCAAAAATTATTGGTTTTACACATCCAAGAACTAAAGAATGGATGGAGTTTGATTCAACATTGCCCAATGAATTTCAAAAATTTATAGACAAAAAAAGAGGTTAACACTTGTTAACCTTTTATTTTTTGCATATTTTTAAAATTTATTTTAGCGATGCGATAAAATATATCATCACCATACTTTAAATGGATTAACTTACCAATAGCATCTACTGAAGCGGATGCTCCTTTAGGTAAAGTGATTTTAATATCTTCACTCAATTTATCCATTTCAACTAGAAAGGTATATCTAGCAATAATAGCTGCAACTGCAACGGATTGATGTATTGATTCGGCTTTTTCGATTAATTCAACATTCTTAACAACTTCTTGTTCTTTGAGATACTTGAAATAATTATCTTCACTGCAGAATTGATCAATGATAATAGTATTAAAATTCTTATCTTTAGTCATTAATTTTTTGATTGCGTGATTATGAAGATATGCTTTTATCTTATTTAAGTTATAACCATTTTTTGTTAAATCGTTAAATTTTTCGTTATGTAAAATAATAGTATGATGTGGTATGTTTTTGATTAATATTGGAGCAATCTGTAGAATGATTTGGTCATTAATATTTTTACTGTCTTGGATATTATACTCTTTTAAAAATGGATAGTTTTTGGGGCCGACTAATGCAGCTGTAACGACAATAGGGCCAAAAAAATCACCTGTTCCGACTTCATCTGATCCAATAGCGTTTTTTTTATAATATTCATTCATATAAGCAGTTTGGTTAATTGGTTTAGGGATAGTTGGTTGAATACCAGTTACTTTAACCCATTTTTGATATTCTTTCTCTGCGTCTTCACCTTGAAATAAAACCTTATTAGATGTATATACACTAATGGTAAATTCATCGGTTTTAAACAAATTCTTAATATGTGGAGTATTGGGTTTTACCTCACATGATTTATAGTAATTTATTAGTTTTTCTAAATATTTATCACTGATTTCTAAAACAGTCTTCATTGTCTCAACTCCTCTTTTTATTTTATCACATAATGTGGTAAAATAGAAGATACGGAGAGTGAATATGATTGCAGATATAAAAAAACTCGAATTTGATAAAATTAAAGAAATATTGTCTTCATATACAGGGACTGACATAGGTCATGAAGATGTTTTAAATATTCAGCCAATAAATCATAAAGAGACAATAGAAAAAAACTTGTTAGAAGTTGAACAAGCAAAAATTATGATTTTACGACTTGATCGCACACCTTTAACAGGTGTTTTAGATATTAGATCAGTTATAAAAAAAGCGAGAATTCAATCAGTTTTAAGCATCGATGAATTTATGAAGATAGTTTCTCATCAAGAAGCTATAGCGCGAACTGATCAATATATAAAGAAAATCCAAAATTTAGATATAGATTATAGTGCTTTAGAATCATATTATCATGGTATTGTTAATTTATCATCTTTAAAAAAACAAATTGATTCTGTTATTGATAATAAAGGAGATATCTATGACAATGCATCCTCAAAATTATCTAGACTCAGAAATCAAATGAAAACAACTGAAGATAAAATTGACCAGAAGATGGCATCACTTTTGAAAAGTGAAGCAAATAAATTAACAGATAGTATTATAACTATTAGAAATAATCGATTAGTTTTGCCTGTTAAATCTGAGTTTAAAAACAGTTTTAAAGGGATGATTCATGATCAATCAGCAAGTAAAGAAACTGTCTTTATTGAACCGATGGCATGTTTTACATTGAATAATGAGTTACAAAACTTAATGCTTGAAGAAGAAGCTGAAATCGAGAGAATATTAAGAGAATTAACTGTATATGTGACTGAACATGTAGAGGATTTAACTAACAATCTAAATATATTTACTTATTTAGATATTGTTTTTTCAAAAGCTAAGTTTGCTTGTGATTATAATATGACTAGACCTACAATAGGTAACAAAATCAAATTAATCAACGCAAGACATCCACTTATTGATCCAAAAGAAGTTGTTGGTAATAATATCATTTTTAGAGATTATCATCATATTATCATTACTGGACCTAATACAGGTGGTAAGACAGTCGCATTAAAAACACTAGGTTTATTATCTATCATGGTTCAATCAGGTATGCTTATTCCTGTAAATGAACAATCAGAAACAATGATTTTTGCAAATATTTTTTCAGATATTGGCGATGAACAATCTATTGAACAATCACTATCCACTTTTTCATCACATATTGGAAATATCATTCGTATACTAAATGCTTTAGAAGATCATTCATTAGTTTTGTTAGATGAAATTGGTTCTGGTACTGATCCTAAAGAGGGAGCTTCTTTGGCGATTTCAATCATGGATTATATTAGAAGAAAAAGTATATATTCAATGGTGACAACACATTATCCTGAGTTAAAAACTTATGCATATAATCAAGATGATATTATCAATGCATCTGTTGAATTTGATATTGAAAGTCTTAAACCCACATATAAACTAAAAGTTGGAGTTCCTGGCCAATCCAACGCTATATCAATCGCTAGAAGATTAGGATTGGATGAATCTATATGTCTTGATGCAGAAAAAGTTTCAATAAGTTTTGATACAGATGTTACTAAGTTGATTCAAAAACTTGAAAAACAAAGTATCCATTTAGAAGATCAAATCAATGATTATCATGATAAGATTCAATCATTAGAAAATCAAGAACTTAGATTGAAAGCAGATAAAGAAAAGCAAATTCAAGAGCATAATCGATTGATAGCGCAATATGAAAAAGATAATTTAATTAAACAAAAAGAAGCTTTAAAAGAGGTAGAACAATTAATTGAAGAACTAGATGAGTTAAAATCGCAAGCTAGTTTTAAGGAACACAAGCTTGCTGATATTAAACATCGAAGTAAAAATGTTATTAAAACTCAACCAACTTATCAAAAATCAACAGATAAAAAAATTAAAGTTGGAGATCAAGTGAAAGTACTGACCTATCAAAGAAATGGTATTGTCAATAAGAAACTTAAAAATCATGAGTTTGAAGTACAAATGGGTGTATTAACAGTGACTGCTAAAGAAAAGGAACTGGAATACATTGGAAAACCCAAAAAAGAAAAAATCCAGTATAAAACCACCCCTAAACCTATTAAAAATGTTAAAATAGAATTAGACTTACATGGTAAAAGGTATTTAGAAGCTATGGAAGAACTAGATAAATTTGTTGATGATTGTTTATTAAATAATTTAGAGTTTGCATATATTATTCATGGTATAGGAACAATGGCCTTGAAAAAGGGTGTTGAAAAATATGCAAAGAAAAATCCACAAATAAAGAATTTTCGCACAGGTGGAGAATCTGAGGGTGGAAATGGAGTTACAGTAATATATTTTAAGTAAAAAAATCGAGGAGATGTAAAAGATGAGTCAAATAGAAAATGGTGTATTAATTATTGATAAACCAAAAAGTATGACTTCACACGATGTAGTTGATGTTGCAAGGAAGGCACTAAAAACAAGACGTATAGGCCATATAGGAACTTTAGACCCTAATGCTACTGGAGTCTTAGTTTTATGTGTAAATAAAGCAACTAAGTTGGTTAAGTTCTTTTCTGAAAATACCAAAACATATGAAGCTGAAATAGTCATTGGTAAAGCAACTGACTCTGATGATTTAACTGGAAAAATTCTTGAAGATATAGATGCGAGTTCTTTAAAAGAAAAAGATGTATATGATGCACTTATGTCTTTTAAAGGAAAGTCTATGCAAACACCACCAAAATTTTCGGCCATAAAAATGAATGGTTTAAAACTTTATGAACTTGCTAGAAGGGATATTGAAGTTAATCATATTGAACCACGAGAAATCAATGTTTATGACATTGATGGTTTTGAGGTTTTAGAAAAGGGCTCTGATTTTAGGTTTAAAGTGACTTTAAAAGTATCTAAAGGGACATATATAAGAGGTATTGCCAGGGATCTTGGGAAAAAACTTGGTTTAGTTGGAGCTTTAGGTGAACTACGTAGAACAAGCATTGAAAAATTTCATATACAAGATGCCTATACCATTGAAGAACTAAAAAAAGGAGATGTTAAACTTAAAGAACCTTTCCAATTTTTAACCATGCAAAAACTAGTGGTTGATGAAAGAGCTAAATCTTATATAGAAAACGGTCGGTTTTTAGAGTTTTCATTATTTAAAAAGAAAACAGATACTATTATTTATTCTAGCGAAGGACAAGTTTTAGCTATATATTACTACGATGAGGAAAAAGACGTTATGAGGATGTCGGTGAAATGGTGTTAAGGGTTGAGTATTTAGATTATCAAGATCACATAAAAAGCAAAGGTGGAATTGCGTGTTTAGGTTTTTTTGATGGTCTACATATTGCTCATCAAGAACTCATTAAAAAAGGACAATTAATTAAAAAAGAAACAAATAAGCCATTATTTGTTTTTACTTTTGATCAAAGTATAGGTAAGTATTTAAATAACAAACCATTTTATTATTTAACTTCCATTGAAGATAAAAAAGCTTTATTAAAAGAATTTGATGTTGATGTATTATATGTCTTTAAAGTTTCAAAAGAATTTATTAGCTTAAGTCCTGATGATTTTATAAGACAATATTTAATCGATATGTCTCATATAGTCGTAGGCTTTGATTTTACATATGGATTTAGAAGCTTAGGAACAGTAGATGACCTATTGAAATATAAAGAATTTGAAACAACAATTTTGCCAGAAATTACTTATCAAGCCGATAAAATCGGCTCGACAATTATAAGAAAATATTTAGATGAAGGTGAAATGGATTTAGCCAATTATCTTTTAGGTAGGAATTATCAAATTAAAGGTGAAGTTATTCATGGCATGGGCATGGGAAAAAAATTAGGGTTTCCAACTGCTAATATAGATTTCACTAATTATTATTTACCTAAACTAGGTGTTTATTTAACTAAAATTGTGATAGGTAATCAATCTTATTATGGTGTTACAAATGTTGGGAAGAAACCAACTTTTAAAGATCAATCTATAAGTTTAGAAGCCTATATTTTTGATCTTAATAGAGATTTATATGGGCAAATGATATCTATTGAATTTATTGAATTTATGCGTGATGAAATTAGGTATTCAAATAAAGAAGCTCTAATCAAACAAATTAATAAGGATGTTGAACGAGCAAAACGTATTTTGTCGAGGAGAAGTTTATGAAAAAATTAGGAAAATCTTTTTGGGTTTTTATAGGTATTGCCTCAGTATTTTTTTTAATCATGATCATACTATCTGCAGTTTTAAATTTAGGGGATAGAATTTCTTCTGTTCATCCTTATGTAGAATATGCTTTTTATGGACTATCAGGATTATTGTTTTTAATTTTGTTTGTAAGGCCGCTTTTAATCGTTATTTTTTCACCAAGTTTTTCTATGGACCATTTATTTACTGATGAGCAAAATGCAAAGAAAAATTATCGGATGTATAAAAAAGTATCAAAAAATCTTTTAAAAGAAGATTACCTAAGTAATGAAGAAAAAGAAATGTTAGAAGAAAGCATGAATGATAGTATACTTTTGAAAGGAACTTTATCTGAGATTTTTGATAAAACCATAAAAAAAGAATTAAATAAAATGATCATTGAACACGCTGAAACAGTTTATTTATCAACTGCAATATCACAAAACGGAAGGTTAGATGCATTAGCTGTTATAACGATTAATTTAAAATTAATTAAGGCTTTAGTACAAAAATGTGGTTTTAGACCAAGCTACATGAGCTTGGGCAGATTATCTTTGAATGTATTATCTACAGCTATTATCGCTGAAAACCTAGAAGATATGGATTTTTCTGAGGTTTTTCCTTCTTCGACAATAAATGCTTTACAAGAGATGCCTCTAGTGAAAACAATAACAGGATCTTTCGCTCAAGGGTTAGGAAATGCGCTTTTATCCTTGCGTGTTGGAATTATATGTCGGAACTATTTATTCATGGATTTAAAAGGTTTAGATAGAAAACAAATTAGAAAAATTGCTTTTGGAGAAGCAGTTATATTATTACCTAGAGTAATTGCAGAATCAATGAAAAAATTACCTAGTCGATTGAAAGGTATATTTAACAAAATTTTTTAATTGAATTATTTGCTTTATGTGTATATTTTTGTTATAATTTGAAAAGTGAAAAAATAGACGACACGGGGGTATAAAAACTATGTCATTAAAAATTGAAAAAGTAAAAGGATCAAAGGTGCAATTTGATGTAAATGTTTCATCAGAGAAATTTGAAGAAGGTTTAGATCATGCATTTAAGATTGAAAATGAAAAAGTAGAAATTAAAGGTTTTAGAAAAGGTAAAGCGCCTAGAAAAGTATTTGAAAACAAATATGGTATTGAATCTTTGTATAACGAAGCAATTCAATATGTATTACAAGATACTTATTATAATGCTGTTGTTGATAATAATATCGACGTTGTGGCTCAACCTAAAATCGATTTAGATCCTAACGCGATCACACGTGGTGAAGATTTCACTTATGGTGTAACTGTAGCTATAAGACCAGAAGTTGAACTTGGTGATTACAAAGGTTTAAAAGTAAGTTTAGTACCAGCTAAAGCTAGCGATTCTGAAGTGGAAGCTGAAATCAATCGCAAATTAGAAGAAAATGCTGAAATGGTATTGAAAGAAGAAGGTACACTTGAAAAAGGAAACACAGCTGTATTTGACTTTTCTGGATCAGTTGATGGTGAAAAATTCGAAGGTGGAACTGCAGAGAACTATGAATTAGAAATTGGTTCAGGTCAATTTATTCCTGGCTTTGAAGATCAAATGATTGGAATGAAAGCCGAAGAGGAAAAAGATGTAAAAGTAACTTTCCCTGAAGATTACCAACAAGAATCTTTAGCTGGAAAAGAAGCTGTTTTTGCAGTTAAGCTTCATGAAATTAAAGAAAGACAAGTTCCAGAATTCAATGAAGATTTTGTCAAAGACTTAGATATCGAAAACGTTGAAACTATGGATGACTACAAGGAACATATTAGAAAAGAACTTGAAGCTGCAAAAGAAACGCAAAATCAAAACCATGTAAAACAAACAGTTATTGAAAAAGCTGTTGAAAATGCAAACTTTGACATTCCTGAAGAGATGATTGAAGAAGAAACAAATCGTATGCTTCAACAACAAGAAAGTCAAATCAAGCAATATGGTTTAGACTTTAATACTTATTTACAATACATGGGTAAAACAGTTGAACAATTTAAAGATGAACTTAAAGGCCAAGCAGAAAAAAATATTGGACAACAACTAGTTATTGTACAAATAGGAAAAGCTGAAGACTTTGAAGTTAAAGAAGAAGACATCAATGCTAAATATGATGAATTACTTGAACAATACAAGTCACAAAATGTTTCAATGGAGCAAATTAAACAAGCTGTTCCACAATCTGCGATTGAATCTGAAATTTTATTTGGAAAAACCATTGATTTCTTAGTTGAAAATGCAGATGTAGAAGAAAAAGAAGAAGCAAAAAAAGAAGAAAAATAATTACTAATTTATAACGATTACAATGAAAAACCCTGAGACTTTTGAGATTAAAATATTAGGGTTTTTTCTATTATTATGGTAAAATATACTTTGAAGATTATTAATTAAAGAGGTGACGAAATGTATAATCCAAATGAAATATTCTCAGATCAATTACCAGTTATTGCAGTAAGAGGAATCATTTTCTTACCTATATCAGATATACGCGTAGAAGTAGGAAGAGAATTCACAAAAGAAGCCATCCATGAAGCAGAAGAAAATAGAGATGGACATGTATTGTTGGTTTTCCAACAAAATCCTAGGATTGAAAAACCAGAGTTTGGTGACTTTATAGATGTAGGTATTTTAGCTAAAATAGCAGTTAAAATTAAGTTGCCTAATGGCAATTATAAAATTAAATTCACACCTATTACAAGAGTTAAATTAGACGACTTAATGATTAGCAGTCCTTATTACGAGATTGAGTTTACATCTTTATTAACCAAAGCTGATGATATGGATGAACAACAGGTTTCTTCGAAAATATTATCTAAGGAAGTTGTGGAAAACGCAAAGTTCTTATTTAGAGACCAAAAGAAAGTTTTAAATGCACTAAAAGAAGGTGTAACTTCATCTAGTTTGTCTGATTTGGTAGCATCTGAATTAAATATTAACGAAAATGAAAGAGTAAAGTATTTAAAAGAATTGTCTGTTAATAGAAGAATTCAAATGTTGTTAGAAGATATTGAAAAACAAAAAAGATTACAAGCAATTGAAAATAGAATTAACGAAAATGTTAGAAAATCTTCTGATCAAAATCAAAAAGAATACTATTTAAGACAAAAAATGCGTGCTATTCAAGAAGAATTAGGCGATTCTAAGCAAAGCGATTATGACAAGTTCTTAAAAGAAATTAACGAGTCAAATATGCCTAAAAAAGTTAAAGAAAAAGCCTTAAAAGAATTAAAGAGATATGAATATTTAGCACCTAATTCAAATGAATCAAATGTTGCTAGAACCTATATTGAAACTCTTATATCTATTCCATGGTCTAAAGAAACAGAAGACGAAAAAGATATCAATGTTGCGATCGATAAACTTGAGGCTTCTCACTATGGCCTGAAAAAAGTGAAAGATCGTATTATAGAGTATCTATCAGTTAAAATGTTAACTGGAAAAAATCCACAAACTATTCTTTGTTTGGCAGGGCCTCCAGGTGTAGGTAAAACTTCGCTTGCTAAGTCTATTGCTAATGCATTGAATCGTAAGTTTGTTAAAACTTCACTAGGTGGAGTTCATGATGAGGCTGAAATTAGAGGGCATAGGAGAACTTATGTAGGAGCTTTACCAGGTAGAATCATGAATGGTATGATTAAATCTGGAGTTACAAATCCTGTTTTCTTAATTGATGAAATTGATAAATTAACACAGAATCAAAAAGACGATCCTTCATCTGCTTTATTAGAAGTATTGGATCCTGAACAAAACAAATTCTTTAGTGATCATTATGTAGAAGAAGATTATGATCTTTCAAAAGTAATGTTTATTACAACGGCAAACTATCTACAAAATATTCCTGCCCCATTAAGAGATCGTATGGAAGTTATTGATGTCAGTTCTTATACTGAAATTGAAAAATTCCATATAGCTAAAAACTTTTTGATTGAAAAACAAATCAAAGGTCATGGCTTAGATAGTGATAAGTTTAGTATCACTGACTCTGCCATCAAAACAATTATTAGAGAATATACACGTGAAGCTGGTGTAAGACAATTGGAAAGATTAATTGGAACAGTTGTTAGAAAGGCAATCAAAGAAATACTGATTAAGAAAAAAGAATCCGTTGCTGTAACATTAAATAATGTGCATAAATATTTAGGAAAAAAATTATTTAAGAATAATCAAATACCATCAAGTAATATGATAGGTGTGGTTACTGGTTTAGCTTATACAATGGCCGGAGGAGACACTTTAGAAGTTGAGGCCACTTATTATCCTGGAAAGAATAATCTTGTATCTACGGGTAATTTAGGTGATGTTATGAAAGAATCTGCCATGGCTGCTTTGTCATTTGTTAAATCTAATCAAAAGAAATTAAATATTGATCCTGAAATATTAGAAAAAAATGATTTTCATATCCATGTTCCAGAAGGTGCTATTCCAAAAGATGGCCCATCTGCCGGAGTAACGATTGCAACTGCTTTAATTTCAGTTTTAGCTAATAAAAAAGTTAACCGTTTTGTCGGTATGACTGGTGAAATTACTTTAAATGGACGGGTATTACCAATCGGTGGATTGAAAGAAAAAGCCATTGCTGCAAGCCGTTCTGGGTTAAAAGAAATTATTATTCCAGAAGGTAATGAAAAGGATGTTGAAGATATTCCAAAAGAAGTACAAGATAAACTTAAAATACATTTTGCTAAGAAATTAGACGATGTTATTAAGATTGCTTTATTAGACTAATTACAATTTGCTATCCTAAATGGGTAGCATTTTGTTGTATGGAGAAAAACATGAAAAAAATTACAAAACCGATTATTTACGCTATGGCATTAATGATTTTAGGGATGAGTATTGCGCTCATTCAAAATACGAGTCTGGGTATGTCACCATGGGATGCCTTGTCAAGGAACTTTTATGAAGGTATTCCTATTCAATACACTTATTTATCACCAATTTTATCAGTGATGCTTATTTTTTTAGCATACTTAATTAATTGGAAAAGACCTGATTTAAAAATGATAGTACCAGTATTGGTATCAACTATTATAGGCTTCTCAATTGACCTATCATTATTATTTATACCAAATGTTGCTGGATATCATATTTTGATCAATTATTTGTATTTATTTTTAGCTATGATTTTGATTTCTATAGCTTTAAATGTTATTATTTATTGTGGTTATACTTTACCAGCATTGGAACAGTTTATTTTCGCTATATCAAATCGGTTAAAAATTTCATTTGGTAGAGCAAAATTATTAGGTGAACTATTAGCATTTATATTAACAATTATTTTTGGATTTATCTTCCACCATCAATCTGATTTCTTTTTTATTGGTCAAACAACCATCATTGTTTTATTGTTTATAGGATTAATGGTAGATGTATTCCAAAAACCAACTTATAAATTGTTAGGAAGGATTATATGATTTTAGAAGTATTTGCAGACGGATTAACAAAAAAAGATATTAGTAAGAATAGTTATCATTCTTCACGCGCCATTATTAAGGATGAAGATCAAGTTTTATTATTATATTCAAAAAAATTAGATTACTACATGTTGCCAGGAGGTAGAATTGAAAAAAATGAATCTCCTGAAGACTGTGTTGTTAGAGAAGTTAAAGAGGAAACTGGCTTAGATGTAATCATTGAAAACCCTACGGTTTTAATTAAAGAATATTATGAAGATTCGACTTGGAATAGCCATTTCTTTTTATGCAAAATTAAAGATAGTCAACAAGCTCAACAAAACTTAACAGAAGAAGAACATTATTTAGATATAGAAATAAAATGGATGCCGTATTTAGATGCCTTGAATTTACTTGATAGTCATGATTCATCATTTTCAAAGGCTTATAATATAATGCAAAGGGAATTTTTGGCTTTATCAAATTCATTATGACAGGGTGTTAATATGATTGTCACATCAAATAAATTATTTAATTACATAAGGTGTCGTCGATTTGCTGCATTACATGATGCTAATGCAGAAACGGATCCATATAAAAATGATGATTACTATCATAAGAGTTTATCCAAGTTTAAAGATATATTTTTAGGATTAAATTATAAAGAAAATATGTCATATGAAAAAGACATTAATCTTACATACGATTTTCATCATGATTTTACTTTATCAGAGAATTTTGATTTTATTTTTGATGATCAAGATATATATATTATGGTCACTGAATCATCTAAACATTTTTTGAATTTGAAATATAAACAAATTGATCAAACACACCAACTTTTTAAGAAAAATGCTGAAGGCTACTATAAATTAGTTAAACATGTAAAAAACTCAGAAAATTACGATGATAAAATCAAAAAAATGAAAAGTCGTAGTGAATTGACAGGACAAATTATATTAAAGTACGCTTTTTTACAATATCTATATAAAAATGTTTATCCAAAAAAACAATTTAATATGTATGTTGTTATGTTAAATGAAGATTATATTCATGACGGAATAGCTTTTAATAAAATGCTCTATCATGTATTTGATTTAAGCAATATAGATGACCTAGATAATCAAATTGAAATAGCATTATTTAGGATGATTAACCATATTGAACTCAATGATTTCACTCCTTGTGAACTTGTAAGAAATGCTTGTTTAATTGGTAAGGAAATGCAATGTAAGTTTGTTGATTTTTGTTATGGGCACTTACCAAAAGCCAATTCAATTTTAGATTATTTTGATTCTCATTTAGGCTTTAAAGAACCATTAAAGAATACAACTTTACATCATGACACCTATGAGTTATTGAATGAAGGCTATATTAAGATGCAAGATATACCATTAGATTGGATTACCCATAAAAATAGACTGATGCAAAGATATTGCTTAGATAATGATGTGCAATATGTTAATAAAGAAAAAGTGTCTTTAATGTTTGATAGGTTAAAATATCCTTTAACGTATTTGGACTTAAGTTTAATGCCGACCATTATTCCTAAGTTTAAAGGAGAAAGACCCTTTGAAAATCTAGGTTTTCAATATTCAATATATTATCAAAATAAAGATTGCACACTAACCATAAATGATAAAAACTTCATAAATAGTTTTAAGGAAACAAGAACGGATACTAGAACTGCTTTTGCAGATAGATTTGCCGAGCATTTATTAGAGTATGAGGGAAGTATTATAGTTTATAATAAACCCAAACTTTTAAGTGTTATAGAAAGTATTAAGATTGTTTTCCCAACTTTATCTACTAAGTTTGACATGATTTCTAAGAGGCTGATAGATATTTTAGATATTTTGCAAATAGATGCTAAGTATCTTAGAAGTTTAAAAAAATCTGATTTGGATTTAAGCACTTATAATTTTTATGATAATCGTTTATCAGGTTCTTATTTAAGGAAAAATTTAGCTGGAATTTTTGATTTGGCTGAAATGAATCAACTTCCTATTCATGATGATAAAAATGAGTATAAAACATTTAGGTTATATAATGATTTTGTTGGTGAAAGTAGACGCAAAGCAAAAAATCATATGATTGATTATAGCCAACATAAAGCATATTTATTGTATAAAATTATTCATAAGTTAGATCAAATGATTTAGCATATATAGTTCTTGCTTTTTAAAGGCATATATGATAATATATAAATCGCGCCTATATCTGAATTAATCGATACTCCAACGTTTTATTCGGATTCAGGTAAGTATAGAAATTAAGGAGGAAATATTATGGCTTTAAACAAAGATCAAATCAAGAAAATTGTTGATGAATTTCAAGTGAAAGAAGGAGATACTGGTTCTCCAGAAGTACAAGTTGCATTGTTAACTGAAGAAATCAATATACTTATTGAACATTTAAAAATTCATAAACATGATCATCATTCAAGAAGAGGACTTTTAATGAAAGTTGGTAAACGTAGAAGTTTATTAAACTATCTTAAAGGAAAATCACTTGATCGATACGCTGATTTAATTAAAAGATTAAAATTAAGAAGATAGCGATTAAGCACCCATTATTTTGGGTGCTTATTGTTTATTTTAATGTTTTTAAAAATAGTTAATGTATGTTATAATATATCAATGAATATATGTAAATTATTGAAGTGAGGTAAATAAATGGAAAAAGTATTTAAGAAAGATTTTTATGGAACTGATTTGGTTGTAGAAACCGGTAAGTTCGCTAAACAAGCTACAGGATCTTGTATGGTAAGATATGGCGACACAGCTGTACTTTCAGCATCAGTCATTGGGAAAGAACCAACAAATTTGGATTTCTTTCCATTGTTAGTAGTCTATCAAGAAAAATTATATTCTGCTGGTAAAATCCCTGGAGGCTTTTTAAGAAGAGAAGGTCGTCCAACAGAACATGAAACATTGATTTCAAGAGCTATAGATAGACCTTTAAGACCTTTATTTGGTGAAGGTTTTAGATACGAAGTACAAGTTATCAACACAGTAATGAGTGCTGATGCTAATAAAACACCAGAGATGACTGCTTTATTTGGTGCTTCTTTATCATTAAAACTAGGTGGTGTTCCATTTGATGGACCAGTAGCTGGTGTTATGGTTGGATATATTGATGGTGAATACATTTTAAATCCAACACCTGAACAATTATTAGTATCAGACATTGATTTAATTGTTGCAGGAACCAAAGATGCTATTAATATGGTTGAAGCTGGTGCCAAAGAAGTTGATGAAGACATTATGCTTGATGCTATTATGTTTGCACATGAAAAAATTAAAGAATTATGTGCTTTTCAAGATGAAATCATTAATGAAATTGGCAAAGAAAGAATGGAAGTTGAACGAAAACTACCATCTCAAGAAATCATTGATCAAGTCTATGAATTAGAAGCTGGTAGAATTACTAAAGCAGTGTCTAACCCTGATAAACTTGATAGAGAAGATACAATCAAAAATATCGAAAATGAAGTTTTAACTAATATTGAAGAAAAGTATTTAAGTGAAGGTATTGATAAATTTGATATTAAAGCTTACATCAAAGACGCTAAAGCTGTATTAGAAGAAATACAAGTGAAAGAAGTAAGACGCTTAATTACTGAAGATAAGGTTAGACCTGATGGAAGAAAGACAGATGAACTTAGAGATTTAACATCAGAAATAGATGTTTTACCAAGAACACATGGTTCATCAATGTTTACAAGAGGACAAACTCAAGCTCTAGCAACAGTTACATTAGGGGCTTTAAGAGAATCTCAAATCATCGATGATATCAGTGTTGATGAAAATAAACGTTTTATGTTACATTATAATTTCCCACAATTTTCAGTTGGGTCTACAGGACGTTATGGTGGCCCAGGACGAAGAGAGATTGGACATGGTGCTTTAGGAGAGAGGGCCTTGCTACAAGTGCTACCTGATGAAGAAGAATTCCCTTATGCAATTCGTGTTGTGTCTGAAATTTTAGAATCTAATGGTTCTTCATCTCAAGCAACAATTTGCGCAGGATCGATGGCTTTAATGGCTGCTGGTGTTCCAATTAAATCACCTGTTGCTGGTATAGCTATGGGACTTATTATGAATGGAGATAAGTATACAATCTTAACCGATATCCAAGGTTTAGAAGATCATTTTGGCGATATGGACTTTAAAGTAGCTGGTACAGATAAAGGAATTTGTTCATTACAAATGGACATTAAAATTTCTGGTATTACAAGAGATATTTTTAAAGAGTCTTTGTCACAAGCGAAAAATGCACGTATGCAAATTTTAGATAATATGAAATCTGCAATAGCTGAACCGAAAAAAGAATTGTCAGTATATGCACCAAAAGTGAAGTTAATGAAGGTATCACCTGATAAAATTAGAGATATTATTGGTGCAGGTGGCAAAAATATTTCTGCTATTATTGAAAAATGTAACGATGTTAAAATTGACATTGAACAAGATGGCCGCATTATATTAATGCATGAAGAAACTTACTTTATTGATAAAGCAATGAAATTGATTGAAGATATCATACGTGAAGTTGAAGTTGGAGAGAAATATACTGGTAAGGTTACAAGAATTGAAAAATTCGGTGCTTTTGTAGAATTATGGCCAGGACAAGATGGATTGGTTCATATTTCAAAACTTGATAATAAACACATAAAAAATGTTGAAGATGTTGTAAAACTTGGAGATATTATTGAGGTTAAAGTTATCAAAGTTGATGAAAAAGGTAGAGTTGACTTATCAAGAAAAGCAGTATTAAATGATATAAAAGATAAAGAATGATATAATCAATAATCAAGCCATTGGGCAATCGAGCGCTTTTAGCGTTAGGAAAGTCCATGCTAGCACAAACTGAGATGTTTGTAGTGTTTGCGCTAAACGAAACAATAAGTTTAGGCACCCATTCGGGTGACGGCGAAGAAAAGGATGTTAAAGGCCTTAGTATTCATAAAGTGCCACAGTGACGAATCATAGAGAATATCTATGAGTGAAACGGGTAAACCCCACAAGCTAGAAACCCAAATTTTGGTAGGGGCACAATTGTTCAAGAAATGAATTGAAACAATTGACGGGAAACCGTAGATAAATGATTGCCAGCTTTTATGGCGACAGAACATGGCTTATAGATGGCTTGATATTAAAAAGCATATAATTTAACGGTTATATGCTTTTTTTAAAAGAATTAGAGGTAGAGATATGTTGTTAGAAAAAAGAGAACAGAGCAAAATTAGAAATTTTTCAATTATTGCTCATATTGACCACGGTAAATCAACTTTAGCTGATCGTATTCTAGAATCTACACATTCTGTTGAAAAAAGAGACATGAAAGAACAAATATTAGATTCAATGGATTTAGAGCGAGAACGTGGGATTACCATTAAATTAAATAGTGTTAAAATTAAGTATAAAGCAAATGATAATGTAGAATATATGCTTAACTTGATAGATACACCAGGACATGTTGATTTTACTTATGAAGTGTCTCGTTCACTGGCTGCATGCGATGGTGCGATTTTAGTTGTTGATGCTACACAAGGCATTGAAGCTCAGACATTAGCCAATGTTTATTTGGCACTTGATAATGACCTTGAAATCATTCCCGTGATAAATAAAATTGATTTAGATAGCGCTGATGTAGAGGGTGTAAAGAAATCATTAGAAGAAACTTTAGGTATATCACCAGATGAATGTATTCCTGTTTCTGCTAAAACAGGTATGGGGATAGAAAATGTATTAGAAGCAATCGTTAAAAGAATACCGGCACCACAAGGAGATATTCATCAATCCCTTCAGGCTTTAATTTTTGATTCATTTTATGATTCATATCGAGGCGTAATACCTTTAGTTATGGTGAAAAACGGAGTTATTAAAAAAGGTGATAAAATCAAAATGATGGCATCTAATTCTGTTTATGAGGTTAATCAATTAGGTATTTATACGCCAAAAGAAATGCCGGTTGAATATTTAGCTGCAGGCGATGTAGGCTGGATATCAGCTGCTATTAAGGATATTGAAAATGTTCATGTAGGTGACACTGTGACACTTGTGAATCATCCAGCAAAAGAACCGTTACCTGGTTATAGAGAATTAACACCAATGGTCTATTCTGGAGTTTATCCAGTAGAAGCAGATGATTATCTATCATTAAAAGATGCGATTGAAAAAATCAAATTAAGTGATGCTTCACTTAAGTTTACCCCTGAAACTTCATCAGCTTTAGGCTTTGGTTTCAGAGTTGGTTTTTTAGGTATGTTGCATATGGAAATTTTTCAAGAACGTCTTGAAAGAGAGTTTAATCAAAATTTAATTACCACTGCACCTTCAGTGAATTATTTGGTTTACTTGGAGAATGGTGAGGTCATAGAGATTGATAATCCAGCAAAGATGCCTGATAGACAAATGGTTCAAAAAATAGAAGAACCTTATGTAATAGCCACCATTATTACACCCAATGATTTTGTTGGTAATGTAATGGAAATATGCCAGTATAAAAGAGGGATATTTAAAGATATGAAATATCAATCAGATATACGTGTTGAAATTGTTTATGAGATGCCCCTATCTGAAATTGTATACGACTTTTTTAATCGATTAAAGTCAAGTACAAAAGGATATGCATCATTTGACTATGAATTGGCTGATCTCAGGGAATCTGATTTAGTCAAAATTGATATATTATTAAATTCCGAACCAGTAGATGCATTAGCCTTTTTAGTTCATAAAGACTTTTCAAGAGAAAGAGGCTTAAAAATCTGTCAAAAATTAAAAGACATCATCCCGAGACATATGTTTGAAATCCCTATTCAAGCTGCAATAGGCTCAAAAGTTATCGCAAGAACAAACATTAAAGCATTAAGAAAAGATGTATTGTCTAAATGTTATGGTGGAGATATATCTAGAAAGAAAAAATTATTAGAAAAGCAAAAGAAAGGTAAAAAACGCATGAAGAGTGTAGGATCTGTAGAAATTCCTCAAGAAGCCTTCATGTCAGTCTTGTCTTTAGAATCAGATGAATAATAGTAAAACGCCTTAATTTTTAAGGCGTTTTTTTAATGAATTAGTGATACTATTTGCTTTTAAAATTAAACATATTATGTTAACATAATAATGGTGATAGTATGATAAAAGGGTTATATATACATATACCTTTTTGTGATCAAATATGTACCTATTGCGATTTTTGTAAGATGGTTACTTCTGATCATACAAAGAAGGAATATATGCGGGCGTTAATTAAGGAAATGGAATATTATAGTGATTTATTAACACATATTGAAACCATCTATATTGGTGGGGGAACGCCATCATCAATTGACAATGACTTAATTGATGCTTTTTTAGAGGAATTATCTTTGATGGTAGATATGAAAAAAATAAAAGAATTTACCATAGAAGCAAATCCTAATGATGTGAATGAAGAGTGGATTGGTATTTTAAAGAAACATCACGTGACAAGAGTTTCAATGGGTGTTCAATCTATGAATGAAGACATATTAAAGTTTTTAGGAAGAACACATACTATTGAAATCGTAGAAGACGCAGTTGATATATTAAAAAAATCAGATATGAATTTTAATTTAGATTTTCTTTATGCAGTTCCAGGACAATCTAAAGAAGATCTTATCAATGATTTATTATATATAAAAAAGTTTAACCCACATCACATATCATATTATTCTTTGATTTTAGAAGATAAAACCGTCTTAAATTATTTGATAAATAAGCATAAAGTAGAGGATTTTTCAGAAGATTTAGCAAGAGAATTTGGTGAAATTATTGATCTTGAATTAAATGACTTAGGTTATCAAAAATATGAATTTTCAAATTATTGTAAACCAGGATTTGAATCAAAACATAATTTGATATATTGGAATCTAGAGGAATATCTTGGAATTGGCCTTAATGCAAGTTCTCAGTTTAATTACACTAGAATGATTAATCCTAGCAAGATATCAGTGTATCTTGATGGTATAAATGATAAAAGTTTAACAATGCATCAACTTGAAGATTTTAATCCTAAGCTAGAAACTTTATTGGTTGGTTTAAGAAAAACAAATGGCATTGATTTAAATGCATATAAGAAAAAATTTAATATAGGTGTTTTTGAATTATATCCACAATTGAATAAATACATTGAATTAGGATTACTTAAAATTGAAGACTCTAGATTAAAATTTACAAATGAAGGTATTTATCTCTCGAATCAAGTTTTTGTAGATATTGTATAGAATTATGATATTAGATACATATTTAAAAGAGTATTTGTACTACTTAAAAATAACCAAAAACTTGTCAAAAAATACAATTAATTCTTATGAGAGAGATTTAAAAGCCTATATTCAATTTATTAAAGATAATTATCACTTTAAAGATTTAAATCAAGTAAATAAAGAACATATTCAAAATTTTTCTAGAAGTTTAGCTAGGAAAAACAATTCAAATTCTACAATCACTCGAAAATTATCGTCGATTCGTTCTTTTCATAGGTACCTTACAAGTGAAAATATAGTTGATAAAGATATTTCTAGAAAAATAAGAAAACCCAAAACTAAAAAGTCCCTGCCTACAGTTTTAAATATTAAAGAAATCGACCAAATCATTGATATAACTTATCAATCCACTG
The DNA here is from genome assembly GCA_018622675.1 of Mycoplasmatota bacterium. Lineage (GTDB taxonomy): Bacteria > Bacillota_I > Bacilli_A > Izemoplasmatales > Hujiaoplasmataceae > Hujiaoplasma. The sequence continues at coordinate 737,212 of CP076020.1, forward strand.
ATCCTTTAGCTTTAAGAAATCAAGCATTGATTGAATTAGCCTATGGCTCGGGATTAAGAGTTAGTGAGTTATTAGATTTGCGTATTAGTGATTTGCATTTAAATAAAGGCCTAGTTAATGTATTAGGTAAAGGAAACAAAGAAAGAATCATTCCATTAAATGAAAATGCCATTCAAGCATTACAAAAATATATAGTTGAAGCAAGACCTTTATTGAAAGCAAAAAAAGCTGATATATTATTTGTTAATAAATTTGGAAATCCATTAAGTCGTGTCGGTTTTTTTAAGTTAATTAAAAAACTAGCTGAGCAAGCGAATATTAATAAAATTGTTTCTCCGCATACATTAAGACATTCTTACGCTACTCATTTACTTGAAAATGGCGCTGATTTAAGAACTGTCCAAGAATTGTTAGGACATGAAGATATCCTAACAACTGAAAATTATACACATGTTTCAAAAAAACAGTTATCAAAAATTTATAATAATGCACATCCGCGTGCAAATAAGAAAGAGGTATAAATATGAAATTTAAACGAGTATTTTTAATTGTTATTGATTCAGTTGGCGTTGGTGAAATGCCTGATGCTAAAAAATTTGGAGATGAGGGCGCTAATACGATTGGTAATTTAGCAAAAGCAACTGGTGGCGTTCATTTACCTATTCTTGAGTCATTTGGATATGGAAATTTAACTGATATTTTAGGTGTATCACCTGTTGATCAACCTAAGGCGAACACAACAAAAATGGCTGAGATTTCTAATGGAAAAGATACTATGACAGGTCATTGGGAAATTATGGGTATCAAAACAGTCAAACCATTTAAAACATTCACAGACACTGGATTTCCTAAGGAATTAATTGATAAAATAGAAGAATTGTCAGGTCGTAAGGTTATTGGTAATATTGCAGCGTCAGGAACTGAGATTATAAAAGATTTAGGGCCTGAACAAGAAGATACTGGAGCTTTAATTGTATATACAAGTGCTGATAGCGTTTTACAAATCGCTGCGCATGAAGAAGTTGTTCCATTAGATGAACTTTATGATATATGCGAAAAAGTAAGAGAATTAACCTTAGATGAAAAATGGCGTGTTGGTAGAATTATTGCTAGACCATACCTTGGAAATAGAGAAGATGGTTATAAACGCACAACTAATAGACATGATTATGCTTTATCACCAAGTTCAAAAACTGTCCTAAATGTATTAGAAGAAAATAATCTTGATGTTATTTCAGTTGGGAAAATTAAAGATATCTTTAATGGTTCTGGTATTACTGATCATTATGGTATTAAATCAAATCATGATGGTATGGAAAAAGTGATGATGTTAGTGGATAAAGACTTTACTGGTTTGAATTTTACTAATTTGGTTGACTTTGATGCTTTATATGGACATAGAAGAGATTCACAAGGCTATAAAGAAGCAATGGAGGAGTTTGATACTGATCTAGGTCATCTTATTCAAAAGCTCTCAGATGACGATTTATTAATCGTTACAGCTGACCACGGAAATGATCCAACACATGATGGTACAGATCATACTCGAGAATATGTTCCATTATTTATGTATAATCATAAATTAAAAGGAAAATTCTTGCCTACAAGTGATACATTTGCAGATATAGGTGAAACTATAGCTGATAATTTTGGCTTAAAGGGAACTGATATTGGTAAAAGCCTGTTAGGTGAACTAGAATAATTATATTAAAGTAGCTCTCATATGATATGAGAGCTACTTTTTAGTTAAAATATATCAAAGTGTTTTTTTTCTTTCTTTAAAAGTTTGTGTTTTCTTCTCTTTTCTTTTTTGTGTAATCTAAGCGTGTGATGAATCACTTTTTTAATATTAGGTGTTTTCTTAGAATACTTAATATAATCACCAAATGAATCAACTAATTGTGAATAATCATTTTGTAATTCATCATAAAATTGTGAGTTTAACTCAATATTAGATAAATATGTTTCTAATAATTTGTTCAGTGTTTCTTTATTTTTTTTGTTTGTCTTTTTAATAAATTCATTAAAAACAGTATCACTATGATTAATCTCATTAATTTTATTTTTTATGATAGAATTTTTTTCTGAAATAACATTATTTTTTAATGCTTCATAGTCAACTTGAATATGTCTAATTTGGTTATTTAAACTATCAATTGTCATGAAATATTTTTCATTAATATTAGATAGCTGATGATGATAAGTATTTTTTATCTCTTCCTTATCCTTTTGATATGCATCTAAAAGTTTAACAATTTCAGATGAATTAACCTCGTATTTTAATTTAAAATATAGTGTCTTATAATTTTCTAATAAATGACCAATTTTAGTATCCAATGTAATTTCAGCATATTTTAATTTTTCGTGAAGTCTCTTTTTGCTTTTTTGTAAACTTTCGTATAGAAAATCGTCTAAAGGATGTGCAGACTTATCAACACTATCAATAAATTCTTGATATTTTGCTTGTGAATAACGGTATATTTCATCCATTTCTCGTATAGTTTCATCATGGATTTCACTTGCTGCATGATAAGAATCTTCTAAGTACATATCAAGTTCATCTAAACGTTTTTGGTAAAGTTGTATTTTTTCGTTATTTCTGTATTTAGAAATAATATGATTAATTTCTTGATGATAAGAATTTTTTACTATCTTAAGTTCTTTCTCTAATTTTTTAATCAAAGAAAGATCATTTGTGTTTTCGATTGCATGAATGATATCATAAACATCTTTTTGGTATTTAAAGAAATTATGATTGGATGCATCTTCTTTAAGCTTGACTTCATGAGTTATCATATCATAAAAATGTATACGCTCATTATCAATATTATGAACTATGCTAGTGAGTCGCATTTTTAAGTCATCATCAGCTAATTTAATTTGTTCCTTTGCGAATCTCATTTGATTTAAGTATGTTTCTGAAATCAATTTATAATTTATCTCAGTTTCAGATTCAATACGTTTTTGCTGGATTAACAACATTCTTTTTTCATGTTCAAATAAAGTTTTGTAGTGAAGTGTTTCTACTTCACTCTCTTTTAACGCCAGTCTAATATCAGAAGAAGCATTGATAATTTCTGTGTCTATGTCGGATTTTTTATAAACATTTTGATTAAGTTGATTTGAAAATTCCGATAAAAATTTTCTGTTTAAATTTTCGATTTTACTATGATAATCAACATATTCATTAATCAATTCATTTAAAAATACAATATATTGTTTGTCACGCTTTAAAACCACTTTTGCTGAATCGATCTGAGCTTGACTGTCTAGTAAATATGAGTGGATATCTTTAATGATATTTAAAACATCAAGTTCTTGACTCGCAAACTTTGATTCAATAAAATGGACTAATTGATACTCATATGTTTTAATTTGATGATTTAATTGTACTAGTTTATAGGTAAAGTAAATATGATACTTAAGAGCCTTATTCATCTTATAAAGACGTGTGAATTCAATTTCCTTATGAATAATGCTAGCGCCTTTGTCTGAGTATAGTTGAGCTAAAAACGGATCAGTTTTATATAGATTCAAATAAAGTTTCAAACTCTTATCTAAAGTTAATAAAGCATTTAAATTATTTTCTTTAAATTGAAATAAAATATTTTTCTTGTCTCTAATAAGGGTTTTGATTTTCTTGTGAGCATATTTTTCTGCTTTAGATTGATTATGATTAAGTTTATATTTTCTGTGGTATAAATCATTGTATTTAGTTTCTATTTCCTCAATTAATTGGTTTTTTAAACGATTTTCTTGGTGAAGTAAAAATTCAGAATATTGATTATATTGTCTTTCTTTTTCATGAGTCATCTTTTGGATTTCACTTGAATAAGGATCTTCGTTAGTGGAAAAATTAATTTGGCTTTCAATTAAATTTTTAATCTCAATATCAAAAAATTCATCTAAAATATCTTCTTTATGACTTTTAGTAGATATGAGATTTTTTATTGTTTCATCTATATCTGAAATCTTATGATCTATGTTATTAAATTCATCAGTTATTTCTTTAAAATGTTTCTCAATTACATAATTCATGGTTTGATTCTTGTTCTTTAAATAGCTATTATTGTCATTGATAATATCAATAGTTGAATCAAAGAAGAACTTATAAGTTTTATAATAATCTAAGTTCTCATTTATCAGTTGGTTGTGTAAGTAGTCTATAGAAAAGACTCGATCTTTGATTTTATCGCTTTCAAAGTTTAAGATACTTACGTTATTTTTGTGAATATCAACCAAAGCATTTCTGATTACTTTTTGTTTTTGAATAATCATATCTTCATCATGATTGATTATTTTATCTGTCATTTGCTTGGTTTTTTGTCTTATTGAATTTAGAGATTCATGAATACTATTTAAATTATTTATTGTGATTTGTCGATTTGAATGGATTGTTTCTTCAATGTTATGATGGAAATTTGCGAAAAAAGATAACTCATCTTGTGATGATTTATCATATTTTTCTTTATAATTCTTGGTATTATAGTTATCTTTATCCATTAAATCACCACCTCTTATCATATTAAGAATTAATAATCCTACTTTGTTTTTTTTCAGAACTTAGTTTTTCTTCGTGTAATTCATTAATTTTTGTTTGTGTTTTATTAGACGTTTCTTTATGAATTGTTTTTGTGATATCAATCATGGATGATTGCGTGTTTAACAAATCATTCAATGGTTGATTAAGTCCGAGATCAAAACTTAAAGATGAAGGTATCTTATTGTTACGAAAAGCTCTATGGTGATCTGTAAAATCTTTGTTAAAATGTATATATTGATTTAAATATTCATCTTCTAATTTTTTATGTTTATTATATAAAACATTGAAATCTTCAGAAATTTTTTCTTCTCGAATTTTTATTTTTTTCTCTAGAATAGGTGTTTTGATAAACTTATCCTTTTCTATTTTGGCATATTTTTGCACTAATATATCATAGTGTCTATTAAATGCTTTCTGATTATCAACTTCAACCGAAGATAATCTAGTTTGTTTTTCAGCAGGTAAGACATCTAATTGTTTTAATAACTGTTGACGTGTTTGTTGTAATTGCGTTTTATGTTCATCCATCATATAGTTATTATATTGGATTTCTACATTTGCATCGAAGTTAATTTTATCAATTTGCTTTTGAATGATCTTTTTCGTTATTTTGTAGTCATCTAACAATAATTTATAATCATCAACTATTGAATGATCAATATTTTTTAACAATTTAGGTAATTTTTTATCATTATAAGTGATCATTTTTATGATTTCTTTTTCTAAATATTTAAAAAGTTTTGTGTATTGTTTGTTTTTAAGTAAAAATTGATTATTCTTTTTAATAACTTTTGAAGTAAAATAATCATTCATATCAGTAGTATACTTATTAATTAATCTCTTTTGATATTTTATTTTATTTTTTAGTCTAAGTGATTTATTTTTTAAAAGTTTGTATTCATAGTTTATATATGTTTTATGATTTCTAATATTAACTTGTACGATTGCGAGTTGCTTAGCTAAAGTATTAAGTGTCAATGCAAAAGTGCTTTGTACCATTTTATCCATATATAAATATGCTTTTTCAAGTTTTTCTATGGTGTATATTAGGTATTCTTTAAGTGCTTTATTAACTTTCTTTTGTTTTTTATAATGGTCAATTTTATCGTATATCCTAGTAAAATTCTCAGTAAACTCAATGATAAAATCATCATAATAATTATTTAATTGATTAATTTTTGAATGAGCTGAGTTCTGATATAGGTAATTTAATAACTCATAATATACAATGGTGAACGTATGCATAGTATGGATGAATTTATTTTTTTCTAAAACTCGTTTTACTGGAATACCATTATTAAATTCTAACCTATTAAGTAAATATTTATAATGATCTTTGAGTGAGTTAATATGGTCTTCAGTAGATTTAATTAATTGTTTTTGTTTTAAGTATGAACGTTTAACTTCACGATTAATAGAAGAGGTTTTCTTATTTTCTACAAATTGTATTTGTGATAATAATTTGTCTTCAGATTCTTTAAAGTAATTCTCAAGCGAAAAATATTGATCTTTTTCACTTAAAAGTGAAGCTATATATTTAGAGTTTTTATGATTAGCTTTAATAAATTTTTGCATTTTTTTAATAAAAGAAACGAGATTGAATTCTTCATTCTTTAGAGAATTAGTTTTATTATCTTTAATCAAAAAATAATTTTTGGCTAATTGATAATTAACAGCTTTTGTTGATTGTGTTAATTTTTCTTTCATAATCTTCATAAATATTTCAGATAATGTCGTTTGATAATTATAAAAATTGTCTGTTTGACTTGAAAGATTATAATAAATTTCACGATGTGATTCAGACTCAATTTCTATCAATTTATCATTATAATTTCTATGAATATCAACTAAGTCTAACTCATGATTTAAGTCTGTAGAAGTTTTATAAATCTCTAGCAACTTGTCTTTATACAATTTATGAATATTAATTTTCTTTAATCTGTTCTTGTACTGGTTATTTGCTATTTCATAATCAGTATTTAAAGACTCAAGAAATTTAAGATAATCACCTTTAATATCAACATTAACCATTTCTTTTTTTATTTCGGCGATTTTTAATCTATAATTAGATTCTAATGTTGTAATTTTAAAGGCTACTTCATCGATATTAAATAACAAATCTGATAATTTTTCTGAGACTTGAGTTATTTTAGCTAATAAGTTATTTTGATAATCAGAAAACTCTTTTTTATTTGATAGTAATTCTTGATCTCGTATGTCATTGAATTTTTGTGAAAAAGATATTAATTCAGTTAAAAGCTTATCTAAATCATTAAAACCTTGATTAAAATAGAAGTTGTAATTAGAGTAAATATTAATTGAATTTTCAATAAACTTCATTGGAACTGAATATGTGTATTTAATTTCTTCATTTCTGGTAAAAGCTTCAACTTTAATTTCTTTAATTCTTTTTTGGTAGGTTGAAATATTATAGTTAGTTATTTTTTCGATTTTTGTATTTAAAAAATCAGCTTTTTTTTCTAAAGCTTCTGTTTGTAGTATATATTTCTCAATGAGATCATTGTTTCTTTCTTTTTCTGCTTTTATAATTAATGGATAAATTTTATCCTTTGATTCTTGCAAGTCTTTTTTTATTATATTTTGATATTTAATCTTATTATCATTGGCTATTCTGATTTGTCTTACAAGTTTTTGTATGAGTTTTTGATTGATATCTGTATAAGGTCTTTGTTTTGATTTTCTGATTTTGTATATTTCATCTTTATAATCTTGTAAAAGAGAAGAAGTATCTTTGAACATGACGTTAATATCATTTCTAGTCCCTCTCATTTCTGAAAGTGATTTTATAATATTCTTATTCAAGGATATTAAATCATTTTTATCAATTTGGTTAATGTCGTTTTCTAATTGATTTATTGAATTCTTAGACTTTTCAATGGTCCACATTAATTTGTTATTAAGCTTTGCATTTAATTCATCATAATTTTCTTTAAATTTATTTAGCTTTTTTTGTTCTTTCTTGATAAAGTCAGCATGTACACTCATGTCTTTATCGATTAAATCATTGTTTTCTTTTGTAAGTTTTAAATATATTTCAAAAGCATCATGCTTTCTCATTTCAAATTGTTCGAGAATATCCTCATAAATTAAGTGCTCATTTTCTGCTTTCTCATCCAAAACTTTTAGTTGTCTATATACATCTTCGTTAAATTCATTATTGATATTTTGATAGGTCATTCTTATGAAATTAATTTTTTCAAGATAATTTCTATGAAGTGAAGAGAAATGATTGTATGAAATATCTTGATTTTTATGAAGTTCTTCTATTAGTTTCGTTGTTTTTTTATTATAATCATCTTTTACATTAGAAAAAGACCGTTTAAGTTCATTTAAACGATTATTTGACTGAGATTCAAAATTGGGATATTCTTTAATATATTTTAATAAAATATCGCCTGTATTTGCCATTTAACTCTCCTTATGGACTTATATATTCTAATTATAATATAAAGATAGGTATTAATCAATAATATAGGAAAAATAGGGTGTTATTTTTACAATATATTGTTATAATATTAGAGAGGTGTTTATGGATAAAAGAATAATTACAAGTGACCTTCTTGTTGATGAAGAGATTGATGTCACATTAAGACCACAATATTTTAAAGAATATATAGGGCAAAAAGATGTTAAAGAAATGATTGAGATAGCTGTTAAAGCAGCAAAAAAAAGAAATGAATCTCTAGATCATGTTCTTCTTTATGGACCTCCCGGACTCGGTAAAACGACATTAGCTCAAGTTATAGCAAATGAGATGGATGTAAACATGAAGTTTGTGAGCGGACCAACAGTTGAGAGAACTGGTGATTTAGCTGCGATTTTAACATCTCTTGAACCAGGTGATGTTTTATTTATTGATGAAATTCATCGTTTACCAAAAATAGTTGAGGAAATTTTATATTCTTCTATGGAAGATTATGTTATTGATATAGTCGTAGGTAAAGATGCCGGAGCAAAATCTATAAGAGTTGATTTATCACCTTTTACTTTAATTGGTGCAACAACACGTTTTGGTGATTTAACAGGTCCATTAAGAGATCGATTCGGAATCATTCATAAGTTAGAGTTTTATTCTGATGATGAATTGAAAAAGATTTGTAAACGTACTGCAAGTATTTATGAATGTGAATTTGAAAGTAAGGCCATTGTTGAATTAGCAAAAAGAAGTAGAGGTACTCCAAGAATAGTCAATAGACTCTTTAGACGAGTTAGAGATTTTGCGGATATATTAGGAGATGGATTAATTACCTTTGATATCACTAAAATGGCTCTAAATAAGCTTAAAATAGATGAATTAGGCCTTGATAATAAGGATAGAGAATATTTAATTGGCATTATTGAAAAATACAATGGAGGACCAGTAGGGTTAGATACCATTGCTACTTCTATCTCTGAAGATCCTACAACACTTGAAGATGTTTATGAGCCGTACTTAATCCAAAAAGGTTTTATAAGTAGAACACCAAGAGGTCGAGTGGTGACTGAAAAAGCCTATAGACATCTTAAGAAATCATACCAAGGAGCTTTATTTTAATGAAAACAGAAGATTTTAATTACCAATTACCAGAAGAATTAATTGCACAAACCCCGCTTGAAAAAAGAAGTGAATCAAAGTTGTTGGTGGTCAATAGAAGTAATACAGAATTAAAACATGACCGATTTTCACATATCATTGATTATTTGAAAAAAGATGATGTTTTAGTTTTAAATGATACAAGAGTTTTACCCGCAAGATTACATGGAGTAAAAACCGAAACCAATGCTCATATTGAAGTTTTGTTACTTAATCAATATGGAAATCACTTATGGGAAGCATTAGTTAAACCTGCAAGGCGTATAAAAAAAGGGACAATCATTAGTTTTGGAAATGGTGAACTTAAGGTGAAGTGTACTGAAGTCTTAGATGAAGGCATTAGACATTTTCAATTAATATATGATGGCGATTTACAAGATATTTTAGATGAGCTTGGTGAAATGCCATTACCACCATATATTCACGAGAAACTTGAAGATCAAGAGCGTTATCAAACCGTATATTCAAAGGTTGTTGGTTCTGCTGCAGCACCAACAGCGGGCTTGCATTTTACTAAAGAATTATTGAATGATATTAAAGCAATGGGTATTCATATAGAGTATTTGACTTTACATGTTGGTTTAGGAACTTTTAGACCAGTAAATGTGGATGATGTTAAAAATCATAAAATGCACAGTGAGTTTTATCAACTTTCAAAAGAAACAGCCTTGAAATTAAATCAGGCAAAAAAAAGAAATAGTAAAATCATTGCTGTAGGAACAACATCTGTGAGAACACTTGAGACAGTTTATAAAAAATATCATACTTTTAAAGAAGATTCAGGCTTTACAGATATATTTATTTATCCTGGTTTTCAATACCAAGCAATAGATGCTCTAATCACAAACTTTCATCTGCCTAAATCAACATTAATGATGCTAGTATCTGCTTTTGCTTCAAAAGAAATAATTTTTAATGCTTATGAAGAAGCGATTAAACATCGCTACCGATTCTTTTCTTTTGGAGATTCAATGCTTATAAAATAAAAAAACACCTGAAAAGGTGTTTTAGTTTTCTATTGGGTTAATTTTTTTTGCAATATAGATAACCGGTGTATCAAGTAAAGCAACAATTAATTTGACAATATATGTTGATATAACAAGGTTAAATAGAATAGGTGTTGTAAATGTAGCAGCAAATGCTATAGGAACAAAAATGATTGTGTCTATAAATTGCGAAATCAGCGTTGAACCATTATTTCTTAACCATAAGTATTTATTGTTAGGTAATTTTTCTTTGATTTTAGCGAAAACATATACATCAATAAGTTGTGATACTAGAAAAGCACTCATGCTAGCTAGAAATACAATGGGTAAAAAGCCAAAAACTTCTTTTAGATATGGCATGGCCCAATCTTCAGGGTGGGGCGTAAACCTAATAGCTATTTGCATGATAATTACTGTGACAAACATCACTGAGAAACCAATAAAAACAGCTTTTTTTGCTTCTTTTTTTCCGTATATTTCATTAAGAACATCTGTACCTAAAAATATAGTTCCATAAAGAATATTACCTAAATTAGCTTCAATAGAAAATAAATCAACAAGAGCTAAAACTTGTATATTTGCTAGTATAGTTGCTAATACAATCCATAAATATATTCCCATTCTCCCAAAAAATTTATAACTTAGTAAAAAGAATGTGAAATTAACTAATGCAAAAATAATCCAAATAATTTCGTTTGGCATATGTTTCCTCCTAGTTTTTTTTCGCAGGATTTTTCGAACTGCGTTTTACGATATTTAATTATAACAAATATCAGTAAAATAACAAGAATTGTTTGCCAAAACGATGAAAATTTAGTAGAATAGTATTGATTGTGAGGAGGATATTATGGAAAAAAAGATTTTAGTAGAAGTTTCAGCTAGACATTGTCATTTGTCTAGAGAACATTTAGATATTTTATTTGGAAAAGGTTATGAATTAACAGTTAAAAAAGAATTATCTCAGCCTGGTCAATTTGCTGCTGAAGAAAAAGTAAAATTAGTGGGTCCAAAAAGAGAATTACCTAGAGTATCGATTTTAGGACCAGTAAGAAAAGAAACACAAGTGGAAATTTCTTTAACTGATGCCCGTTCAATAGGAGTCAATGCTCCAATTAGAGAATCAGGAGATATAGAAGGTTCTGCACCAGCTAAACTAGTTGGACCAAAAGGCGAAGTAGAGATTACACAAGGTGTTATCGTTGCAAAAAGACATATTCATATTACACCAGAAGATGCAGCGAAATTTAATTTAAAAGATAAAGAAATTGTTGCTGTAAAAATTAATACAGACCAACGTTCAACAATTCTTGATGACGTAGTTATTAGAGTTAGAGACGACTTTGAGTCAGCTATGCATATTGATACTGATGAAGGTAATGCAGTTGGTATTACTGGAGAACAATACGGAATAATTTTATAATGGCAATTAAGTACGAGTTGATCCACGAGGATAAAAAAACTGGTGCTAGATATGGTGTTTTACATACTCCGCATGGTAGTTTTGAAACACCTATTTTTATGCCAGTAGGTACACAAGCTACTGTAAAGACTTTGGAACCAAAAGAAATTGAAGAAGTGAGTGATGGTTTAATTTTAGGAAATACATATCATCTATGGTTACAACCTGGTGATGATATAGTGAAAGATCACGGAGGAATTCGTGGTTTTATGAAATGGGATCATGCATTACTTACTGATTCAGGGGGTTATCAGGTTTTTTCATTATCTGAAATGAGAAAAATTAATGAAGAAGGTGTTACTTTTAGACATCATTTAAACGGTTCAATTTTAAAGATGTCTCCTGAAAAAAGTATTGATATTCAAAATAATCTTGGGGCAGATATCATCATGTCATTTGATGAGTGTCCGCCATTCAACTCTGATTATGATTATCATAAAAAGTCTGTTGAAAGAACCATTAGATGGGCTAAAAGAGGAAAAGATGCTCATAAAAACCCGGAAACACAAGCTTTATTTGGAATCGTTCAAGGTGGACCGCATAAGGATTTAAGACAATATGCTATAGAAGAATTAACAAAATTGGACTTTCCTGGATACTCTATAGGTGGTTTAAGCGTTGGGGAAACTAAAGAGGAAATGTATGAAGTTTTAGAATTCTTAAAAAATAAGATGCCTAAAGATAAGCCTAGATATTTAATGGGTGTTGGATCACCTGATGATATTATTATCGGTGTCATGAATGGTGTTGATATGTTTGATTGTGTTTTACCAACTAGAATTGCAAGACATGGGACGGCTATGACATCTAATGGGAAAGTTGTCATTAAAAACAAGACTTATGAACTTGACAAAGCACCTTTAGATAATGAGTGTGATTGTAAGGTTTGTAAAACCTATTCGAGAAGTTATCTAAGACACTTATTTAAGGCTAAAGAGTTTTTAGGGCAACGCTTAGTTACATACCATAACTTGTATTTTTTGAAAAATCTAATGAAACAAATAAGAGAAGCCATCAAAGAAGACAGATTAAGTTCGTTTAAGGATGAGTTTTTCAAGAAATATTATAGAAAATAAGTATAATATTAAATAATATGTTTATTAACCGAATTTTTTGTGATAATATGGAATTAGTATTTTGGAGGTAACTCATGTTTAATATGGATGATAAATTTAATCAAAAACCGAATATTAAAGTTATTGGTGTTGGTGGTGGCGGCGGATCTGCCGTTAATCGTATGATAGAGAATGAAGTACAAGGGGTAGAATTTGTTGCGATGAATACTGATGCACAGGTTCTAAAACTATCTAAAGCAGATATTAGACTTCAATTAGGAAAAAATCTTACTAGAGGATTAGGTGCTGGAGCTAACCCTGATGTTGGTAGACAAGCAGCTGAAGAATCTGAAGATGAAATCAGAGAGTTTTTAGCTGAAACAGATATGGTTTTTATCACTGCAGGCATGGGTGGTGGAACTGGAACAGGAGCTGCACCCGTTGTTGCTAGAATTGCTAGAGAAATGGGATGCTTAACCATTGGTATAGTAACAAAACCTTTTGGTTTTGAAGGCAAACGCAGAATGACTGTTGCATTAGAAGGTTTAGAAGCACTTAAACCTTATGTTGATACACTTATCGTGATACCTAATGATAAACTTTTCTATGTTGTTGATAGAAACACTTCATACTTAGATGCTTTTAGAGAAGCTGATAAGGTTTTAAGACAAGGTGTTCAAGGTATTACTGAAATTATTGCTATACCTGGAGTTGTAAATGTTGACTTTGCAGATGTGAAAACTGTGATGAAGGATAAAGGAACAGCTTTAATGGGTATTGGCGTTGCAGAAGGACCAAATAGAGCAGTAGAGGCAGCGCGTGAAGCCATAAGATCGCCTTTATTAGAAACATCTATTAATGGCGCTACTGATGCTATTGTTAATATTACATCTAACTTTCAAGCTTCATTGTATGAAATGAATGAAGTTGTTGAAGAAATTCATAAAAGCTCAACTACTGAAATTAATGTCATTTATGGTTCAGCAATTAACTCTGATTTAGGTGATGAATTAGTTGTTACTGTTATTGCAACTGGTTTTAGCGATGATCCTATTTTTAATAAAGATAATAAAATAGAAAAGAAAGAAGAAAAAGTCGAAGAAGTTGCAGAAGAAACATTTGAGACACCAAAGAAAAGAAGAAAAAGAGCTAAAAAACAAAAGAAGCAAGTAATTGAAAAAACAAAAGATAAAAAAGATAATGAAGATGATGAAATTAATGTTCCATCTTGGCTTAAAAATTCTTTTAAAGATTAAGACTGGTTTTCCAGTCTTTTTTTTAATGTATAATGTTTGATAACCTATATTCATTGTATTTTAGGTCATTTAATGATAAAATTTTATTAGTAGAAAGGGGTGGTTTAATATGGCTGAAATTGTTGATAATATTCAAAATAATATTATTAAAATATTAGAAGAAAACAATCATCTAAAAGATGTTTCTCTTCTATTAGATGAATATCATCATTATGAACTTGCTAAAGTTTTGATTAATCTTGATGATGATTTATTTAATAAATTATATCAAGCATTACCTTTAGTAAAGCTAACAGAAGCTATTGAAACACTATCCCCTGAAGAAGCATTTAATGTATTTGAGCGATTAAATATACAAACACTCATCCAAGTTATAGATCTCTTTGAAACTGATGATTTAGTTGATATTATTGATTTTATTGAAGATAAAGATAAACAAGTGAGTTATTTATCATTAATTGCTAGCTCAAAACGTAAAATTATAAAGTCATATCTTCACTTTGATGATGATATGGTTGGTTCTATTATGAATAATAATTTTGTCTCAATTCATAATCAAATGACTGTTAAAAAGGCAATTAAATCAGTGGTAGACCAAGCGCCTAATGTTGAATATATTCATAATATATATGTTGTTGATGATTATAATCATTTAGTAGGAACTTTATCTTTGAAAGAACTTATCAATATGGGAAATGAAAAAGCAGCATTAATAAAAGATTTTATGAATACAAATCTTGTATATCTATATCCAACAACTAATGTTGAAGAAGCTATTGATATGATGAAAAACTACGATTTTCAGTTATTACCAGTCGTTAATACTGATCAAAATTTGATTGGTATTATTTCCTTTGATGATACAGTTGATGCAATGAAAGAAGAATCTAGCGCAGATTATGCGAGTTTAGCAGGTTTAACAGATGTAGAAATTACTGCTGATGAAACAGTTTTTTCATCATTAAAAAAACGTTTGCCCTGGCTAATTATTCTTTTATTTGTCAATTTGATTACTTCATCAATCATTTCTGGTTATGAAGAAGAGTTACAAACTTTAACTACTTTAGCTGTCTTTATGCCTTTGATATTGAATATGGCTGGTAATTCTAGTACTCAGGGATTGGGTGTGATTATTCGGCTTTTCGCGACAAACCAACTTAAAGAAAAGAATCAAATTATTAAACACCTATCAAAAGAATTGTTAACAGGTATCATAAATGGTATCATTGTTGGTATTGGTTTATTTGTTCTTGTATTATTATTTAATTATATTAGAGGAACAGGATTTCAAGATGGATTAAATTTTGCTTTTGTAATTTCTTTATCCATTTCTTTATCTTTAGTAGTTGCTACTATGGCTGGAAGTATAGTTCCTTTATTAATCAATGCAATTAAAGTTGATCCAGCAGTTGCATCAGGACCCTTTATAACTACCATTAATGATATTATTTCCTTATTAATATATTTCGGATTGACCACAGCTTTAATTAGCGGGTTAAGTTAAGGAGTGATATGATGGAAGGAAATAAAATGGATTATCAAAGTGAGATAGTCACGTTAATTAGTAATAACGCTAATATTCAGGACATAAAAGATTTATTGAATCAATATCATCCATATGATCTATCACGAGCAATATTAGAGTTAGATAATGACCTTATAAAAAATCTTTTTAATCATATTTCATATGATTTTGCTGCACAAATATTTGAATATTTGAATGAAAATGAGTTTAAAGATTTATATAAGTTATTTGATACTGATCTTTTAGCTAAAATTATTTCAGAAATGGATTTAGATTTAAGTGTGGATTTTATAAGAAACTTAAAATCAGAAAGTATAGATATTTTAAATCTAATACCTCTAAATAAGCGTGAAAGAATCATTGAAGTTTTAAAATACGCTCCAAATGAAATTGGTTCATATCTAAATGATAGTTTTTTATATATAGATATCTCATATTCAGTTAAAGAAGCAATGAAATATGTTACTAGTCATGCACATAACTTTGATTATATTTCAATAGTTTATATAAGTTTAAATCAAAAATTAGCCGGCTATATTAAATTAAAAAACTTAATAACTGCTAGAGCAGATGAATCTATAAAGGATATTATGGAATCCAGATTTCCAAAGGTTTATCTAGATGACGATGTTGAATATGTTGCGAAATTAATGAACGAAACTAGAGAGTCTTCCATTCCAATTATCGATGAAGATGGACATATGCTGGGCGTTGTGACCCATGATGACTTAATGGATATTGTTGCCTTAGAAGAGGAAGAAGATTATACAAAATTTGCCGGATTATCAGATTTTGAAAGCGGACTAGACTCTTCAAGTGTTTTTAAATCAGTTAGAACAAGGTTACCATGGTTAAGTATTTTATTACTATTATCTATGTTTACGTCTATTATTTTATCGTTTTTTGATGGTCACTTATCAAATAATGGTCCCTTATTAGCTGCTAAATTAGCTGTGTTTCTCCCATTGATATTAGATATGGCAGGAAATACAGGTACACAGAGTTTAGCTGTTACAATTAGATATTTATCAAAAAATGAAGATATAGAAAAGAAAGTTCTAAAAAGAATGATTTTTAGAGAAATGAAGACTGGAATTTTGCAAGGTATTTTAATTGGAGTTGTCGTTTTTGCTATGATCATACTTACCAACTATACGGGAACCGGCCAATTAGTTAGATTGGATTATATTTTTGCTTTGACTACATCAGGAGCTATATTTATTGCGCTTTTGATCTCAACTACATTAGGCAGCGTCATTCCTATGATAATGAATCGTTTTCGAATTGATCCTGCTGTAGCATCTGGACCGTTTATAACAACCATATCAGATATTATTACTTTAAGTATTTATTACACCATAGGCTTAAGTATTCTATTACCTATGTTTTAATAATTAGACAAATGAAAGGAGAAGCTTATTAAATAAGCTAAAAAAAAGATGGAATTTAAAGGAAAACAAAAAGCAATGCTAAGAAAATTAGCAAATGATAAAGATATTATGTTTCAAATTGGGCAATCAGGTATTACCCAACAAGTGATTGATAATATTATAACTAACTTAAAAAAACACGAGGTTGGTAGAGTGTCAATTCTTAAAAACTGCCCGGATTCGCCACAAGATATTATTGAGAAAATAGAAGAAAATGGAATTATGGTAGTTTATAAAATTGGAAGAGTTTTATTGCTTTATAAAGAAAATAAAAAGTTGAAGAATAGGATTAGACTCTAATGAAAATATTACTTACTAATGATGATGGTTATAAGGCAGAAGGTATTCAATTTTTATATAATGCACTACAAAAATATGGAGATGTCTATTTAGTTGCACCACATAAACATATGTCTGGGGCATCTGTTTCAAGAGTATTTTGGACTAAAGTAAAAGCACATCAACATGAAGACAAAATTTATTCTGTTGAGGGAACACCAGCAGATAGTGTTTCGTTAGCGCTACACGGATTAAATATAAGACCTGATGTTGTGATTTCAGGAGTAAACTCAGGTTTTAATTTGGGAGCAGATACTGTTTATTCTGGAACAGTAGGTGCTTGTATGGAGGCTTTGAAGTTTAAAATTCCAAGCATTGCCTTATCAGCTGATTATAATCATTTAGATCAAGCAAAAAAAGATTTAGATAAGGTTTTATCTTATATATTTGATCAAGATTTATTATCGAAAGATTATTTATTAAATGTTAATTTTGTTTCAAAAGATTTTAAAAAATCAAAGGGAATAGTGATTACTGATCTAGGTTTTAGACCGACTAGACACTTCTATGTTGAAGAAGATGGCTATTATGTTACTAAAAGACATTTTCTAGATGAAAACTTTACAGAAGAAACTGATTTACATGCAGTTAATCATGGTTACATATCTATTACTCCTTTGAAGTTTGCCAATCAAACTCAAAGAGGGATTAATGAACTTAGAAAAAAGGTGAGTAGAAGTGCTTAGAAATAGATTATTTGCAATAATAGTCTCTTTTATAAATTTGTTGATTGTATTGGCTCTAATTGCATTTGTTTTAGACAATCCTTTTGTTGAAATATTACTGGGTGTCTATGTTATTCTGTTTTCAAGCGTGATGTCTTTTTTAAGCAGAAAAAGAGATTGAGGGGTTTATTGTGTTAAATATTAATCATTTAAATAAAATTAAATCAATGATCGATCATCAAATATTAATTGCTGTAACAAAATATGTAGGTGAAGATGAAATCACTTCATTACTTGATCAAGGAATCAATGACTTTGGTGAAAACAGAGTAGAAGTATTGTTAGATAAACTTCAAATGTATCATGAAGAAGATATAAAATGGCATTTTATTGGACATTTACAATCAAAAAAAGTAAAGAAAATAATTAATAATATTGATTTTCTTCATTCTTTGGATCGGATGTCATTAGCCAATGAAATTCAAAAACGTCGAGATAAACCCTTACCATGCTTTATTGAAGTTAATATATCTAATGATGATAATAAGTATGGATTAAGAAAAGAAAATGTGTTTGAATTCTATAATAATATGAAAGATTATGATAAAATAGATATAGTTGGTTTTATGGGTATGACAGAACATACTAGTGATGAATCTATCATAAGAGAACAATTTCAAGTATTATTAGATTTAAAAGTTGAATTTGACCAACGTTTTTCAAAAAATCATAAGTTATCAATGGGCATGTCAAACGACTATAAAATAGCCATAGAAATGGGTTCTACTCATTTGAGGATTGGTAGCTACTTATATGAGGAGGATTAAGTATGGGACTATTTAGTAAAAAAGATAAAATAACACCAACGGATATTGAATTTGATGATATCACTTTTCTTAAGGTGAATGATAATAAAAGTATTTATAAGTATGCTGAACTTATTATGCACAGAGAACCTATTGTTTTAAATTTTACTGATGCTTTAATTTCAGAAGCAAATGAAGTTTTGATTTTTTTATCGGGAGTTTTGTATGCTTGTGATGGAGAAATTGTTAAAATACAAGATAAAATATACTTGATGGCACAAAAAAGTGATCTTTTGGGTCCAACCTTAAGAAGATTTGTGGATGAGTATAGAAAGGACTCATAATGGTAGAATTATTTTTATATTATGCTTACTTATTTTTACGATTATATTTCTACGTTATGATAGTATACATTATATTATCTTGGACGCCCTTGGTTAACTCAAGATTTTACTTAATATTAAGAAGAATTGTTGATCCATATTTAGGAATATTTAGAGGATGGTTTGTGTTAGGTAATATTGATTTCACACCAATGTTGGGACTTTTATTATTTCAATTTTTATTGATGATGATTGAAAGAGTGTTGTTTGTTTAATCTTTTACTTGCAAAAACCCTAAAATTTGATATAATTTATTAAGAATATAAACGATGATGAGGACAAGAAAGGTTTAATCCACAGAGAGCTTGTAATTGCTGAAAACAAGCATAGGACCTTTTATCACCTAGGAGTTTGATTAATGAAATGAGTAGTTAATCACGTGACCAGCGTTAATGGGTATTGAGTGCTAGTGAGAACTAGAATTAAGGTGGTACCGCGTTTAAACGTCCTTTGTTAGGGGCGTTTTTTTAATCTAGGAGGAGATATATTATGGAAAAGAAAGATTTTAAGGATACTTTATTAATTCCGAAAACAGATTTTCCTATGCGAGGAAATTTAGGAAAAAAAGAGCCAAATATTCAAGAAGAGTGGGAAGAGAATAATCTTTATCAAGAGGTTTTAGATAAAAATAAAGATAAAGAACAATTCTTTTTACATGATGGCCCACCCTATGCAAATGGTTCTATTCATGCAGGACATGCATTAAATAAAATTTTAAAAGACTTTATCATTCGTTATAAAAACATGAATGGATTTAAAGCTCCTTATTTACCAGGATGGGATACACATGGTCTTCCAATTGAGAATGCTTTATCTAAAAGTAAGAAAGTTAATCGTAAAGAAATGGATTTGGCAGACTTTAGAAATTTATGTAAAGAATATGCGTTAGAACAAATTGATATCCAAAAAGATCAATTTAAACGTTTAGGTATTCTTGGTGAATGGGATAAGCCATATGTTACTTTAGATAAAGAATACGAAGCTGCACAATATCGTGTTTTTAATCAAATGGTGAAAAAAGGTCTTATTTATAAAGGCTTAAAACCAGTGTATTGGTCTCCTTCAAGTGAGACTGCTTTAGCTGAGGCTGAAATTGAATACAAAGATATTGTATCACCATCAATTTATATTGCTATGGAAGCTGTTGATACAATGAATAAGTTACCTAAAAATACACAATTTGTTATTTGGACAACGACTCCATGGACAATTCCTGCCAACTTAGCAATTGCTGTTGGATCTGAAATTGAATATACATTGATCAAAACAAATGGAAAGCATTATTTAGTTGGAAGAGAACGTCTAGAAGCTTTACAAGACTTACTTGACTGGCGACAAGTAACAAAAATTCAAAATATTTTTGGTTGGGAATTAGAGGGCATGACTTATAAGCATCCTTTGTATGACCGCACATCGCCTATTATACTAGGAGACCATGTTACAACTGAAGATGGTACAGGACTTGTACATACTGCACCAGGACATGGTGAAGAGGATTTTGTTGTAGGCCAAAAATATAATCTAGAAGTATATTGTCCTGTTGATGAGCAAGGTTTGATGACTAAAGAAGCTGGTGAAAGATTTGCTGGTATGTACGTAGACAAAGCAAATGAAGAAATTATTCAAGCTTTATTTGAAGAAAAAGTTTTATTAGGTAAGTTTGATATGACCCATTCATACCCACATGACTGGCGTACAAAGAAACCTGTAATATTTAGAGCAACACCTCAATGGTTTGCTTCAATTGATATTATTAAAGATGATATTTTAAAAGAAATTCAAACCATCAAATGGTATCCTAATTGGGGTAGCGTAAGATTGTCTAATATGATAAAAGATCGTGGTTCTTGGTGTATTTCACGTCAAAGAACTTGGGGTGTGCCAATCCCTGCTTTCTATACAGAAAACAATACTGCAGTATTAGATCCAGTAGTTATTGACCATTTTTCTAAAATCGTGGAAAAAGAAGGTTCTAATGCATGGTATACAAAAGAAATTGATGAATTATTACCACCAGGTTATACTCATCCAGACTCACCTAACGGTATCTTTAAAAAAGAAACTGATATTATGGATGTATGGTTTGACTCAGGTTCTTCACACCACGGTGGTATGTTAGAAAGAGGTTATGGTTATCCAGCTGATATCTATATAGAAGGATCTGACCAATACCGTGGATGGTTCAACTCTAGTTTGATTACTGGTGTTGCAACAACAGGAAAATCGCCATATAAATCATTGGTTTCTCATGGTTTTGTTTTAGATGGAGAAGGAAAGAAAATGTCTAAATCTATGGGGAATGTTGTTGATCCAAATAAGATTGCCAACACATTAGGCTCTGACATACTAAGACTTTGGGTTGCTAGTGTAGATTATCAAGCAGATGTTAGACTATCTAATGACCTAATCAAACAAGTTTCAGAATCATATCGTAAAATTCGTAATACAATGAAATTTTTATTAGGTAATCTTTTTGATTATGATGATAAGAAAAATAAGAGATCTTTTTCTGAGTTAAACGATGTTGATCAATATGTCATGGTGAAAAATAATGAACTCATAAAAGAAGTTTTACAAGCCTATGATGATTATAGATTTGATATTGTTTATAGGAAAATCACTAATTATGTAACATTCTTATCTTCATTCTACTTGGATCCTTCTAAAGATATCTTATATATTGAAGAAGCTGATTCAGATGAAAGAAGAAATATTCAAACAGTAATTTTCAAAGTTTTGGATACTTTAATAAAACTACTAACACCTATGATTCCACATACTACATCAGAAACTTATAAGCATGTTCCAAATATAAACCATTTAAAAGATGCATATTTACTTGATATGCCAAAAGTGGAAACATTAGAATTTGCTAATCTTGAGTTGATGGATGATTTCATGACTTTAAGAGAAGATGTATTGAAAGCACTTGAAAATGCTAGAAATGAAAAAATCATTGGTAAGAGTTTGAATGCTCATTTAAAACTATATCCTAAAGGGAAAGTTAAATCACTACTTGAAAAATTAAATATTAATTTAGCACAAACGTTTATTGTATCTAAGTTAGAAGTATTAGATAGTGGTTTTGGAGCATTTAAAGGTAAAGACATTTCAATTGATGTTTCTCCGGCTGAAGGTGTCACATGTGATAGATGCTGGCAAGTTGTTGAAGAAGTTAATGAAGATGGTATTTGTGAGCGTTGTCAAACAGTTGTAAATAATTTATAAGTGATCCTTGCCGAAGGCTTATCTTCGGCAAATCATTTTTGTTACGTTGACACCCATTCATAATAATTGTATAATTTAGTTAGATATTTAGGAGGAAATTATGGAAGTAAATAAACTTATTGATCACACGTATTTAAAAGCATTTGGAACAAACAAAGATATTAATAAACTGATTGAGGAAGCAAAAGAGTATCATTTTAAAAGTGTATGTATTAATCCTACATATGTAGCTTATGCAGCAGAGGAGTTAAAAGAATCTGATGTATTGGTATGTACTGTAATTGGATTCCCATTGGGAGCTAATACTTTAGAAACAAAAGTATTTGAAACTTTAAACGCGGTTAAAAATGGTGCTGATGAAATTGACATGGTTATTAATATCGGCGAGTTTAAAAATAAAAATTATGATTACATTGAAAAAGAGATTAATGAAGTATGTCGTGCAGCTGGTGATAAGCTAGTAAAAGTTATTGTTGAAGTATGCTACTTAGATAACGATGAAATTAAAAAAGTAAGTGAAATCGTTGGTAAAACAAACGCTGATTTTATTAAGACATCTACAGGATTTGGTACAGGTGGTGCAACTCCAGAAGCAGTAAAAATTATGAAAGACCATGTTAATGGCAAAGAAGTGAAGGCTGCTGGAGGCGTAAGATCTAAAGAGGATTTAGAAGCGATGGTAGAAGCTGGAGCAACAAGAATTGGTGCAAGTAGTGGTGTTCAAATCATGAATGATCAAGAGGGTTCAGACTACTAATGAATAGACTTCAAGATGAGATTTTTATTCAGACTAAATCATTAACAGGGACAGTTAATTTTTTAAGAATCTTTTTATATACTTTAATTTCATCCATTATGTTATTTGTTGTTTTAGCCCTATTTAGTATGTTAACACTGCCTATGGCACTTATTGTAGTCGCTATATCTTTGGTTTATAGTTTTTTAAGAGATTATTCTATTAGCAAATATTCAAATAAACAAATGATAAAGTATTTTGAATATTCACTTGAAAAACACGACGATATTGAAATATATGTTCCATTATTAGAAAGAACATTTCAAGGCTATTTTATGAAAAGAGCTGCCTTGATCATTAGAAGCGGACAATTATATATTGAAGCATTTAGACAAAAGAAAAATGATAAACAAGATCAATTGAGTATACCAGTTAAATATGGAGAAAAATTTGTGATAGATAGACTAACAGTTGATAAAAATCACAAATCAGTTACCATTGATTCAACATTTGCTGGTCAGTATTATCGATTTTCCATCGTTAATAATCAAACAGCATTAGATTTAATAGAAAAAGCAAAAAGAGGAGGAAAATAATATGTCAACACCACATATAAAAGCAGAAAAAAATGAAATTGCTAAAACCGTATTAATGCCTGGGGATCCACTAAGAGCTAAATATATTGCGGATACATTCCTGGAGGATGTAAAACAGTTTAATGAAGTTAGAAATATGTTTGGATACACTGGCTTCTACAAAGGAAGAAAAATATCAGTCATGGGTTCTGGTATGGGACAACCATCTATTGGTATATATTCTTATGAATTATTCAAGTTTTTTGATGTTGAAAACATTATTCGTATTGGATCATGTGGAGCATATACAAAAGACTTAAATTTATACGATACAATCTTAGCTGAAGATGCATTTTCAGAATCATCTTACGCTAAAGTCCAAGGTGGAGAAACAAGAGATACTTTACCTGCTTCAAAATCTCTTAATGAAAAACTTTCAAATGCAGCTAAAGATTTAGATATCCCATTACACATCGGAACCATTCATTCTAGCGATGTATTTTATAGAGAAGATGGCGAAGCTGCTTTAAAACAGGCACAAGAAAGAAAATTGCTTGGAGTTGAAATGGAATCTTATGCCTTATTCCATAATGCTAATGTAACAGGGAAAAATGCTGCATGTTTGTTAACAGTTTCTGATTCATTAGTGACTAATGAAGCAACTACACCAGAAGAAAGACAAACAGCTTTTACAAATATGATGAAAATTGCACTAGAATTAGCAGAATAAATAAAAAGGATGGTAACATCCTTTTTTCTTGAGGTGAATATGAAAAAGAAATTAATAAGAGGAATTGAAGTCAATTATATTCCAGTAAATAAATATAAACATATGATGATTGCAATGAATTTCTTTTCTGAAGCGAATTCAAAGACTTTTAATGAAAGAAATATGATTCTTGATTTGCTAGAAAATCATAATAGTAAATACAAAACTAGTGACCAATTAAACCTACACCTAGATATGCTTTATGGTGCTAGATTGAAGACCTTTGTATTCAATAAAGGAAACTTAACGGCAAACAATTTTAATTTAAAGTTTGTGAATAAAAAATACTTAAACGAGGAAGAAGATTTAATACAATCAGCCTTTTTGTTTTTAAAAGACTTAGTTTACTCGCCTAAAATGTATGATCAGTTATTAACAAAAAAAGCAACTGCTGAAGTGGTTCAAGAAGCCAATGAACTTTTACAAACTATATCTCAAGACAAAGCTAGCAAGGCTTATTTTCAATATATGAAAAGCGTTTCTAATAATGATGAAGATACGCTTATTTTTCCTAATGAAAAATATTTAAATTCCGTAACGAATAAATCTATCACTGATGTTTACCAAACAATGATTCAAAATGATAAACTTAAATTATATATTATTGGTGATATAAACGAACAGGAATTAGACCAGATTATTGAAAATACTTTTGATGAACAATTGCATACTATAGATATCAAAAATATATCTTTGAATCGCAAGTATATTGGAAGAGATAAGCCTCAAGAGATTACCGAGTATGACGATGTAAGCATTAGTAGAATATTTTTAGGATATAAACTAAGTTCTAATATTTCTCAAAAAGATCTAGACATCATGATTTTACTTAATACTATCATTGGTGGTTACTCACAATCTCGTTTATTTAATGAGATAAGAGAAAACAGACAATTAGTATATTATATATATAGTATGTACGATAATAATAGTTCTTTAATGACAATCAATTTTGAGTTAGAACCTAAAGATACTGATGAGGCGATTGAAACAGTTAAAGATATTATAGAAGATATCAAAAACGGTAAAATTACTGATGAAGAAATTAATTTAGCTAAGAACTACCTTATAAAATATTATAAGTCTTCTGCCGATTCGTTAAGTGGCATATTACAACTCAATATACTGGCCGATATGAATCAAGAAAAAGGCTTTGATTTAGAAAAAAAGATCACTTATATAGAAGAGATTACAAAAGATAATTTACAGTCAATGGCCAATAAATTATTTTTAGATACTATTTTTAAATTTGTTAAGAAGGATGATTAACATGATTAAAAAACATATATTAAAAGACGAAGTTTTGTATTATGAAAAATTAGATAATGGTCTAGAGGTTTATTTACATCCAAAACATGGCTTTGTAGATTATCATGCATCCTTACAAGTTCAAATAGGTGGTAATGCTTTGTCATATCAATATGACCAAGATAAATATTCTTTACCAGCAGGTACAGCACATTTTTTAGAACATGTCTATTTTGAAAATAATGGTGTCAATTTAAGTGATGAATTTGCTAAGTATAACGCTGATATAAATGCATCTACATCAAGAGAAGTAACTAAGTATTATTTTAGTACCCAAGATCGTTTTGAATTTATTTTAAATAGATTTTTAGAGCATTTTTCAAGTGTTAGTATATCTGAAGAAACAATTGCTAAAGAGAGAAACATCATTGAGAAAGAAATCATGATGTATGATGATAATTTATACACTGAGGTTAACGAAAGATTGCTTAAGCAAATGTATAATGATGAAAGAATATGGGTCGATATAGCAGGAACTGTTGAATCTGTTAGACAAATTGATAAAAAGATACTTGATAGAACTGTGAATCATTTTTATCAACCCAATAATATGACATTGGTTTTAACCGGTCCTTTTGATGCTGATGAAATAATGACATTAATAAAAAATTCTCCAATAAATAAATTGCAATCAAGTCGTAATTTGCCTATCATCAATCATCAACTTGGGGGTAAAGATGAAAAACATATATATGATATTAACAGTAGTCAAACCGTTAATTATTTAATGATGGGTATAAAGTTAGACTTATCTTTATTTAAACACTTAGAAACGAGTCAAATGAGATTGGTTATTATTATGTTTTTTGAATATTTCTTTTCTGAAAGTTCACATAATTACAAAAGTTTGAAAGATGATAATCTTATTAACTATATGTTTGGTACACATATCAAGATTACTGCTGATTATGCATATTTTTCTATTTCAAGCGAATCAACAAAGCCAAAAATTTTAAAAGAAAAACTTCTTAGCATGATTGCTTCTTTGGGGACAATCGATAAGACCAAATTTATAGCTTCAATTAGAAGTAGAATAGGTCATTTTATAGGTTATTTTGATAGTGCGCAATCTATTAACTATAGTCTAGCTGATTTTATTAAAAAGAAAATAGATCCTGAATACTATATAAGTAATGTAGAAAATATTTCATTAAAAGATGTTGAGTTGACTAAGAAAGCAATATTATTGGATGAAATTTATTCAGTTATTTACGCAAAAAATTAGTTATTACATAGATTTATTTATGTTATAATATGATTGGAGTGATTATATGAAAATTTATAGTTCTGAATTTATTACATCTGCAGTGGAGTTTGAACAATATCCAAAAGATCATTTACCACAAATTGTTTTTTCTGGTCGATCAAATGTTGGTAAATCTTCTTTCATTAATTCTTTATTAAATAAAAAGAATATAGCAAGAGTTTCACAAACGCCAGGAAAAACAAGATTAATTAATTTTTTTCTAATCAATGAATCTTTTTATTTTGTGGATATACCAGGATACGGTTATGCAAAAGTTAACCATGCTGAAATGATTAAGTTTGCAGCTATGATTGATGAGTATTTACAATCAAAACAAGCTAAATTAGCTGTGCTTTTACTAGATATCAGAAGAAAACCTAATGAAGATGATTTATTAATGTACGATTATTTTAAGTCTTTTGGTTATGAAATATTATTAGTTTTGACAAAATCAGATAAACTATCTAATAATGAAATATATAAACAAAAAAAGATCATTAAAAATACTATGAATCCTCGTGAAGAGGATATCATGTTAGAATATTCAATTAAAAACAAGAAAAATCATGATAAGATATGGGAAATTTTTGAATCATATATAAACGAGGGATAATTTATGGTAGATCTTCGTTATGATGAAATCGCTAAAAGATATGATAATTTAGTATCACAAGATATTGTCAATCATTCATTTCCCTATTCTGGTTATGGTCAGATTCAAGAAATAATAACTGATGATTTATCAAGTAAGAATAAGAAAGTGAAGATATTAGATATTGGTTGTGGTACAGGTAAACTGTATGAACATTTACTACCATCAATATTTTCTTTAACTGGTATTGATCAGTCAGGGAAAATGTTGGATATTGCAAGACAAAAATACCCTCAGGCTAAATTTATCCAACATGATGTTTTGCAGGGGCTACCTGCTAGTTTATCAGGTCAAACATTTGATTATATTATTGTTAATTATGTTTTTATGCATTTTTCTTTTAAAACAACCATTGATTTAATACAGACATTAATCAAACATTTAAACAAGCTTGGAAAAATAGTGATTGGTGATTTATTATTTATGAATCCGCCTATTAAACAAGAATTCTTTTATAATCATCAAGATTACGCTGATTTAGATTTACATTTTCATTTATATAGTCAATATGTAAATAAGTCTAATGAACAATTAGCTTTGAGTTTTTTTGAAGTAAATGACTATACTGGTTTAATGATCATAGAAAATATAAATGAATTTACTTTACTTTTTGAAGATCCTTTGGTAAAATACAAGTCAAATACAGTGAAGTGGAAGAGTACTCACCCACAGAGACATAGAGAGTAAACGGTTGGTGGAAGTTTATATCTGTTGTGAAGAAGGTAGCCATGGAGTAGTTAGGGTGAAATTAAGTAGCTTTAAACGTTTGTCTGCGTTAAAGATTAGAGTGCTAGTTTTCTAGAACTAAGGTGGTACCACGGTTAATAATCGTCCTTTTTATAAGGGCGTTTTTTTATTTTTGGGAGGAAAATATGTCTTATATTAAAGATATTCGCAGTAAATTAGGAAATGACTGGGTTATATTGAATGCATGTGCTGTAGTTATCATCAATGATAAAAATCAAATATTATTACAAAAGCGATCTGACAATAAACTATGGGGTTTACCTGGTGGTTTAATGGAATTGCATGATTCAATAGAATCATGTGCAATCAGAGAGGTCAAAGAGGAAACTAATTTAGATGTCCAATTAGACAAATTTATTGGAATATTTAATAATCCATTTATGAGATGGCGAGAAAAAGATTATGCAAGAATCATTAGTTACGCTTTTACTGGAAAGATCGTAGGTTCTGAAATGAAAATTAATGATCATGAATCACTGGAATTAAAGTATTTTGATTATACACATTTACCAATGATTCATTCCATAGATACATTACAAATAATTGAA
Organism: Mycoplasmatota bacterium; assembly: GCA_018622675.1. GTDB lineage: Bacteria > Bacillota_I > Bacilli_A > Izemoplasmatales > Hujiaoplasmataceae > Hujiaoplasma. The sequence continues at coordinate 766,062 of CP076020.1, forward strand.
GCAGTTTATAAAGAAAACTTTCAAATGATAGAGGGGAAAAGATATGATGGATAAATTATACAATCCGAAATTAGTAGAAAAAGGAAAATACGATTTTTGGCTAGAGAACAAGTTGTTTTCTAGTGGAGATTTGTCAAAAAAACCATTTACAGTGATTATTCCACCACCCAATGTAACTGGTAAGTTACATTTAGGGCATACATGGGATAATACGCTACAAGATATGGTTATTAGAAAGAAAAGAATGCAAGGATACGATGCTTTGTATTTGCCTGGTATGGACCATGCGGGTATTGCTACTCAAGCAAAGGTTGATCAAAAACTAAGAGAAGCAGGTATTAATCGTTATGAATTAGGTAGAGAAAAGTATTTGGAACATGCATGGAAATGGAAAGAAGAATATTCAGAATATATTAGAGAACAATGGAAAATTATGGGTCTTTCTTTAGATTATGATAGAGAAAGATTTACTTTGGATGAAGGTTTATCTAAAGCAGTCAATAAAGTTTTCATTGATTTGTATAATAAAGGACTCATTTACCAAGGTGAAAGAATTATTCATTGGGATGTTCAAGCTAAAACAGCTCTTTCTAATATAGAAATTGAACATAAAGAAGTTCAAGGTGCCTTATATTATATTAAATATAAAATTGTTGATGAGGATAGATATGTTGAAATAGCCACAACTAGACCGGAAACTATGTATGGAGATACTGCTTTGATGGTTCATCCTGATGATGAACGTTTTACAGATTTACATGATAAGGAAGCTTATATCCCAACGACAGAAACAAAAATTAAAATTATTGTCGATCCATATGTTGATAGAGAATTTGGAACTGGCATTGTAAAGGTAACGCCTGCACATGATCCAAATGACTTTGAAGTTGGTAAAAGACATGGTTTAGATATGCCATTATGTATGAACGATGATGGAACAATGAATCAACTAGCTAATCAATATGAAGGAATGAATCGCTTTGAATGTCGAAAAGCATTAGTGAGTGATTTGAAAGAAAAAGATCTTATTACAAAAGTAGAACCAATTGTTCATAATGTTGGTCATTCTGAAAGAACCAATGTGATTGTAGAACCTAGATTGTCTAAACAATGGTTTGTAAAAATGGATATTTTGGCAAATAATGCTTTAGATAAAAGTACCGTTGAATTTATTCCTGAAAGATTTAATAAGATTTTTGTCAACTGGATGGAAGGCATCGAAGATTGGTGTATATCTAGACAGCTATGGTGGGGACATCGTATACCGGTATGGTATAAGGGTGATGAAATATATGTAAGTGAAGAAGCGCCCGAAGAAGATGGTTGGATACAAGACGAAGATGTATTAGATACATGGTTTTCTTCTGCCTTATGGCCTTTTTCAACTTTAGGTTGGCCAGATACCAGTGAAGACTTAAAACGTTACTATCCTAATGATTTGATGGTTACAGGCTATGATATTATATTCTTCTGGGTTTCTAGAATGATCTTCCAAGCGATTGAATTTACAGGAAAAACTCCATTTAAGCAATGTCTTTTACATGGGCTTATCAGAGATGAAGACGGTAGGAAAATGTCAAAATCTTTAGGAAATGGTGTTGACCCCATTGATGTTGTGAATCAATACGGAATAGATGCTTTAAGATATTTTATAACAACCAATTCAGCTCCTGGTCTAGATTTAAGATATGAAGAGGAAAAGGTTGAATCTAGTTGGAATTATATTAATAAAATTTGGAATATTAGTCGTTTTGTTATTATGAATACAGAAGATATTCATGATACAGATTTAACAATTCAGCCAGATACATTGAATTTTGCTGATAAGTGGATATTAACTAAATTAAATCTTCTGATTGAAAATAGTGAAAATTTCTTTGAAAGATATGAGTTTAATGAAGCCGCAAGATTAATTTATAATTTTACTTGGCATGATTTTGCATCATGGTATGTAGAAATGAGTAAGCTATCAGATCAATTATCAACGAAGAAGGTATTAATTTATGTTTTAGATAAAATAATAAAATTATTACATCCATTTATGCCTTTTGTAACCGAAGAAATATACCAACAATTACCTCATGATGAAATATCTATTATGGTTTCAACTTGGCCAAAGTATGAGTCTGACTTAGTGTTTAAGGAAACACTGAATAAAGACTGGTTTTTTGATGTCATTAAAAAAATTAGAAGCATAAGAAATGATTACCATGTTTCTTGGTCTAAACCTATTGATCTATACATTAAAACCAATGAGGATAATAAAGAGTTTATAGAAGAAAATAAAGTTTACATTAATAAGTTTTTAAATCCTGATCATTTATATATTAATAAAGAACAAGGTGATTTAAAACAAACTGTTTCTGTTATTTTAGCTGATATTCAAGTAAACATTCCATTGGGATCATTGATTGATATTGATGATGAAATTAAACGCGTAGAAGAAGAAATAGTAAGTTTAAACAAAGAAATTAAACGTTGTCAGGGTATGCTTAATAATCAAAACTTTGTCAGCAAAGCACCTGCTGATAAAGTTAATGAAGAAAAACAAAAGTTAGAAGATTATACTGAACGTTATCATGAAGCAAAGAAAAGATTAGTGGAGTTAAAGAAATAAAATGTTTACGACTAGAGAAGAAGCACAAAATTGGATAGAAAATATTAAAAGATTTGGTTCTAGATTAGATTTATCAAGAATCACAAAAGTTTTAGAAATACTTGAAAATCCTCATTTAGATTTTAAATCAATTCATGTTGCGGGTACAAATGGTAAGGGATCAACATCTAATTTTATTAAAAATATCTTAGTTGATGCGGGTTTTAAAGTTGGTTTATACACTTCACCTTATGTGGTTGAATTTAATGAAAGAATTAAGATTAACCATGAAAATATTTCAGATGAAAAGTTAGTTGAATATACAAATATACTTCATGATGTATCAGAAAAACTCATTGAAGAGAATCCTGAAAATATTATTACTTTTTTTGAAGTTTTAACTGTAATCTCATTTTTATATTTTAGAGACCAAGAAGTTGATTACGCTATTATTGAAGTTGGATTAGGTGGCCTCTTAGATGCAACTAATGTTATAAAACCTGAGATATCTGTGATCACTAATGTTTCTTATGATCATATGAAACAACTAGGAAATACATTAGAGTCTATTGCTTTAAACAAATTAGGCATAGTCAAAAAAAATGTACCTTTAGTAACATCAATAGAAGACATGCATTTATTTCCATTAATTCATGAAATAGCTTCAAAAAATGAGTCTCGGGTAAAAATAGTGAATTTTGATTTAGTAAAAAATGATCATGTAGGCATACAAACAACTTTTACATATCAAGAAAACGATTATGTCTTAAATTTAACTGGTCAACACCAAATTAAGAATGCTGTTTTATCCATTGAGGTCATTCGTTTACTTAGATTAATTAATAACTTGAACATTACCGAAAATAACATTAAAAACGGACTAGTTAATACCTATTGGCCTGGAAGATTTGAAATATTTAATTCACAAATTGTGATAGATGGTGCTCATAATATTGGTGGGATTAAGGCCTTAAAAGACTCTGTAAAAGCAGTTTTTAAAGGTAAAAACATAAAGTGTTTGTTTTCTGTTATGAAAGATAAGCAACATAAGCAAATGATAGAAGAATTAGATAATTTTTGTGATGAGTTATATTTTACTGAATTTGAATATCAAAGAAGAGCTGATGCTGAGGAATTGTACTTTGAATCTACCCATTATAAAAAATCATATCATCATGATTATAAAGAAATACTCTATAAATTATTAGAGAGTTTAAAGAAAGATGATATCTTGTTAATCACTGGCTCACTTTATTTTATTTCTGAAATAAGAAAATTATTAATTAAATAAAGAATAAATAATCACCCGATGTAATATTTCATCGGGTGATTAAATTGTATATGATAAAAGATATGCCAAAATATGAAAGACCAAGAGAAAGATTATTGAGTGCTGGCGCTAGTAGTTTGAATACATATGAGTTACTAGCAATCCTATTAAGAGTAGGAACTAAAAATGAATCAGTAATTGAAGTATCAAAAAGACTTATAAATAATCTAAATGAACTCAGTGAATTAAGAAATCAAACAGTAGATGAAATAACACAGATTAAAGGTATAGGTAAGACAAAAGCTATTACAATTTTAGCAGCATTGGAATTAGGAAAGAGAGTACTAGAAAATAGACAGGAGAAAATACAATTAAGTTCTCCAAAAAATGTATTTGATTTATTGCATTATGAGCTAAAAGACCTTAAACAAGAAGTATTAATTGTATTATATTTAGATTTAAAAACAAATCTGATTGCAAAAAAAGAAGTTTTTAGGGGGAGTCTAAACCAAAGTTTAGTTCATCCGAGAGAAATTTTTAAATATGCTGTTAAATATTCTGCTTATCAAATCATATTAGTACATAATCACCCTTCAGGTGATCCTTATCCTTCTAAGCAAGACATTGAACTTACAAAAGCCATTGAAAAAGCTGGAAAAATGATGCAAATATATTTATTAGATCACATTGTGATTGGAGCAAAAAATTATTTATCTATTAAGTCATTTGAAGAAAATAAAAATCTTTAAGCTTTTCATTGACTTTATGAGTAGCATTGACTATAATTAAATTAATTGAATAAGTATTTATAGGTGTAGTAATACATAACAGGGAATTAAGTTAAAATCTTAGGCTGTCCCAGCAACCGTATTATGGACGAAATGCAATATACCACTGCTTTTAGCGGGAAGGTGCAAAGTAGGATGAAGTTAAGCCGGTAGACCTACCTGTAAATCAAATGTTTTCTCCTGGGTAATGAGAAAGAAGTTTTTACTTTTTTTGACCTAGGAATAGGTCTTTTTTTATTTCTAAGGAGAAAATGATTCAAAAAACTTTACTGAGGAGGAAGTATGAAAAAATTATTTTTTACTATGTTTTTTGTGATGTTTGTATTAGTAGGGTGCAATCAAACAAACACGGAACCAACAACAGAAATAACTTATGAGAATTATGTAACAATTATGGTGGATAATAAGGAATATTCACTCGGATTTAATAATGATAACAATACTTTGTTTGATTTAATTGAATCATCAGAAATCCATTTGGAATATACTGAAACTGATTATGGTCCAATGATTACAGAGATTGGTGACTTAAACCAGGATGAATTTCATTGGATCAGTTTTACCGTCAATGATGAGTTTGCTAATGATGGTTTAGATACCATTACTTATCAAGATGGTGATGTATTTGAGTTTACTGAAGAAGTATCTAATTGGAATCAAACGTTTTCTTTAGAACTATTATCTATCAATGAAGATATTTTAGAATTTCAAGTAGGTGACTACCAATTATTGATCGATCAATCAACAATTAACCTAGATAAAATAATTGTTGGAGGAGAATATACCATGACTGGTCAACCTTCATCAATTGATGATGATATAGTCTATTTAAATGTTAGTGATATTGAAGCAAACTTTGAATATATAGAAATCATTACAGGTCAAGATACCTATCATTTGTTCTATGAAACTGATACAGATATGTCAGTGTTTGATATTATTTCTGAGTCTGAAATAGAACTAGAATATACAACTTCTGATTATGGCCCTATGATTACAAAAATCGGCGAATTAGTGCAAGATGATTTTCACTGGATAGGCTTTACTGTTAATGATGAGTTTGCTAATGATGGTTTAGATACCATTACTTATCAAGATGGTGATGTATTTGATTTTACTGAAGAAGTATCTAATTGGAATCAAACGTTTTCTTTAGAACTATTATCTTTCAATGAAGAAATTTTAGAATTTCAAGTAGGTGACTACCAATTATTGATTGATCAATCAACAATTAACCTAGATAAAATAATTGTTGGAGGAGAATATACCATGACTGGTCAACCTTCATCAATTGATGATGATATAGTCTATTTAAATGTTAGTGATATTGAAGCAAACTTTGAATATATAGAAGTTATTACAGGTCAAGATACCTATCATTTGTTCTATGAAACTGATACAGATATGTCAGTGTTTGATATTATTTCTGAGTCTGAAATAGAACTAGAATATACAACTTCTGATTATGGCCCTATGATTACAAAAATCGGCGAATTAGTGCAAGATGATTTTCACTGGATAGGCTTTACTGTTAATGGTGAGTATGCTGATAAAGGTTTAGACACCATCGCTTATCAAGATGGTGATGTATTTGAGTTTACTGAAAACATCTCTAATTGGGAACTAAGTATAAGCGCAGAAATCATAGAAATGAACCAATCAGAGGTCATTTTTCAAAACAATAAACAGGCATTTATAGTAAAGATAGAAGACCTACCTGAAAATATTCTTGTTTCTGATTTACATATAGGATTTATTTATGAGTTAAGAGGTCTAGTAGATACTGAAGCAAATGAAACATTCATTGTTTTTAATCCATCGGATCTAAAATTAGATGTGATTAAAGATTTTACTGAGTTATATAATTTAGAAATTGGTGATATTTTTATCTTACAATTTAAAGTCACTTATGTAGAATCAAGTTCTGCATTTGGTAGTGAAATATATGCTGAAGATATAAATGGGATATCAAGCACTGAAATATCAGGTCATATGAAATATCCAAGTACCACAGATTACCTTTTTTATACAATACCAGACGGGTATAGTCTTTTAGAAGATAACACTTATATTGGACGCTTTATTTATCAAACCAATGAACCTAGTCAAATACCACAAATTACACTTTATGAAGTTGATATTAATGGTGAAGAATTGGAAAATGTCATTGTAGAATAGGAGACAGATATGATTATTAAAAATTATGTAAAAATAATCATTTCAATTGTTTTAGTTACTATCCTAGCAATTACAGTCTATTTAATCTCAGACCACTCAAGTGATCATATTCCTACAGAAGTAGCTAAGGGTGAAATCATATTTTCTTTATATGATGGAAATGATGAATTAATCATTAATGACACATTAGTATTTTATGAAGAAGATAATTTATTTACACTTTTAAATCGTCATTATGATTTGGTTTGTGCTGACTCTAGATATGAACCAGATGAAACTTGTTCGTATAAATTTTTATATGGAAGAATTATTTTAGAAATTGAAACAGTAGATTCAGATTGGTATTCAACCGTACTAAGCGTTTATGTTAACGGTACTTTATCAAATAAGGGTGTATCACTTATCAATCTAAATGATCAAGATCATATCACTATTAGAAAGACGATTATCAATGAATAAACATATAAAAGAAATTACCTTGTTAGCTATAGCAACTAGTGTATTATTTGTTCAAGAATTAATGTTATCATTTATTCCCAATATTCAGTTAACAAGTTTATTAATTTTAGTATACACTAAGGTATTTGGCCTTAAGAAAACATATATGATTATCATTGTGCATGTTTTTATAGATAACCTATTATTTGGGTCACTAGGAATGATTAATGTTTGGATGCCAATGGCTTTAGCCTGGTTATTAATTTCTACATTATTTTACATAGTTGAAAAACACACGCAGTCTCTAATAGTAATTGCACTAACAGGCTATTTATTTGGTCATATCTATGGGTTAATGTTTATTCCATTTCAAGCTTTCGTTCTTGAAATAGATTTAGTATTATATCTTTTAGCTGATATTCCTTGGCAAATCATTATGGGTATTTCAAATTTTATAGCCATTCTTTGGTTATATAATCCATTAGTTGATTTTTTATCAAATTTATATGCAAAATACATTGCAAATTAAATAAAGTCGCGAAAGCGACTTTATTTTTCTATAAAATTTAATATATCTTTATATACATTTTTTCTATTTAATTCATTAAGTATTTCGTGGCGACCTTCAGGATAAATTTTCATATCTATTTGATCATAACCAATCGATCTCATTTTATCGACAAGTTTATGAATTTGCTCACCATAATTTGATAATGGATCATGGCCTCCCGAAATAAAAAAGATGGGCTGGTGATGGTTTGATTTTTTAATTTTATTGATGTTATTAGCCTGTTTAATCCATATAAACATATCATGATTGGCTTGAACAGTGAAGGGTTGTCCGCACATAGGTGAGTGTTTGTAATAGTCTTGAATTTTTTTATCTCTTGTTAGCCATTCTTCATTAATGCCAGATATTATTTGGTCTTTTCTCATCTTTTTATGATTAGAATCTATACTCATATCTTGAACCAACTTTGAGATATATTTTGGCCCTTTAATCGATTTGATCAAAGTGGTTAAGCATAAACCTATATTTAAAAGAATTTTTGGTGGATATGCAGTTCCTGAGAAAATAGATTTTTCATAAGCTTGAGGGTATTCCATTACCATTTTTCTTGCTAAAAAAGACCCCATTGAATGTCCAAGAAGATATATAGGTAAACTGTTATAGTTTTCATTTATCCATTTTTTTACGAGAATGATGGTGTTAAAAGCAATAGTGTCACCATCCTTATCAGAAAAATGAACGTAATCTAAAGTATTTGTTGATAATCCATGACCTAAAATATCATGGCCAACAACAACATATCCATTTTTATTCATAAATTCTGCGAATAGTCCATACCTGGCAAAGTGCTCACTAGCACCGTGAATAATCTGTAAGACTCCTATAGGTTTTTGTTCAGGTTCATAGACATAGGTGTGAATATCATTATTGAATTCATCATTTAATATAAATTGTTTCATAAAACCCTCCTATTATTATAATTATAACATTCTTTATTTATTTTTATAATATGTTTTGATATAATTAATTTGGAGGTTTGTATGGAAAAACAATTTATAGCATCAATTGATCAGGGAACAACTTCTTCAAGGGTAATCATTTTTAATGAAAAAGGATTAGTTGTTTCATCACAATCCAAAGAGTTTAGACAATATTTTCCAAAACCAGGTCATGTTTTACATGATGCTAATGAAATTTGGGATTCTGTTATGTATTGTTTTAAAAACGCTCTAAAAAAAGCAAATCTTGATTTTAAGGATATATCAGCTATTGGTATCACTAATCAAAGAGAAACAACTGTCATGTGGAATAAAATCACAGGACAACCAATTTATAAAGCTATTGTTTGGCAGTCATCACAGACACAAGCAATTTCTGATCAATTAGTTGATGAAGGATACCAAGATTTATTTAAAGAAAAAACAGGATTATTAATCAACCCGTATTTTTCTGCAACTAAGATTAGATGGTATTTTGAAAATATTAAAGAAGCAAAAGAACTAGCAGATGATCATAAATTAGCTTTTGGTACGATTGATAGTTGGTTAATATGGAAGCTAACAAATGGAGAAAAACATATTACAGACTATTCTAATGCCTCTAGAACACTCATTTATAATATATATGACTTAAAATGGGATGATGAGTTATTAGATATTTTAGAAATTCCTAAAACTATATTACCTGAGGTTGTATCCTCATCAGGTGTTAATGCATATACTTCTGAAAAGATTACAGGAGTAAAGATTCCTATTTCAGGTATAGCGGGGGATCAACAGGCAGCCTTATTTGGACAAACTTGTTTCAATAAAGGTGATGCAAAAAACACATATGGGACAGGTTGCTTTCTTTTGATGAATACTGGAGAAAGTCCAAAAAAATCAAAAAATGGATTATTAACAACGATTGCTTGGGGAATGAATGACAAAATCGAATATGCTATTGAAGGTTCTATATTTGTTGCTGGAAGCGCTGTTCAATGGTTAAGAGATGGATTATCTATAATAAAATCAGCAGAAGAAACAGAAACTCTTGCTCAACAAACAAAATCTAATCTAGGAGTGTACTTTGTCCCTGCATTTGTAGGGTTAGGAACACCTTATTGGGTTGAAGAAGCCAGAGGAAGTTTTTTTGGCATCACAAGAGGTGTCACTAAAAATCACATTGTTAGAGCTACTTTAGAGGCAATCGCATATCAAACAAAAGATGTAATTAATTTAATGGAAGAAGAAACTGGCATAACCTTAAAAATACTAAAAGTTGATGGTGGCGCTAGTAATAATAATTTTTTAATGCAATTTCAGTCTGATATTTTAAATAATGTGATTAGAAGACCTAAAATTTTTGAAACAACTGCCTTAGGCGCTTGTTATTTAGCTGGAATTGGTATAAAATTATGGAAAAAGGATGACTTGATTAATATGTGGAACCTAGACCAATCATTTAATCCAGTGATGAAAGATAAAGAAAGAAATGAATTGTATAGAAATTGGCAAAGAGCTTTAAGAGCTTGTGTTGCTTTTGCAGATAAAGAAAACTATTAGGAGGGAAACTGTGGAAAAAAAAGCAAATAGTATTGAAGCGTTTAATCAAAGAAAGAAAGTAGCTGAAAAGAATTTTATTTATGCAGGACTCATTATCCTTTTAGCAATTATAATGATGTTTATTGTTTTCTCACAAGGATGGAATGATCAAATTTTTATTATTCCAATCATTATATTGGTTGTTGGTCTTGTTTTTCTTGGTATAGGTGGAGGTAAATTTTCTAAGGTAAAAAAAGAGTTTAAAGAGGATTTCCTAACTAATTTGTTTGATGACTTAATACCCGGTATACAATATAGACCCAAAGATGGTTTAGATAGACAAGTTGTTTATTCTGGAGAGTTTTTGAAAAAGGCTGATCGTTATTATTGTGAAGATTATTTAGAAGGTAAAATTGATGATATAGATTTTGTTTCAAGTGATGTTCGCATGGAAGAGAGAAGAGTGAGACGCACGAAAAATGGCACTCAAGTATATTATGTTCCATATTTTATAGGACGTATATTTAGATTTGATTTTCACAAAGAATTAACTGGTAGTTTACAAGTTTTAGAAACAGGCTCACCTTATTCTAGAAGAAGATTTAAAAAAGTTGAATTAGAGTCTATTGACTTTAATAAAAAATTTAAGACTTTTGCAGAAGAAGAGCATACTGCATTTTATATATTAACACCAGATATTATGGAATCTATATTTGCTTTAGAAAAAAGACATCCGGGAAATATTAGTTTTTCATTTTTAAATCAACAATTATATTTAGCGATTAATAATAATAAGAATACATTTGAAATTAAGTTATTCAAAAAAGTATCGCAAGAAATGGTGGATTCATTTAAAAAAGATTTATTGGTTATTAAAGATGTTATACATACTTTAAAACTTAATAATAGTTTATTTAAGAAAAGGGAGGATTAATTATGTTTTTATTTAATCAAATTGGTGGAGGCGTTATCGCTTTAATCATCATTGGAGTTGTTTTATTGATCATTGTATTCTGGTATATAGGAATAATGAATAAGTTAAGACAGCTAGAATTAAAAGTACAAGAAGCAGAATCAGGAATCGATGTAGCATTAACTAAACGTTTTGATATGTTAACAAAGATGCTTGAAACAACTAAAGGATATGCAAAACATGAAGCAGAAACTTTAGAAAAAGTAGTTAAATGGAGAAGCGGTATTCCAAAGAATGCTACAATGGAAGAAAAAGCTGAGTTCCAAGAACAAATGAATCAAGTAGCTTCAGGAATTAATGTGGTTGTTGAAAAATATCCTGATTTAAAAGCTAATACTGTATTCTTAGATTTACAAGCTTCAGTTAGAAACGCTGAAGAACACTTGCAAGCTGCAAGACGTCTATACAACGCAAATGTTACTAAAATCAATCATATTATTGTTACATTCCCTCAAAGTATAGTAGCTAATGCTATTAATATGGAGAAAAAACTTTATTTCGAAGCTGAAGATAAAAAGAGAGAAGATGTGGAATTTAAGTTTTAAAAACTAATAAAGTGGCACTTTTGAGAAAATGAAAATAGAAAAACTATTTTAATGATAGTTTTTCTATTTTTTTTATATAAAATAATCATTTATTAGATATATTAAGGTCCGTATATATGTTTCTAGACTTAGGTATATATATACAATCTTGTTATACTTTTCTCAGGAGGTTGACATGAATCAATTAATTTTAGTAGGTAGAATTGTAGAAGACCCTGAGTTAACAGTTCTAGAAAATGGCACAAAAGTTTCTAAAATAACTTTAGCTGTTAAAAGAGGCTTTAAAAGCGGAGAATCAAATCAATATGAAACAGATTTTTTTAAGTGTATTTTATGGAGTGGAATTGCAGAAGCGACTGTCAATTATTGTAAGAAAGGTCATACAGTAGGAGTTAAAGCAAGAATCCAACAAACACATTTTATCCAGGATCAAAAGAAAATATTTTCTTATCCAGAAATTATTGTGGAAAAAATTACTTTTATCAATAAGCCTAAACATAGTGAAGAATAAAAGTAAAATTTTGAACAGTCTACGGACTGTTTTTTTTCTTAAAAAGATTGAGGAATGATATAAATACATGTTATAATAACAAAAGAGATTGAATAAGGAGGAAGTTATCTTTTGATAACAATCTATTATGAGAGAATATTTAAATTTAATGAAAACTGTGTTAGAAAAAGGCGTTAATAAAGATGATCGAACTCATACAGGTATTATTTCAACATTTGGCTATCAGATGAGATTTGATTTAAGAGATGGCTTTCCTTTGTTAACAACTAAAAGAGTTCATTTCAAATCAGTTCTTCATGAATTATTATGGTTTATAAAAGGTGATACCAATATTCAGTATTTGGTAAAAAATAATGTTAGAATATGGAATGAATGGCCATATCAAACTTTTAAAGAATCAAATGATTATCAAGATGAAACAATGGAAGAGTTTATAGAAAAAATAAAAAACGATGATTATTTTGCTAAAAAGCATGGGGATTTAGGCCCAGTTTATGGTAAACAATGGCGTAATTTTAATGGTATTGATCAACTCAAAGATGTCATAAATCAGTTAAAAAACAATCCGAATTCACGAAGACATTTGGTGATTAGTTGGAATCCAAGTGAAATCAAAGATATGGCTTTACCACCCTGTCATATGATGTTTCAATTTTATGTCGCTGATAATAAATTATCACTACAACTTTATCAAAGAAGTGCTGATGTTTTTTTGGGTGTACCATTTAACATAGCTTCTTATGCATTATTATTAGAAATGGTCGCTAAAGTAACTGGATATGAAGCTCATGAGTTTATCCATACATTAGGAGATACGCATATTTATAAAAATCATTTAGAGCAAGTGAAAACTCAATTGAAAAGAATACCATATAACTTACCACAACTTAAAATTCATGGTGAACAAAATTCAATAGAAGATTTTAAATATGAAGATTTTGAAATCATTAATTATAAACATCATCCTCATATTAAAGCAAAGGTGGCTGTATAATGATTACATTAATGATGGCTATGGATATACATGGTCTTATTGGTAAGGATAATGATTTACCATGGCATTTTCCTGAAGATTTACAGTTTTTTAAAGAGAAAACGCTAAATAAGAAAGTCTTAATGGGAAGAAAAACTTTTGAATCTATTATTGCCAGATTAAAAAAGCCTTTGCCTAATAGAGAAAATATCATTCTCACAAGAAAGGATTATTCTTATGAGAATACCGAAGTTATTCATCATTTAGAGTCTTATTTAAATGATCATATAAAGGAAGACCTTTTTGTAATAGGTGGTAAACAAGTGTTTGATCAAACGCTTAAGTATGCTGATAGGATATATGTTACTTATGTAAAACATCTTTACAAAGGTGATACATTTATCAATATTGACTATTCTTTATTTAATCATAAAATAATTAAAGAAACTGATGATTTGATTTTTGTATTATATGAGAGGATTTTGCCATGATAGCGATTTTGCAGATATTGGTTACATTATCACTGACAATTGTTTATACCGTGATAATGATAGATTTTGATGCGTTTATCGATATTTTAAAGGTATTGGCATTCTATTTAACTATAAATATTGCATATATATTGTTAATAGTCATACTATTTGTTTTAATAGTATTATTCACACAAAGAGTAAAAAAAGATGCTTTATGGAAACACCAACTTTTGATGGCGTTTTCTAAATATTTCTTTTCTAGTTTATTAAGAGTAAAACCTATTGTAAGTGGTCAGGAAAATCTACCTACAAATAATCACTTTGTTTTATATTCAAATCATATTGAATACAATGACCCATTTTACATCAAACAATATTATAATCACACTTCATTGAGTTTTGTTTCTAAAGAAGTTCTATTTAAGTATCCAATCTTAAAGAATTTATTATTAGGTATTGGTTGTATACCGATAGGTAGATTGGCTGACAGAAAATCTCTGGAAGCAATTTTAGAAACAATAAAGGTTGTTAAAGCTGGTCAACCAATGGGTATTTTCCCAGAAGGTAAAAGATCATATTCTAATCAGATGAATGCTTTTAAACCTGGTGCCTTTAAGGTTGCTCAAAAAGCTAAAGCTGATATAAGTCTGGTAGCCTTATACAATTTCCATGAAATCAATAGAAAAAAACTTAGAATAAAAAAAGTAAAAGTATATATAAGCATTTTACCTTTAATTAAATTTGAAGATATTAAAGACTTAGATACAGTGACCATTAGTAATATGGCATTTGAAAAAATAAATGAAGAATTAGATCAATATAAAAATAAATTTGACAAATCATAGGAGAGCGTATGTATTTTAAATTATTTTGGACCTTTTTTAAGATAGGTTTATTTACCTTTGGTGGGGGATACGCAATGATACCTTTTATCCATAAATTTGGAGTGGATAAAAATAAATGGATTACAGAATCAGAGTTCATGGATATTATTGCAATAGCTGAGTCAACACCAGGGCCAATTGCTATTAACTCAGCTACATATATAGGCCATAAAGTTAAGGGGATAAGAGGTAGTGCAGCAGCAACATTGGGTGTTTCATTACCGTCTTTTATCATCATTATATTAATAGCTGCGTTTTTTATGCAATTTAAGAGTAATGTTCATGTCGAATATGCTTTCCAAGGCATTAGAATTGGTGTTGCGATTTTAGTGATTAACGCTGCGGTTAGAATGTTTAGAAAACTTGATAAAACATGGTTTTCATACATTTTAATATCTATAGGTTTTGGATTGTTGATTTTTGACTTATTATCAGTCATTTATGCAATTATTATTGGTGGATCTATTGGTATAATTACGCAAATTTTGAAAGTTCGAGGTGAAGAAAATGTTGATTAAACTACTCGAATTATTTATAACATTTTTTAAGATAGGTGTCTTTACTTTTGGTGGTGGTTATGCAATGATACCACTCATAACAGACGAAGTAATAGCCAAAGGTTGGGAAACAAAAGATACTTTAATTGATTTTATTGCAATTGCTGAATCAACTCCTGGACCATTCGCTATTAATATTTCTACATTTATAGGCTATGAGCAACAAGGTATATTTGGTGCTATGTTTGCAACCTTAGGTGTGATTCTACCATCTTTTATTATTATTGTAATTATTGCTAAAATATTTAACAAATTTGCTGATAACAAATATGTTATAGGATTTCTAAATGGTGCAAAACCAATCATTGTTGGGGTAATTTTTTCTGTAGGAATTGATTTTGTTTTATCTAGTGTTTTTAAAATAAAAGAAATAACATTTATCTCGGATATTATCCTTGATTGGAAAACGATACTGATTTTTGTTATCGTATTTGTATTAACCAAGGTTAAAGAAAGAATGCATCCTATATTCATAGTTGTTTTATCTGGTTTGTTAGGATATATATTATTTGGAATTTTATAAATAAAGGAGGAAAAAATGGAATTAAATATTAAAAATACAACAACATATAATAAAGATTTAATCATCAAATATAATAAATATTACTCAAAAAGCTATATGAAAAAGAACTTTATCATCATTGGTTTAGTCTCAATTGGTTTTATAATCTATATGTTGATAGAAAGAAATTATGGTTATGCTCTTTTACTAGTAGGTATTATGATTGCCTATTATTTATTAACCATATTATTACAAAAATTTACTTTAAAAAGAATGATTTCTAAATCACCTTTAGTTGAGAAGCCTGTAGAACAAAGATATTTATTTGAAAAAAACAGTTTTAAAGTATCTAATAATGCTAAAACTTATGAAGTAAACTATGATCATATTAAATCAGCTAAAGAAGGTCAGGAATTCTTTTTACTTCAATCTTCTCATAACAAATCATATATAATTGATTATAAAGGTTTTGAATCAGAAGAAGATAAGAAAAAGTTAAAAGAGTTCTTTATTATTCGTTTCAATATGAAATATAAGTAATATGATAAAACAAGCGCCCTTTAAAAGGCGCTTTTGTTTTAGTTTGCTCTTTACTTTTTAAATAAGAGTAGTTATAATAAACTTATAAGTCTAAACTAGGAGGTGAGTCTTATTATGAATAAAGATAAAACTCAACTACTCACTGAAAACAAAGAATTATTTGAAGAGTCTATTAATGAATTTAGTAGTAAAGCTTATGAAATGGCTTCTGTAAACGAAGTGATTAAAAGAAGTAAATACAATAAAGGAAGCTTTTATTATAGATTTAAAGACAAGAATGAATTATATATTGCTTTATTAGATTTTGTCTTTGTACAGCAAATTGATTTGTTTAAAAAATCTGGGTTTTCACTGCAAACAAGTAATAACCCACATGATGTTTTAGTTGCTTTGTTTCAGAACTTAGTTGATTTATATTTATTTGATAAAAGATATTACAATATAGTGAAGCTTCTTTATAATGAAGAAGAGGACTTTGTTAAGGAAACATTGTCAACTTCTGTTGGATCATTATATGAACGATTTAAGTTTAAATTAAATAAGATGGATGGTTTGAATATTTCTCAGTTAATTATTATTGAATCCCTATATAAAAACTTGCCTATCACTGATATAATTATAGAGAAAATAACCATTAAATCAATTGTTGATCAGGTTATTGGTCATCATGATCCGGTCATTAATATGGCCGATAATGAGAATAATGAGGATTTTACTAATATAATTGAAACTCATATTGATAATCAATTTAATTTTATTGTATTAGATGAGAAGTACCAAGATTTTAATAAGAAGTGGTTTGATATATTAAAAGTATCTCAAAAGATGAATATTTTAAAAAATAAATTGAAATTCAAGGTATTTAGACTTAATTTAAATATTAAATCAATTTTAAAGAGATATATGCATAAGCCAATTTTCAATCATTTGGCTATAGAAAAACTTATAAACTCAGAATCTTATGATAAAGTGATGAAGGATAAGACTTTAAGCAAGATTGCATATGGATTAATCTATGCTATTTTAGACTTAAGAGAATTCATTCTTATTAATCAACCATTGAAATATCTGGATGAAGAACAAAGAGACATATTGTTTAATGATATTTTACCCATTAACGGTAAATTATCTAAGATTATTTTTATTGATCAATTATTGGTTTTAAACAATAAGAACATTGAATATTTTTATTATTACAATGATTTTAATGGAATAAAAAAATATCATATTAGTGATTTTAAAGAAAAATATCACCTTAAAATACATTGTCACTACACTATTAATGATCAATATTATCATGTTTATTACAATTCATTTCAATCATTTTTAAGATTTTTTCAAGATAATGATATTAATATCATAAGATTAGATAACATCCATGAATTACATATAAGTGATTTAAGAGAGGTTGTTGAGAGCTAATGAAAAAAATTATAGAAACTGTTAAGAATGATTTTTATAATTATAAAAATTACCATTTTATTGAGATTATGTTTGTTTTAACGCTCTTTTTTGGATTGTTAATGGGTTTAACTAGTTTTATGCCACCAATTATTTATATTTACATATCTGTTTTTATATTACCTATTATTACTTTTTCTGGAAGTCTATTCATTGAAGCTCAACAAAAAACGGTGCTTCCGAGTATATTAAGTGATAGTCATTTTCCTAGTCTTTATGCTATAGGGAAAATTTTATCAGCAACCCTTGTTCAATTATTACCAATGGTTTTTTATATCGTTGTGATGACTTTTTCACTAAACATAAGCTTTAATATTCTTTTATTTATCTTTATATATCTTCTATCAACTATTATTCATATCATTATTGGATTATCACTGTCAATCATTGCTAAGACAACCTATGCCTTATCAATGTCTTATCTTGTCTATTTAATCGTTTTTTCAATTATTCCAATTTTATATTCTTTTAATTTTTTTGATAGCGATTATGCTTATATACTTATCATATCTCCAGCATTTTTGTCTGGTGTTCTCTTTGAATCTGTTGTTAATCAGTATTCCCTGATGGGCGCATGGTTCCATTACGTTTCAGTTAGTTTAATTATAATATACATAGTAATATTATTTTTATTTGTAATAAAACCTTTTATTGTAGAATATTTAAAAGATAACTATGAAGAGGAATAGGTAGTTTAAAATTGTTCTGTATATAATAAAAACAACTCATCATGAGTTGTTTTTTCTTTATTCTATGATATTGTTTGAAATTAAAAAATTATATAAAACAAAATTCGGAATGGCAAAAGAAGCTACTCCATCATCATAACCCCAAGTATTAACTCCAATTAAATTTCCATCTACATCAACCAAAGCGCCACCACTAGAGCCATTGAAGATTTCAGCGCTATGTCTTATAACGATAAAATCAACGTTTTCAATTTGAGCGATACCTTCGTATTTACCAAAAGAAACTGTATTGGTCAAACTTAATGGATTACCAATTGCGAATACAAGTTCATCACTTTTAAATCTGTAGTCAAGTCTTTGGGTAATATTTATCATTTCTATTTCAGTTCTATTATTCTTTTCAAATTTAATAACCGCTAAATCCAGTGATTCACTAGAAATAACAACAGAAGCAGTTTGAGGTGAACGATCTTCATATGTTTTGACTTCATATGTAGTTGGTCTACCTTCACCATCTATCACATGATGATTAGTTATAGCGTAGTAATAAGTATCATCTTCCTGGAAAATAAAACCAGAGCCACTTTTTTTATCGTAGGTGAGATTTTTACTAATAGTGGATGTAATTGATATATTGGCTTTAATGATGTGAGTTTTTGTTTCCATAAGAATATCATTGTATTCATCTATGTCATCAATGCTGTAAGTATCAGATATATATATTGGAAGTCTATTAAACTCACTATAATCATAAAAATCACCGCTATATGTTCCTTGAGAAACTGGATTGTTTGTGATTGGTATGAAATATGAACAATTACTTAAGCTAAGAGATAATAAAATAATAGCTAAGAGATATACTAGTTTTTTTCTATACTTTATCATAGAAGACCACCTATTAATTTATCAAATTTTTTACTATATAAGATTATTATACAATACAATGTGTATATTTTATAGTATTTAAAGCAGTTAATTCTTTTATTATCAAATAAAAAAAGATATAATAATGAATATAAATAGGAGGGGACTATGGGACTAGATAATATTGATTTTGCTTTATATTTAAATATAACATTTTTTGCAGTACTAGCAATTGGTTTGTTTTTTGGATTATTAAAAGGTTTTAGGAGATCTCTATATACCTTTGTTATTACTGTCATATTTATTGGGATATTCTTTTTAACAGTTAATTCTATCGTAGCTTACATTTATAAGTTAGAACTTGGTTTTTTAGGTGGATTGTTAAACAATATTTCAAGTGAACTTAGTCAAACGTCAAGTGTTCAAGAAGCTGTTAGGTTATTTATATTCAATAGCTTAGGTGATAATCTAGATAGCAGTCAGACAAATCCTGAGTTTTTAGAATTTATTGATGCCATTGGCACCTTTATTTTAAAAATCGCATACACTTTGATATATTTTACTGTCATTCAATTTGTTTATCGTTTAATACTATTTATTATTGGTTTATTTATCTTTAGAAAAGGTAGAAGTAAAAATAAAAAAGGCAAAAGAGGTCGTTTACTTGGTGGTGTCTTTGGAACTTTAACTGCCGCAATTAATGTATTTGTTTTAATGATTATATTAAGTGGAGTTATTAGTATCAGTGAAAGCTTAGTTTCCTTACGGCCTGAAACACAAGCTCAAATAGTAAATTTGGATAATCATTTAAAACCAAATATAACACATATTGACCAAACATTGGTTAAAATAGGGTCACTTCATCCTGAAGAAATGGCAGAACAAACGAGTGACTTAGATGAAGCAATCAATTCATTAAATACAATGATAGATGAGTATCATAGCAATATATTCATACAAGGTCTTAACAGTTTTAAAATTGAAGATGATCTAACGGGGGTAGAAAAGAACCTAGCCATCGTATTATTTGATGAAGTTCTCTCGATTAATTATAAAGAAGAAGAAATAGCTTTAAGGCAAGACTTAAGAACTTTTACTGAGATTGCAGGGATCTACTTAAATTCTGATTATTATGATACACAGGATTTAGCTGACTTAAGTAGCCAAGAAGTGAATGATATCTTCTTAACATTGTCTCAATCAAAATTAATAACCACTATCATTCCTATAGGAATAGAAGTGGGAATGGATTATATGGATATAGATTATGATGTTACCAAAGAAATGCTATATGAAGATATTAATTGGAAAGATGAAATTTCTCAACTTGGTGTTGTTGCGTCTACAGGATTTATGATTCTTGAAAATGCAAATGCCTTTGATGAAGAAATCGATTACAAAACTATTAGTTTAGATGGAGATGAAGTAGAAGGACTATTTACAGCTCTATCAGAATCTAAATTAGTAGAATATGGTGCTTATATTGCCATAGAACCTTTACTAGAAGGTGCTAGCGATACAGTACAGTCAGTTATTACAGTTCCCGAAGATATGGATTGGCAAGCAGAATTTCAAGCCTTTGGAATGATTGCTAATGAAATACTATCAACTGGATTGACAATTGCTGATTTAGAAAGTGAAAACCAACAAGAATTACTAATGTTATTTACTGATGTAGACTTAACCGTTCTACTTAACTCTACATTGACGTCTAACGCTTTAATTAACATATTCTCAGGTCAATCTACACTTGATTTTAATATTGAATTCCTTGTTATCCCTGATGTTGAAAACATTCAATGGAAAGATACTATTGACGAGTTAACTGGCGATGTTACTCAAGCGGGTGAACTCAGGAATGTTCTAAGCAGTCTAAACATACTGGTCCAACAATTAGATAAGATCAATATGGATGATTTGAAAATACAAGATTTGTCATCTATAACGGATGCTGAGATTGATGAGTTGTTTGAATCAGTGATTTTAGTTGCTTCTATTAGTCAGTTAATTACTGACTTACCTACAGGTGATTTTAGCTTAGTTATACCTGACAGGATTTTAGATGAAAATGACTATATTATTAAAGATGAAGTCACTAGTATTTTTAAGGCCTTAACAATGGCCGCGAGAGAAATACCTTGTGATGAGGGAAATACAGCATGTGAAGATATAGGTTTTGATTTAGAAAAAGTTACTCAACTGTCCTCTGATAATATAGATACATTATTTACTTCTGATATATTGTATGCGACCACAGCTACAATGTTAAATGATTTTGAAGAATTAATTGTTCCTGAAGATGTTAAAGAGTCTATACTGGTTAATGAGGTGGCTGTTGATTTACCTTCAATCACAGAAATTAAGAATGCTTTTTCTGCTATAACTGTGATGGGTATTTCAAGTTTTGATGAAATATCAATGAGTGGTGATTTATTGTTAAACTTATCCGTAGACCCTGAAACTGATCCAACAACTCTTGATACTGATAAATCGGATAAGATATTTGCTTCTAAGATTTTACATGCTACAATTTCTTATTTTATATTTGATCAATTTGATGAAACATCTTCAAGTTCATCTATTTTAGTTGTTCCATATACTGCTAGTCAAAACTATACAGGATCTGATAACAATCTTGTTCGATATTACGATGATGATGGCGAAGTTGATTATCTATCTGAAGATGAGTTAACGAACTTGTTAAAAGCAATCTTAGCTCTAGAATTAAATGATTTCTCATCGATTGATACACTCGAGTTTACTACAATTATATCAAAAGCTGATGTTTTACTTGAATCTGCTATATTGCATGCAACTATTTCTAAACAAGTTCTTGATTTAGAGAGTACGTCATTAGTTGTACCTGAAAAAGATGAAAATGATGTTGATTTACTTATCGAAACATCGACTCCAAGTTCAAACATAATTACTTATATTAAAAAAAGTGAATTACTAGCTACTTTAGATGCTTTAGAAGAACTTGATATTACAAGTTTCGAAAATCTTGAGATAGGTGTTTCTGTTTTAAATAAACTTGCACTAGATAACGACCCAACTTCATTAGACACAAATAAGTCTGCAATGATATTTGAATCAAATATTATTCATGCGACTATATCTGATTTTATTGTAAAAGAAGCAGATGGAAGTGAATCAGCAGCTTTAGTATTGCCATATTATGCGAGTGTTGATTATCCAGGAACTTCTAGTAATATTGTTAGACTAAGCAATGAAGCTGATGAAGTATACATAACGGTCAATGAACTTGATGCCATTATAGCAGCGTTTTTAGTTCTAGGCTTAGAAGATTTCAATGATATAAATAGTTTAGAATTAGATGTTATTTTTGATGAATCTCCAACACTATTAGCTTCAGCAGTTCTTCATGCGACCATTTCTAAACAAATTATGGATTTAGGCGAAGGAGAGAATTTAGTAGTTCCGGATTATGATCCTGATGATGTTTCTTTATATATTGTTAAAGGCACCCTTTCTTCAGAACAAACAACTTATATAAAAAACGATGAAATTAATAATACTTTATCTGCATTAAAAGTTTTAGAAATTACTGATTTCAATCAAGTGAAAGTCAATCCTGGTATCATAAAAAAACTTTCAGTTGATGAGATTAGTGATCCAACAACTTTAAGTACTAGTAAAATGAATACATTACTATCTTCAAATATTGTTCACGCAACAATCTCAAAAGTTATTAGGGACGCCGCTGAACCCGATGAAGTCACATTAGAAAGCGCCATTGTTATACCAACATATGCTGCTGATGATTATGATTATGGTAGTGATGAGCTAAATTTAACAACTATAGGATCTGATGAATACATCGTTGAAGACGAATTGACAAATTTAGTTAGAGCATATTTACTTCTTGAGATAAACGATTTTGATTCAGTTAGTACTCTAGACCTTACTATTATAGCTGACAAAATTGAAATTATTTTGGAATCTGCTATTTTCCATGCAACAATATCTAAACAGATTATAGATGCTTCTGAAGTTGATCCGGTTACTTTAAAAAGAGATATTATTGTGCCTTACATAGCAACTGATCCATACAGTGGTTCAACAAGTGATAAAGTAAGAGAAAAGATTCGTTCAGTAGATGAATATATTACTAAACTTGAATTGTACGAACTATTTGAGGTATTAGAAGTATTAAATATTACAGACTTTAATAATGTTGAAGGTACTTTAACTTTACCTAATATGATTGCTAATCAAGTTGAGATTTTAGAATCTGCTATCTTACATGCAACTATGTCTGATACAATTTTAGAGGAAGATAGTGCTGGTAATATCATTGTTCCATATAAAGCAACAAGTAACTATTCATTAACAACATCAAATGAGGTAAGAACAAGTGTTGAAACAACTTTAGATGATGCCTCTATCCACATCGATCATTATATTTCAAAGCATGAGTTTACAGAATTGTTTGACGCTTTAACTGCATTAAGTATTGATGATTTTGCTAATGTGGAAACACAATTGACTTTACCTAATATGATCGCTAATGAAAGTGAAATTTTAGAATCTGCGATTTTACATGCAACGATGTCAGATTCTATACTTGATGAAAGTACATCAGGAAGTATATACGTTCCATATACAGCGACAGATGATTATATTGAAACATCAAGTGATATAGTTATTAGAAGTATTGAAACTGTTATTGACACTAACGAATACGTTGACACATACATTGTTAAAGAAGAATTTGGCGCATTATTTGATGCTTTAACAGCTCTTAGTATCACAGATTTTGATCAAGTACAAACACAACTAACATTAGCAAATATGATTCTTAATAAAGATGCACTGTTAAAATCTGCTATTTTACATGCAACAATGTCTAACACTGTCATTGATGAAAATACATTAGGAACTATTATTGTTCCTTATAAGGCTACTAGAGACTATAATGGTACATCTTCATCACTTGTAAGGGTTGATGTTGAAACTACTTTACTTGATACAAGTACACATATTGATACATTTATCAATAAAAATGAGTTTTCAGAGCTATTTGAAGCTTTAGGTGCATTATCAATCACTGATTTCGCGAATATACAAGGTCAATTAACCTTATCTAATATGATTGCTAATAAAGATTCGCTATTAGAGTCAGCAATATTACATGCAACAATGTCAGATATTATCATAGATGAATCATCTCCTGATCCTATCACGAGTGAAAGCAATTTAATTTTACCAAATGAAGCTATTGATCATTATATAGGCACTAGTACTAATCTAGTCAAAGAAGATATTGATACTTTACTTGTCGGGTCCACTCATACAGATCATTATGTATCAATCAATGAATTAAATGAATTATTTGAGGCACTTGATGCATTATCAATTACTGATTTTGATACAGTTTCCTCAAGTTTGACAGTTTTAAATATGTTAGCTAATATGACTACATTACTTGAATCAGCAATCTTACACGCGACTATTTCTGAACAAATATTTGATTTAGATAATGATGGTTTGATAGAAGTACCAAATAAAGATATAGGACAATCAACCATTGTTTTCGATCAATTAGAAACGACATCTTATGATGCCTATATAGTAAGAGATGAAATAGGCAATTTATTAGAAGGTCTTGATTTATTAGGCGCTAGTAATATTAGTGGATTTACTGGTACTTTAGACATCACAAGTCTAGGTTCAGAAACTGATCAAAATACAGTGCTTGACTCAGCGATATTACATGCAACATTCTCTAAACAGTTAACAACAATGAATAGTGAAGTTTTGATTGTCCCTGAGTATAGTCAAGAAGGCGAAACAATAGATTACTTAATTATTGAAGAAGTTGATTCAACGAACTTTATCATTAAAACAGAGATCAAATCAATCATTAATGCATTTATTATTCTAGAATTTGATGATGTAGGAAGTGCTACTAGTTTTGATTTAGATAAAGTATTTGCCAATCCTGACGTCTTATTAGAATCTTCATCAATCCAAGCAACTATATCTGATAAATTACTTAATGATACTGGAGATGCATTGATTATTCCTGATTTTGATATCAATCAAACGCCAGATAAAACGATTAGAATAAATCAAACTAATCTTACATATATAGAGCTGGTTGAATTAAAAGCTATTCTAAGTGGCTTAGAATCACTAGGATTAAATAGTTTCTCTACTCTAGAATTTACAACTCAAAAAGTTTTTGCTTCTGACTTTAATATTGTATTAGCATCTGCTTCATTACAAGCAACCATATCTGATACAGTTTTATCAGGTGCCGTTGATGAAAATAATATTTCAACCACCACAGACTTAATCATACCAAACTACTTTAGAGAAGCCATTACTGTAGAAACATTGAATCATACTCAAGTAGAGAAAAATGAATTACATGATTTACTAAATGGCTTGAAGATTATAGGAGTATCATCATTTACTGGTGGTGTTGATCCAACGGATGTCACAGGATTATCAGCTGTTGATTTAGATATATTACTAGATAGTGGTTCATTACATGTTACAGTCGATAATATGTTACAGGCAAATAATTCAATTACAATTCCAAGTTTTGTTAAAGTTGACCTATATGGTATGACAGATATCATTGAAGAGACTGAAATTATTAACTTTATTGTTGCGGTTGATACACTTGGTGAAAGTGATCTTAGAAATGCATCATTCAATTTCAGTGTCATTGCTAGCTTGACATCTAGTCAACAAGACACAGTCTTATCATCAGCTATTGTTAGAGCTACCATTACCCCTCAAGTGAAAGATGCTAAAACATTATGGAACTTAGCTAACCCAAGTAATCAATATACGACCGCATGGGTTTATGAATCTGATGGTACTACATTAACAAAAGCCAGTATCTTAGATTTTATTAATCATCAAAATAGTTAAATAAACATTAAATATAGAGCGCTCATAAATAGAGTGCTCTTTTTTAAATATGTATATAGATTTATTGTTTATACAATATGTAGTATAATATATTTAAAATAAGTCATAGGAGGATCGTTTATGTTTTTAAATATAGTGGCATCAATTGATATTATGTTTTATTTAATACTTGGAATTGCAATTTTCTTTGGATTTTTAAGAGGTTTTAGAAAATCAATTTTTAATTTTATTGTCATGGCTATCTTTTACATCATATTCTTCCTTACTTTAAACACAGCCGTTCATATGGTTTGGTCAATGAATCTTAGTTTTCTCGGCAATATTCTTGGGAATATTGATGCGAACCTATCCTCTTTTCAATCTTTTGAAAACGACTATCAACTCATTATTCAAACATTTTTTAATGATAGTTTTGATTTCACACAAAGCGAGATGGACTTATTAGCTATTGGTATCATACAATTTGTTATAAAAATACTTTGGTCAATAGTCTATTTTACAGTTATTTTATTGTTATATAAAATCATTACAGGTATTATTCGTATCATATTTGTTAAAGCAAGAAAACCAAAGAGAAGACTTTTAGGGTCTGTGGTTGGCGTGTTAAATGGTGCAATGGCTGTTTTTGTAACCTTAATTGTTTTAGGAGGAACTGTATCATTTATAGATAGTGTTTCTTTATTACTTGATAATGAAACTGACGAAACAACCAATACTTTAGTATTTGAGCCTAGAACAAGTATAGTTGAATTAAACAACCCATTGATTTCAGATAATCAGGTGGTTGAATTAGCAGAAGAAGATCCCCTTGTCGATCCAGCTATGCAAGAGACATTAAATGATCTAGTTGATAATTATCATTCAAATATTATTGTTAAAATAGCCAATACAATCAAAGTAGACTCATCTTTTAATGCAACTGAAAAGGTCCCTTTACATATTGATTTATTTGATAGAGTTTTATCTTTTAAATACGATGAAAGTGATATTGCTTTAAGACATGAACTTTCAGTATTCATGAATGCATTCAAAGTCATACAAGATTCTGAATATGGTGAAACTCAAAAAATCACTGATATTAAAGGAGAAGATATTCGCTTAGCTTTTACTTATCTTGAATCTTCAATTTTGTTGCCAACAGCTTTACCAGTGGGTATCAAATATTACAGTAATGTGAACGAGATAGACTTATCAGTCAGTGATAGCGAACTATTCGATTATGATTATACAGAAGAAATTTCAAGACTTTCTAATATTCTAGCTGGAGTATTTGATATATTAAATGAACAGGAAACATCTATTGATGAAGATGGTAACCAAGTTAATATTGATGGTGACTGGGTTAAAGATATATTTAATGATGTATCTCAATCTCGTGTTGTTTTGTTAGCAACTGAAGCTTTATTGGTTCCGATGATAGAAGATGGTGAGTCTGCAATTACACAAATCATTGCTTTACCAAGTCAGATATCTTGGGAAAATGAATATTTAGCCCTAGGAAATATATTGGCCGAAATGGTTGATTCTGGAATTTCAATCCAAGATATTGAAGCAGCTGATTTTAATTTAGTTTTAGAAACTTTTTCAAATATTGATTCAAGTGTTTTACTTGATTCTCAACTTATTACAGAAGGTTTAATAAATATACTAAGTGGTGATACGACCATGGAAGGTTTAGAGATTTTAACTGTTCCTGATAACATTACTTGGAGAAGTAGTGATACAGAAACAGGTGAATTAGAATATATTTTAGTTGCTATTCAATCATTGATGAATGAAATGGATTCCTTAGATTTTTCTAATGTTGACATTGATTTATTAACCAGTTTTGATGAGACCACACTAAGTGCTATCCTAGACTCATATATTATCAGAGCGACTATATCTGATCAAATGAGCACTTTTGAACTAGGGACTTATCAACTATTAATTCCTGACAACACTAAAGATTCTAAAGGATATTTTACAAAAACAGAATTACAGGCAATCATTGAAAGTATTCAATTACTAACCGATGTAGATGGTTTTAGTATTGAAGCCTTATATACTATGAGTGATACAGATTTAGATTTATTATTTTCTTCAAAGATTATCCAAGCAACTATATCTGATATCATCCTAGATCAAGCAACAACGACACCTGGTTCAAGTTTCTCGTTAGTAGTACCAACCATTTTTAGAGAAGAAATCCTCGTAAATTCACAAAGTCTTGAACAAATAGAAGTGACAGAGTTAAAAGCTATTATTAATTCTTTAAACACATTAAATATGACTAACTTTAATGGTGCAATAGATGCTGGTGTGGTCACTTCATTATCAAGTAATGATTTAAATACCATCTTAGAAAGTGGTGCATTGCATATCAGTATAGGTCATATGATAAAAGAAAATGGTCTTATAGTGATACCTGATTTTTCCGTTGAAGACTTATATGGTTTCACTGATGTTGTTATAAAGGCAGAAGTTGTTCATTTTATTCTAGCCATTAATGAATTAGATGAAAATGATTTTACAAATGCTAATTTTAATTTTTCTGCTATAGCAGCATTGGATGCTAATCAACAATCAACAATTCTTGATTCATCAATTGTAAGGTCCACAATAAGTGAAGATGTTGAAAATGCAAGAAGCGTTTGGAATGCAACAAATCCATTAGATCAATATCATTCACCATGGGAATATGAAAGTGATAATGAAACATTAACCAAAGCAAGTATTATTGGCTTTATTAATCATCGAGATAGTTAAGCATTGTATTTCATAGGAATATCGTTTAAAGATGATATTCCTTTTTCTTTATCTTTTAAAAAATTAGAAAACGTTGTATAATTAAAAAGCACGAAAATATAGCTGAGGAGATTACATGTTTAAATGAAAAAACTACTAAGTATATTATTACTAATATTCATTGTATTTGGTATCGCAGGATGTAATGATGTTTCGACATTACCTAATGAAGATACAAATATCGAGGATTTAATAACAGAAGAAGTGACTACAGAAAATTCAACAAGTGAACCATCAGAATCTACATTACCTGAAGATGGTTTGGTAAAGATTAACTTATTTTCTATTAATGATTTTCATGGGGGTGCTTACACAGATATAGACTTAATATCAGGAATTGGGGCTTATATAAAGTCTTTTGAAGGTCATAAAATAGCAGTATCAAATGGAGATATTCTACAAGGTAGCTCTATATCTAATTATTATCATGGTAGAATATTTGTCGACATATTTAATGAAATTGGATTTAAAGGCTTTGTGATTGGTAATCATGAGTTTGATTGGGGCATTGAAAAAATCGGGGAATATAAAGATGGAAATATGGATAATGGTGAATTAAATCATCCTGTTTTAGCTGCCAATATTGTCTACGAAGATAGTCAAGAACCCTTGGAATTTTCACAGCCGTATTTTATAGAAGAATTTGATGGAGTAAGAGTGGGTGTCATTGGAATGATTGGCCAAATATCTGATTCTATTGCGGCTTCTAGAACAGAAAACATTGAATTTTTAGATCCTGTTCTCACTGCTGGAAAATATGCTAAAGAATTAAGAGAAGAAAAAGATGTAGATATTGTTGTAGTATATATTCATGATAGTTCATGGAATAACAGAGATTTTTCTTTATTAAATGGTAATCAGAGAATAGATGCTATGTTTAATGGCCATTCTCATCAAAATGAAGCTGAGAAGATTTTTCGCTTAGGCGATACCATTAGCATGCCTTATGCACAAATGAATAATTTTACAACCTCTTTAGCATCTATTCAATTAACATATGATTTAAATACAGGTGCTTTAGTAGATAAAGTGAAAGATGAACTGACAGGAAAAACAGAGTATTTAACTAAAGTGGGTGGTGTTGAAACAACTTACTTACAAACACTAGAAGATGATAGGATTAATGAGATTATTTCTACTTATAAAAGTAATCAAGAATATAATGATTTTATTAGTGAAGTTCTAACAATTTCAGATGGGTATTATGATAAAGCTACTTTGTCTCAATGGGGTGCTTCTGTTATTAGAGACTATGCGGGTGTTGATATTGGTGCTTTAAACACAGGTGGTTTTAGGGTTTCAATTGAGAGTGGTGATATCACCATGGGTGACTTAATTACAATTTATCCTTTTGATAACGTCATCAAAACATCGGAAATGACTGGTCAAAAAATTCTAGACTTCTATACCGAAATTATAAAGTATGGAGAAGATGTTGTATTTGATGATGGTTTATATTATAACGATCATACAAATAAGCTTGAAATTAACGGGAGCCCAATTATTTTAGATAAGTATTATACAGTTGGTGCAGTTGATTATATATTTGATAAAAATGACTATGACTTTATTGAAGGCAAAAATATCACTCAAACAATATATTATATGAGAGATTTAATTGTAAAAGATTTAAGAGACGAAGACTCTTTATTTGATTCAATTGGTTTAGACTAAACAAAATAAAACAAGGACAAATTTTGTCCTTGTTATTAATATTATTATTTAGTTAGTGGGTTAATATTATAATCAATGATTTGAATATCCTGATCATATTCTAATATATTAATGCAACAGTTTGTTAAGTAGGTGTCATAATCAAAATCTGGTAGTTGTTGGACTAATAGTGCTTTAATCACATGTGAATGAGCAATCATTAAGACTTGTTTTGATGAACATTTTTTAAAAAAGTAATTAAAGAATGTTTTTACTCTATTTTCAATTTGACTATCTGTTTCCATTCCTGGGATAATGCCTTGGTGAACAGCTTGAAAGTAGCCTTCTTCAATTTGATTTCCATCGAAATCACCAAAGTCTCTTTCAATCAAATCATCTTCTATGTGGGTTTTAAGATCTAATTTCATTGTATTCTTTATAATTTCAGCTGTTTCTATGGCTCTATCAAGAGGAGAAGAAACACAATAATCAAAATCTATACCTTGATCCAATAAATATTTTGCAGTTTCTTTAGCTTGCATTCTACCAGTTTCATTTAATGGATTATCGGCTCTACCTTGAATAATAGAATTTTTATTTGCGTCTGTTTGTCCATGTCTAATTAAATATATTTTCATTTTATCACCGATATTATTATACATATAATCATAAATAAATCAAATGTTATTCATCTTTATTGATTTACTAATATCAATGAATATTGTATAATGTATTATGTTATATAGACAAATTGTAGAAGAGGTGAACGTTATGAGAATGGTCGATATAATTGAAAAAAAACGTGAAGGTCTTGAATTATCAGAAAATGAAATTAAATTTATGATAGATGGTTATACAAATAACCAAATCCCTGATTATCAAGTTTCAGCGCTTTTAATGGCAATTTATTTTAAAGGAATGACAAATGAAGAAGCTGCTTATCTGACAAAAGCAATGTTATATAGTGGGGATATCATTGACTTATCTATGATTGATGGTGTCAAGGTTGATAAACATTCAACTGGAGGTGTTGGTGATAAAACGACTCTAGTTTTAGGACCACTAGTTGCTTCTATGGGCGCTAAATTAGCTAAACTATCTGGTAGAGGTTTAGGTCATACTGGTGGAACTCTTGATAAATTAGAATCGATTGAAGGTTTTAATATCTCATTATCTGAAGAAAAATTTCTAAAACAAGTTAATGAAATCAATATTGCTGTCGCAGGTCAAACAAAAAAACTTGTTCCAGCTGATAAATTACTTTACGCTTTAAGAGATGTTACTGCTACAGTACCTTCTATACCACTTATTGCTTCAAGTATTATGTCAAAAAAGTTAGCTAGTGGCGCAGATGTTATTAGTTTAGATGTTAAAATTGGTGATGGTGCTTTTATGAAAACCATAGAAGATGCTAGAGAGTTGTCTAAAATTATGGTTTCTATTGGAGAATCTTTAGGTAAAAAAGTAAATGCATTTATTACAAGCATGGATCAACCTTTAGGCTTTGCAGTTGGTAATCGTTTAGAAGTTAAAGAAGTTATCGATACTTTAGAAGGACATGGTCCAAGTGATTTAGAGGAGCTATGTGTTGAAATTGCTGGATATATGGTAAAAGATGCTAAAATTGTTTCTACTGTTGAAGAAGGTAAAAAACTTGCTCTTGAACATTTAAATAATGGAAAAGCACTCGCTAAGTTCTACGAATTTATTGAAGCACAAGGTGGACATATTGATGATTTAGATCATTTTATACAAGTAGATGAGGTCTTTGAGTATAAAGCTAATAAATCAGGATATATTCAAAGTATAAAAGCATTGAATATCGGTTTAGCTTCAATGAAAATTGGTGGAGGAAGAGAAACGAAAGATGATCATATTGATCCTTCAGTAGGCATTGTGCTTAATAAAAAGATAGGAGATTACGTTGAAGAAGGAGATGTATTAGCAAGAGTATTTTTGAATTCTGAATTAACAGATAATGTTTTGAATGATTTAAATACTGCTTTTACGATCACTGATGATATTCAAGAAAAAACTCCGATTATTAAAGAAATAATAAATTAATAGTAATATAAGAAATTTGTGTTATAATATATTTACAAGGGGAGCTTAGTAAACTAGGCTGAGAGTATAACTGTAAGTTATAGACCTTACCTGATCTGGGTAATGCCAGCGTAGGATAATATCCGAACGATAGGTCCCTTTTTATATGGGGCCTTTTTATTGGCCTCAATTATAGAAGGAGGTTATTATGAAAAATGATGTAAAAGTATTTGCAGAAGTAGCGATTTTAGTAGGGGTAGCAGTTGTCTTGGATGTGGTTTTTGGCATCTTATCAAAAGGTATTTTTCCTTGGGGTGGTTCAATTTCCCCAGCTATGTTACCTATATTTTTAATTGCTTACAGAAGAGGTGTTAAAACTGGTTTGTTTTCTGGTCTAGTATTTGCGGTCATCCAATTGATGATGTCAGGCATGATATCAGCAGGTGTTATAGCAGCGATTCCTGAATCACCATATGTGGGACCTGGATGGTTAAAATTAATTTTAGTTTATCTACTAGATTATATTTTCCCATTTACACTATTAGGGTTAGCTGGTATATTTAAAAATTCACTGACTAAGCTCAAACCATTCTTTTTAGGTATGATTTTAGCATCATCAATCCGCTTAATTTTCCATATCTTTTCTGGTGTATTGATTTGGGGTAGTTATTCAGAATGGTTTAATAGTGAATTTGGAACGAATTTTGGTCCATTCATATATTCAGTTGTATATAACTCACCCTATATGGTTGCTTCTTTAATGTTTTGTATGTTTGTAGGTTACATCATGTTTAAACGCGACTTAGTGAGTCTGAATTTAGAATCATAAATGAAGAGAGATTTATTCTCTCTTTTTTTTCTTAGATATTTAGCACTCAAAACTTGACTCTGCTAACAAAAATGATATAATGTTATTGATAATAACAATTTTAGGAGGCAAATATGAGTAAAAAAACAATTGAATTTAAAACAGAATCCAAAAAATTATTAGACTTGATGGTACATTCTATTTATACCAACAAAGAGATTTTCTTAAGAGAATTAATATCAAATGCATCTGATGCAATTGATAAA
This sequence comes from Mycoplasmatota bacterium, assembly GCA_018622675.1. Classification (GTDB taxonomy): domain Bacteria; phylum Bacillota_I; class Bacilli_A; order Izemoplasmatales; family Hujiaoplasmataceae; genus Hujiaoplasma. The sequence continues at coordinate 799,803 of CP076020.1, forward strand.
TATCATTTCAACAGTTTAACCGAAGATAATTTAGAACACAGAAATGATTATGAAATTTATTTAGATGTTGACAAGAAACATCGTAAACTGACTATTAGTGATAATGGTATTGGTATGACTTATGATGAACTTATTGATAATATTGGAACTATCGCAAAGAGTGGTACGCTTGATTTCTTAAAAAATATGAAGGGTAAAGATTTGAAAAACACAGACCTTATTGGACAATTTGGTGTCGGTTTTTATTCTGCCTTCATGGTGAGTGATAAAGTTGAAGTTGTAACAAAATCACCATATAGCGAAAAAGCTTATAAATGGGTTTCTCAAGGTGAAGAAGGTTTTACTATTGAAGAAACTGAGAAAGATAGTATTGGTACAGAAATCACACTTAAAATCAGAAAAAACCATGATGATGAAAATTATGATGAGTTTTTAGATGATTATAAAATCACGGAATTAGTTAAAAAGTATTCGAATTATGTTCGTTATCCTATCACAATGGAAAAAGAAAAAGAAGTTCCAAAATTAGATGACGAAGGAAATGAAATAGAAGATAAATTTGAAACTGTCATTGAAAAAGAAACACTCAATCAAATGACACCTATTTGGGAAAAAAATAAATCTGAAGTATCTGATGAAGAATTAAATGATTTCTATAAAACTCAATATTATGATTATAATGATCCGCTTTTAAATATTTGGACAAATGTTGAAGGTAAACTAACTTATAAATCAATCATCTTTATACCAGGTAAAGCACCTCAAAACCTTTATTCAGAAAAATATGAAAAAGGTTTAGAATTATATGCTAAAGGCGTATTTGTTATGGATAAGTGTAAAGAGTTAGTACCTGATTATTTAAGATTTATTAAGGGATTAGTTGTTTCACCTGATTTAAATTTAAATATTTCTCGAGAAATTTTACAAAAGAATACACAACTAACTAAAATTCAAAAAAACTTAGAAAAGAAAATCATAAAAAGATTAGAGAAACTACTTGATAAAGAAAGAGATCAATATATTAAATTCTGGAAAGAATTTGGAGTCAATATTAAATATGGCATTTATGATAACTTTGGAATCAATAAAGATCTTCTAAAAGATTTAATTCTTTTTGAAACAGTTAACGAAGATGGGTATATCACTTTAAAAGAATATGTTGAGAAAATGCCAAAAGATCAAAAAGACATTTATTATGGATCAGCTGCTTCAAAAACCGCTATAAAAGCATCACCACAAATGGATAGATTAAAATCTAAAGGTTATGATGTTTTAGTATTGACTGATGAAATTGATGAATTTATGATTAGCATATTGAACGAATATGAAAAACATAAATTTAAATCAATTAATCAAGGTGATTTAGATTTAGTCGATGAAAAAGAAAAAGAAACAATTAAATCTTTGGAAACAGAAAATAAAGACTTATTAGAAAAGATTAAAGAATCATTAAAAGGTGAAGTTGATGATGTAAAATTATCAACCCGTTTGACAGATTCACCAGTTTGTTTAGTCAGTGGTGAAGGTGTTTCATTTGAAATGGAAAAAGTAATGGAACAATTACCAGGAGACAAGTCAGGGCATCAAAAAGCTAAAAAGATTTTAGAGATCAATCCTCAACATGATTTATTTAAAGCTATCAATCACATGTATGAGAATCATTCAGAGGATCTTGATGATTATGCTAGTGTCTTATATAATCAAGCCTTATTAATAGAAGGATTAAAAATAAATGATCCAGTAGAATTTTCTAATAAAATGGTAAAAATATTAGTGAAAGCATCAAAAACAGGAGAATAAAGTGCATAAAACCCTTAAAACAATTGAAGAAGAACTTAGTTGGCTTATTAAAGACTATAAAGCAACAACTAACTATAAACCTAACAAAATCATTCATGTTTTAAATTATCATATCACTTATGATAAGAAAAATATCAAATTGATTTTCCAGTTTTTATTGATGCCAAAATCTGAGGCATTAGTACTGAAAATCATTTACAATATACGAGATAAGCAAAAAGAATTTCATGAAGTTGAATATCCTTTATCAAAAATTCGTAGTGACTTAGAACTACCGATGATCAATGATTATGATTATCAACGTATACATGATGTTATGGATTTTGAACTTGTTGATGATACAATTAAATCGACCGTTTCTCAATTAACACAAGGGTTAACTTATACAGAAGTCATTAGAAGAAACATTAAAGAAATCATTAAACATGGTAGAGATTTAAGAAAAAAATATGTTTAAAATGACCAAGCGATGCAAATGCATCGCTTTTCTTTATATTTAAGATAATATTGATATAATGTTATACTATACATATAAATAAAGTTAAGAGAGTTGAAAAAATGAAAAAAATAATAATTATAAGCATCATTCTTGTAAGTTCTATAATCATATCTATTTTATTATTTAATGAATTTAGAGGAAATAATGAACTATATACAGAAAATGATATTTCAATGGTCGCAAGAACCAAAGATAAGTCATTTCAAATATATAAAGATGGCCGCTTTGAGACCACCTTTTTAAAAGGTGTCAATATGGGGAGTGCTATTCCAGGGACTTTTCCAGGTGAACTGGCCATCACAAAAGAAATGTACTTAGAGTGGTTTGGTCTTATACAGGAAATGAATGCTGATGTCATTAGAGTTTATACAACCATGATGCCGCATTTTTATGAAGCGCTATATGAGTTTAATGAAACTGTTAAAAAGCCATTATATATAATGCAGGGTGTCTGGCTTAATGAAGAAAGTATAAAAGACATCAATGATGCATATGCTTTAAATGGTCAACTTCAAACTGACTTAATCAATGATGGTAAAGATTTAGTCGATATCATTCATGGGAATGCTAGTTTAGAAGCCCAAGTTGGCTTTGCTAGCGGTGAATATACCTATGATGTATCTAAATATGTTATAGGCTGGATCATTGGTGTGGAATGGAGCCCTAACTTTGTTTTAAATACCAATATAAACAACCCGACGATGTCAAATTTTCAAGGTAGTTATCTCCAAACAACAGAAGAAGCATCACCTTTTGAAGCTTTTTTAGCTGCTGTCGGTAACGAAATAATTGATTATGAAGTTGAGCAATATCAATTCATGCGGCCTTTAAGTTTTGTTAATTGGCCAACAACCGATCATTTAACCCATCCAAATGAACCTGATGACATGGAAGACTTGGTTGGCGTTAATATGAATCATATCAATAAAACACCCGCATACACTGCAGGATATTTCGCCTCTTTCCATATATATCCTTATTACCCTGAATTTATGAACTATAGCACAATCTATAGAGACTATATTGACCATAGAGGCGAACTCAACGCTTATCAAGGGTATTTAAAAGATTTAATTGATAATCTTGATATGCCAGTCATAGTTGCGGAATTTGGTGTGCCGGCGTCTCGTGGAAAAACCCACGAAGATATTAATCAAGGTTTTAATCAAGGCTTTCTTAGTGAAACAGAGCAAGGCGAGATCGTCTCTCATATGTTTGAAGATATCTATGTAAGTGATTACGCTGGTGCCATGGTTTTCACTTGGCAAGATGAATGGTTTAAAAGGACATGGAATACTATGGACTTTGATTTACCACATAGACGTCCATTTTGGTCGAATATTCAAACCAATGAACAATATTTTGGTCTTTTAGCTTTTGACCCAGGTCAAGAAGAAAGAATAAGATATGTTGATGGCGATTTAAGTGATTGGGAAGAGGATACCCCGGTTTATCAAGATGATGATTTAGAAATATATACAGCCTATGATGAAAGGTATATGTATATACATATAAAGAGTGATACCATCAATTTATTAGACAATCAGTTACTGATACCAATGAGTACTATAGATAATCAAGGCAATGATAATATAAGAAACACCGATATAACATTTTCTCATGATGCTGACTTCTATATTCATATTCAGGGAAGAGATTACGCCGAAGTATTTGTTGATGCATATTATGATAAATTTTATTACTTATATCACGAAACCCTTGAATTACTTGAAAAGAATCCTTCATATACAAATAAAAATACAGGTATATTTAATTCAATTTATCAAGCACTTTCTGCTGAGTTACATTTACCAGAGACCAATACCATCATTCCTTTTATGAAACACAATACAGGTTTATTAACTCATGGTAATGGTCACCCTATGGATGAAACATATAATTCACTATCGGATTATTATATGACAAGCCACTCAGTTGAAATTCAAATTCCATGGTTAATGTTAAATATCACTGATCCATCTACAAAGATGAGATTAGCTGATTTATACGCCAATGATTGGTTTACATCTGAATCAGTTAATCAAATATTCATTGGTGCGTCAATCATTGAAAATGGTCAAGCAAACTATATAGAAATGACTTCAGACACTTGGAATTCATGGGAGAGACCAACCTATCATATACGTCTAAAGGAGTCTTATTACATCATAAAAGATACTTTTTCGACCTATGATGACTGATGTAAGCGATATTATATTTACATTTGATTGAAAAATAAAAATAATTAATATATAATGAAAAAAAATAGTCTTTGGAAGGGATGAATTATGGTATTTACAAAAGAAGGGATATTAAAAAATGCTGAAGAGGAAAACGTCAGATACATACGTTTGATGTTCAGTGATATTATTGGAACAATTAAGTCTGTTGAAATTCCAATAGGCCAATTAGAATCAGCCTTAGACGGGGAAATTATGTTTGATGGATCTTCAATAGAAGGTTTTGTAAGAATTATGGAAGCGGATATGTTTTTGGTCCCTGATTTAAGAACTTGGCTAATACTAAGTTGGGAAGAAACTAAATATGGCAAAGTTGCTAGACTTATATGTGATGTTTATACGCCTGAAGGTGAACCATCTAAGGCAGATCCTAGATCCAACTTAAAAAGAACCATTAAAGATATGGAAAAGTTAGGTTTTTCTACATTAAAAATTGGTTTTGAACCTGAGTTTTTCCTATTTAAACTTGATGAAAAGAATAATATTGTCATGGATGTAGCTGATCATGGAGGATATTTTGATTTATCTCCAATTGATGGCGCTGAAGATTGTAGAAGAGATATTGTCCTTGAATTAGAGCGTATTGGTTTTAAAATTGAAGCATCTCACCATGAAGTCGCACCTGGACAAAATGAGATTAATTTTGAATTTGCAGATGTCGTCGAGGCTTGTGATAATTTACAAACCTTTAAGTTGGTTGTAAAAAATATCGCTAGAAGACACCGATTACATGCAACATTTATGCCTAAACCACTGGCTTCAGTCAATGGTTCTGGAATGCATACCAATTGTTCATTAGCGGATAAAGATGGTAATAATGCATTTTATGACCCAAAAGGTGATTTAAAGTTGTCTAAAGTTGCTAGACAATGGATTACTGGTATTTTACGTCATTCTAAATCATTCTGTGCCATTACAAACCCTACTGTCAATTCATACAAACGTCTAGTTCCAGGTTATGAAGCACCATGTTATGTGTCATGGTCTGAACAAAACCGTTCTGTTATGGTTAGAATTCCTGCAGCAAGAGGAAAAGCAACACGCGCTGAAATAAGGTCTGTTGATACATCTGCTAACCCATATTTAGCGATGTCAGTCATTCTTGCTTCTGGGTTAGAAGCCATAGAAAAGAATTATCCACTTATAGATCCAATTGATGAAAACTTGTTTGAGTTAACACCTGTACAAAGAAAGTCATTAGGTGTTGATAGTTTACCCGACAATTTAAAAGAAGCCATTGATAACTTTAAAAGAGATCCATTAATGGAACAAGTACTAGGTAAACAAATTTTCCAAAAATTTATTGATCTAAAAACTAAAGAATGGGATGATTTTAGAACAACAGTAACCGAATGGGAAATTAAAAAATATATAAATATTGTATAAAAAAAAAGACGCTTAGCGTCTTTTTTACTTTATATAGTGTTCATCAATCACTTTTAAATAGTCAACCGGTTTACGATATCCTTCTGTAATTTCATAACCATTGCTTTCAATTTCTTTTAATGTAATTGATTTTCTAGATGTTTTGCTTCTCTTATAGTATTTAGAAACATAGCTTGCATCTAAGAAGAAGATGCGGTCAAGCATGGAAAAATAAATAATGATGAAAGCAATCCCACCATGATTTTGACATTGTTCAAGATGAGTCACCTGATGTTCGTGGATATTTTTTATTGGGAAGGATGTTTTGTTTTTAGTCTCTTTGGCTTCAAAATCAATATATCTTCCCTTATAAAGACCATTATAATCGGTTGTTGAAGGTAATTTATAGTACGCTTCTACAATTTTTGCAGCTGATCTTTGTTTATAATCCACTTTTACAATTTGAATAGGAATTGGTTTCTTATGAATCACTGCGATATTGTTGTTCAAGTAAAACTCATTGGTTTGATTAATCATATTTTCGAAATTCATACCACGATTAGCCGTCGAAACGATTTTTCTTTCACGATGTTTCTTTTTATTTGGATAGTTTATCATTATCATCACCTAATTTATTTTATCATAGACATTGACGAATGATAAGTATTACTTTAGCATTGTTAAACATAACCTTTTAAAAATAATGAAATATGTTGTATAATAGGTATGATATTTTTTTAAGAAAGAGCGGTAAATATGAGTAAAATAAGATTTTTTGCCTTAGGTGGCTTAGGTGATACTGGAAAAAACCTATATGTATTAGAAATAAACAGTAAATTAATCATTTTAGATAGTGGATTACAACATCCTACAGGGGATTTATTAGGTGTTGATGCACTTGTGCCTGATATATCATATCTAGAATCAAGAAAGAACGATATCGTGGGTATCTTTTTATCACATGCACATGATAGAAACATTGGTGCTTTACCTTTATTGTTACAAACATTTAAAAAACCAGTTTATGCAACTGATTATACAATAGAAATGGCCAAGGATTTATTAAAAGAGTATGATATGGATCCTGAAAAATATGTTTTTAAAACCATGCAATATAAAAATCCAATCAAGTTTAAGGATTTTAAGGTTGAATTTGTACAAACAACACATTCTGTTCCTTTAAGTGCAGCCATCGTTATTTACACAAAAGATGGCGCTGTTGTTTATGCTACAGACTATACTTTTGACCAAAATGTGAACGAGTATTTTAAAACTGATTTTCAAAAACTCGCTAGAATTGCTGATAATGGTGTACTTGCCTTTTTAGGTGAATCTGGTGGTGCTTTAAATTTCGGTCACTCAAGTACTGATGGAAATTTAAAGAGAACCATAAGAAAAACATTTAAAAGAGCCAAACATAGAATTATTGTTAACATGTATTCAACTGAATTAACAACCATTCAAATGGTTGTTAATGAGGCCATTAAGTTCAATAAAAAATTAGCGATCATTGGTCGAAAAGCACAAAGATTGGTTTTTATTGGCGAACAAATGGGTTATATTAAAATACCAAATGAAAGTCTAGTCAATTTAAAATTTATTGATAATAACAATAAAAATGAGTTTGATGATGTTGTCTTTTTAGTGACAGGTGAAAGACATGAACCATTCTTTATGTTACAAAGAATGGCCAAAGCTTATGATAGATTGGTTCATTTAATTGAATCCGATACTATCCTTGCCATGGCACCACCTGTTATTGGTACTGAAAAGATAGCTGCTAAGACATTTAATATCCTTTCTGAAATAGGCTGTGATGTTGTTAAGGTTGATAAAGATTATTTATCACAGTTCCATGCAGCAAGTGAAGACATTAAACTCATGTATTCTTTGTTAAAGCCTAAATATATCATTCCAATCAATGGTGACTACCGAATGTTACAAGCACAAGCATCAATTGCTAAAGAGTATGGCTATAAAGAAGAAAACATTTTAGTTTTAGACAATGGTGAAGTCATCGCCTTTAATCAAGGTAATATTGAAAAGCATCATGATATGGTTGAAAACGGCACTGTGATGATTGATGGTAACTTTGAAACTGATTTAAACTCTATCGTTTTAAAAGAAAGAGAACTGTTATCACAAGATGGCTTTTTAATTGTTACAGCCAATGTTGATGCCAAAGAGAAAATCATGTTAAATAAACCTGAAGTTGTTTCTAGAGGCTATTTATTCATGAAGGATAATGAAGAAATAATCAAACAAATTGAAATCATTTATGAATTAGAAACAAAAAAGCAGTTTTCTAAAAAGAAAATAGATTGGAAAAACTATAAAGATAACTTAAGACATCAGATAACACGCTACTTACTTCAAACGACAAAAAGGAAACCAATCATCATTCCTGTGATTATTGACACATCCAAAGACCATAAATATAAAATTATATAATATTAAAAGATGACTTTGGTCATCTTTTTTTCTTTGTAAAAGATTTTTTCTTAGAAAAATAATGATATAATAAGAAATGAGGTGAGATTATGTATCAACAAATTACGGATAATATATATTTGATTTCTAAGGAAAAAACAGATAAAGTCATTCACTGTAACGCATACTTAATTGTAGACAAAAATGAAGCAGTGCTCATTGAACCAGGTAACGTTTTAGATTTTGATGATGTTTATAAAGAAATAAAGGCAATTATTGACCCATTTCTCATTAAATATATTATTATTAGTCATCCCGATCCTGATTTAACAGCTTCTTTACCAATGTTTGAAAAAGTACTAGGGGATTTTAAGATTGTGACTGAATGGAGAACAGAAGAGATTATTTCATTCTATCAATTAAAATCAACATACTATTTAATTAAAGAAAATGATTATCGGCTTAAACTGAAATCAGGCAGAACATTCAGGTTTATTCCGACACCTTTCGCCCATTATTCTGGATCATTTATCACATATGACTTATCAACTGAAGTCCTCTTTTCTGGTGATTTATTTGGTGGTTTCACTAAGGAATGGAAACTATACGCCGATGAATCTTATGTGGAATCAATGGCTATTTTCCATGAAAATTATATGCCAAGCAGTGATTATATTCGCCCTATAATGAAGGACTTATTAGATTATAAGTTAAAATATATTCTACCTCAACATGGTTCTGTCATTCGTAAAGATTATGTATCTAAAAGTATCATGTTCTTATATCATTTAGACTTTTATAATACGCCTAAAAAATATATCACACAAAATCAAAGTAACATTGAGATTGATTTTTTATCAAGACTTGTACAAGTTGTTATTCGTTTAGAACAAGTTTTTACTAAGTCAGAAATCAAAGAAACATTTAATAACTCGCCCATTACGATAAATTTTGAACCTGTAAACATATCAACTGCCATTAATGGTTATAAGCTTTGGCATATGTTTTTTGATATTATCTATGCAAAAAGAGGTGATCGTTGGTTAAATGCAGTAGAAACATTGGTTGATCGCATTTGTCAAACCTATAAAGTTAATAAACCTAATATTTATAGTCTAAGACTTAGAAAATTAGAAGAACAAAACAAAGAAATGTCAACGAAATACTCTGCTTTAGAGGATTCATTAACAAAGACTGTGCAAGAAATAGGTAAAACCAAGGATTTATTGACTAGATGCCCTATCACTGGCCTTTATAATAAAGATATGGCCATTCAATATATTGAAGATCATTTTGATGATTTGCTTGATGATGGCTATTTAATCAATATTGATATTGATCAAATACAAAAGATTAATCAAGATTATTCAAATAAAATTGGCGATGATATGATTAACGTATTAAAATATGTCATCAATAACAATATAGAAAATGATGAATTGTTGTTTAAAGGAAAAGGATCAAGTTTAATACTATTAAAACAATCAACTTCTCACGCTTCAATCACTAAAAGAGCAGAAGAAATAAGGAATTTAGTCAGTAAAAGTGATCAATTTATTGAAAAAGTGTCAGTAAGCATGGGCATTATTAACCTAAAAGCAGAAGACATGATTTCATCTGGTCAACAAATCAATGACTGGGTACACTTATTAGAATCAAGACTCGATTTTGCCAAGTCTCAAGGTAATGGTCAAATAATTTTTGAAGATCAGAAAGAACTTATTTATTATAGAAATACAATATTATTGGTTGATGAAGAACAAATTAATATTAATTTAATCACTAAGTATTTCCAGGAACAAAGTTTTAAGGTGATTCACGCAATTAATCCAATGACTGCTTTAGACATTCTTAAGAAATACAAAGTCGATTTAATTATTTCTGAAATTAATTTATCAAAGCTTGATGGTTTCTCATTAAAGAAATCACTCAATGAAAAGCCACATTTTTCTAAAATACCATTTATTTTTATATCTCATATTAAAAATGAAACCCTAATTGATCGTGCCAATCGGTTAAATGTTGATTATTTTCTGAAAAAACCTTTTTATATGAATGAATTAATTGGTTTAGTGAAGCGAGCAACAAAATGATAGAACTCATTATAAGTTTATATGTTATCAGTGCTATATTAATTGTTTTATTAATATTTGCTATATTCTTACAAAAGATATATTTATTAAGAATAGAAAGAACAGAACCAATCATTCGTAACCATGTATTTGATAAGTTAAATCATTTACCAACAAAACCGATAAACTTCTCAGAAAAACGCTTATTTAGAAGTCTACAGTTAATTGAAGACCAAATTCAGTTGTCTGGTAAAGACAGAGATATGCTTTTAGAAGAAGTATTTACTGATAAATATATTAAAAAAATTAAAAAAGGCACTAAAAGTCTTTTTTCTTTCAAAAGACTCATCAGTGCATATCAATTAAGTTATTGTATTGATTCTGCTGATGAACTGAAACATTTAATACAAATTGAGAAGAATGATGTTGTATTATACTATTTGTTTTATTTTTCAATAAAACATATGAATCAAGGAATTTACGACGAAGTCATTAAGAAATTAAATTTTATAAGTGACCCTATATTAAATCGTTTTTCAGTATTATTTGTGAATCATTATGATATTTTTAAGAAGTATTTAAGTCAAAACATAAAAGATTTAAATTATCCATTATTGTATATTCATTTAAAGGTATCAATTAATCACGCTAGTTGTCAGTTACCAACTCACACAAGAGATTATATTCAATCATTAGTCGGTAAAAATAATATATCTGATAAAGAGAATAAAATACGTGATTTAGGTCTTAAGCTAATGGTTAAAAGAAAAGATTCCTTTCTTTTAAGAAGAGAAGTTATATCTCATAACCAATTATCAGTTAAAAAATATGCCTATCAGTTATTAGCAAGTCTAAAAACACTAAGAAGTATTGACCAATTATTTGATGCTTTGAATGATGATGTAGAAAACAATCAATTGATTGTTCAATCTATTCTCGAAGTCTTAAATGAAAGTTCAATGTTCAATAAGTTGTTTTATTATTATAAACGGTTTACCGCAGGCATTAAGCGAAGAACTTTAGCAAAACTTGTATCTGATAAAATTAATTATTTGATTTTGAGATTAAATACAAAAGATGATGAAATAGCCAAAGAGAACATCAAGTTAATTATTGAATATAAATACTTTGCCGGTATTATTGCTTTTATCAATAACAATAATAATATAGACTTAGAAAGAACACTTTTTAAACTTTTAAAACCAGTCTTGTCAAAGGATGAAAGTGTACAGGATGAATTTCGTATATATGTTAAAGCTAATATTTTAGCCAACTACGGTTATGACCCTTTGATTATCAAGCCAACACCAAAAGAAAAACAACCCCGTGAACTATCCAAGGTCATTTGGTTATCGATTATGTTTATCATAGCCATTGCCCTTTATCCAATACTCTCGATTATTACACAATGGCCTAATATAGAAAATATAACATTGTTAGAGTTTTTAAAAAATATGGTTTTAGACACCAATCGAAATTTAATTTATTATTTTATTCTTGCAAATTTAATCTATTTAATGCTATTGATTATTTCCTTAAGAGGTTCTTATAAGCAAAAATATTTATGGCGGATTAAATCACAAAGCATGCTTTATGAAACCGACTTATTGCCAGCTATATCAATTATAGCACCAGCTTATAACGAACAAGTTAATATTATTACCAGTGTTAAATCACTGCTTAATTTAAAGTATCCTGAATATGAAGTTGTTGTGGTTAATGATGGTTCTAAAGACGATACATTAAGGGTTTTAATTGATTATTTTAAATTAAAGAGACATAACTACAACATATTGCCTCATCTTAAAACAAAAGAAGTCAGAGGGGTGTATATTAATCCTGAATATCCTAATTTAGTGGTCGTGAATAAGGCTAACGGTGGTAAAGCCGATGCATTGAACGTTGGAATTAACGTTGCTAAACACCCATATATCTGTGGCATTGATGCTGATAGTGTATTAGAACAAGATGCCTTATTAAGACTGATGTCTACGAGTTTAGATCATAAAGACCAACCTGTTGCTTTAGGAGGAAACATTGTACCAGCCAATGGATGTGTTATTGATCATGGTTATGTAGAAGAGAAACACTTTCCTAAAGAAAATCTGACTAGATTTCAAGCTTTAGAGTATCTTAGAGCATTTACTACAGGAAGAATTGGCTGGAGCGAGATAAAAAGTTTATTGATTATATCTGGTGCTTTTGGTTTATTTTATAAAGAAGATATCGTGAATATTGGTGGTTATATTACCAGTTCTGGTGAGTTAAAGAAAGACAGTGTTGGCGAAGATATGGAACTAGTGGTTAGGTTGACCATTAACCGTATGAAAAAAGGTAAAAAACAATATATAGGCTATGTTTACCATGCTAACTGTTATACTGAATTACCAAGTGAGTTATCAACCTTACTAAGCCAAAGAAACCGTTGGCATCGTGGTCTGATCGATATATTGAGTTATCATAGACGTGTTTTTATGAATCCAAGATATAAACAAATCGGTTTAATCGCAACACCTTATTTCTATATTTTTGAAGTATTAGGACCCTTCTTTGAATGGATTGGTTATACTATGCTTGTGATTAGTCTCATATTTGGATTTGCATCACCAATCATTGTGATAGGTGTCTTTGGATTATCAGTGGTACTTGGCATGATAATTTCATTGTTTTCATTGTTTATCGAAGAATCACAATCAACTTTTACGACAAGAAAAGAATCATTCTACTTACTTCTTTTTGCAATTTTAGAAAACTTCGGATATAGGCAAATGCTATCCTTACATCGCATTTACTCATTTTTTACTGCCTTATTTGAAAAAGGTAAGTGGGGAGAACAAAAACGTAAAGGCATTTAAAAAGATGAAACTATTTCGTTTCATCTTTTTTTTGCTTAATGATTTTTTCGTTCTTTTTATATTCTTCAGTATATGCACTTTCGATTTTTGTGTGTGTTTGTGGTTGATAATATACTTTACCTTGTAATTCTTTAGGTAAATAGTCTTGATTAACAATATGATTAGGGTAATCATGGGCATATTTATAATCCTTAGCGTTATCATAGGTAGGATTATTAATTAAATGAGAAGGGACTTGATAAGTTTTACCCTCTTCAACATCTTTAGCCGCTTTTGTAATGGCTAAATATGCAGCATTTGATTTAGGCGATATACACATATCGATAGTAATAGCACTTAATGCATTATAAGCTTCAGGTAATCCAATCTCTTCGGCAATAGCACATGCTGCATGAACTTTCACACCCATCATTGGGCTAGCTAAGCCGATATCTTCATAAACAATGGCTTTAATACGCCTTACAAGAGACTTTAAATCTCCAGCTGCTAATAACCTTGCTAAGTAATAAAGGGCGGCATTGACATCACTACCTCTTACTGACTTATGAAAAGCACTTAAGACATCATAATAATCATCACCGGTTTTAAATGCAGATATCTGGGCTTGTGGCAAATATTTCTTTGCCTGATCAAGATTTATGTGCTTTTGATCACTGGCGTTAATAATAAGTTCAAGCATATTGATGCCTGATCTCACCTCATTATTTGAAGCAACAGCAATTAAATGATATACTTCATCATCAATTATAATACCATCAAATAAGGATGATAAATCGAGTGATTTTAAATAATTTTTAATTTGCTCAGTAGATGGTTTGGTTAATTTATAAATTGATACACGGCTTCTAATAGCTGGATTAACAGCAATATAAGGATTTTCTGTTGTCAAACCAACCATAACAATAGTACCTTTTTCTACATATGGCAACAAATAATCTTGGATATCACGATTCATTCTATGAATTTCATCAATAATTAACAAGGTTTTATCATACATTTTAGCTGCATCAATGATTTCACGTAAAGCTTTCTTATTATCTGTTGATGCATTGAAATTAAAGTGATTTAAAGGATAGTAACTAGCAATGATTTTTGCAAGCGTTGTTTTCCCTACCCCAGTTGAACCATATAGAATTAATGATGTTAATCGATCCTTTTTTATTAAGTTTTCTAAAACACCAATTAAACGTTCATTTCCGATAACGTCATTAAATGACGTAGGTCTTAATTTATCCGCTAGTGGTTGATACATAATAACCTCCTAATGTCTATATTATTATATCATAACTTGGCAAATAGATGAAAAAATCATATAATAGTAAATATGTAAAATGATTGATGTTTGAACGACTCTTAATGGGAATGAAAAAAGAAGAAACGATCATAACAAATATGATGCCTTAATATAATGATAAAAATAATCAATTGATTTTAAAACATGATAAATTTAGTGAGCATGTTAGTGTTTTAAAGGATGTTTTTACGATAAAATAAGTATATCATTATAATAATGATTTATATGATAGAAAAACTACATCAAACGTTAAAAATAGTATCTAGAGCGCCTTTTATAAACATATGGACATATGAACATAAAGAAAGCAACGGATGCCATTAAAATGAATTTAGGAGGCAATATGAGAATACAAAAATATAAAGCAAATTACCATACCCACTGTCATCTGTGCAAACACGCGATTGGCACTGTAGAAGATTATGTCATTAAAGCAATAGAGAATGGCTTTCAAGCTATAGGAATAAGTGATCATGCACCATTAGATTTCCTTGAAGAACGTTCAGTGCGTATGGCTGTGAAGGATTATCCTAAGTATATACAAGAATTAAAGCATGCAATTGTCCATTATCTTGAGTATATTCTTATATATCGTTCTTTAGAAATTGAGTACTTTGATTTTTTACATAAGCATTATGATGATTTATTATCGCATTTAGATTATCTGATTCTAGGTCAACACTATATTCAAGATGGTGACGAATTAAAGAGTATATATAAAATAAAAACATTGAATGAATTAAACATATATAAAAATACAGTTATTAAGGCTATGAACACAGGATATTTTAAAATATTAGCTCATCCTGATATCTTCTTAATCAATCAAGGGAAATTAAACCAAGACATATTAAATATGTGTGAGGAGATTATTGATGCGGCAATGAAGAATAATGTATTGTTAGAATTGAATGCAAATGGTCTTAGAAAGAAAAAACACAAAGAAGATGGCAAGTGGTATCCGAAATATCCAAGAAATGAATTTTGGGAAATAGTAAATAAGAAAAAAGCAAAAACAATTATTAGTGCCGATGCTCATGATCCAAAACATTTAGTTGATGAGGCAATGGATAAAGCATATGAATTAGCAAGGCATCTTTCATTAGAAGTAGAAGAAGAATTGGTTTTAGACTGATTCTTTTTTTTTATTTGTGAAAAATCGACGCTAAGCAATTTGATTGACTTAACCCATATTTGAACCAATACCAATAAGTAAAAATTAAAATTCAAGCAAATTTCATAATAAATAGTGCGATTGAACGTTAGATGTATAAGCATGCAAATTAATATGGTCATCTAATCAATATGACCCTGATTATAATAGAACAATAGAAGTGAAAACCATTGTTTAATACGTCATTGTTTTTAAAAGATAATGTTTTGTGGATAAATCCACTATTTTTTATATCTCGATATTTGTTCCTATAATGTATATTATGTTAACTTACTAATGTTATCTAAATGGCGCGACTAAGTGAGTTTTTGTTAATACTGTTAATAAAGTAATTCTTGTATTGCTTGTAAATGCGGGTCTTCTAAAACGAACCTTAAAATCATCCTTTGAAAAATCATAGACAAATCATCATAAAGTATATTTTGGGATTTCATTTTAAAGATCTTGTGTTATAATACTCTTATATAGAAAGGTGGATGCTAATGAAAAAAATCTACATGATATTCACTGGAGGTACAATATCGATGAAGCTCGATAATACATCTCACAGTGTGAAACCTGCTCTTTCTGCTGAAGAAATTATGCAAAACTTTTTAGGTCCTGATTTTACTCAAGACACTGAGGTAATAGAATTTTCTGAAATTCCTTCCCCATCCATGACCCCTGATATGATGCTAGAGATATCTCATATGATTAAACGAATCATTCGTGAGGAAGATCCTTTAGGTTTTATTGTTGTTCATGGTACAGATACTTTGGAGGAAACTGCTTTCTTTTTAGATACCTCTATTGAAACTGATTTACCTATTGTTTTAACCGGTTCTATGAAGAGTTCCTCTGATTTAGGATTTGATGGCGTAAATAACCTTGTATCTTCTATACTGGTTGTTAGATCTCCTCTTTCTAAAGGTCGAGGGGTTTTGGTTGTAATGAATGATCAAATTAATGCCGCTAGTGAAGTAACTAAGAGCAATACATTATCCTTAGATACTTTTAAATCTTTGGACTATGGGCCTGTTGGCATTGTTGATAACAAAGAAGTTTTATACCATCGGTTAGTCACCATTGTACGTAATAAGGTTCAAATTGATAGTATTATCCATAATGTTCATCTAATTAAAGCCTGTGCTGGTCAAGACTCATTAATGTTGAATTACCTAATTGAACAAGGCGCTAATGGTTTTGTTATCGAGGCATTAGGTAGAGGGAATGTTCCACCTTTAATGATTGAAGGTATTCAAAAGGCACTGGATAATAATATTCCTGTTGTTATTGCATCAAGATGCCCTTCAGGCCGTACTTTAGATAGTTATGGGTATGTAGGTGGCGGTAAGTTTCTTACAGATATAGGTTGTATAATGTCGACTTCCTTAAATGGTCAAAAAGCACGTATCTTGTTAATGCTTGCTTTATCTAAGTCAAAAGAGCACAATTTTTTAAAAAGTTTATTTACTATATAAAAAAAAGAGGCTATATAGCCTCTCCTAAACACTCTTATAGAGTGTTTTTTTATTTTAGCATTAAAGATAACGCATCTTTGATTAAATCATTAGTAGCTTTAGATTCATCCAACTTATACATCACTTTAGTAATCTCTCTTGGACTATAGCCTAATGCTTTTAAAGCTTCTTCGACCTCTATAAAGGTTTCTGAGACAACTTTAGTCTCTAGATCAATCTTACCTTGTAAATCAAGGATGATTTGTTTAGATGATTTGGGACCAATACCAGGAAATTTTTGTAAATACTTAGCATCACCGGATTCAATAGCATCAGCTATAGAGTTTACTGGTCCGCTGGCCAAAATCGCAACTGCACTTTTAGGACCAATACCAGAAACTGAAATTAGTTTCATAAACAATTCTCTAGCTTCTTTAGATTTAAAACCATATAGACTGATGTCATCATCACTCACCTTTTGATAAGTATAAATGATTATATCATCATCTATTTTGAAATTATAAGGATTGGGTGTCACAATAAGATAACCAATACCATAATTTTCAATGGTTATGTATTTAGGTGTAATTTCTTTAACTGTTCCTTTAATATAACTATACATAAATCCTCCCGATAAAATTCCATCACATTCATAACATATACACAACTTATAAACATAACTTTTTAATCAATTTAATAATATATTATTTTAACAATTCCAACACTTTATTTTTTGAAAATTTATTCAATAAATTCAAATTCTAAATCATATATTACGATCGTGTCACCGTTCTTAGCACCAGCTTCTCTCAATAGTTTATCTAGACCAGCTTTTCTTAGTTTTTGTAAGAAAGCTTGAACGTTCTCATCTGTGGCTAAAGTACGTTGTCTATAGTATTTTTCTATTAATTGTCCAGTGACATTATACACATCTGTCTTTGTTCTTCTAATTTCAATATCTTTTTCTTCTTCATAGTTGTATTCAACATACTCTTCAACAACTTCAGTTTTTTCATAGAAGAATGGTGTATGATCTAGTAGTTGTTTCGTTTCATAAACTAATTCTTTTAAATTATGGTTTGTCATGGCTGAGACTGGGAATACCTTTACATCTTCTGCTAATTTTTCCTTAAATTCAGCAAATCTTTCTTCAGCACCTTCTTCATCCATTTTACTAGCCACTACAATTTGAGGACGTTCTAATAGATTATACTCATAATTTTCTAACTCTTTATTAATACTTAGGTAGTCTTCATAAGGATCTCTAAGTGAGTTAGGTGACATATCAACCACATGAATTAAAACTCTGGTTCTCTCAATGTGTTTTAAAAATTGAATGCCTAATCCAGCACCTTTTGAAGCTCCTTCTATGATACCTGGCATATCTGCAAGAACAAAAGGTTCAACACCAGCATATTCAACAACACCTAAATTTGGTGTGATTGTTGTAAAAGGATAATCTGCGATTTTTGGGGTAGCCTTAGAAAGAATGGTGATTAACGTTGATTTACCAACAGAAGGATATCCAATGAGTCCCACATCCGCTAGTAATTTCAATTCTACTCTTAAATTAAGCTCTTGTCCTAACTCACCATTTTCTTGGAATTTAGGGGCTTTATTCCTAGAATTCGCAAAAGAAGCATTACCACGTCCGCCTCTTCCTCCTCTAGCAACAAGGCATCTTTCGCCATGTTTGGTTAAATCCGCAATCACTTCATTGGTTTCATCATTATATATAATTGTTCCAACAGGAACTTTGACAACGACATCTTCTGAGTCTTTGCCTGCCATATTTTTAGTTTTTCCTGGTTCTCCATCACTAGCAAAAACATGTTTTTGAAATTTTAAATCTGTTAAAGTAGACTTCCCTTCGTCTACCTCAAAGAAAATTGAACCACCTTTTCCGCCGTTTCCACCAGATGGTCCACCTTTTGGAACGTATTTTTCTCGCCTGAAAGAGACCATTCCATCTCCGCCTTTTCCAGATCTTACTACTATTTTTACTTCATCTATAAACATAACTGCACCTCATTTAAATTATAACATAGATTACACGATTAACTCATATGCAAGTCGATTAATTGATTCTATGTAGCCTTTGTACTGAAAACCCATTTTGGTTATTAAATTCTGCATTTTTAGATTGTCAGGATGAGTATCTACTTTTAAAGATAGATACTTTTCTTTAGTTAATTCTATGGCTTTTTCGAACATTTTTTTGCCAATACCACTTTTTTGATAGTCAGGATCCACAAGTAATCTATGGATAACTAAACTGTGATTGTGATCCCACTCAATTTCTTTGTATGGAGGATCATTTTCTTCTAAAATAGAAATAGAGGCAATAATTCTCTCGTTTTCTATGTATACATATAAGCCTGATTTTAAGTAATCATTTTTAAAGTTATCAAAAAGCGGGTAATCACCAACCCATTGATTTAAACCTTGTTTTAACATTTCTGTTTTTGTTTTCTTTGATAATTCATAAATATAGTTTATGTCATTTTTCTTCGCTTTTCTTATCATTATATACCTCTTGAATGAAAACATCCTTATAAATTTCACTATATGATTTTTTCATTTTTTTAATAAAGTGATTTTTACTATCATTTTTCACCAAACATACAAGATGATTAGATGATATATTAGCAGCTAAAGCTTGATGTTTTTCAGCTAGAACAACTAAATAGTCCTGTTTTTGACTAGTATTTTGATAATAATACTTATAAGAATTATAAGAATCTTGTATTAATCTGGATAATTTCAAATATTGGCCATGTTTGATCAAATCAAGAACGCAATTCATACGATGGTATTCATGTAAACAGTGAAAAAAAGCATTTTTATTTTCAATATGGTCAAATAGTGATTCATATTGATAATATTCTTCAACCTTTATATCATATAAATTGATACCTTTAGACGCTAATATATTCTTAACAATAGCTTCTTTATTCTTTAAGTCTTCTTTTTCTTTATTAAATGATAGGGTAACTAAAGAGTATTCATCAGTTAATTCTATGATTTCCTTATATTTAATTTTATCATTAGCAATAACTTGAATATTTTTGGATAATCCTGTTCCAAATAATGAAATTATTTGATTTTCCATATAATCACCAATCATATTATATACTAATTTTACATTTTTTCATAAAAAAAACAGGAATTATCCTGTTTTTAATCATTAAGCTTGTGGATAAACACTTGCGCGTTTTTTATTTCTACCGATTGTTTCGTATTTAACTATACCGTTAATTTTAGCAAATAATGTATCATCTTTTCCGATTCCTACGTTTTCACCAGGATGGATTTTTGTTCCTCTTTGACGGAAGATAATAGAACCAGCTTTACAGCTTTGTCCATCTGCTAATTTAGCTCCAAGGCGACGACCCGCTGAGTCACGACCATTTTTAGTTGATCCAACACCTTTTTTCGAAGCCATAAGTTCAAGTATATTTAGATTAAGTAACACTTAAAACACCTCCAAATTTGATATTTCTATTATGATTATAAATTAATTTTTTCAATAGTAAGCTTTGTATATGGTTGTCTATGACCTTGTTTTCTATGATAGTCTTTTTTCGCTTCGTATTTATAAACGATGACTTTCTTAGCTTTACCATTTTTTACAACTTTAGCTGTAACAGTTGCACCTTTAATATAAGGTGTTCCAATTTTTGTTTTATCGCCACCGACCATTAATACTTTATCGAAAGTATAATCTTGATCTGCTTCAACATTAAGTAATTCAACAAAAATTTCTTGTCCTTCTTCGACTCTTACTTGCTTTCCGCCTGTTTCAATGATTGCATACATTTTACTGCACCCCCTCTAATTTTTAAGACTCGCCGTCGTTGGTAGTTCAGTGAACGTTTTCGGAACCAATTCAGTGCGGTATGCGTACGTTAAGTATTATACACAATTTGACAATATAAGTCAATAAAAAACATTTATGATGTTTCATGTTTATTTTGCCTATCTTATGATAAAATATTATTGGAGGTTTGTCAATGATAGATATAATATATTACATACTTGGAGTCTTATTATTGATCTTAATATACTTTTCAATGAGTCAACGCTTATATAAAAAATTATTTTTTAAATTTAAGACAAGTTCTGTTAAACTCGTTGATGATGAAGATCCGTTTTATCTACAAGCATACCAATGGTATAAAGAAATTCCCAGAGACGATGTGTATATCACTTCCTATGATAATTTAAAATTGCATGGTATATATATACCTTCACATGATAAGAAGTCTAACAAACTTGCTATTGTCATGCACGGTTATCAATCAAAAGCTTATGACATGGTAATTATTGCTAAGATGTATTCAGACTTAGGTTTTAAGGTTTTACTTATAGACCAAAGAGGTCATGGAAAATCTCAAGGTAAATTTACGTCTATGGGCTATTATGAATCATATGATTTAAAAAAATGGGTACATTATTCAACTAGAAATTATGGTGCTAAAGTGAATATATTATTACATGGCGTATCAATGGGTGCCGCAACAGCTATTATGTTTACTAGATTTCGTGAAAGTAAAAACATCAAAACGCTTATACTTGACTCGTGTTTTACTAATTTTAAGGATTCACTAAAACTATCAATTAAAAATCCTTTACTCAAAATCTTCATGCCTGGCATTACCATTATGACTTATATATTTTTAAAGTTCTTTTTGAAAGATATTAATCCAGAAAAATATATCAATGATTTATGTATACCAACACTCTTCATTCACAGTAGTAATGATAGAGTTATCACTGATGAAATGACACATTCATTATATGATTACATTAAAACTAAGGAAAAAGATCTATTAATCGTTGAAGACGCTAGACATGCCAAAGCCTTTGAAATAAATAAAGAAGAATATATTAAAAGTGTTGTTAAAATTACCAATCAAGTTTTTAATATCAACAAAGGCGATATAAAGTATTGTCAATAATATCAATAATAAATAATAAAAAGATGCTTAATTTGAAGTTTAAGCATCTTTTTTTTATGCTGATAAGTAATTAAAAAAACAGCCTATAAAATAAAGACTGTTTGTTTTGGCGACCCGGAGAGGATTTGAACCCCCGACCTTTAGCTCCGGAAGCTATTGCTCTATCCAACTGAGCTACCGGGTCAAAATGGCGACCTGGAAGGGATTTGAACCCCCGACCGACGGCTTAGGAAGCCGCTGCTCTATCCAGCTGAGCTACCAGGCCAATAAAAAAAAGCCAGCGACCTGACTTTTATATCTAAATGGCGACTCGGAAGGGATTCGAACCCCCGACCGACGGCTTAGAAGGCCGTTGCTCTATCCAGCTGAGCTACCGAGTCACACGCAATAAATATTATAATCTAAAGTGGCCGATTTGTAAAGATATTTCTATTGTTTTTTTCATTTTTATTGAATATTAAATTTTTTGTCTATTGCTTTCTTTACATTATCAGGAACAAAAGGACTTACATCGCCTTTGAATCCAGCTAATTCTCGCACAGATGATGATGACAAAAATGAATATTTTCCTTGTGTCATTAAAAATACAGTATCAACTTTATCGTTTATTTGGGTATTAAAATTTGTCATTTGAAATTCATAATCATAATCTGTCACTGCTCTTAAACCCCTTAAAATATGAGTTGCCCCTAATGCTTGGCAATGATTCACGGTTAATTGGTTAGATTTAATGACTTCAATATTTGGAATATGCGATACTGCTTCTTTTACTAAATCAATGCGTTCTTCAGTTGTAAAAACTGTTTTTTTATTTGGATTATAAGAAATAGCAATATACAGTTTATCAAATAATTTAGCTCCTCTTGTAATAATATCTAAATGCCCATATGTAATGGGATCAAAACTACCTGGGTAAAAACCTATTTTCATAATGACTCCCTTTCTAAAATTGTTATTTTTGATTGTCCTAATATTTTTTCCTTAATTATAATGAAACCAGAAATTGCTTCAATTATTGTCTTGTGATCAGATTCCATAACAATTATACCATTTTCATTAAGTATGTGTCTATCAGAGATAATATTTAGTACGTTTTTATATGGTTTTAAACTATATGGTGGGTCTAAAAGAATTAAATCATATTTATTGGTGGTTTTTTGTAAAAATTGTATAGCATCTTCTTTAAATACTTTGGCAGAATCATTGATGTTAAGTAAAGCAATATTTTCTTTTATGACCTTAACTGCCGAAAATTGTTTATCTACAAAATCACAAAATTCAATGCCTCTAGATAAAGATTCAATACCTAATGATCCACTACCTGCATATAAATCTAGTGCATGGCCACCATCAAAAAATTGTCCAATTGAGTTAAAAATGCTTTCTTTATTTTTGTCAGTTGTAGGTCTTGTAAAATGAGATTTAACATCTTTAATTTTTCTTGATTTATATTTTCCTGCAATTACTCTTAACATATGGCCTCCAAAAATAAAGCACTTAATCAGTTGGAAGCTACCCTAGCAGACTACATCCACTACCAAGTGGGCATCTCTTCTTATACCTTTAGGATTCCTAATCAAATAGGCTTTCAACACCAGTATAAGCTCGATTCCCTTCAAAAAACTGTGCGTCGCGTGTGAGTAGCTTCCAACTAACTAAGTACACTTTTATTATAAGGTAGCTATAGATTTATGTCAACATCTAGCGCTTATTTTTCCCTAAAAAAAATAAGCGAACATAAAATGTTCGCTTATCAGTATATTCATTATCTAGGATTTTTGATATTTGCTTGAGCAGCAGCTAAACGTGCAATTGGCACTCTAAATGGTGAACAAGATACATAAGATAATCCTATGTTATGACAGAACTCAACTGAAGCTGGGTCTCCACCATGTTCTCCACAGATACCAAGTTTAATATCTGGTCTAGATTTACGACCGTCTTCAACAGCGATTTCCATAAGACGTCCTATACCTTTTTGGTCAATATGAGCAAATGGATCATCATTGAAGATATTTTTCTTGTAATAATCTGCAAGGAATTTACCTGCATCATCTCTAGAGAATCCGAATCCCATTTGTGTTAAGTCATTGGTACCGAAACTGAAGAATTCAGCTTCTTTAGCAATTTCTTCTGCAGTTAAGCAAGCTCTTGGGATTTCAATCATTGTACCAACACTGTATTCTAAATCAATGCCAGCTTCTTTAATGATTGCATCAGCAGTTTTAACAACTTCTGCTTTGATATATTTTAACTCTTTTAATTCACCAACAAGTGGAATCATAATTTCAGGTTTTACATTAAGACCATTTTTGTTGACTTCAATAGCTGCTTCAATGACAGCTTTTGTTTGCATTACTGCAATTTCAGGATAAGTAATTGATAGTCTTACACCACGATGTCCAAGCATTGGGTTAGTTTCATGTAATTCATTAATTGTTGAATTAAGTTCATCAAAAGTAATACCTAAATCTTTTGCTAGATCTTCAATATCATCTTTATCATTTGGTAAGAATTCATGTAGAGGTGGATCTAGGTAACGAATTGTTACTGGGAATCCTTGCATTGCTTCATATAACTCAATGAAATCTTTCTTTTGCATTGGCAATAATTTATTTAATGCTTTTTCTCTTTCTTCAACAGATTTAGCAACAATCATTTCTCTAACTGCTTTAATTCTTGAACCTTCGAAGAACATATGTTCAGTACGGCATAAACCAATACCTTCTGCACCAAAGTCATAAGCTTGAGAAGCATCACGTTTGTTGTCAGCATTTGTTCTAACATTTAAAGCACGATATTTATCTGCCCATTTCATTAGTTTAGCAAAGTCGCCACTAACTGTAGCTTCCATTGTATCAACTTTTTCTCCATAAACTTTACCAGTTGATCCATCTAATGAGATGTAGTCGCCTTCTTGGTATTTTTTACCATTAACAACGAAGAATAATCCTTCTTCATTTACTCTAACTTCATGAGCCCCAGCTACACAGCAAGTCCCCATTCCTCTAGCAACAACAGCCGCATGAGATGTCATACCACCACGAGCAGTTAAAACACCTTGTGCAACAGCCATTCCTTCAATATCTTCAGGAGATGTTTCTTCTCTTACTAATATAACTGCGTCTCCGTTTGAAGCCATTTCAGTTGCTCTTTCAGCTGAAAATGCTACTTTACCAGCAGCTGCACCTGGAGATGCATTCAATCCAGTTGTAATAACTTCAGCTGATTCTAATGCTTTAGGATCAAATTGTGGATGAAGTAATGTATCTAATTGTTTAGGTTCTACTTTAAGAACTGCTTCTTTTTCTGTAAGTAATCCTTCTTCAACCATATCAATAGCGATTTTTAAAGCAGCTTGTGCTGTTCTTTTACCATTTCTAGTTTGAAGAATAAATAATTTACCTTTTTCAATTGTAAACTCTAAATCTTGCATATCTTTATAATGTTTTTCAAGTTTAGAAGAAATTTCTAAGAATTCATTATAAATATCTTTATTATCTTTTTCTAATTCAGAAATAGGTTTTGGTGTTCTAATTCCAGCAACAACATCTTCACCTTGAGCATTAAATAAGTACTCACCATAAAGAACTTTTTCTCCTGTTGCAGGGTTTCTTGTGAATGCTACACCAGTTCCTGATGTATCTCCCATGTTACCAAATACCATAGATTGTACGTTAACAGCTGTTCCCCATTCATAAGGGATGTTATTCATACGTCTGTAGTATTGAGCTCTTGGGTTGTCCCATGATCTGAAAACAGCTTCAATTGCTGTAATTAATTGGTCTTTAGGATCTTGAGGGAATTCTTCACCCTTAATTTCTTTGTATTTAACTTTAAATGCTTCAACAATTTCTTTTAAGTCTTCTGCAGTTAAATCAGTATCTAATTCAATACCTTTTTCTTCTTTTTTAGCGTCAAAGATTTTTTCAAAGTTAGATTTAGATATTTCCATTACAACGTCAGAAAACATTGTTATGAATCTTCTGTAAGAGTCATATGCGAATCTTTCATTGTCAGTTTGTTTAGCTAAGCCGATAACAGCTTCATCATTTAAACCTAAGTTTAAAATGGTATCCATCATTCCAGGCATTGATGCTCTTGCACCTGAACGCACTGATACTAAAAATGGATTTTCATTGTCTCCGAATTTTTTGTTAACAATTTTTTCTGTTTCTGCTAAAGCTTCAAATACTTGTTTTTTGATAGCCTCGTTGATTTTTTGACCATCATCATAGTACTGAGTACAAGCTTCAGTTGATACTGTAAACCCTTGTGGAATAGGTAGTCCTAAACTAGTCATTTCACCTAAGTTTGCACCCTTACCACCAAGTAGGTTTTTCATAGATTGGTTTGCTTCTTTAAATAAATAAACAAATTTACTCATAATTGCTTCCTTTCTTTTTTTATAATCAATTATAATTTTGAACGTATAAATTATACCAAAGATATTGGCAAATATCAAACAATATAGACCTTATTTATTGCCAAATTTTAGGAAAAACTCATGAAAAGGCTTTCAGCTTTTTTATCAATATATATATATGCCAAGCCAAAGATCACAAAATTAAATATAGCCATTAAGATCATAATCATCTCATCCGCCAAAAGGTCAGACAAGAAATAGTAAGAAACTCCTAAAATAACAATCAAAATCCATCCAGTAAACATTCCTAAGAACGCGCCTATACTTTGTTTAACTACTTCAGTTTCATTTTTATACTGAAATTTCGGAAAATGCAAGTTGATAATAGATCCAATGACTGAAGTCGCAAAAGAAAAACTCACGATGACAAGCATCATAATAACGACCATCATAAATTCTGCTTCTATAGCAAAGGATATTGAAAACAAGGTGATGATAGCAACAGGTACTGAAAGTAAAACATTAAAATACATTTTACTCATCATAATCTTTTTCGCACTAATTGGTAATGATTTCACAATCCAAAAATTGTTTCCTTCTAAGGATAATGAGATAGCTGACGTATAAACTGTCGATATTAAGAAACCAAAAGCAATCAGAATGATCAGTTCTATTGGTGCATTTAATCCAGTAAATTGTTCCATGATTGCTTGTAAATCACCTTTGTAGACTAAAGCTAGAATACCACCCACAATCATCAATACAATCCCAAAGCCAGAATTCATTGCATAAATATTTACCGAGAAGAATTTTTTAAATTCTTTTCTGATAATTGCCCAGGTGACAGAACGTTTTTTGTTGGTGATTTTTCTGTTTGATTTTCTTTTAATTGATTTAGTTTTGTTTTGATTTGTCTTATGGGTTAAATCTTTTACACCATAAAGATAAGCTATGAATAAGGCAATGTGAATAATGATAAATAATAGAAATGAAAGGATATTTTGATCAACCACAGCACTGAAAAATAATTTCACATGTGGCAAAAACCGACTGATACTTTCTAAAAAAGCTTCTTGATTTAAAAACGGATTATCTGAACCCGAATTAAAAGAGAAAGAAAAATACATAAAGCCTAATAATAGCGCAAAAGTCATAACTAATCCGAATATTTTTGTAATACCTAGTTTTGTAAGTATATAAGTGAAAAGCAAAGATATAAACGAAAATATGATTAATGGAATAATAGGAATAAATAGACATGAAATGACTATGACAATTAAAGCATACAAAGAAAATCCGCCGTGGTATAAATAACTAAATATAATTGGAGCTGTAAAAATATAGATAGATATATAAACCATCATTAGTAATACTGTTGTTTTAGCAGCGACTACGACTTCGTTTTTAATGGGTAAAGAAGCTAGAAAGTCATAATCTTTATAGTGAAACAAATAACTTCCTGCTCTTATAATCACAAAGAAGGCAGATAAAAATGTAGTATACATAAATATATAAGTTAATAATGAATCAAGCGAATCCATTTGTTTAAAAATTTCACCTAAGTGAAAGAATAAAAACCCTAAGGAAAAAAAGACAGAGCCAAGTCCGTATAAAATTAATAAACCCAACAAAATGTTTTTAATCGCTGATTGTTTTTGATTGCTTCCAATCAATCTTTTCAGTGAATAGTTTTCTTTAAAGAAAACTTTAACCAATTTAAAATAAATCATGATTCTTTTAACAACTCCATAAATAAGTGTTCTAAAGATTCATCTTCGATGATATCTTTTGTTAAACCATTGGTTACTATTTGACCATTTTTAATGATGGCAACTTTATTACAAAGTTTTTCAGCAACCTCGAGTACATGTGTTGAAAAAAAGATAAGTGAACCTTTTTCACACATTTTATTAAAGACTTCTTTTAGTAGAAAACTGGCTTTAGGGTCTAGTCCAACAAATGGCTCATCTAGTAACATAATTTTTGGTTCATGAATTAATGCACCCATAATTACAATTTTTTGTTTCATTCCGTGTGAGTAAGATGAGATTTGATCATTTAATACCGATGTCATTTCAAACATAGTAGCATATTGGTCAATTAAACGATTTCTTTTATCCAAATCTATATCAAAAACATCAGAGATGAAATCAATATATTGTCTACCCGTTAAAGACTCATAAATATCTGGGTTATCTGGAATATAGGCCATCAATTTTTTTGCATCTAAAGGATCTTTTTTAATTGAAAAATCATGAACATAGATATCACCTTCATCAAAACTATGAATACCTGCAATCGCTTTTAGTAAAGTAGTTTTTCCAGCGCCATTGTGGCCAATAAAACCATAAATATCTCCTGGTTCTATAGTTAGATTAATTTGATCAATGGCTTTTTTCTTGCCATCGTAAGATTTAGAAACATTATTTATTTTTAACATAAAAACCTCCCTGTCATTCATATTATATGTTAAGGATATACATTTGTAAATATATATTCATTTTTACTATAAAATGCTTGCTTTAATAATGATTATTATTTATAATAGATTTAGTTTATTTTGCTCCTATAGTTAAATGGTAGAACGCAGCAATGGTAATGCTGAAATTCTAGTTCGATTCTAGGTAGGAGCACCACTAAACAATAAAGCATCCCGAAAGGATGCTTTTTTTATTTTTTTGCTTATTTTATTGTAGTTCCAGATGGTATATTTTTCTCTTTAAAATCAGATAAATCACGATATCCAAAAATTCGAACATTTCTTCCAATTGTCATATCTTTACCTATTGTGACATGCTTACCAATGACTGTTATCCCGTTTGATAATAAATCAGGTCTTTCTTTATTATCTGAATAATCATCGCCAAAGCCTACTTTAGTATTTTCTTCAATGACAGTATGTTTATCAATGATACAATTATCTACTACTGCTCCTGGTTTTATTTCAACATCATTTAAAATAACAGAGTTACTAACTTTAGCAAGCGGATGAATGGTTACACCTGGGCTTATCACAGACCGGTGAACTTCACCTGCAACAATTGAACCATTAGAAATTAACGCTTGTTCAATAATGGCCTTTGAACCTATCTTAACTGCTGGCATTTCTTCAGAACGAGTATATATTTTCCATGTTGGATCATACATATCTAACTGTATTTTATCAACTGTTTCAATTAAACCTAAATTGGTATTTAGATATGATTCATAAGTTCCTACATCTTTCCAGTAACCTTGGAATTTATATGCGAAGACATCAGATTCTTCAACCATTTTTGGAATAACATGTTTACCAAAATCTAGATCTTCAATGTCCATATCTTGTAAATAACTAAATAAGACATCTTTATCAAAAACATATATCCCCATAGAAGCTAGGGTTAGTTTAGAATTTTTTGGTTTTTCAACAAAATCAGTAATTCTTAGCTTATCATCTGTTTTCATCATACCAAAATGATGAGCATCTTTAGGATCAATAACATTACATCCAACTGTTAATTTAGCATTATTTTCAATATGAGCTTTAATCATTTTCATATAATTCATTTTATAAATATGATCACCAGAAAGAATTAAAATGTAATCGTAATTACCTTGTTTAATATAATGAAGATTTTTCTTAACAGAGTCTGCAGTACCTTTGTACCATTCATTGTGTGGCTGTAATAAAGTCACTTTTGTGTCTCTTCTATCTAAATCCCAAGGTTTACCTGAACCAATATGATCATTAAGTGAAAATGGTAAATATTGGGTTAAAATAGCGATATCAAAAATACCTGAATTTGTACAGTTACTTAATGTAAAATCAATGATCCTATATTTTCCAGCAAAAGGAACACTAGGTTTTACACGTTGTTCTGATAGTATATCGAGTCTTGAGCCTCTACCACCAGCTAATATAATCGCAAGAACTTTCATTATTATACCTTCCTTTATCCTTATAATATTTTTTTGTAAGCTTTTCGATACAATTTAGCTGAATTTTTCCACGAAAAATCAGATGTCATTGCTTCTTTAACAATATTATTCCAAGCTTCTTTATTATGTGCATAAATATGGATTGCATATCTTAATACATGCATCATATCGTGAGCATTAAAGTTAGTAAAACTAAAACCATTTCCAGTTGAATTAAATTCATTATATGGGGTAATAGTGTCTACTAAACCGCCAGTTTCTCTAACAACTGGGATAGAACCATATTTTAAAGCGATAATTTGACCTAGTCCACAAGGTTCATATTTAGAAGGCATTAAGAAAATATCTGAGCTTGCATATATTTGATGTGCTAACTTATTTGAATAACCAATATGTACTTTAACTTTATTAGGATATGTTTCTTCTAAGTCTCTGAAATATTCTTCATATGAAGCTTCTCCTGAACCTAAAACAACAAATTTGAAGTCATCCATTTCAAGCATCTCAGAGAAAACTCTTTGAATAAGGTCAATTCCTTTTTGACTTACTAATCTAGATATAATAGAGACCAATGGTTTTTTTGGATCAAAATCAATATTTAATGCCTTATATAAGGCTTTTTTATTATTAATTTTGCCTTTCTCATAGTTGGAAACATCAAAGTTATACTCCAGTAATTTATCCGTTTTTGGATTAAATTCTTTATAATCAACCCCATTGACTATACCCATCAAATCAGTTGAACGCATTTTAAGTAAATTTTGTAATCCATATCCAAAATAATCTGTTTTTATTTCATTTGCATATGTATCAGAAACAGTGGTTAATAAATCCGCTGTAGTAATTCCTGTTTTTAAGAAATTCAAAAACCCTTCAAATTCAAAATCAGGCGTATAATTGATTAAGAATAATTTATAATCCTGTAAAGGAAAAATACCTTGATATGCTAAATTGTGAATAGTTAATACAGATTTTGCCTTATATTCAGGATATCTTCTTTTCAATAGTAACGGAATCATAGCGGTATGCCAATCATGAACATGAACAATTTCGGGAATGTAGTTTAAGTGTTTTAAACTCTCTAAAACAGCGAGTTGAAAATATGCAAATCTTTTAGATTCATCTCCGTAATTATAAACGTTATCTCTTGATCCAAAATAATATTCATTATCAACAAAATAATATAAAATATTACCTTTTTTTAAAGATTTAATGCCTACATAAATATCTGTTTCATCACCTAGGTCTATAGTAAAATTAAGTTCATCTTCCATTTTCTTTTTGTATTTATCGGGTATTGATTTGTATAATGGCAAAATAACTCTTATTTCAGTACCTCTTAATCTTTTAATTTCTCCAGGTAATGAACCTACTACATCTGCAAGACCACCTATTTTAACAAATGGTGACACTTCTGCACTGACATGTAAAATATTATACATAATTCCCTCCTAATATATATTATAGCAAATATTAAACTGAAATACCATTATGGCCAAAATTTAATTAAAGATCTTCTATAAATAGAAAAGGCGATATATGTTGTTTCCATTAATAATAATAACAATAAGAAACTAGAAGTATCTAAAGGATAGAGTCCAAATATATCAGAAAAAATAACAAAAGATAGGGTGCTTGTAATTAGTGCAAAGGCAATGACAAGTGTTCTTAGTTTATTAAGTGGTGATGATACATTTACCAGTACTAACCAATAAGCAAAAGTTGCGGCTAAAATACCAACAGTTGAAATCATCTGGCTAGCATTCTCTGGTACTTCAAATTGAAAAGCACTCGCAAAAATATAAACACCCAGTAGATTAGCGATAATAATTAATGAACCAGGTAAAACATTTTTAAAAACATTGACTAAGAAATGACCTTTAAACTGCTTGTTGTTTGGTTCTAAAGCGATAATGAATGAGGGAATACCAATAATAAATGTTTCAATAACAAATAATTGAATTGGTTGGAATGGATAGATATTATCTGTCATTAATAGGATAAAGGTTAGTATTACCGTATACAAGGTCTTAACCAAATATAATACAGAAGCTTTTTCCATGTTTGATACAATTTGTCGACCTTCTTTTACTACCGTAGGAATGGTCGCAAAATTATCATCTAATAAAACAAAGTGAGAAATATTTCTTGAAGCATCTGTCCCGCTAGCAAGTGAAACTGAAGTATCAGCTTGTTTTAATGCTAAAATATCATTGACACCATCACCGACCATACACACCTTGTGTTCATGTGCTTGCATGTGCATTATCAATAATTTCTTTTGATTAGGTGTAACGCGTCCAAAAATATTATAATTTAAAGCAATATCTTCTAATTCTTCATCTTTAATACCATCCAGTGAAATGTATTTATCCGCATCAATGACACCCGCCCGTTTAGCAACTTCACTAACAGTCATAGCATTGTCACCTGATATTACTTTCAC
Source organism: Mycoplasmatota bacterium (assembly GCA_018622675.1). Classification (GTDB taxonomy): domain Bacteria; phylum Bacillota_I; class Bacilli_A; order Izemoplasmatales; family Hujiaoplasmataceae; genus Hujiaoplasma. The sequence continues at coordinate 832,662 of CP076020.1, forward strand.
ATTGATATTAGATTCATTAAATTCATTTATTGTTTTAATAGCAGATTCTCTAATATTATCATTGAGTATAATAACGGCTATGGGTCTTACTTTACCATAAATTTTATCATCTTTAATTTTTTCACTTTGGGCCAGCAATAATACTCTTTTACCTTGTGAAGCATGTCTTTCAACTTGTTTTTTTATTTTAGAGTAATGTTTTGTGAGTATCATCTCAGGAGCACCTAATACATAGATCCCCCCTTCAAATTCTACAATAGAGTATTTATTCATAGAATCAAAATCAACTGATTGAACAATATTAAATTTCTTTTTAGCACCAAAAAACTCTCTTAAAGCTAAAGATGTTTGATTTTGATCATTTAAAGCATGGTTCATCGATGAAATAATGTTTTTTATTTCTTTTTCATGGTAATCATCTATATCATATATAGGATTTTCCACCATTTCAAAGAAATCAACATTCATTGTACCATCGGTAATTGTCCCAGTTTTATCAAGACATAAAGTATCAACCCTTGCTAATGTTTCAATGGAAAATAGTTCCTGCACGAGTGTTTTATGCTTGGCCAGTTTGATAACTGATGTAGCAAAAGTCATCGTTGTTAACAAGAACAATCCTGATGGAACCATAGCCACCATAGAACCTGCCATTGATATTAATGCTTCTTGATATAAGGCAGAATCTTGAATAAAATCAGGTAAATAATCATAAGCAGATCTTAAATAAGCGTTATAAAAGGTCATTAAACCAAGTGGTAAAATAATAATACCAATAATCTTCAGGAGTGATCTAAGTGAATTAAGAATCACTGATTTAGGTTTAGATAAGGTTTTAACTTTGTTCTGTAATGTTTCAATATAATTATCTTTTCCAACAGCAGAGACTCTTGCATAGGCTTCACCAGAAACAACAAAACTACCAGATAATAGCTGGTCACCAATTTCTTTAGTTATGGAATCTGATTCCCCCGTAAGATTCGCTTCATTAACAGTAATTGCACCATCAATGACAATTGAGTCTGTAATAATTTGTCTTCCAGCTTGTAACTTATAAATATCATCTAATACAACATTGTTTACATTAATTTCTAATTCCAAACCTTGTCTTACAACGTTTACTTTAGAATCAGAAATTAATGAAAGATCTTTGATTGTTTTTCTTGCTTTAAATTCTTGAACTATTCCGATTAAGGTATTGATGATAGCAATAACCATAAACCAAAGATTTTTATAACTTCCAATTGATAATAATAAAGCAGCAATAATTGCCAGTAACATATTAAAATAAGTGAAAATATTAGAACTAATAATTTTCCACGGTGTTTTTAAATTTGATTTTGTTGATATATTTACTTTTTGTTCACTGATTCGTTGGTTAACTTCTTCTATGGTTAAACCAAACTGTTGTTTTTGTATTTTTGTCATATACTCACCTATTTTATTATAGCAAAATCTAATTTTTTTAACAATACACTTCAGTCTTTAATGTAAAAAAAGAACACTATTTCTAGTGTTCATATTTACTTCCACCAATGAACTCTCTTAGAAGAGAATGTTGTGGTACAAGTTGACTATCAATTGTTTTAAAGTATTTTAAAAATTTCAACAAACGATTAGCTTGGATAAAGTGCCTTGATTCGCGGTCAATTGTACCCAAAGCATCTTCAGCGTATTGTTTTAAAATCGCATACTCATAACTTAATTCTGAATTAAAAATATAATCAGCATTTTCTATATGTGGATAAATCCAGCGATATTCTCCACGTCTAACTGATGGCCACATATCAAGCGTTTCTTCTGGTGAAGTATTTCTAAATTGTAAATCACGAACAATGCGTCTTAATAACCTTAAATCAGTTAAATTTATAGGATTATTATAATCAATATTGATTTGTGCAAATGGTGATATATATATTTTGAATTTTTGATTTTTTGGAATATGTGAAGTTAATTCATCATTCAAAGCATGGATTCCTTCAATCACAATCGGTGTATCCGAACTTATTTTATATGGATCTTTGAACAATCTTTTTCTAGACATAAAATCAAATATAGGAAGTTTCACTTCTTTTCCATCTATTAAATCAAGAATGTTTTGATTAAATAGCTCAATATCCAATGAATTCACATGTTCTAAATCAGGTTTACCGTGTTCATCCAGTGGTGCTTGTTCAACTGGTAGATAATAATTATCAATGGAAATCATTAAAGGTTTGATATTGTGTTTCTTTAATGCTTCTTCTAATCTTAAAGAAAAAGTCGTTTTACCTGATGATGATGGTCCTGCAATAGCAATTAAACGCACATCTTTTCTTTGGTTAATTTTTTCCGCAAGTTCTTCTAGTTGATCGTTATGACCATTTTCACAAGTTTCTATTAACTCTTCAGCATCTCCATTTTCAATACGATGATTCATTTTATAAATCATATCCACATTAAGTTTGATTGACCAATCTTCTGCTCTTGATAAAACATCAAAAAACTTTGGTGAATCAACAAATTCAGGAATTTCACCTTTTTCTTCTCGTCTAGGATACTGAATTAAAAAACCTGGATTAAGGTAATGTAACTCATAGTCTTTTAGATAACCTGTTCTAGGTACCATATACCCATACATATAGTTTTTATAATCATCACAAGTATAGATATTTACTTTCTCTTTACGGTACTCTAGAGCGCTTACTTTATCATCATAACCTAAACTACCATAGTAATCTTTAGCATCTTCAATGGATACTTGTTTACGTGAGATTTTATAATTTTCTTCAATGATTTTATCCATTTCTTTTTTAATGTTTTTTAGCATTTCTTTATTAATATCATTTTCTACACCACGTCCATAGATGCCCATAGAAATACTGTTTGAAAACTTAATTTCAATTTCAGGATATGTTCTATAAGTCGCCATAGCTACCAAATAGCGCATACTAGTAGCGTATATACGCGTTGAATCATAGAAAGAATAATCTAATAATTCAACAGTAGAATCTTTGCTGATTCTATAAGATAATTCACGCAGGCGATTATTAACTAATGCTGCATAGTATTCTCCTTCAAATTGATTAGCGATTTCTTCTAATACAATGGGTTTATCATAAGTGTAAACCTTATCATTAATTGTAATTTTGATAATACCACCCCTTTTTTTATAGTGTATTTAATATTTTACTACTTTTTATCAAATAATCAAGTTATATTCATCTTATAGATAAAATAATGATTAATAATACTTCTATTATTCCCTTTTAAAAAACTTATGATATAATTTTTATATGGAGGAGATTTTATATGTTATTAAGCAACTTTTTTACTACAATAGGTATGGATGAGCAGCCAGGAAAATATTTTTTCAGTAATTATCATCTGATATATTTACTCATAAGTATCTTCTTCTTTATATTGCTGTTTAAATTTCTAAAAAATAAATCTAGAAAACGACAAAATACCTATATTACCTTTTTTCTAATACTCATTATTATATTAAAATATGCTGGAGAAGCTTTATTTATATATGAATATTATTTTGTAGAAGAAAGTTATTCATCATATCCACATGCTTTTTTTGATATTAATACCTTCTTCTCATTTCAGTTATGTGGCATCATGAATATCGTATTACCCATAGTCATTTGGTTTGATATAAAACCCTTAAAGGATTTTGTATTCGCTACTTCTATTTTAGGTGGCCTGGCTGTTATGTTTTATCCTGTAACAGTTTTATATGGTAATCCTTTTGCACTTACATTACCAATATTAAGATCAACAATCGTTCACTTCTTTTTAGTCTTCATTCCACTGTTTTTAATGCATAGGGGCGATTTTAACTTAAATAAAAAAAGATGGTATTCAATTGCATTTTGGTTGATAATGACAGCCTTGTGGGCTATGTTCGGAAATATTTTTATTGATTCAAATGCTAACAATATGTATTTAATGTCTAACCCATTTAAGGGAGGACCCATCCCAATTATAAATGTTTTACCAAACGGTTTCCATGTTATATTCTTAGCTTTTGCTGTGACAATTGGTTATGTTATTGTTTACCAGATAGCAGGCTTATTTACCGGTAAGCATCTCTTAGCTAAACATTTAAAACAAAAACACTTATAGTATTGATAATCAAAAGACTTCACATTTTAAATGAAGTCTTTTTTTCTAGGTTCTATAATTTTCTTAGGGGTGTTAATAAAAAGATGTTTATAAATTAAAAGTGCATGAATAGGAATCATCCTTTATAATTAAGTTACCTACAACCAATCGAAAGGGGTCCTATTCATGCATGAACATTATATCAGTAAATTATTTAATTTGAAAGATGAAGATATTATTATTAAAGATATTTCTATAGAAAGAGGGACTAAGTATATTAAATTAGAACTTCCTATTAGAGAACATGTCTGTCCTCACTGTGGTTGTTTAACCAAGAGGGTTCATGATTACAGGATAAGAAAGATAAAACATCAATTTGATTTAGGATATAAAGTGATACTTCTATATAGGCGGCGAAGATATTTATGTAAAGATTGTCATAAACGTTTTCCTGAAGAGAATCAATTTGTAAGAAAATATCATAAGATAAGTAATTATACGAAACAACTAATTATCAAAGAATATGGATTTAAACAATCAATCACAGATGTTGGTAGACATTTAAATATATCATTTCACACAGTTATGAGACACATTAAAACTCATATTAGACCTAGGAGGCAAGTTTTACCTGAAGTCTTGAGTATAGATGAGTTTAAAAATTTATCTCATGGCTATGGTAAATATGCTTTTCTTATGACTGATCCAGTCAATAAAAAACTGATTGACGTTTTCCCTAACAGAAGAAAACATAACCTAGAGTATTACTTCTCCCATATTGACAAAAAAGAGCGAGATAAGGTCAAATGCATCATATCAGACTTATGGGATCCTTATAGACAACTGGTTCACAAATACTTTCCTAAGGCCAAATTAATCGCTGATAAGTATCATTTTATTAGACAGATGTATTGGGCCGTTCAAGATGTTAGATTAAGGGTTATGAAGAAATATCGAAAAGGTACTTATGAATATCATTATTTAAAGAAATATTGGAAACATATATTGGCTTATACTTATAATCTTTCAACCAAGCATTTTAAAGATTATAAGCTTGGTTATCACATTACAGCGAGAGAGATTATTGATAAAGTAAGACACTTTGATCTAGATATGAAAAAGGCGATTGATTTAAAGGATTCCTTCTATGAAATGATGCATAGCACATCTTATTATGAAGCTAGAGATGTAATAAATCAATTTATAGATGACTTATATCAAACAAAGTTACCTGAATTCAAAACAGTCGCTAGGACTTATAAAAACTGGAAAGAAGAAATTATTAATTCATTTATTACCTATGACAAAAAACAATTAACCAATGGCTTTATTGAAGGTTTGAACAATAAAATCAAAGTGATTAAACGCATAGCCTTTGGCTATAGAAACTTTGATCACTTTAGATTAAGAATATTTGCATTAACTCATAATGATTGCCCTATTACTTCACTTTAAAACAAAAAGAAAAAGACGATACTTCAAACGAAATATCATCTTTAAATTCTTTTCTTAAACATCAAAGACCCCTATCCTTGACATTCAACCTTTTTCTAAAAATCTATAAAGTTATATTATTTATTGACTTAAATGTATAAAAACGATTAATAGCCATGTTTTTCGATTTTACCATCTTTTCCATGGATAACAATATTTGTATCTTGATTAATAGCTTTTATCGTTGCATAAGCGACAGCCTCTTTTTTTGTATGCAATACACGAATCGTTTTTTCAGACCCTTCTCTTTTAACTATCCACTTGTTATCTTTGTCTCTATAGACAATATGATACTTACCAAGTTCGACAGACTCTTCATCATTATCATCAGCATTGTCGCTATCATCATTATTGTCATTTTCATCAGCATTGTCTTTATCATCAGCATTGTCGTTATCATCAGCATTATCATTTTCATTATTCTCAGCCATATGAACAGCTGGAGTTTTTTCTTCATCTGTATCTGACTCTATGGCCGAATCAGTGGTGACTTCATCATCTTCTTGGCTCAATTGTTCACCTTCAGCGTTATTATCTGATTCATCAATTTTTTCTTCGACAATAGCTTCATCAATTGTTGAATTAGAAGTTTTAGATTTTTCTTCCGATTTTACTTTGTTTGGCTTAATAAAAGTGTAGTAAGCAACAACTACAATGACAATGATCATTATGCCAATAACAATAAATGGTAAATTTTCTTCTAAAATATTTAAATTATACATAATCTCACTCACTTTCTAAAACAATGATATTTGTTCTTGGTGTTTTGATTTTTTATATAAGTCAATAATTTGATTCATTGAATATGCAATTTTTGTCTTCTTAATGTTAAAAATAAAATGACGTTTAAGTTCGGTTGTATTAGGACTTTGCCAAGATTTTTTATAGCCATATAAGTCAAAATAAACCGACTTTAAATCTGATTTTTCTTTATCGATAACTTCATAAAAATTATTTAGTTTTTTGCTATCAAAATTAAGTGAAAAGGTTGGATAAATAAAATTTGGTTTAAAGTCAATTAAATGATTTAATAATTCTTTAAAGTCCTCTATTTTATCATTGATATATGGAATAACAGGTTTAATGATAATACCAAACTTAATCGAAGTTTTACTTAAGGCTTTAATGATCTTCTCTATTGCTTTAAAATGATGAGAATCATCAAAAAACTTTAAAGATATCTTTGTCATACTTGCTATTGGAATAGCAATGAGTAATGGATGTTTTTTTGAGAATTCCTCTAAAATATCTAAGTCATCAATTAAATTAACTGAGTTTGTTTCAATAAATAAACCATGATTCGTCTGAGAAATTGCTTTTATCAAAGGTTTTATTGTCAAATGGCATGCATATATATCTGGGTTTTGAAAAAAGCCAAAAATCTTTTGATCTTCATAACCATTGATTTGTTTAATGAAATCTTCTTCTCTGTCTTGAGATATAGAAGGTTCCTTACCATTAGCGAGTGGAAAGAAATCTAAAGGTGTTGATAGATAATTAAAGATATCATTTGAACCATGACAAAGGTTGGCATAATAGTCTATGCCGAAAAATTTATCCTTCTGTCGATTTCTTATTAATGATGATGAATTTAATATCATAAAAAACCCCTTTTTATCATCTAAACTCTGTCTTTAGATTCCTTATTTAACTTAATTATATCGTTTTTTTGATAAATTTCATAGTATATAAGAATAATTAACTTTTTTTGATATATGTTTTTACAATTTTTAACAGTTCATCAAAGTTTAGTTCGTGTGCCACACGAAGTACAGGTGCATGAACATCATCTAACCATGATAAATGTTGTTTTCTTGAACGAATATTTTCTGGATTATGTTCATAATCACTCACCCATTTCAAAAATTCTTGATGTTTTTTATATAAATCCCCATCAGGTAAAATCCTTGAGCCAAATCGCTTATACTCTCTATCATTAATTCTTTGTATTCTGGTTTCAATATCTAAGTTCATATATATAAACAAATCAATATGAGATTTTAATTCATCAAAAATATTGACGATTGAACCTGAAATAACAGAATTTTCAGATTTTTTCAAAGCTTCTTTGATTAAGTTTTTTATTAATTCGTTGTCTCTTCTCACTGTAAAAGGTGGATCAGTCTTTTCCCACATTAAATCATCTACATCTATGTGAGTGAAGTGATAATTTTTCGCTATTTTTTCAGCTAAGGTCGTAGTTCCAGAACCACTTGATCCAAAGATATTGATGATCATTTTGCCATCCTCCATTATTTTTTAAACATAATTTGTTCACTGTTAAACATTTTATTGAGTAATAAAATAAAGCCTAGTAGATATATTAAGTTTGATAATGTGGTCACCAAAACAAAGGTACCTATACCATTTGTAAATGTCATTATCCCAACTAGTGATTGAACTGCATTGTATATAGGTATTAAATAAACATAAGTATTGGTATTAGCACCACTACTGAACATTGAAGTTATAGATATAACAATGGTCAAAATATATATTGGAGTTATATATGTAGCTGCTTCTTTTAGTGAACGAGCATAGGCTGAAACAACTGATACAATACCAACTATTACAAAAATGGTTGAAAATAAAACAAGTAAAATCAATAAATAATCTGTCAAAGCAAAAACAGATAAGCTTTGGTCTTCTAAATTAAGTAAAGTTGGTAAGGATAATATAATACCTATAAAAGAAGAAATTGAAGAAATCAATGATAATACAGACAAGCTTAATATTTTCCCTATAGCCAACTCACTTCGTTTAATTGGAGTGATTAAAAGAGTTGAAATGGTATTTCTTTCTTTTTCACCGGCAATTGATTCAGGGCCAATTGACATTGCGCCTGAAAATAAAAACATAATGACGAGCATCGGTAATAAACTTGACATAATTGTCCCGACCATTTCTCTTTCAGAAATTTCGGTTTGTTGATAGTTAAAGTCAATATATGAAATATCTCCAAAAACCTGTGATTTTAAATATTCATCATAAGAAATCAAATAATTTCTAAATCGATCAACTGCTAAAGACATGTCTTTAGGGTTTGTATAGAAAGTCACAACTGGGTTAGGGTCTACATCGGGATTAAAACTTTCAATGTCGCCATCAAATATAATGACTACATTCCATTCTTCTTCATCGACTAATGCTTTATAGTTTTCAACATCTGAAGACTGTATTTCTATGACATTAATATTATCTTCGGTGTCATTGATACTTTCACCATTTAGGTAGATGCTTTCAAAAGTGTTGGTTGGATTAACAATAGCTATATCTGCTATTTCTCCTTCTTGCATATTAACTAATGCATTGCCTATAAAAGAGTATATCAAAAAAATAAATAGACCAGGTAGTATAAACAGGGTTACTATAAGTCTTTTATCTTTTAGAACTCTATCAAATTCTTTTTTAAAGATTACAAATATATTTTTCATGATATATGGCCCTCAGCTAAGTCAAAAAATAAGTCTTCTATATGTCCGTGGCTTTCATGTACTTTATCAAGCAAGTCGTCATAGATAAGCTTCCCATCTATAATAATACCAACTCTATCACATATTTTCTCAACTAGTGAAAATATATGAGTTGATACTATAATGGTTTTACCACGTTTTTTTAATTCAATTAAAAAATCAGTAACGATTTTACCCGTTATGATATCTAAACCATTAGTAGGTTCATCGAAAATAATGATATCAGGATCATGAACAATAGATATTACTAATTGGACCTTTTGTCTCATACCAGATGATAAATCACTTATTTTAACTTCTTTAAATGTATCTATCCCAAATTTACTGAATAATTCTTTTTTACGATTTTGCGTTATCTCATTACTTAAACCATGTAATTTTGCAAAAAAATCAAACATATAATTTGGTGTAAAAAATTCTTCTAATTTTAATTCGCTAGTTAAAAATCCTATAGACTTCCTAACATTATTAGCATCTTTAACAACACTGAAGCCATCCACGTAAATATCCCCCTTATCAGGTTTGATTAATGTGGATATACATCTTAAGGTTGTTGTTTTACCTGCGCCATTAGGGCCTAATAAGCCATATATTTCTCCTGGATATGCATTGAATGATAATCCATTAACAGCGACTTTTCTTTTCTCATCAGTCTTATTGATTTTCATCTGCTTTTTTGATAATGTAAATGTTTTGAAAATATTTTCTACTTTAATTTTTGCTTCCATTACTTACCTCATTATCTACACGTATGTCATTTTTATTCTCTTGTTAATATCTTATCAAATATCTTACTGATTTACAATATTGAAGGTGTATATATAAAGTTAAAAATTCACTTATATAGTTTATTAATAATTTTAACGATAAAAAAAAGTCTATTTCTAGACTTTTTGTTTTATTTTAAAGCTTTTTTTGCTTGTTTACACAAATCAGTGAAACCTTGCATATCATTAACCGCTAAATCAGCTAACATTTTACGATTCACTTCAACATTTGCTTTCTTTAAACCGTTAATTAATCTTGAGTATGATAAATCATTCATTCTAGCAGCAGCGTTAATTCTAGTTATCCATAATTTTCTAAAATCACGTTTTTTTCTTCTTCTATCTCTGTATGCATATTTGAATGAATGCATTACTTGTTCTTTAGCTGTCTTATATAATAAATGTTTTGAACCAAAATAACCTTTGGCTAATTTTAATGTCTTTTTACGTCTGTTTCTAGTAACAAAACTTCCTTTTACTCTAGGCATCTTTCTTCACTCCTTCTCGATTTATAGATATGGAACCATATCTTTGATTCTTTTTAAGTCTGAAGTAGAAACTGATTCGTTTCTTCTTGCTTGACGATTTTGTTTTGGTGTTTTATTGCTTTTCAAGTGAACTTGATAAGCCGAAGGTCTAGAAAGTTTTCCAGATCCAGTCTTTTTTAATCTTTTTTTAGTACCTGAATGTGATTTCATTTTTGGCATTGTTATCTCTCCTTCTAATTTTTAGGGTTAATCATCATAAATAAGAATCTACCATTTTTGACGATTTTTCCATCAATTTCTCCTATTTCAGATAAAGCATCATAAAATTTAGTAAGAACTTCTTTTCCTTGTTCAATTAATGCTTCTCCAGCGCGGTATGGTAATCTTACTGATGCTTTGACTTTATTACCTTTTTTCAAGAATTTTTGAGCATGATTCAATTTTGTATTGATATCATGTTCCTCAATAACCGCAGTCATTCTTATCTCTTTTACTTCAACAGTCTTTTGATGTTTTCTAGCTTCTTTCGCTTTCTTTTGTTGTTCATAACGATACTTGCTATAGTCCATCAATTTACATACTGGTGGTTTTGCATTTGGCGCAACTAAAACTAAGTCAAGCGCTTTTTCTCTTGCAATTTCGTTCGCTTTATTACTTGTTATTTCTCCATATTGCGTGCCATCTGCACCAATTAATAATACCGTCTTATAGCGAATTTCTTCGTTAATTGGCGTCGTATCTTGTTTAACTGGTTTTTTGTTTGGATATCTAATATTAACACCTCCATGTTATAAATAAAAAGTGGGTACATATAGCACCCACTGATAACATGTCATATTTACATATTATTATATTAGCTTCAACCTATTGATCCATCAATCAGGTGAGAAGTGGGTACTTCTGCTTTCTAAATTTAAATCGATAGTATTATAGTATATTTATTAGTCTTTGTCAACTATTATTTCTTATTATTTCTTATGACCATTTTTATTGTTCTTAAAATAGTTTTCTTTGTTGACTTGGTAACTTCTAGCAATGGCTAGTGAATCTTTAGGTACGTTTTTATTTAATGTAGAACCAGCTGCAATTGTTGAATTGTCTTCTATCACTATTGGCGCAATTAAGTTAGAATTACATCCTACAAAGACATCATCTCCAATGGTTGTTTTATATTTATTTGTTCCATCATAGTTAACAGTAATTGATCCACATCCAAAGTTAACATTATCGCCTATTTCAGCATCTCCAAGATAAGCTAAATGACTTGCTTTAAATAAGTTTCCTGTACTTGTCTTTTTAATTTCTACAAAATTTCCTATTCGATTATTTGGTCCAACAATGGCCCCGTCTCTTAAATGAGCAAATGGCCCTATAGTTGTGTTCTCTTTAACTTCTGAGTTAAATACTAATGAATGTTTAATACTTACATTCTCTCCAATAATGGAATTATGAATTTCGGTTGATGGTCCAATTTTAGTATTCTTTTTAATAATAGAATTACCTGTAATAAAGCAGTTTGGTGAAATAGTAACATTTTCTTCTATTCGAACATTATCACCGATGGTGATTGTATCAGGGTTAATCATTGCAACACCAGACTTCATTATTTTTTTATTGATTTCATGGCGTAAAATAGCTTCAGCTTGGCTTAAAGCATATAAATCATTAATCCCCATCGCTTTATATGATTTTTTTAATGTATAAGTTGCGATAACTTTTTTATCATTTTTTAAAATCTTCACAATATCAGTAAGATAATATTCATGTTGCGCATTATTATTAGATATTTTGTCTAAAGCATCAAACAATAATTGGTTATCAACAATATATATTCCAGTATTTATTTCTTTAATTTGTTTTTGTTCTTCAGTAGCATCTTTTTCTTCAACAATGGCCTGAAGTTGACTTTCAGATTTTATAATTCTACCATAACCCTCAGGATCATCTAAAACTGTAGATACAACCGTTAGATCATTTTTATTTGATTCATGATATGATACAGCGTTTGTAATCACCGTTTCATCAATCAAAGGCATATCACCAGGTAAAATTATCGTAAAGCCATCTTCTTTAATTAAATCTTTGGCCATTAATACTGCGTGACCTGTTCCTAGTTGTTCTTCTTGAACAGCATATGATACTCTAGAACTTAGAATTTCTTGAATAATTTCTTTTTTATGACCTACAACAGTAATAAGTTCATCTATGACAGTAGATTTATATAAATTCTCTACAATATAAGCAATCATTGGTTTTTTTAATAAAGGATAGGCACATTTTGGTAATTCTGTTTTCATTCTTGTACCTTTACCTGCGGCAAGTATTATCGCGTATTTCTTCATTTTACTCACTATCCTTTTCTAAATCCTCAATGGTATTCTTAATTTCTTTGATAATTTTATCAACTTGTTTTTCAGTTGGAGCTGATACTGAAATTCTTATAAGAGACTCTGTACCACTTGCTCTTACAAGTATTTTGCCATCATCTCCTAATCTTCTTAAGTGTTTATTAACAAGATCTTTCACCTTATGATGGTTAACTAAGTTTTTGTCAATATCTCTTAAGTTAACAAGTTTTCCAGGGTAATATGTGACTTGTTCTTTTAGATTAGATAGTGGTAACTTATAATAACTTAATACTTTTATTAGAAAAGCTGCATTTAAGACACCATCACCAGTAATAAATAAACGTTTATTAATAATATGGCCAGAATTTTCTCCGCCTAAAACTCCGTTATTATCTTCAATAGCTTTTGAAATGAATTTGTCCCCAACGTCTGTTTGGATGACATCTATACCTTTTTCAGCAAGTCCTTGAACTATACCAATATTACACATCTTACTTAAAGCAACAAATTTATTTTTTAATTTCTTATGTGCTTTTAAATAACTAGCGAATAAATATATAATAAAATCGCCATCGATAACTTCTCCTTGGTTATCAACAACTAGTAATCGATCAGCGTCTCCATCAAAAGCTATACCTAAATCACACATCTCTTCAATTACTTTTTCTTGAAGTTTATTCAAATTTGTTGAACCACAATCCTCATTAATATTGACACCATTAGGCTTATTAGCAATAATAATCAAATCATCAGTGATTTTAGAAAATACTTTTTCCGCTGTTTCAACTGCAGCTCCATTAGCAAGGTCTAAACATATTTTAAGATTGGTATTTTTAAGTAAACCACTATATAACTTTAAGTATTTATCCATTGGTTTTTTAAACTCAATCATTTGCCCTTTATTTTCAGCCTTATCAACAGTGTTTTCTTTATCAATAATTGCTTCTAAAATACTTTCGTGTTTTTTATCAATTTTTTTTCCGTTCTCGAAAACCTTAATACCATTATCATCATAAGGATTATGACTAGCCGTAACCATTATTCCGTGAGTTTTCTTTTTTAAAGAAAAGAATGCCAATACAGGTGTAGGGAATATCCCTAAATCATATACATCTATACCTGATTCAAATAAACCCTTTTTTATATCATCAACAATCTCTTCGCCTGATTGCCTTGTATCTCTTGCAATAAATACTGGTTTTTGATTTTTTTTAATAAGTTTTATACCCTTCCCGATATAAAAACCTATTCTTTTATCAAGAATAACTTGTGCTTTATCCCTAATTCCATCAGTTCCAAAATAATTCATATAATCTCCCCTATTCTACTGTAGCTGATTTTGCTAAATTTCTTGGCTTATCAATATCTACTCCTAAATCAATGGCCTTATAATATGCAATTAATTGAGCCGGTATAATAGTAACAAGTGGACTTAATAGACGATGAACATCCATTAAGACAATCTCATCATTGCCTTTAGAAGTGTTATCTAAACTAATAACCAATGGTTTAGCTTCTCTTGCTTTAGCTTCTTCTAAATTTGATCTAGTATTATTATTGATATGATCTTGAGAAATAATGGCAATCACTGGAACATCTTTTTCAATCAGTGCCATTGGACCATGTTTTAATTCTCCAGCCGCAAGACCATCAGTGTGTATATATGTAATTTCTTTAAGTTTCAAAGCTGCTTCTAGTGAAACAAAATAATCGATTCCTCTACCTATATAAAAGCAATGATCGCCTTTTATAGTTTTTTGAACGACTTCTTCTATATAATCACGTTTATCAACGATATTTTCCATCGAAACCGCAGCTCTAGACATTTCTGAAACCAAGTCTAGACTATGTTGTTTAGATAAACAATTAGATAGTATAGCTAATACTGCAATTTGTCCTATATAGGCTTTTGTTGAAGCGACAGCTATCTCAGTACCCGCATATATATTTAATGTCTGATCTGCTTCTCTAGCTAAGGTAGATGTAGGTACATTGGTGATAGATAAGGTTTTAAAGCCTTGTTCTCTTACATTGACCAAACATGCTCTTAAATCTGCAGTTTCACCAGATTGAGATATTAAAACAAATATTGAATTAGGTTCAATTAATGGTTCATTGTAGGCAAATTCACTAGCAATAAATACTTCAGTCGGTATCTTCGCTATCTCTTCAAAATATACTCTTCCAATAAGTCCTGCATGATACGAGGTTCCTGCTGCTAGTATATAGACTCGATTCACACCTTCAAATAAGGACTTGACCTTATAATTGATTTTCAGGTCATTTCCATCCATATATTCACTCATGATTTTTCTTACAACTGCAGGTTGTTCAGAAATTTCTTTAAGCATATAATGCTCAAAACCTGCTTTGTCTAATTCATCAGTTACAAAATCCATAGGATGCTTTTCTGGCTTTTCTATTTTTAGTCCAATAGTATCAAATATTTCAAAATTATATTTCTCATTTATTTTTTCAACTGTAATCACACTGTTATCTTCTAATAAGTAATAATTGTCTGCGTAATTTACAAAGGCAAGGACATCGGATCCTAATATGATGCCTTTATCTGATTCGCCAATTAGTAATGGAGATTTATTTTTAACTGCATATAATTTATCTGTATCTTGAGTATCAATGATAAGTAATGCATAGGAACCTTCTAATAAGGATATTGTTTTCCTAATCGCCTCTAACACAGATAGCTCTTTAGAAAATTTTTCAATTAAGTTCACTATGACTTCTGTATCCGTTTCACTTCTAAATTTATAGTCAGGTAGATATTTAAATACCAACTCTTTATGATTCTCAATAACACCATTATGAACAATGACAAAACGGTCATTCATTGAATAATGTGGATGAGTATTAGAGTGATTAGCTACACCATGTGTCGCCCATCTGGTATGGCCTATCGCTAAATGGTTATTATCAGGATAATCATTCTCATTAAGTAATTTAGAAACTCTTCCTGTGGTTTTATTGGTGACAAATTTTGATTCATTAGGATTATAAAAGGTTATCCCACAAGAATCATAACCTCTGTATTCTAATCTCTCTAAACCTTTTATTACAACATCAGACGCTTTTTCCTGTCCAATGAAACCTACTATTCCGCACATTTATTTCCCTCCTAAGTTTATCTTTTAATTATATCAAATTATTATACTACAAACAATAATTAGCTCTAAAAAAAAGACTGCTGATTTAACAATCTTTTTTTTGTAATACTATTATATAACTTATTGTAAAGAAATGAAATAAGATTAACGAAATTAAAATATTTTTTTCTTGAATCTGATATCCATTTATATTAATCATGATATGATCTATGATATTTTTAATATTTTTAGGGATGTCATAAGTTATGATTTCAAGTAGCCAAAATATTAACATAGGTAATATTCCAAATAGAAAATGATTGACAAAGGCCATAAGTATCATTGACATCATAAAATATTGGATGAGTTCTAAATATAGTAATGCGAGCAATTTGATGAAATATTCTGTATTTATAGGATAAGGCGTTAAGATCATCGTTATAAATATTAACGATATACCTATAAAAATAATTAATAATAATATAAGTCCCATTCCAACGATAATCCTTGATATGATATGGTATTTTTTTGTTTTCAAAGATACAACTGTATATTTCATTAATGACTGATTATTTTTACCTGCTAAGATTATACCTATATAAATACTTATAAACACCATGATAAATTCAATGACAATAAAACTTTCATTTAAAAAATCGAATGCAAACTCTCTTCTAAAACCATCAATATATTCATAACCTTCAAATATCTGAGAATTATATATACTTGAAATAATAAGTACAGCTAAAAGAAAATACATAATAAAAATATTAACCCTTGATAAAAGATAGTCTAATTGCATTAATAGATAATCTTTCATTCGATTTCACCTTGATTAAACCTATAAATTGATTTCTTTTTAGTATTAAACTTTTCAGGATGATGTGTTGAAATAATGACTAATTTATCCTTAGATAAATCTATGATGCTTTTAATAAAACGCTTTTGTGAGTTAAAATCTAAGCCTATTAATGGTTCATCAAAAATAATAATTTTTGGATGATTCAATAAAGCTTGGATGATATTAACCTTTTGTTTCATACCATTAGATAATGATTTAATAGGTGTATTAAGTTTGTCTTTTAATTCAAACATGTCTAAATATAGATCAAGTTCTTCATCTAAGTATCCCTTATATAAATGCTTAATTCTACCTATAGCCAATAAAAACTCATGAATTGACATAAAACCAGGCATAACATAATTTTCTGGCGCATACCCTATCCTATAATTTCTTTTTATAATTTTCCCTTTATATCTTACATGATTCATAATACATTTCAGCATTGTTGTTTTTCCAGATCCATTGTCGCCAGTTATTAAGTTAAGTTTTCCAGAAGTAAACACAAGATTCAAAGATTTTAATGCTTCTACTTGATGATAATTTTTTTTTAGTTCACTAATAGTGATATTGATAGTGGCTGACTTCATACAGTCCATATTCTAAGTCATCTCCATAATGATAAAACATAAAGTCATCGATGATATAATTATATATTTCATCATTGTATTTATAATTAATTATCAAGGGAAATCTAATAATATAATTAAACTGATTCAAATAGTTGATTGGCATAAAAAAAGCTGTATTGTGTTTAAAAGATATAGGTTTTTGAATAGGGAATTCGGTTACTATATTATCATAACCCGGAATAATATTATCAATATTTTTTAAATGATCTAAAGGTTCATAAACAATCTTACTATCATTGATATTGACTAACATATGATTATTCAACGTATCGATATGGTTAATGAACACTGTTTCTCCGGTTTTATTAACTAATTCAATATATATACCCACAATTGAGTTCATATGATTAATTGAATATAAGCGAGTATAATCAATATGATTAAAATGATAAACATCTGAAAACATAATATTGATATGACCTATATCAAGTGTCAATTCTTCTTCATTATTGTATTTTAAAAATAATAAAGCATCTTTAAAGTCTAATTTTAAATTGAGTGTAAAAACTGAGTTTAAATCCAACATAAAATAATATATATAATATTCTTTATCAAGATAAAAAACTGTTTTTTCTTCTTTTTTAATTTCTTTAATTTCAATGGATATTTCATCTGATTCTGATAATATTTTTGCATCAATAATATTATCAACTGATGTAAAGAATGACTTTTCCTTACTTATATAAATAGGAATATCAATGGTTTCATCTTCGGTTAACATCCTTGCATAATCTTTTTGAATCGATAATATTTCAATTTCTTTATCTAAATCATGATCAACAATGAATACAACGGCAGTGGATACGATGATATATAAACCAATAAAGATAATAAATATTCTTTTCATCATATTTTTGACTTTATAATTTCATAATATTCTGTCATAACCGTGAAGGTTTCCCATCCACCTTTTTTTGTTCTACCCCAAAAGAAATAATAACTTCCGACACCATTATTGATTTCTCCAGTTCCTCTTGTCACTATACTGACATAAGTTAAAGGGTCAACCATAATATTAAAATTAAAATTTTCCTTGTTTGTTTGCGTTTTTGTGGTAGAAATGCTTGCTTTTATATTAGCGTCTACTGATCCTTTAAATTTTTTATTTGAACCTGAACCAGATACCTTGATTGAACCTGTTGCTGAAATTTGTGTTTTTGTCTCTTCTTTTGATTCCAGTCCAATTTTATAAGTAATAGGTGTCGTACCATCATTAAAGATTTTGATTTTAGTCTCTGCTATAAATTCCAATGGTTCATTTTTATTGACAACATGTAGTCTCCATCCAAACATTTTTCTTTTTTTTGTTTTTTTGTAGTATTTCTTATAGTCTGATGAACTAAAATCTTTTAACAATTCAACATCATCTTCTTCAAAAATAATTTCTTGATAATTGGTATATTCTTCAGCGGATACACCTACAAATAATCCTAATGACATAAAAAATAATACTAGTAATAATAATTTTTTCATAAAAATACCTCCCTTTTGTAAATATATTACTTAAGGGAGGTACATATTCTTTATTTTTATAAATCTAATGGATTTTCTTTGAAATAAGCCATGGCATCTTCGTAGCCTAAGTCATATCTTGCTTTTGATTGATTTTGCTCAAAATTCAATACAGCGCCCAAAGATTTTTTGTGTTTGATTTCAATAATATTAATGCCAGGGAATTTTTTAGGATTATAGCGTATTAGTTTTTGTAAATTAATGACAATAATTGTATCACAGCCAGAATTTACAAGGGGCTTAATAGGAATATTGTCATAGAGTCCCCCATCAAAAATTTGTTTTCCATCCATCTTGACTGCTGGAAACACAAAAGGTATAGAACACGAAGCAATTATTTGTTTATTGATGTCCTCTTTTTTTTGCTTATGTAGTGGTGAATAAATAACACGTTTATCGCCTCTAAGATAGTGTGAAAAAGAAGCTTTTAAAATCCCTAGTGTGCCCTCATCTGATAATCCTGCAGGTGATAGAGTTACATAGACTTCTTTATTTCTTAATTTCTCAGTTTTTAAATTTTCATTTAACAAAACTTCTAAATTTTGAATATCAACGATGCCGTTCTTGACAAAACTGAAGTCTCTAGCCCTAATCATCTTCATTAAATTTTCGATGTAGTTTAAATTTTCTCTAGGAAAATCAACCCATATTTTCTTAACCTCTTCAATAGAATTTGTGGCAAGTAAACTAGCATTAACCGCACCTATACTTGTCCCTGAAAATACTTTAATTTTTTGGTAATAGCCTAGCTCTTCAAGTGCTTTACAGACACCAATTTGATAGGCGCCTCTAGCACCACCACCAGATAAACAAAGACCCAATTTATTCATAATAACCTCACTAATACATTAATTTTTGTTCGTTTTGATAACTTGCTTTTATAACACCGCCACCTAAACATATTTCTCCTTGGTAAAAAACAGCTGCTTGTCCTGGTGTGACTGCTTTGATAGGATGATTAGAAATGACTTCAACATCTGTATCATTGATCCAACGAATGATCACAGTTTGATCCTTTTGTCTATATCTAAACTTTGCTTGACATTCTAATTCACCAGTAAATTTTTCATTAGATATCCAATGTACATCTTCAACAATGACTCTATTGGCAAATAAGAGTGGATGATTTTTACCTTGTCCTGCAATTAATACATTACGTTCAATATCTTTACCTATAACAAACCATGGTGCGTTTGAATAATCTTTATGTCCCCCTATTTCAAGTCCTTTTCTTTGGCCTATAGTATAATACATTAACCCATCATGTTTACCTAAAACATGTCCATCAGTGGTTTCAATATTACCCGGTTTAGTAAATATATAATTTTTTAAGAATTCTTTAAAGTTTCTTTCACCAATAAAGCAAATTCCCGTAGAGTCTTTTTTATCAAATGTGGGTATTCTTTGTTCTCTTGCTATTTTTCTAACTTCACTTTTCTCTAACTCTCCAACAGGAAATAAACTATTGGCTAATTGTTCTTGAGATAAATGAGATAAAAAATAACTTTGATCTTTATTATTATCTAAGCCTCTTAACAAGAAATGTTGACCATCTTTTGTTCTTCTTCTGGCATAATGGCCATATGCAAAATAATCTGCACCTAAAGATTTAGCAACTTCTTGAAAGCCTGCAAATTTAACATATTTATTACATAGTATATCAGGATTGGGTGTTCTATTTTTTTTGTATTCCTCAATAAAATAAGTAAAAACATAATCCCAATATTCATTAACAAAATCATGACGGTGTAATTTGATATCCAAATGCTCAGCTACTTTTAAAGCATCCATATAATCTTGTTCTTGAGGACAAGGATCATTTGGATCATTTGGATTTCCTAAAACATCATTATTAGCAGCTGAATCCCAATTTCGCATAAATAGGCCAATAACCTCATAACCTTGTTCTTTTAATAAATAGGCACTCACAGCAGAATCAACGCCGCCACTCAAGCCTACAACAACTTTTTTTTTGCTCATGATCTTTTCACATCCGATGGTATTCTATAGTCACTGCGTGGAGATAATCCATAATCAAAAACTTTAGGTGTATCTGGACTTGCAGTGCGTTTAAATTGTTGTGAATAAAAACGATTAAAGAAATTTTCTACATATTCATTTATCGATTCTTCATTAAGTTCAAAAGTTTGATTAAGTAAAAACTTAATCCTATCTTTACTATCGCCACAATTTAAAAAACGATATAATATAAAGTCATTGATCTCGTATTTACCAATGATATTTTCTGTTTCTTGATTAGAGGTTAACTCCGGGGTAATAGGCGTATCTAATATATCGTATAAACACGCTTTTATATCTTCATTAAAATCATAATCTGCATAGGCCTTAATCATAAATTTAACCACTGTCTTTGGTATTCCACCATTGACATTGTACATAGACATTTGATCGCCATTATAGGTTGACCAACCTAATGCTATTTCTGATAAATCTCCAGTGCCCAAGACAATCGCCTTTTCTTTATTAGCCATGTTCATCAAAACCATTGTTCTAGCTCTAGCTTGAGAATTTTCATAGGTAACATCTTCTGTTAAACCATCATGACCCAAAAGTTCTAAGTGATCTTCTATATGTGTTTTCAAGTCTATTTCTTGACTTCTTACACCTAATAACTTCATTAATTTCTTTGCATTTGAATGCGTTCTTTTAGATGTATGCAAACCTGGCATGGTAAATGCGAGAATATTTTTGCGATCAATGCCCAGATAATCAAAAGCATTAACTGCAACTAATAAGGCTAAAGATGAGTCTAAGCCCCCGCTAATCCCCACTACGATTTTATTTATACCAATATGCTTTATACGTTTAGACAATCCAAACTCTTGAATAGAAGCTATTTTTTTAAAAATTTGGTAAACATCTTCCTTTGGCACAAAGGGAAGTCGATCAATAGGGTAAGAAAACTCAAAATGATTATTCACTTGGATGTTAACGTCAACATTTTGATATTGATACTTGTATTTTAAAATGGAATCTCTAAAACTTGAATTTGATCTTCTTTCATAGGCCAATCTTTCCATATCTAAATCAACATACAAAATAGATGTTTCTAAAGAAAAGACATTAATTTCTTTAATTAATCTTGCATTATTTGCGACAATATTGTGTCCTGAAAATACTGTTTCAGAAGAAGATTCGCTAGCCCCTGCAGAACAATAAGCATATATGCCACAGTTCTTGCGAGAGTGTTCTAATACAGCGTTTCTTCTTACAGATTCTTTACCTACTGTCTCATTTGAAGCTGATATATTAAAAATGATATTTGCGCCATTCACACTAAGCAGATTTCCTGGAGTAATAGTTGCCCACATATCTTCACATATTTCTATCCCAAACTTAATCTCATTATGTTTGAAAAGAATATGTCCAAATGGAACATCCATACCTAAATAATGAATCGTTTTAATATGATCAACAGCGTCAAAACCACTATTAAACCATCGTTTCTCGTAATATTCTTTTGCATTTGGCAAATAAAACTTAGGTACAATTCCTAGTATTTGATTACCTTGTACTACAACTGCAGCATTGATAACCATTTCTTCAACTAGTAACGGCATACCAAAAATAACAATTCCTTTAAATTGATTATTTTTTAAAAAGTATTCAACAGCTTTTTGATTGTCAATTAACAAACTGTTTTGAAAAAATAAGTCACCACAAGTGTAACCAGTGGTTGCTAATTCAGGAAAAACAGCAATTGAACTAGGATTATTTTCCAAAGCTTTTAACATCTCTTTAATATTAAATTTAGGGTTCCCAACTTGGAGTTTAGGAGAAATAAGTGAGACTTTCATAAAACCTTTATACATTAGTTATTACCTCGATATAAATCATATTTCATAATATAGTGATAAACTTCTTCATCAACATAACTTGGATCTAATGTTTCTCTAAATAAGGTTGATGATATATTAGATTGATAATTATCTAATATAATAAAATGATCTTGATATCTTTTAAGTAAAGATATCTTTTTTATTTTTTCTTTGATATTTTCATTATTTCTATTCACAACAATAAACTTAAAATCACTGAGCAATTTTTCGGCATTAATCCAGTGATTCATGTGTAATAAATTATCTGCACCTAAAACAAATGCAATATCTTCTTTAGGATATTCTTTTTTTATTCTTAGAAGGCTTTGATACGTGCCAAAAAATTGATCATCTTCAGTTTCAATTTTTGATATATTTGCTTTATCTAAATCTTTAATCATGATCGTTAACATATTCACTCTGTGGATATCTTCAATTAAATTGGCTTTAGAATATTTTTTTGAAACAGGTAAAAATAAAAATTTGTCTAATTCTACTGTTTGATCAATGAGATGATAAATATCTTTATGAGCCAATGTGGGTGGGTTAAATGCACCGCCAAAAACAACAATCATACAAGCCTCCTTAATATATTTTATCACAATAAAAAGCCATTTAAAAGGGAATTGTCACTTTAAATACATTGCTTATATGATATACTAAAGTAGGAGGTAATTATGGATATAAACAATTCTTATATTATTCAATTCGCAAAAAAAATATTAAATGTACCATCACCAAGTGGCTACACACACAAAGTTATAAAAACCATTGAAGATGAGGCTAAAGAATTAGGTTATCAATCGATTAAAACAAAAAAAGGAAATTTAATCATTGATATCCCAGGTAAAGAGGATTACACACTCGGATTAAGCGCTCACGTTGATACACTAGGAGCTATGGTTAGAAGCATCAATGCACATGGAGAACTTAAGTTCACAACTATTGGTGGACCTATATGGCCAACTCTAGATGGAGAATATTGTACCATTCATACAAGAGACGATATTGATTACCAAGGTACATTTTTATCAACCAGTCCATCAAGTCATGTTTACAAAAAAGCAGGTACAGAAACAAGAAATCCTGACCATATGATTGTGAGAATTGATGAGGTAGTTAAAAATAAAGAAGATGTTGAAAAACTTGGTATCAAACCAGGAGATTTTATTTTCTTTGATCCCAAAACAACAATTACTCAATCAGGCTATATTAAATCTAGATTTCTAGATGATAAAATATCTGTCGCTATCATCTTTGGTTTGTTAAAACATTTAAAAGAAGAAAAAATCCAACCAAAATATCATTTAAAAATCATCATCTCAACTTATGAAGAAGTTGGACACGGGGCTTCATATATTCCTGAATTAGATGAACTTATAGCTGTTGATATGGGATGTATTGGTGAAGATTTATCATGTACTGAACATGATGTGTCGATTTGCGCTAAAGATTCAAGCGGTCCTTATGATTATCATATCATTAACAAATTAGTAAATATATCAAAAAAAGAAAAATTAAATTATGTAACTGATATATATCCATTCTATGGTTCGGACGTATCCGCTGCTTATCGCGGTGGTAAAGACTTTAGAGGTGGCCTTATTGGACCAGGTGTCCACGCTTCTCATGGTATGGAACGCACACATTACGATGCGATCGATAGCACATTTAAACTCTTATTAAATTATATAAAGGCCTAAAATTAGGCCTTTATTTTTATATTTTTGTAAAATCTTCAAAATCCTTAGGCAAGTCAGTTTTTATTGTCAACATTTCTTCAGTAATAGGATGTTTAAATTCTACTTGAAGATTATGTAACAATAAACGTTTTACTGCATATTTATTTTGATTATAATATCTATCTCCCACAATTGGAAAATCAAAATGTGCTAAATGTACTTTTATTTGATGGGTGATTTTATTTTTTACTTCAATATCTAACATAGAAAAAGATTTCCATTCTTTAGCTACCTTATATTTTGTTTCACAATCTTTTCCAGCTTCAGATACTTCTCTTAAACTTGAATCTTTTTGTTTAGCTATCGGCAAACAAATATTGAATTTTTTTACAGGAACTTCACCGTCAACTATCGCCTTATATTTGAAGACAACTTCATTATCAAGTTTATCACTTAATAAAAACTTAATAAATTTATGTTTAACCAACATAACAATACCTGAAGTATCGGTATCAAGACGATTAATAAAATGTAATTTAGAGTGAATATCATTATTTTTATAATGATGAATAATTGCATTCGCTAATGTATCTTTTTGATGTTTTTTTGAAATCATCATTCTCATATTCGCGGGTTTGTTTACAATTAAAATTTGTTCATCTTCATATACAATATCTAAAGGTAAGTCTTGAGCTTCTATTTTTTCCATGTCTTCATCTTTGATATGGAAATGAATTTTGTCTCCTTTTTTAACGGTATCTTTACGTGACTTGATCTTATTATTAACAAAAATTTTATAATATTTTTCATCACGCTCTAATATGCTTGTTGGTATATGATTTTCTTTAATAAAACGTTGTATTGTTTCCGGTTTTTTTACTTTATAAATAAGTTCCATAATTGTCTCTATAGTTTAAAATGATAAACTATAAATCCCTTCTTTCTTCTATTATATTTGCTATTAAAATTATACCATATGAGTGAAAATAAAGCCATCTCTATTTATAATTTCGATTTTATCTAAACATTTTTATATACACGATCAATTTGTTTTTTTTCTTCTTCGATGGTAATAAATCGATTATACAATTTTCTGATCAAATCATGGTTAAAAGGGTATTCTTGATGATCGATTCTTGAGCGTAGATCTAAAGTTTCTTTAGCAAGAATTTTAGTAATCCTGTCACTATAGTTCATTTCTTTAGAATGCATTTTAAATTCATGAATGTCAACCACTCTATATGTAAAATCACTGTCGACTCTCAAATCTAAGTCATAGTCAATATATTTAATTGCTTCATCATCAATCAAAGCTGGTGAAGCCATATTACAATAGAAAGTAATTTTTTTCTTTTTTATAATTGCTATTACATTATACCAATGATGTTTAAAGAAAAACGATACAGAGGGCTCTCTTGTATACCAAAAACGCCCATTAGACTCAACTACTTTAGTCCTTCTATTAGCCACAACAATATAATCATCATTATCTTCAATGATGGTTTCATTTTTCCAAATACGGTGTAACTGTTTATTATGTTTATAACTCTGAATAATGATATTATCTCCTATATTAAACTGCATCAATATCACCTATTCTTCTAGAAGCCAATCTTCGCCTTTTAATGACTCAGGTTCGGTTTTTGATAAACCCAAATAGTCTAATTGTCCTAGGACTTCATAAACCATAATGGCAACAGTATTGGCTAAATTTAAAGATCTAATCTTATCATTCATTGGTAAACGTATACATTTATCCAAATAATTTCTTAATATACTCTTAGGAATACCAGTTGATTCTCTACCAAAAATTAGGTAAATATCATTACCCGCGTTTTTAAAATCAATTGATCTAGGAGATTTTTTCCCATATCTTGTAATAAAATAATATTCCCCTTTATTTTTTTTCATGAAATCATCAAAATCATCATAAACAAAATAATTAACATTATTTAAGTAATTAACCGCTACACGCTTTAGATATTTAGGGTCTAGTTTGAATCCTAAAGGTTTAATAAGATGCAAAACAACATCTGTCCCAGCACAAGTTCGCATAATATTGCCTGTGTTTTGGGGAATCTCAGGTTGGAATAGTACAACATTTATACTCATTTTTTCATCTTCCTATGAAGTTTTTTCTTTTCTATAGCAATCTTTTCTTTGTACTTTTTCTTGTAACCTGGTTTTACCTTAGTTGGCTTTTTGACTTTCTTCTTAGCTAAACGGTCAAGTTCATTTTCTTTCCAATCTCTTTGATCTCTTTTATTTCTTACTCTAGCATCTACTAATTCTTGGTTTTTTATCTCTTTATATGACGATTTAACACCTTTTTGTTCTAGCTTGTCTAGATATAAGTTATCATTAAATTCATATATAGATATGGCTTGTCCATCCATATCAACCCTACCTGTTCGCCCAGTTCTATGAATATAAAATTCGATATCAAAAGGCAATTCATAATTAATAACATGTGATACACCAATGATATCTATACCCCTAGCTAAAATATCTGTCGCAACGATATATTGATAATCTAATTGATTAATTCTTTGAATCAACTGCTTTCTTTTTCTATAAGGTATACCACCATGAAATAAAGCAACATTTTCTGACTGATTAAGCAAAAGCTGATAAACTTCTTCTGCAGATTCTTTTTTATTGCAAAAAATGATTGCTAAATATGGGTTTATACTAGATAATATTTCCTTTAAAACCGATTGACGACTTCTTTCTCTTGACTTGATAAAAAAGTGGTCAATATTTAAGTTAGATATTTCTTGAGGATGGACATTAATAACTATTGGATTCTCAAGATATTTTTTTAAAAACGGATGTAAGTGTTCAGGAATAGTCGCTGAAAACACCATTTTTTTAGCCGATGTACTCACATTGGCTAAGTTGGATAATTCATCAACAAAATTTTCATCTAAAGCCATATCTGCTTCATCAATGATAAAATAGCTGGCTTGATGAATTTTTAAAACATTTTCTTTAAAAACTAAATCATAAATTCTTCCCGGTGTTCCAATAACAATTTGAGCTTGACGATGAGTTAGTTTATCTACTATCTGATCTCTATCCATTCCACCAGTAATTAAATCAACCTTAATTTCTTTTGGAGAGTAATCTGTTAACTCTTTGGTAAAACGATAAATTTGTGTTGCCAACTCTCTGGTTGGTGCTAAAATCACAGCTTGAACATGATTAGTTTCTTCTTCTAATTGATCAAGTATTGGAAGTAAAAATGCATGGGTTTTTCCTGACCCAGTTTTTGCTTCTACTATTAAATTTCGCTTTTGTTTATCTAATTCATAAACTTTTTCTTGAACTTGTGTCATTTTTGAAAAATGAATGCCCGCAAGAGCATCATTCAAATATGTCTTTCTAAATTTTTTCATAAGATACCTTCTTTGTAATTTTCTCATAACTATTATATAATAGATAAGGTTTAAAGTAAACGAATAAGAGGTAAAACATGATTGTTAAGGATATTCGCCCTCGTGGCTTTTGTAAAGGTGTTCACTTTGCAATAGAAAAAGTTAAAGAAGTATTAAAGTCAAACAATTACCCTAAGCCTATCTATGTTTTAGGTTATATTGTTCATAATAGACACGTTGTTGATGAATTAACTGAAATGGGTGCCATCACCCTAGATGATCATTCTATGTCAAGAATGGAACTCATAGAAGGTATATCTGAAGGAACCATCGTAATTTCTGCCCATGGAACTCCAATTGATGTCATCAATAAAATCAAAGAAAAAAGGCTCACATTAGTTGATGCTACATGTCAAGATGTATATGTGACACATGATTTAATTAAATCTTATTTAAATAAAAATTATCATGTTGTTTATATAGGAAAAAAGAATCATCCAGAAACAAATGCTTCTTTATCCTTAGGCAATAAAGTATTTTTAATTGAAAATGTTGAAGATGTCAATCATAGTCATATTGAAGAACCTATCTTTGTTACAAATCAAACAACATTCAGTATTAAAGATATCTTTAATATACATTTAGCTCTAAAAGAAAAATATCAAGATATCATTATCACTGAAGAAATATGTAATGCAACAAGGATTAGACAAAATGCAATCATCAAATCTAATGAAGACGCTGACTTATGTTATATTGTGGGTGATACAAGATCAAACAACTCAAAAAATCTTGCTAAAATATCAAGACAAATGACAAATACAAGGACCATCTTAATTCAATCTGTTGATGATATTAATCCATTAGATTTAAAAGATGTTCAACTTGTTACAGTATCTTCTGGCGCTTCAACGCCTGAGTATTTAACTAAAGAAGTTATTTCATACTTAAAAACATTTTCTAATGAGAATTAAGCCTTTATTTTTTATGAGTTTTAGTTTATAATGTTTATGTTTAATATAGAGTTTAATTGAGGTGAAAAAATGGCTAATAATAAAAAACAAGCAAAAGAGGAAATAAAAACATACAACCCAACAAAGAGTAAGTTTGGTAAATTTGTGTTACTAATTCTTGCAGTTGGTATGTTTCTAGGTATATTACTTGCGGCTGTATGGTCAATGGTAGATGTTCTAATTGGTTAAAAAAAGCACTTCATCGAGAAGTGCATTTTTTTTAGGTTCTTATTAGTAGTTCTTTAGCAATATCCCTTGCAGCATTTGTGACAGCATCTGCACTCATCATCTTAGCGATTTCTTCTACACGTTCATCATAATTTAAATAAGCAACAGATATCTTGGTTTTATCATCAATGATATCTTTTTTTATACATAGATGATGAATACCTTCAGCAACAACTTGAGGAATATGGGTAATTGATATCACTTGTGCGAATTTAGCAGTTTGAGAGATTTTTCTCCCAATTTGTTTGGCAACGTATCCACTAATACCTGTATCAATTTCATCAAATATAATCGTTGGTATTTTTTGACTTTTTGCAAAAATAGTTTTAAAGGTAAGCATCACCCTACTCATCTCTCCACCACTTGCTGTTTTAGACAAAGGCTTCAATGGTTCACCTTTGTTAGTAGATATCATGAAATCAACACGATCTACTCCATCTTGTTTAAAAACATCTCGATCAAATACATTATCAAATTTAAAATCTTCAAAATCGATTCTAAAATCAGCATGTTTAATTTCTAATTCTTTTAATGTATCTATAATTTCTATAGTAATTTTCTTAGCAATAGTCTTCCTTAAGTTAGAAAGTTGAACTGCTTGATTAACAAGTGATTTATGTTTTGTTTCAACTTGCATTTCTTTTTTTATAATTAGTTCGTCATAGTTCTCGATTTCATCTATCATATCAGTGAGTTCTTCTTGATAAATAATTAGTTCAGAAATTGATTTTTGATATTTTTTTTGTATTTTTTCTAATTCATTAATTCTTTGGTTCATTGTTTCTAATTCACTAGGATCATACTCCAATGCTTCTTGATTATATTCTATCTCATCATTTAAATCCTTTAATTCATAATAAAGGTTATTCATTCTTTCACTGATATCTTTTAAATCCTTAGTTGTACCAGATATTTCATCAATATTGTTTTTAATATGATATAAGTTTTCTAAAATTCCTTGGTCATTAATCATAGAATAACTTTCAGCTAAATTATAGTTAATTTTATCAATATTGTTTAACACATTCACTTTTTCATTAAGTTCTTCTAATTCGCCTTCAGATAGTTCTAAATTAGAGAGTTCCTTTAGTTGAAATTGATATAGATCAAGTTCTTGTAGGGATTTTTGACGTTTATTTTTTAAGTTTTCATATGCTTTATAGGCACTTAAATACTGATCTAAATGATTTTGATAAGCACTTAAATATTCAAGTACTTTATCTTTTCTAAAGTTATCAATTAATTTTAAGTATTGTTCAGGATGTATTAATTGAGAAGTATCAAACTGTGAATGAATATCAGCTAAAAAAGCAGACATTTCATTGATTATTTTTAAGGTAACTCTTTGATTATTGACTTTGATAGCATTTTGATTATCTTTTGAAATAGTTCTGGAAAGCATGATTTCATCATGATACTCAATTTCATAATGATCCAAGAGGTTTTTTAATGCATGACCTTCTATGGTAAACACACCTTCAACAATAGCTTCCTCGGCATTTGAGCGAATCATCGTCTTGTCAGCTCTCTCACCCAAAAGCAAAGATATGGCATCAATAATAATACTTTTACCTGCCCCAGTTTCTCCAGTTAAAACCGTCATTCCAGAGTAAAAATCAAGTTCTAAATCATCAATAATTGCAAAGTGCTTAATTTTTAATTTTTTTAACATAAATACCGCCTTTTAGCCGAGTATTTTCTTAATGATACTCTCTTCATCTAAATGATATTTTTTGTATATTTCTTCTTGGCTTCCATGATCTATAAACTCATCAGGTAAACCAATAATTTTTAAATCTAACTTTAAATCATTGTCAGACAAGAATTCTAATATGGAAGATCCTAAGCCTGATATTTTTGTTACATCTTCTAAAACATATGTTGTAAGTTGAGAATTTACGATGTCTTTAAGTACAGTTTCATCCATCGGTTTTATAAATAAAGCATTATAAAGATTAATCTTCAACTGATTATTATCTATATATTTTTTCATCCTTGTAAAATTGTCACCATAAGCAATGAGATTAACGAAACCATGATGATCATAAGATAACCAAGTAGGTTTATCTATTGGCTTATATTTTTCCATTTGATAAACATTGATCTTGTTTTTAGAGTAACGAATAGCTACTGAATGATTTGTATGGTTGAAAGCGTAATCTAATAATTGCCAAGCTTCTACAGCATTCGAAGGCTGTATGATTTCAATATTTGGTATATGCTTCAAGAATGCAATATCATAGATACCTTGATGGGTATCACCATCCGCACCCACAATACCAGCTCTATCAATACCTATGACAATCTTTAAATCTTGTCTTGTTAAATCATGTACAATTTGATCATAAGCTCTTTGTAAAAAAGATGAATATATAGGTAAAAAAACATCATATTTTTCTGAAAGAGCAGCTGAAAAACAAACAGAAAAAGCTTCACAAATACCTACATCAATAATTTTCTCAGGGTACTTTTCTTGAAATTCAGAAAACCCTGAACCAATAATCATAGCTGGAACGATCACTTTTAATTGTTCATTGAGTTTAGCTCGTTGAAAAATGTAATTCGATATAATATTACTCCATGATGTCATATTTTCTTTATTTTGCGTGATTGGTTTTCCTGTTTCTACATCAAAAGGTTTAACACCATGCCATGTTCCAAATTGATCATTTTCAGAATGTTCATAACCTTTTCCTTTTGTTGTGACGACATGAAGAACAATAGGTTTATTTTTATTTTTTGCTATTTCTAAAAATTTTATTAATGCTTTAATATCATGGCCATCTATAGGTCCGTAATATGAAAAACCTAATTCATCAAAAATCGTAAAATTATTGGCAAAGCCTCGTATAGTATTTGCTAATCTCACTTTTAATCCATAAAAAAATTTCGGCCACTTTCTTTTCGATTTTTTAGCAAAGGCATAAAATTTTGAACTACGCATTTTATTTAATAGTTTATTTAGTCTACCAACATTTTTAGAAATAGATCGATCATTGTCATTCAAGACAATTATGGGTTGTAAACCTGAGTGTCCTAGAAAATTTAATGCTTCGAATGATAAACCACTATTCAGAGAACCATCACCCACTACAGCAATATTTTTGTAGACTTCTCCATTTTCTTTTCTCGAAACTTCAAAACCACTAATAGCCGCAATTGCTGTCGATGAATGTCCAGCTTCCCAGTGATCATGAACAGATTCTTTTCTTTTTTGATAACCTGATAATCCTTCAAATTTTCTAAGCGTTTTAAAGTCTTTGGCTCTACCAGTCAATATTTTATGGATATAACTTTGATGACCTACATCAAATACAATTCTGTCAACAGGTGAATTAAAAACTCTATGAATAGCTAATGTTAATTCAACAACTCCTAAATTAGATGCTAAATGACCACCTGTTTTAGCAATATTTTCAATTAAAAAAGAACGAATTTCCTCAGCTAATTCGTTAAGTTCTTTAAATGATAAGTCTTTTAAAAATTGAGGGTCTTTAATATCTAAAAGATTCATACTACTCTTGATTAAAATCCTCTAATTGATCTTCATTCATCAATTTTACGATGACTTTTTCTGCTTCTTTTAATTCTTTATGACATAATTTAGCTAGTTCTATACCCTCGTTATATAATTTTACAGATTCATCTAATGTTTTATCTCCTGATTCTAAATCTTTAACAAGAGATTCTAATTTGACTAAATTTTCTTCGAAACTTGGTTTACTCATGGTTTTTTCCTTTCAATTCTATAATTTTACATTGAATATCTCCATCATGCATTTGGATATCAAGATGCTCATTTTTGTTTATATCAACAATTGATTTTTTTATTGTATTATTTTGTTTAACGATAGAATAACCTTTAGTCATAATTGATAAAGGATTAACATATTCTAAGTTTTCGGCTAATCTTGCAAATTGATGTTGCTTTCTTTCAATCATATGTATATAGGTTGATTGTAATATTTTATCTATTTGGTTAAGCTCAACATATTTTTGTTTAATTAAATTTTTAGGATTACTTTTAACCAAGCGATCATATAGATGATTGAAAGATAACTCCTGTGTTTGAATAATTCTTAAAGGCTGTTTAAATATTTGTGAATCAACTAAGTTTAAAAATTTACTCCTTAATGTTTGATACTTATTTGACAATAAAGAATTTAATCTTTTTTGATGGTTTGAAATATTAAATTGAATATCTTTGTGATGAGGCACAACCAGTTCAGCGGCGTGTGAAGGTGTTGATGCTCTTTTATCCGCTACGAAATCTGCGATCGTATAATCCGTTTCATGACCGACAGCTGAAATAATAGGAATTTTAGAATGATAAATAGCTCTAGCAACTTCTTCTTCATTAAAGGGCCATAGATCTTCAATGGATCCTCCACCTCTACCTACAATTAGACAATCGCATAAGTCATCTTGATTGGCTTTTTCAATTTGATTCACTATTTCTCCTTTAGCTAAAACCCCTTGCACACTTGCAGGATAAACAATGATTTGAGTTAAAGGAAACCGTGTTCCAATCACATTAATAATATCTTTCACTGCGGCACCTGTTCTTGATGTAATAACGCCTACAGTTTTTGGTATAAATGGTAAAGTTTTTTTATGTGAGTCTTTAAATAAGCCTTCTTGTTCAAGGCTTTTCTTTAATTTTTCATAAGCCATATATAAATCACCAATGCCATCTACTTCCATTTTTGTGATATACACTTGGTAATTTCCATAGGGTTCATAAACCGATACATAGCCTTGTATTATGATTTTATCACCATCTTTTGGCTTAAAGTTTAATGAACCAGTATGACTAGAAAACATGACAGCTGATACTTGTGATTTTTCATCTTTTAAAGTTAAGTAAAGATGTCCTCTTGAATGTCGTTTGAAATTTGATATCTCTGCTTTTAATAAGATAGATTGCAATTCGCTATCAGAGTCAATTTTAAATTTCATATAACGATTCAAAGCAGAAACTGTTAAATACTTAGGCATCTTTCTCACCCAAGCTATCCACTATATTTTGTAATAAGCGGTTATTGAATTTTTTTGCTTGGTCATCTTCTAAATTTGAGTATTTTTTTGTAAGCTCGAGCGCTTCATTAATCACAATTTCTTTAGCTTGATTTAAATATACAAGTTCATATGTAGCGTATCTAATGATTGCTAAATCAACATAATTTAGACGAGTGATAGACCAATCAAATAAATTTTGATCAATGATTTCATCTAACTCTTCAATGTGATTTAGAAAATCATGATATGTTTTAATTAAATCAGAATCATAACCTTCTAATTCTTGGTCCTTATTAATCATTTTACTATATATTAACTTTATTATTTCTTCTCTAAATAATTCTCTATTCATTTTATCATCATGTGGTTAACCACATTCCCTTTCTTAGTATTCTATATTGGTATCTTTAACTTAAATATTTTACCATAAAAATGGTCTATAATAAAGTTAATCAATTCAATAATTATTGTTTGATTTTATCAGTATGTCCTGAGAAATCTCCTTTTACCAAATCGATTTTTCTTTTTTCTAAATCAGTTTTTATTAATCTATGATTTTCATGATTATATATGACTGCCTTCACATTCTTAGAAATCATATCAAGAATAGGCGCATATAGGTCATTATTAAAAGCTGACTTATCAATCATTATCATTTGATGATTTTCATATATATTTAAATCTGATATGTTATCAATTAAATCAATAAGGCAAGTCTCTATATTTTTTTCTTTTAAATACTTTTTATCTTCTTGTGATAGGTCTAAATAGTCTTGCGTTGGAATTTTAAAGACTACATGTTGTTTATCAATCAAATCTAATCTTCTCAAAAGATAATTAAAAGCTTTCTTCGATTGAATAGATTCAATTGAAATTGGTATGATCCATTGAGAATTAAATGAGATATGTTTTAATTCATTGATTAGTTGATTAACAATTAAACGATCAAACTGAATATTTAATTGATTCTGTTTTAAAACAGATTTTAATAAATGCTGATCTTTAAGAATATTTAAATCATTTAACTCAACATCAATATAGCGAACACTATTGTTTTTCCAATTTTTAACATAATGGTAAATTAAAGATGGTTTTTTATGTTTAATCAAACTTTGTATGGTTTCAAGATATATATGTCTATTTTCATCATCGCGCTTAACAATCTTATCATTCATGATTAAAGCATTGTCTTTGCTGGTTAATTTAAGCATGTCAAATAAGCGTTTTAAAACGACATCTATATCTTCATTAAAAGGTTGAAAAACCAGCCTAATATCTAATACATGGTGGTACTCATGTATTAATTTTTGTCCTAATCGTTCAGGAATTCTTTTATCTCTAGTATCTAATAAGACATAAAACATATGATTAGCTTCTATAAATATCTCTAAAACATGTTGATTAGAAAATTTATAAATATGTTCTTTAAATTTTTCTATCATATTTAAGTACTCTTTAGATGAACAGTCATTAATAACCTTATGGTAATTATGTAAATCTATGAGAACCATGCTTTTTTGGTCATTAGCTTTTAAGTCTTTTAAAAGTACTTGCTTTTGTTTGTGATCATGAACTGATAACAAAACAAATAAATCATTATGAACTGATATTGCATGCATTAAAATCTCTTGACCATTAACATTAGATAATAACTTAGATTGATGATAGAATTCATCAAGATAAATCACTGGATCAAAAGACTTTTGTAATAAATTAAAGTCAATAATCAAATCTTCTTTACCAAGTATTCTTTTGGCTTCATCATTTAATAAATAAACTTGATTAAGATGGATTTTAATTAAACCGTAGTTGGTTTTAGACAATAACTGATTAATAGCCTCAAATTGGTTTGCTTGTTGAGACCGAAGATAAAAATCTTTAAACTTATCAATCAATAAATGTTTTGATAATAATGTTAGTTTTTTTGCAAGGTCAAAAGATTTTTCATCAGTATAAGTTAATAAAAAGCGTTGATCATCTAAACCTTCTATAAAAACATAATCAGTATCATCTTGAACAAAAATAAAATCATTTATCAGCGGTTTTATATAACTTTGTTTAATATTATCGGATAAGATATCATTGAATATTGTATGGTTATTCTCTAAGGTTTTTTCAAGTAATAAATTTTTAGACAAATGATATATGCGTAATTCTCCGTTATTGACCTCTATGTATGCTAGTTTCTTAAATGAAAGTGTTTGATTTAAGTCAATGAATAAATCACGTACAATGTCTCTTTCTTTTTTATATATTTTATGTTTTCTAAGATGTTTAAGAACCACTTGATAATAATCAAAATAATCAAAATCAACAATGTCTCTTTGCCTTAAAACAGCCAAATAATTATTAATCTCAATATATTCATTATGGTCAGTGTTTTTTAAAAAATCTATGATTTCATTAAAAAAAGATAATTTAATTTGAATAGATTCATGCTTAAGTACTTTATCTTTATATCTTTTATAAAATTCAAATACATCATCAAATCGTTTTAAAGCTAAAGAAATTCTAATAAAACGATTTAAGTATGATAATTTTCTTTTAGTTTTAATAAAAAAGTCTTCAAATAGTTTCATTGATTCAACATAATTTTTTTGATAGAATTGAATATCAGATTCAACTAACAAAAATATTTCATATTCTTTTTTTCTATCAAAAACAATAGCATAATCATAAGCTTTTATGGCTTGGTTAAAATCTTTGTTTTGTAAATATAGTAAAGCCAACTTAAGATATTTGTTGACTAAATTATGACTAGATATTGTGTCATCAATTTTCTCTAAAGCAAGAATTGCTTCATCAATTTTTGATAAGCCTTCATAACATATGGCTAAATAGAATTGATGCATATTCCTTTCTTTATCGCTTTCAATATATTTCTGTTTTGATTTTAATATGTTTTCTAGTGACCTAAAATCTTCGATTTTTAATAATACGTCGATGTATAAGTCATGTAACTTAATGATATCTAAACGTTCAAGCAAATGTGGATCGTTTTTTATACCATTCAAATAAAATAAAGCTTGTTTATATTTTGACTCACTCATTAAAAACTTAAATTTTGAGGCGACTTCATTCATGTCTAAAAGACCATCTGATTTCAATGGCACTTTATCATGTTGGATTTGATGATTCATTTCTTCCATTATTTTACCTCAATTAATTTTTCAACAACCTTCTTTGTTTTTAAATTAACTATCTCTAGTATCATTTTATTCCCTTCAATAAATATTCTAGCATAACTTGGGAATAAATGTGATCTTGTATAAGAAAGCGCTCCTGGATTTAATAATATAAGTTCATTTTTCTTTGTTAAAAGCATTTTATGTGTGTGACCAAAACAACAAACATCCATTTTTAACAAACAGGCTTTGTTCATTATTTTACTAAGTCCAAATTTCACATGGTATAAATGCCCATGGGTAAAAAAGAACCAAAAATCATTGATTTTCTCAGAAATGTCATAGGGTAATTTAGGACTAAAAGGATAATTTCCTTTGACTGAAACAATTTTTTCCTTGTTTAAAAAATCTAGGTTAAAGCCTGAATCACCAAGACAGAAAATATGGTCTTGTTTTTCCTCATTACCAATCATCTCTTTATAGGCATCTAAATCACCATGTGTATCAGAAAACAACAATATTTTCATTTTCAATATCCTTTATTAAAGCTTCAATTGCTTTGGCGCGATGTGAGTATATATTTTTTTCATCAATAGTCATTTCAGCTAAAGTTTTATTTAACCCTTCAATGTAAAAAAGTGGGTCGTAACCAAAACCTTGATTTCCTCTAGCTTTTCTTAATATTTTACCTTTTACTTCACCTTGATAAAACCGTGGATGTTCTCCTGGAATTAATAGGCAAATCACTGTTTTGAATTTAGCTTGACGTTGATCTATATCTTTAAGTTTTTCTAACAATAGTTGGTTATTAGCTTGATCAGTCATTTCCTCTGAGAATCGCTTTGAGTGAACGCCTAACTCATTAGGTAAGGCATCTACTATTAAACCGGAATCATCTGCTAAACAAGGCTTTTTAAGTATTCTAAAGACCGTATCAGCTTTGATGAAAGCGTTGGCTTTAAAAGTATCTTCTTCTTCAGGTATATGTTCAATAGGTAATACTTCTTTGTATGGAATTAATTTATAAGATTTTAGCTTATCTTGATATTCTTTAATTTTACCAGGATTGTCTGAAACAATAATAATTTCTTTCATTTTACAAAAAAAGTTAAGAATTATCTTAACTTTATTTTCTCCCATTCAACCATTTCGAGAATTTTTTGATATAATCGTTGCGCCCTACCAATAGTAATTCATCATCATTTTCAAATGGAGATTTAGAAGATGGAATCATTATTTTGTTTTCTCTTCTAATGGCAACAATTGTTACATTATAATTTTTACGTATATCAAGATCTAATAAATTTTTTCCAATCACCTTTTTAGTTGCTTTTATAGTGATAAAACTATAATCATCATCTAATTCAAAATAGTCTAAGAATGAATTTGATACTAAAACTTTTGCTAATCTGATACCTGTTGATCTTTCTGGCCAAATCAGATGTTCATGATCAACTCCAAGTTTTTCAACGACCTTGGCATGATACTCACTTTGAATTTTAACAAATACTTCTTTAACACCTAAATCTTTTAAAATCAATGTTGTTAAAATTGAGTTATCAACATCCATCCCAGTAGCCACAACAACCTTATCATAATTACTAATACCCACTTCTCTTAATGCTTCAACATCTGTTGAATCTAGACAAACTGTATTAGTCAGTGCTTTTGCTACTTTTTCAATTTTTTCATAATCTTTGTCTATTACTAACACTTCGGCTTCTAGTTTAATTAATTCTTCAACTAAAGCACGACCGAAACGTCCTAAACCAATGACTGCAAAAGATTGTTTTGCCATAATATCACATCCTAACTTATAGTATTTATTATACTTGAAATGTATGTTTTGTCAATCTCTTAAGATTAATTAACCAAATGCTATACTTTTTGTTTTCTTTAAGTTATAATATCAATAATTATATTAAACGAGGTGATTTTATGCAACATGATGAATTATTTGATGACAACTTACAAAAAGAGAATCATAGGCCGAGTCATCAAGGATTAAGGCAACCAAATAACAAAGTAAATGTCATCATTCTTTTTATATATGTATTGTTTATGTTTCTAAGTTCTTTAGTTGGATCAATGATTAATAACAACCATATAAATAACACTGAAAATTTATTGGATTATGACTTAACTTGGCAAGTCAGTCCAACTGATGATGGTTTTCTTTTAAATTATCAAGGCACTATCACCAATACCTCTGATGAGATGATTGAAAAAGCCTATATAATTTTTGACTTAAAAGATATTAATGGAAACATATTCTCTACAGAATCATATCTCATTGAAGATTTAAATGGTCAAACAACCATTCATATAGATAAAGACTTTGAACTCGACCAAAGAGTTTTTTCAATTGATGAAGAAGCTTATCATCCAATGTCAGCTGATTTTTCAAACCTATTTAATTTTTTAACAACATTTCTTGTGGCAATCGCTTTGTTTATTGTTAATAGATCAAATTATAAATATGACTTTAAAAGATTTGTTCAAGAACCGAAAAAACATTTTGGTTATATCCTTACAGGTTTTCTTCTCCTATACGCCGCATCATTTTTTGCGAATATGATTATGCAGTTTATTGGGGTTACTGAAACTTCACAAAATGAAATGGCCATCCAAAGCTTATTTAATCCAAGTTTTATTAGCCTAGCATCACTATTCTTGCTCTTGGTCATATTCACACCTATTGTAGAAGAAACTGTCTTTAGAAAAGCACTTTATGGTTTATCTTATAATGCTTTAGGCGATAAGGGAGCCATTTTAGTCACTGGTTTAGTTTTTGCCTTTTTACATGTAGCTAGTTTTGGAGATTTTATTCAAATCATCCCTTATGCTTTTATGGGCTTATCTTTTAGTTATATCTATTTCTATTCCGGAAGAAATTTATATGTTGTCATTGCCATTCATATGATTAATAATTTTATCCCTTATTTGATTTATTCACTAGACATTTTATAATCATATTAATATTAAAGAAGGCGCAAATTTATGCGTCTTCTTCTTTTATTCTTTAGGTAAATATACGCTGATACTTGTTCCTTGTCCCTCTTCTGATTCTAGTTTTATTTGACCATTGGCATTCATCACTATATGTTTAATGATAGATAATCCTAGGCCAGTGCCACCAGTCGAACGACTTCTAGCTTTATCAATTCTATAAAATCTTTCAAAAACTCTTGATTGTTCTTCGTTAGGGATACCAATACCATCATCTCTAATGATAATGGCATAATGTTGATCTTTTTCTATAATATTGACCCAAACATTACCTTGTTTTTTTCCGTACTTTATGGCATTTTCAACTAGATTTTTGATTAATTGAAATAGATCTTTATCATTAAACTTAATCGTATCAATATCAATGCTTTTATGAATCATTGTTTCTTGGTCTTTAATTAAAGTTGATAAATTTTTAATCACATCATCAACGACTTTTGTTGTTGAAATATCATGTTTTTGATAAAGACTCGTTTTGTTTTCTACTTCAGATAATAATAACATATCCATGACTAAGTGACTCATGCGATGAGCTTCATGGTGAATTCTAGTGACTAAATCTAGAATTGTTTCATTATCTTTGGCCATGCCTTGAGTGATTATCTCAGAGGAGCCAATTATAGAAGTCAAAGGTGACTTTAATTCATGAGAAGCATTGACAAAGAAATCTCTTTTCAAAGTTTCTATTTTTTTAATTGATGTGACATCAGTATAAATAATGATGACACTAGATTCATTGTTCCAGTTTTCTTCTAGGTAATTGATTGACACATTAAAAAAGGCTTCTTTTTCTTGTGTAATCAGATGCGTACTAGATTTAGACTCATAAGCATTTTCGATTGAATTTTGAATGTCTTCTTGTCTAAACAAAAATCTAAAGTTTTTATGGAGATTTAAGTCTATATTAAATCGATATAAATCTCGCAAATTTTTATTAAGTAAAATAATTTCCTTTTTACTGTTTAAAACACATATCCCTTGATTCATGTGATCTAATAAGAAGTCAGTCTTTCTTTTTTCAGATTTTAATGAGGAAATATTTATAGAAATGGAATGGTTAATCTTATTAATTTCTTTAATTAATGCTTTTACCTCGTCGAATCGATCATTATCAATAATCTCTTTATAATTACCTTCATTAACTTCTTCAAGAATACTTCTTATATCTTTTAAAGGCTTTAAAGTGTGTTTAATTAAGACAGAGCTAGAAAAAATGGATAGTATGATGATGATTGTACCAATAACAACTGATAAACCTATAAAATCATTTAGAAACTTTAAAACAGATGCAGTTGGAACTGCTACTCTCAAGTAATCTCCATTATCCATTTGAATGGCTGAGTACATCATATCTATTTTTAAAGTGTCTGAATATCTAATATAGGATTGCCCAATGTTTTGTATTTCTGGTCTATCTAAGTGATTATCTAATTCATCAGCGAGTGAATCGGCTATAACAACACCTTTATCATCGACAAAAGTAATTCTCAAATAATCATCAATATCTTCATATTGGTTGATAATGCTTTGATAATCCTTGCTTGCAGTATCTATTTCAACAATATCAAGAAAGTGTTCTAAATTTAGTTCAGTAACATTGTTAATGGCATTTTTAGCAATAAGTGTCGCACCAATAATAAAAGCTGTCATTGATATAAGAATAATGAATACAAACTCTAATCCTATTCTTCTTCTCATAGTTCAAACTTGTATCCTGTTCCATGAATGGTTTCTATCAAATCATTTCGATTGGTTAATTGATATAATTTCTTTCTTAACTCTCTGATATGAACATCTAAAGTTCTTGTTTCCCCGACAAAATCATATCCCCAAACTGTATGCATTAAATCTTCTCTGGTTAAAACATTTCCTTTTTGACTCATAAAATATGTAAGTAATTGACTTTGTTTATGAGTCAATTGTTGATGTTTATCTTCATATGTTAATCGATGTTTCTTTGAGTCTAAAACCAATTTCTCTATAGTTAAAATATGGTTATCATCTTGTTTGATTGTTCTTCTTAATAAGGCTTTTACTCTGCTAACGAGTTCTAGAATGCCAAAAGGTTTTACAAGATAATCATCTGCGCCAATATCTAAGCCTATCACCCTATCTAGTTCAGAAGACTTAGCAGATACAACTAAGATGGGTATTTGATGATTTGTATTAGATTTTTTAAGTCTTTTTATGATATCTAAACCATTGATATCTGGCAACATGATATCTAAAATAAATAAATGTGGTGTTTTGATATTAAGTTCTTTAAATAAATCCTTTGCATGATCAAAAAGCATGATTTCAAACTGTGAATTTTCTAAAGCAATTTTCAAAACATTTTGGATATTTAAATCATCTTCAACAATATAAATCAATGGTTTCATTATAGTCTCCTAATCTTCTATATGTTTACCTAAAATAGAAAAAATAACCCACTCCGCTAAGTTCACAGCGTGATCACCAATACGTTCTAAATATTTAGCAACCATCATTAAATAGATCGCGTAATCAGCGTCAATGTCACTTTCTCGAATAGCTTGAGCTACTTGGTTTTTAATAGTATAAAAATCTTGATCAACTAAATCATCCATCTCCACAACTTTTCTGGCTATTGATAAATCTTGATTTACAAATGATTCCAAAGCAAGTTTAATCATATCTTCGCTGATATCAACCATGTTTTTAGTTTCTTTGACAGTAAATGCTTCTTCATTTTTTTCCATAAATACTGTTAATTTTGCAATATCAACAGCGTGATCACCTATTCTTTCTAAATCAGTAATCATTTTTAAAATTGATGTGATTAATCTTAAATCTTTTGCGACCGGTTGTTCTCTTAAAATAATACGCATGCATTCTCTTTCAATAGCATATTCCATTTCGTTAACTTCTTCATCTTTTTTTATGAGTTTTTCTGCTAACTCAGAATTCATTTCTAAGAAGTATTTTAGTGATGCATGAATATGTTTTGTGACCAAGTCTCCCATTTTAATCAATGAGATTTTTAATTCTTCTAGTTCTTGGTCAAATCGTGTACGATAAGTCATAATGCCTCCTCTTAATTATATATGATATTTTATATTTATTCAATCTTTAACAATCAACCAAAACGACCTGTAATATAGTCTTCTGTTTGTTTTTCTTTTGGATTTGAAAAAATGGTATCTGTACTACCATACTCAATAATTTCACCCATTAAAAAGAAAGCTGTTTCATCTGAAATGCGCGCAGCTTGCTGCATAGAATGTGTGACAATCACAATTGCGTAGTTTTCCTTTAGTTCATTAATTAAATCTTCAATTTTTAAAGTTGCTATTGGATCTAAAGCACTTGTAGGCTCGTCCATCAATATAACTTCTGGTTCCATGGCAATAGCCCTAGCAATACATAGTCTCTGTTGCTGTCCACCTGACAAATCTAATGCACTATCTTTTAGTCTATCTTTAACTTCTTCCCATAAAGCGGCTTTTTTTAATGATTCTTCAACTAAATCATCTAGTTTTTTCTTATTTTTAATACCTTGACAACGAGGACCATAAACAACATTGTCATATATACTCATAGGAAAGGGATTAGGTTTTTGAAAAACCATACCTACTTTTGTTCTCAATGTAATGACATCATATCCCCTTTGATATATATTATTTTGATGATATAAAATATCTCCATCTATATGGCAGTCATCAATCAAATCATTCATTCTATTTAATGATCTAAGAAAAGTTGATTTTCCACAACCAGAAGGCCCTATTAAGGCTGTGACTTTATTTTTCTTAAGCTGAAGACTTATATTCTTTAAAGCTTGAAATTGGCCATAATACAAATTTAAATTATTAATTTTAAATACATTCTCACTCATTTATATGCTCCTTATGCAAATTTTTTCATATATCGACTTGAAATCAATTTAACCAAAAGATTTAAAATTAAAACAGTGATCAAAATTAAGAGAGCGATGGTGCTCGCTAATTCTATATTGGCAGGTTCATCTGTCATTAAAGACCATATTTGAACCGATAAGGTTGTTGATTTTCCGAAAATAGATATATCATCTTTGACGGCTGTCCCTATAGCAAATATAAGGGCTGCACTTTCACCAATAATTCTACCAATAGATAATAAAGTTCCTGTTAATATTCCAGGTAAAGCAGAAGATAAAACCACTTTAAATGTTGTTTGCGTTCGGTTAGCTCCTAAGGCTAACGAAGCTGAACGTAATTCGTCCGGTACAACTTTTAATGATTCTTCAGTAGCCCTGATAATAACTGGTAATAAGATCACTGCTAGAGTCAATGAACCTGATATTAGATTACCACTGGTTGCTTTAGTATAATTGACTGTTAAAGGAACAAAGACTGCTAATCCCATTAAACCAAAAATAATACTTGGAACACCGGTTAACATTTCAACCATGGACCTTAAAATATTAGTCACACGATTCTTTTTAGCAAACTCATTTAAGTAGATAGCAGTAAATATCCCCACTGGTAATGCGACAACTAAAGTCATCCCAATCACATATAGTGTTGATATTAAAGAACCTCTAATACCACCACCTTGTGATGAAAATACTATTTCCCTAAAAGTATTCACTTCATCTAACTCTTGAATCATATGTTGTGCACCATAAATGGTTAAAGCTGAGTTTTTATCATAAAACTTTATGGTGGTTACTACTTGTCCTTCTTCTAAAGAAAAGTTGTTGTTATCAGGGTTGTTCTTATCAACCATTTGCTTTAAAGGTGAATCATCTGCGATAAAAGCAA
The DNA here is from genome assembly GCA_018622675.1 of Mycoplasmatota bacterium. Taxonomy (GTDB): domain Bacteria; phylum Bacillota_I; class Bacilli_A; order Izemoplasmatales; family Hujiaoplasmataceae; genus Hujiaoplasma. The sequence goes on from CP076020.1 coordinate 877,465, forward strand.
CTTCTATCATCAGATCCCCCTGTTTGTCTCTTTCATCTCTTAATGCAAGACCCCACTTACTTGAATAATAATCATCTTCTGTTAAATATTCTGGTTTTTCAGTATGAGAAAAATCATTCACTTCATCAATGCCACCATTATAAAACTGGGCGTGGTAATCACTAGTTATTAAATCAATACTTAAAAGACTTGAACCATTCTTAAAGATAAAAAATACAATCATTGATAAGATTAAAACAGCGATAATGGCAGCTGAATAAGTAATCGTTTGTAATAATACATCAATTCTTTTACGTTTATTTGACATTGACATTACCTATCCTTCTTTTGACAAAATTAAGTATTGCATTGGTTAATACAATAACAATCATCAAAACAATACCTACACTAAAACGTATGTCATAATCTAAACCAATAGTTTCTTTTAATCCTTGTAACATGGTTGAAGTTAAAGTTGCTGTTGTATCAAATAATCCAAAACTTGGACCGCTTCTTGCATTACCTGCAACTAAACTAACAGCTGTCGCTTCACCAAGAGCACGACCCACTCCAAGTATAGCAGCTGTGAAGATCCCGGATTTTGCACTGGTTAAAACAACTTTAAAGTTTGTTTGAGTTTTTGTCGCCCCTAAGGCCAATGATCCATGTTCAATCTCTTTACTCACACTCCTTATAGCCACCTCTGAAAGAGCTGTAATGGTTGGCAAAATCATTAATGCTAAAACAAGCACAGTTGCTAAAACAGAGTTTCCTCCTTTTGACTGAATACCAAAGATTTTACCTAGATTATAGACAAAAACCAATATAACACCACTCCCAAACAATCCATAAACTATGGATGGAATTGAAGCTAACAATTCTACAACTGTTCTTAATATCTGACTTAATTTTTTGGGTGCTATCTTGGCAATAAAAAGTGCAGATAAAACCCCTATAGGCATGGCAATCACTAATGATAATAAGGCAATATATAGTGTATTGATAATAATAAACCCAACACCATACATATTTGAAAAGAATGCTCTTCCTTCAAGCCAAGTAGTTCCCATTAAAAAGCGGACTAAATTAACCCTACCTAAACCATCATTATTTGATAAGAAAGGCTTAATCCCTTCTCTTAGAATAAAGATAATAATAATGATAATGAAGGATGCCGAAATGATTGTTGTAAGTAAAAATAAAGAACGCATACATAAATCAACAAATTCCTTTTTACTATTCACACGCAATGAATCTTTTAGGCTTGTAAGCCATAGTTTTAATGTGTTCAAGTTATCCCTCCTATACGCAAGAAAAACCCTTATACATAGGGTATTTTTTGCTTATACGTTTCTAATTAAAGACACTCGTCCCAAGTTAGGAATTGTCCACCATATATTTTTCTTAAATCTTCTGATGTCACACTCATTAGAGGATTGTCATTATGAACAATGGCTACAATTGCATCCCAAGCTAATTGACCCTGAGTGCCAATTGATCCAGTTTCTGAATCTTTAAAAGGTCTTGAAGCAAATCCTATATGTTTATAATTATCTCCATCCTTCTCAGAACCTTGCGTTCTTTTAAAGCCATCTGAAGAACCTGTATGATCGTGTTCAGGGATAAAATTACCACATTTTGGAGCAAAAGCTTCTGTTAATGCTTTAGCAATTTGTTCAATTGAATCTGAACCGCCAAATCTTATAGTGACATCACTATTATCTTGACTACATACACTATAATTATCTTTAATATCATCCCAAGTATTGGTGCTATCTAATGGGATTGCGCCTTCATTTGTAATAATATCAGCCCCATCTGTTGTTTCCATAAATGCTATAAATGCTAATGAAATATTTTTTTCTGTATCATTTTGATAGTCATCTAATGATCGAAGTACATAGTTAAAAGGTCTTTTTAATCCGTATGTATTATTAACAACATTAGCAATTGTTGGATCAACACCATCAAATTGTAAACCCTTAACACTACCATCTAAACTTGATAAAGAAATATAACCTATGCCATATTCATCCGTCAACATTGAAGTTAAAATACCTGTGTTATCATTAATAACAAAACCATCAACTAATTGACTGTCATCTTCTACAGCTTCATCAAAACCTATACCACCCATAAATCCTGCTCTTGTCCCACTTGATGTATCTCTGGTATAAACACTGATTTGACTTGTTGAATCCCATTCATCACCTGTATTTGAACAAGCAGCTAATGTTAATACTAAAATCATCGTAAAACCTAAAATTAATTTTTTCATACATAACCTCTCTCTTGATTAAATTTATCTTACAAGTAGAGTTTATAGTAAAAATATATTTTAAAATACCTTCATCATGTAAGTTAATGTAAAAAAGATGTAAAAAAAAGGCTATGGAAACGAATCCATAGCGAATTTTTTATTATTGTTATCTTACTTTGTCTTTTAATACTTTTCCTGCTTTGAAAGTAGGAGCGTTTAAAGCTGGAATGTGAATTTCTTCACCAGTTCTTGGGTCATGCCCTTTTCTAGCTTTTCTTTGTTTTACATTAAATGTTCCAAATCCTGTTAATACAACTTTTTCTCCTTGAACCAATGCTTCTTCAATAGCCATAACTGTAGAATTTAATGCTTTTTCAGCATCTTTCTTTGAAAGTTCAGCTAAGTCAGCGATTCTTGAAACTAATTCTGATTTATTCATTTAAAATCCTCCTTTAAAAATATAATCTCATTATATAAGAATATTTATTAAAAAACAAGGCATTTAGCCAAAAAAACCAATATATTTATAAAAATAATGGTTTTTACTTACGATTTCTTAAAATTATGCTTATTGGGGTCCCATAAAAATCAAATTGTTCTCTTAATTTATTCTCCAAATACCTGTAATAAGAGAAATGCATAATGTTTGTATCATTCACAAATAATACAAATGTCGGACATTTTGTTTTTACTTGAGTGGCATAATAGACCTTCAATAATCTTTGTTTATGCATTTTAGGTGGGTTTAAAATCATTGCATCTTGAATAGTCTCATTTAGAAGACTAGTAGATACACGTTTAGAATAATTTTCGTATGCTTTTTGAATTACTGGAAATATGGTTTTAATTCTAGCCTTTGTTTTAGCTGATAAATAAACAATAGGAATATATTTTAAAAATCTAAACTCTGTTCTGATTTTATCTTCCCATTCTTTCATAGTATATTGGTCCCTCTCAATTGTATCCCACTTATTGATGACAACAATTAAGGCTTTCTTGTTTTCTAATGCATAACCAGCAATATTTTTATCTAATTGTCTTATACCACTTTCAGCATCTAAAACCAATAAACTAACATCTGATCTATCAATTGCTTGCATAGCTCTTAAGTTAGCATATTTATCAAGATTTTCGTATATTTTCCCTCTTTTTTTCATACCAGCCGTATCTATAACAACATACTTTTGATCATCAAGGGTAAATTCTGTATCTACAGAATCTGTTGTGGTACCTTCAATATCGGATACTATAACACGCTCATATCCTAACAAGGCATTTGTCAAAGATGACTTGCCTACATTAGGTCTGCCTATGATAGAAAGTTTTATGTCAGTATCTTCATATATTTCTTCATCTTTTTCAGGGAATTGATGGATAATTTCATCTAGCAAATCACCAATTCCAGTTCCATGGACACTAGAAATGCTAAATACATGATCAGCACCCAGTTCATAGAAATCATAAATTGAATCTTGATATTTTTGACTATCAACTTTATTTACCGCTACTAAAACAGGTTTCTTTGAGTTATATAGCATTTGCATGATTTCTTTATCTCCTGGTAATAATCCATCTTTACCATCGACAGTAAATAAAATCACATCTGCTTCCTCGATTGCTATCTCTGCTTGTGCTTTAATCTCAGTTAAAAAAGGCGCATCGGATAATTCGATGCCCCCTGTATCAATTAATGAAAATTCTCTATTTAACCAGGTTGCCTTTGCATAAATTCGGTCCCTAGTAACACCCGGCAAATCATCTGTAATCGAGACTCGTTTTTCAACAATACGATTAAAGAGGGTAGATTTACCAACATTTGGTCGGCCAACAATTGCGACAATTGGCAACATAGTCATCACCTAACTTTATTTTTTAAATTTTTTAAACAAATCTTCTAATGATTGATTTGAACTTACATTTTCTTTCAATTCAGATTCATAAGCAGCACGTGCTTTTTTCTCTTGAACTGATTTTTTTGAAACAACTAAATGCCATCTCTTTGGATTAAAATCAGTCACTTCAACTGTGATAATGTCTTCTTCTTTAAGTTCATTTTCTAAACTAGAAATATGTTCTGAAGAAACTTCGCCTATTGGTAAGAATCCTTCTACTTCTTCAACCTTAACAATAGCTCCATTATCTTCTAAACGAACAACTTCAGCAGACACTAAGTCACCTTTTGAAAGTTTTAAATCCGCCCATGGATTATATTCTAAATGTTTCTTAGAAACTGAGAATTGTTTTTTCTTTTTATTAATTGAAGTGATTTCTACTTCTAAAGTTTCTCCTACTTCAACTTCACCCGCAAGATTTTCATTTGGATTCCATGAATAATCAAAACGATTTAAAAGTCCAACAACTTCTTTTTCAACTTCTAATAACATACCAAATTGCATTTTACGTACAATTTTACCTTCTACTTTATCTCCAACTTTATGGTTTTCTAAGAATTTTTCCCATGGTGTTGGTGTAAGTGCTTTTAAAGATAAAGAAACTTTTTTACCTTTAATTTTGATGATCTTAGCTTCAACTTTATCACCTTCATTGATATATTCAGTGATATCTTTGACATGATAATGTGAAATTTCAGAAATATGGATTAACCCATCAATGTGGTCAGTAATTTTAGCAAAAGCGCCAAAGTCTTTAATACGTTCGATACTCACTTCAACGACTTGACCTTCTTTTAAGTTATCCAATTCTTCAGCTATAGCAGCTTTTTTCTCTTCATAAGCTACTTGTTTACGATTAGCAATTAAATTAATATTTCTTCCTTCAGTTTTTTTCTCAATAAGTTCAGCTTTAATTGATTTCCCAACTAAGTTTTCTTTTTGTCCATCTTCTTCTCTTAAGAAAATTAAACTTTCAGGTAAAAAGACTTCTAATCCTTGATAATCAAGTAATAATCCACCCTTAACAGCTTTTTTCACTTTGAAAGTATATTGATGATTCACTTCTAATTCTTCTAAATTTTCTAATTTTTGTTCAGTTTTTAATATATCTAATCTAGATAAAAGAGGAATTGATGTTCCATCTTTGTTTTCGCTGTATTTAACAACTTTAACTTTAATGTCATCTCCTTCTTTAATTGTTTCCTTAGCACTATCGATTTTGTCTAAAGAAAGATGATTTTTATAAATCACACCTTCTGTGACATAACCAATGTCAACTAATACCTCTTCATCAGTTACTCTGATTACCTTTCCAGTAACAACCGATCTAGGTCTTGGTTTTGTAGGACTCGTGTACTCTGGTGTTTGTTTGTCCGTCATATTATAACTCTCCTTCATTTATTATCTTAATGTATTTTTTATATAGTAAATCAACAACTTGATAAATATCTTTATCTGAAGTGTCAATTTCAATCGCATCATCTGCTTTTTTTAAAGGGTTGTATTCCCTACTTGAATCATATAAATCTCTTTTTTTAATTTCTTCTTCTATATCTTCTATGGTAATATTTCTACCAATATTTTTTAATTCTTCATATCGCCTTTTTGCTCTTACAGAAACTGTAGCTGTTAAAAACACTTTTAAATCAGCATTTTTTAGTACAACTGTGCCAATGTCTCTTCCATCCATCACAACGTGATTGCCTTTAGCAATTTCTTGTTGAAGGGCAACCAATTTGTTTCTTACAGGAATATGAGAAGCCACAAGAGATACATTGTCTGCGACAACTTTAGAACGATTTAAACTCGTCATATTGACGCCATCCATGTATAATTCCCCGTTTTTAAAGATAAATTCAGTAGTATCTAAAAAATCAAATTCTTTTGGGTCTTCTAAATCAACTTCAAGGCTCAGAGCTTTATAAGTTGTTGCACGATACATTGCGCCAGTATCAATATATATGTAATTAAGTTTATTAGCAAGCAATTTGGCTATTGTTGACTTGCCAGCACCTGCTGGACCATCAATCGCTAATGCATGATAACTCATTGAAACCTCCTTAACCTTAAACATTATATCATATTTTCAAAATATGACCACAATAAATCACTAGTTTTTTTATTTTTTAGCCATTTTTAGAAAGGTTATATAAAGTTTTAATTTCATGAGGCTTTAAGATTCGGTATTCACCAGTTGTTAAACCGTCTAAAGTAACTGATCCAAATCGAATACGTTTCAACTTAATGACTTCGTGACCTAGTGATTCAAACATTTTTTTAACCTGATGATATTTACCTTCAGTAATGACTATATTTAAAAATGTCGTTTCCTTTTTATCATCATATTCAACGTTATAAACTTTGGCTGGCATGGCTTTAACACCATCATATTCAATTCCTCTTGCAAGCTTAATTGACGATTCTCTTCTTAGTAAGCCTTTAACCCTGACGTAGTATTCTTTTTCAATCATATACTTTGGATGAATCATTTGGTTTGCAAAATCTCCATCGTTGGTGAGTATCAATAGACCTGATGTATCATAATCTAATCTACCAATAGGGAATATTTTCTCTTTCACTGGTATTAAGTCTGTGACTGTTTTACGATTAAACTGATCTGTCACTGCTGAAATATATCCTTCAGGCTTATAAAGGACAAAATAAACTTTATTCTCTCTTTTAATGCGCTTACCATCAACGATAATATCATCTGAAAAACTAGCTTTAGATCCTAGCTCAGTAACAACTTTTCCGTTGACTTTTACGCGCCCTTCAGTAATCATATCTTCAGCTTTTCTTCTAGAAGCCAATCCAGCTTTTTGTATAATTTTTTGTAATCTTTCCATTGTGTCTCCTTTCTGAAAAAAAGCGAGGATATCTTTACTCTTCAGAATCCTCAACTTTGATGGTCATTAATACGGATTTAATCCGTCTTTTTTTCACTTTAAGTATTTTAAAGATAAGTGTTGCTTTATCTTCATTTATTAATTCACTTAATTCATCATATTCTTGATTATATCTGACTTCATATTCAATTTCTTCGTCGATTTCAGGTATATCTTGGAACATTTCAAATAACCAACCACCTACAGATGTCGAATCTGATACAGGAGGTTTTCCTAGGTTTAAATCTTCGAATAAATCCTCTAAATCATAGTCAGCGTTGATTAAATAATGATAATCATCTTTTTTAGTAATGGTTTCTATAACATCATCATGTTCATCATAGATTTCACCAACCAACTCTTCGAGTGCATCTTCCATGGTCACAATACCATCAACACCACCATATTCATCAACTACAATAGCTAAATGTGTATTCTTATTTTGAAGTAAAGTAATTAAACTATCGACTTTTGTTGAAGTTGGAATAAATAAAGCTGGTCTTACCATTCGCCTTAGATTTACTACTTGTTTTTTTAGAATTTTTGTATAAAAATCACGTTCAGATAAAACACCAATAATATTATCGATATGATCATCATAAACAGGCAATCTTGAGAATTTATTCTTAAAGAAAATATCTTTAATTTCTTTCACTGATTGATTGACTTCAATAGCTACCATATCAACACGTGGTGTCATTATTTCTTCAACGTTAATATCAGATAATTCTAAGACTGATTGTAACATATCAGCTTCACCCATTTGAATAGCGCCCTCTTCTTCCATTGTATCAATAATGGTTTCAAGATCACTTTCAGTCACACTAATTCTTTTGTCTGGCTGAATTCTAGTTGTCACCCTTTTATTAAGTTTAACAAATAAAAATGTCAATGGTGTCATGACTTTGATTAATAAATAAATGATTCTTGACATCCTTAAAGAAAACTTCTCAGAATTACCTTTGGCTAAACTCTTAGGAATAATTTCACCAAATATTAAGATGATAATGGTCATTACACCTGTATTCATGAGTGAAACAACTGTTTGTTTAGTGCTAGGATCGGATATACCAGCAAATAAATCTCCAAAAAAGATAACCGAAACAGTTGCTAATCCAATATTGGCAAGGTTGTTACCTACAAGTAGAGTTGTGAGTGTCTTGTCAAAATTATCAACAATCCATAAAGCTTTTTTTGAACCTGGTTTGTTAAGTTCTACCAGGGTTTTTAATCTAAGTCTCCCAACGGAGGAATAAGCGGTTTCAGTTGATGAAAAAAACGCTGAAACCATAATTAACACAAGCATCACAATGATTAACGTGGTATTTACTTGTGCTTGTAGAACTAGCCACATCTGACTAACTTCCAAAAAAATCACATCCTTTTATTCTTTATAACGTGTATCGTATTTTCCTGTATCTGTTGAAACTACAACTTTGTCACCTTCATTGATAAATAAAGGTACTGACAAAGTTAATCCAGTATTTGTAACAGCTTCTTTTGTTGCGTTTGAAGCAGTATTACCTTTGACTCCACCAGCTGTTTGTACAATTTCTAATATAACTTTATCTGGTAATTCAATTCCTAAAATTTCTTTTCCAAAAGAAATAATTTTAATTTCATCACCTTCATTGATAAAGTTTAACTTATCACCTAATTGTGATTCATGTAATTCTAATTGCTCATATGTGTCATTATTCATGAACACATGAATTTCACCATTTTTGTATAAATATTGCATTGGATTCTTTTCTATCATAGCAGTTTCCATTTTAATACCAGAATTAAAAGTCTTATCAATAACAGATTGAGTTCTTAAGTTACGTAATTTTGTACGGACAAAAGCACTTCCTTTTCCTGGCTTTACATGTTGAAATTCAATCACTTGATAGATTTCACCTTCATATTCTATGGTAATTCCTGTTTTAAAATCGTTTGTTGTAATCATAAATATCAATAATAAATAAAATTTATTATTTAGCTCCTTTCAAAAAAATATCTAACAGAGTTATTATAATATAAAATCGCTTTATTGACAATAGTTTTCACTTCTACTATAATATTAATAGTCTAAAAGAGGTGAATATTATGATATTAGCAATAAATGATTGGATTTTTCCAATAGTTTTAGGTCTTTCGCTAGGTTTTTTGATTGCTTATGCAAGAAATAGAAAACCAAATGGTGGAATTCTTTATCTTGAAGCTGATGAATTTAGAAAAAATATGAGACGAGGACAATTAATTGATATTCGTTCTGATGAAGATTATCAAAATGAAAAAATTAATGGAAGCCGAAATTATCCTAAAAAATCTATTTTTCAAAATTTATACTTAATTAGAGCTGATCAACCTATATTTTTATATAGTGATTCAGACAAAGGTTTAGTAAAAAAAGTAGGAAAAAAATTGATGAAAAAAGGATATCATCCTGTTTATGTATTAAAGGGTGGATTAGAAGATTGGCCGTATCCTAAAAAATAAATCAGAAGCTTATTTATTAAGCTTCTTTTTTATAACCTTCATCACTTCATTAATGGTTAAATCGAAATCATGAATATGGCTTTCAAACCAATGCACAGTCATTTTATTTCTAAACCAAGTTAATTGTCTTTTAGCATAGCGTCTAGAATTCCTTTTTATAAGTCTTATAGCTTCTTCTAATGTAATTAAACCATCAAAATACTGATATAATTCTTTATAGCCAATGGCTTTAATGCTTTGCCCGACGATTTTTTTTTGATAGAGAGACTTCACTTCATCAATTAATCCATTTTTTATCATAAGATCTACTCTATCGTTGATGCGTTCATATAATTTTTCTCTGTCAGTATTTAATCCAATGATATAATAATCTTCATAATAAGCTTTATTTTCTTTTTGAATATCACTATCTTCTTTTTCTAAAGCTCTAATGACTCTTCTTTTATTTTGAATATCTGTTAGTGCAAATAAATGTGGATTTTTCAATTTTAGTTTGTTTTGTAAAGTCAATAAATCCATATCTTCAAATCGATGATCATTAGACCTCTTTTTTCCTTTAAAATGATAGTCTTCAATGATTGCCTGTACATATAAACCAGAACCACCTACTAAAATAGGTGTTTTATTTTTATCTTTAATCTCTTTTATCTTTTTTCTAACTTCTCTTTGATAATCAACCACAGAAAATGATTGGTCGGCTTCTAATATATCCAGCAAGTGATGTTTAACTTCAGCCTGTTCATTTTCACTAGCTTTAGCTGTCCCAATATCTAAGCCCATATAAAACTGCATGGCATCACCTGAGATAATTTCTCCATTAATTTTTTTAGCGAGTTCAATTGATAATTTAGTTTTCCCAACAGCTGTTGGGCCTACAATAACTATTAAATCCATTTAAATCACCCGATTAAACCAATGTTCAATTCTTTGATGTTCAATCTTTACAATGATGGGACGTCCATGAGGACAAGTATAAGGTTTATCACACTTCCTTAAATCTTCAATTAAATGATTAGCCTCTTTTTCACTTATATAATGATTGGCTTTTAAAGAATGTTTACAGGCTAAAAGAATAGCTAATTCATCAACTAATGCTTTTTTTGAAGTAGGTCTTTCTTCTAGGATACTATCAATAATGGCTTCCATGTAGATGTCTTCATAACCATCAGGAAACCAAAATGGAACTTCTTTAACTAAAATATAATGATCATGAAAATCTAAATCAATGCCAATGCTTTCTATTTCATCTTGATAATCTTTTATTATTTGTAAAACATCTCCTGAATAATCCATTTGCAAAGGGACAAGAGTATTTTTATATGCTTGATTATTTCTTTGCATTTCTTTGCTGTAACGCTCATATCTAATTCTTTCAGCAGCGGCGTGTTGGTCAACTAAAAACAAAGCTTGGTTATTTTGAAAAATTAAATAGGTGCCTGAATATTGTCCTATATAAAATAAGTCTGGAATAATTTCTTTATCTTTTTTTTCTTCTTGAATAGCTTCTCTATGCTCTTTTGGATTAGATACATCTAAGGCATCATCCTTATAGCTTTCATAAGTTTTTTCTTCTTCATAAAAAGACATAGATACTTGAGTTTCTTTTTTTTCTACACTTTGAAAAATAGGCTTATCTTTTACCTGTTCTTCAATTGTTTCTTTGATTAATTCTAGTAAACGTTTTTTTTCAGAAAACTTTATTTCTTGTTTCCTTGGGTGCACATTTACATCAATCAATAATGGATCAACATCTATGTAAAGTGCAGTAATAGGATACCTTTGCTTAGGAATCATTTGATCATAGCTCTCAAGAATTGAACGAATAATTTCAGTATCTTGAATCACACGATGATTCACAATAATATGTATATAGTTTTTATTGGAACGATTGATCACTGGTTTTGACGTTAAACCATATATCTTATAATCTCTTGAAGAAGCTTTAAAAGGTATTAATGCTTTACCAACATTACTACCATATATTTGGGCTAAGAGATTGATGACCAAGCCGTCTCCATTAGATACAAATAAATTCTTTTTATTATTGCTTAGTTTGAATGAAATATCTGGATATGATAATGCAAATTGATGGATCAAGTTTTGAATCATTGCTAATTCATAGTGTTCAGACTTTAAATATTTGAATCTAGCAGGTGTATAATAAAAGATTTTTTCAACTTCGACTTTTGTCCCACGATTCAAGTGACCATCTTTCTTTTCAATAAACTGACCATTATCAAAAACCACGCTTTTAGCCTGGCCGTTTTGATTACTGGTAATGGTTGTTTTAGAAATTGAAGCAATTGAAGGAATAGCTTCTCCTCTAAATCCTAATGACGTAATTCTAAACAAATCATTAACAGATAGAATTTTTGAAGTTGCGTGTCTTTCAAAGGCTTGAAGTATATCTTCTTCATCCATGCCATCTCCATCATCGATAACTTTAATCATTTTTAATCCTGAATCAAGAAGTTCTATATCAATGTTCTTGGCTCCAGCATCGATAGCATTTTCAACTAATTCCTTAACAACATTGGCTAATTTTTCTATAACTTCACCAGCAGCTATTTTATTAGCAATAATTGGATCAAGTTTCTTAATTTTACCCATTAATCTTCCTTCTTATCTATTTGTTTAATTGAGTCAATTAAATCATTCAATATATTCATGGCATTCATTGGTGTAATATCTAGAATATCAATTGCTTTAATTTGATCAATTATACTCGCGTATTTCTCTTCTTCATCTTCTTCTTTTTGTATACTTTCCATATAATTAAATAAATCAATGGTTTGAGCTTTAATCACATTATAGCCGTGATTCTTTTCTAATTCTTTCAATATATCATTGGCTCTATCAATGACATGTTGAGGCATTTTAGCTAGTTTAGCAACATGAATACCATAGGATCTATCAGTTGGCCCTTCCACAACTTTATGTAAGAAAACGATATCTCCCTTTTCTTCTTTAGCTTTAACATGAACATTTCTTAAAGAATTTAAACCATCTTCTAAATGTGTAAGTTCATGATAATGAGTTGAAAATAAAATCTTTGCTTTTAATTTATGATGACAATATTCTATGATGGCTTGTGCTAAAGCCATACCATCATAAGTCGCTGTTCCTCGTCCAATTTCATCAAATAAAATCAATGAATCTTTGGTCGCATTTCTAAGAGCATAATTCACTTCATTCATTTCAACCATGAATGTCGATTGGCCGGTACTTAAATCATCGCTAGCGCCTATGCGAGTAAATATTTGGTCAACGATAAATAGTTTGGCAGATTTAGCCGGAACAAAACATCCAATTTGTGCCATAATTATAGTTAAGGCAACTTGTCTCATATATGTAGATTTACCACTCATATTAGGACCTGTAATGAGTAATATGTTATTCCTTGTATTCATATTTATAGAATTCTCAATGAATACATCATCCGAAATAGCTTCTACAACAGGATGTCTTCCATCGATGATTTCTAAATGTTTTTCATCAATAATTTCAGGTTTAATGAAACGTCTTTCCATTGAAACCTTTGAAAAAGCAATCATCATATCAATCAGTGCAATCAACCTAGCTAGTTTTTGTAAAGCAGTTGTCTCTTTTTGAACATCATCTCGTAGCTTAACAAATAAATCATACTCTAATTGCTCAATTTTTTCTTTCGATCCGAGAATAATCGATTCTTTTTCTTTAAGTTCTTGAGTAATATATCGTTCTGAATTTGTTAAAGTTTGTTTTCTATCATAACCAAATTCATCTTTAACTAAGGCAACTTGACCTTTAGAAATTTCTATATAATAGCCAAAAACTCGATTGAATCCAACTTTTAAATTTTTGATTCCAGTTTTTTTACGTTCTCTTTTAACAAAGCCATCTAACCAATCTTTTGCATGAGAAGATATGTTTTTGATTTCATCTAATTCTTTAGAGTAACCATCTTTGATAAAACCACCTTCTTTAATCGTCAGTGGTGGTTGATCAATAATGGCTCTATCAATGGAATCTACCACTTTAGAAAGTTCAGGCATATCCTCAATAATTTCATTGGCATATACATTATCAAGTTTACTTAAGTTCTCTTTAATCTTAGGAACAACCGATAATGAATTCTTTAAATTCACTAAATCTTTGGCATTACAATTACCAAAAGATAAACGACCAACAATTCTCTCTAAGTCATAAACTTTTTTTAAAGATTCAACCATGTCATCTTTTTCAATGAAATGATCATTTAAACTTTCAAGGAGAGAATAACGTTTACTAATGATATTTTTATCTATTAATGGTCTTTGAATATTTTGCTTTAAATATCTTGAGCCCATGGCCGTTTTACATTCATCTAATAGCCAAAACAATGTTGATTTTTCTGATTTAGCCATCATTGTTTTAGTTAACTCTAAATTGATTTTTGAATTGTTATCTATTCTTAAATATGATTGAGAAGAAAAGACTTCTACTTTTTGTAAATGTAAGAGTTCTTTTTTTTGAGTTTTTTCTAAATAATTAATTAATCTAGCGAAAGCTTTGATCAAATACTTATCATAAACATCTGAGATTAAAGACTTATAATAAGATTTTAACTGAGTATCTGTTTCAACAGAAATAGTCAACTGATAATTATTGAGATAAGAATGAATTTGATTGTTGGTAAAGTTTTCATCAACAACAACTTCTTTAACATTAAGACTTAAAATTTCATTAAACAATATCTCAATATCATTTGGGACAATCTGAAGAAAGTTTTCACCTGTTGTTAAATCAGAATATGCTAAGATATACCCTTCTTTGCTTTCACTGATAGATACAATATAGTTATTATCTTTTTGGTTAACAAGACCTTCTTCTATGACAGTACCTGGTGTCACAAGTTTAACGACATCTCTTTCAACAATACCTTTACCTTTAGTTGCTTCTGTTGTTTGCTCAGCGATGGCAACTTTGTAACCTTTGTTGACTAACTTTTCAAGATAAGTGTTTGCTGAATGATATGGAATCCCACACATAGGCACTCTTTCTTCAGCACCAGCATCTCTTCCGGTTAAAACGATTTCTAATTCTTTAGAAGCAACAATGGCGTCTTGGAAAAACATTTCATAAAAATCTCCAAGTCGAAAAAAGACTATATAATCACTATAGTCTTTTTTTATTTTTAAATATTGCTGCATCATTGGTGTGTATGTATCAGGTTTATCTATTTTCAAATCTTTCTCCTTCTAAGTTTTATTTCCAAAATAATGGGATATTAAAAGGGAGTTCTCCATCAGTTATATAGTGAAAGTGTATATATGAATATGCTGCAAAAGCAACAATTAAAACAAATAGAGATAGTAAAACAAATTTTAAAACTCTTCTACGTTTTTTCTTTTTATGATATCTACGTATGATATATGCAATCTTTTCATCTAATAACTCTTTTTCTTCTTCAGTCAACAATTCACTATCACTTAATTCATTTTGTGACAGGTCTTCATCAAAGTCATCGCTTTCTTTGATGATTGGTTTAGACTTTCTTACTTCCCTAACTTCTTCGACTTCTTTTGTTTTCTCTTGAGTGTCTTCACTTATTTCTTCTTCAATGATTTTTTCTTCATTAATGTCTTGAAGTTCTTTTTCTTCTTCAACTTCATCCATCATATCAGTCGATTCTTCAATTTCAATATCTTCTTCAAGTTCTTCTTCAATATCTTCTTCAAGTGTTTCTTCTAATTTAGATATAGGAATGTCGTAATCAAATTCATCATTAGGAATATTTTTATGATACATTCCTAGTGAAAACTTAATAAATTCTAACATATCTCTTTTTTTAAGGTCTGTAGATATTCTAAAGCCCTTATCTTTTGCATAAATTTCGATATCTAAAATACTTTTTTTACTTAAATTCTCAATTTCTTCTTCATTTAATTTAAGTTTAGCCGCCAATATATCGATGAGACGACTTTTATTAATTCTTCTTGGTACTTTAATATCATATTTTTGACCTAAGGCTTTCAAGTCCCCTAAAGTATGTGATGATAGGGTTTCATCTGTCCATTCGCCTTCTCTTAAGCCGTCAATATAACCTGTTGTTTGATAAAGGACACCTTCAAAAATCTGATAAAACGAATCATAACTTAAGTTCTCAACATTTGCATCATGTTTGTTTTTAAGTTCAATGATTTGATCAAAAAACGAACGATCAATGCCTGTTGTTTCAATATTAAGATACAAAAAATTGAATAAAAGCTCTTTAAATTTTGATAAATCAAAATCTAAATCATATTGATGAATCAATTTTTCAAGAAGAAAAATTGAATGCAAATCGTAGTTTCTCAAACGATACTGCAATTCATCAGTATATGTTTCATAACGCTCAGTTTCAAAGACTTCATCCCTTATAGTTTCTTTTAATAAGAAACGATAAATAAAAAGTGGTAATTTAACGTGATGTTCTATCATTCTATTGACAATGTCTTTGATTGGAACTACAACCATGTTTACTGAAAAATCAAAAAAATCCTGGTTACTTTTAAATTCACTCATAATACCACCCTTTTTTCTATTATATATGTTAATTTTACACTATATATTTAGTATTTTCAATAGCTTGAGATATATTTTTAGCGATTTCCATATATTTTAAGGTTTTTTTATTTCACCATCTAAACTCCAAGTTTTAGCTTCCTTAATATAAACTTCGACAATTTCACCAATTAATGATGAGTCTCCTTTAAAGTTAACTAACTTATTATTCTCAGTATAACCAGATAATACATCTGATTTTGTCTTTGATGGCCCTTCTACTAATACCTTCACTGTTTGGTGTTCAAAGCGCTTGTTACCTCTTCTATAACCCTCGTTTACAAGTTCGTTGAGTCTATGTAATCTAGCCTTTGATTCTTCATCAGTAATATTATTTTCATAAGTAGCTGCAGGCGTCCCTTTTCTTGGAGAATATATAAAGGTATAAGCACCTTCAAACTTAGATTTTTCAACTAAGTCGAGCGTCTCTAAGAAATCTTCTTCAGTTTCTGTAGGAAAACCTACAATAATATCTGTTGTTAATGAAACATTAGGGATTTTATTATAAATTTTTTCAACTAGGGTTAAATATTGCTCTTTTGTATATTTTCTATTCATTTTCTTTAATACTGTATTTGATCCAGACTGAACTGGTAAATGAATAAATGGCATGATGTTATCATATTTAGCAATAATATCAATGATATCTTCAGAAAAATCCTTAGGATGAGATGTTGTAAATTTAATTCTTGGAATATCCAATTTAGCCAAATCTTCTAATAAATTGGCAAAACTGTAATTTGAATCTTTAAAATCCAATCCATATGAATTAACGTTTTGTCCTAAGAGAGTGATTTCCTTATATCCTTTTTTGATTAAGGCTTTAACTTCTCTAATAATGTAATCTTTATTTCTAGAACGTTCTTTACCTCTTGTATAAGGAACAATGCAATATGTACAGAATTCATCACAACCAAACATAATATTGACCCACGCTTTAAAACGATGATCTCTTGCGTGTGGTAAGTTTTCAATAATATCTCCTTCTTTTGAGTATACTTCAATCAGTCTTTTCTTTTGAACCATAACATAATGTAGATATTCAATAAATTTATTAACATTATGAGTTCCAAAAACGATATCAACATGTTGATATTTTTTTAATATTCTTTCAACGACATCTTCTTCTTGTGGCATACAACCCGCAACAGCAATGATTAAATCCGGATTAATCTTTTTAAAACTTTTGAGACGACCTAATTCACCAAAGACTTTATTTTCAGCATTTTCTCTAATAGCACAAGTATTGATGATTAATACATCAGTTTCCTCAATGGTCTCTGATTTAGTAAAACCTTGTTCTTCTAATAAACCTGATAAAACTTCTGTATCAGCTTCATTTGCTTGACATCCGTGTGTCTGAATTAAATATTTCTTACCTTTACCAAGGTTAATAAGATCTGATTGATGGTATTCTTTTGTTTCTATATCATTTTTAGATCTTTTTCTTGCTTGATTAAGATTTGGTTTGTGTACTTTATCCATTAGTTCTCTCCTCGTATATATTTATTCGTTCAATTGTATGATTATCTAAATTCAGTAAAGAAGCATTAAACTGTAAAACTGAATTGTTTTCTGCTTTGACTCTTTCAGGTACTCCAGAAATAAATTTTCGAATGCCTTGAACTATTTCTCCACCAATAATTGAATATTTAGCCCCAGTCATTCCTACATCTGTCTGATACAAGGTACCTTTTGGTAAAATCATATTATCAGCTGTTGGCACATGTGTATGTGTACCAATAACCGCATCAACTCTACCATCTAAATAATGTGCCAAGGCATACTTTTCAGAAGTTGCCTCTGCATGAAAATCCACAATAATATAATCTGCTTTCACCTTATTTAATATCTCATCAGCTTTAGTAAAAGGATTATCAATAGGATCTCTCATAAAGATGCGTCCTAACAGGTTAATAACCACGATTTTTTTTCCATTGTAATTATATTCTATCCACTCTTTACCCATGGTTCCTTGACCGTAATTAGCCGGTCTAGTTACATAAGGCAAATCTAAAACTTCTCTTGCATCTCTTCTTGAAAAAGCATGATTCCCTAAGGTAAATACATTTACGCCTTGTTCTAGATATTCTTTATAAATTTCTTTGCTTAAGCCATTACCTTTTTCAATATTCTCACCATTAACAATAATAAAATGAGGTTTATACTCATTCTTTACAGACAAAAAGTATTTTTTAAATGCTTTTTGTCCTAATTCCATATATATATCACCAATAAATAATATTTTCATTATGTTCTCTTTTCTAGTTTTTTAAAATAATTTAAACTCGGATCTAATGTTCTAAAATCCCAAAACATTTTATCTTCTAATAATTCTATAATTTCGTTCTTATTTGCTAATCTAACATCTTTGACTTCTTTTTCTTGAATCACAAGATCCTTTATATCAACATCTTTATAGACAAGATACATTTCTATAATGAAATTAGCTTTTTCATGATCGATATAAATTGAATCAAGATGCCTTAACTCTTCATCTTTTAAAGATAATCCTATTTCTTCTTTAGTTTCTCTTATGGCAGCTTTTAAAGGGGTTTCTCCAGCTTTAACAGCCCCAGCAGTAGGCGCCCATTGGTATGGATATTTATCTGTTGACTTGTTTCTTTGTTGAATCAAATATTCACCCTTTGAAGAAAGTATCCAAATATGTACCACTTTATGATATTCTCCAGGTAAATTACTGGATCCTCTTTTCATTAATTTATTTATTTTTTTTCCTGATGCATCATATAAATCAAAAAATTCCATCTTATCTCCATAAAGATAGCCTTCCAAATAAGGAAGGCTAAGTTATTTATTTTGCTATATCTTCAGCTCTGGTTTCTCTAATAACCGTCACTTTAATTGTTCCTGGATAGCTTAGCTTCGCTTCAATTTCGTTTTTAATTTCTTTTGCAACTATATGAGCACGATCATCATTAACCTCATTTGGTTTAACAATAACACGCACCTCACGTCCAGCTTGGATAGCAAAGGCTTGTTCTACACCTTTGACATTAGAAGAAATTTCTTCTAACTGAGTTAAACGATTAATATAGTTTTCTAAAGACTCCGATCTAGCTCCAGGTCTAGCAGCTGACAAAGCATCTGCCGCAGCAACTAAAACACCTATGATTGTTTCTGCTTCGTGATCACCATGATGTGATGCAATTGCATCTAGTACTGCTTGTGGTTCGTTATATTTTCTTGCTATTGAAAGACCAATTTCAACATGTGATCCTTCCATTTCATGGTCAACAGCTTTCCCAATATCATGTAAAAGTCCAGCTCTCTTAGCAAGTGTTTCGTTTTCTCCTAATTCTACAGCCATTTTACCGGCTAAGAAAGAAGTTTCCATTGAATGTTTCAATGCGTTTTGGCCATATGAACTTCTAAAATGCATACGTCCTATGAGTTTAGTTAAATCTGGATGTACTCGGCCAACACCGCATTCAAAAACTGCTTCATCACCTTTATCACGTATAAATTGATCAACTTCTACTCTTGTTTTTTCAACCATTTCTTCGATTCTTGCTGGATGAATTCTTCCATCAGCTATCAGTGCTTCTAAAGCTTTCTTAGCAATTTCTCTTCTTATTGGGTCAAATCCTGATAAAACGACAGCTTCAGGTGTATCATCTATAATTAAATCAACACCAGTCATGGCTTCTAAGGTTCTAATGTTTCTACCTTCACGGCCAATAATTCTACCTTTCATTTCATCATTAGGTAAATTTACAACTGAAACAGTGGTTTCTGCTGTAACATCTTGCGCTAGTTTGTGTATAGAGTTTGTAATAATTTCTCTTGCTCGCTTTTGCGCTTCGTTTTTAGCTTTTTCTTCTTCATCTCTGATAAACAAATCAATTTCTTTACTCATTTCATCTTTTACACGATCTAAAATGATGGTTTTAGCTTGTTCATTTGTTAAATTAGCTACTTGATAAAGTTTATCATTTTGTTCTTTAATTATTTTTTCCAATTCAAGGTCTTTTTCTTCAAGAGCGGATTTTTTACTTTCTAATACTTCTTCCTTACGATCTAAATTCAATTCACGTTTGTCTAAATTAGCGGCTCTACGCTCCGCCATTTCTTCTCTTTGATGAGCTTTATTTTCAAGAACAGCGACTGTTTCTCGCTTTTCTTTCAATAATTTGTCATTCTCTAAATTAAGATTGTGAATTTCTTGTCTCGCTTCTAATAATTTCTCTTTTTTTAGTCTTTCCGCTTGTAAAGTTGCTTGGTCGATGATCGCTTGAGATTCATTTTTAGCTGTTTGAAATCCTTTTTCTACCACAGCTACTCTTATAATAAAACCTACAAGGCCACCAAAAATTAAACCTAATAAACTGGAAATAATAATAATGGTTAAATCTGTCATATTATTATCTCCTTTTTTTTGATTAAATTGTATCTATTATCAATATTTTAATAAACAATTTGTCTATTCTATTATATATTAAATGACCTTCTTAGTCAAAAGTTTTCCATAAATAATGAAAATTAAAAAAAGTGCCGAAGCACTTTTCATTTTATTTCAAAGAATCCGCTTGATCAGATTGAAGTTTATCCATGATTTTATCGTAAATTTCTTTATATAAATCTGGGTTTTCATCTAGATAAGTTTTTGTATTTTCTCTACCTTGTCCAAGTTTATCATCATTATACGAGTACCAAGCACCGCTTTTTTTAATAATTTCCATTTCTGATCCTATATCGACAATTTCTCCAGTTTTTGATAATCCTTTACCAAAGATAATATCAACTTCAGTTGTTTTAAATGGTGCAGCCACTTTATTTTTCACTACTTTAACTTTAGCTTGTACACCTTTGAAATCAGTGCCATCTTTAATTTGTTGGCCACGTCTTATTTCTAGGCGTATTGAAGAATAGAATTTAAGTGCTCGTCCACCTGGAGTGACTTCAGGGTTTCCAAACATGATTCCAACTTTTTCTCTAATTTGATTAATAAAAATTGCTATACATTTGCTTTTTGATAAAGCACCTGATAGTTTGCGCATGGCTTGAGACATAAGTCTAGCTTGTAAACCAACATGTGAATCACCCATCTCGCCTCTAATCTCAGCTTCAGGCACTAATGCGGCTACTGAGTCAATGACAACCATATCAACTGCGTTTGAACGGATTAAAGCTTCTGCGATTTCTAAAGCTTGTTCTCCAGTATCTGGTTGAGACAAAATCAAATCATCAATATTAACACCTAATCTCTTAGCATATTGCGCATCTAAAGCATGTTCTGCGTCAATAAAAGCTGCATACCCGCCTGATTTTTGAGTTTCAGCTATAGCATGTAATGCAACAGTTGTTTTCCCACTTGATTCAGGTCCATAAATTTCAATAATTCTTCCCCTAGGATAACCAAATACACCTAAGGCACGATCAATTGCTAAAGATCCTGTTGAAATTGTTTCAACGTTCATAATGTCATTGTCACCTAAAATCATTACCGAACCTTTACCATATTCTTTTTCAATATTCTTAATTGCTGCATCTAAATTTTTTCTTCTTTGCTTATCTTCCATAAATTCCTCCTAGCTATCTATATAATACAACTGGACTTCTTTAATTCTTTAAATTGATTTAACTATTATTGATTTATTTTTAATGAAATAATCTATTCCTGAAATAAGGGTTAATAAAACAGAAATCACAACTAATCCTATACCAATATATTGAATTGATAATGTATCTATTGGCATTAAGAAAAAATAATATGTAATCATTGTCATTGTAGCAAATGTTTTGTATTTTCCTAGATGACTGGCTGCGACTACTTTACCATCTCCTAAGGCAACTAACCTTATTGATGTCACTAATAATTCTCTAAAAACAATGATAAGTACGACCCAAAACGGCATCCAATATGATAATGAAAAGCCATTCACGGCATAAATATCACTTAAGACAAAAAGTGCAGAAATCACCAATAACTTGTCAGCTAATGGATCTACAAATTTACCAAAAGTTGTGATTAATTTATATTTCCTAGCAAAATAGCCATCAAAAAAATCTGTGATAGATGCTATTAAGAAAATTACGCCTAGGATATAGATATATGAACTACCAATCACTGATTTTAAAAAGTAAACAATCATAAATAAAATAATCATAGCCATACGGCTCATCGTTAATTTATTTGGTAAATTCATCATTATTCCTCTTCTTCGAATTTAACATTGTGATATACTTCTTGAACGTCTTCTACATCTTCAGCTAGTTCTAAAAATCTTTTAAATCGGTCAAGATTTTCATCATCTAAACTAATGTAATTGTTTGGCATCCATATCACATCGTCTTTAAAAAATTCTAATTCTTTTTCAGCTTCTTTTCCTGCTTTAGTAATGGTATCTTTAATATCATCTAAGGCGCTTGATTCGCCGATAACAGTGATTACATCCTCATCCGATTGAATATCTAAGGCATCTACCTCAGCCATCATCAACGCTTCAAGGGTTTCATCCTCGCTTAAACCTGAGAATTGAATATATGATACATATTGGTACATATAGGTTACAGATCCTTGAACACCCATATTGCCACCTGTTTTAGTAAAACAATTTCTAACTTCTGATACTGTTCTATTGACATTGTCAGAAATCCCTTCTACGATAATGGTTGATCCTCCTGGTCCATAACCTTCATAACGAACCGGAAAGTAATCTTCTCCACCAACAGTTTGAGATTTCTCAATATTCTTTTCTATAACATGAGCTGGAACTTGGTTTTGCTTGGCTCTATCAACTAATCTCTTTAACTCTAAATTCGCATCTAAATCAGGCCCACCATTTTTTGCGGCCATATATATTTCTTTTCCAAATTTCGAATACAATTTAGATTTTTGTTTGCTTGTTTTCTCCATTGCATTTTTTCTTACTTCATGTGCTCTTCCCATAAAATCACCTTTATTTTAATTTTGTTTGAGTTTTAGATAACTCAACTCTTCCTTCTTTATATAATCTTCCTAATGCTCTTTTAAACGCTGATTTAGACATATGAAAAACATTAGAAATAATTTCAGGATCTGATTTATCAGTAAATTTCATGACCCCTTTATTTTTCTTTAAATAGTCTATAATGATTTCTGCATCTTCATCAATGATGATTTCTTTTTGCTCAATCAATTTTCCAGAATAATTTGTATCATTCTTTTTGATAATATCAACATCAATGCGTTGACCCACTCTTAAACGATTCCTAAAGTTATTTCTATGAATGAAAACTTCATGACCTTGATCACTAAAACCAACAACGCCATTGTCTAAATGATACATAATAATCACTGAAACTTCTTCAATGTCATCTTTTCTTTCTAGGTCTTTAAAACGATCACCAAGTTCATTCCTAGATGGAATATGCGCAAATAATCGATCTTTGCTTTCTTTCATAGTTACAAATAACTCATCACCCATTTGAGGCCATAAATCATTTGAACCGGGCAAATCATCTAAACTTAATAATAAATCCTTTACCATACCGTAGTCTAAAAATACACCAAGTTTTGGATGCATTCCTACAACTTCTAATTTAGCAAAACCACCAATCATGAGTTTAGGTGTTCTCGTAGAAGCTGTTAAACGCCCCTCATTATCCTTGTAGACATAAACATCTATTTCTTCATGGTCTTCATATGCTTTTAAAGCTTCTTTCTTATGTAAAAAGACTTCATCTAATCCATCAGTCAACAAATAACTGATATCTGTCTCTCTTAATACTCTTAGTGTATTAATTCTTCCTAAATCCATTGTTTATAATACCTCAAATCTCTCTTAAAAACTCTATTTAATTATATCAAAAAAGCGTGGATAAGTAAAAAGAAACTTATCCATAGCTTTAAAATATTATTTTCTCTCTTTTTCTTCCTTGTTAATCAAAGCCACCATATGGTTTTTAAACTTTTTTAAATAATCTCTTAAAGTTAAATCTGTTTCTTTCCATCCACTTTTAAAAGCTTCTAATATATAATCAGAAAACAATGGCGTTAATGGTTTTTCTTCGTATGCGACACATGAGAATACTAACTTTTTTTCTTTGTTAATGATGATTAATTGATTGTATAAACCCGCCGCTTTATAGTCACCAAATTCATTGATCCAAAATTGGTATCCATAGCCGAATCGATTGAGCTTAATACTTTCTTTGCTGGTATCTACTTGTTTACTTGTCGCTTCTTGCAAATATGCTTTAGACACTATTTGTTTATCTTCCCACATACCTTCATTCAATAAGAAAAGCCCAAATCTTGCCATATCTTTTACAGATAATTTTAAACCAGTACACCCTAATGAATATCCACTAAATTCAGGCCAGTCTATATCTTCAAGACCGATCACATCATATAGATGCTTCTTTAAAAAAGCATTTAGTGTCATGCCTGTAACTTTAGTAATGATGGCTGAAAGCATGTAAGTAGCAAAATTAGAATACATAAATTCCTCACCAGGATCAGCTTTTAATTCGGTGTTAAAAAATATTTCAACAGGATTGTGTTGTGGCGTTAAAGCAATAAAACGATCACTAACTTGACCAACAGTCATGTTAAGCAAATGTCTTAATTGAAGTTTTTCATAGCCTTTTTCATATTTTTTAAGTTGATCAGAAAAATAAAATAATACATAGTCATCTAAGGATAAAATTTTGCGGTCAATCAAAATACCTATCGCTATAGACGTGAAACTCTTTGAAACAGAATATACATTCTCTTTTTTGTCTTCATAACCATTAGCGGATACTTCAAAAACCTTTGATCCCTCATGTAAGAGTATCATTTGGTGAATATTGATATTCTCTTCAATTATCTCCTCAAACATATCAACTAAGTGAGCTTTACTCACATCGGCTTCTTTACAAGATATTTTATTAAATTCTTTTTTTGGAAATACCATATAATCCTCCTAAATATTATTTTTTATCACTTCTTGATAGAAACGTACGGCCTCTACCAGGGTAGTGATTCTAATTGATTCATTATGTCCATGCATTTTTGATAATTCGCTATTGTCCATTCTAATAGGCGAAAACCTTAAAGCACCATCACTGATTTGATTAAAGAACCGACAATCTGTACCTCCTAGCATAACATATGGAGATGTATCTACATCTGGAAACACTTTAGAAATCATCTGACTTAAATATGTATAAGCTTGTCCATTGATATCAGTCAAAGGTGAAGCTTCTCTAGATTTTAATATTTCAGCTTCAATATCATATTTTTCACTTATTTTTTTTAATGCATTAAAACTTTGTTCTACATTTTGTATAGGATGTGTTCTTAAATTTGCAATCACATATGCATTTGTTGGTATAACATTTTCTTGATCACTTCCCTTAATCATTGTAAAAGCAATAGTCGTAGACAAGAGTGCTCTCCCATAAGGACTTATTTTAGGCAATAACCAGACAATCAAAGGCTTAAATAGCCACATATTACCAAATAAGAACCTAAAATATCCTTTCATATGTGGAGCAGCTACTTTAAAAATATTTTCTACTTCTTTAATCATCTTTGTTTTTAAAGGAAAATGCTTTTCAACATCGCTAATGAAAGCTGACAACCTAGCAATTGGTGTGTTTTTAGGTGGAGTTGATGAATGGCCACCAGAAGATTTAGCAGAAAATTTAATATTCGCATAACCTTTTTCAATGATTCCAACCATTGCCAATGGTTTTTTCACTGTAGGCAAACCATGAGTAACAATGGCGCCCCCTTCATCTAAAACTAAAAATGGTTTAATATTCTTACTCTTTAAATAATCAACTGCCTTACTTGCGCCAGGACCAGAAGTTTCTTCATCAGTTGAAGAAAATAGGTATACATCTTGTTCTGGTTCATAACCTTGTTCAATGAGTTCTTCACAGGCTTGATAAAATGCAAATACGGTCGATTTGGTATCTAGTGTCCCTCTACCAAAAATCTCATCGTCAATGATTTGACCAGAAAAAGGATCAGTATCCCATTTTTCAGCATCTACATCGACAACATCTAGGTGACTCATTAAGACAATTGGTTTATGATTCTTTTTCCCTTTCCAATGTAATAGTATGGGTTGTCCTTCAAATTCCTTTATGTCCATCACATGAAAAACATTAGGAAACATACTTTTCATCTTGGCTTTTAATTGAATAAAGGTTTCTTGATTATTGATTTTAGGGTCATAAGATAAAGTTTTTATTTTAATCATCTTTGATAAATCTTTAGCGTATTTTAAAGCCAGATTTTGATCTACTTTATTTTCTGTAACTGACTGTCTATCTTTAATCCAAATAAAGCGAATCCATGCTATTAATAATAATATACCAATTATAGCTAAAGCAATATATAAAAATATCATTTAAACCCTCTCCTATATCTTATTATAAACAAACAATATTCTAGCAATGGCTACGGTTACCAATGCAGCTAATAATATGACAATAACTACATTACCTTGAACAAAAGTTGGGGCAAAATAAGATAAAATTCCAACAAAAATGATAGGAGCAACGACTAATTTCAAGTTATCTTTAAAATACTTATATGCCAATGCACCAAATAAAGCAGGCACTACCCAATCAAATGCAGGCTTTAATATTTCAGAATTAAGTATGGGTTTTAAAGGTATTAACAATAAAACACCCAGCCCCATGATAACAATGGTTGTAATGGTTGAAAAAGCAACTGCGAAAGTTGAAACTATCTCATTCTCTTCAGTATTAATCTCAGTACCAGCAACTTCTCTAGCGTTCATGACACAAGGAATTTTTAAGTTTACTAAGTTACCGGTAATAAAAGCCAAGTATGTTCCAGAAGTCCCTAAAATAGGTCCATAAGTTAATACTTCTACAATACCTCCTGGTAAAAATAAAACTGATAAGGATACAACCCCTAAAATCATCTTATTAAGATCTGGTCCAATACCCGTCACTAACCAAGTAACAACTGGAATTAAGAACATCATAAAAATACCAATTAATATAAAAATACGACCATATAAGTGCATTTTATTTCTATATTCTTGCATTAGTATATACCTCCTAGTCCCAATACAACAGCCAAGCCCATAGCTAAGACCATCGATAGTGATAGTTGAAAATTCTCAAGCCATTTTATATTTTTTTTCTTGATGAGATAATCAAAAAAACCCATCATAAATAATGAAAACAAAAAAACAATAACCGGGACAAAGGTTGGATGATTTACAAGTTGTCCAGTATATGCACCATCTTGAATGACTTCTGTTTCAAAAGAAAATATCTTAGAAAAGGCATCACCAAAGAAAGCAGATACCAGCCCAATAAAGACTGATTGAAATATTAAGTTAGCAAAACTTTTTTTATTTGAAGCATCTACCTTATCTACAACTGCTTTTTGATATTTTTTAAAGAAAAACAAAGCAAATAAAGCGCCCCAAATAATCGCTATTGTCATCACAAAACTGATAGTCACAAAATTTTGCACTGTGAGTGTTGTTACACTGACACCTTCAGCCGCGATCTTAACAGCTAGAAGTTCATAATGTAAGGCTCCTAAAACACTTAATCTTACCCATGGTAAAGGTATGCCTAGTAAGCCTGCCATAGTAATAACACCTATAAAAATGCCAATTGAGGGTAATATAGAAAAAGAAATACTCGTAATCATTGTCTTTTTTAATGTACTTGTAGGCATATTTATTTCTTCGGCTCTTTGTTTAGCCTTATAAGCAAAAAATAATGCCCCCCCTACAATAAAAACTGATACAATGATACCAATTAAATATAACCACCATGCTTCTTTTACATCATTAATGTTCATCATCTTCTCCTTTATCTTTGAGTGTTAATTTTTCCATCGCTTTTGCATAATTCATATTGGCTGATTTTACCAAAAGCTTATCTGCTAAACTAGGATTTTTTGGTATATGATGGCTTCCTTTTTCATGAACCATGGCTAACATATATAGTTCTTCCCCATCATATGGATTTTCACAAGCTTTTTCTAACCAAGATAAAGCAGCCATAAAATCCTCATCATAATAAATTTCATACATTCTATTCATGGCTTTTACATATCCATTTTCAGCTGCAAACTCATAATAATACCTAGAAATTTTTTTAGAACTGAGCGAAAACATTGGTTCTTTATATAAATCCCCTAATAAATACATGGCTTTTAATCGGTTATCACCGTCAATCGCCTCTATATAAGTCATTAGTAATTCCTTTATTTCCTTATAAATCATATCTGTTTTTCTTTTTGATAATGGATTTCTTTTTATGTCTTTATACAATATATTTGCTAGTTTATATCGAGAAGCATTATTACCCAGTTGAATAGCCTTTTTATAAGCCTTTATTGATTCTTCAATATTTTTTTCTGTGCCTATACCTAATTCATAATATAAAGCTAACCAAAAGTAAGCTTTAGGATTCTCTTGATCAACTGCCCTACGGATATAGGTCATAGCCTGACTAGGACTAGCATTTTTAATTTGATCCCGATAATGTAATAAACTAAGGTTGATCAAACCATCAACGTCTTCATTTTCTGCTGCACCTAAATAATATGATTTAGCGATTTCATAATCTTGCCTGACGCCATATCCGTGACGGTAAATATCTCCTAGTAAATTTTTTGCTTCTGAATGATTCCTTGAACTTGCAAGATCTAAATAGTCTTTAGCTAAATCATAATTTTGATCAACACTTAAACCATACATGTATAATTTCCCTAATCCTACATAACCAAGAATATCATCGTGCTCATGTAGCATTTTATAATAATCAAAAGCCTTTGAATAATTAGGTGTAAGAAACGTCCTTCCTTGCTCATAAGCTAAAGCTACTTTTCTAAGACTTTCAATATCTTGAGTTTTTGCTAGTAGCTCCTGGTAATGAAAAGCCATTTCTTCCAAATATAAATCAGATTTTTTGTTAACATAATCATGAGATGTATGATAAAGTTCTATTAATTTTTTTATGGAAGGCACATGATGCATATTAGCCGCCTTATCCAACCAATAAAATGCACTTTCATATTCCTTGTCCTTATTCTTTTTACCTAATAGGAATAAAGCCAAATAATACATACCATCTAAGTTATTTTTAGTGGCAGATAATTCATAATATTGCAAGGCTTTTTCATGATCAGTTGACGTTCCTATCCCTTGTTCATATAATCTTCCTAATAAATGATATGTTGTAATATCATGTTGTTCAGCCGCGGATTTAAGGGCTTTAAATGCTTTTTTCTTAGACCTTCTAAGTCCAATACCATCTATATACATTTCATATAAAGAAATATAAGCCTGAGTATAATCTAAATCTGTAGCTTTTTTATAAAAATGATAGGCTTGTTTATAGTCCCCTTTTTCAAAATAATACTTGCCAACATTAAAAATACCCACAGGATTATTCATATCAGCTGCTTGTTTATAATATGTATAGGCTATTTCAATATTTTTATCTTTACCTTTGCCATAAAAATATTGATCACCCATTTCATTGAGGTCTTTTGGTGTATATTTGTTATTCATTTTAATACCCCCTCAAATCTCTCAAGGCATATTTAGCTTGTTCATGGTTTAGCTGACTTGCTTTGTCATAAAATAGGGCTGCTTTATAGTAAGATGATAAAACACCAATTCCTGATTCATAAAAAGATCCAATTTGATAATATATTTGACTATGATTAAAATCTTGATGTTTAAGCAACAATTTAAAAGCTTTATTCTCATCTTTTTCAACGATTTCTCCATGTAAATATAGATTGACCAAAGTAAACAAACCATCTATTGAACCTTCTTTTATCACAACTTCTAAAGATGATAAAGCAAGTTCTTTATCCTTTTTTTCAATGGCTGCTTTTGCTTGTTCATAAACTTCCTCTGTACTTCTACTATCTGTCGAAGGAGTTGAACCTACCATCCTAAAATAGTTGATTGCTAGAATATTATCTTTTTCAAGCGCTTTTCTAAGCCATTGATACCCATTGTTTAAATTCTTTTTAAGACCTTGTCCGGTTAAATAGAATCTACCTATCTTGTACATGGCATATCCTGAGCCTTCTTTTCTGAGCTCGTTATATAATTTTATGGCTTTTGTCATATCTTTTTCAATACCAATACCCTCTTCATACATTTTTGCTAAACGGGTTTTAGCATTTAAAGAATGAATTCCAGCTTGATAAAAATTAAAGGCCTGTTGAAGATCTTGATCAACACCATGTCCACCTTCGTACATTCTTCCTAACATATATATGGCTTCAGGATATAAGCCTTCCCAAGATTTTTTAAACAAAGTCAAAGCTTTTTCATCATTTTTCTTAACAGACAAGCCTAAATAATAGTGCATTCCTAAATAATATGTTGCCTCAGGCGAAGATTGATGTATGTTTTTAAACAAAGAGAAACTCTCTTTGTATTTTTTTGCTATAAAAAGTTTTTTCGCTTGATCTAACTCTTTCATCTTATCCTCAAATCACTCTTTTTAATTTTTTCTCTAGTATAGAGAAAAGATACCCTTGAATTTCCTTGTTAGATATTTTTTTAATATAGTCATAATAACCTTTGATTTGTTTTTCATATGACAGATCATCAATATCTTTTAACTTATAGTCAAGGATATATATTTTATCTTTATCTTCGATTAATAAATCAATGACACCATTACTAAGATATCCATCATGATGATCCATAAATTCAAACTCTTGATAATATTTAGGCTCATCTAATGATTGAAACATTGGTGTCTGACTTAAATATAACAAGCCATCCTTTATCTCACTTGGTAAAGTATTCACTTGCTCTTTCAAATGAGCAAAGTCAATATTTTCTAAGATTTCATGGATTTCATTCCCATAATCAAGATTCAAAATTGTTTGGTCTGAATAAAAACTACTTGAAGATTTGGAGTATCTTAGCTCATCTAATTCCTCTTCATTAAAAGAAAAGATTAAATGCTCAATCTTTTTGTCTCGAGTCTTTGTGTGAGACTTTTCTTCAATCAAGGGTAACTTTAAATCAGTGATGACATCTTTAGCCACCAATTGATAACCATAATAAAACATTTCCAAATAATTGCTAAAAGTAATCTTTGATTCATTCAATGAGTCAGTTGCTTCTAATACCAAATTAATTTCTTCTTTTGCCCTGGTTAAAGCAACATATAACAACCTTATTTTTTCTGAATCATCTTCTTCTTTAATACTTCTTAAATAAAGATTTTCCAAAAAATTTCTGTAAAAACCTTGTTGATATGAATGTGTTAGTATCCCGTAGTCTGGTGAAAAATTAAATAAATCTTTATTTTCTTGAAAATTAAATTGTTTTTTTAACCCAAGCATATATACAATAGGAAATTGTAAACCTTTAGATTTATGGATAGACATTAATTTAACAGCTTCTACTTGACCCTTACTTTCTGTATAATCAATGTCTAAACCTTGTTCTTGATTTACAAACTCTAAGTATTGAATTAAATCTACAAAATCTTTTTCTTTTTGACCTTTAACCAAATCTCTAAAAAAGTCTAATTTTTTCGCTTTACTTTCAGGCGTATCTAACAATGCAATTTTACCATAGATATTTAATCTTTCATAGATTGCATCAATTAAAAATACATTGGGGAAAAGATCAACTTTTTTTGATATATAAGTTAAATCATCTTTAATTCTTTTTAAATCTTTATGCTTATCAAGGTTAGAAAAACCAAAATCGTCATTGATGATATAAGACAATATGAGAGAATCAGGCACTTGATAAACAAATGATCTAGCAACAGAATAAATCGCCCCTTTAAAATATTGTTTATAATAACTTGGATCTCTCATACATTGAATTAATATTAAAAACTGATATAAGAATATAATCTCTTCTGATTCAGTAAATACCTCATCACTATAGACTTCAACAGGTATACCATAATCTGACAAAACTTTTTTATATTTAGGGAAATTAGTTTTTCTATCGACTAGGATCGTTATGTCTTTATACTCTATAGGTCTAAAGTCATTTCCATCGAAGATCGCTTGTCTAGAATCAATTTTTCTTTTAATATCATTGGCTACTATCATGACTTCTATTTCATCTTTTGTTAAATGATCATATTTTTCCAAGATTACTTTTGGATCATAAAACAAGGTATGAATAGGCTGGTTTTTTTGGTTCAAACCAAAGTCATCAGGAAAACCTGAAACAAGACCATGGTTATCTCGATAATTTACCCCACCTCTATTTTCATTCATGATATTTAAAAACAAATCATTGATACGGTCTAATAAAAAGCGATTTGATCTAAAGTTTTCTTTTAGTCTAATAGCTTTTCCACCATCTAAATTAGAGTACTCTGAAAAAATCCTCATGAAGTTTTTAGGATTAGCGTCTCTAAAGCGGTAAATAGATTGTTTTACATCACCAACCATAAAGATATTATGATTGGCAATTAATGATATAAAGTAATCTTGTAAATCATTAGTATCTTGATATTCATCAATAAGAATTTCATTGATTTCATTTTGATAAAAAGTTCTAATATCTTTTTCTTCTTCCAACAAACGAATTGCGAAAGCCATTATATCATCAAAAGAATATAAATTCTTTTCTTTTTGAATGGTCTTAAGTCTTAGCAGATATTCTTTTGTCATCTGTAAAATCACCTTGACTCTTGGATTTGTTTCTAACCATGTATCTTGATAATCAGAATCATCTAATAAATGTGCGCTTTCTAATTCTTGTTTGATTTTTTTAACTTGCTTATAACTTTCATCGGTATGTAACCACTCCTCAACACCTCTTGGTTTTCTAGGTCTTGTAGGTAGATTAAATGATGCAATTTTTCTTTTCAATACTTCTATATCATCAGTCTTAACGAGGTCATCGTAAAGGTTCATACAAGTATCTAAATAACTATCACATGCTTCATTATAAAGATGATAGTTATTGATATAATATACTTTAAAATTTTGACGAATGAAGTCTAAGTCTCTTTTGATATAATCAAAATATCTCTTATAGGCCCCTTCAAGCATAGATTGATTATATTTATCATGATAATGTTCAAGTATTTCTATATAATTAGGGATTTTTTTTATGGATTTAGATAAATTTAAAATCGCTGTTTTAAGAAAGTTATCACTCCCTGAAAATAAAAGTTTAATCATGTCTTCAAAATCTTGATCATGACTTTCATAATATGATTTAATCATATCATCAAGTAATTTTTGACTTTCCATTTCAATCAATAATTTGTCAGAAATACCAATATCACTTGGCAAATCTAAAAGATAGTAATATTCTTTTACAAGTCTAAGAGTAAAAGCGTCAAATGTTGAAATAATAGCGTTATCTAATTTAATCATTTGTTCATTTAAATGCTCTTTTTTAAGTTCATCAATAATTCTCGATTTCATTTCTTCAGCAGCTGCTTCTGTAAATGTTAAGACAATTAATTGGTCTATATCTATGCCTTGTTTTAATTTCCTTAGCACTCTAGCTTTTAATACACCAGTTTTACCTGAACCAGCACTTGCAGATACTAATATATTTTCTCCCTCATGATGTATGGCATCACTTTGACTTTTAGTATATTTCACGATGATCACCCGCCTTAACGTACTTATCCTTAGAATAACAAATATGAGCAAAATCACAGTAAAGACAACTAATAGAGTGGTTGTTTTTCTCTTCACCTATGATAGGTTTAATTTCAAAATCACCAGTTTCAATTTTCTTTGCTGCTTTGTAGATGTATGATTCTAAGGTTTTCGACATACTCTTAAAATCTTCTTCAGTTAAAGCCCGATTAGATTTATACAAGCCATCTTTTGTATATCTTAAACCGGTGATATGCTTACCACTTGGATCTAATCGTTCCATTTGCTCTCTATCATTTAAGAAAACTCCATTTAATAGATTATCCATTCCCGTATTTTCTTTTTCTCTATCATATCCGGTTTTTCTAAAAAATAAGCCACTTGGTTTTACTTGAAAATGTTTTTCAAACATATACATATAAAATGGTAGTTGCAGTTTTAACTCTTTATTAAATTCTTCAACCGAAAAAGTTTTTTTAGAAAATTTATAATCTATGATGACATAATAATGATTTTCTGAATCAATCATGACCTTATCGATGATACCATTAATCAAAAATCTATCGGTTGGTTTGATTTTAAAAGATAATTTCTTTTCTGTAATTACTTCTTTATATTGAGAATTCATATAAAAATCGTTAATAATGGCATAAACATGTTCAATGTTTTCAATTAATATTTGATCAAACAAAGATTTTTTATACATGATTTCCATCGGAAAATCATGACTCTGTAAAATCATTTTTTTATAATCATAATTTGGATCTTTGATGAGCTCTTCTAGAGCTTTATGAATTTTATTTCCAAAATACACATAATGATTATCAGCATAATCACCCATATTAAGTAAATATTGAAGAAAATACTGAAATGGACACAACTTTAATGTCTCTATTTTTGCGCCTGTTAATGTATATTTTCTTTGAAGAAGTTCATCCAAATCATCTTTTTTTATACCAGTAAACTGCGGGTTGTATTTAGAAAAACCTTCTTCAAAAGTATTTCTTAAAATATCCAAGTCTTCACTTATTTCATGAAATTGGTCATAAAGATTTTTCTTTATAGCATACCTTAGAAAATCATCCGTTTTTATGTATGATTGATCTTTGACTTTATAATTGTAATCAATCACTTGATAGTCCCTATTTAAGGATAAATAAGAAAGTCTAGTATGGTCTATTAAAAACTCTGGATAAAAAAGATATAAATTTTCTAACCCATCAAATAAATGGGCATATAAATTTAATCTATACTGGTTCATATCTTCAGAAGTAGGGAAATCTATGAGTTCTTTTTGTTTGTTCGTTAAGTAATCATTATCAATATCTTTTTTGGGAAAATACTCATCTATATAATTCATCATTAAATAATAATGGCTTAAATCTTTTATCTGGTCAATTGATATGATCTCAATTGCATTTTTTTTACGAATAGGTTTAACTGTAATTTGATCTAATTCACTCATAAAAACATTTAAATTAGCTTTGATTAATGCATCACTATACTTATTAAAAACATTGATGATTTCACCAAATATTTGACTGTAGTGGTCCTTGTTCTCATCAATAAAAGTTCTAGCATCCTCTAAAGAACCTGATTTTATATATTTTTTTATCTCTTTATAGATAGGAAATGATTTAATTGATTCTTTTTTTAAAGACACAAGAGGAATTTGAGCATCATTAAATAATTTTTTTAATTGAAAATCATCATCTGTCTGAGTATTGACTATTTTTATATGTGCTATATCAACGCCCTGATTTAGTAATTCTACAACTTTTTCAAAAACAGAATATACTTGTTCTTCTTTGTTTTTAGTTCTATAGAGAGGGATATCTTTTTTTATTGTTGAAATATTGATAGATGACTCATATGTATGAATAAATTTAGGAATATACGCACCATCAAGTTGAACAACACTATCATATTGAGTGATATCAAACTCATCCAATAATTTATAATGAATCAAATCTTTTTTAATTTTCTTTATGTAAGATAATTTTTCATCTTCATAATCTAAATGAAGATCAATATAATCAAAATAAGGTAAGATTTTTTTTGATAAATCTGGTTCTATAGAATATTGATTATAGATAAAAAACGGATAGTTGTTTTTAACTTTGGTCAAAGGCAATAATCCGTTTATATATTTGTTATTAGATAATACTTTTTTATGATATTGTTTATTAAGTAAAATAGCTTTCGCAAAACTTTCTGTAAAGACTAATGTTTTTTTATCTGATTTGCTCATATATTTCGTCCACCTCTAACATTTATTATATCACGAATAGAAAGCAATTTAGATATTTATATAAAAAAAACTAGCTATTCAAAAGCTAGTTTTCAATTTCAATTCTTGTATTTAAGTAGTATTCATTAATCATTTGTAATCTATCAATCATGATATCTGTTTGATACCTAAACTCTTCTAAATAATGGTCGCCAACATATTCTTTCTGATAGACAATATCATAGCCATTGACACTATAAAGTGTATCTGTAAAAAATGTTGTTGTTTTATTAGAATAAAATACATGTTCCATATCAGCAAATATTGAATTACCAAGCATTAAATTTTGATTATAAGTGATACCCAATAAATCCATTAAAGTAGGCACAATGGTATATGGTGAAACAAATTTAGTCATTGTCGTTGACGCATGATTTTCTAAATATGCATCAGATAATCTTTGATTGTATATGCTATAAAAACTTGAGTAAATGTCCATGTCATAAAACTGGGCATCTTCACCTTCTATACTATGAATTTTTCGATTAAAATTATGATAATATGCTGCATGATCTCCGTATAGAACAAAAATTGTATCATCATATCTGCCTTCTTCTTTTAAAGCGTCTATCAAAATTCCGAGCCCTCGATCAAAGTCCATCATTGCAGCCTGGTAGTATAGCATTCTCTCTTGATCTTCTTGGCTATATTCTTTAAGAGGATTTTCCCAATCACCTCTACCCTCAGCGATTTCAATTAAATTATAATAACCTAAATCTTCAAATTTTTGAATATTATCTTGACCTTCATTATATGGACCATGTGTTAATAAAGATGTCCAAAAATAATAAAAAGGATCATCAGTTTGAAACATGATGTCTGTCATCGCACTTGCAGTATCACTATCCAAAGTTAAATTCCCATCCCATTCCCATCTAGGTGTTTCAGGAAAAATTTCACCATGAAAATATAAATTCTCAAATCCTAACATTTTTAAAATATCACCACGAGAATAAAAAATAGAGTAGTTATCATGGAAATATGCAGTTTCATAAGTATCGCTTAAAATACTAGGTAAAGAATCTTCAAAAACATATTGATAATTTGTCGTATCAAATGAATGTGGTGGATAATGGCCAATCATACCTATAATTTCAGATACATTGGTTTTATTCTCACTATAATGATTTATAAAGTCAAAGCCTTTATTAGTCATCCTATATAAATTAGGTGTCAATAAAGGATGTACTGCATAACTTTCTCCTGATTCAATCATGATTGTAAAGATATTATAACCTTCTAATAAACCAAAATATTCGCTTTGATCAGAATCTTTATGAGGAATGTCATACTGAGGAAATGGTTCATCTTTAAAATACAACAAATCAACTTCTTTATAGTAATATGCTAAAAAACCATATCTTTCTAAAGCATCTCTTTTTAATGCAGGTAATGTTACATCTTCACTATATTCCCCAAAAGGATCAAGTGACTTAGTCGATAAAGTTGTAGTTAAAGAAAGTATGACAATTAAAAACAAAAATAAGGAATGAAGATATATCTTTTTGTTAACGATTGTTTCACCAGATAAGAATTTCTTATTGATGTATTTTAATGAGAATATATATACAATGGTAATTAACAAGAAATCAACAAATGCTCTTATGGATATGTAATCCAAATTTAAAATATCAGTAGCTTCACCTAATAATTTAAATTGTTCAAAGGTAAATAATTCAAAATATCCACTAAAAGTATTGGCATTTGTAACAAATAAAGCATTGACAAACAACAACCAAGTAGACATATAAATCATCCCCCATTTTTTTGAAGGAATAATCAATATAAAACTTGAAATAAACAAAATAAAAACAAGATCTATGATAAAACTTTTAGGTAAAAAGCGAAAGTCTATCCATAAAAAAGCGATTATCTCAATCACAAAGTAAAAAGCCACAAACAAGCCTATAAGTATGAATTTTTGTTTTAAGTATTCTTTCATTTTCTTCACCATAAAAATTATAACATAAAGAAAAAAAATATCATATAAAAAAAAGATGAGGTTTTTTCAAACCTCATCACTTGATGTTATTTAATTTCAATGTATTTTTTTTCTTTAACGTTAGTACCTTCTTTAGGAACGAATAACTTAATCATTCCCTTATCATAATTTGCTTTGATATCTTCTTCTGCTATTTCTTCACCAACATAAAAACTTCTAGCTGATGCCCCTAAGAATCTTTCTCTCTTTAGATAATGAGCATCTTTATCTTCGTTTTCTTTTTCTATTTTAGCTTCGATAGTTAAATAACCATTATCCAAAGCGATTTTAATGTCATCCTTGTCAAAACCAGGAACATCAATGTGGAGTTCGTATCCATCGTCTTTTTCTAAAATATCAGTTTTCATGCTTGCTTGATTTCTTTTAGCTGGTGAGAAGAAATCATCGAAGAAATCGTCAAAAAATGATAATGAATTGTTTCTTTTTACAATATTTGCCATGATATATGCCTCCTAATTTTATTTTTTTAGCACTCGATAACCCCGAGTGACAATTATATTATAGCATATATTTTAGCAGAGTCAAGTATCAAGTGCTAAAAATTTATAAAATTTATTCAAAAACGCCTGTAGAAAAATATTTTTCCCCTGAATCAGGGCTTATACACACGATGGTTTTATTCTCGATTTTATTTTTTTTAATATAATTTACCACTGCTTGCAAGGCTGCCCCAGTAGAAATACCAATAGATATAGCTTCTAATCTAACAAATGCTTTAGTCATATCCCAAGCATCTTGATCTTTTATAGCTACTATGTCATCGACAACTTCTGGATTGTAATTCTCTGGTACATAACCGGGTGAAATACCTGCGATTTTATGAGGATTTGCTTTTTTTCCTTTTAAAACTTGAGAATTTTCAGGCTCAATAGCAATCATTTTTGTAATAGGATGATGTTTCTTAAAATATTCACCTATACCGCTAATGGTGCCACCTGTCCCAACACCCGCAAAAATATAATCAATGACATCAAGGTCATTAGCGATTTCTTTAGCTGTTGTATGATAATGTATTTTAGGATTTTCAGGATTTTCAAATTGAGAAGGAATAATTGCATTCATTTCTTTGAGCAGTTCTTGAACTTTTTCTTTAGAACCTTTGATTCCTTCTTCAGCTGGTGTGAGTATCACTTCTCCACCGTAGTGTTTAATTAAGTCTATTCTCTCTTTTGAAACTTTTTCAGGCATCACAATGATAGTACGATTACCATAATATGCTCCAACCATAGCTAAACCTATACCTGTATTACCACTGGTTGCTTCTATAATCGCTGTATCTTTGGTCATCGCTTTTGCTTCATACAAGGCTTTTATCATCCCATAAGCTGGTCTGGTTTTAACATTATTAGAAGGATTAAAACTTTCTAGTTTTAGATATATTTGATTTTTAAGTTCATACTTCTCTTCAAACTTACTTAATCTCACAAGTGGTGTATGACCAATGGTTTCTAAAATATTATGATATAGACTCATCGACTTTATTCTCCCTTGTTTCTAATTCCATTGCTTTCATAGTGACAATTGATTTTTCAGGTATGGATCCAGTAATAAAAACATTGGCTCCAATAATTGAATGATCTCCAATCAGTGATTGTCCGCCTAATATAGAAGCTCCTGCGTAAATCGTCACATGATTCCCTATGGTAGGATGCCTTTTCACACCCTTTAATTTTTGACCTTTTCTTAAACTCATAGCGCCTAAAGTAACCCCTTGGTAAATCTTGACATGGTTACCTATTTCTGTAGTTTCCCCTATAACAACACCCGTTCCGTGATCAATAAAGAAATACTCACCAATTTTAGCTGAAGGATTGATGTCTATGCCAGTTTCTCTATGAGCAAATTCGCTCATCATTCTCGGGATAACTCTCACCCCTAAATCATCAAGTTCATGGGCCATACGATGTATAACAGTTGCGTATAAGCCAGGATATGAAATGATGACTTGATCTCTATTAAGAGCAGCTGGATCCCCTTCAAAATGCGCTTCTACATCTTTGTAAATCAAAGCTCGCATTTTAGGAATACGTTTTAAGAATTCAATACACAAAACACATGACTTTTTTGCCAAATCTTTGCTTTTTTCTTCATCCGCCATATATAATAAAGAATATTTAATTTGTTTTTTTAGAATTTTATGTAGTTTTTTTACAAATCTCTTGGTTGTTTTTTTATCTGATGTTTCTCTTAATTGTTTGGTTGAAAAGTAACCAGGAAAGATAATTTCTTTTGTTAATTTAATAATTTTTATAACTTCACTATTTTGAGGAATCCTACAAGAACAATGATCTTTTTTTATAAGTACATCTTTGTATGATTGCATGATATCCTTTATAGGTTGTACGAGTTTTTTCATCTTCCACCTCCAAATATCATTATATCATAAGAAAAAATCCTTGCGTATCAATTCGCAAGGATTTATAATTCTTCAAATATTTTTTTCAGTTCTTTTTTACTCTTTTCTCCTGTAATTCTTTTAATCTCTAAACCATCTTTTTCTATAATCACAGTAGGTAAGATATTTCCAAGTTCATAAGCTGATATATCGTCTTCATCATAATCTAAATCAATCACTTGATCGATCCCATACTCCTTAAATAACTTATCATACCTATTTCTCATCACAAGACATGACATACACCATATGGCAGTAATTCTAATAACCTTCATAATATCTCTCCAATACATTGATACATTCATCGATTTCTTCTTTTGTTGTTAAGTGTGATAAAGATATTCTAATTGATGAACTCGCTTTATCAATATCACCAGTTAATGTTTTAACAACCTTGGATAAACTTTTATTTGATGAGCAAGCTGAAGTCGTTGAAACAAAAATACCGTGATCTGATAAATATTTTTGTAAGACTTTTCCTTCAATACCTAAAAAAGATACATTCAGTATATGCGGTATGGAATACTGGTTAGAATTGATATAACAATCTTTGAAAGATTTTAGTCGTTCTACAAAATATTGATTTAATTCTTTAACATATGAGTAATTTTCTTCAATAACACTATAAGCTTCATCAACCGCTTTACCTAAAGAATGTATTAAACTTGTGGGTGGTGTCCCGCCTCTATAATTTGAAATGGACTTACCACCATGAACAAGAGGAGTAAGTTTTATTCCCTGCCTATGCATTAAAGCACCAATTCCTTTAAAACCATATATTTTATGAGCAGATAAAGAGATTAAATCTGCCACTGAATAATCTATTTTAACTTTTCCAAGGGCTTGGGTCATATCACTATGAAAAACAATATTTGGATACTTTTTCAAAATTTTACCTATTTTAGATATATCCTGTAAAATACCTAATTCTGAATTAACTAAACCAATGCTAACCAAAATTGTTTGATTATTGATAAGTGATTCAAGATTTTCTAAGTCTACTTGTCCGAATTCATCCATTTCTACAACGTCTATGACAAAACCTTCTTTAGCTAAATAATTAAGGGTTGTCGTTATTGACCCGTGTTCAAAAGGACTGGTAATAATGTGATTACCTAACAATTTCTTTTCATAGGCAATTCCTTTTAAAGCTAAATTATTTGATTCTGTCGCGCCTGATGTATAAGTGATATCATGATCAAATAAAGATAATTTTTCTTTCATTAAAGTTGACGTATGAAATATATCATTTAAGGCTTCTTTACCTAAAGCGTGAATTGAATTGCTATTGGCAAAAAAATTTTGATTAAATTGATAATCTTCATCTAAAACGACTTTTGACACAGGTGTTGTTGCACTATAATCTAAATATATCATTTAACCACATCCTATTCTCATATATTATAACTCAAATTAATAATTTATTAAACAAGGATTTAATAAAAGGGTTGGAATTCCAACCCTTTAGTTCTTTATGTTAAATCCTGAGATTCTATGCTTTGATCATCAAATACCATCGTATATGTTTCCTTTGCAATAAAGATGTCAATGATGGTTTGATTATTATAAAGTGATTTATCAACAATGGTTGGTGTATTAACCGCTGATTGATGACCCAAGCCTAATTGACCATTAAAATTATAGCCAAATACATAGGCGTTTTGATTTGTAATCACCGCAGAACTTTCATGAGAAAATCTCAATCTAACAATGTCTTCATCTTCTGAAAAACTATCGCTTATTTCAATAGGTTCATATGACAATCTTGGTAAAGTGCCAATCCCAAGTTGACCTAAACTGTTGTCACCGAAAACAAATACTCGTCCAGTTTCACTCAGAACTCCAGAGTGATTATAACCAACTTCAATATCTATAATTTGGTCTTCATCCAAATCAAATTGATCGGTAATATTCATAGGTTCAAGCACTTGTTCATCTTCATCTCCTATACCCAACTGACCATATTCATTATCACCCCAAGCAAAAACTTGCCCATAAGCACTCAATGCCATAGAATGATTATTTCCTAAGTCTATTTTAACAATATAATCATCTTCAAGTTCGAAGGCATCAGTAATATCTTGTGGTGTATAGATTGTTTCTTCCCAAGGATTATTAATTTCACCATTACCTAGTTGACCATAAGCATTTACACCAAAAGTAAATACACGGTTCATACTTGTGATGATCGCATTATTATCTCGACCTGCAGAAATATATACAATCTTTTCGTTTTCCTCAAGATTAAAATTATCTGTGATATCAACCGGTGTATTCTGGTTACTACCACCAGCTAAACCTAATTTACCATATGAATTATGTCCCCATGTGAAAACACGACCATTTTGACTTAAAGCAATACCATGGTATTCACCTAATCTCACTGAGACGATTTCATCGTCTGAATCAAGATCAAATTGACTTGTTATATTGACTTCTACATCCTTACTTTCAAAAGTACCATCGCCTAATTCCCCTACACGATTGTCACCCTTGGTATAAACTTGTCCACCATCAATATATATAGTGTTTTTTCTATGCGTATCAACAGTACTCAATTCTATGGCTAATTCAGTTTTGGTTTCCTCTATATCTGTCCCTTCAGAACAAGCAAAAACACTTAAAGACAAAAAACTCATTAATAGGACTAATAAAACTTTTTTCAAATCTTTCATAAATCCCACCCCCTTTTATTATATCACTTAAGATAAATAACTTACAATATATGGCTTAAGAAAAAAATAAGCTAGTAAACTAGCTTATTCCATGTAATGTATTGCCAATTGATCAAGACCTAGTGCACTTTCATGTACTAACTCTTGTATGGTTGGATGTGCAAAAATTGTATGATGAACATTTTCTGCTTTTAATTGGTTTTCTATAGCTAGAGTATAAGTAGCTATCAGATTTTCTGCTTCTTTACCTAAAATCATGGCTCCAATTAATTTTTTTGTTTCTTTATTTCTTATCAGTTTTATATAACCCTTATCCCCATTTAAAATGAGTGCTTTTCCATTTGCAGAGAAAGGTACTTTGATGATATCAACATCTATATTTTTTTCTTTAGCCATCTCTTCAGTAATACCCACAGTCGCTATGGTTGGTGAAGTAAAAATTACTGAAGGAACATTTGTTTTATCAAAAGTAGATTGTTTTCCTAAAATATTATCAACAGCAACAAATGCTTGGTGAGAAGCAACATGTGCTAGTTGCATGATATTATTGACATCTCCTATTGCATAAATATGTTCAAGATTTGTTTTCATATGAGAATTAACGTTAATGCCTTTAAAATCATCATAATCAAGACTTGTTTGTTCTAAGGCTAAACCTTTGACTTGTGGAGCTCGTCCAATGGCTTCTAAAACCATTTCACTTTCCACAAAATCTTCTTTATCTTTTCTTTCAAAATATACCTTTTTAAGTTGATTTGCTTCTTCAACCCTAACAACTTTTGCTTTAGTCAATATATTGATTCCAGCTTTTTTAGCATAAGGAATTAGTCTTAAAGCCAATTCTTTATCAATACCTGGTAATATTCTAGGCAAGAATTCTACAACATTGACCGTTACACCCATATTGGCATAAATAAAAGCAAACTCCATACCAATAATTCCCCCGCCAATAACGGTTAACGATTTTGGCAATTTTCTATTATCTAATAGCTGTCTTGAACTCAACATCAAATCTGCACCTTTTATCGGTAAATGTTTGGGTTGAGAACCAGTCGCAATGATCATATTCTTCGCTTGAATTTCTTGATCATTCACAAGAACTAGATTATCACTTACAAATTTTGCTTGTCCTTGGATCACTTTTACGCCATGTTTATTCAATAGAAACTCTATACCAGATACCAACTTCTCTTTTATTGCATTCTTTTTATCTACTACTTTATTCAAGTCAATATTCAAAGCATCAAAAGTGATGCCCAAATCTTCATTTAATAAATCATGATACATTTCAGCTGAACGTACAAAGGCTTTGGTCGGTATACAGCCAACATTCAGACAAGTTCCTCCAACCCATTCTTTATCAACTAAAACAACATCTAAGCCCTGTTTTTTTGCATATATAGCCGCAACATATCCACCCGGACCAGCACCAATGATAAGCAAATCTGTCTTTAAT
The DNA here is from genome assembly GCA_018622675.1 of Mycoplasmatota bacterium. GTDB lineage: Bacteria > Bacillota_I > Bacilli_A > Izemoplasmatales > Hujiaoplasmataceae > Hujiaoplasma. Next base: position 921,910 of record CP076020.1, read on the forward strand.
TTTTCCATGACTACCCCCTTATATTCATATAAATTATATCAATCAAATCTTAAAAATACAACCATAGTTTCAAGCAATATTTTAGCACTCTTATATTGACAGTGCTAATTCTTTGTAATATAATATATATGTAAAAAATAAATAAAGGATGTGATCATATGCAACAACCTCCAAACTATGAAGAAGACCAAAATATATTAGAAAAATTCGGTCGAAATATTAACGACCAGGTGAAAAAAGGAAAGATTGATCCCGTCATTGGTCGCGAAGAAGAAATTAGAAGAATTATTAAAATACTGTCAAGAAGAACCAAGAATAATCCTGTCTTAATTGGAGAACCAGGTATTGGTAAAACTGCCATTGTAGAAGGTTTAGCTAAAAGAATCGTTGATAAAGATGTCCCTATTACATTACAAGATAAACAGATTTATGAATTAGACTTAGCATCATTAGTTGCTGGCGCAAAATTTAGAGGCGAATTTGAAGAAAGATTAAAGGCTGTTTTAAACAAGATCAAAAATTCAGATGGTAACATTATCTTATTCATCGATGAAATTCATATGATTGTTGGTGCAGGTAAAGTTGAAGGCGCAATGGATGCTTCAAACATGTTAAAACCTATGCTTGCAAGAGGGGAATTACATACTATTGGTGCGACAACTCTAAATGAATATAGAAAGTACATTGAAAAAGATTCTGCTTTAGAAAGACGACTACAAAGAGTCATTATCAAAGAACCGTCTATTGAGGATACCATCTCTATATTAAGAGGATTAAAAGAGAAATTTGAAACTCATCACGGTGTCCATATCCATGATGAAGCAATCATTCAAGCCGCTATTCTATCCAATAGATATATCACTGATAGGTTCTTACCAGACAAAGCCATTGATTTAATAGATGAGGCTTCTGCTTCTATTAGAATGGAAATAGATTCTATGCCAGCTGAATTAGATGACATCACAAGAAAAATTATGCAACTAGAAATAGAAAAAAGAGCATTAGAAAAAGAAACAGATAGTCAATCAAAAGAACGTTTAAAAAACCTTAATGATGAATTAAAAGATCTGAAAAAAAAGGAAAAAGAAATTACTAAAGAATGGGAAAAAGAAAAAAATGAATTAAACAAAGTTAAGGAACTCAAAACAAAACTTGATGGTTTAAAGAATGAGTTACAAAATACCTTTAATGATTCTAATTATTCTAAAGCGGCTGAGTTACAATATTCTACTATTCCAAAACTTGAACAAGAGATTGAAAAACTCACTAATGAAAGCAAACACAACTTAATTTCAGAGTCTGTTAACGAAGAAGATATCGCTCAAGTGGTTGCTAAATGGACAAATATACCTGTAACTAAACTTATGGAAGGTGACAAAGAAAAATTAACTCAATTAGATGAATTTCTTAAAAAAAGAGTCATTGGCCAAGATCAAGCCATCACCCTTGTAAGTGATGCGATCATCAGACAACGAGCAGGTATAAAGAACGAAGAAAGACCTATTGGATCTTTTATGTTCTTAGGACCCACGGGTGTTGGTAAAACTGAACTTGCTAAAGCATTGGCCGAACAACTTTTTGCTAGTGAAAAACATATCGTTCGTATAGATATGAGCGAATACATGGAAAAATTCTCAGTATCAAGATTAATTGGTGCACCTCCAGGTTATGTAGGTTATGATGAAGGCGGACAATTAACTGAGGCAATCAGGAGAAAACCATATTCAATTGTTTTATTTGATGAAATCGAAAAAGCCCATACAGAAGTCTTTAATTTGTTATTACAGATTTTAGACGATGGTCGCCTTACAGATTCACAAGGTAGAGTCGTTGATTTTAGGAATACCATTATTATTATGACATCAAATCTAGGTTCAAGATATTTAGTAGAGAACGCTGATCATTCTAAAGAAAAAGTATTATCTCTAGTAAAAGAGAGTTTCAAACCAGAGTTTATTAATAGAATTGATGAGCTCATTATCTTCAACCCACTGAATAAAGATGTTCAAGTTAAAATTGTTGATAAACTTTTAAATGAACTAAAAACTAGACTTCTTGAGAAAAATATTCATTTCACTTTTACTGAAAAGGTTAAAAATTATATATTAGAGAGTGCCTTTGATGTCAATTATGGTGCTAGACCACTGAAAAGATTCATTCAACATCATATAGAATCTTTAATCGCAAGAGAAATCGTTAACGATCATTTGCAAGCAAACCAATCCTATACAATAGATTATGAAAAAGAACTTGTTATAAAAAATAGCGTATAATTTACGCTATTTTTTTATCATGTCTATAAACTTATCCACAACTTCAGGATCAAAAGATCCTCCCTTTTCTGAAATTAAATAATCAATAATATCTTTATTTGATTGTTCTAATAATTTTTTTCTTGCATAAGTTGCCACTACTGAAATTATTCTCGCAGGTAAAGGAATATCTTCACCTTTAATTCCCACTGGATAACCTAAGCCATTATATTTTTCATGATGATATAAAACAACTTTCGCGATTTCCTCATTACGATATGTTGCTAGCATGATTCTATAACCATTTTCAACATGTCGCTTATATTCTAGTTCTTTATTATCACGGAAAACGCGTTGATCATTGAATGCATCATGACTAATAGTAAAAATACCAATGTTATAATACTGACTAGCAATATCAATCCTCTCCATCATCTCTCGATTAAGTTCTTCATTTTTCCCGTAGGCAAGAGATAATTTATGAACATATTCAACAACTTGCTTTTCAAAAGGATTTTCTTTAAAGAAGTTATTCCTTATTTTTTCTAATATCCGAAGCCTTGTATCTTTGCCGCTAAATTTTTGTTGGTACATTTTTGAGTCAGCCATGTCTTTAATTTGATACAAAGAAAATCGATCATTATATTTTTCTTCTATTCCATAAGATATAGATATAGGAATATTAGATACATATTCTTGTTCTAAGGCTTTGTCAATCGTATGAAAACGTTCTATCGCATCTTTCATATTTGTTTTAGGCATAATCATAACAAACTCATCGCCGCCGATTCTAGCCAATATATCATCCTCATGAATAAAATCATTTAAGATTTTAGCCGTTTTTACTAAAAGTTCATCACCGACACTATGGTTTAAAGCATCATTAAACACTTTTAAACCATTAACATCTATGACAGCAAAAGAGATTGGTAAATTATGATTGTTATCAATGATATTCATATGATTTGTGTATGCTCTTAAATTATATAATTTAGTCAATTCATCATGCAAACTTAAAAATTTAATCTCTTCTTCTTTTTCTTTATGTTCTGTGACATCTTGATAAGTACCTGATATTAGAGAAGGACTACCATCTTTAACTTTAGATGTTTTACCTCTGATCATCCACCACCTATACTTACCTTGATGATTTCTAATTCTCACTTCAATACTAAAATATGGTTTTGGATTTTTGAAGTAATCTTGTATTTCTTGATTGACTTGTTCTTTATCTTCTGGATGAAAATATTTCATAATTTTTCTAGGATCAGAGAAATCAGATGTAGCTTTATCATAACCTAGCATTTGGTATGTTTTATCCGCAAAATCAATGTAATAATTTTCAACATTCCATTCCCAAATCTTAGTAGCTGTTGCTTCAAGGATTTCATCTAATATTTCTTTTTCATCATGTATTTTTTTAATAAGCAATTTTTCTCTTGTTTTATCTGTAATCTGAACAACCAATTCATATTCTTTATTGAAGTAAAACATCATTTGATAAAATTTATTTTTATCAGTATCTACAACATCTTTTATAATGGGTTGGTTATCTTTATATGAAAAAATCATATTTAAGTCATCTTGAGTCATTTTATCAAATATTTGAGTGAATCTTCTATATATTAAATTATCTTCATAGCCAATGATAAACTCACTAAATCGTCTGTTAGCAAAAATTAATTTTCCATCATTTTCATCAGGAATCATTTGAAAAATACCGATACCCTCGTGCATATATAAAATCAAATCTCTATTTCGTCTTTCACTTTTTCTAAGAAGTTGATTAAAACTAAGTTTATCTTCTTTTTCAAATAAAACTACATTCGTATGCAATATTCCATTTTCTATATAAGGTTTTGCATCTACTGTTGCATTGACTTCACTACCATCTAAACGTTTTAATTTATAATGAGTTTGAAGATTAGATGTTTTGGTCTCTTTTAAACGCTTCATTCTTTTCTTATAAAAATCATGATATTGTTTATCCATGAATTCAAACACACTATGTCCAACAATCTCATTTTTTGAATTTGCCCTAAAAAAACTTATAGCCGAAGGATTAATTTCTTTGATGATATTTTCTTTAATGACAATGATAGGGAAATCCAAGCCATCCATCAGGGAACGATACCTTAACTCATATTGATTTTTTTCGTTAAGCAATTCTTTTTTAAAATCTATATCATATATAAATCCATCAACATATTTTGCTTGTTCAAAATGATCATAAACAATACTTGCTTCTTCAGCAACCCATCTTTCTTCTCCACTTTTTGTTATGATTTTGTATTCTATATTTACGTCAGAATGACTTTCTATAGCTTCGCTATATTTATCTTTAACGTACTTTCTGTGTTTGGGATGTATGATTTCATTGTATGATATTAATGAATTATCCACTAATTCTTCATTTGTATAACCAATCAACTTATAAGCATTAGAACTTACATATTTCATAGTCCAGTCATCATCAATTAAACAATTGAAGGCTATACCCTCAAAATTTTCAAGAATTCTCAATGAAGAAAAACCAGTTTCTCTAAAGTCTTTTTTTATTTTATTTTTATAATTATTAATCAAATACATTAATACAATCAGAACTAATAATACAAAGATAATTCCTATTAATATGTCAGTGAGAGAAACATGTAATAAATATAAGTCATTAGCCATTATTATTCTCCATTTCTTTTTCATTTTCATTCAAAAATCTATCAATAAAATCCTTTATTGATATAGGCTTAGAAATATAATACCCTTGAGCTACATGGCAGTTATTCTTTTTAGAGAACTCTACTTGTTCTGATGTTTCTGTACCTTCAACAATAATTTCTTTATCTAGACTTTTAATTAAATTCGCAATGGTTTTAAACATATTTCCATTGTCTTCATCAGGATATTTTTCAATAAATGTTTTGTCTATATTTACTTTATCAACCTTAATGGATTTAAGTGCATTGATAGAAGAAAAACCAGTTCCAAAATCATCAATAGCAATGGATATGTTTTTTTCATGCAACATATCAATAATTCTATTGGTTTTATCAATGTTATCTAAATAGTTACTCTCAGTAATTTCAAAATTAAAATATTTAGTTGGAATAACGCTGTTTTCAATAATTTGAATAATATTATCCATAATATAATCATTGGTAAAATCAAAGTTAGTTAAGTTAAATGAGATTTTAAAGTGATCTGGCAGCATATAAACATAAGGTTTAAAATCAGCAATAATTTTTCTTAATACCATGATTGTTAATTGATTAATATAAAAACTATTCTCAATAATAGGAATAAACTCATTAGGTGGTACTTTTCCTAAATTCTTATTGTCCCATCTCAGTAAAGCTTCTACACCAGAGTATGAGTTATCTATGAGATTCATTTGTACTTGATAGTTTAAATAGAATTCATCTATAGCGAATCCAGATTCTAATTCTTCCAAAATATCACTTTCTCTTTGAACAAAACCCTTCATTTCTAGACTATAGATGTGATGTTTTAATTGTCTTTTGTGTTTAGAAACTTCTAACACAGTCAATAAAGCATCGACTAATTCTTCAATATTTTGTGTGTTTTCATCTGACATAGCAAGAACAAATTGATGTGAGAATGATCTTTCAACATGGGGCATATGCCTATAGGTTTCAATTAATTGGTCTATTAAATTTACAACATGATTAAATTGAAATTTTTCAATATTGGCATAAATCATAAGATATTTATTTTTAGGAATACATAAAATATACCTTGCATCTAAATTCTTTTTAATAAACAAAGCAAAATCATACGTTGATGTATGCTCTAGTTTTATCATCATTAAACATGATTTATGAATGATAAATTGTTCTTTTTCAAATACTTTAGATAAGGTACTAATCACATCTTTTTTTGTTTTGATATACTTGATGTAGTTATCTAACTCAAGTTCGGCTTCAGAATAAATACCAAGGTAATGCTTGGTTTTTCCTCTAGAAGTCAATTCACGTCTAACACGCAGATACTTTAATAAACGAATACCATCTTTGGTTTTATTCCAAATATTATCTTCAAAAATTGATTGCTTTACTTTTAATTCTTTATAATCAAGCTCCATACCAGTAATACCAATAACTTCTTTGGGAGACTGATTCCTAACTTGATCAATAGAATAACCATAAAAACTCTCAAAAGCATTATTAATGTATTGTATATGTCTGTTTTCATCAGTTATAATAACGCCGTCTTTATTTTTATCGGACAAATACATATTGGCATTTAACAATATACGATCATTATTTTTACTTTTTATAATATAACCCATATACATAAAGAAAATGATTACTATAAAATTAAACACAATCAATAACCAAGGATTTTTAAGTAGAAGGAAATTACCATTATTGATAGCTCCTTCTAAATCAGCTATAGAATAGATTTGAAAAAAATCTTCCTCAATATCAATATCATGTGTAAGGACACCATTAATATCAATGGATATGATTTGAGCATAGTCATTTTCATCAATTTCATTAAATATTTCGTTAATTTCATCTTGATTATCTAACTGAATAAACATTTTATTTTTTTCATCAATTTTCCAAATGCTTCCTTGATTGATGAGACCAATAGAAAAATGTTGGTTTGGATCATTCAAGTATTGTTCAAAAACAGAAAGAAAATGATTAGCATCATAATCTAAAATAATTGAGTATTCGATTTGATCGTCTATGATAATGGGAAAAACCATTGTAAGAATAGGTTCACCATTATCAATATAAAGCGCTTGTATATTTATGATTTCTTTATCAATATTTGTCTCAGTAAAAAAATAAGGTTGGTCTGATATATTGGTAAGATTAGCATCTTCTTCAATCAATAATTCACTTTCATTTCTTAAAACTTTAAACAATTCATCTCCAGATTGGTCAACCAATGACACACTTAAAAATTGTGGCTTATTATTAGCTATCCTATAAACTAGTTGTTTAAAATCGGTTAAATTATCATCATTAGTATTTGTTAAAAACGTATTAGCTTCTTCTGAATCACTTATTACATGTAAATCATCATGAGTTGATGATATTGAACGTGAAATATAAAATTCAATCATATCCATTTCTTGTTTAGCAACAGACAATTCTCTTGTAATCGTTGATTCTCTTTGAGAATTTAGCATTGATAAAAAACTCCAGTTGACAATAAGTAATACTGGAATAATAATTAATGTAAACCATCCAAAGTGTTTAGTTGTTTCTTTCAGTTGAAAAAAGAAACTAGTAATCCTTTTTTTCATAAGATAAACCCTTCATTATTTTATATTTAATTATACCATAGTTATATTAAGTTTTCTATTTAAGGATACTTAAAAAAGCAATTTGATTTTCACCAAATTGCTTTCTTTTCATTCTTTTACTTCTTTAACTTCTTCTTTTTCTGGATTAATTCTTTTTTTGAAGCCATCTAAATGACCTTTCATCTTATTAAAAGTATGAATAATCACAAAAATAGTTAGAGCAATGATTAAAAAATTAAAGATTTCAGTAATAAAATTACCATAAGTCATTAAGACTGCATCTTCACTTAAAATCAATTCTCCAGTCGTAGAATTATACTCAGCGGTTCCTCTTAAAACCCAGTGTAAATTACTCATATCAGCTTTAAACATTAAACTGATAACCGGCATTAAAATATCATTAACCAAAGATTTAACCATGGTATTAAATGCTGCACCTACGATAAAAGCTACAGCCAAATCCAAGACATTACCTTTGGCAATGAAAGACCGAAATTCTTTAAAGAAGTTCTTCATCTAACTAGTCTAATGGGCTAAAGTTATCTTTAGTCACTCCACATTCAGGGCAAACCCAATCTTCTGGAATGTCTTCAAAAGCAGTTCCAGGTTCAATACCACCATCTGGGTCTCCTATTTCAGGATCATAAATATAACCACATACATCGCATACATATTTTTTCATATTAATTCCTCCTTTTCTTTCTTAACAATATTATAACAAAAAAAAAATATAAAATCATTAAGATTTTACATTTTTATTATATCATTTCTATCTTTTATTTGTTCTTGTCTTTTTATAACCAAATCTTTCATCTTATCTGGCATATCAAGATGCACTTTATAAATATGATAAACATTTAAATCCGCATATGCCAAAGCATCTATTTCAATACTAGTAGAAACAACTTCATAAACCTGTTCTTCTGCAATCATATACTGATTTGAGTCTTTATTATGAAAGTCACATAGACTTATAGGTTGGATATAGGATTCAAAGTCTTTTTTCCATTGATCAATGACTTCTTTGGGTTCTTGATTGTAAGTTGTAGTTGTTAAAATGTGATATTGATAGGCATGTCTTATTTCTCTAAACAAAGCTCCAATAATTTCTATTTCTGAAACATTGTAGTAATTTTTTTCATTAAATATAATATGATTTTCTTCTTTAATATAAATAGATGTAACACCATCATAGGCTTCTGGCAGTGGCGCTATATCAATATTGCAGGCAGGTCGATTGTGAATCGATGCCATTTTTCTTTCAAATCCTTCTAGTAAATCAATCGGTAGCATATATTTTTAGTACTCACTTTCCTGTCATTTTGTTATTTAATTTTCAGTCTTAAAACGATGGTATTATTTTCAACGCCATGATTAATATCTGAATCCTTGGCATCTATTTCTTTAAACCCAGTTTGTTCATATACTGAAATAATATCTTTATTATCTTTTGTTGTTAAAATATCTATACTTCTTATCTCTGATGTGATTCTAGCATAGTTTATGACGTGATTAAGAATATGTTCTTCTGTTCCTAAACCTAAATAAGCATTCAATACATTAATATCTAAAACAACATTACCTTCAATTGAATCCTTTCGATGATATATACCACCACTTGCAATAATACTCCCACTTACCTTTCCTAGGAATAATTTTGATGTCACTTTATTTCTCAATTCATTTAAGTATTCTTCTTGTTCCTCAACCGTTTTATCAACACCAGTATCTTTTAAAACTAGAAAATTAGATTCATTTTTAACTTTTTCTAAAAAAGCTAAAAGGTCTTTAGCATCTTTTGATTTAGCTTCTTGAATGTCTAAAACAGTATTATCTTTCAAAAACTTCATAAACAGCTCCTTTCACATTCGATATTATAACTTAAATTACCTATTTAAGCAACAAAAAATACTAATTAGTATGATGAAAAATAAGAAATACCCCGAAATAAATCGAGGTATTTCCCAAGGGGAATGATTAAACTATTGCATCCTCTGTAGAATCGTTTTCATCTTCATCATCTTCATCATCTTCATCATCTTCATCGTCATCTTCATCGTCTTCATCGTCATCATCTTCATCACGACCAAACTCATCTTCTATATCATATCTTGACTGTTTTCCTTCTTCTTCAATTTCATATTCATAATATACATTGCCTAATTCATCTGTATATTCATTTATTTCAATTTCGCCTTCTACACCATTGACTTCATATTCTAATTCATATTCTACTTCGTCATCTTCATTTTCCATTGAAAACTCATAATAATTATCGCCATCTAAGATTTCTAATTTATATTCATCTTCTTCAATTTTAATTTCAACTTCTATAATCGACTCTACATTATTAATATTTTTTATTATTTCAAATTCTGTCTTTTCTTCATCTTCTTCAGACTTGAATTCATAGTTTATAGTAATGGTATCTTCACCATTTTTGGCAAGCAAAGTCATTTCTTTTTTTATTTCATTGTCATCTTCATCATCTTCATCATCTTCATCATCATTGTATTCATCTATATCTTCGTCTTCATCGTCTTCATCGTCATCACCATCCTCATCGTCTTCATCATTTAATAAAGTGACACTTAAATTTGTAGTAAATTCTTCTGTTGTTGATTCATCAGTAGTTGGTTCTTCTGTTGTTGGTTCTTCTGTTGTTGGTTCTTCTGTTGTTGGTTCTTCGAAATCACCAAAATCATCAAGGTTAGAATGAGCAACAATTTCGTATTCAACACCATCAATAATAAATATACCTGTAATTTCTCTGGTTTGAATATTTACATTATAGTATAGTTTAAATTCATTGTCATTCACACTCATATTTAATAAATAGTCATATTCTTGACGATCTGATTCTTGGTCTTCTATTTTTGCAAAATTATCAGGTCCATTATCAATAAATGATTTTAATAAAGAAACATACTTATTGACATCTTCTAACTCATTTTCTACGACCCCTTGTTTCTCTAATGAAAGTTTTGTTGTTTGTACTTGAGATTCATTTTCTAAACTCAAGAACCCACTTGATAAATAAGATAAGGTAGCAAGTGATTCTTTAGAAGTCATTTGTTCTAGGTTACTTTCCACAATCGTTCCTGTACAACTTGCAAAACCTATACCTGTTAATATTACTGTTAATAAAGCTATTAATTTTTTCATATAAAAATCCTCCTCTTTTGTTGTTTCATTCATATATACAACATCCAAGGAGGAAATTCTCAAAAAATATTAAATTATTTTATTTATTTCTACAATCATTCTATTTCTTCATCTTCTGTATCATCATCTATGTCTTCTTCATTATCGTCTTCATCTTCTTCATCATCTTCATCGTCATCATCTTCATCGTCATCTTCTTCGTCATCATCACCATCATGTTCTTCATACTCGTAATCTTCCTCTTTACCGTCTTCTTCTATATGATAACGATAAACCAATTGTCCATTGACAATTTCTTCTACTATGGTGCCTTCACCTTCTATTTCATCAATTTCATATTCAAGGTTATATATCACTTGACTACCAGAAGTATCTTTTGTTAGTTCATATGTATTTTCTGTTTGCTTATATATTTCTAACATTTCTAATTTTATTTCTTCATTTTCATGACTAATTTTAATTTCTCTTTCCGTAAGGACTTGATTAATATATTCAATAATCTTATATTCCTTCTCTATTTCATCTTTTTCAACTTCTGATTCATATTCTATTTTTATATAATTTGAATCAGATCTCGCATTTAATTCAATAGAAATATTTTGTCCATCAATTTTAACTTCACCATCAACTGCAAACTCTAGTCCTTTTATATTTAAAATGCCTTGGACATTCTCTTCTTCCATTGATAATTCAAATCTATATTCTTGGCCATCAATCTCATATCTAATTAAATAATCATATGTTTCATTTTCTAATACTGTAATGTCATATTCAATCAAGTCTTCTTCCATTATAGGTCTTAACATTTGAAAATAATAATCAAATTCATCTGCTTTATTAGCAAAAACAGTTGATAATACTTGATAAGACATTTGTTCAATTGAGCTTCCGAGACTATTAACAATAATATTCCCAGTTAAATATGAAGCCTCAACAAGTTTCTTTTGATCGTTTTCACTTAATTCAACAACTGAAGGCGTTTCTATAGGTGAAGTACCTGGTGGATGATTCAAAAGCGTTATACCAATGACAACCATAAGTAAAAATGACATGACTGACAAAACAAACTTAAATCTAACTTTTGAAAATATAGATGTTTTAGTTTCTTGTAATTCTAAATTATCTAAAACATAATTTATGGTCCTTGATTTAGCTTGATTAATCTTATGATCATCTATGTCTCTATTATATTTCATCCTTCACCAACCTCCTTTTTTATTTTTTTAACACTCGATTCAATGGCTTTATAAACAGTTTTTAAAGGTATGCCAGTTGTTCTAGATATTTCTTTTACTGACAAATCGGAAAAATAATGTAAAGCCATAATTTCATAATGTTTTGGTTTCAGTACTTTTTCCATTGCTTTTTGAATGATGTTTATTTGTTCATCCTTGACTGTCTTTTCTTCTACATCTTCACTAGCTTGATTGATTGAATCATCATATTCATAGGTATACAAGTTTAATTGATTAGATTTTTTCTTAAGAAAATTAATCGTATGATGATGACTAATCCGATATATCCATGTTCTGAAACTGGCTTTATCTGGATTAAACTTATGTAATTGATTAAAAACCTTTATAAATACTTCTTGTAATAAATCTTCTGTTGTTTCATAATTGTTGGTCATGTTGTATATATACTTAAAGAGTTCTTTGTAATATTTATCCATGAGTAATGCATACTCATTTTTATTACTAGCAAGTATTTTCTCTATGATTAATGCATCATCCATAGTCATTCTCCTTATGATTTAATAATTATATTTTAACATATTTGATAAAAGATAACTATTGATGAGTCACTTATATATACATTGGTTATCCTCTTTTTTCTCAAAAAAAAATAAAAACCTATCAAAGGATAGGCTTTTATGTGTTGATTTTATAAAGATAAAAAGAATTTAATATAGTTTCTACCATATGCAACAAATTTATCAATGCCTATGGCATTTTTAATTAAAATATAAGTTGAAATACAAGCAAAAACAATATATCCTACAGGAATTAAAAGTTGTAAATAGATACTTTTCTCTTTTCTTTTAACTTCTTGTTCCTCTTGGATAACCTTACAATCTTCCTCTTCATTACCTCTCATTTCATCAACATAATCTGCTCTCCCAACGCCGTAATTTAAAAAATCAATACTAGACTCTCTTACACTTTCTTCTTGTTCAAGCATATTTTCCCCCTATTAAATGATGACTCACATTAAAAAGATTATAACAAAAGATCATATGCTTGTATATAGGTTAACAAATAATTATAAAAATTTATTTTTGAAGATGATTGATACCTATTTATCATTCTAATCAGTCATCATGGTGTTTGGGAATATAAAAAAGGATCCCTCAGGATCCTAAATATATAGTTTCTTATAAAAGAAAATCATTTAACTTGTATTAATATATTTAATAGGGAAGTTAATATTCCACCAATTGAAAATACCATTGCAAATATACCGCCAAGTCCTAGACTAGAACCTTCATAGGTATAATTTACAGTTCCCCCAAAGGCAGAAGCTGAACCTTCAGTATAAGCTCCTAAATTAGCAAAAATGACTAATGAGAAAATAAAGGCCGCTAAGATAATGACATTAAACATTAATCCAACAAGTGATTTTTCTTTAGATCCCTTACTTAAAACAAATAGTAAAATACCCAAAATAGCTGGAAGAACAAAAGCTAGAAAATTATAAAAACTAAACTCCACATCTACGCTTGCAAAATCACCTATGGAAGCAACCTCGCCACCAAAGATAGCAGTGAAACCATTCATGATATTGTCTCCTTCTTCTGTACTTAACACATTAAAGACCATCATTAAAGCTATTAATACAGCAAATACTATTATAAGTACAGGTAAAACATCTTTTAATTTTTTATACATTTTTTTCCTCCTTTTATTTTTGTTGGTGTAAGTTATCTTTAATTATATTTTTAATAAGACCACTAAAAACACCAATAGTTAAACTCAATAAAACAAAAAACCCACCAAATAAAATTAATCCTGGTGCATCATCCATATTTGCGATGAAATAAATAACTGGTAAATCAATCATGAAAATAATGGATATACAAAAAGCCATATACTTAATCTTATTCAAAGATTGTATAGATAGTTGTGATAAAAATTCATTTTTATTGGTATTGATTAAAAGTTTAAATGTTTCAATCAAACTCATAAAATATGGGACAGCCATCAAATAAAAACTTATCATAATCATAAATAAGTAAGGAACATAGACCGAATCACTTTTACTTCCTTCAACAAACAGTATAGGAAAATAATACAAACAAAGGAAAAGCACAGGTAAACTTGCTAATAATGTTGTTGTCTTTAAAAAATAAATATAATATTTTTTCATCATTCATCCTCGTATCTTTAGTATGCTTTAGTAAAAATCAATCTTTTAATTTATTATAACATATTCTCTAAAAACAATATCAGTGTTTATGAATCTTGTCTCCAAAATGTATGGATATCTTTTTTATCTTCAATATTATAATCAATGAGTTGTTTGATCAAAGAAAAATCAATTTTTTCTGTCCATGGAATTCTAATAATCATTTTACCGTAGTCATAACCAGCTTTTTCTATAGCTGATTTAAATACATGAAGTGTCTTTTGTTCAGGAGACATGGCTATATGTTTTTTTGAAACACTAAAACCAATAATATATGTCCCATGATCTGTAAACATAGGTTGATTCCATTTGATATGACTTTCTAATTGTGGATAATTTAAATTGATCCAGTCAATTAATTTTCTAAATTTATCTTGATGATCTTTTTTGTCTATTTGATTGATAAAAACATCTATATTTTTAATCATTTGAACTTCCCCTTTAGAAAAAACTCTGAATATATATTCTTAGTATATAACAAGACTAAGCTTAAGAAAAATCATATGGTTTTAATTATTGAAATCAGTAAAATATACAATTAAAAAAAGACTTAATAAAAGTCCTTTTTTAGATAATTTATAATTTTTTTTCAATGGATTGAATTTCTTGTTTGATTTTTAAATTTTCGCTAATTAACTTATCTTTATCTTCTTTGATGATCTTTTCTTGTTTCTCTTGTTCAATCAACTTTTTTTTCTTTAGACGCGCTTTAGCCTTTGCCTTTTCTTCAGCCAATTTCTTTTGGTTCTTTTCTCGAAGCTTGGCTTTTTTATCCATGAGTTTTTTCTTTAAAGCTTCTTTTTGTTTTTTAATTCTCTCACGTTGTTTTGCTTTTTTATCATCCGCAATTTTCTTTAATCTTTCTTTTTCCTTGGCTAATTTTTGTCTTTCTTTTTCTTTAAGTTTAACTTTTTCTTTTTTCAATTGGTCTTGTAACTTCTTAGTATATCTGTTGAGTTCTTCTTTTTGGTCACGTGCCATAATCTCTTTTTCTTTAAGTTGATTACGCTTCTTAGTATTATATTCTTCACTGTAATTTTGTTTTATTTTATCAATGGTATCTTGTAATTTTTGAGACTGAACTTTCTTCTCATAAGAAATCATTTCTTTTTGTTTACTTGTTACGCTTCGTTGCCATTTCTTTTCAAGTTTAATGGCTTCTTTATAATCTTTTTCTTTGACTTCACGAATAATTCTTGCGATTTTATGTTTATTATAGGCTTCATCCAAATCTTTTATAGGGTCATCATCTTGAAGTAAACGATCAAAAACATCTTGGTCTTGATCAACTTCAAAAAATGATGTGTATATATCATTGGTAATCTTTAGACTTTGAGTCAAGGCATTTTTCAATCCAATGGTATAATTGTATCCATTTTCTATTGATTTTTTATAAACATCTTTAAATATTCTTTTGTTTTTCTCTAAGAAATATTCATTGGCTAAATGAGGTTCAACTTCATATACATAGGGATCAATAATAAAATCATCTTCTATTTTTTTTCTTTGAATAGCTTTTTTAGAACGATATTTAGCTTTACCAAGAGATTCACCGTCTAAATTAGCGTGATCATTGGAAAAGAAAGATGAAAATAACATTAACATGGTATTGTCAATACTTTCAGAATAATCTTTGCTAAAACGCTTATTCACAGTTTTTGTATCCAAATGATAATCTAAAATATAATATTTATCTAAAAACAACCATAATAAATATGCATTTTTAAAATCAGGGTTTTTTAAGATGATTTGTGTTTTCATAATAGGCGCTGTTACAGGCTTATATTTTTTCATGATTCTCATGAAATCACTATTGTTTAGATGATTTACTAATTTAAACAAATGTTGAGCACGTTCATATATATTTTGATTATGCTCGCTGGCTTTACGCTTATTAATTTTTTCTTTTTGTTTTACATCAATAGATATTTCATAATCAATATCAGTAAATTCAAATTCACTTTTATAAGACAGATGGGTGTCGCGTTGTCCTTGTAATTCTTCTTCAATAATCTTTAATCTTTCAGAAATAAAAGAAACTAATCTAGAAATTAATGTCGCAACAAATCTGTTTTCATAAATACCATAATCAATTTCAGATTGATCTGATAAAACCTTTGAGGGTATCACTTCATCATCTTCATCAACATCTCTAATAAATTCAGAATGACTAGACAAATGTCTAATCGCTCTTGGCCCTACTTTTTTTGTTTTTTCAATAGGAAGTATTTCCTCTTGATATTTCAATGTTGATTTTAGACGTTTACTAATTGTTGATAAACTTGGATAGTAGGCTTCTATGGTTCTTATCCATTTTTCATCAAAAAGTTTTATTTGTGTAAATTCTTTTTGATATATTTCTCTTTGCCCTTTATAAAAAGACTCAAAAAAATGTGATGGAAAATCAGTTTTATCAACTAATTCTTGAAACGAATTAGTAATGTGGTTTTGAGTATTGTTGATATCAAACTTCTTTTTCATTATATATCATCCTTACAATTGCTTCATGAATTTTCTAAGCATTTTTTTAGAATCTTCGAAGGCTTGTTTTCCAAATAATTTATCTAAAATCATGATTAATTCTTCCATTTCTTTTTGTAAAAATGGTAAATTTAATGATTCGAATTTTCGGATTATTTTACGAGCTACTAAATAATCTAATCCGTCTAATTCATTGCCGCCGGCAGCCATATAAGTCGGTAAAAAGACCATGATTTGTTTCATAATACGGTTACCAAAAGTAATTTCGAATTTTTCAGTGATAAATTCATCTAGTTTAATTAAGTTATCTAATGTTTTTTGTGAAATAGTGTTTGTATCTTTAGCTTGTTCAAATAAATCAGATAAGTATTCATGTGTGACATGGATACCTTCAGTATGTGGTGCATGTATAGGAACTGCTTTATCATTCATTTCAATAGAAGCAGATCTATCATAAACCTTATCTGTAATAGTAAATGTTGAATCATCTTTATTGGCCGTACCGACAAACCATATATTTTGTGGAATCAATAGTTTACCCTTGTCTAAATGTTGGGGATCTCCAACCTTTTGATCAGGCACAATATCTAATAACCATTCAGATGCACTAGGCATCTCAAGTAATGATAAGAAATCTGCAAAGTAATATTCTACTCTAGCCAAGTTCATTTCATCTAAAACAACAAAAGTAATGTCGTTTCTATAACTTGCTTCATAGATAGCTCTTAAGAAATCTGTTTCATTAAAGCGTTTGGTAAACTCATTTAGGTAACCCATCATTTCATAGCGATCTCTCCAAGATGGTTGAACAGAAATGATATCTGCATCATTTTGGAAAAACTTACCAAAGGCATAAGGTAAAGATGTTTTACCTGTACCAGAGATACCTTCTAAAATCATTGTTTTAGAAGCAGCCATTCCTGCTAGAAAAATAGCCACAGTCTTTTCTGTATAATAAAGATTTAACTGAGACGCTGAAAAATTAACAAATCTTTTCACCATGTCTTTTAAAGAAATTTTTTCTTCTTCTTGCATTTGAATGTTTAAAGTTGAATATTTGTATTTCTCATCAACTTGAACTAATTTAACAAAGCGGCCCATTTGTTTTTTAGCATTTGAAGATTGATTAACACTGCTAGTAAGTTTATTAGCGTTTGCTTTTTTAGTTCCCGATAAGGCAACAACAGCATTCTTTTCATCAACAAGTGTAGTGACTTTTGAATTCAGATTTGATATTTCATACATTAATTCTGATTTTTGTCTTTCAATCTTAACAAAACGGAAATAACGTTTAATCAACTGATAGAATAAAACCAATATAGCCGCAAACATAATCAAAGTGATGATTAATGCTAATATGGCAACTACCCAATCAAAAAGACCAAAAGCTCTTGAGGCTATAAAGAAATCCCTCATATAATTTAGAGGATTACGTATTAGCAAGTCAAAAAGACCGGTGAAAAACCCTCCTAATATATGACCTATGTCCATTAATAATTTTTGAAAAAATTCTATATACCATTTAGAAAATTGTTCCATATGTATAACTCCTTAATTTAACATTCATGATTCTATATCCAACTTCATATTTAAATGATCTAGCAATTGGTCTTTATTCAAAGGAACACTACAAAATGGCCCTTGTATCATATTAAAGTGGTCATCAAGTTTATAGACTTGATCTTTGTTATTGATTTCAGTCGCAATCATATCCATTTGATTAGCAATGGCATAATTCAATAACTCTTCTACTTCAACAGATTTATCATGTTTTTTTGTTAATAACTCTTGGTCAATGAAAATCATATCAATTTTATATTCATTGAGTAAATAATATAAGTGATCATCAATTCTATTGATATCTAGAGCTAATCTAATTCCGTAACTTTGTAATTCAATAAGAGTCTTAATAAACTGTATTTCTTGATTAACTTGCATAGGATTAACAATTTTTAAAACCATTTGACTTGTTTCTAACTCATACTTATCAAGAACATGGATTATATCATGTGATATCATTTCATTCTCAAACTGTCTAACACCCACAGGCATGATTAACTCATAGCTTTGTCTTTGGTTAAGACCAATCATTGATATATGACTAGATAGTGCTTTTTCTAACATCCATAAACCAAACCAATATGAATCATTGGAAGATTCTAGTTTAGGCATAAACTCCCGATAATGTTCCTTTTCGTTTTCTTTATGCCATGTTAAATCAATTTCAACACCAGACATATGTAAAGTCTTTTTACTAAACACAGGTTTAAATAACATTTCTATAGACTGATCTTTAATCGCTTTTTTTAATTTTTGATAAGCTTCGTAATTATTTTTTTCTTCTAACATATCCGCACTATAAAATTGAATATGTCCACCACCACGTTTTTTAACATGATATATGGTTGATTGTAAACCTTGAATTAAACCATATAAAGTTTCATCATGTTCAGGAAAAGCAATCAAAGCGAGACTCGCTGATTTTTCAATATGGACACCTTGATCCAACTCAATTCTACGTTCTGCCATCATTTTAAACTGATTGGCAATGTCTAAAAAATCATCGTGTTCATATATTTCTGGCATATAGATAATGAAGGTTTCTCTTTCATCAGTTTGAGCCATTTTAGAACCTAAAGGCAATACCATCTCTAGTAATTTACCTACGCGTTGAATGTATTCCGTTGTAGCGTTTGAATCCGTATAATCTAATATTTGATCAAAATGATCAATGGTAACCATCATCAAGGAGAAAAATGTGTTTTCTCCTTTTTGATGGATCTTATATTGGATAAGTTCTTTCATCTTTTTATAAGTAATAATATTATCCAAGACAATAAATTTTGTTTCTATCGCGTGTTTTCTTTCTTTCTTTATCCATAGCCATAGCACATATATCATAATAGAAAAGATAATAATAAGTGCAAATGCTAATATATTTCTTTGTAAGCTTGTCATTAATGTCATCGTTATTCCTTCCTATTTGATAATACTTTTTTTGTAATGTCTACGTTCTCTTTGTGATTTAATTAAGATCACTAATACTGTAATAATCCAAACCAATAATGAAATGATTAATAACATGGTTAAGAAATTATCAGGTTGTGCATCTTTATGGACCATTAACTGATAAATAGATTGAGTGCCATCTTCTGCTTGAACTTCAATTAAAACAACATTTTTACCTACTGATATATCATCTTGACCACTAATGCTAAGAATTGCATCAGGACATTCTGTTTCTGCGAATACATCTAAGTCATTGATTGAATCATTAACAGTTAACTCATATTGTAAAGTATCAGGATTAAAGGCTAAATTTTGTCCACCAACACTTAAACTTTTTAATTTTGAATTGTTTGATGGTAATTCTTCTCTAACAATATTCACTGTATAAGACAAGGTTGTTTTATTATCTGAAGCAATGACATTGATAACTGCCGTATTACCATACTCATTAATCTCATAACGACCAAGTCCAATAATAGCTGCACTATTTTGATCTTGTGCACGACCAGCTAATATCACTTCTGCATCACTTTTTCCCACATTAATAGTATATTCAAATGTTTCTGGGTTAAAGGTAAATGGATAAGATTTTTCTGTTTCAGGATTAATCACTTGCAAGTCCTCTAAATAAGCATTTGCATTCAAATAATTAATAGCCACTGTATATGAATTCACTTCACCATTTTGTGCAGTCACATTGATTTGATAAACATTTTTACCTTCTTCTAAATCATGAGTACCAATATCACCCGTAATTCTTGATGATGCATCTAAGGCTTCTCCAGAAATAATCACTTTATCAGTTGATAAATAAGGTATATCAATTTCATAATAAGATTGTTCGGGATCAAAGCCATCTATTTTATCACCATTAACATAAATATTTTTTAGTTGATTTTCAACAACAGCTTCTTCTCGGTGAACAAGGATGATATATTCGTCAGTATAATTTTGTCCGCTTTGTGATACGACATAAGCTTCAAACTGGATGGTATTATCAACAAATATTTTTGTACCAATACCATAAGCCGTAGCTGTTTCTGTATCAATGCTTAATGTCATTGAATTGACATTATAAGGGACTGTAATTTCATAATAATATATATTTGGTGAGAATTGCATTTGAGCATTTTCTGTACCTAAGTATACTTGACCATTACTTGCGGTTAATGAAAGATCATTCATTTGAGTACTATTAGATAAATCAACATCTTTATAAACACTGATTGTATAAGTTGTTGTCGATAAATCTTGTGCCCTAACAGTCACTTCAAATATATTATGGTAATTACCATCAACTTTTGCTTTTAAAACCTTATAACCATTGCCACCAACTGAGGCAAACTCGTCATTAGCTATCCCTTCAATCATTAATGAGTTTACGCTTGAAGTATCATCTAAGATGATGACATAATCAGTAGTTCCTGGTTTAAATTCAGGACCATATTGAATTATATCATTGCTGACAGCATCACGTATTGTTAAGGACTTCAATGATGAATCAGAAGAAACTTCTTCACGAGTAATATGTACTTCGTATACAGTTCCCTTTAATCCACTTTCAGAAATAGCATAAACTTCATAAGTATTCATTCCTACTTCTAGGTATTTTATACCTGTATTCATGATCGATGCTAGTGGATTAGCAACAGCACCAATTTCAACAAATTCTGTTGTATATGGCACAGTTAATTCATAACGTATACGTCCTTGATCAAATGTATAATTTAAATCATGGTCATAAACAAATAAATCATCTAGATCAGCGTCTGTACTTAATCTTGATACCAATAGTTTATAAGTCACTAAAGAACCATCTTCAGCCACGACTCTAATATTGATAGTATTTGTTCCCGCTTGTAAATCAACATCACCTAAATCACCTATGACATTTGCTTGTGGATGATTAGCAATTGCTTGAACATTAATTGATGAAACATCCTCATAAGAAACTTCGATTTCATATAAATATACTTCAGGATCAAAGTCTTCAATTAAAGCATCATCTACATATATACCTTCAAGCGAATGATCAGAACTTGCGGGTTCTTTAGTAATAGTCACGGTATATTTTTCTCCAGTAACATTTCCGCTTTTTGATGTTAAATAAAATTCAATAACAGTGACATCATCATTTAAAGTATGTGTTCCATCACCATGAATACTAGCACCATTAAGATTAGTTATAGATAAGTAAAGGTTTGATAAATGATAAGGCACACTGATAGAATAATCTGCTTGACTCATTGTAAAATCATTCAGGGCTCTTTCACTTGTTCCTAAATAATTGTCACTTTCACCAAACAATGATAAACGATCAATGGTAACATCATCTTCAGGATCAACTTCACGTGTGACATGAATTTCATAACGATTAATACTTCCATCTTCAGCTACAACTTTAACGGTAAATATTTCTGTAGTTTCAGCTGATGCTGTTTTTAAAGTATAAACACCTTGCCCCTCTATGCTTTGAATATAAGCACTATTGGCACTTGCTTGAATGAATATTTCTTGGATATCATCTTCCATCGTCAAAGCAATGGTGTATTTATTAACTTCTGGATCAAAAACCGAGGTATAAGGGATGATCTCTTTACTTGTGTTATCTTTGACAATAAGTTCACTTAGGCTTGCATCACTTGAAGCTTGCCCTCTAGTTATTTCAATAGTGTAAACATCACCTTTAGTTCCAAGTTCTGAAGTTGCATAAATTTCAATAATATTTCTTCCAACTTCTAATAAAATTTCTCCATCACCTGTGACAGATGAATGAGAATGAGATGGTGTTGCCATCACATTTAAGATTTCAGTTTCAAATAAAACTTCATCTAAAGTTAAATAATTGCCTTTAAAATGACCAAACATTTCAACACCATTAATCATGATTGATTTTAATGTTGCATTATCACTTTTTTGATCAACTTCAATAGTATAAGCATTTGGAGTACCATCTTCTGCAGTCACAACGACATAAAATTTTTGATTATCTTTTGTAATGGTTTTGCTTCCAGTGCCCATAATATATTGGCTATCAGTAATTTCAGCTTCAATGCCAATAGAACCAATGTTATCTGGAATATCTATGACATGATAGTTTTCATGAACATCTAGTTCAACTATTTCACCATCAACCAATACATATAAACGATCAGGTGTATTATTAGCATCCGGTAAAGGTCTAGTCACTTGGATAGAATATGTTGGTGATAAATCACCGTTTTCAGCTTCAACATAGAATTCAACAGTTTTTGTTTCTCCAGGTTGAAGTTTATATAAAGTATTTCCATAAATAGTCGCTCTATCTCCAGCAATCACATCAACAAAGAATGATGATTCTTTATAATCAAGCATAATCGCTTCTTGTTTAATGATATCGCCATCAAATAAGACTTCATAATCATTGTCAGATGTAGAAATCGTTAAATCTTTAATTTCGGTATCTGCACTTAAATCACTAGAATCAGCTTTGATAACCTGTATTTGATAGACATTTTCTTCTCCATTCTCTGCCATCACACTGACATAGAAGTCATTGTGAATCACACCAGCTACAGACGTTAATAAATGACGTCCAGTTCCGCTTGGAATACTTCCATTTTCAGCTGTCGCAAAGATTTCAATAGATTCAACTTTCGATGTTTTATCTAGAATAATTTGATAAAAATTAGTTTCTTTGTTAAATACTGCTTCACTAAAAGGCAAACGATACTCACCATCAGTGACATATAAATCTGATAAATAATTATTGCTGTCAGGCTCTAATCTATTCGCAAATATTTGGTAAGTCACTGTCTGAGATTGATCTTCAGATGTGGCTGTTACAGTAAATATATTTAAGCCATAGTCTAATTGAACAAGACCTAAATCTCCTGATAATGTCCCATAAGACGATGAAGGAATGATCGCTTTAATGTTTAAAGTTTCAATTGATGAAGAAATATCTCCTAAATCATATTGATTGATTAAAGGATCAAAACCAATATCAAAACTATCAACACTTAATGAAATAATTTCTATATCGGTATTGACTACTTCAACATTAATATAGTAAGTTCTTTGACTACCATCTTCAGCAGAGACAAAGATTTTTAATTGTTGTAAACCAGGAACTAATAATACTTGGTTAATATCACCAGTAATTTTAGCTCCTGAATGATTAGCTATGGCTTGAATATCCAATACTTCTACACTACGATCTACTTTTAATGTATAGGTATATTTACTAGAACTAAAAGCATTGTTATCAATTAATAAATCAATACCGTTATTTAAAACTTCTAAAGACGCGAGTGTATTGTCACTGCTTGGTGCTTGACGATGGACATTAATAGAATATTCTAATGATTCAGTGGTTCCATCTTGAGCAATGACTTTGAATTTTAAAGTTGCTGTTTGGTCTGGGTTAATTGTGAAAGTTCCATTACCAACAACAGTTGCATTTTGATCATTAGGAATAATATTTAAATTTATAATTGATGTATTGTAATCTAAAATGACATCATCTTGTAATGCTTCAAAGGCATTAAATGATAAATAAGAATTACCATCAGTATCGGTTAATGTCACACGATTAATTGAAGCATCTGAACTTAAATTAGTCCCTTTTAAGACAGTTATTGAATATGTTTGTTGGTCTCCTGATTCCGAAGTAACAGTGACAGAGAAGGTTTGGTTAATCGTGCCATCTTCTTTAATGGCTAATGTTTGTAAACCGCGGTGACCTTCTAAAGTTTGTTTGTCACTATTGACTAATAAAGCTTGGATATCAATTTCTGTTAAAGTAGCGTCAGAAGCTAACTTTAATGTATAACCTGTAATATTTTTGTTATATGGTCCTTCTTCAAAAGATAAGACATTATTTTCATGATCATAGACAACTAAATCTTGTAAGCTTGTATCTGAAAAAGCAGCTTTACGCTCTAGTTGAATGCTATACACTTGTCCTACACTACCATAATCTGATACTGCATATACTTCTACAACCATTATCCCATCTACTAAAGTAATATGACCAGTTCCAACAAGACTAGCATATGGATCAGAGGTAGTTGCTGTAATATTTACAGAATGAACATCAAAATCATAAGGAATCATTTGATAACTTATGGTTGATTGATCAAATCCAGGTAAAGTCACTCCATCTATTTGGATATCTGTAATACCTGCATCATCGTTATTCTTATAAATGACAAGACGATATGTTTTTGATGTTGTTTTATCTTCAGCAGTCACATGAATATCAAAAGTATTTTTACCAATATCAAGTGGTTTACTACCTGTTTCTCCTGATAAACTCGAATGATATTGACTATCTAAAAATGCTAATATGTCTACTGATTCAACATCTCTATTGACTCTTAATTCATAAATAAGCTGTGTCGGATCAAAGGCTAAATCATCGATTAACAAATTTTGCCCATCTAAGAGGACTTGTAAATCAAGTAAGTCTGCATTTGACATAGCTTCTTCTTGAGTCACTGTATATACATATTCAGGTCCAAATTCACCATATTCAGATTCAACTTGAATAACAAAGGTATTTAATCCAGTATTTAATATATGGTTACTTGTATTTTCAACAGTTTTTCCATTAATTCTTAGTGTTGCGCTTGGATCTTCTAATAGTACTGAGAAGTCAATTGATTTTTGACTATATGAAAGATTGCCTAAATCATAAGTATAAACATTCGGATCAAAAGTAACCGTATTCACTTGGTCGATGAATATATCAGAAATATTATAATTATTATTTTCACTACTGATGTTAATTTCATAATGATTTTCACTACCATCTTCTGCAGTTACAGTCACTTTGAATGCATTATTAGTACCCGCAATTAAGTTTTTAAGGCCTAATTGACTTGTTGATAAAGTTGAACGATCTGATTCAAGAACATCAGCTAGAATTTCAATTTGTGTGATATCATTATCTACCCTTAAATGATAAATATTCGTTAATGGGTCGAAAGATTGACTTCCAGTCAACTGATCAACACCATTGACTAATACTTGTAAATGATCTAATAAATTATTTGAATTTGCACTATATTTCTCTACTAAAACCCTGTAAACACTACCTTTAGTTCCAAATTCACTTGTCGCAAATATTTCAATAGTATTCATACCTTCAGATAGTGTATAAGCACCTTCAAAATTGATACTTGCATAAGTATCTTCTAATATTGAAGCAATATCAAGACTTGTAACATCATAAGTGACTGGGTCAAGTGTATATTCAGTCACACTTGGATCAAATCCTATTGACTGACCATCAACTGTTATATCTGTAATTTGATGATTATCATTGGCTCTAGTCACTTCAATTAAATATGTATTTTTAGTCATTCCATCTTCTGCAGTTACTGTCACTCTAAAGGCATTGAGTCCTGCAGACAAGGGATTGTTTCCTGTATCTCCACTCAATGTAGATTGATCGTCAAGATTTACACTTGCATTGATAGACACTGAACTTACACTTCTATCGACTCTAAGTTCATAGATGAGTGTCTCTGGATTAAAAATCAAATCTCCAACTAGTAAATTATTGCCATCTGCTAATACTTGTAAGTCAGATAAATTGGCTTTACTTTGTGCGATATTTCTTTCAATTGTATAGGTATAAACATTCCCTTTTGTTCCATATTCAGATTGTGCATATATTTCAATCGTATTTAATCCTTCGATTAAGTTAACTGTAGAACTTTGAGAAACTAATTTATTGTTAACATAGATATCTGCGCTTGCATCTTCTAATAAAACACTTAAATCTAATGAAGAAACACTGTAGGCTACATTTCCTAAGTCATAAGTATAACTTACAGGATCATAAATAACATCTTCATATCCAGAAAACTCAATATCGGTAATATTGTTGTTATCATTTTTTCTAATAATGGTTATGTTATAGATATTTTCATCACCGTTTTCAGCTGTTACTTTAACAGATAATACTTCAGATGATGAACTTAATGTTTTTAATCCTGCACCAGAAATGGTAGAACGATCGCCTTCAGGTGCGCTTGCACTTAGTAATACTTCGCTAATATGATTATCAATTCTAATTTCATAGTTATTTTTAGTAGCTATAAATGCTTGGTCATCCACAAGCACATTGACACCATCAACCAATAATTCTAAGCTTTCTAATAGATTGCCTTTATTGGCAGCTTCTTTATAAATAGAGATTGTATAAGTTTCTCCTACACTTCCATATTCAGAAGTTGCTGTGATATTAAATGTATTTTGCCCATCAACTAAGCTTTGAACACCTTGTAAATTTACTGTCGCATATGAATCTTCTAAGCTTACCTGGATATCAATGTCATTGACTGTAAAATCCACTGGATCTAAAGTATATGTATTGGTAAGTGGATCAAATCCAATTGAATGACCATCAACTGTTATATCTGTAATTTGATGATTATCATTGGCTCTAGTCACTTCAATTAAATATGTATTTTTAGTCGTCCCATCTTCTGCGGTTACTGTCACTCTAAAGGCATTGAGTCCTGCAGACAAGGGATTGTTTCCTGTATCTCCACTCAATGTAGATTGATCGTCAAGATTTACACTTGCATTGATAGACACTGAACTTACACTTCTATCGACTCTAAGTTCATAGATGAGTGTCTCTGGATTAAAAATCAAGTCTCCAACTAATAAATCTGTGCCATCTGCTAATACTTGTAAGTCAGATAAATCGGCTTTACTTTGTGCAACATTTCTTTCAATTGTATAGGTATAAACATTCCCTTTTGTTCCATATTCAGATTGTGCATATATTTCAATCGTATTTAATCCTTCGATTAAGTTAACTGTAGAACTTTGAGAAACTAATTTATTGTTAACATAGATATCTGCGCTTGCATCTTCTAATAAAACACTTAAATCTAATGAAGAAACACTGTAGGCTACATTTCCTAAGTCATAAGTATAACTTACAGGATCATAAATAACATCTTCATATCCAGAAAACTCAATATCGGTAATATTGTTGTTATTGTTTTGTCTTATAACTTCAATATTATAATCTTGCTCAGAACCATCTTCTGCAGTGACTGTTACTGTATAAATCATCGTCACGAATGAAAGAGTGATATTTCCTGTATCTCCTGAGATACTTGAACGGTCATCTGTATTAACAGTAGCATTAATTCGAATATCATTAACATCATTATCAACTCTTAGTGAGTAATTATACTTATCAAATGCAAATTCATTGTCTCCGATTAATAAGTCTTCTCCGTTCAATAGAACTTCTAATGAATGTAAATCATTATTTGTTTTTGGTGAAGTTTGATTGGTAATAATTTTATAGGTTTGACCTTTTGTTCCAGCTTGAGATGTTACATAAAATGTTAAAGTATTTAACCCTTCATTTAATAGCCATTCATTGTCTAAATTCAATGAAGGCATGATAGTAGTTGTTGAAAAACTATCAGTTTTTTGAACACTCACAACGATTTCCTTATTGGAAAAAGGTTGTTCAGGTAATATAAGCTCATTGGAAGCATTAAAGTCACTTGGTAAATAGTCAATACCATCAATGGTTACTTTATCAAAAGTGTTAATATCATTTGCTCTTAGAATATTAACTGTATATGATTGTTTGGTTCCATCTTCTGCTTGAACGACTATATCAACAGTCTTAGTTTTTCCACTTTGTAATGAAACTGTTCCTGTTCCTGAAATAATACTTGAACCATTATCAGGAACTGTTGCAGAAATTAATACTTCAGTTACAGACTCATCGACTCTAACATCATAAGAATATATTCCAGATAAAAACTCAGGCACTAGTGAAGCAGTTCCTACTGATAAAGAAATCAATTGTTTATCGCTACGGGCTGCCTTTCTTGTGATATTAAATGTATACTCTGTTCCTTGAATACCGGCTTCTGACTCTACATATACTTTAAAGGTATTTAATCCTTCTTCTAAAACTTTCGAGCCATCACCAAAGACAACAGAGTTGGCACCTGTTGGAGTTATAACGCTAATATTTGTACTATTATAAATATAATCTACTGAATAGTTATATTCAGTGACCTCTGCATTAAAGGTAAAATTAATATTACTAAAGATAATATTCTCTATTTCATTATTTTCATTGGCCGCCACTATTTCTATAGTATAAGTGTTAAACGAGCCATCTTCAGCGGTTACTTTAATATTGACAGTTTTTACTTCACCACGCACAAGTGATATTTGTTTAGAATCTAAACCATTATATGTGATGGTAGAATTTACATCTGCATTAATGATACCCTCAACATAAACTGATGTTGTATTACCAGGTAAAATAATACGATCATAGTCACTAAACTTGGTAGAGTTAAATCCATTAATAGTCATACCATCAACTTGTAGATCATCTAAAGTATTAGTAGAATCAGCGGGTCTTTCTCTAAAAGTTAAAGTGTATTGTTTAGTTGTTCCATCCTCTGCTTCCACGTTAAAAGTAATACTTGTAGATGTGCTAGATAAGGTTACATCCACATAGCCAAAATTATCTGACGTTGATACAAATGATGAACTAACTGTAGTAATTTTTGATAAAGGTGAAGACTCTATTTCAAATCTAACATTATTATATGAATAATCAAAAATAAATAAATATGTATTGGTTGAAGAATTAAAAGTTTCATCTCCTTCTGGTAATTCAATAACATTATAATCACTATCTTTAACTATAATTTCTACTATATCTTTAGCAGATGATTTTTTCACCACATTTAATTGATATACTTCTTCAGTAGAACCATCTTGAGCAGTGACAACAATTTGAAATTGGTGAGTATCTTCAGATAAACTATCAATAGCTATTTCTCCATTAATCACTTCATTACCTAATGGATCTAATATTTTTACAGAAGCATAGTCTGAAATTTCAGTATTTACTGAAATTAGACTTTCACCTGAATTTGTTAGAATGTATTCATAAATTCCATTTTGGGGACTTAAAGTTTTTTTACTTAGACCCTCTTCAATTTCAACTTTTGTTAAAGCCGTTTCTGTTGAAGCGCTTCTAGCTACTTCTAAATTATATATTGTTGAACTACCATCTTGAGCAGTCACTTTTATATCATAAGTAAGTGTTTGATTATTATCAATAGGAAAGTTTGGTGAGTTTGTATTATTAATCAAAGAACTATATGAAGTATCACTAGATAATTTATATTCTATTTCTGCATATTCATTACTTGTTATAACTTTAAAATTAAAGTTCGAATCTAATTCATCTAGTGTATGTAAGTATGATGTTCCATCATCTGAAACTTGTAATTGACCATCTACATATAATTCTGAAATACTAGAATCTGTTGAAGCTGCTGAACGTACAACATTAATTGTATATGTTTTAGTTGTTCCATCTTCAGCAGTCACAATAAATTCTCTTGTAGTTGTACCTACTGGAAATGTTTCATCATACTCTGTTTTATTTAAAGTTGATAAGTCATCTGGATTCACAGAAGCTGTTAATAATAAATCTGTTTCACTATAATCTAAGTTAACTGTATAAGATGTTATATCTGAACTAAATGCCGGAGATATGTGTCCTTTATTGATTGTTAAACCATTTAGAATATTTTCTGCCTTTGGTGGTGTAACATTAACATTAATCATATAGTTTTCTGTTACAGTTGTCGTTCCGTCAGTATCAGAGACAGTTAATGTGATTACATCACCGTCGACATAAGATAAGCTCTTACCACTATAACTAACAGTTGCAGTTGGACTTGCTAATGTTGGATTTATCATAAGTTGATTTAAAGAATCTTGATAAGTAATTGTAATATTTGCCGAATCAGGATCTGGTAAGATGGATGAATTATAATAAGTTGTACCTGACTGACCTGATACTTCCAAATTTGTTATCTCTGCTGAAGGTTCAGCTGTTGGATCCCCAACTTGAAAAGATTGAAGGGTAAAATCACTCTCAGCCATTTGTATGACATCACCATCAGTATATGCTGAATCAGAATATACCATATCATAAGAAAAAATCTCTTCAGTGTTTGTCTGATCATATGCTAAAGCTAACATTGCTATATAAGTTCCAGAAGGTGATATAGCAACATTATCTATTTCGTTTGGTAATACATACATACTTAACATACTTTCGTCCATGGTAATATCCCAATTATATACACTGTTACCAAACATATCAGTTTTATATACTGATGACTGAACTGCTTGTATACCACCAATTGGTCCCGATGCATTAAAATTAAGTTCTAATGCTGATAAGTTAACATCAGACCCAGTTAATGATCTCGCATTTAGAGTTAGTATCAACATTCCGTCATTTAAGTTCGCCTCTAGATCAGAACGACTAGAAAAATTTGATTGACCTGTTACCATTTCTTCAAAATATAATTCATAAGTCGGTGTTGCTGCTTCAACTTTATTTTCTTTAAAACTAACAAATAAAAATATCGAAGCCAACAATGTTATGGTTAGAGTTAAAATTATTTTTTTCATTATTGAACACCTCCTAAAGTAGTATCAACTGATGGATCATATATTAGTAATGAACCATTTATATGTTTCTTAATAATGTTTAAGTCAACTGCGGTAATTCTTCCATCATCATTCAAATCACCCGCAAGGACTTTAGAAGCAAACATTTGTCCACTTCCATTAATATGATTCTTAAACATATTTGTATCAACTGCAGTGATTCTTCCATCACCGCTTGTATCACCTTTTAATACAATATGTATCCTATCTTTTACCATTGTTTCATCTTCCTCATCTCTAATAATGATTTGATAGCCTGTAGCGACTACTTCATCATCTGGTAATTCATTTCCGTCTTTATCTATAAAGACTAAGTTATCGTTAATAAAATTTTCTTTTAAGTTTCCAATTGTTTGATTCAAGAATACCCCCATTAAGTAAACTGGGTTTTCTTCATTGTATTCAACACGTTCAAAGATTGGAATTGTTGTTTCAACATCTGCATAGAATAAGCCTAATGTTGATTCTTCTTTTAATTGAATGTAACCATCGTATTGATAGATGGCTTGTAAGGTTATATTGCCTATATGACCTGGATCAATGACTTGAACAACTTCACCTTCAATAAGTGTTTCATAAGTGGTTGTGGTTGTTCCATCAGCATTATCTATGACTTCAACAACATACCAGCCTAAGAATTTATAATCATCTTTAGAAGCAGCTTGCAAAACAACTTCATCTTCTATTGTATATTTACTTGGGTTCACTGCTTGACCTCCATCTAATAGATAATTTATGCTATAAACGATTGGTATCCATTCTGCATATAAATCTAAACCTTCATCTTGTAATTTTAATTTATCTTGATCAAGATAAATGACTTGATCATCCTCAGGATTTAATTTCCACCCTGCAAAATAATACCCTGCCTTAGTAAAGCTGTTTTCAGGAATATCAATAACAGAGTCATAAGTAGCAATCACTGAATCCATTGTTCCAGCTACATTGTCTCCTCCTAGGAAATTAATATTGTAATTATTAGCTATGTATTTTGCGTATGCGGTTGTATCTTCAGTAATATAAGTAACATCTGTATCCCACTTGTCAAATCGATAGCCATCTCTATAAGGGGTTGCTACTTTGGTATCTGCTGATTGACCATACTCAACGCTTACGACAGTTTCACTTCCATCATGATGAATGAAAGTCACATCAAATGTTCTTAGCTTTGGCTCAAAGATTGGATATACTTTCAAGTCATCTGTAATATTCGTGAAATCTTCTACCCAGCCTTTAAAGACATATTCATAAATCGAATCATGGTTTTTACTAGGTACTGGTGAAGGAATTTGAGCGTTATGCCCATATGTCACTTCTTGAATTTCATAAACAGAGCCGTTACCATCATAGAAAATAACATTATAGGTTCTTCCGTGTTCTTCATACTTAGCATAATAACTAATATCTCTTGTGAGTGTTTCTGAGACAACCTTATCCCAACCAATAAACTCATAATTGATGTATTCAGTACTTGCTTTTGTTGGTGAATCAGGAACAATGATTTTTGCTCCATAGGGTGCTCTGACTTGTTTAAGTATTGTCACTTGGTCATCATCATAGAATGTATAAGTATATGTTCTTAGAACACCTATATAGACAGTTTGTACAATCATGTCTTCTGTAACATTACCAAATGGTCTTGACCATCCAGCAAAAGTATATGTATATTCATGTGTATCTGCTTTGTCAGGAACTAAACTTTCTTCTGGTTCCGTTGCCCCTGTACCATATTCAACCATTTGTTGTTTTAGTATATTACCATCTTCATCAATGAAAGTAACTTTGTATTCTTGTAAGAAGCGGTTGAATAAAGCCGGTATTTCCATATCTCTTTTTACAGAAACAGGCACAACTTGCCAATAAGTAAATTCGTAATAATATTGTATTGTAGATTCTTTACTAGGAATCGCTTCAGGTAAAGGCGCTCTTTCTCCATAAGGCACTTCTACTTGATCAAAGATATCTCCATTACCATCTATATAAGTCACCGTGTATAACCTTAAACTCTCTTCAAATTCAGGATAATATTCAACGTCTCCTGTTAATTCAAGAGCGATAAATGGTGACCAACCTATAAATTCATAGGTGTATTTATCTGTCATTGCTTTATTTGGCGCCATAGGTGGAGTAATGATTGAGCCATATTCAGCTGTAACTGTTTTAATGATGTCACCAAATTCATCATAGAAAGTATAAGTATATGATCTTAGTTTTTCTTCAAATAAAAGTGTAACTTCCATATTTTCATAAACATTTTCAAAATCTCTGTCCCAATAAGGTAAGAAATCATATTGATCAGTGGATTCTGGAATATCAAAATGACTTGGTGGGGTTGCTGCCTCACTATAAGGGACATATTCTTCTTTTAATAAATTCCCAAATTCATCTACAAACCTTACTAAGAAAGTTCTCACTACTTCATCAAACTCCGCATGTACTTCTAAATGGTCAGTGACTTCATTATAGTCAATGTTCCATCCTTTAAAGACATACATTAAATTTGTTGTTGGTGATTTTCCAGGAATACCATCTGGTGTTGTTGCACTCTCACCATAGTTAACGACTTGTTGATCAAAGACATGACCATCGCCATCATAGAAAATAACATCAAATTTGGTTAATGTTTCATTAAATTGTGCTGTGATTGTTAAGTCTTTATTAATAAAATCAAACGCTTTATCCCAGCCTATAAAATCGTATCGATAAGTATCATTAGGGTATTTTATAGGATCATCAGGTTGTATGGCTCCGTGTCCATATTCAACAACTTGACTAGATAATAATGTACCATCTTCATGATAGAACAAAACATCATAATAACGATCAACTGTATCATATACAGCATAGATATCTAAATCCTTTGTTACGCTATTAAATGATTGATCCCATCCAACAATGGCATAAATAAAGTCGTCATCAATCACTTCGAAAGGCAATGTTTTGATTGGATCAATGGCATCTTGTAAATATTCAATCGTTTGTTCATCTAAAACTTGATGATATTGATCATAAAACGTTACTGTGTAATAACGATTTACTTCTCTAAAAACAGCTTTAACAATTATATCACTTTTTATAGATGCAAATGATTGATCCCATCCATCAAAGATATAATAGATGTCATCTGTGTGTGTTTTTGTTGCTTGACTCGGGGCAATCGCACTACGTCCGTAATCAACCACTTGTGTTTCAATCACTTGGTCATTTCCATCTATAAATGTAACTGTATATTGTCTTAATGTTTGATCATAGACAGGATATATATCTAAGTTTTTATTTACATAATGGTAAGATTCAGTCCACGCACTAAAAGTGTAAGTATATTGTTCCGTTTGTTCCTTTGAAGGTTTTTGTGGTTCAATCGCATCTTCACCATATTCAATGGTTTGAGATGAAATTAAAACATCATTTTCGTTATAGAAGTTTACTGTATAATAACGGTCTACTTCATTAAATATTGGATATATATCTAAATTTGAATCAACTTCTTTGAATAATTTATCCCATTGAGTAAATAAATAGATACTATCCATTGTTTTGGCTTTGATGGGACTATCACTTGGTTCTATTGCATCTTGTCCAGGAACGACTTGTTGACTAGACATGATTGACCCATCACCATTATAGAAATTAACTGTATAGTATTCAAATTCTGCTTGGAAAATTGCTGTGACGACGATATCTTCAGTTACAGAAGAAAAATCATTATCCCATTCAATAAATTTATATGTAATTTGATCATTACCTGTTTTATATGGGGTTGGAGCACTGGCACTTTGTCCATAAGATACAACTTGTGTAGTCGTTTCATCACCATTAATAAAAGTAACGTTAAATGTTTTTAAACGTGATTCATATTGAGCAT
The DNA here is from genome assembly GCA_018622675.1 of Mycoplasmatota bacterium. Taxonomy (GTDB): domain Bacteria; phylum Bacillota_I; class Bacilli_A; order Izemoplasmatales; family Hujiaoplasmataceae; genus Hujiaoplasma. Next base: position 956,891 of record CP076020.1, read on the forward strand.
AAACATTTAAATTCGATTCAACAAAATCAAATGATTGGTTCCAACCTAAGAAGACATATTCATAATTAATATTAGCATGCTCTCTCATTGGTGGTACTGGTGCACTTGCCCCGTAACCATACTCTACTTTTTGTGAACTTAAAATGGTATTGCCATCATGAGAATAAAATGTCACAATATAATACCTATCCACAGGGGTAAATGAAGATGTTACAAGACGATCACTTGTAATATTTTTGTAATCACTCCATTCTGTAAATTTATAACCAACTTCATCATGACCAGCTTTTCTAGGAATACCTTCTGGTCTTAAAGCATCTTGACCATATAAAACTTCTTGTGTTTCAAAAACCTCACCATTACCATCCATAAATGTCACAGTATAAGGTCTTAATTGTTCATCAAATACAGGATGAAGTATTAAGTCAGATTCAATCATTGTATAATCTTGATCCCAAGAGATGAACTCATATATATGAGAAACTGTCATCTCTTTAGAAGGTATCTCATCAGGCCCTATAGCTTCATCTAAATATTCAACGACTTGTGATGTCATAACTTGACCATCACCATTTAAGAATGTCACATCATAATAACGATCAACTTCTTCAAATTGAGCCATAATAATTAAATTATCTTCAACTGCTTGATAAGATAAATTCCAACCTATAAATTTATAAGCTATCTCATCATGCGCATTCTTTCTTGGTAAACCACTAGGCTCAGCTGCACTTTCACCATAAGCGACTTCTTGAGTAGAGAAGATTTCTCCATTACCATCCATAAATGTAATGGTATACATTCTAATTTCTTCATTAAAGACAGGATATACATCTGTATCCTCTTCTATAGACAGGTACGTTTCTTCAAAACCAATAAAATCATAAGTATGGGAAACACTTGGGTCTTTACTTACTTTAATATTAGGGATAAGGGCTCTATCTAGATATTCTACCGTTTGAGTGTCTATGACTTGATCATTACCATCGTAGAAGCGAACAGTGTAATAGCGGTCAACTTCAGTAAAGGTTGATTGAATATTTTTATCTTCAGTAATTTCTGTAGAAAAATCAAAATCCCAGCCTGTAAACTTATAAGCAATATCATCGATATAAGTTTTTCTTGGTATATCTGTTACCGCTTCAGTTGTTTGACCATATTCTACTTTAACTTCTTTAAAAAATTCTCCATCACCGTCTAAATATGTAACTTTGTAATACCTATCTTTTTCTATATAATTTGCATAGATTTTAGTGGGTTCTAGAATCATCTGACTAAAATCAAAGTCCCAGCCATCATAAAAGAATACTGATGTACGACTTGGATTTTTTTCAGGAATTATACTGGTTTCACTTACAATGTCACCATGATCAACAATCAATGAGTCTATAACTAATCCATTACCATCTATGAATTCAACTTTATGTTCTGCCACTTCCCAAGTCGCAAATAAAGAAATATCTTCACTGGCATTAAATACATTCAAGCTTAATCCATCGGCATTTGTATATTTGTATGTATTTAATACATCATCTTCAAAATACCAACCTGTAAATTCAAAACCAAATTTGAATCCTACTGGACTTTGGTAATGATACCCATCCATAGCATAGGTATAGACAATATCATCGTCCGCTGTCGCGCCACGGTAATCATAGAATATTTTATATAATCTTGTTTGAGCACTTTCTTTAGACAAAGCTTTGACCTCATCTGAAGTCGAACGTGAAAATATTTTTAATTGTGGATAGAAAGATTCATCATCTATATTGTATGAAGTTGTCCAAACATCCAAAACATCTAAGAAATCCATACTGAAATCACCACTGCCAAAGACAGAGGTTCCAGTCATAAAGTTTTTATCTAAACCTTTAACAGTATCACTATTTGTTGAATTACCAACAGCTTGTTCTGGTTTAATTAAGTTAGAATAACTTCTATAAGCGCCTAGAATTCTTGTGTCATAATAACTATGAGTGACTAATTCTCTATTTAAAAATCCTACTAAAGCACCTACATCGTTTTTACCATAAATAACGCCTGTATTATAAGTATAATTGATATCACTATCAACATAGCCTGCAATACCTCCCACATATTGGTTACCAATAATTTCTCCATGGTTATATGCATTTTTTAAAGTACCTAAATGATATCCTATTAAACCAGCGGTATAATCATGACCTTTGATTGTCGCTTGATTATAAACATTTTCAATCATACCAAGATTATAGCCTGCTATAGCTCCAGTATAATCATTAGCTATTATATCTCCTGAAACAGAAACATTACCAACATAAGCAGAACCTTGCATATATCCAAAAAGACCTTGATAATTCTTATTTTCGTTAATATATAATTTTATGTGTGTTCCATTACCATCAAAATGACCATTAAATGGATTATCTTCATCACCAATAGCGATATATTTATAAATATCAGTATTGGTAAAATCTAATATTTTGACATCATCAGAAACTTTTAAATAAATACCTGTATAATCATTACCACTATTGGTTGTTTCAGCAAGAGCAATTAAATCACTTTCATTAGCAATGATATATGGATCTTCTTTACTACCTGATCCTAAAACAAAAGTTTTACCTCTGACTGATTCTAATGAATCACTGACAACCTCAGCATTTTCAGATTCTGTAAAGGCTTTAATTTGAGGGAAGAAAGACCACTCATCATATGATGGCGTCGGTAAAAATTGACCCCCATAATAAAAGTTCATTTGTGTTGTATGTGTACCTATACTATTTGGTCCAGCCATTTGACTACGATATAAACCTTTCACCGTATCAGAATCATCTTGATTACCAATGGCTTTCTCTGGTTTATTCAAGTCTGTTTCAAAATGATCTAAAGCATTAAAGTCATAATATGATCGTGTGATGGTTCCTCCGAGTTGTTGTCCGATAATGGCACCAAAATCAGATAAGGCTTCTACAGTGCCACCACTATAAGTATCATAAATTCTACCAGCCTCAAAATGACCAACAATACCTCCAGATAACCTGGTTTCACTTCTGATGTGTCCTGTATTATAAGCAATGATAATTTCTGCACTAGAAGATGATTGGTGCATAGAACCAACAATACCACCTGCTGTAGAAACTTTGGCTAGAATATCACCATGGTTAAAACTGTGATCAATCCTAGAGATATTATCACCAGCGATTCCACCGATCACATTTAAACCGGTGATATTGGCAGTATTATATGTATATTTAATGGTATTTAAATTACGTCCAACGATACCACCTATTGAAGTGTTACCTGTAATATCAGCTTTATTATAAGCATCTGTAATGGTTCCCGAGTTTTGACCGGTGATACCACCAGCATAAGTACCATTCATCGTTACTTGACCTTTATTTGTTGCATTTTTAATAGTGCCTTCGTTGTAACCAACGATACCACCAATATCATTACCATCAACACTAGAGATTGATGCATAGTTTATCACTTGATCAATGGTTCCCATGTTTCTTCCGGCAATTGATCCCACATATGATTGACCCACTAGAGACCCTGATATTTCTATGTTTTTAATTAAAGCACTAGATCCTAATGTATGGAATAAACCAATATATTCATCCATAGGTTGATTCATGTTTAAAACGATATTTACACCATTTCCATCAAGAATACCACCAAAGTGGAACTGTGTTGTACCAATAGGTGTAAATGCTTCTTCAAGATTAGATAAATCAAGAGTTGAAACACCATCCACTACTTTAAAATACTTTCCTTCAAAAGTGTGTTCGTTTTCTACAAATGTTTTTAATGTTAAAATATCTTCTTCATCATAAATTAAATATGGCTGGTCTTGACTTCCTTCACCTTCGATTTTTCTTGATGTAATTGACAATACAGAATCTTCAACCATTGTTTCATTGGTTAATAATTGGAAGTCATTTAATTCCGGATAATAAGTCACAAAATCATAACCATTTCTTTCTGTCCATTCATCATAATCAAAATGCATTTGATGATCATATGTCCCAATACTATATAAACCAGTCATTTCTTCATGACTTAAAGCTTTAATATTGTTTGTATCACTTAAGCCATGAATGGCTGAAGTTGGTTTAACAAGTCCTGATAAAGCTTTACTATCTAAAATTTTTGATTCATCATAATAAGCATTGTCAATCAATCCTTGGTTTTCAACCACAATACCAGCAGCGTTGCTGACAGCATACACCTTACCAGCAGCAAATACATCTTTAATGATACCATCATTAAAGGCAGCAATACCTGAAGCGTAATTGCTGTGAGATTGAATATTTCCTGTGTGGTACGCTTTTTCTATTGAACCAGAATTATATCCAACTAATCCACCAGTATATACATAGTCACTCACTATATTTCCGTGATTATAACTTGAAATGATGAATCCAGAAAGGCCATTAAAGCCAACCAATCCACCAGTCATCTCTCCACTTGATGATACATCACCAAAATGATAAGTCAGTTCAATAGAACCTTCATTAATAGCTGTTAATCCACCTACTTTGTTATTTCCTTTAACCAAACCTTTGCTTGCAGAAGCGTAGATAGATCCATGATTAACTCCGATGAGTCCTCCTACAAGATTATTACCTGTCACATCTACATAAGAAATAACATTTTCAATGTAACCATTATTTTCAGCTACTAAAGCCCCCACGCTGTCATTGGCGATCACATAACCAGTTAACGTTAAATCTTTAATGCTTGCGTCAGAAGATAAAACACCAAATAGTGCTTGAAGATCATCCTCATTTTCAATTGCAAGGTTAATCACAGAATCATTACCTAAGAAATGTCCACTAAATCCATATTCTTTTGTTCCAATTGGTGTGAAATATAAATCAGAATCATTTAAATCAATCTTAGTATGTTCACCATATACTTTAAAATAAGTATTGTCAGTTTCAACACCCTGTAAAAGTAAGACAGATAAAGCTTTCATATCAAAACGGTCGATGATTAAATAAGGATCTACATCTGTTCCTTGGCCATTAAAAAGTTTCGTTGAAACAGATTCAAGTGAATCTTCTTTAATAAAATCTACATGACTTTGATTAAATACTTTTAATTGTGGATAATAAGCATCATAGCCAATGTTTTGTTTTAAAATAAATGCATCAAAATCTAATGTTATATTATATAAATCATCACCTGTAAATTGTGATGTATTCACTCCGAAGTTGCTTTCATTATCTTCTTGGTTTCCTACCGCTCTACTTGCAGTTCTATCGATTTCTGAGAATAAAAAGACTGAACGATCATAATATGATTGATTGGTTGAAGCGTACTGTGTATTGGCTCCAACAATAGCACCTGCATGTCCACCAGTAATGATACCAGCATTATAGGTTTGAATGACATTACCATTATTATAACCAACGATACCACCTGCATAATAATCATCAACGTCTACTCTACCTGTATTATAAGAATATTGAATTAAAGCATTTCTTGTCATATAACCACTAATACCACCTGCGTGTCTATATCTTAATACTTGGATATGACCAGTATTATAAGTATATTCAATCACCCCTGAATTATAACCTGTAATACCACCTGCGTAATAATCATTAGCGCTAACATCCGCTAAATTATATACATTTAGAATATGTCCTTCATTACGGCCGGCTATACCACCAGCAAATCTTGTGCCTGTATAAACACTGCCTTCTACTGATAAATTCTTTACAAGGCCATTTTCTCCAATATATCCAAACAAGCCTTGATAATAAGCATCAGATGAAATATTTTGAATAAATCTAACACCATGACCATCAAAGTGTCCTTGGAATTTATATGAACCATTGCCTATAGGTATATAGTTTAATCCATCTTCTGTTAAGTCAATCACATGAACATCATCTGCGACTATAAAATACATACCTTGAAGATCATCTTTAGCTAGAATTAAATCAGAGATACCCTTCATATCAGAGGCCGTTCTTATCACATATGGGTCATCCATTGATCCATCACCTTCTGTGAATCGATCAATTTTAACAGAATCTAAAGACATTTGTCTTATCACTTCGTGTTCACTTTCAGTGAAAACACTTAATTGTGGATAGAATAAATTAAATCCAAAAGGATCTCTAGCATTCCAAGCTGTTAAATCATCAAAATACATTTGATTCATTTGAGAACCTAAAGCACCAGAAGTCATGACTTCTATCGCTTCACCACGGATATTTTCACTTTCATCTTTATTAGAAATAGCGAAAAGAGGTTTATTAAACCCTTCCAAATCATAAATATCCACGATTGATTCATTATAATATACAAACGAAGCATAACCGCCTTCAGTCTCAAAACCGATTAAACCACCTATATGATTTTGACCATATGTTTTTGAAACAGCGTATGCATTGACTAAATCGCCTTCATTATATCCTATAAGTCCACCCACATAGTCATTTCCAATCACTTGACCATTGATATAAACTTGTTTAACCATCCCTTGATTCGAACCAACAAGTCCACCCACATAGTCATGTCCTGTTATTTTAGCTGTTGAATAAACATTTTGTACTAGACCAAGGTTAAGACCAACCACTGATCCTAAATAATTTTGACCCTCAAGACTACCTGAAACACTTAGGTTTTCAATCAGACCTTGACTTGATACAACACCAAATAAACCTTTGTAAGCATCAGTGCTTGATATATTCATTTTAAAATTCGTTTGACTACCATTGAAATGACCATCAAAAGGATGTTCTAGTGTACCAATAGGTTGGTAGTTTAAACCATTGAGTCCCATATTTAATTCATAAGCATCTTTTCTAACTCTAAAATATGTTTGGTTAAAACTTGTGCCTTGACTTACAAGTGAAGATAATAATACCATATCTTCTTCATTAATAATGATATATGGTGAATCTTCTATACCCTCACCAGCAAAGACATAGGTTCTTACAGATAATACTGATTCATCTTTAACATAACCCTCTAATGACTCAGAAAAATAGGTTAATTGTGGGTAATAGCTATCGATTCCATTGGTTGGTATAAATACCCAATTTGATGTATCAAAAGAGAGTTGATTGTTTCCAATTAATTCAGATTTAGAAACACCTCTCACCAAATCATAATTTAATTTATTGGCAATGGCTTGTGATGGTTTTGCTTGTGCAGATCGATCATCTGCTTCAATAATAGTTTCATCATAGTAAGCATTGGTTTCTAAAGTTACACCATTCACTCTACCAATTAAGCCACCTATATATGCTTCATTAGCACCTCTAACAATACTTGCGCTATAGGCTTGATCTAATGTTGAACCATTTAAATATCCAGTGATACCACCAACATAATTCCCACTACCAATCACACTTGAACGATTATATACATAAGAGATAAGAGTATTAGGTTCCGAACGTCCTACAATACCACCAATATGAGCATTACCACTTATATCACCAAAATTATAGGCATAAGATATCTCACTTGATGTAGAATGACCTGTAATTCCTCCAACATAATGACGATCTCCACTGACTGATTCATTATTATATACATAGTTAATTTTTGTATTCTTTATCGCACCAGCTATACCACCTATATAGTCATAACCAGTAATTTCTGCATAATTTCTTACATTTTCAATGATAGCATCTTGTGCGTAACCGACAACACCACCGACATAATTATATCCATTCACAAATCCTCTAACTTCTAAATTACGGATTTCAGCACCTTCCATTAGATAACCAAATAAACCACGGTAGTGACTTCTCGGTGTTAAATTTAAAATGAAAGAAGTGCCATTGCCATCAAATCCACCTCTAAACGGTCTCGAACTTGATGAACCAATAGGTGTGTACCCTAAATCTGTACTTGATAAATCAATAGAACTGATGCCATCTGCAACTTTAAAATATATGTTATATAAGTTTTCTTGTTTTGTGATTTCTGAAATGGCCATCATATCATCCGCATCACGAATAATATAAGGATTAGATTTACTACCAGACCCATGGGCAAACCTAATGGTTCTAGCTGACATTTGTGATGCTTGTTGGATACTTGTATTGATATGATTTCTAAAAGATTTTAACTGAGGATAGAAATCATATAAACCAGATGTATCTTCCTCAGTCCAAATATCTGTTGATAAATGAAGTTGATTTTCTTCAATACCCAAGATATTTAAACCTTTCATATATTCTTTATCATAACCTCTGGCTTGTTCAAGGTTATCAATATTTCCAAATGCACTTGATGGTTTTTCACTTTCTGTATGTTCATGGAAAGCAATGATTGTTTCATCATAGTATGCTTTATTTGTTGTGCCTGCTTCAAAGCCTACTAAGGCTCCAACATGAGCTTTCCCAATTATACGAGCGCCTACATAAGCTTCTAAAATACTTCCAGAATTATAACCAACTAAACCACCTACATAAGTTGTTCCAGTCACATCATTTGTATGATATGCATAGTCTAAAGAAGATGTTTGATAGCCGATTAATCCCCCAACATAAGTTTGACCACTCACAATAGCCTTAGAGTAAACTTCAGAGATTTTTGCTTGAGAATAACCTGCAATGGATCCAAGATAGTCTTGACCTGTAACACTACCTGTTACACCCAATCTCTTAATGGTTGATTCACTACTTAAATGACCAAATAAACCAAGATAATTGGTCCCTGTGAGTTCGATATTAAAAGTTGCATAATTACCATCAAAATGACCTTTAAATGGTATAGCTTGTGTTCCTATAGGAACAAAGTCAGTACCCACTAAGTCAAAGAAAGAAACTCCTTCTTCAACTAAATAATACACATCTAAGGCATTAAATTCTTCTGAAATTGATTTTGATAAATTAACCATATCTTGATTTGTTCTTATCAAGAATGGACTTTCTTCTGTTCCATCTCCTAAGAAAGGATTGGTTCTTACTGAAAGAAGTGATTGACTTTGAACACGTTCTATATCATGTCCAGCAAAATATTTAATTTGAGGATAATATGCATAATTACCTTCGATAGGATTAAAAGTCCAAATAGCTGAACTAAACCCTCTATCAATCATACCTTCTTCAATCATATCTGTTTTAGATAAGGCAAAACCACCGATAGTTGTGGAAGGTTTTAATTTTAAAGGCTCATCATAACTAACTAAAACGGAAGCATCATAGTAAATATGAGTTTGTCTATTATAGTTATAACCAGAGGTATTATAATAACCGATAACACCACCGACATTTGAATTACCCGATACTAATCCAGCACTATATGAATAACTGATGATACTTAAGTAATCTCTATATGAGTATCTTTCATATCCGACTAATCCACCCACATATTGGTTACCTAAGATTTCTCCTCTATTGTATGTGTTTGTGATATTCACTCTTAAACTTGCGTTGGTTGACCCATATATATATCCTGTAATCCCTCCAACATAAGATGCGCTTCCTTTTATATCTCCATTATTATAACTTTCTCTAATATTTCCATATTGTGTTCTTCCGCTTATTCCACCTACAAAAGACTCACCTTCTACATTGGCTAAATTATAGACTCTTTCTATGGTACCTGAAGCTTGATATCCTACTATACCTGCCGTATATGATCCGCCTTTTACAGATCCCGTTACCGATAAGTTCTTTATTGTTCCTATACCAAAATATCCAAATAATCCATTATAGTCTTCTGTTCTATCTATGGCTAAATTGAAAACCGCATCATTTCCATCAAATGAGCCATAAAATGGATGTGTATTGGTTCCTATAGGTGTGAAATTACCTAAATCAAATGCATCAATACCTTCATCTACCAAAAAGAAGAATCCTTCAAAAGTATTTCCTGCTTCTAACTTTGTTTTTAATGTTTCTAAATCATTATTGGTTCTGATTAAGAATGGTAAATCTTCTGTCCCTAATCCATCGCCAATATATAATTTAACTGAATCTAGTGAGTTTGCTTTAATACTTGCGTTTTCACTATTTGCGAACACATCAAGTTGTGGATAATATCCATATCCATCTGCTTTTTCTTTAAATACAAATCCACTTGTTAATCTCGTTGTTAAATAATCTCCTACCATTTGTCCACTTGTAATCCCATATATATTATAGGCTGTCACTGGATCTGTACTTGGTTTTGTATTTGCTGCTTTATCATAATTGACTATCTTTGTTATATCATAATATAAATGTGTTCTTGTATTATAGTTATTTGAACTTCTTGTGAAAGAACCTATAACACCTCCTGCATTACTTCCTGATGTCGCTTGTACTGTTCCTCCACTATAACTATAGGTTAAGATACTCACTTTTTCTCGATAATCATATCGTTCGCTACCTAGGATACCTCCTACATGACTATAACCGATCACTTCTCCCATATTATAGGTTCTTGTGATCGTTGCTGGTTGGTTTTCAACCCCATAAACATATCCAACAATTCCTCCTACATGAGATGATCCTCCTATAATAGTCGCTTCGTTATATATGTCACTGACCGTTCCTAAATGTAAATATCCAACTGCACTTCCTACATATTGACTCCCTTTGATTAATCCTGTGATAGAAAAATTCTTTACTATGGCTGTTCTATCTGTTATATAGCCAAATAAGCCTTGTTGATTTAAGGCTTCATTTTCAATATGAACTTTGAAATTAACACCGTTTCCATCAAACTTTCCTTGGAAACTATTTGATGATGATCCTATTGGTGTGAATCCTTCTAATATTAATTCATCCACTCCATCATCAACTTTAAAATAATATCCTAAATAGGTATTTCCTTCACTTACTTTTCTTGATAACTCAAACATATCTTCCGCTGTTTTTATCAAGAATGGATATGCCGCTGTTCCTAGACCAGCTCCAACATTAACGATGGTCGAATCTAATGAACTATTTTTTATCCTTTGATTTTCATTTTGTAAAAATACATTTAATTGAGGATAGTAGGCATTTACGCCATCCTTAGGTTTAGATGTCCAGTAAGATGGTGAAAAATTAGTAATAGGACTATCATTATAAATGAATGGTCCGGTACTAATACCGAACTGATGTGTAATATATGCCGGTTTAAGTTTTAATGGTTGATCATACATAGCGATAACTGACATGTCATAATAAATATGAGTTTGTCTATTATAGTTATTACCAGAGGTATTATAATAACCGATAACACCACCGACATTTGAATTACCCGATACTAATCCAGCACTATATGAATAACTGATGATACTTAAGTAATCTCTATATGAGTATCTTTCATATCCGACTAATCCACCCACATATTGGTTACCTAAGATTTCTCCTCTATTGTATGTGTTTGTGATATTCACTCTTAAACTTGCGTTGGTTGACCCATATATATATCCTGTAATCCCTCCAACATAAGATGCGCTTCCTTTTATATCTCCATTATTATAACTTTCTCTAATATTTCCATATTGTGTTCTTCCGCTTATTCCACCTACAAAAGACTCACCTTCTACATTGGCTAAATTATAGACTCTTTCTATGGTACCTGAAGCTTGATATCCTACTATACCTGCCGTATATGATCCGCCTTTTACAGATCCCGTTACCGATAAGTTCTTTATTGTTCCTATACCAAAATATCCAAATAATCCATTATAGTCTTCTGTTCTATCTATGGCTAAATTGAAAACCGCATCATTTCCATCAAATGAGCCATAAAATGGATGTGTATTGGTTCCTATAGGTGTGAAATTACCTAAATCAAATGCATCAATACCTTCATCTACCAAAAAGAAGAATCCTTCAAAAGTATTTCCTGCTTCTAACTTTGTTTTTAATGTTTCTAAATCATTATTGGTTCTGATTAAGAATGGTAAATCTTCTGTCCCTAATCCATCGCCAATATATAATTTAACTGAATCTAGTGAGTTTGCTTTAATACTTGCGTTTTCACTATTTGCGAACACATCAAGTTGTGGATAATATCCATATCCATCTGCTTTTTCTTTAAATACAAATCCACTTGTTAATCTCGTTGTTAAATAATCTCCTACCATTTGTCCACTTGTAATCCCATATATATTATAGGCTGTCACTGGATCTGTACTTGGTTTTGTATTTGCTGCTTTATCATAATTGACTATCTTTGTTATATCATAATATAAATGTGTTCTTGTATTATAGTTATTTGAACTTCTTGTGAAAGAACCTATAACACCTCCTGCATTACTTCCTGATGTCGCTTGTACTGTTCCTCCACTATAACTATAGGTTAAGATACTCACTTTTTCTCGATAATCATATCGTTCGCTACCTAGGATACCTCCTACATGACTATAACCGATCACTTCTCCCATATTATAGGTTCTTGTGATCGTTGCTGGTTGGTTTTCAACCCCATAAACATATCCAACAATTCCTCCTACATGAGATGATCCTCCTATAATAGTCGCTTCGTTATATATGTCACTGACCGTTCCTAAATGTAAATATCCAACTGCACTTCCTACATATTGACTCCCTTTGATTAATCCTGTGATAGAAAAATTCTTTACTATGGCTGTTCTATCTGTTATATAGCCAAATAAGCCTTGTTGATTTAAGGCTTCATTTTCAATATGAACTTTGAAATTAACACCGTTTCCATCAAACTTTCCTTGGAAACTATTTGATGATGATCCTATTGGTGTGAATCCTTCTAATATTAATTCATCCACTCCATCATCAACTTTAAAATAATATCCTAAATAGGTATTTCCTTCACTTACTTTTCTTGATAACTCAAACATATCTTCCGCTGTTTTTATCAAGAATGGATATGCCGCTGTTCCTAGACCATATGAAATATCAGTTTTTACTGAACTTAGAGCATCTGTTTTAACACGAGATGACCCATGGTCGGAAAAGTAAGTCAACAAAGGAAAATAACCTTCAGTTTCAGAAGCGCTTCTAAAATCCCAAATGGTATTATTTAATTTCGAATACAATCCATCTGCAAATAACATAAAATCTGACTTTACCCCAAATGGATGTGTAATATATGCCGGTTTAAGTTTTAATGGTTGATCATACATAGCGATAACTGACATGTCATAATAAATATGAGTTTGTCTATTATAGTTATTACCAGAGGTATTATAATAACCGATAACACCACCGACATTTGAATTACCCGATACTAATCCAGCACTATATGAATAACTGATGATACTTAAGTAATCTCTATATGAGTATCTTTCATAACCCACTAATCCACCCACATATTGGTTACCTAAGATTTCTCCTCTATTGTATGTGTTTGTGATATTCACTCTTAAACTTGCGTTGGTTGACCCATATATATATCCTGTAATCCCTCCAACATAAGATGCGCTTCCTTTTATATCTCCATTATTATAACTTTCTCTAATATTTCCATATTGTGTTCTTCCGCTTATTCCACCTACAAAAGACTCACCTTCTACATTGGCTAAATTATAGACTTTTTCTATGGTACCTGAAGCTTGATATCCTACTATACCTGCCGTATATGAATTTCCTATGACTGTTCCAGAAACACTCAAATCACTTACTTGACCGCCATCTAAATAGCCAAAAAGGCCTTGGTAATTTATACCAGGCCTATTAATATCTAAATCAAAGGTAACGCCATCACCATCAAAATATCCACGAAAAGGATTCGATGAAGTACCGATTGGATTAAAGTTATTTAATTGTATTGTACCAACAGATCCAACTGCTTTAAAGTAGATACCAGAAAAATCATTACCAGCTTCTACTTCGTTTGATAATGCAATCATATCATCGGCTTTACTGATGATATATGGATTTGTTTCTGTTCCAGCACCTCCAAAATCATATGAAGATGCAGCTGAAACATTGATGATTAAGTTGGCAATAAAAAAAATCAAAACCAAGCTAAAAAATAGCTTCTTCATAGACCTCACCTCTTATGATGTTTTTGAAAGGCAACTGGCTGTCTCATAGAGACCCTATAGTTTTCTGTCGCCGGATCGCTCCGGTTTTAGCTTTGTCAATCATCCCCATCATAGTGAAAATCTACAAAGTTGGATTTGACATATAAGCAAAATAATTATGTAAAAATTTAATTACTTAAGTATTTTAACATATGTTTTTTATTTTGTCTATATTTTTATGAAAAAAAGTTTCAAGAGTAAAAAAAATTTTTATTGCTTTTGAAAGGATGATTTTACTGTAAATATAGCCATTTGTAAAAATAGACTCTAAAGACTTTTCATTAATCTTTTTGAAGAAAAGTATATTAAAATCACTGATAAGATAACAAATATAAAATAAGCTATTGTCTGGTCTAATAAAGTACCTTCAATGATATGAATAACAAATGTCAATGGCACAGCTATCATACTTGATAGCAATAACAAACCACTGGCTATTGGCACACCAAATAATGTTCCTAATATTGCTGGTAGTAATAAAATAAATGCTTGATTAAGTCCAAAATAAATATAAAATAAAATAAAAGTCAATAATACTAAAATCAACCAATGTCCTCGATCTACTCTACCATTCACTTTATTAGATAATATATAAGAAAAAATCATCATTATAAAATAAATAAATATGATCAGGTAAATAAATACCCAAAGATTTATATCTTCTAGAAATGCCATGGTATGAAAATCATATGAGAGAAGGGTCATCAAGGCACTTCTACCCCTACTTAGGTAGTGAACGATGAATAAAATCACATGAGATGCAAACAACTTGCCTTTCACTAGTAAATACATTAAAGCAAGAAAAATAAAAACAACTGGCAAGAAAGCCCTCAGTGAATATAATACAGGTGTAAGTCCAGGCCAATTTAAAATTAAATAATAAATACTTAGTAATAAAATAATTAATACTTGAATAAAATTTGGTATAACATCTTTAAATCTTTTTAACATGTCTTGTCTCCTTTAGTCATTTAAATATATTTTGTTTTCAAAACAAAATATATCTTATCACAAATCTTATCATATGAAAACAATTTTAAGAATACATGAATATATATATATGGTATAAGCATCAATAAAGCAGGTTCCAGTATTTCAAACTAGAACCTGCTTTTATTCATATTGTCATCTATAGAACAATCATCTAATAAAAGAGCTTACAAGCTATTTTTCGTGTGTTATGGCTTATTTTTTGCCAAGATGCCCTTCTCTAAGAAGATCATTCACTGTTTTGACTGGATTAAAGGTTGTTAAAGGTACTTCAACAAATACACTATTCCAATCATGCATAGCACCATTCCATAAACCAGGATGTTCAATAGCTTTAATCTTTTTACCCTTATAGGATTTTTCTGTAATGAAGTAGCGGTTATTATTGACATAATCTAATAGATTAAACTTTTCATTTTTATAATCTTTAATAAAGCACACTAAATCAACAGGATTAAAATATTGAGATTGATTAAAGATTTCTTTATATTCTTCTTGATTTAAATCAATCTCAGACTTTTCAATGATTTGTAAGTCCGTATAATCTCCATTATTGACAAGGAATGGACCTCCACCTGGTTCACCTTGGTTTTTAACCATGCCGCAAACTCTTAAAGGTCTATTTAAAAACGATAGTGCCCTATCTCTTGTTAGTTCATTCATATAAACAATATTTAAAGTGTTCTTTAAGAAATCATTCACTTCATCTAAGTCATATTGGTCATTCAATATTCCTTTTATATGAGCATCTATTTGTTTTTTGATTTTTAAACCTATCGAAGCCAGTTTTTTCTTAGAATCAATCGTATCTTTAACTTTACTTCTATGACAAACATTATCTATGTTTTTAATAAAGACAATATCAGCATCTAAATCATTAAGATTTTCTAGTAAAGCCCCGTGTCCACCTGGTCTAAATAAAGGTTGATTATCTTCAGTTAATACGGGCTCATTATCCATATCAACAGCCAAGGTATTGGTTTCTTCTTTTTGAAATGAATAAGTTATGTCTAAATGATCTTTATCTTGACTAGCTTTTTTTACATAGTCATTAAATAAATCTTCATGTTCCTTAGATATAGTGAAGTGAATTCCTATATGGTCAGGGTTTAAATATTGTTCACCTTCATATATATGTTCATCTATGGGATTGGCATAAAAATCATCATATGAATGCATTTTAATTAAGGCTTTTGGCAATTGGCCATAATTTAGTTTGTCTTTTAAGATACAATTAATAATTTCAATACGATCACCTAAACGATTTCTATCAAAGTCTGCTTTTTTAATCTCATGGTAAAAAGGAAATTTTTCTAATTCATCAAAAAATTTCTTTATAAAATCAGTTTCTTTTTGCTCATTTAAATAAACATATAAATCCTTGAACATTCTTGTCGCAGCGCCACTGGCTGGCACAAACTTTAATGTATCTTTTTTTAAATATTCATCACTGAGTTCTAAAGAATCTGTTAATTCATTTTGTGTGACTGGTGATACAATATTAACAAATTGAGTCCCTTGTTTAAATTTTCTTATATATTCATTCATACATCCACCCCTAACTTTATAAATATTATAACAAAGATTTGATTAAAATGTCTATAATCTCAACTTAAATAAGAAAAAATCCATAAGATAAACTCATGGAATCATTCTCTAAACTTGATGATTCTTTAAAACATCATTGACAAAGACATCAACAATCTTAGGATCAAATTGACTGCCCTTATACTTAATCAATTCTTCTATGGCTTTTTCTTTAGACATTGCTTGCCTGTATGGTCTATTTGAAGTCATTGCTTCATAAGCATCCGCAACACAAATAATTCTTGCTTGTAAAGGTATGTTTTCCCCAGATAAACCTTCTGGATAACCTTTCCCATTGAAGTGTTCATGGTGGTATAAAGCATTTTTAGCTAAGTCAGAATACTCGCCTGCAGCCCTTAAAATCATATAACCATTTCTTGTATGTTGCTTAATGATTTCATACTCTTCATCAGTTAATCTTTCTGGTTTATATAGAATAGAATCTGGAATGGAGATTTTACCAATATCATGGAATAAACCAGACATCTCTAATTCTCTTAAAACATCTCTTTCCATCTTCAGGGATTGACCAATAAGTCGGCTAATTTCTCCAACTCTTTCAGAGTGTTTTCTTTCAAGTTCATATTTATCTGTTAGAGTTTTATGAATCGCTTTAATGGTTTGATTTCTGGCACTATCACCATCAATTAATTTAAAGCGATACATGACATTTTCAGCTTCTTTTAAAACCTCTGTAATGTCAGTCGATTCCGAATACTTCATTGCATAACCAATCGATACGGATAAAGTCACATTTTTAACCGTTACTTTTCGAATTTCCTCTAAAATGATTTCTTTGATTTTAAATAATTCTTTTTCACTTGTTTGACTAAAAATCAAGGTAAACTCATCGCCGCCAATTCTAGACACTAATCCCTTATTGATATTTATTTTATTTAAAACATTAGCGACTTCTATTAAAACCATATCGCCTATATCATGACCATAAGCATCATTAATGATTTTTAATCCATTAACGTCAATCATCATGATTCCTAAAGGATAATATTTCTCATGGTCTAAAAACGCTAATTTATCAGTAAAATATCGACGATTATATAGAGAAGTTAATGGATCATGAATACTTAAATACTCTATTTCTCTTTGTTTTTCTTTATCTTCAGTTACATCTCTCATGACCAAAATAACACCGGTTAACTCACCGTTTTGATCCTTAATAGGTGCCACACTATCTTCTATATATTTTCTTTCTTTATTTTTAGTGATAAGAACGGTATTTCCTTCTAAGTATATGATTTTCTTTGATTGAATCACTCTGGTAATTGGACATTCGACTGATTGATTTGTATTAGGATCAACGAGATCAATCATATCACTAAATTTTTTACCTACAACCTCTTCTTTTTGATATCCAGTAATCAAAGTAGCAATGTCATTGAAGGTAATGATATTGCCTAAATGATCTGTAGAAATGACCCCATCACCTATGGCTAATAAAGTTGCTTGTGTTTTCTCTTTTTGAATAAACATTTCATTGGCTTTTTCTAATAAAGATTCTTCTAATTGTTTTCTTGTCGATGTATCAATCACAGTAGAGATATATTGGTTTCTATGATGAATTGGCTTAATAAAAGCAGTGACATATTTAACAATTTCTCCATTCTTATATAAAGCCACATCTACCCATTTTTTAACAGAAGCATCCTTAGACTCTACTGCCTTAAAAACCTCTGCTTTATATTTTTCTCTAAAGTCTTCATCTTCAAAGACTGTTTGCCAAAAATCATTATTTTCTAAGGTTTCTTTGCTAGTATTATAAGAAATTGGAAACATATCATTCATGTATTCAAACTCAAAGTTTGGTTTTAACGTATGTAATGCAATACCAATAGGCAAGTTATCCATGACCATTTGTAGAGTTTCTTTAGACTCTTGAAGAGCTTTTTCTATTTCTAAAAAAGCATTGATCACTTCTGTATAAATGATAATTCCCGCAATCTCATTATCCTCATTATACCAAGGTCTACATTCCCATCTTGTAACATCTATATGTCCATCTTCATGGACATATGGATCTCTATCTTTTTTAATTACTTCACCTTCTAAACAACGTTGATGAACTTCTTTCCACTTTTCTGGTAAATCAGGGAAAACCTCATAATGATTTTTCCCTATAATATCTTCTTCAATATGATATTGGTCTAAATATTTTTTACTGACATAAACATAATTTAAATCTTTATCATGGACAGCTATACCATTATTCATATGATCAATCACATAAGACATAAGTTGGTGATAATATTTAATTTTATCTTTAGCGCGCTTTTTATCATCAATATCTGTATAAGTACCACTCATCACTAAAGCATTACCTAAAGCATCTCTTTTTGTAACCTTACCTCGGTCATGTACCCAAATCAATTGGCCGTTTTTATGTTTAATTCTAATTTCTATATCATAATTGGGTAATTGATCAGCAATGACTTTATCAAGTTGTTCTTGAGCTTTAATCAAGTCATCAGGGTGGACCATATTTGCCCAAGTATCTAATGTCATAGGACTTAATTCTTCTTTTGTATAACCAGTGGTTTTAGCCCAACGATCATTGACTATAATTTTATTGGATGGAATATCCCATTCCCATGTAGCGACTCTAGAGGCTTCAATAATATTAGCCAAACGATTTTTAAGAATCTTCCTTGATTTAAAAACGTTTAACACTAAAAACAAAACCCCTATTTGAATGATTCCTTGAATTACCGCATTAAAATAAATGCTTTCAAAGATAATAGAATCATAAACTATGTGAAAGCCATTAATTAAGATAGTAGAAAGTAAAACAAATTGTGGATAAAAGATGATCCCAAAAATAACTTGAACTAACATGAATTGCATAACAATGGCATGAAAACCATGATTAACATTAAATAAAACAAGTAAAGTAACAAACAATGATGTGATTAATAACATAAGAAAAATTTGTCGTTTATGCTTCATTATTCACCAACCTTTTCTTCATTATACCAAAAAATCAACTTCATATAATAAAAAACACAATGTTAGATGTTAAATCTATCATTGTGTTTTAATTTATTATTTAATTTTATTTCACTATTCTTTGATTCTTCTTGCTATATAAGCAATGATTTCAGGTCCAGTATGCACACCAAGTACTGGTGTCAATCTTACAATATTTAACTTTCTAATATTTAAGACTAATTTTAACTTTTCTCCTAGTTCTATGGCGACATCTTTATTATTACCATAATGAATGATCAAATCAATTAAATCATCCTTATATTCGTCTAAAAGAATATTCTTCATTCTTAATAAAGATCTTTTTAAACCAAAGGCTTTTGATAAGGTTACATAAACACCATCATCATTAACAGTAATGACTGGTTTTATATGCAATAAATCACCAATCGTCCCTTCTACTTTTCCTATTCTACCCCCAGCACGTAAATACTTTAAGGTATTAATGGTATAGAATGCCATTGAATCTTGATACCTTAATGCTTCTAATAAAGGTATCATTTCAGAAAAATCGGTTCCCTTTTCAATTAATTCTAAAGCATATTCTACAATGAAACCTTCACCCCCACCAAGGGTCTTAGTATCATAGTGTAAAACCTCTAAATCATTAACTTCATCTAAAGCCAATCTAAATGAATTATAAGTCCCGCTTAAGCCAGAAGATATATTGATTACCAATATATGTGTATATCCTTCTTTTCTTACTGTATCTAATACTTGGTGAAAATCTTCTAAAGATGGTAATGATGTTTTGACTTGATGATGATCCAATTTTTTATATACATCTGAAGCTGATATTTCTAATTGATCCCTAAATTCTTCACCATCAACAACAATCATTAATGGCACAACAAATAGGTTTTTATGTTCTTTGATATATGATTCACTTAAATTAGCAGCTGAATCTGTTATAACAGCTATTTTCATATTAAATCTCTCCTTTTAAATATTACTCTATCACACATAGTAGTTTAGCAATTAAAATTATAAAAGTCAAGCATAATGATGAATGCAGATTCATTATTGAAATTGAAATTATATATCAGATATTTATCTAAAAGAATATAATGCGTGTTTTTCATACTATATTTATACGAATAAAAGAGAGATTAAAAAATCTCTCTTTTACTTCTTGTTTTTCAGTGATATTTAGTCGTTTGGTCTAACTTTTACTATTTCGTATTCAGAATAGAAAATAAACCATTAGAATAGCACCAATAATCCTAGAGGCACTATAGTATTATTTTACTCTGCTAAAGCTTTGACTTCTTGATATGCTTTTAAGTCAACATATAATTCTTGAGTGTATGGATTGCGTTTGCTTTTAATAACTTTATATATCATATATCCAACAACCAATACATTTGATAATAAAGCAATGATACCTAAGATTAAGTAGATGGTTTCATTATAAGTAGACTGTACAACAAATCTTCCTTCATCTTGGAACTTAGGGAATGTTTGTGCAAACATACACCATATGGCTAATGTTTGAGCACGATGTTGTAACCAAGCCCCTTTACCAATGGTAAATGCACATAACATGGGTGCAATTAATAAGGCTAATCCTTCATAGAATGAATGTGATGGTATGGCATTGTATGTATAAGTAAAATTCCATAATGAATAAGCGATGATCCAGAACCATAACATATCAGGCCATAACATATCTCTTGATGAATCTTTCTTGGTTTTCTTTCTAGTGGTAATACCAACCCCTCCCAGTAATAGCAATAATATTTAATATACCAGCAATACCATTCATATAATTCCATGAACCACCCATAACACCAACAACTTCTCCCATGATTGGTCCAGAGTGACTTAAATAATGCTCTGAAGCAATTTGAAAGTCTCTGATGACTGCTTGTAAGATATTAATGCTTAAAATCAGTGGTGGGAATAATAAAGCGTATTTATTATCTCTTAAACGCCAAATTACTTCAGCTGTATTTTTATCATTCTTTTCAATAAATCGTATACACCAAAAACCTAAAGCTCCTAGAGTTGCTGAATAGACTTTAAAGACATGGAACCAATCCGTATAGGTCACATCTTTTAAGACTGTAAACCAAATAATAGTTAAGATGATTGGTAAACCTACAAAGCCAACAATACCAGCATACTTGTTTCTTCTGATGACTTCATTAATAGTAAATAATGCAATTAGTACGACCAACCACATACCTAAGGTTGGTAAAAAACTTGAATTTTCTCCGTTTGTAAAAATATACATGATCTTATTCTCCATAAAATATAATATTAAACTAACATTCATTTTATATCATAGATATAGAATGGTGACCAATGCATAAAACTGATACAGTTATCATGATTATGTATAGCAAACAGCCAATTTATAAGCTAAAACAAAACACGAATAACAAAGTTTATACTTATTAAAATACATTCTTTAATTTTCAATATTCCACATATGATTTCTTCTCATATATCAAGTGAACAATTATGGCTGTAAACAACTAAATATAGACCTCCCTAAGTCCATTAAGCAAACCTTCAATATAAGCGAAACAAATAATAAATTTTAAAACTATTGAATTATCCACTTAATATTTAATACAATAATTAAAAAACTCTTAATTATAACTACTCCTAGCAAAATTCTTTTTTATGATAATCTTGCTAAAGAAAAGAACCCAGTTTATATCACTAGGTTCTTATAATAATTATCTATGATTAGAATATTATTTTATGGTTGTAACTTTGCCACTAACATATTGTAATATTCTTAAGGCTTCCCAAGCTTCTAAAACGCCATCTTCATCTAAGTCAGCTCTTAAGAACTCTTCTGATGATAGATTCAATCTATCATTAATTGCTTGTAATACCATTAAGGCATCTAATACTGTTATCGTATCATCACCATTCACATCACCGAATGCGTTTGCATCAATAGCTTGTTTTACTACTATACTATATGGTTCTGTGTCTGTTCCCTTATATGTATCAGTTACACCATCAGTTGCTTGAATATAATATTCCAAACCATCTAATGTTAAATATTCTGCAGATATAACCGCTGAATACCTGTCATTATTATTGGTCATTTTTACACTTCTCCAATTAGTTTCTCCAACAAAACGGTAATAAAGTGTTGCTTCAGTAATCATTAAATTATCAGTAATTGAAGCAGTCACAACCAAATTACTATTGGTATAAGCTTGATAGATTGGTGTATGATAAATATTTGGTGCCATTGTATCCAATGATTGAATGACAATTTTACCTGATGGTAAACTTTCAGTTAAATCTGTTTTTACTACTGTAAAGTTATAATAATATACCACACCAGGTTCTACTGTATCATCAAAGAAAGTTTTTACATCAGCAGGTAACACATGATCATTTAATCTTCGATAGAAACCATCTTCACTTGTTGAACGGTAAACATTATAACCAGCAAGTGTATCAAAGTCATCTTGGTCCCAAGTCAAAGTAATACCTGCTTCCTCAGCAACGCCTTGCATAATCATGGCTTGTGCACTTGTTGTATCAATTTCAAACATAAATCTAGCTAAATCAGGTTGTAATGCAAACCATGAATCACCTTCAACATGTCCATTATCAATAGAAAAGTATTGATTACCATTTTCAATGGTGGTTGTTAAGGTATATATACCTACCCATTTTCTAGGTGATTCATATGACCCTTCTATTTTATATTCAGCATAAGGTTGACTTGAACCAAAACGAACATCTAAAGGTGTGGTCATATCCATATCTCGATTAAATTCAACGATGACTTGTATTGCTTCATTTCCTACAACAGTCACTTCTTCACCTGATGAATTAATGATTGTAACATCAGTTACAAATGGAAAAGCAGTATCTGGAGCAGTTTGTAAAATAAGTCCTTCATTAATATCATATAATGATTGATAATCATCAAAATCCAATATTTGTTTGTTAATCATTTCTATATTGGTTGTTCCCCAATAATTATGTCCAAGACCTATACTTTCATAATTTGATTCACTATAACTTCCCTCTCTTGCAACAAATCTCAACCAGTTTTCAACATCTGTATCATTAAAGTTATTTAAGATAGCATTATTATAGAATTGTGTATATAAACCGTCTTCCACATATAAATCTAATTGATTATCAATATATTCAGTGGTATAAAAAAATCTTTCTTCTTCAATAATAGTAGAATATGTTAATTGGGTTGATTGATTTATGACACCTAGTTCATCTTTTAAAGCCGCACTTGGAATATCAATTGTGTAAGTTTTATTTTCTTGTCCTAATGGTGTTACATATAAGACATTGTCAATTAACTCAACAATCGCTTCAACAATCTCATTGTCACTATCATAAACACTAATATTTGCAAATTCAGTACCTTTTTCAGCATAATTATAGAAGAAACGAATGGTTTGGTTAGGATTAACATTTGTCTCTAAATCATTAATCGATGACCTCATTAACTCAATTGGTGTATAAGTACTAAAATTGAATGTCATTACTTCATTAATATTACCTAAATTATCAATCACTGCATCTTCAGGTATAACTAAATAATAATGTGTGTTTTCATTTAATATATTATCAGGATTAATAGTTAAAATATTATCAGTTAATGTCACAGTCGTTGGAACAACTTGATCTAACGCGTCATATAAAGTAATTCCATTAAAATTAGTTGATTCATTGGCTTGATTAAAAGAAATGACAATATCTTCATCGGTGAACTTTCTAATTGAACCATCTTGGTGTGTATTGTCTACTACTTCTAGTGTTTGTTCAACACTGAAGTTTATTTCTAGCAATGTATTCATACCATCCATATTATCAATTAGAGCACCTGCAGGTATGACTAATTTATAATCATCATAATCTAAGACGCCATTTATAAGCAAACTATTTTCTATTAATTCAAAATTAATACCAGAAACAACATTTCCTAAATCATCTTGTACTTCTATGTTGGTAAATAGATTACCCTCTCTAGCATAAGTATAATCAAGAGCGATATCTATTTCTTGCTTTGTAAATTGATGACCATCAGTAATGCTACTAGATATAAAATCAATTGGTGTTTGTTCTCCCATATAAGTAAATGAGTATGTTAATGCTTCATTCTCTACCATGAATTTAGTTGTTAAAGCGTTAGCAGGTATGGTTAATGTATAAGTTTCACCAATAATCCAATCACTATATAATGATAATTTAAACTCATCCAGATCAACATTCTTATTAATTGCAAGTGTTTGATTGGCGCTATCCTTAACTGTTATATTAGAATACGCTTCTGAAGCCAATAATGCCTCATTAAAATCTATGACTATTTCATCATCATATAGTATTTGTTCAGAAATATTTATATTTTCAACAATAAAGCCTCCATCATTGCCTACTAAACCAAAGAATATCTGATTTGGAACATAACCTGTATCAGTAGTAAAATTTGCTAACTCATGTGATGTATTTCTTCCGGAACCATAAAATTTGTTATCAGAGGTTTGAACGAAAATGTTCCCGCTAAAGATAAATATATCTTCAGCATTTTCTACTTTTAACATTTGTTGAAAATCACTATAATAACCTTCAATATTTGAATCTTCACCTATACCAAAATAACCAGAGGAATTTGAACCTTTTACAAATACTAGACCATTTGTAATATAGATACTGTTTTGATGGTAAAAATGTAATTGGCTATCATTAATTTTGTTTATTGATTGATATGGTTCATTATAATCCATTTGCCCGCTATCATAATAATAACTATTTATATTATCATTAGCAGATACATATGAATTACTATAAGTAGATGCTATATTTATAACATCTGTTTTAACAATTTTGGGTGTTGAATATTTTGTATTATGTCCGCCAGAAATATATAAATTGCCTGTAGAGGAAAGAAAAGTTGTTAAATGATAGCCTGTTTCTATATCAACAATATCATTTACAAGAACTTGAACAAAATTAGAACGTTCTGTTGTCGACCCATCACCTAATTGTCCATATCCATTATAACCTTTAGCCCATACCGAACCATCACTTTTAAGAATATATAATGAATCATGAGAAGGATCACTCTCAATTTCTACTAAATCGGCTATATTATATGAAAAGTTGAAATATGCCTCAGAATATATGTAGCCACTATTATAAGGAATTTCATAACAATGCAACTCATTATTATGTGTTATAACGTATAGATCAGATTTATAGAACGCAAAATCAATTATAGAAGTATTTATTTGTATTAATTTAGGTGATAAAACATCTTGACCCCAATAATATAGATTACCATCACTATATAGTGCAAAATAATAACCTTCACGTTTTTGCATTT
This sequence comes from Mycoplasmatota bacterium, assembly GCA_018622675.1. GTDB lineage: Bacteria > Bacillota_I > Bacilli_A > Izemoplasmatales > Hujiaoplasmataceae > Hujiaoplasma. The sequence continues at coordinate 982,738 of CP076020.1, forward strand.
TAATAACTTTACCTGGTGAATAATTTTCATTAACTGAAAGAATTAATTCAGCCCTTAAGTTAGTATTTTCTATAGTAGCTCTTAAAGTTGTGACACCTTCAGATACTTTAACCAATTGATTGTTCTCCACATATGCAACTTCAGGATTACTTGATTCCCAAACTATATTTTTGTTTGTTGCATCTACTGGTAATATTTTAGGCATAATATTATCATCAGTTGAAGATAAATCTGTTACATAAGTACTTTCTTCAAATGAAATTGATGTTGCAGGATTAACCACTGAAACCTCAAACTCATCATAGATAGTTTCATCTACAGAACTATATATTTTTATGATTGTTGAACCTACACCTCTTGCTTCAATATCTCCATATTGATTTACTGTAGCAATCGTTTCATCTAAACTTTCATATCTAACTTCTTTTTGAGTAGAATTCATTGGATAATATTCAACATTTATATTAGATGTTGAACCAACTTCTAGTTGGTAATTGCTTAAATTAGCATCTATCGATTCAAGTTGAATTTTTTCAACCACATTCACTTCAAAAGCTGCTTGTTTATTATAATCATTAGAATAAATATAAATTTTAGCACTACCATAAGATACTGGTTGAATCAAACCTGTATCTGACACTGTTGCAACACCCTCATCATCACTTAAATATATTAAATCATCTTTATTTGCTGTAGAAGGATTTACACTTGCATTAATTTGATAATTACTTTCCATATCAATCTCAGTTGATAATTCATTTAAAGTAATCCCACTTATATATATTGCGTTGGGGATTTCTATAATTGCATTATCCCCCCCAAAAGTTGTATTCGAGAAATTATCCATAAAAGATACAAATCCTTGATAATTATAGTATTCACTATCTGATTTATTCAAATTAATATAATCACCTACAACAGACCCATCTAACCAGTTATACGAACCATCTGAATTCATAATTAGACCAGTAAAATACGAATCGGGATTATAGTAGTCAATAAAAATATTATTCCTTAAATAATTATACTCCTCTTCGGTTTCTATCATAAGAAGGTGGCCATTAAATTGTTCTGCAAATCTTTGAATAGATTCTAAATGACTGGAACGGGTATTTTTTAGAACAATATAAGTCTTACCAGTATCTTCGTTATAAAAAACATTTTGAGTATTTATTTTTGAAAGATAAGATAAAGAAATATTACTACTCAAATTAACGTTATAATCATTTGAATTATTTTTTAAAAAAACATTTTCTTTGAATAAGTAGCCACTTTCAATTTCAACATTTGAATTAACAAATATTGAATTTATAACATTTCCGCGAATCCTTACTTCATAATAATAATGTCTTTCAGAAGTACCTAATCCATAAAAAATCGAATTTTGGAAATAATCAACAAAAACTTCCGAACCGCTATAACTTTCATCCACATTTCCACTGCTTAAATATCTAAAATATAATGGTCCTAAGTAATTTTGTTTAAACACCACTCTATTAGTTTCAGTTATATTTAAATAGGAATTTGTAATTTCAGTATTATTTAAAGATACATAACCCTTATTACTTTCATATATCTCAACTCTATACCTAGACATTAAATCACTTGGAAATAATTCAACTGGATTGTCAGTTGTTCCTTGAGTGATAAATTGTCCTTCTACTTTTAAATAAGTAATGGCTGTATCAGCGTATGGACTTTCAGGATCGTCTGTCCAGAACTGTATCTTAGTACCTGGCTCTACTGTGACAGTAGCACCTTCTTTAATAATTGTTGCATTAGGAATTATATAATAATTATCACTTGTTAAAGTCATATCTTCTTCTATAACATTAGGTAATATAAGTCCATTTCTCACGGTTAATTCTATAGATGTATTTGGTGGGAAATGATAAGTATTAGTATCATTTTCATCCAAAGCATTATTCATTGTCGCATGAAGATTTATTCTGATAATATAATCATTTGGTGTATTTTCATCGATTTTAACTCTAAATGGGTTTTCTGCGCCTACAACAAATTGATCATCTCTTAACAACATGTCCTTGGTTGAATAAGTTCCAACACCACCAAAATCAATATCGTTGGTTAAGAATGAAACATATGGATTTTCAACACCACCGGCTGATATCGCATCAATTGAAACAACAGTATTTTCACTCATACCCCATCTATTTTTTAAGATTAAACCTATATCAATGGTTTCACCAGCATCAATAATTCCATCACCATTGTTTTCACTTGCTATATCTTCATCATCAAAAATGTAATAATCAAACAAAGAAACATCTGGCTTAGGCATTTTTGATAAGGCTAAAAAAGCATCCGCAATCATTGGAACATTATGCACACCATGAATATTTGGGTTTAAACATGTTGCTTGAGTTTCTGAAGTGGCTGCTAATTGTCCCATAATAAATTTATTAGGATACATATCTCTATCACTATATGCACTTCTTATTAATGCAGCCATACCAGACACAATTGGTGCAGCCATACTGGTTCCACTCCACTTGGCATAGTTATCATTTGGCAATGTAGACATCATTGCTTCACCTGGTGCATAGACTTCGTATTCAACTTTATTATAAAGGAAAGAATCATAATTAGTAAAAACTGATTCTCGTCCTGATACATCAACACTCATAACACCTAATACATATGAATAAGCTGCCGGATAATTAGGAATAGCAAAAAAACCTTGATTTGGAGCCCCATTATTTCCTGCAGATGCGACTAATACACTTCTTGTATAAGCCGTTCTTAATGCATCTTGAACAGCAATACTCATTCCAGTTCCACCAAAACTCATATTAATTACATCAGCACCATTATCATATGCATAAAGAATGGCTTCAGCAATATCAGCTTGGGTGAAATATCCACTCGCTTGTCCCGCTTTAATGGCCATTATTTTAGAATTATAGGCGACACCTACAATACCTTCTTTATTATCAGCCGCTGCAATTAAGCCAGCCACATGGGTCCCATGACCATGATCATCCATTGGATCACCTGTATGGAATCTATCATCACTGACAACATTCACACCATGAACATCATCAATATAACCATTTTCATCATCATCAATGCCATTTCCAGGTATTTCACCATTATTGACCCACATATTTTGCGCTAAATCAATATGGTTATAATCAACACCTGTATCTATGACAGCCACGACTACCGAAGAAGATCCACCGGCCTGATAACCATTTTCATCTAGCCAAGTCCAAGCTTCAGGAATACCATAATTTTCTAAGTACCATTGATCATCTAAAAAAGGATTATCTGATAACTCAGGGTAATCAACGATTTCTTCAGTTTCATAAATATAATTATAATCAGCTATTAAAACCTCATTTAATGTTCTAACAGTAGACATCACATTTTTAATATCTAAATCTGATTTTATGGTTGCTTCATACCACTGACCATCAACCATGCTTGTTGTTAGTCTTAAATCATCAATACCTGATGTTTTCAGGTTTCTAGATATTTCACCATCAAAATCATTTGAAAACTTAATGAGCATGGTCCTATCATCAAATAAAACCTCACCACTTTCAAAGGCTTCTTTATAGGCAATATCATAAGGCACTAATAAGTTACCCTCAGAATCAAAGTGTTGATCATCTTCTACCTCATAATCAATGTTTTCATTGATTTCTTCGATTTTTGCTTCCTCTTCTTCATTTGTAATTGCATGACTTTCATTTGAATCAACCACTGTCTCATTCAAACTACAAGCAGCAATACCAATTAAAAGTAAAAGCAACATAAAACTAATAATAAATCGTTTAGTAATAATCTTTTTCATAATTTCATCCTTCCTATTCATAACTTTACTCTGGGATGATGACTTGGGCATCATCATAATATGGCGTAAAAATAATTTCTGTCCTAGTGATATCTTGTTGGTAAGTTAAAGAAATTTCTTCTAAATTATCATTATCTTGATTGACAATAACAGTAATTTCTAAATCTGAAATATTGGTTTGATCGGTTGTTAAGATATCATCAATGTATTGTGTATCAATCATTCCTGTTAAAATATATTGATCATCAACTACTTCAACGGAATAAGTTGAGAAATACTCTTCAAGTAATTGATTTAATGGTAAAGAAAAATCCAAGTAAGCTTCCATGGTAATATCTTGCCAAATCAGATTGTTTTCTTCATTATACTCACCAATTTGATTATTATAAAAATAATTTACAGATTCAAACTCATCATGTGTCTTATCAAGATTAAACTCAGCTAATCTTAATGAAGTATACTCAGTATATATTTTAGCAGTCTCATCTATCCATTCTATTCTTTGTTCTATCTCATCTTGATTAGTTATAATATCTTCTACGGTTTGTTTTGAAGAATAATCAAATCCATTGGTATTAGAAAAATCATAATTATCAAGTATATTGATTATAAAAGCAAATTCTGTAATTTCAGTTGGAATCGTTGTTTGATCTTCAGTTGATTGATTCGCCCTGAAATTTTCACATCCAACCAGGAGCAATAACATTAAACTGGAAAAAATAATTAAAAATAGTTTTTTCATTGTTTAAATCTCCTTTCAATTAATGCTTTTTCAAATAATAACAATGGCACCAAGACATAACTTGAATATAAATTTTCATTGATATCCTCAATCACATGATATTCAGCATTGATTGCTTGAACATAAGCATTATATTCATCAATTAAACTTTGTATCTCATCATTAGCGTTTACTTGATCTTCATCACTGAGTAAAATCATTTCATTCATGCTTTCAATGATAATATCTCGAATCTCCAGTGATGGACTCAGTGATTTTCCTTGGTTTATGTTTATCATAAATGTATCCCAACTTAAATAAGTTTTAAGTTCTACCTCAATGACATTACTCATCTTATAATTATCAGATTCCTCTAAATAAATACTTATACTATAGTCAGTTTTTTCATTTAAATCAATAATATGATGACTATTATTAAAATTAGACCCATCAAGAGAATAGTTGATTAAATCTTGATGACTAAAATGCTCAATAACAATTTGATTATGTCCGATTATAAAGTCAAAATCCGTCTTTTCTATGATCATATCTGCTTTATGAATAATCAGTGTTTCACTAAGTTCAAGGTCATTGTAGTTAGGGTGAGATATAATAACTGAGACTTGATATTCGCCAGCTTCACTATATGCGAATGTATCTTCACTTACAATCTCAACTTCATCACCATATTGTGTTAAATGACTTGTCAAAGAAAATGATTTTTCTTGACCATCATAAATATATTCTCCACCATTTAAATCAATGCCCTCTATATTAGCCTTAGTAATGGTTAGGCTTGCTAGCATATTTTCAACTGGATTGTAATTATCATCTACTTCAAATTTAACAATGGCTGATGTTGTTCCAACATCTCTTAGAGTGTTATTGACATAAATGACTTCTTGAATACCATCAGGCAAATCACCTTCTATTAATAGAGTCTTCTCTTCACCATCATATGTATAAGTTTGATCTATAAAACTTAAAGATGATATATCTATGTCTTCACCCACTATGGTATATGTACCATTTTCTAAAGTAATATCATAATTTGGGTTAGATGCTTCTATTGTAATAGTATAAGTTCCTGCGGCTTGTCCAGTTTCTTTGCTTAAACTAATATTTAACTCATCGCTATTATAAATACTACCGTCTATGGTATAGGTTAATGGTTCAAGCGCTTGACCATAGGCAGATGATTGATCATCTGCAGTAATTGTTATTGGTGCCTTCGTAATGGTTAAAGTCGCTCGTAACTCTAAATCATTGTATTTTGTTTTAGAAATTATAGCGGTTAAAGCATAAGTTCCAGCTGCTTGATAACCTTCTGTATAATTATATTCAACACTAGCACCTTCTGGTATATTAAGGGCTTCTATTAAATATAGATTACCATCATAGGTCACTACTTTATCATTAAATTCAACCCCAGTGATTGTTCCAGGTATAATGGTTAGGGTCGCTTCTTTATTTTCTATTTCATTATAGTTTTCATTATTACTTGTAAATACTGCAGTGATGGTATATGTTCCTAGTTCAGTTTGTCCATTATTTAAATAAGAAACACTGACATCTTCGGGTAATTCGCCTTCTATGTAAAGACTTTTAGAAGTGCCATCATATTCAATTTCTTTATCTTCAAAACTTATCCCACTTAAATCATATGTTGCTTTTTCAATGGTGTAAGTTCCATTTTCTAAAGTAATATCATAATTTTTATGGCTTGCACTGACAATAATCTGATATGTCTTTGCATCTAAACCAACTTCTTTTTCTAATGTCACGTTGATTTGATCTTCATAAAATATATCACCAGTCACTGTATAGGTTAAATCATTCAATGGTTCACCATAAACACTTGTTTGATTGTCAGCAGTGATTATTAAAGGTGCCTTTGTAATGGTTAAAGTTGAATTTGAAATTGTCGCATGATAATTATTGTTTCCAACACTGGCTTCTAATACATGAGTTCCAACGCCTAAACCATCACTTGTAACATAAACGATGTTTAAATCATCACCATCTATTAAACCAGTCACACTGTAGTCTGTCGTTAGGTCTTGACCATAGACAAGTTCATTATCATTTAATGTTATGTCTATTGCTTTTGGGTTAATGGTTAATTGAGCACTTAATGTTTCTTGATAAACATCATCCAAATATATATCAGCCTCTACTTGATAAGTGCCGGCATTAGTTTTATTGTTATTATCATACTCTACACGAACACCATTAAATGTGCCTTCAACAGCTAACCATTTAAAGAGACCATCGTAAACAAAGCTTTGATCTTGAAAACTTAAGACTTCTGTATTTAAAGTATAAACTGCTTGATATACTTCTAAATCGCTTGTTGAAGAAATGGTTTCCCAGTGAGAAAAACTGGTTCCTTGTCTTTGTGGATTATCAGGAACACTTACTTCACCTAATTTAGGGACACTTTTTTCTAATATTAGCGATTCATCATAATCTAAATACTTAACAGTTTTATACTCACCTAAATATATGCTTGATGATTTATAATCTAAGTCAATTTCATTAAAATTTTCATCAACCAGTCCACTGGCTGAAATAGAAACACTTAAATTTGTATCCTCACTTATATTAATGGCTTTAAATGTGATGGTTAAGAAAGTTTCTTCTAATGATAAACCATTTTCATTAATATATGAAAATTGAATAGTTCCATTAGAATATTCTGGGTTATAAAATAAATATCCACCGTTGTTGGTAATATTGCCTCCTTCAGTAATGCTAATCACTTCTAAAAGTGATTGATCATAATGGATTAAAAAATCACCAGCCGCCAAATGAGAGTTGGCTTCAATTAAAACATCGACACTAAATTGATTATCTATATTACCTTTATAATCACTTATATATATATCGGGGTTATCTTGAATAACTTCTTCTTTGATTGTTATTACTTCTTTACTTGTTTCATTGGCTTTATATGGTTCTAAATTATCATTGTATAGGTTTCTAGGCACCAAGGAAATTTGGCTTTTAGAATCAACATTAGATATAACTTCAAATTCAATGATAAATAAGTCATTATTATAAATACCTTCTAAAGAAGCATAAGATATATCTATATAGCCCAATTGATCAGTGTTATAAGAAACAATAACATCTTGATTTGATAATTGGTTTGAGGGTGTTATTTGTTTAACTTCAAACAAATCTTGATCATAATATATTTGAAAGTTTCCAGCAGCCAAACCATTTAAATTATATGAATAAAAATAGTAATTAAATGTATCACCAATTTTTAGGTAATTATTAGATACTTGATCATACATATAAATTGATTCAATTTCTTCAACTCTTGTTTCAACACTAATCAATCCATTCCCGCCTTTAATCTCTAAAGGATTTAGTTGAGAATCATAAGCCTCGCCTATTGCTAAATCTAATAAGTGATTGTCAATAGTAACATCACTCGTTGATGTAAAGTACAGTCTCACAATGTCCCCAGTATAACTAACTCCTTCTAAAGCGGTGATTGATACATTAATTACACCTTCTGTGTCTGTATTGACCACAACATTTGCATCATTTAAAACACTATATAAATTTGAATCATAAAAACTAAAAAAAGAACCATCATAATGTATATCAAAAGATAGTCCAGATAAATCTGTTGCATTATTAAGTTTGACTAAAATACTTCCAGATTGCCCTGGAGTAATGGTTGTTGAAGATATATCAATAGTTGTAGGAAAAGCTTCTTCCCTAGCGTTAATATTTGTAATTGAAACACAAAAAAATAACAAGATTATCAAACTAATCTTCTTTATAGATTTATCCATATAATTGACCCCACCTAAAAAGTATTTATTCATAATTATATTCATTATAACAAAAGAAAAAATCACTGTATACAACCTAGGCAAAATTCATCCAAAATATTTTAGATTTTTCATTTTATTGAATAAAAGATGCTAGAACAATTTTAATGAATAAATACTTCTATGCCTTTATTGTTATATTAAAAACCTTTTATAGAAAAGAATCTAACTTAAATATGTTAGATTCTATCATTATAATCTATTCCACAATTAGAAATTTAATTGTTCTTTCATTTGTGTTTCCACTTGTATCTGTTGCCTTATATGTAACATAATAATATTGACCAGGTGTTGAAGTATCAACATCCCCTTCAACTTCCACATCGTCTATTGAAAAATCTTTGTCAAAGACATCATAGACTTCTATATAATCTAACGGGTTGAAACTTGAATTTAAGTCAATATACTCTATTCCAGCTGATTTAATAACAGGAGGATTTAAATCTTTTATTTCATATTCTATTAGTGGATAATAGGTGAAATTATCTAAATTATTTAAAACATCTTGTATATCAGCTGTATAGTCAAAATGTAAATCACTTAAATCAATATTGTTCTTAGCGCTTTCTATATTATCTAAAATATCACTGACAGTGATATCTGATTCAAATCCCCACTCATCAATCGATAAAGTATTCTCATCACCTTCGATTATTATCCAAGCATTTATAGTATATTTATTGGATTCACGAAACTTAGGTCCAACTGTAATGTCAATTGTGGTTGAAACAAGTTCACCATCTAAAAACAATTCTCCTTCTTCATTAAACTCATCGAAATGTGACATATTCATTAGATCATATACTGCTCGTATTTTTGATTCTCCATCATAACTATCAATATAAATTCCTACCCCATCAACACTGTGATTAGCAGATTGGAATCTTACAAGACCATCATTTCCGAAACAAACAGTATAAATACCACCATCTTCTGTCTCATAAGAAGAATAAAGTCGATAATTACCTTGACTATTCCAAAACGATAAGCCACTATTCTCAACAAAATCTTCCACATAAACATAAATGTATTCTTCTCTAAAAGATTCTTCTATTCTTAGTAACTTCATTAAACCTTGATCATTATATGAAAATCTAAATGTCGAAACATTTGGTAGAGTGCTTATCCTTAAAGTCATAACTTCATCGTCATAAGATAGCTTTGCAGTACTATCTTCTTTTAAGGACCAACCCCATATGCTTTTATCCTCTATAATATCATTTATTATTGATTCTTCACCTATATTATAATCAGAATTAACCATGGCTTCTGCAAATTCTAATACCATCAAAGACATGTCTAGCCATTCTAAATCAATACCGTTATTTAAATGACTTGGACTTAAGTCATCTTTTGATAATGTATTTATCTTATATGATAACGGTGTTGTCTTGTTTTCTGACTCTGCTGAAGAAACACCTAAGATATTATAAATTGATTCCCTATAACTGTCTATTACTTCTAAGGCCATTTCTTTACCTACAATTATTCCGCTGTTATCTTCTGTTGTAATTACTGATGTCGTATTCTCTGTAGTCACCTGACTTATAGTTGTCGTACTGTCTTCAATACTTTCTCGTGTTGTTAGTTGACTATTATCAGTATTCATATCTGTATTATCCAAAGTAATTTCACTTGAACAACCTAGCAAGAAAAATACCAAAATTAGATTTAAAACAATAATTCTTTTCATATTTCCACCCAATCCCTACTCTTTTTTTAGAAATAATTATAATAATTCCATTTACTTATGTAAATCATTTAATATAAAAAACACTTAATATCATATTTTGTCACCAATTTACACATCTATAATTATAGCAAAAACAAAAATTGCTGTATATAGATTGATGATTTTTTTGGTATTTATTTTAATAATAAAATGGGAGCAATTTTTCATTGCTCCCAAAATTTTTATTCTATGACTGTTACATATCTTGTGATACTTGATTCATTGCCAGATGAATCTATGGCCCTATAAATTATTTCATAAGTCCCAGCAGTATTGATATCAACTTTACCTTCAATGATTGGTGTAATGTCTTCTTGTGAGTTATCTGTAATCTTAACGCCTGCATCTGTCCATTCACTTCCTACAGCAACTGTATCAACACCTAAGTTTAATTCTATTTCTGGTGGACTTTGGTCCACCACAACAACAATTCTTGTCATTGAATACTCTATATCATTATGTGTGTATTCATATTGGATTGGATAAACATCTAATTGAGATGTATCCACTCTATCACTTGTAGTCATATCGTATTCTACATCATCCAAGACAAAGACTGCTCCAGCATCCATCCAATCACTATGAATATCTACAGTATCAACCCCTGCATTTATTTTTAAATAGATATCCTCATTAATGATTGTTGTGATGTCTTTTGAAGTGATTTCATTATCTGTAGGCTCTAGTGTTGTTTGGCTATCGATGGTTGTTGATATGTCTCCATCATCACAAGCACTTAATGTCAATATGAATATAAGTATAAAGACCCATAATAATTTTTTCATTGTTCATCATCTTCTTTCATTAAAGGTAAGTAAGCTTCAATATCATTATAGCTTTCTAAGACAAAGATAAACCTTGTATAAGTGTATTCCTTACCTTTATAAGAATAAGCATAAATGACGTAGTATAGGCCAGCTTTATTTGTATTAACATTTTCTTCTTTTAGATCACAAGTAAAACGCTCACCATCAATAAGCACTTGGCAAGAACCATCCTCATATGTATCACCTATCAATAAAGTTGTTTGTGCTTGACCTAAAACAAATTCAAGCTTGGATTCTTTTTCATAAACTGTCACAAACCTTTTCACTCTTGTTTCATTCCCTGAAGTATCTTTTACAATATATGTTAATTCATAAATACCAGGAATTGATGTATCGACTTGTCCTTCAATGGTATAAGTTGTGTCTGTAACATCAATCGCATCTACCCCATATTCTTTATAAGTTTTTCCTTCTTCTATACTATCTAAACTAGGGTTGAGCGATACTTGAGGTTGAATGGTATCTTGTACACGAATATTTAATTTGGTCACTTGTTCATTCAAACTTGCATCAATGACACTTAATAAAACCGCATAAGTACCAGGTGTATTGTAATCTACATCATCACTGATTTCACTCACACTTAAATCACCGATAGCATTATCATTCAAATCTGTTATATAATCAGTCCAGTCTATATCCTCTAGTCCTGCTTCTATGGTGATGTTATAAGTTGGTGGTGTTGTATCTATAACTTCTACATTTAATGTTTTTTCTGTTTCATTATTTGATTGGTCAATTACCTTCACAATCACTGTATAAGTTCCCGGTGTGTCATAAATAACATTATCTTCAACTTCTATATAAGTTAAGTCACCACTTGAATTATCATTGGCATTAGTAATATATCTTGTCCAATCAACATCTTCTATTCCAGCTTCAACAACTTGATCTTCAACATTAAATCTAGGTGAAATTGTATCCACTATATGAACTGTAAATGTTTTTGAAGTTTGATTATCATATTCATCACTTACAGATACTATAACCTCATAAGAACCAACTGTATGATAATCGACTTGATCTTCTTCAGATAATGTTAATGTTTGACTGTAATTATCTTTTACGTTTTTAATATAAGTTGTCCAGTCCACTTCATCGCTACCAGCTTCTATGGTTTGATCTTCTATATCATCAAAAGTAGGGGCTTGTGAATCCTTAACTGTAACTTCAATTATTTGTTCACTTCTATTATCAGCTTCATCTTTAACAATGAGAGTGACTTGATAAGTTCCCACTTGATGATATTCTACACTATCAATCTGTGAATATATTAAAGTTGAGCTATAATTATCTGAAGCATTTTTTATAAAAGATGTCCAATCTATTTGTTGACTACCGACTTCAATGATCTGATCTTCAATTTCAAAACTTGGTGCAATTGTATCTTGAACATAAATCGTTCTTGTGATTGTTTCAGCTTGATTACCTGCTAAATCTTTTATATCATATGTGACAGTATAAACACCTGTCTTAGAAGTATCCACTTCACCCTCTATGACAATAGTATCTTTCACACCATAATCATCAACATAAGTAGCTCCTTGTTCTATATATTTACTACCGACTTCTAAGTAGATAACATCAGGTCCGTTTATATAAATAATTGGTGCTTGTAAATCTTTTACCTCAACCATTAATGTTTTTGTTAAAGTATTGCCTGCTTCATCACTGACACTAAGGATAACTTCATAAGTGCCAATTTTATGATAATCAACCTTATCTATGACTTCTGACATAGTTAATGTTTCACTGTAATTATCAGAAGCATTATTAATATAAGTTGTCCAGTCTATATCCATATGCTTGGTAACTTCTATTGTTTGATTTTCTATTGTAAATGTAGGTTTTGTTGTATCAACAACATGAACATCTCTATATATTGTTTTGGCTTGATTACCTTCTGAATCTACTCCATTGTATTCTACACGGTAAGTACCTAAAGTCATGGTATCAACACTATCTCCACCAATGGTAATATCACAAGTAGATTCATCTAGACAAGTTACACCTTGTTCAATATAGATATCATTATATTCAATATATATTTCTTCTTCACCAATATAATCTAATATTGGTGATTTTGTATCAACAACATGAATAACTCTTGTAACAGTGTCCGCAACATTACCTGATAAATCACTTATATCATAGGTAATATTATAAGAACCAACTGTATTTGTATCCACAGAGCCACTAATCACCATGTTTTCATTGACACCATAATTATCTGTAAAGCTTGCACCTAGTTCCTTATATTCACTTCCTAATTCTATGGTTATTTCTTGATCGCCATTTAAATGAATCACTGGTTTTGTTGTATCAACAACTGTAACAATAATGGTTTTTTCTTCAATGTTCCCAAATTCATCACTCACTGAAACACTAACTTCATAGTCACCCAAAGAATTATAATCAACTATGTCACTGACTTCAGTAAGTGTTAATTCTGTACTATAATTATCATTTTCATTACTAATATAAGTTGTCCAATCAATATCAGCACTTCCAATTTCTATGGTTTGATCACTTATATCAAATGTTGGTTTCGTTGTATCCACAACGTAAACAGTTACTGATCTTAAATTAGCCATATTGCCATTAGAATCAGTTGCATTATAATCGATTATATATGAGCCTAAAATAGATGTATCAACAACACCTGAGCTAGTAATTTCACATATTTCATCATAATTATCTGTACAACTTACACCACTATCTGTAAATTCAGTATTGTATTCAACATAAATACTTTCATTTTCTAATTTTATTTCTGGTCCTACTGAATCTTGTACAATGACTTGGCGAGTGATTTCACTTGCGTAATTACCACTTGAATCAATTGCTTTATATGTGATTGTATATGAGCCCAAAGTTGTTTGATCAACAATGCCTGAAATATACACTTGGCAATTTGTATCATAATTATCTATGCATGTTGTACCTTCATCAATATAAGACTCACCATATTCAAGATATACTGTTTCATCGCCTATTAAAGAAATGACAGGTGCTTGAGTGTCTATGACTTGAACCTTAATTGTTTTTAATGTGTTATTTCCAAATTCATCATTAACAGCAACTTGTACTTCATAATCTCCAAGTACATCATAATCTACAAAATCATTAACTTCTAATAAAGTAAATGTTGTACTATAGTTATCATTTATATTTTCAATATAAGTTGTCCAATCTACATCACTACTTCCTACTTCTATGATTTGGTCATCTATGTCAAATGTTGGAGAGCTAGTATCTACTATATGAACAGTTCTTGTGACTGTATCAGCCATATTGCCTTCCATGTCAGTAATATCATAGTAAATTGTATACGTACCAACAAGACTCGTATTAACAATACCACTAACAGCGATATTTTCATTCACTCCAAAGTTATCTGTATAGAGTGCACCTTGTTCTAAGTAATCTGTTTCAACTTCTAATGTGATTTCATCATCACCAATTAGGGTAATGATTGGTTTTGTTGTATCTTGGACAATCACTGTTCTTTTCATGCTTGTTTGGTTACCACTTGTATCTGTAGCAGTATATGTAATCATATAAGTTCCTAATTCATTACTATCTACAGCACCTGTGATGGAAACTTCACAAGTTGTATCATAATTGTCTGTACATGTAGCCCCTTCTTCTACATATGATGCTTGATATTCTAGATAAACTGTTTCATTACCTATAAGTGTTATTAATGGTAATTGAGTATCAACAATATTGACAGTTAATGTCCCACTAGCAGTGTTTCCTGCTTCATCACTTGCATAAATAACAACTTCATAAGCACCTACAGTAAAATAATCTAAATCTCCATCAGCAATCGTAAAATCTAATTCAGTAGAATAGTTATCATTTGCATAAGTGATGAATGTCGACCAATCAAAATACTGGTTACCAACTTCAAACACTTGATCTTCTACTTCTATTATTGGATTAGTTGTATCAACTATATAAACAGTTCTAATGACAGTATCAGCAACATTGCCTTCCATATCTCTTAGATTATAAGTGACTAAATAAGTCCCTACAGTTGATGAATCTACATCGCCTGTAATGGTGATATTTTCAT
Source organism: Mycoplasmatota bacterium (assembly GCA_018622675.1). Lineage (GTDB taxonomy): Bacteria > Bacillota_I > Bacilli_A > Izemoplasmatales > Hujiaoplasmataceae > Hujiaoplasma. The sequence goes on from CP076020.1 coordinate 997,770, forward strand.
CAACGCCATAATTATCTGAATAGATTGCGCCTTGTTCAATATATAAGTTACCAACTTCTAACGTTATTTCTGAATCACCAATTAAAGTAATGGTTGGTTTTGTTGTATCTTGAATAATGACAGTTCTAGTTATATTTGCTTCATTGCCACTTGAATCTATGGTACTATAAGTAACAATATAAGTATTTAAGGCACTTGTATCAATACTTTGCGAAACAGTTAATGCACATGTTTCATCATAGTTATCTATACATGTAGCACCTGGTTCAGTATATGTATCTAAGTATTCAATAAAGAGTGTTTCATCACCTGTTAATGTGATCACTGGTGCTTCTGAATCTACAACAGTGACAGTGATTGTTTTTTCATTTATGTTTCCTTCTTCATCTTCAACACTAACAGTAACTTCATAGTTACCAATCGTATTATAGTCAACCAAATCACAGACTTCTGTCAGTGTTAATACTGTACTGTAATTATCACTTGCATTGGATATATAAGTTGACCAATCTATATTTAATGTATCAACTTCTATGGTTTGATCAGATATATCAAAGGTTGGTGGCGTTGAATCAACAACATACACACTTCTTGACCAAGGATTTGCATTATTACCGCTTGTATCAACTGCATTATATTCTATCTGATACCAACCTAGAACTGATGTATCAACTTCTCCCACGCTAATAATGTCACAATTACCATCATAATTATCAGTACAAGTTATGCCACTATCAATATATTCACTATTATATTCAACATAAACAACTTCTTCATCCAAACGAATTTCAGGCCATGTTGTATCTTGAACAATCACACTTCTTGTTATACTTGATTGATTTCCACTTGAATCTGTTGCTGTGTATGTGATTGTATAAGTACCTAATACCGATGTATCAAGTGTACTTGTCATAGTCACTGCGCAAGATGTATCATAATTATCTAAACAAGTAGCGCCACTATCGTTGTATATATCTTCATATTCAACATAAACTGTATCAGCACCTGTTAAAGTAATGACTGGTGCTTGAGTATCAACGATATTAATTGTAAGATACGCTTTCCTAATATTAAAGGATTCATCAATAGCCATATATAAAACTTTATAGACACCAATTCGATTAAAATCGAGAGAATCATAAGTAATTTCAATAAGCACTTCGCCATTACTATTATCAGCAATATTCGTTATATATGACGCCCAGCTAAGATTTGATACTGAACCCACTTCAAAGGTCATATCTTCTGATAAATCAAATGTTGGACTGATTGTATCTTCAACACCAACTTGAACGTTCATTAATCCACTATTTCCATAAGCATCGCTAATTTCCAAAGTAACCATATACCATCCAACTCGACTATAATCTACATAATCAGAAACTTCAATGATACTAATTTCAGTATCACTGTTATCAGTAATAGATGAAAATCTACTTGTCCAGTCTATATCTGTATACTCATTAACTTCAATAGTGTCTCCGACCATTGATTCAAAAGTAGGTACTGTTGTGTCTTCAACAACAACACTAAAACTTTTTGATATTGAATTCCCATAAGCATCTTCCAGTATAACGGTTACTTGATAAGTGCCTGGTGTATCATAATCAACATTATCGGTCACTTCAGAGGCTGTTAAGTCAACAGAATAGTTATCAAACTTATTAACCATATAAGATGTCCAGTCAACGTCTACAAAATCTCCAGATTCAATCGTTTGATCATAAATATCAAAAGATGGAGGTGTTGAATCGTCAACAGTTACATTAAAAGACTTAGATGTTTCATTGCCACTCGAATCAGCAACCTTAACCGTTACACTATAAGTTCCTAAAGAAGAATAATCTACATTATCAATAACTTCCGTATAAGTTAAAGCTTGGTTGCTATTATCTTGTGCATTTTCTATATAAGTTGTCCAATCTATATCTATATAATCATTTACTTCTATTGTTTGATTAGAGACTTCAAAAGTTGGTGCTTCAGTATCTGGGTAATATAAAGATTTACTTGCAACTACATATTTATGTTCTACTTCAAACTCAAAAATCAAATTATTATCAAATACCTGATAATCATTTTCAGTATATTCATTAACACTTTCATAAGTTAAACCATAATAAACAATTGTTTGATTTTTTACTTGTTGAGATTCACCATAAACTTCATCTGCAAATCCTGAAAAAGTCATTAACTCGTGAGTCTCTAAATCCGTTATTATCTCAGGCAAAATAACAACAGACCGACTTCTTGTTACTTCATTCCCTGAGGAATCAACTGAATAATAACCCACTACATAAGTTCCTGGCGTATTCCAATCAACATTATTAGTCAATACTATCTCAAGAACTTCTTGAGAATCGTCTTTAACTTCAGCTTGAAGATAGCTACTAGCATCTATACCTTTTTCAACAAACAAATCATACTCATAATTGTATGTAATGATTGGATCAGTGGTATCAGAAGTTACTTTTGTTTGTGTTATTGTCTGACCTTCTAGATCTATTATTACTTCATTCGTAAACTTAACTGACTCTAACTCAAATACAAGTGAATCTCCTACTTGCCATGTGTTTGGAATGTACAAATCAATTTTTCCATTAACAATAGTAAAATTTGTATATAAATCACCATTGATAAAAAAGCCTAGAATCGAATCACTAATTTCATATTCTGGTATAATTGATATTTTTAACTCTGATTTTAGATGATTAAAATTTGGGTTTGTATAAGTCATCAGAATATTGTTGTAAGAAGAATTTAAAGGATTTATTTCCATCGGCGTAACTTTCGTTAAAGTTGTACCATCGCCAAGTTTACCATCGCTATTGTTACCCCATAAGAATAATTTTCCTGTACTTGTCACGGCTGAAGAATGATTATAATTAAATGACATGCCTATGAATATGTCACCTTGATTTAAATCAAAATTATCCGTGATTTCAACAGGCGCATATTGAGTGATGTGACTACCATCACCCAATGTATAAAAGTAGTTTCTTCCCCATGTATAAACTTTTCCTTGATTGGTATAGATTCCTTTATAATCATAACCTGTTTCAATACCAACAATTAATTCAGATGATTCTAAATTAATTTGATTTTTAATATTTATTGGAAGGCTACTATATTCTAAAACCGTACTATAATCGCCCGTTCCTAATCGTCCATCAGTGTTACTTCCCCATGTGTAAATATTACCTTCTAAGGTTAATGCTAAAGCACTGGATAATCCTGCCTTTACTTCTATAATTTTATCAGTCTCACTTAAATTAAAGAAATCTTCTATATTAGAAAATTCATCTCGGTCAGTGATAGTACCATCACCAAGTTGACCCGATGAGTTTTTACCTCTAGAATATAGGTTTCCATTCGAAGATAAAACAAGCATAAATGTATTACCAAAATTAACACTTATCACTTCTTCATCAGTTGATAAATCTAACCCATTCGTGATATCTAAAGGCGTACTTACAAATTTATTTTCATTGGTTGATTCTTCATAAGCAAATAATTGTTGATTTTGATTATCTCCCCATACCAATACTCTACCTAGAGTAGTCACTACAGCCCCATTATAAATATCAGCAAAAATTGATTGAACGTTTTCATCTTGTTGTAGATTTAAAAACCCTTTTAAATTAACTGGTACACTTTCATAAAAATTAATATTGTTTGCTAATTGAGAGTTTCCGTTAGATCCCCAACCATAAATTTGATTTTCTGAAGTTAAAGCAAGCCCGAAATTTCTACCAGCGACAATATCAACTATGATTTCGTTTTCTGGCAAACTAAAATAGTTCGTAATATCTATAGGTGTATGACTATCATTTGTTGTCCCATCGCCTAATTCATAACCACTATTATTTCCCCATGTGAATACTTTATTTGTATTTGTTAAGCCTACAGAAAAATTATACCCTGTAGATACCTTCATAAATGCTTCAGACAATACACCTTCTGGTGTATTAACTTGAACTTCATTAAATAGATATTTTGTTGGATAATTTATCAAGTCAATGTCATATATACCTAATTGATTTTGAGTGTTTTGACCCCATACATACAAGTTATCATCTGATGTTATAACAGTTGAGAAAGCACCTCCTAGAGAAACTTTATCAATTGAAATTCCTCTTGAAAAACCATAGCTATCAGTAATTTCAATAGGATAATAATATGAAACTTGATTTCCATTCCCTAACTGACCATTTGAATTGTTACCCCAAGCAAATACTCTCTCAAGAGATGTAATCGCTAGAGAGTGTGTGTCTCCAACATATATATTTCTTATCTCTTCAGATTCTTCATTATACAAACTAAATATATCTGTGATATTAAAAGGTGTATTTCTATCCACATCATTTCCATCTCCCAATTGACCACTATAATTTTTTCCCCAAGAAAAAACTTGACCATCATTTGTTAACACTGTTGAGTGAAGAGACCCTAATTCAATATCAACAATATAATCATTAATATCAAGGTTTAAATGACTTGTAATATTAATAGGTGAAGATTTACTAATATTTGTTCCGTCACCTAATTGACCACTAAAATTATCACCCCACGAAAATAAATTGTTTTCTGATGTTAGCGCAACTGCATGAGAAGATCCTGCATCAATATTAATAATTTTTTCTTGACTTGTTAAAGGAAAATTTGAGGTGATATTAATAGGAACCACTGAATCATCATAAGAATTATTTCCTAATTGGCCATCACCATTTTGACCCCATGTATATAAATTTCCATTGGAAGTTAAGGCTAAAACAAAGCTTTGCCCTAACTTAATATCGGTAATTTTTTCATCAATACTTAAAGGAAAATTATTTGTAATCTCTGTGGGAACAAGTTTATTTATAATGTCTCCGCTACCAAGTTGACCATACATATTATATCCCCAAGAAAACACACGTCCATGTGTTGTCAACAAGTAACTGAATAAATAGCCAGCCCGAACTAACTCTACTTCTTCATCTTGTTGAAGAGAAAAGTAATCAGTGATATTATTTGGTTCATATCCAGCAACTAAACTCCCATTACCAAGTTCGCCAAATTCATTAGCTCCCCAAGTAAAAACCTCATTATTATGTGTTACGACAATAGTGTGCTTGCTCCCAGCACTCATTAATTTATAGTTATTATCTACGTAGTAACTATAATCTTCATTAGGTTTTTGTACGACATCCTCAGCTGAAACATAAAGTTGAAAAAATAAAGCTACAACAAAACACATTATAAAAAAATAAATAATTTTCTTTTTCATAATTTAAATCTCCCCTTATTCTCCGAATATATAAAAAAATACAATCTTTCATCAAAAAAAGATTGTATTCAATACCTATATAAAAGTAACATTATTAGTTAAAGAAAAAAGATTTAATGAATTATCATCATTAGATACATTTTTTTTAGTATTAATCATTAAAATTGATAGTAGTGAAGCAAAAGTATTCTTAAGAAGTTCTTTAGAAACCAAGCAAACCACACCCAACATTGTTTAGATATTTTTCTTCATTATATCAAACAAGAAAAATGGTGTAAATAGAGTTCAGAGTTTTTCTAGCAATTTTTTCAATTAAGTCATTACGACATTATTTGTATATCCATTTTTAAATTCGGCTTTTAGATTATTAAAGAGTTCCTTAACAGAAATGATTTTCTTAGCAAGATATGCGTTTGCGCCAGCAAAGGCAAAGCCATTATTTAACTTTCCGTTTTTAGCATTGATTAAAGCTAAAGTAATACAATAAGGTGCTTCTTCTTTCTTACAAGTGACTAAACAATTATATGGACAAGTGAAAGGATGTTTTAATCCTTTTTTAACATCTTTTAAATATTCATTGTTAATGGCTCTTCCAGGTAAACCAACAGGGCTATTGATCAAAACAATGTCTTCTTCTTTAGCATCTATATATGATTGTTTAAAAGCTAAGCTTGCATCACATTCATCAGTGGTCACAAACCTTGTGGCCATTTGAACACCATCTGCCCCTTTATCTAAATAATATAATATATATTCTCCTGTATAGATGCCACCACCAACAATCACAGGAATCTTTCTATTGTATTCTTTTTCAAAAGGAACAAGTGCTTCTTTAACATCAATGAGTAGTTTATCTAAGTCATAATCATGACTATCAATTTGATCTTGTTTAAAACCTAGATGGCCTCCAGCCATAGGCCCTTCTAGAACAAAGGCATCTGGAAGATAATTATAAGAAGACATCCATTTCTTCGTTAAGAGTCTTGCGGCTCTTCCAGAAGAAATGATGGTTACTAATTTTGTTTTGGAAGTTTCACTTAAATATTTAGGCAAGTCAGTGGGCAATCCCGCCCCAGCAAAAATGATATCAATGTCTTCTTCTATGGCTGTTTTGACTAAGTCTCCATAATTGGTTAAAGCTGCCATGATATTAACACCAATAATGCCTTGACTCATAGATTTGGCTTTTTTAATTTCTTGTCTTAAACCATAGATGTTATTTTTTTCAAAGTCTTTATATTTAGGATAGAACATACCAATCCCAGCCGCTGAAACAACACCAATACCACCTTCATTGGCAACCGCAACTGCTAATCCAGATAAAGAGATACCCACACCCATACCACCTTGAACAAGAGGTGCCTTAGCGACTAAATCGCCTATGACTAATTCTTTGGTAAATGATTTTTCCATAATAAAACAATCTCCCTTTCATTCATTTCAAATAAAACTTAAAATTACTATATCACTCATAGTAATTTATATCAATAGAAAAAGAACCCACTTAAAGCTTAAATGGATTCTTTGTATGATTTGTTTATAATTAAATTTTAACTTTTTCTTTCCAATCGTGAGGTATATCAGTTGCTTGTGCATAAAAAACACCCAATAATATATTACGACCTGATACAGCATTACATCCGATGTAGATTTATTTCATAATCTCTAGTTATTTCTTCTGTTATATTAAATAAGTGTTCTAATAAAAATTTTTGATTTTATTATAATTCATTTTTAAATCTTAATTTATTTAATAACATTTATATACTCACTTATTCATATATTCCAAGTTTATTTGTTTTTGCATAATATTCCGCTAGATCAAACCATTTATTAATTAATCTATTATTAATTTCTATAGTTGAGTCTGTAGAATAAAGATTTGATGAAAATCCATTTTTAACTAATAAGTAATTCAGTAGGATAACTCCAGTTAGTTCTTCAGTAAATAATATATTTTCATTACTATCTAAAACATCTATCAATAATACATTACTACCTAAATCAACCCAAACCAAACCTAAATGTCTACCATATCCTTCTGTATAACCAAGATCTGGATCGCTTTGGATGTATATAGGTAAATTATTATTATCGGCATACTCTAAAATTGTTTTTGTATAAGCTGTTGCTTCTAATCCCCAAGGTTCTGGGCCATCAGGTGCAACTGTCGGACTTGTTTCCGGTGTGTTAACACCTAAAAATCTTACCCGTTCTCCACCTAAAAACCCTGGTGTGAAAGCTGCTGTATCACCATCATGAACAGTGTGTAAAGTGACTAAATCCATTCCACCTTCAGGATGATCGAAGCCTCTTGTAATCATGGTTTCTATTTGCATCTGAGTTAAAGTTGGCATTCCATCATTTGTAAATGGATAATGATTAAAGAAGTTTGCGTAGAAGACAGTCTTATCAGGTCTATATCCTTGCATGACGATTTCTATTGTAATTTCTTGTCCATGTAAAGCTTTTAGTGCATCCATATCTGATTTATAGTAAATCATAATTGCATCGCCATTTGGTTGAGTTGCTCCTAATTCTAAAGCAGAATTAAAGTCATAATCAGTAGGTACTAAGAATAATGAATAGTTGCCCCATGATTCTTCATAGTAAACGCTGGCGGTTACTTCATATGTAATATATTCATGTGGATTATCTGCTGAAGGAACTGATGTTGTAGCAATAATATCATTAACTGTTACGTTAGAAACAACCGGTACACTTGTTACAGCAGCATCTGAACTAACAGCTCTTAAAGGATATGTATCTGTACCAGCTAATTGCGGTGTGTTGTAATAGAAATCAATTAAACCGGTGATATCATATACTCCACCAACAACAGCATCAAATGGAGGCGAATAAATATAAAGAATGTCTGTTCCATCTGTAAAGAATACATCTCCGCTATCATACATTGCAACAACTGTTACACCGAGGATTTCAACATAAGCATCTATTCCTAAAGCAATTGCTTCTGCTATTGAAGATATTTGTGTACCTTCAGGTGACTTCTCTACAGTTAACACCACATATTTAACATATTCAACACCTTCAACTGTAATTGAAGCCGAAATTGTAACATCTACATTTGCATACTCTGGTTGAGTTATTAAACCATCTAAAGATATAATATCAGGATGTGAACTTGTCCAGCTTACATCATAAACATTTGAATTTTTATCATAACTTGTGGGAGAAAATATTAACCATGAACTATCTTGATTTCCCCATTTATCTTTATAAGGAAATGACATTATTCTGCTAAATATATCCTCAATATTTTCATTGTATATTTCATTTAGTGATTTAGGCAATATATTATTAGATTGATTATATGCATAACTGATTTCTTCATCAATTAATACCTCTTTGTCTAAATCATTTCTTAATATGATATTAGTAAAAGCATCATCAACAATCCCCCTAACATTCGATTGTCCTACAAATGCTTGATCAAAGAATAAATAATCAGCTTGTAACATTGCAGCGTTTGCAGCTTTAGATTTCATTAACATTTCTCCAGCAAGAGGACTTCCATCTGAATCTAAACCATTTGTAAATTGGATATAAGCCGGATCAGAATAGACAGATCTTCTCACTGGTGAATAACCTGTTTCTAAGGCAAAATCTAATTGTACGTTTTTACTGGTTAAGAATTTTAAGAATAACCATGATGCTAATTTTTCTTGGTCAGTTCCAGCTGTTGTAATTGACATGTTATTCCCTTGTTGGATAGCTGTTCTGTTTTGTGGCATATCAGCATTATAAGGCATTGGTACAACTCCAAAATCAAAAGAATATTCGTTATTGACTACGGTTGGTGTATTGTATCTTGCCCCTCCAGTAGAAATTATAGAAATTGCTGTTTGCCCAGTTTTAAATGCATCTGATCCATATTCAGTACCCCATCTATTAGGAACCGTAAATGCATCAGGGTTGTCATCTTCATCTCTATGGTCATAGAAATAACTTAAAGTTTCTTTTGTTTGAGGATTATCAAATAAAAGGATACCATTTCTTTCATTATTAATGGTCGTATATTGTCCACCCCATTGTCTAGTTAACGTAATAAAAGCATTGGCTGATGAATCATAAGTAATCGGAACAAAGTTATCTTTAATGTTTTGTCTTTCTTCAGCGTTCTTGTGAACTGAACTTGATGCTGATTGATTCAATGTATCAACAATTTGATCTATAATGCCACCTTCTTGGGTAGCAACTCTTCTTAAATCATCAGAGATTTCAAATATTCCTTGCCATGTATTAGGTACTTCATCAATAATACCTTCTGATATCAAAGCATCCATCATGTTTTTATTATAAATCATAACTTCTGTAGATTTATTGAATGGCACTGAATAATATTCGCCATCTGATGTATATTGAGAATTTTCTCTACGAAAATTTTCTTGAATATCTAATAGTGATTCTTCATCAAAATTCGGATTATAACCATGAACATTATCATAGATAAAAGGTGTCAATGGAATAATTAATCCATTGTTGAGGTATTCCATAACATGTTCAGGATAATTTTGAACTATATTAGGGAGTTGCCCATTTAAATTTGAATTGATCACATTTTGTCTTAATTCATCATAGTTGGCTCCATTAGCAACGATATTAACTGTTACATTTGGATATAATGTTTCGAAATCTTCAGCATATCCAATTAAAGCACTTTCAACAGTGGCTCCATTTGAATGCCATAATTCAATTTCGATATTATCTGACGTTAGTTCTTCAGGAATTGTATAAGCAGTTAAGTCTTTTACAGTGATTGAAACTTGTCTATTAATTAAGTTTCCATCGCTATCTTCAACTGTCACATATACAGTATAAGAACCTGTTCTTGAAAGTGTATAAGAACCAACAATATTAATATCTTCAGTGATATCTCCATCTTCTTCATCAAATGCTTTTACACCATCTAAGATGTCATAGTCTGCAGTCCCTTTGTAATAGGTATGATTATCAAATAGACCAACAATTTCTGGAAAAGATGCATCTCCTTCACCTAAATATTCTCTTAAGCCGACAATAAACTGCTGGATATATCCTACATCAGTTATATTGACTTTGTCATCTGAATTCACATCTGCTAAATATATCTGTTCTGGATTAAAATCTCTTAATCCAATTAGATATTGTTGAATATATGCGACATCAACTATATCAACATATGTATCAAAATTAACGTCACCAAATACACCTTTATAGATAGGGCTTAAGGTTATGTCAAACGATTCAATAGAATGAATCTCATTAGACACATCAACCCATGATAGCATTTGATCATATGAATCCATCATTTGTAAAATCATATAGCTTCTAAGATTATAAGTTGCTAGAGGCATAAAGGAAATTGAAAACAACAACTCTTGGTCTTCTATTGTATTTGTGACCTCAGAGTAAGTTATTTTTATTTCACCTAATATATCTGTGTTATATTCTATATTAGAATTTAATTGTTCACCTTTGCCAATTCCAGTTAACTGAAACAAAGTTTCATCATATTCAAATCCAAGTTGAAACCCAGAGATATGATGGGCATTTTCAATAAAGATATCAATTGAAAACTCATGTCCTGGAACAAACCTTTTGTCTTGGGAAGATGTAATTTGAACATTGATATTATTTATTATTTCTGCTTGTACTGGTTTTATAAGTGAAAAGGATAATATCAGTACAAACAAAAGTATTGAAACAATCGAAAATTTTCTAAACATAAATTTTTCTCCTTTTTATTCTATAGTGTATTCAAAATCACTTGAATCACTACTTGTATTATATATATCAATTCCATTATCATCTAATCTAATAAACTGAATAATATCAAATTCAACATTTACAGTTTCTACACCAGTTTTGTTAAATATAATTGTAGAAATAATGGTCTCTACATTTATATTTTGTGTTGATGAAACATAATTAAAATGTATTGTTCCAGACACACTATGATTGACGATTGTACTGGATAATTCGTTATTCATTGATTGAAGACTAAGTATAGTATCAGTAAAATTTATTTTGAAATCAAAACCGCACATCTCAACGTTCCCACCTAATACTAGCTCCAATGTAATCGATGTATCATCTTCTTCGACTATTCTAAAATACAAGTGATTACTTTTTTGTTGATCACCATATCCAGGGTCAAGTCTCCATCTAGCATATAATACAACACCTTCAGTAATAGGATATTGATTATAAAACTGCCCATCATTAATTGACTCACCTTCATACCATCCACTAAATATGAAACCATCTTTGCTTGGTATTGGTAATTGCATTCGTTGACCTTTTACAACTTCCATACTAGTTGAATATCCATCTGGTAGTAGACCTTCATTTAAATTAAAAGTCACAGTGACCATGGTATCATCTTCATGTATACCTGCTAAAAATGGTGTGACTTCTCCATTGATAACCCAGTAACCATCTGAGTTAATAACAAAAGATGATGTTAAATCAGATAAATTCAATAAATCGTTCCAAGTATCATCTCCTAGATATTGCCATTGAAGATTTAACTCATCTACCCTCAAAAGAATTGACTTCCCATCCTCTCCTTTAGGTCCTCTCACACTCTCAACCCATTCATCATAAGTCATATCAACAGTATTAGCCTCAACAGCTAACTCATATATTGATCTTAGTTCGCTCTCTAAATCACTTACTTCTGTTGTTGGTATATCTGTTGTTGTCACTGTTAAGCTATCAGTAATTGGTGAAAAAGCATTACATCCCATTAGAAAAAAACCAAACAAAAATATGAAAATAAAAACACTAAACCCTTTTTTCAATTTATATTCCTCCTTGTATAAAGCATTCAAAGAAATTATATCACTAAAAATCACACTAAACAATGCAACTAATATAAATGATTAAAATATTTTTATTAGACATTATTTAACAAGATAATAAAAAAATGACCCACTACATTTATGTAGTAGATCACTTAAAAATTTACTTGATTTCGATGATATTTAAATCATTCGCCACTATTAATAATTGACTTTATCTTGCCATTCTTTTGGTATATCAGATACTTGTGCCCAAAAGACACCCAATAACATATTACGGTCTGATACAGCACCACCTATTAAAGCACTTTCTTTAATGGCTTCTTCATATGACTCTGTATGATAGAGTAAATGAATCATAACAGGCAATGCATGTTTGATCGGACATGCTCTACCAGCATGTTCTTCAACAAATTCATTGGTGTCATCCATTTCAATGGCTTTTTTAAAGACATCAATAAAACCTGCAGGTGACTCTTCAATAATAGACTTAACAGCTTCTTTCATACCAAGTTCTGGTATTCTGTCTAATAAGACATCAAACAATTTAAAGAATTCTAAATAGATGTCATCTTGAGAATAGATTTTAGTAAATTCAAAAGCTTCCTCATTAGACATTCCTAATTCTAAGGCAACAAGATAAGGCATAAAACCAACCAATTGATGGTCATTTGGTTCAATTTTTTCTATATCTTGTTTTAAGTCTTTGATTAAATGATTAAAGACTTGCTCTTTACCATAAGACTCTACATAACCTTTATAGTCTCCACCGGGTTTAAACTTCTTATAAAGCATTTTTTCGAATTCTTCAGCTGTATAGTCAGGATTATCTTTTAATGCCTTAAAAAGCCATTTAAGTATGTGTCCTTGGACAGATACGTCTCCTACTTCAGCGTCAGGGTAAACATAAAAAGATGGTTTGGCTTTGTCAAAATGTTCTTTTTCTTGTTTCATAAATAATAATGATTGCTTCTTTGCAAAATCCTTTAAATATTCATGATCATAGATCCAATGAATACCAAGTCCAGCAGCATTGGCAATCAATGCTGGTAATACATATTGTTTCATTTAAATTCCTCCTTTAAAAGAATAAATATATATCTATCTTCATTTTATGATATATATTTGCTTAATTCAATTGAAACACTTGTAATTATGACCGTATTAGAAAGATTTATATACATTCATTAAAATAGATGCCCGTGTGAAATACACAGACATCTATAAATTAAATACAATTTAAAATAACTAAAGTTTCTTTATTTTTTTACAACATCCTTAATCTTATCAATAACCTTACTTGTTTTGAATGAATCTAAAACTTCAACTGGAATAGCAAATATGACTGTATTTGATTTATCACCAGATAAATCATTAATAGTCGCCAGTGTTCTTAAATGCATGGCCCCTGGTGTGGTTCCCAAAATTTTAGCAGCGTCTGCTAATTTTTGTGCCGCACCCACTTCACCCTCACTTTTAACAATGATAGCTCTTTTTTCTCTTTCTGCTTCTGCTTCTTTGGCAATGATTCTTTCCATATCTTCAGGAATTTTAATATCTTTGATTTCTACCTTTTCAACTTTAATTCCCCAAGGATCTGTTTCAGTATCAACGATTTCTTTAATTTCTCTGGATATAACCTTTAAGTTAGATAATAACTCATCGAGTTTAACCCCACCCAAAGAATTTCTTAAAGTTGTTTGTGCCAATTGTGTCACCGCAAAATATGCGTCTTTTACTTCTAATACTGCTTTTTTAGCATCAGAGACTTTATAATAAACAACAGCATTGATAGTAATCGTGACATTATCCTTGGTAATACACTTTTGTTGGGGCACATCTTGAGTGATGGTTCTTAAATCAATTCTTTTATAAACATGAATTAAAGGAATCACCAATCTAATACCAGGTTCCATGACTTTTATAAACTTACCAAATCTAAACTTAATTGCTCTTTCGTATTCTTTAACGATAGTAAACATTTGTTACCACCTCCATTTAATTCATTATACTATAAAGTAAAAATTAATATATAAAAACTTAGAAAATAAAATTAATATTGATCGATTCGTATTTTAAAAAAATCAACCCTGAAATAAGCATATTGTTTTTCATTGTAAATTCCGCTCACCTGTGGTATAGTTATACAGTCAAAATAAATGCTTTTATCCATTGTAAAAATTCGGTAAAATCAGGAATTTCAATGGATAAGAGCATTTTTTATTTGTAAAAATTTAAGGAGATATGATGTCATTTAACAAACTAGAAATTATTGAACCCATCTTAGCAGCCGTTCAAAGTCAAGGCTATGAACTACCATCACCCATACAAGAACAAGCTATACCCATACTTTTATCAAAAAAAGATATGATGGCAAGCGCTCAAACAGGCACTGGTAAAACAGCTGCTTTCGCTATACCAATCTTACAAAATATAACACGATCAAACAATACATTAGCCATTAAGGCTTTAATCTTAACACCTACAAGAGAATTAGCCATGCAAATTAAAGATAGTTTTGATAACTACGGAGCAAACTTATCACTAAAAGCCCTAGCAATTTATGGAGGTGTTAATCAAAAGTCACAAGTTAAGAATATTAAAAAACATCCTGATATCTTAGTCGCAACCCCAGGAAGATTACTTGATCTTATAAACCAAAAAATAATCGACCTGAATCAGGTCCAATATTTAGTCTTAGATGAAGCAGATCGTATGTTAGATATGGGCTTTATAAGGGATGTTAAAAAGATTATTAAACTTGTTCCTGAGAAAAGACAAACCATGCTCTTTTCAGCAACCCTACCTAAATCAATTTTAAATCTAGCAAACTCTATTTTAGTCAATCCAACTAGAGTTCAAATCACACCCGAGGAAACCACTTTAGAATCCATTAAACAATCTGTATTTTATGTAAAAATAAGTGATAAGTTTAAATTACTATTACACATTTTAAAGAACAAAGAATATCAATCTGTTTTACTATTCTCAAGAACCAAACGTTTTGCCAATAAGATAACCAAACAACTCAATGATCATCATATTTCAGCTATTGCCATTCATGGTAATAAATCACAAAGTGCTAGAACAGAAGCCTTATACAAATTTAAACAAAATCAAGTCAGAGTTTTAGTCGCCACAGATGTCGCATCACGTGGTATTGATATCGATGAACTATCATTAGTTATTAATTATAACTTACCTGATGTACCTGAAACCTATATCCATAGAATTGGTCGTACAGGTAGAGCCAATCAAAAAGGGAATGCTATTACGCTTGTTTGTGAAGAAGAAACATCATTATTAAAAGATATTCAAAAACATATTCAAATGGAAATACCTGTTAATAAAGAACATCCATATAATATAGAAATAAAAGATACGAAAGCAAAGAACAATTCAAATAAAACTCAAATGACACAAACTAAAAAAAAGAAAAAGAATCATCATAAAAACACACCTAGAAATTACCATTCTAATAGCAAAAAGAAGACTCCTTCTAATAAATCAAAAGCAAAGTAAATAATATAAAATAAAGCCTTATCGTTAATCGTAATTAATTAATGATAAGTCTTGTTTTTTTTCTACTCAGTTAAACTTATTTCATCAACACTAGTAAACATAAACCAAGGTTGATCATTAAAACTTAATAATACATCTTCTAAATAGATGATTTGATCCTCTAATGATAATAGATGTTCAGTCATCTCATACACATTAGCTAATCGGCTATCATAGCGACCATTATACGAAACATTTGTATTGATATCTTCTAATACAAATGTTAAATTACCATAAGTATCTTGTTCAATACTATGGATTAATAAAGATTGAATATTAAAGCGTTGACCTTGATATGATTTTAATATCAATTGATCCCATTCTAAGTTAAAATCTATAGAATCTGTCAAACTATGATTAGACGAAACAATGTTAAAACTTGATAGACTGATTTGATGTAAACCATTATGTGAAGTCTTTATTCCATCTATCTCAATTAAATCACCAACTTTTATATTTTCAATAACTCCAAAAACTGAAATAACAGCTGAATGATCTTCAATAAATAATAATTTATCTGTTAGTACTTTAGTTACAATACCTTGGGTCTTTAATGATTCATTATCATCTATATCCCATACTTCTATAATAGTATATGTATTTATCTCTTCAGTCATATCTTCTATAGCTCAGTTTCCGTCATGTTTTCTAATGTAGTTGGTAATTCTGTAATCATATTATCTGTATTCTCTACTAATGTAGTCTGTAATTCAGTTGTTATATCATGATCTGTTAACTCATTATTATTCTGACATCCAAAAGCAAATATCAAAATAAATAATGTCATATATATTTTAATTCTCTTCATAGGTTTCCTCTCAAATTTTAATTTCATAAAAAAAATACATAAAAAATAATTTACTCAATTACTCTTTATGTATCAATCATCTAATATTCTTATCATCTAGTAGTCCTCCATTTTGTAATGTAAGACAATAATATCATAACTAAATATAAAAAGTTTATATTAATTATTAAAATATTAGAAATATATATAAATTTTTATAAATCACCGATTAGTAAAAACCACTAAATCAGGATATAAACACCTTATTTCATTTAAAGATTATAAAACATTATGGTTTATGTCGCAGTCCTTCTGAAACAACTGTCGGTTTCGCTGAAACCCTTCAATTTGAACCTAATTTTACGTGTTGACCCTACACTTAGAACGTAAACACAATTACAAATTGCTAACAATTACTTTATATTTGGAAAATACTTAGTTCTTAATAGACTCAATAGATTTTTATCTCTCATTTGAAGATAGCCTAATATATCCTTATCAAAATACTTCATACCTGTATAGTTACCTGTTCTTTTTAAAATATTATTCTTATCATCTAAATATCTTAAAATCCCATTATGATTTGGATTACGTAATATATCATCTATTAGTGTAAGTTTATCACTATATATCTTGTCTATATCTACTTCTGATATTTCAGTTAACTCTAATTTTAAATCTTTAATACTATTTGCTGAATTATAATTATTTTCTTTTATTGTTCTAGTTATAGAATAATAGGTCATTTTATATGCAATATCCTCTTTCTTACTATCCAAGTTATTTACAAGATCGTTTAATATTTCTTGCTTTTTCTGCTTAATTAACACTTCATCAGTTTCGTGAAGATAATAATTTACCACTGAAGTAATTATTTCTTCAGAAACTAAAAAGTTCTCAATTTCAAAAAAAGGTGCATAATATACATTATGTTTGCTTTGACCGTCCAAATATTTAAAATCGTGATAATCACAATCAATTATTCCGTATGCTAAATTAAGTTTAAGGTTATTATAAGCTTTCGTCTTAAACTTAACTTGATCACTACCTCCACAAGGTATAATTCGATACTCAGGAAACATCATAGAATACAGCTTATAGTCATATCTCGAATAGTCCTCTGACTCCACAAATAGAATAGGCTGTTTAGTGCCTATCAAGCTCACGATTAAATCTTCTGGCAAATAATCATTTTCGGGTAAATCTTGAATAACCCATTTATTAAAACCAAGATACTCTTTCATCCAATACTTATTTGCGTTATTTCTTGACATAACAAAGTTGCTGTCGTGTGTTAAATATACAAAAATGGAATCATTAAGTTCATCTTCTATAAATGACCACAAAGAAGATACAATAGAAGAATTAAGAGAATTTTCTGGTTCGTCAATAATATAATAATTACTCTTATCTCTTAACAAAATATTAATTAAGAAATATAATATTGCTTTTTCTCCACTGGAAATATTATTAACACTATATCTCTCGCCATTATATACTCCAAAGAGTTGATTATTAGCAATCAACAATTTTCTAGTTTTTATAAGCTCATTCCACTTATTTATTATTCTTTGTGAAGTTGTATTGCTACAAGATATACCATTCTGCATCTCTTGATTATGTTTGTTGACTAATAAAGTAATTGTGAAATCAAAATCTTTACTAAAATAACGCGATCTAGATGCATTATTAACATCTAACATCCATGCTTTGTTTTGTTCAAAATCTCTATAAAACACATCAGTGCTTATAGAATATTTTTCATTTGAAGATGCTAAGTAAAGTCGTTCTGAAGGGTAGTATGAAATCCCAATATCCTTGTTTTTTTTCATTAAATGTTCAAGGAATGTCGTTTTACCCGAACCATTGGCACCTACAACAACAATATTACGATCATTATACTTCAATATTTCTAAGTTCTCTAGACTATCAAATGAATCAATGTAGTTATTAAATAAGTTCATCAAATCATCATCGTTAACAATAGAATACATTTTATCTGAACTTTCTACAGCTTTTCTTTTAGATAAAACATTCTGCATTCCATTAAATTGATTCATCCAAGTAGCAATATAATTTTCATTATAGTTCACTTTTCTATCTTCAAAATCCATGTAAAGAAAATACAACTTCTCTATTTTGCTTACTAGTTCTTTTTCTACTTTCAATACATTTCTATTTTCATAGAGCCACTTTATATCCATGAAATACCTCCCAATGATTATCACACTTTAAATTATTTTTTCCCATTTAAGCAATACACTTGGCTTGACTTTAAGCATAGTAACGCTTTAGGTCTAAATAAATAATGTTCTCAACTTTTATAAAAATATGATTTTCTGCTTTAAACATACTTTTAGCATCAGACCTTATGCAATAAACTACTTTTATCAAGATTTTTTTTGTTAAAGATATTACTCAATTTAACATTTCCATTAAGAGCATACATGATGTTTTTTTATGGGGAGTTTAACACCCATCAACTCTCTTGTCGCAGTCATTTTGATACAACTTTCAGTTTCTCTGAAAGCCTTAACTTTGAACCTAATTTTGCGTGTTGACCCTACACTTTAACACACACAACTGTGTGTTTTTTGAAAAACGTTGCAAGGTGAGTTGACGTCTATATGTCAACATCTGCAGGCAAACTGTTACAGTTTTCATACAGTTGTGTGCCCGATTGTCTTAGTCCTAGTGTAATGACTGTCGGTTTCACTGAACCTCTTCACTTTGAACATAATTTTACGCTTTGACCCTACACTTTAACACACACAACTGTGTGTTTTTTGAAAAACGTTGCAAGGTGAGTTGACGTCTATATGTCAACATTTGCAGGCAAACTGTTACAGTTTTCATACACTTATGTGCCCGGTTGTCCTAGACCTTTCATAATGACTGCATGAATCTATGCAATCCTTCACTTTGAACATACTTTTGCATATTACCCCTACACTTTGAACTGCAAAACTGTGATTTTTTTTCTAAAAAGATTAAACATCACTTATGCTCTTAGTTCAGTCATTTGCATACATTCGACATACATATGATATACAAATATATGCAAATATGCCCTGACCCTTTAGATAGAACTGTCGGTCCTTATGAAACCAATGTACGTGACTATGAATGTCTTTGTTTAGTTATAAAAACACATCGAAACATGACGTGTCCTGAGTGAAGAACCAACAAACCGTATTCATTTTCGAGTTAACTGTTAAAATTCAAAGAAAAAGCAAGAGATTTTATTATCTTGAATTTCCTATTTTCATAAATTTAATATGCATCTCAATTAAATCAAATTTATCCGTTATTATTATTTGAAACCGTACGAATTTATTTTTTATTCCTGCTAAAAGAACTATCATTCGTTGAAACCTTGCTTAGATAATAATTTTAGTTTGAATTATTTTATGATTATGCACATAATTTTAGACAACTATAGTTTCTTTGTTACACAATTCTAAGTTTAAAAACTACGGTTATTATGCTTAGAAAAAACTACAACTGTAAACCACTCATTCACCAATGTCCATGACTTATAAAGTAAAAGAACTAGTAAATATTAAATACAATTAATTCAAATACTTTTTCAACAAAAAATGAAACTTCAATGGAGTACTGCATTAAATAAGTCAATTAGTTATAAATTTCAATATAAATCTTTCCTTCTCCAATTACCATTTTTATCTTTTATGAGTAAATCATTATTTGCAAACTTATCAACAGTTTCATTAAATTCTCTTTCACTGATATTTAAAATTTTACAAAAATCACTTTTCGCCTTGGGATCAATAATATAGTCTTTTTCTTTAATTAGTTCTTCTGCTTGCTCTTTACTAAGATATCCCTCTCTCACAAAACGGCTAGCCATATCACTAACACGTTGAAAACCGAATTTTATAAATTTGCACCAATGGTGAACCATGTATCCTATGCTATCAATTTGTGCAAAATCATCTATGCTTCCTTGACGGTACCATTCATTACAGTCACCAAGTGTTTTCCAACCAATTTCTTTAGCCACTTTGAGTGAATCATAATTAGAATACGGATAAATTGCACCTAAAAATATCAATTTTGTTTTTTCATCACTCGCCGGATGGAAAATACCTAACTCAGAAGCACCCCCATATTCAAAATCTGAATTTTCACCATAAAACACAAGATTAATCCCAAATTTTTTCGCAATTTCTAGTGGTACTTCGTAAAGTTGTTGCTCTATCCATTTCAAAGGATGCAACGTTTCAAAAAAATCCTTTCTAGTGTTTTTAATAAAAGATTTTGGTTCACATCGGAAAGTAATTGTATCTAAATTGTAATATAATGCCAAATTTTTTAAATTATACATACCGGCTTCACTATGAGTAAATTCGTCTGTAACGTTAATTAATAGAGGATTTTTTACTCCGTGATTTTCTATCAATCTTTTAACAATTGCAGTGGAATCCTTGCCACCTGAAACACCAACAACACAATCCCATTTAGAATTTGAATTTATATTTTCAGCAACATATTGTGTTAACCATTTTTGTCTTGACTCAAAATCAATTATTTTCTTTTTTTCATTATTCAAACATGGCATACAAACACCATCAATTGATTTGAAATTTGGTCTAGTATTTAATATAAAACCGCACTTTTTACATTTCATTATTTCCATATTTCATAACTCCTTCTTTTTTTAAAAATTATTTTTTGTCTATGTATTCCCAGCCTAGTGGAGTTCCACGTTTTAAATTCATATTTGCTTTTTCCCCTATAATTTCAGCATAGTGCTTAGGATGTAGTCCATAGCCTGGCCTTATAGACTTTATATTTTCGCTGGTAAATACGTCACCTTTCTTAATATCCTTCACTACAAACAGTGATCTTCCAAGCAACCTGCTATTTTTCTTCTTTTCAGTCATACTGTAGTCAACTTTACCTAGTGCTTTTTCTGCCTCTCTTACAGATTCTACCATTCTTTTAAACTCTTCTGGTTCAAGAGAGAAACTTGCATCAGGACCTCCAATAGATTTATCGAGGATAAAGTGTTTTTCAATTATCCTCGCTCCTAATGCAACAGATAAGACAGGTACTGTAATTCCCAATGTATGATCACTTAATCCTACTTCGACACTGAATGTATTCTTCATATTTGGTATAGTTAATAAATTAGCATCTTCAATATTAGCAGGATATGATGATGTACACTTTAATAATGCTATTTGATAATTACCTGCTTTTTTACATGCCATAATTGCATCTTCTATATCATTTAAAGATGCAACGCCAGTAGACATTATTATAGGCTTACCTTTTGATGCTATATATTCAATTAATGGGATATCCATAATTTCAAAAGAAGCAACTTTATACACTGGCACATTCATATCATCTAAAAAATCGACTGCCGATTTATCAAATGGTGTTGAAAAGAATATTAAGTCTAAAGAATTAGCATACTCCATTAACTCTTTATGCCATTCCCAAGGAGTATAGGCTTCATTATAAAGATCATAAAATGTTCTTCCATCCCATATGGTACCACTATTAATTTTAAAATGTTTGTTATCACAATCGATTGTCATTGTGTCAGCTGTGTATGTTTGAATCTTTATTGCATCTGCACCCGACTCTTTTGCTGCTTTTATAGTTTTTTTTGCAACGTTTATATCATGGCCATGATTTGCTGATAACTCAGCAATAATAAAAACACGGTTATTTATATCGAATTTATCAATTTTCAAAATAGTCACCTCTTTTTATAATGAATTTTTCAATATCATCTTTCTGACTCACATATTTAAATCCTAAACTGGCAAATAGCTTTAACGAAGGAATATTTTTACTCGAAATATAAGCAATCACTTCATTAACACTCATATGTGTACTAAAATAATTCGCTAAACTTTGATCTAATATTGTTTTCGCCTTTCCTTTCCCTCTTAATTTATCTGATATACTAATGCTAATAATTGACTCAGTGTCTTCCATTTTAAATCTAATTTGCCCAAGAAAATCATCCGTACTATTCGTTACAATATAGAAAGCTGAGAGCGGATCACTTAGAACATCACTAAACCATTTTTGATGAGAGATTAGATCTATTCTACCTTTGTTTTTAGAATATTCCCTAACATAATCCTTATTTGAAAGTTCGAATACTGGAAGCATATCTTTCATATTAGCATTTCTAATGTATATATCTGTGTATTTTGTTGTTTTCAATAGAAGATCAATGATTCTTGAAATACCATTTCCATCAATAGTATTTTTCATGTTTTCAAAAACATTACTTCTATAGTTAAACGAAATACAGTGATTAAAATTTTTTTTGAGCAAATCTAAAAAATTATTTTCTTCACAAAAAAGTGCTTTTTGTTTTGGAATATACTTTAGTAGTGAATTAATATTATTACTTTGATTCTCTGCTGTTTTTATAACTAAGAAAGGTGTTTGAACAGTTATTAATTCATATATTGTTTGACCAGCTGCTGATATCGCTAAATCCACATTGTACATTAAGTTGGCCATTTCATCTGCAGACAAATTGCTATGAAATCTTACATTATTAAATTGTTCAGTATTTTTAGTTTTATCTAATAACGTGGAGTTAACAACAATCTCAAATTTAATATTTTTATATTTTGTACAAATTGAATCAATAATTAATGATGTAATATTTTTAAAATCAGTTCCACCCATAGTAATCAAAACCTTCTGGACATCTTTTCTTAGTGATGCTTTTCTCATGTTAGTGAAAGGAGATCGTATTATGATAAATTTTGGGCCAAAGTGTACTTGTATTTTAGAAAAATAAGAGTAATCTATATTACCAATGTCTAAGGCAGGATTCACTATAATACCATTCGGATATTTAATTCTTCCATAATCATCTATAAATAAAACTTGTTTTGATTCACTTCTTATAAGATCATAATGTTCATAGGTAGCTATATATGAGTCAACAATAGCAAAATCGTTTAAATTTAACTTATTTTTTAAACATTCGAAATCTAACCAATTTATTATCTCATGTTTTCTATTTTCCAGTATTTTAGAAACATCAATATCACTCTTAATAATAATTTTGACTTTAATTTTTCTATCGACCATTTCATCATAAAGCGCTATACATCTTGTTAAATGGCCATATCCTATTCTGGTACCTGCTTCAGTAAAAATCCTTACTAACACATATTTCACTCCTAACTATTTAATCTTTTTTTGTTCAATCTTTGAATTAATATCATATAGTTTAGGATATTTTCTAAATAAATCAATTATATCCTCCAAATAAAAATCATGTTTCCCGTGGTATAAGAAATTGTAAATATGAGTTATAAGTTTATAATCTTCTTCTGTGTCTAAGGTCCATCTATGTTTAGAATAGTCAACATTATTTTTATAGTAATGAGTATTATTCGAGTTTTCATAGATATACGGAGTCACATGTTCTCTTTGATATACTTTTTTTGCATTTAAATGAGCTGATTCTAATATCTTAAATGAGAACACTTCTGTATCCAATCCTCGAGGATATGTTCTTTCTGACATATTAGAACTAGCATTTGATACTATATCATAATGATTAGAAATATAAAAATTGATGATATTATCTAAAATTTTCGGATCAATTAATGGACAATCAGCTGTTATTCTAACAACAATATCTAATCCGAACTTTTTTGAAGCCATATAATATCTTGACAGAACATCATCTTCACTACCTCTAAAAATTTCAACTCCACAGCGCAATGCCTCTAATGCTATAACTGTATCACGTTCATTAGTAGTTGTTGCAATGATAATATTATTAATTGTTTTGGATTGTCTAACTCTACTTATGACATGCTCAAGTACAGTTTTATCATTTAGTTTCTTTATTACTTTTCCCGGTAATCTTGTTGAACCCATTCTAGCTTGAATAATTACTCCAATTTTCATTAGATTACCTACTTTCTATAATAACTAATCACTTTTTCTACGGCCATAATTACATCAACAACATCCTCATTACTCATGCTTGGAAATAGCGGCAATGTTATAATGTCCTCATAAACTTTTTCAGCAACAGGACATAATCCCTTTTGATATCCTATATTTTTATAATATGGATGCAGATATACAGGTAGATAATGAACATTAACACCAATATTTTCTGATTGTAGTGATTCAAAAACCTCTTTACGAGTTGCATTCAATAGCTCCGCCTTAATTCTAATCACATAAATGTGCCAGCCAGAATTAGAAAAATCTTCCTCAAAAGGAATTACAATTTCTTTTGCATTCTTAAAAGCAACATTATATTTTTTGACAATCTCTCTTCTTCTAGCAATAAATGTATCGATTTTTTTCATCTGACTAGTTCCAAGTGCACTTTGAACATCGGTCAATCTATAATTATATCCTAGCAGCTGTTGCTCATAGTACCACGGTCCATGGTTTTCATTTAAAATCTCTTGATCTCTTGTGATACCATGTGTTCTAAAGATTAGCATTTTTTTGTATAATTCTTCACTATTTGTTGTTACAACTCCACCTTCTGCAGTCGTTATAGGTTTAACTGGATGAAAGCTAAACTCGACCATATCTGCCTGACTGCCGACTTTCCGTCCATTATACTCGCTACCTAAAGCATGGGCAGCATCCTCTATGATAATTAGATCATGTTTTTCTGCAATTTCTTTAATTTTGTCCATATCAACGGATTGGCCTGAAAAATCTACTGGGATAATTGCTTTAGTTTTATTTGTAATTAATGACTCAATTTTTGATACATCAATATTATATGTCTTAAAATCTATATCAGCAAAAACAGGTTTTCCACCACAATATAAAACAGCATTGGATGAAGCTGCAAAAGTTAATGCACTCACAATAACTTCATCGCCCTCACTTATACCAGCAGCAAAACAAGCCATATGTAATGCTGCAGTCCCACTTGAAACTGCAACAGCATATTTTGCACCAACATAATTTGCTACTTTGTTCTCAAACTCTGCAACATAAGGCCCTGTAGTTAGGTAATCTCCTTTTAAAACATTTACAACTGCATCTATATCATCTTGATCAATAGACTGTTTACCATACGACAAATAAGTCTCCCTTACAGGGTTACCTCCATTGATCGCTAATTTATCAATTTTTTCTTTCATTTTTATAGTCCTAATTCTTTTATTTTTTGTTTCAAAGTTTCCACATCTAACCAATCAGGGTTTGTACCTGAGTTATATTCCCATCCTTCTTTAATTAAAGTGCCACCTTCTTTAAAGTAATGGTCTTTAGACCACCAAATGTAGTTTGGATAGATTATATAATGATCACCATAATCGTAAGTACCTCGCGAATCATCACTAGTTATCATTACCTCATGAAGTTTTTCTCCTTCTCTGATTCCAACAATTTCAAACTCTCCATTAGGGTTCATAGCTTTAGCGATATCGGTTATTTTATATGAGGGGTTTTTGTACACATAAGTTTCTCCACCTTTTGATTCTTCTAGAGCTTTTATAACTAAGTTAACAGCGTCGTAAAGAGTCATCCAAAATCGTGTCATCCTGATATCAGTTATTGGGAGTTTGTCACTGCCTTGATTTATTAAATCTCTAAAGAAAGGTATTACTGATCCTCTGCTTCCTGAAACATTACCATATCTTACAACCGAAAAAATAGTACCTGTTTCGCCTCTATAAGAGTTAGCTGAAATAAATAGTTTATCTGAAACTAATTTCGTACCTCCATATAAATTAATCGGATTTACAGCTTTATCTGTTGAGAGTGCAATAACTTTTTTAACTCCATTATCTAAGGCAGCATCTATAATGTTTTGGGCACCGTAAATATTTGTCTTGATTGCCTCGAATGGATTATATTCACAAGCAGGAACCTGTTTCATAGCGGCAGCATGAATCACATAGTCTACACCTTTAAAAGCCCGATAAAGTCTATCCTTATCTCTAATATCACCAATAAAAAATCTAAGTTTAGAATATTTATCTGGATAATTAGATTTGAATTTTTTTTGCATTAAATCTTGTTTGAACTCATCTCTTGAATAGATAATCACTTTTTTGGGATTATATTTTTTGAGAATTACATCTATAAA
Source organism: Mycoplasmatota bacterium (assembly GCA_018622675.1). Lineage (GTDB taxonomy): Bacteria > Bacillota_I > Bacilli_A > Izemoplasmatales > Hujiaoplasmataceae > Hujiaoplasma. The sequence goes on from CP076020.1 coordinate 1,024,283, forward strand.
TTTGTTACCGAAAGACCCTGTCCCTCCTGTTATGAGTATCACTTTGTTTTTAAACATTTTGTTCCTCCTATATTTTTTATTTTTTTAATAAACTAATTGGGTTCCATGGCATGGGATATAATCTTGCTGAAAGAATCCATACAAGTATAAATTGCAACAAATATGCAATTGTAGTTGCGTAAGCAGCTCCTAAAGCACCATAAATTGGAACCATTATCATATTTAATACAATATTTAATATTGCCAGTATTAGGGTGATCAATCCAATAAAATTTGTTTTTTTTATATAAAATAAGTAGTTCACTATCATAAAGTACATCCCATGGAAAGCATAACCCAAAGCTATCCAAAAAACATAAATATTAGATGATTGAAATTGTTTTCCTACGATAAAAGGCAACAAAATATTAGCCGCAATTGTTAATATGATAGCCATGATTATGATAGCTACAAAATATATATAAGTCATTTTAACAATTTTTATTTTGATTGATACTGAATCTAATTTTAATTTACTATATAACCACGGTGAGAACGCTTGATTGAATGATGTAGCGAAGACATTAATAACTGCTCCAACTTGGTAACCCACAGTGTAAATACCAGTTTCTGCAATACCTGAATAGTTAGTAATGAAAAAGCGATCAATCATCGTAATCAATATTCCACCAACTATATGTGGGATTAGAGGCAATCCAAATTTAAAAGCATCACTTAGATCATCTCTTTTTACTTTATTTCCAATCCAATTATTTTTTCTTAGCAATACAATTGACACTAGCAAAAAGACTATACTAGCAATCAATTGTGCATATATTCTACCTCGCCAGGCAAATCCCATTCCTACTATTAAAACAATACTCAGCGATACATCCATCAAAGATTTTGCGAAATTAAACAAACCATATTGAGTTGCTTTCCTTTGCACTTGCCATAAAACTAATGTTAAACTATTAACAAATTGTGCAATAGAGATGATTAATGCAACCCATAACATGATAAGTGGTAAAGAGGTTAGGCTAGCTATAAATCTCCCACCTATAATAAATATTAGACTTATAAGTGAAATTGAAAAAATTAAGATTGATATTGTCGAAGTAACATATGTTTTCATATTCTCTTTTGATTTATCAAAATAATTTCTTGCCACAGCACCGTGAGTATTAAGTCCGACAAAAGAAATTAATATTGCTACAACAACACCAAACATAGAAACTATACCATAATCTTCCGCAGATAGATATCTTGTTAAAATAGGTAATAATAGAAAAGGAATGGCTTTATTAAGAAGATGACTAAATGTGTAAATAGAAGCAGTTTTAAATAAAGAAGTATCTGTTATTCTTTTTAGTTCAAGCTTCATCACATTCACCATCATCAATTATATTCTTAATTGCACAAAACATTTTATTTATACTTTGTTGTTCCCAAAAGTATTGTATTGTTTTAATTTCACTACTTCGATAGTCTTCAATTTCATTAATCAATTCTAGTGGCGAATCAACTAAAGTAGCATAACCAGATTCATATAATTCTTCCATATAATTAAAACTGAACGCCTTATAGACATATGTTTTTAACCCATATGCTAAACCTTCAAATAACGCTGTAGAACTAACCCCAACTTGAATGTCTGATTTTGCAAAGTAATAATGTATATCATGTTTATTGTGATCAATTACTTCAATTTTCGAGTCGATTAGCCATGGATATTCTTTTTTCCATCTGCCATATTCTCCAGGATGCAACTTTAATATAACCTTGTATTTAGTTAAATCTATTAAATTACAAAAATCTAGAGCAAACTTTGTGAATTTTATACCTATTGTGCCTTGAGACAAAAATATAATATTTTTTTTGCTATTTTCTTTGCTTTTTTTTTGGAACTCGCTTACCTTTTTCTCAAGATATGGCCATCCAACGATTTTTATTTTATTTTCGCTAATTGGAAATCTAGTATTCTCTTTCCAAAACTTACCAAATATAAAAATATAATCAGGAAATGTAGGAAGATTAACCTTTTCTTTGAAATTATAAGCGATATGATATTTACCCATGGTTCCATGTTGAAGTTCAATCGTTGGTATATTTAAAGTTTTTGCAACATAATTTAATGATAATCTACTATAAGTATAAGACACAACTTGAATAATTACGTTTGGTTTTGTCTTTAATAATAGTTTTTTGTATTTTCTATTAAAATATTCAAAAGTAATAATACTTTTTTTTATTAAACTTGTTAAAAATTTTTCATCTAAATCTATCTTGAACTCTTTATTGATTAGATAAATTAAACTTTTGATTATATTGGCTTCTTTATTTTTAAAATAATTATAACTCAACAGAAATTTAATTTCCCTAAATAAAAATAATGAATCAGTGTAAACAATAGATCTATTTGGTATCAATTTTTTGTGCATTCCTTGGTATGGATCTTCAATTATTAAGTATTTTTCATATCCAGAACTAATTAAGTTGTCAGTATATAAACATTTATAAACATTATTATCCATTACTCTTCTTGGGTGATTCATAAATAAATAATCGATTTTTTTATTATAAAAAACAACATTTCTAATAAACAAATATTTTAAGTTATATAAAATCAAAATTAAATTATTTCGAAAACTTTTTTTGTCCCCGTGTGCTCTTCCAACATCATAAATAATTGATTCTATTTTATTGTATATTTGAAACCTTATCAAGTGCCAAAAATGTGTATCTTTTACTTTTAAATCAAAAAGGTTATTATCACTTTCAAAAGTTAAAAACTTTTCAATTATTGTATCATATTTAGTTTCCATATGTGAACTCCTTCTTAAGATGTTGCATTAATTTAACCATAAATTAACTGTATAAAATTATTGATAAACATTAATAATCAAAACATGTATAAAAAACGATTATAAACGCCAAAATAAACAAATAGCACTAGGATAATAAGTATATAGAACAACGAATAGACTCCTTCATGCTTTTTTGTATTATTTGGAAGAATTAAAATAATTGGTAATAACATCCAAGAATATGCAGCCACCCTATCTGAATACGCAACAAATCCTATTAACATAAAAAATGAAGTGAAGTATAGATATAATTTAAAAAGTATATGTTCTCTTACATGAATGTTAGACATGTACTTACTTATAATAAAAAATATTATAATCCATATTGAATTAAAAAGAAAAAAATCTATTCGATTAGTAGCACCATATTTATCAATAGTATTTTGAGAAGCATAATTTATTAATCTATTAATCAAATTAAAATTAAATTGATTAAATAGTGTCAATAAGAATCTATTCATTCCAGTAAACATAAGAATTGCTGCAGAAACATATGCAAGTAAATAATATTTCATTTTTATTTTGAACTTTAATAGAATAATAAAGGGGAAAATAATCGCAGCAGAAGAATGAAATAAAAAGGATATAATCGAGTAAAAAATAAATTTTTTATATTCTTTTTTCAGTAAACATGAAAAAGCTAAAATTACAAATGAAATAGCCATTCCTTGTCTTAATATATTAGATATCATATTCCAAAAAACAAATAAACTCATGTATCCAAACAAGACCAATATTATATGTTTATTTCCTAAAATTTTTGTTAACCCCTTGAGTAGAGTAAAATAGATTATAGCTAAACTAGTTAGCATAAACACATATTGATTAGTACTTATTCTAGATAAAACCCATAAATAGGAAGAAAAACCTATTTCAAACCTAGTTGATTTCAAAGATAAAAAAAACGAAGTATTCCTTGAATTTTCTAATATTCTTACATATCTCAACATATCATTAGTGAGCGGGTTTTGGATAAGAATCACACTTATTGTAATGTAAATTAAAAAAATTAAAAACCAATATACAATTTTGCTTATTTTTCTTTTTGAATAAAAAAGAGTAATAATTAAAATGAATTCTAATGTCATTAAGTATAGTAACATATTATCACATCTCTACATTAAAATCTTTATACCAATTGACAAATAATTTTAAACCAGTATCTAATTTCATAATGGGTTTAAAACTAATTTTGTTTTCTAGCCTAGATATGTCAGCATAAGTCCTTAATACGTCCCCAGGCTGCATACTCATATAATTAATAACAGCTTTTTTTCCTATGTGTTTTTCTAAAATGGAAATAAACTCCATCAAATTAACAGGATTGTTATTACCGATATTATATATGGCGTATGGAACATCAATATTTGATGGGGGTAGATTAACTAAACGATATAATCCATCGACTATATCATCTATGTATGTAAAATCTCTTTCCATTTTACCATGATTATATACATTAATGGGTTTACCTTCTATAATATTTTTTGTAAAAGAATAATAAGCCATATCAGGACGTCCAAATGGTCCATAAACAGTAAAAAATCTTAAGCCTGTAGAAGGAATGTTGTATAGATGACTATAAGAATGAGCAAATAGTTCATTAGACTTTTTAGTAGCAGCATATAAACTTACTGGAAAATCAACATTATCTTCTTCCGAAAAAGGAATCTTTTTATTACCGCCATATACAGAACTAGATGAAGCATATAGTAAGTGTTTTACAGGATAATGTCTACAAGCTTCTAAAACATTTAAAAAACCAATCAGATTAGAGTCTACATAAGCTTTTGGATTTTCAAGCGAATATCTGACTCCAGCTTGAGCCGCCAAATTTATAAAGTAATCAGGTTTATATTGTTCCATAATATCTAGAAAAGGTGTGACGATATTATGCTTGATAAAAACAAAATTATCATATTGTTTTAAAATTTCTAAACGACTATTTTTTATTCTTACATCATAATAGTTATTCAAATTGTCTATTCCTATTACTATAAAGTTTTCGTTCAATAATTTTTTCGCAGTATGAAATCCAATAAATCCAGCAGCTCCTGTAATTATTACTTTTTCCATATATCTATCCTACTTTCTAAATTTGATCAGGTATGCTAATATTCCAAAAGGAGTTAATAATATTGTTAAAATCTTTCTTGGTGATTCTTTAATATACTTTTTGTTTTTTGATAATATTGAACCTGCGATATACATAATTCCATTCTTAATTATATTTGAGAAATTACTAGAGTATGTGTATGATTGTCTTTTGACTAATGTATATCCTCTGGGATTTTGTATAATTATTTTCTTTTTATTTTTTGTTAATCCATCATCTAGGTATTCACAGTAACAAAATATCTCATGAACAACTTTAAAATATTTATCTTTTGTAACTTCGAATTCTAAGAAAGCTGGTGAAATAAACTTCTCTCCATCAATTAATGGGAATCTTAATCCTCTTTGCAAAACTGCAGATTTATAAAAAGCAATAACTTCTGAGTTAATATTGAATTTATTCTCGATGTCAACTCTTTTTAGTTTCTTTACATCTTTTGGAATCTCTTTTTTCCCTAATACTATATTATTTTTATCATGTCTAAGGTTAATAATTCCAATATATTCATCATCTAAGGAACTAAGTTCCTTAGATGCTATCTCGATAGCATTAGAAGCAAAATAGTCATCTGAATCAAGTATTGTAAAATATTTAGTATCTACATGATCAAAGGCTAAGTTTAATGCGCTTGCTTTTCCACCATTATTCTTATATAAATATTTAATTTCAAAAAATTGATCTCTTAAGCTAGAGATTAACTCTTTTGTATTATCAGTTGAACCATCATCAATAATCAACCATTTAAAGTCTTTAACTGTTTGATGTGCGAGTGATTTGTATACATTTAAAAGGATATGACTTCTATTGAATGTGGGCGTAATAATCGTTATATTTTTCATAATATCATCTCTTTATATTTTTTATATCAAAAAAATCTCCAACCATAAAATCGTAATAATCTGGAACATAAGGGTTATATCCACTTCCATTGTAAAAAGTTAATTCACCAAAATATATATCTCCATCCATATTATATAAATCTACTCTCACATGAGGAAAATAGTTTGAAATTTTTTGTGCAATTCGAATCATTTCTTTAAAATTAGCCGGCATTTTTATACTCTTATTTGAATTTTTTATATCTGGTCTCTTGAATGGGAGTTTTTTGAAAGATAAATCATATATATCAAGAAAGGGGCCGATTTTAGTGTTTCGATCTGTAATAACATATAGATATTTAGGTTCCCCATTAAAACAAAAAAATTTATAATCAATTATTTCACAATTATATTTAGAGTTTAAATTATGTTCTAATATAATTTTCGGTTCGTTACCTTCATATCCCCATTCTCTACCACTAGATTTTTTTATAGCTTTTTTGGGCCATTTTTTTAACAATTTCTTTATTTTATTTACATCGTTTTTTAAAATGTCATCTACAATTAAAACCTCATTATTACCGCCACCAATGTTACTTTTTGCAACAAAACTTTTAGGTAGGCTATCAAAATTAATATCTTTATAGCTATTATGTACAGAATGTAATGGTATCAATATATAATCTAATCCAATGGATTTAATAAAATCTCTTACTGTATATTTATCAGAACATTTTTTAACTAATGGATTTCTATAATGCAATTTATAATATTGAATTTTTTCTGTAAAACGCTTAGGATTTACCAAATTAAGATTCTTGCCCGTTTTAATTTTATACTGTATTTTAATCATAATTTTATCGGGTATAAAGAAGAAGAATTTTAAAATCCATTTTCGTATTTTTCTTGATTTAACTATTTTTTTATAATTCATTTCCAACACCATAACAATCGCTTAATTTAGACATCAATCTCACCTGTATACTCGCTAATCAATCAATAATATAGTTTTTCGAGTATACCTTCTTTCTATAGAATTTTTTTCGACATTATAATTCAATTAATCATGTAAACACTGACATTGAAAAATTGTTTGTGAAACACTTATATTTTTTTAGATAGAAATATACAATATAATGATATTACAAATAAATAAAATGTACTATAAAAACTATTTTTTTATTCTTAGTCTCTATTAAATAGATCCCTAGTATATACTTTTTCTTCTACGTCAGTTAACTCTTTATAAAATCTGTTTGATACAATAACATCACTTTGTTTTTTAAAAGAGTTTACATCATTTATAACTTTAGACCCATAAAACTCTTTTTCTTTCATTACTGGCTCATAGACAATAACTTCAATACCTTTTGCTTTAACTCTTTTCATAATACCTTGAATGGCTGATTGTCTAAAGTTATCCGAATCACTTTTCATTACTAATCTATATATACCAACTACTTTTGGATTTTTTGCAATAATCATATCTGCAATATGATCTTTTCTAGTTCGATTAGCATCAACAATGGCAGTCATGATATTTTGAGGCACATCTTGGTAATTGGCAAGTAATTGCTTAGTATCTTTTGGTAAACAGTATCCACCATATCCAAATGAAGGGTTATTATAATGTGAACCAATTCTAGGATCTAATCCAACGCCTTCAATGATCTCTTTTGAGTCTAACCCTCTAACTTCAGCATAAGTATCCAACTCATTAAAGAAAGCCACTCTCATAGCTAAATATGTATTCGAGAACAGTTTGATGGCTTCTGCTTCTGTAGGGTTTGTAAACAAGACTGGTATGTCTTCTTTAATAGCACCTTCTTTTAGTAGTTCAGCAAACATCTCAGCTTCTTTTGAATGTTCACCTACAACAATTCTAGAAGGATATAAATTATCGTATAATGCTTTTCCTTCTCTTAAAAACTCAGGTGAAAAAATGATTCTTAAATTAGGATGTTTTTCTCTTTGTTCTTGTGTGTATCCTACTGGTATAGTTGATTTTATTATAATTGTTGCTTTTGGATTATATTTTGAAACATCAAATATTACATTATCAACCGTTGAGGTATCAAAATAATTACGTTTAGGATCATAATTTGTTGGTGTTGCTATAATAACAAAATCAGCATATTTATAAGTTACTTCTTCATCTAGTGTAGCCTTTAAGTTTAAATGATTATTCGCTAAATAATCCTCTAACTCAGCATCAACAATAGGTGCTTTTCTATTGTTAATCATGTCTACTTTCTCTTTAATCACGTCTAATGCAACCACTTCATGATGTTGGCTAAATAAAACTGCATTTGATAAACCAACATAACCTGTTCCTATTACAGCTATTTTCATTTTTTATCACCAATCTTCTTTATTTCCTCAATATATAATCTTATCACGACACTTCTATCAAATTCTTTAATAACCTTTTCTCGACCATAAATTCCCATTTTTTTCTTTTCTAAATAATCCAAATTTATAAATGTCTCAATTTTTTCATTTAGTTCTTCTTGGTTTTTAATTTCAATTAAATATCCGTTTTTTCTATCTTCAATTATTTCTTTACACCCACTTCTATTAGTTGCTATGACTGGCCTTCCTGATGATGCAGATTCTAACAGTACATTAGACATACCTTCAGGATAGTAAGTTGGATGTATTGTAGCGTGTGAAATTTTATGAAACTCTCGCACATCATCTACTCTACCGCTATATTCAATATATCCTTTTGCTTCATAGTCATTAAGAATCATTTTATAATCTTCTTCATAATCCCCCAATATATGAAAAACTGTATTGGGGTATTTTGATTTAATATATTTTGCTGCTCCTAAGTAATAATCTATTCCTTTTGCTTTCATTACTCTACCTATAAATAAAAAGTGTATAGTTTTACCTTTAGGATACTCTAAATAATTAAACATCTTCACATTCACACCAGACCCAGGCAGTAAAACTTGATTCTTTCCTTTTATTCCTCTTTTTAACATGAAATTCATATTTTCTTTATTTTGAAAGAAAATCGTGTTTGCCTTTTTTAGCGCAACTTTATATAGTCTCAAAGTGATAAATTGTAATAACCCTTTGTTCTCTAAAGCAGTTCCCAACCCTGTTATGTTGGGCAAATACGGTGTCTTAGTAATCCTTGCTGCTAGTCCACCATAAATATTAGGTTTAATGGTATAAGTTAAAATAACGATAGGTTTGAACTTTCTTATTATATTTCTATAATACAAAAGTAACTTAAAGTCATTAAATGGATTTTTCCCATGTCGATGAATAGTGGTGTTAATTACACTAATTCCTTTGCTCATATAATAATCAGATTTTGAATCATATGGTGATGATATAATCACTTCATACTTACTTTTTAATAACTCGTCAATTAACTCGTTCCTGAAACTATAGAACCCGTTAATCGAGTTAGTTAAAATTAATATCTTCTTCATTTAATCACTTCTCATTAATCAAATTTATTTTCAATTTTAGTTCCATTAAATTTTTCCATTGTAACAGAACTAGATGAACTAATACCTTCTCTTTTAATAACTTTTAATATTGTTTTAAGTATAATTTCGATATCATGTCTAAAAGTGACATTATTAACATAAGTTACATCTAATTTGAACTTATCTTCCCAACTTAAAGAATTTCTTCCATTTATTTGAGCATATCCAGATAAACCAGGTTTGACTTCATGTCTTTTTTTTTGTTCAGTGTTATATAACTTTAGGTATTCAACTAGTAACGGCCTCGGACCTACAATACTCATATCACCTTTAATAATGTTAATTAGCCCTGGTAACTCATCAATGCTTGTTGACCGAAGGAATTTACCAAACTTAGTTAACCTATCACTATCAGGCAAAGGCTGTCCTTGTTCATCTTTCTTATCTGTCATTGTTCTAAATTTATAGAGTGTAAAAATCTTTTCATTTATACCAGGTCTTTTCTGTTTAAAAATAATTGGACTACCAAGTTTTATTCTTATTAAGACAGCAATAATTATTAATAACGGAAACAATATTATAAATGCAAATAAAGCTACAAATAAATCAAATGGTCTTTTAAGATATTTCTCATATATTCCCTTTTTATGCATTACTACATAATCCTTTAATTATATTTATGATTTCATCTAACTGTTGATCCGTTATTTTAGTATCACTAGGCAAACATAATCCGTTATTATATATATATTCACCAACATCACTACCTAAATAATCATACTTTTCAAAGAATGGTTGGATGTGCATTGGTTTCCAAATAGGTCTTGACTCAATGTTTTCTTTTTCTAAAGCCTCAATAATATCTATAGGTCTTACTTCTCCTTTTAGGATTATACTTGTTAACCAACAATTAGGACTATTCCAATCATTGATTGGCATAAACTCAATATCAATTATATCTTTTAAATGCTCTTTGTAATAATTGTAGATATATTGTTTTTTTGCAACTCTTTGATCTAAAACTTTCAATTGCCCTCTTCCAACACCAGCAACAATATTACTCATTCTGTAATTGAAGCCTAATTCGGAATGCTGATAATGTCTTGCTTTATCTCTAGATTGGGTAGACCAAAATCTGACTTTCTCAATTCTTTCTTGTTTGTTAGATACTAACATACCCCCACCTGAGGTTGTAATAATCTTATTACCATTAAAGCTAAAGATTCCATAATCACCAAATGTTCCGGTATATCTGCCTTTATAAATAGTCCCTAAACTTTCAGCAGCATCTTCAATCAAAGTTACATTATATTTTTTACATAGTTCTAGTATTTTATACATATCAGCCGATAGCCCGTATAAATGAACAGCAATTACCGCTTTTGCATTAGGATACTTAATTAGTGCATCTTCTAAGTATTTAGGACTCATGTTCCATGTTTCCAAATCGCTATCGATAAATACTGGAATTGCTTTTTCATAAATAATTGGATTTGCTGTAGCTGAAAAAGTTAATGACTGACATAAGACAATGTCCCCTTCTTCAACTCCACAAGCTCTTAGTGCCATATGGATAGCTGCAGTACCAGAAACTAATGCTGCTGCATGACCAACTTCAACTTTTTCGCAAACTTCTTTTTCAAAGTTTGTAACATTTGGTCCAAGAGGTGCTATCCAGTTTGTATCAAAAGCTTCTTTAACATATTCTTGTTCATAACCTTCATCACTCATATGTGGTGAGGCTAGATAGATTTTTTCTTTCATTTGACCACCTAATCAAAGAACTGAATGATTTTTTTAGAATCATAGTTCATAGCTTTTAATTTATCAATAATTTTTTTGTTATTCGTATAACTAGAAATCAATATGCCATCATGTACAATATTATTAATCATATCTAATGATACAATTTCATTTGAAACAATCTTTTTCCCTTGTTTATCTTCATCGTCATCTATAACACAAATAATATTTAAAGGAAAATCATGATTCAAAGCAATTGTTTGAAGAAGAATTTCAGCAACTTCACCTGCACCATACAAAATTATATCTCTATAGCTCTTTTTTACAATTTGATCTAAAAAGTCAATGATATTCTTTTTTGCTTTATTATAAACACCTAAGGATGAATTTAAATATCCGATGTTAAGTACTTTTTTCTTTTCAATACCTTTTTTAGTTAAAAAATAATATACAGTCTTTGTTGATTGATAACTTTTCTTAATCAATCCTTCTTTTTCGTAATCATTTAAATACGAGTTAATCATTGAAACAGCAACACCAACTTCTTTACTCAGTTCTCTTTGAGTTATATCTTTATTTTTATCAATAGAATCTAAAATAAGAAATTTTCTGTATTGTATTGTCGGTTTAAAAAACAAATTTTCATTCATATTATTCACCATCTATAAATTGACTTTACTTATTATGTTAAAGATTTCTTCTAGTTTATTTATTGAAAATTTTTCTTTCACATCTTGGAAATAATTACTATCTTGGTAGTACCCATCTCTTTTAATTCTTACTGTTATAATTGGGTAGACAGCACTAACATAAAAATCTTTTCTTGGATTATCACCGATGTAAATCATTTCAGAGTAATCAACATTTAATTTTTTTGACATTAATTCAAATGGAATCACGCTAGGTTTCCAATACTCTTTACCAAGCGCATCCGTCATAATAATTTCATCAAATAGATTATTTATGTTTAAAGATTCAATTTTTTTCTTTTGTGCTATTAAGTACCCATCTGTTATAATCCCCAGTTTATATTTTTGTTCTTTTAATTTATTAATGACTGGAAGTGCACCTTCAAATAATGATATAACTGGTTTGTGAGACCTATAAACATCTATTAACTCTTTTACATCTATCTCACTACTGAAGTTTAAATCATCAATCATTCTATTAAAGACTTTATTTGGATTAGTATTATGCAAATTTTGAAGACGTTCAAATATCTCTTTAGAAGTGTGTTTCTTAACTTTATTCGAAACATAATTTGATACTGCAATAAAACCACTCACAACATAATCTTTTTCAGATATTAAAGTATCATCTAAATCAAATATTATCGCTTTTATCATCTTGTATAACTCCGTCTTTTAAACATATCGATTTATCATATCGTAAAAAAACTAAATTTTCCTCATAATCTTCATTGTAAGTGAGTTTTTCATTCAATAATAGCTTGTATAGATTTCTGCAAGAGTTCGCTCCACTTTGAATACTCATTGGAGCTCCTCCACCAAACCTTGGATTGATTTCTATGAATTTAACATCATTAGCAACCAGCATCAATTGCACGGTTATATGTCCTATTGGCTTTAAAGTATTCATAAGTTTAGTAACTTCATCAATTACTAATCTATTCTTAATAATTTTGCCTTTAGAAATCTCACCACCACGAACTTGCATTCTTAGTCTTGGGACAATACTGATTATATTTGAATTAAAATCTAAAAACACATCTACTGTATATTCTTCTCCTGAAATATACTCTTGAATCATAGGTTTTCTTATTAGTTTTAAATAATTATTCAACTCTTCTTTATTATTAACTTTAAATGTGTTTATGCTCGAACTTCCATCCACAGGTTTTATAAAAACTGGAAAATCAATATTTTCATTGTCTTTATCGTAGAGTTTAGGAACGTTAAATCTTTTTTCTTCAAGGAAATAATGAGTTTTAATTTTGTCTCTGCAAATTGATATAACTTGTTCGCTCGATATTAAAACTTTTGCTCCTGATTTTTCAAAAATATAATTTTGATTTTTTGACAAAAGCATTAGGTCTGTATCAATTGTTGGAACGATAAGATTTATTCGCTCTTTTTTACTATTTTCAATTATCGCATCTACATAGGCAGGATCATCGATTCTTGGTAGAATAACCATTTTATCAGCAAAATATAAAGCAGGTGCTGTATTTGAGCAATCAGCAGCAACAACTTTTGAGTTTATATTTAGATCCTTAGCTGCATTTTTAAAAAGAGTTACAAGCTCTACTCTTCTTCCTGCACTTAGTATTAATATATTATATTCGCTCATGATTTACTCCAATCTATGATTTTGTTCTAAAATTGAATAATTCTATTTTATATGATTATAAGTTGTTTTACAAGGGCAAATCCAATTTTTTGTTAAAAAAACGAACAAAAGTTTCTGCTCTGCTATGAAAAAACAGGACACGCTCCCCCCCCTTTGTAGATAATGATGTATAATATAATTAAGACAAGGAGAATAACTATATAAAGTCAAGTGAAAAATAAAATCAAGACAAAAAAACCTATTTTTAAGATTATAGGTTCACGTGTATGGAAATAGTCCTCGCCAGATGGACTAAAAAAGAGTTTAAATTAGTTGATCGACAAAAGGCTCATCATGCTTTAATAAGTGATAAATGACTCTAAGAAGTTTACGACTAACCCAAATGAGAGACAGCGTGTGTGATTTGCCTTTGGATTTTTTGTCAAAGTAATAATCATAAAATACTTTTGAATTATTAACCACCGTTAAAGAAGTATTATAAAGTGCTGTTCTTAAATATTTAGAACCTCGTTTGGATATTCTTCCATAGTTTGATTCAGTACCTGATTGATAAACAGAGTTATCTAAGCCCGCATAAGCAATCAATGCACGAGAAGAAGAAAACTTAAAGATATCACCAATTTCTGAAAGTATAATAGCTGCGCTAGCCGTAGCCAAACCAGGTATAGATAGAATGGGTGTATCAATATCTTTCATGATGGCACTGATGCTTTCAGTGATTAAATTCTTTTCTTCTTGAAACGATTGAATACGTTTAATGACAAGATGTAATTGAATCCATAAATAATTATCTTTGATACCTACTGATTGTTTAGCAGTTTGTTTGAGTTTAATGAAGGTAGAGTATTTAAATTTACCCATAGACATTTTTCTTAAAGAGTCAAAACGAGATTCAGACATATTGGCAATTGATTTAAGGGAATTAGCTTTAGAAAGAATAGATAAAGAGGTTTTCCCATATATAGAAGAAAAGTAATTTGAGAACTCAGGAAAGGCCTTATCAAGCAAGTTAACCAATTCAACTTTAGTTTTACCAATATATTTATTTAAACGATAGTAATGTCTAGTTAATGACTTTAGATGAGACATATGATAAGATAAAGATGTAAAGGATTTTGAATCTATAGTCATTAGGAATTTGGTAATTGCCAAAGCATCAATCTTATCGGTTTTAGCTTTTCTAGTAGAAAGGCTCAAGGTAAATTTCTTAACTAAGTGGGGATTTAGTTGGTAGAAGGAATAACCTTGATCAATTAAAAACTGTCTGAGATTAGCAGAATAATGACCTGTAGATTCAAATCCTATTTTTAATAGGTTAGAATCATAAGGCTTAAGTTTCTCTAAGAGAAGCTTAAAACCTAGTTGATTATTATCAAAATCTAATGGTTTTTGAATGATTTCACCTAAGTGACTGGCGATCACGAAAGTGTGCTTATACTTGGAAATATCAATTCCAACATAGAACATATAAAAACCTCCAATATAAAATTTAGGCGCTGATAAATCACACAGGATTCTACTCATTACCTACTTGTGATATGACGTCAAAGCGTCTGATAACTTATTGGTAATTAAGAATAGAGCTGTGATATTAAACTCCTTAGATGATCACAAATGATTGTGTCACAAAAAGATGAAGAAAATTCACAGCGCCTATAAATATATATTAAGTTTTATTGTTAAATAAATCAATTCTAAAAAGAAAGGATATGTATACTCAAAACAATAAAACTATCTATAACTGAGTATACAAGAAAAAAGATGACAAATCACTATACAACTGACTTTAAGCTTAAGATTGTTAAAATGATATTAGAGGAACACATATCAAAACATGAGTTAGAAAGACAATACAAAGTCGCTAGTTGACTCAAAGAGACTGGGTACGTAAATATGAACAAGAGGGTATAACAGGCTTAATTAACAAGAAGAAACAAAGAGATAAAATACCCACTGATAAATCAAAAGATTCAATAGATGATTTAAAGCATCAAATCTTTTTATTGAAAATTGAAATAGAGCGTCTTAAAAAAGGTTATTCTAAAGAAGATGTAAAATATATAAAAAAAACTCATAAAACAATATGAGTTTGAACTGATAGACAAATTCAAGGCAAGATTCTATATAAAAGATTTATGTAATTATTTAGGAGTTCATAGGTCAAGCTATTACTGGTATCTTAAGAGAAAGACCTACTTAACACATCAAGAACAAACTAAGAACCATCTGAAGATGTTAATCAAGAACTATCATGAAATGTACCCAACAAAAGGATATAGATCTATAAGAAAAGATATTAGAGATGAAACTGGTTGGGTTGTAAGTTATTACTAAATGTATCGGTGCTTTAGAGAAATGGGAATCTCTTCTAAAGCTAGAAGAAAGGCCTTTAGAAGGCTGAAACACCAATCTGATAAGTTCCCTAATTTAGTGAATAACAATTGGTTAACATCAAGACCATTTGAGATTGTGTGTTCGGACACAACTATGTTGGTTATCAATGGTAAGAAATATGATTGGAACTATCATATAGATGTTTTTAATAATGAAATGGTTGGGTGGAATCTAGCCAACTACAAACATGGTATGGGTGTTATGAATCATCTTAATTCATTAAATGAATTTCTCAGGATTAAAGAAACTAGAGGCTATGGTGATTTGAATACAATCTTGCACAGTGACCAAGGCAATATATATGCATCAAAGAAGTTTGAGAAAGCTCACAAAGATTATCCTATCACGAGAAGTATGTCAAGGGTGGCTACACCAACTGATAATGCAGTTATAGAATCACTAAATAGATGGATAAAAGCAGACATTGAAAAGAACTTAAGGATTGATGATTTTCAAGACCCGTGGAAAGCTATTGAAATATATGTTAATTACTTCAATAATAAAAGACCATCTTGGAAACTGAATTACTTAAGTCCTGTAGAATATAGAATGATGAATGGAATTAAATAAATATCAATGAGTCTATATAAAACAAGTTAAACATTTGATATAATATATTTAAGATTAGTAATTATATCCTCTTTTTTAAAACTTAGAGGGGGGATATGTGTCCTGTTTTTTCATAGCAGAGCAAGATATTTTATTGATTTTTGTACCGAATCGACTTATTCTAAAATTATAAATCGTATGCAGAAAGATGAATTAATTATCATGTTTCAAAAAGGAATTTTTTATCTTCCTAAATATCGAGATGGTAAACTCATTAATATTAGACAATATCAAATCAAATCATTTGTCTTCTCTAACAACAACGATGGCACTCTAGTAGGTGATGGATTATATTATCGGTTAAAGTTATCTAAGGTTATTGCTAAAGAATATCTATATTATACAAATCGAATAGACGAGCTATCAAAGAAAATCGGTAACGCAAGATTCTTATTCATGCCTTTTGATTTTGATCCTACTACAACTTCTATTATTCAGCTCATGGATGTTCTATGTGGATTTCATAAAATAGCAAACATTGATCTAAACCAGTTTCATCAATTTTTAGATTCTACTGTTAAACTGTATGATGACATAGCATTTTATGAGATCCATAAAATTATGAGGTATCCAAAACACGTGATTGCATTCTTAAAAACCATACTAGATGATTTGGGTATTGATAATGTTCTTGAGAGATATTTATCTGTAAGAAGTATCTATAAGATTCCTGATTGGAAATAAGCGAATTTAAAAAATTGAGTCCATATAATTATTATCATCAGTACACTAAAAAAATCGGAAACTTAAAAAGTGACCGATTTTTATTACGCTTGTATATATTTTGATTCTTCTTATATTTTTTTGATATTAGTTTTCATTACATTTTAGTTAATTGATATGAATCAGCTCAGTTACATCGTGAACTTTTTATAAACTATTTATATGTATTACATCATAATACATTTAGATCATGTTACAGTGACTTAAAAACATATAAAAGCTATTAACATATAGAAACAACTCAGGAATTTAACTTCTAGATAATATCATATATTAAATTCTTACTAGATAATTTGTTATTTAATTTACTTCATCATATACTACACTGATAATCTCCATCAATTTTTCTTTAGATAGATTATAAGATTTTACAGAAGAAATAGCTTCTAAAAAAACATCTTTAACAAGTTCTATTTTTTTATCATCTAGATCTATTTGAGTATGTCTTTTGATATACGATCCTTTGCCTTGAATAGTATAAATTAATCCTTGGTTTTCAAGTAGTTCCCATGTTTTCTTAATCGTAATAATACTTACTCTTAATTCTTTAGCTGCTGTTCTTATAGATGGTAGTAATTGATCAGATTTTAGATCACCATTCATGATTTGTGATGCTAATTGATCATAGATTTGCTGATATATTGGCGTTTGAGATGTATTTCTCACGACAATATGTTTCATAAATCAATCGCCATTATTCTTTTTTGAGAAATACGTAGCGCTAGAATACTTAAAGTAACACCAAGCAAAGCACTGATAAAAAATACAATTAATTGACTAGTAACTGGGCCTTCAAAAACATCTCTCATAAATTGATATTTGACAATTCCAAACTCAAAAACAAAGCCATATATAAGGGTTGTAATTGAAGCAAAAATCAGAGGTTTTCCAAAAAAATGAGCAGTTTTAAAATAAGCTGGTAAAAAGCTAATATTAAATACACCAAACAATAAAATACCAATTCCAAAAAATGCTAAATTAATATCAAAAAAGAAATTCCAACTACCGTAAATCCAATTATGAACTAATCCAAAGATAATTGCAAATACTAAATGTAGGGCCTCTATAAAAAAGAGCGCAAATATTTTAGAAGTCGCAATATCTTTTTTCTTAATAGGTAATACTGATAACAAATGATAATCGCCATGTTGTAAATATCCACCATATATTTGTGGCACAGCAATCCAAAAGAAATAATAAAATACAAGAAGATATATCCAGTTAGGTATAAAAAATAAAGCTCCTAAAATAAATGGTAAAAAATAAAAAAATTTATTAGTGGATAAACCTATTTCTTTATAAACTAAATTTTTCATAGCATAACTCCTTTATGTGATGAATAAAATATCATAATATCATCCAGTGTTGGTTGCCCTATCTTAGCTAAGTCTGTTTTTTTAACATCTTCTGTTCTTATCAATCCATTAAAACCAAATGCATGATTTTTATAGGAAATCAGTCTGTCTTTCATTTGTTCTAGATCTTTATCTGAACCACTTACAAATCTATAAGCATCTAGCAAATCATCTTTAGAGCAAGATTCAATAATTTTACCTTCTTTAATAAATGTGATATAATCTGCACATTTTTCTAAGTCACTTGTAATGTGAGTGGAAAAGAATATTGTCGTTTCTTCATGTTCGATGATTGTTTGAAAAAGTTCCAATAAATTATCTCTAGCAACGGGATCTAAGCCGCTAGTTGGCTCATCTAAAACTAATAACTCAGCATGATGAGATAATGCTAAGGTAATTAAATATTTTAGCTGCATGCCTTTTGATAATTCATCAATTCTCTTATTAGAATCTAATTTAAATCTATTTAAATAAGATTGATATAAATCCTCATCCCATTCATTATAAAATCTCTTGAAATATTTAGTTATTTCCTTTAATGATTTTTTTGGATAAAACATATTACCCGATACATAACCAATCTTAGATTTTACTTCAATTTCTGCTTTATCAATATCTTGATTAAAGATTTTAACTTGACCTGATTCCTTTTGAACAATGTTTAACATCGTTTTAATTGTGGTTGTTTTACCTGCTCCATTTTCACCTATAAAACCCATGATATAGCCCTTTGGAAGTGTTAAGTTGACATTATCCAAAGTAAAAGTCCTATACACTTTTGTTAAATTTCGTATCTCTATACTATTCATATTGTACCTCCTGTATATATTGTACATACACAGTATATACACAAAGATTCTATTTGTCAACAAAAAAAGAACTTTTGAATATTTTTATGTTTGTAAGTTTTTCAGATGTAGTGTGTGTTTTAGAAGAATATTTGTCACAAATGTGTAGGTTGCTATAAAGTAAAATTGTCATGAAATTATAATCCTAACTCTTGAAAAAAAATAAATTAGACAAAATCGGTCGTTTTCATAACAATGAATATAGAAAGGGTATATAACATACAGTTCTCACAATGACAGTCCTTACTAAAGGGTCAAGGGCCATAATCATTAATATTGAAAACTTAGTGAAAATTCTTGAAAAAACCATTATAAATCATTGTAAACCATTAAGAAATAGAGTGAATCTTTGACATCTTAACAAAGCCATTTCATAGCCACATACATGCCTTTCATCAGGATAGACAGTTGTAAAAGATGGGGTAGTGTGTTAATTAAAATAAAATATTATTTGATTATTGTTTTATTTTTTATAATACTCTTCTTGTATTTTAATCATTTGCTTAAAGTCTCTTATAAGACCAGAAGCTCCATAATCTTGTATGCACAAAGAACCAAGCGTATTAGCAAACTGAATGGTTTTTTCTTTAGGCCAATCATGGTATAGACCAGTTAATATCCCAGCCATAAAGGAATCTCCTGCACCTGTTGTATCTATGATTTTTCCTGTTTTTATAGAAGGAAGAATTTTTGTTTTCTCTTTATCAAAATAAGCAGCCCCTTGATCACCTAACTTAATTATCAGTTCCTTAACACCTTTGTTTTTAAAATAGTCATTCATTTCTTTTACATCATCAAGTTTAGATAACATTTTAGCTTCATCAATACTTGGAACAAACAAATCAACATAGGCTAATACACCCACAAGTGTATCCATCCATTGATTTAATGGATCCCACCCTATATCTAAAACTGTATATACACCTTTATCTTTAGCATATTTAAGTAGATCTTTCATTTGTTGGCCATCAAAACGAGGCATTAATAAGGCACCGCCAATAAATAAGATATCTGTCTGATCTAATATAGATAAATCTATATCCTCTATCTGTAAAACGCCATTAGCCCCTGGATGATGTAAAAAGCTTCTCTCACCTTGAGGATTTAATAAAACCACTGATGAAGAGGTTGAAGTGTCTTTAAAACGTATGAGATGATCAGTATGGATTTGGTGATTTTTTAATTTTTCTACAATAAAATCACCATAGAAATCATCACCTATAGGGATGATTAATTGATGGGGTATTTTCATGATACTTAAATCTATGGAACAATTCATTGCACAACCACCTGTATAAAGATTCATTCCATCAACAAATTCTAATTGACCAGCCTTAGGTATATTATATGAACCGCTAACAATGATATCTACACAAGCTATCCCTAAAATTGTTATTTTTTTCATTGAAAAACCTCCCTAACATGATTAAGTTAATTATATCTTTTAGTTCAAGCAAAAACAACAAGCTAAAAGATATTCCATCTTAAAGATAATCATTAAAATCATCCTTAATTATTTTTTCTATGATATAATCATATTTGGTGATTATAGTGAAAAATAAGAAAATATTTTATGCGTTCCTTCTATTAACTATCATTTATATATCCTTTATTGCATTAGGCTTGCCTGATGCTATTTTAGGGTCCGCATGGAACCTGGTCAGAAAAGACTTAAATGTTTCTTTAGGCTCCTTAGGGATCATGACAATTGCTATTTATATTATGTCTATCATTTCAACTTATAATGCACCAAGACTTTTAAGATTATTACAAACTAAATGGATTACCTTTGTTTCTATTCTCTTTACTGGTCTTGCTTTAATGATCATGAGTAGGGTGGGTGAGTTTTACCAATTGCTCTTCTTCGCCATTCCTTTAGGAATCGGCGCAGGAGCCATTGATGTATCTCTCAATCATTACCTAGCCAAAAACTATAAAGCCTCTCATATGAACTATTTACATTCCTTTTATGGTGTGGGCGTAACCTTAGGTCCAACCATTATGGCTTCAACCTTAAAAAATAATTCATGGAGATCGGGTTACTTAATCATTGGTTCTATATTAATAGTCATTGCACTATTGGTTTTATTATCTTTTAAATTATGGAAGAAAGAAACTTCTACAGAAAAAGAACACCACCAACACATTAAATTAAAAGATGCTCTTAAAACAAAGAAAGTCATCAATTCTTTAATCATTTTTTTAATCTATGTCCATGTGGAAAGCCTTTTAGGCGCTTGGATTGCTTCTTATATCTATATAGAGAAACATACTTCTTATGCAGTCGCTGCCCTATTCGCAACAACTTATTACTCAGGCCTCACCTTAGGTAGACTATTATCAGGGATATTTTCTCACAAAATTAATTCTATTCAATTAGTCATCATGGGTATATCTTGCATGTTATTTGCTTCTATACTCCTCATCTTTAATTATTCATCACTCATTTATTACTTTATCATTGTCGGCTTATTAGGCATAGGCTCTGGACCAATCTTTCCAAATATGATGTTCATCAACAACGATCAATTTTCTAAGCAATACCTATCAAAAGTCATCTCCCTACAAATGGTTGTGGGTTATATGGGATTTGGCCTTTTAACACCCCTTGCAGGTTTAATATTTGATCAAATATCTATAGGTCTATATCCTTATATTTTACTATTCTCTACAAGTGTTTTAACCATATCCATCTTTTTATATTTAAAGCATAAACAAAAGCGAATGATATCTCATAATCAATAAATATGTAAAATAAAAACTGACACTTATGAATTTTTTCTAGTGTCAGTTTTTTATTTGCATTATTTAATCTTTTTAGCCTTAATTGAATAAGACATTGGAAACTTATTTTTTAGTTGTGGATACCTAAATAATCCAGCTTTAACTTCTTCCATATTGCCATTGTTCCAAAACAAGGTATCAAACTCATGGATATATTCTATTTGTAAACCTTGTTTAATTAGAGCATTGATTATATCAGATAGAGAATGATTCCACCAGTAATTCTCTGAATGTTGAGTCTTTGATGCATAACCCCCAATTTCATAAGCCTTATCTGCTGGGGCATTAAAATAATCATAGACAGCTTTTAACTCGCCTTTAGCTAGCATTTCTTCATCAAAGATATGTAAAAAAGGATGAGAATCATAAATATAAAAATATCCATCATCTTTTAACAAAGACTTAACCACCTTAGCCCACTTGTCTAAGTCAGGTAACCATCCCAAAACCCCTTCTGATGTAAAGACAATATCATATTGATCTTGGTGTATTTTAGATAATTCTAAGACATCAGAAGCTATAAATGAAATGTTTTTTAAATGAAAATCATCTTTTAACTGATTAGCGTAGAAAATATTTTCCTCAACTAAATCAACTCCAACGACTTTTGATAAACCAAGTCTTGATAGTGAAATAGTGTCCGCGCCAGTATTACATTGCAAATGTATTAATGATTTATTCTTTATATTGCCTAATTCCTTGATGATATGTTCATTTAATAATTGGTCTTCTTGACTCAATCTATTTTTAAAATGATGATAGTGGTCCTTAGATAATTTTTGCCAAGCTATTTTGTTTTTTTCTATTTCTTTCATCATTAACCTCTTTAATTCTTTACTTATTTAATAAATCAATAATGGTCTTAAAGACCATTTCAATGGCGATTGAATTACGCCCGCCTTCAGGTATAATTAAATCCGCTCTTGCTTTAGATGGTTCGACAAAGACCTTATGCATAGGCCTTACAGTTGCTAAATATTGATCAACAACCTGATTTAATGTTCTATTTCTTTCATAAACATCTCTATTGAGTCTCCTAATAAAACGAATATCATCAGGTGTATCCACAAAGATTTTAATATCTAAAAAATCACATATTTCTTCAATAGCCAATACTAAGATACCTTCAATAATTAATACTTTTGAAGGTTTGACTTCAGTCACTGTTGTTTTTCTAGCATGTGTCACAAAATCATATTCAGGCACATCAATACTTTGATGATTTTTTAATGCTTGAATATGTTCTTTCAATAAGTCTACATCAAAAGCATTAGGATGATCATAATTAATTTTCCTTCTTTCTTCTAGTGCTAATTCAGGGTGATCTAAATAATAATCATCTAATCTAATAATATTAACTTTACCATATTGTTTTGATAACTCCCCCAGCTTATTGGCTATGGTTGTTTTACCTGAAGCTGTACCGCCTGCTATACCTATAATTTTCATATACACCATCCTTTATCATTGATTCAAATGTATTCTATAACACCTAAAACAATAAAACAAGATAAAATTCAATAAAACACTCACCTTCAAGGTCAGTGTTTTAGTTTTTAACTATATAAACATTATTTTTTTAATATTAAATAGATAAAATAAGGTGCCCCTATCATTGAAACTAAAATACCAGTGGGTATCCCATTTGGTTCAATCATGTTTTTAGCCAACAAATCACTCATTAACATAAGACTGCCCCCAAGTAAACCAGCAATGACTAAGAACCTTTGGTTCCTTATCCCTACCATTCTTTTGGCTATATGGGGTGATAATAAACCAATAAAAGCAATATTACCTACAACTGCCACACTCATACTTGCTAGAGTGGTCGCTAATACTAAATAGATGAGTTGTTTTCTTTTCATATGAACACCAAGCCCGATGGCATGGTGTTCTCCTAATTGAATAATGTTTAAAGTCTGGGTTTGAAAGGCTAAGTATATTATAGATAAAATAATGACTGGAAGGGTCACAATCACATAAGGCCAATCCCCACCCCAAACATTACCAGCTAACCAATTGGTGATAAACTCTACTTGATCACGTTCAGCTGTTGTTATTAATAAAACCATCAAGCCAGAAGCTGCCATTGAAAAGCCTACACCAACTAAAATCATTTTATAAGGGTGAATCCCTTTGTTTTTATCATAAGATAAAATAAAAATCAATAAAGCACTGAAGAGTCCACCTAGAAAAGCCACAAGTGGTAAAAGATAGGCAAAAGTCTTGGCTTGATGAACAAACATTAAAAAGAAAATAGCGACCCCTAGCCCAGCGCCAGCATTAATACCAATAATACCAGGATCGGCCAAATCATTTCTAGAAATACTTTGTAATAAAGACCCACTCAAGGCTAGAGCCACACCACTGAAAAAGACAATGAGTAATCTAGGTAATCTCACATTCAATAAAACATAGTTTTGAACTTGGCTGCCTCTAAATAATAAAGTATTTAATAAATCACTGATACTGAATCGTATTTGACCTATGGCTAGTGTCAAAAGACTCAAGATCAATACAAGGGATACTAGTGTGATGAATAGCCATTGATAATGATTTTTTTTCATTAAACACTACCTCCAGTCTTTTGCTTAATAATCCATATAAAGAAAGGTAGTCCTACCATTGATACAATGGCAATTAAAGGTGTCTCATAAGGTGCATTGATGACTCTAGCTATGGCATCTGAAATCACAATAAAAATTCCGCCAATGATTAAAGATGTAGGAATGATTTTCTTATAGTCATAACCTACAAAAAATCTAGAAATATGTGGAATCATTAATCCAACAAAGGTTAACGTTCCACCCATAGCTACGGCTATACCTGTTAAAAGGGCCACAAGTAAATATAATATTAGTTTGGTTACTTGAAGAGATAAACCGATACTGATCGCTACATCTTCATGTAAAGAAATGGCTGTAAGCTCTTTTGCATAAAATAAAGCGAATATACCTGATAACAATACCACAGGTAAAGCAATCAAGACTTGATTATATGTTAAGCCCATTAAGCCGCCACTGGTCCACATAGAAACATCCTTAGAAACATTAAATACTAATCCTAAACCTTGTGATAAAGCAAATAACATGGCACTAATCGCCGATCCAGCCAATACTAAAGTGATGGTTGTTATTTTCTTATGACTAAAATAGCCTAAAGAAAGAACCAATGTTACACCCATCAAAGATCCTAAAAAAGAAAATATAAGCACACCCACATAAGATAATGAAGTAAAAAATATATGCCCCAAAGTGATCAATAGGGTTGCTCCTGCACTTACGCCTAAAAGACCTGGGTCTGCTAAAGGATTTCTTGTGACCCCTTGCATGATACTCCCAGACATACCA
Source organism: Mycoplasmatota bacterium (assembly GCA_018622675.1). GTDB lineage: Bacteria > Bacillota_I > Bacilli_A > Izemoplasmatales > Hujiaoplasmataceae > Hujiaoplasma. Next base: position 1,049,628 of record CP076020.1, read on the forward strand.
AGACTAGCACCAACTAAGATACCAGCAATGATTCTTGGTATTCTAATTTCATATAATACAAGTGAAATATCTGATTTAGATGGGGCAAATATTGCATTAAATACATCAATATAACTTGCATCTGCGGCCCCTAATTTTAATGATAAGACTATAGAAAAAAAGAAAACTATGAAGAAAATAGTTATCTTTTTTGAAAAAGAGATATTACTTATTCTTTCCATAGTTTTCTCTCCCTTCCTTTATTCACCAAAGAAAAAGTCATCAAATACTTGTAATTGCCAATCCAAAGTAATCGGATCATTATATGAAAAACTTGTTCCATCAACTGTTAAAATACGATCATTTTGATAAGCATCAGTCTGTTGATAAGTTAAAGTTTCTTCAAAAGAAGTATCTGCTTCTAAGTGTTTACTTAAAACCACAAAGTCTCCCATATAGTCAGGTAAAACTTCAGTGCTAATGGCATAAAAGCCAGCTTCTAAAGCATCATCTCTTACAGGACTAGGCATGGCTAATTCCATTTCTTGATAGAGTATTTCTGTACCCCTACCCCAGTTAGCACCATAAACATATAATTGTTTACCATAAACTTCTATGACTGAAATGCTTGTATCTTCACCATAAGTTTCTTTAAATAAATCACCTGATGCTTTAGCTCTAGATTTAAAATCATCTACCCATTCAAGTGCTTGTTCTTCTGTTCCTAATAATTTCGCAATTTCAACATACTGTTCTAAATATGTTAACTCTCCATAGGTATATAATACCGTAGGGGCTATTTCCTTTAATTGGTCTAAATTCGCCATACCAGGCTGACCAATAATTAAATCTGGATTCAAAGCTAATATACCTTCAATATTATCTTCTGATACTTCTTTAACACCCTCTAAATACGAGCTATAACGTTGGTTTAAGAAATCCCAACTTGTTGCCCCAACTAAATGTCCACCAGCCGCGATGACATGTCCTGTATTGTACGTTGATAAAACAACAATTCTTTGAGGATCTTTAGGCACATTAATGGGCCCTTCTTCTGATTCATATGTTACATATTCTACAGTATCATCACTGTCAAGTTGACATGCTGATACTGAAATCACTGCTATAAAAGCAAGTAAAAATGTTAAAAGCTTTTTCATTGTCTTCTCTCCTTAAATTCGTTTGTAATTAAACGTAATGGGTTTTTTGCTTGTTTGATCAAACATGATTTCTACATCTACTTGAAATACATCTTTAATAATCTCTTTGGTAATCACATCTTCACCAAGACCAGATTTAATGACTTTGCCTTCCTTAATAGCGATCACATAATCACTAAAATAAGCAGCTTGGTTGATATCATGCAATACCATGACAATGGTTTTATTGGTTTCTTTGTTTAATTTTTCTAACAAATGCAAAACATCCAATTGATGAGCAATATCCAAATAGGTTGTTGGCTCATCTAAAAAGATCATATCTGTTTCTTGGGCTAAAGACATGGCAATCCATACACGTTGTCTTTGACCACCACTCAATTGATCAATTCCCCTATCTTTTAATTCTGTAATATGCGTTAAATCCATGGCTTTATGAATAGCTTTCATATCTTTTTCAGATAACTTACCAACACCTTTTTGATAAGGATACCTTCCATAAGATATTAATTCAAAAACAGTTAAGCCATTTAAAATATTTTGTGATTGAGGTAAAAAAGCTAATTTTCTAGCGATTTCTTTGGTAGGAATAGAAAACAAATCTTTACCATCTAATAAGATATCTCCTTGAATAGGTTCCAAGATCCTTGACATAGCCTTTAAAAGTGTCGATTTACCACAACCATTAGGACCAATAATCGTCGTAATACTTCCTTTCTCTATATTCATTGTCAAATCATCCACAACCACTAATTGGTCATATGATAGTTTTATATTTTTTAATTTCATTATGTACCCCCTTTGAGGTTAAAATAGAAATTTTATCATGCTCAAGCATTAAAATTATAACAAAGTTAGAGATATCTAACAAATGATAAGATAAAATAAATTCAATCTCTTAAACAAAAATAAAAAAATAGACAATTAAGTCTATTTTTAAGGGTTTTCAATCATTTTAATATAATTCTATCATTTGATCTATATCACGTACTCTTTGATGAGATTTCCAATTGATAGATGTCTGATACCTAACTTTTCCACCTAAAGATTCAATGATTTTTCTCATTTGTTTGAGAGCTTGCAAGCCACCTAACCATGAAAACCTAAAGTGATGGGTCACAAAAGTATCAATGGTTTTACCTTGTAAGGAATCCAAACTATTTAAATATTCAACCATGACCTTGCATGCTTGAAAACCATGAACAGGGCAGGCAAAAATAATATGTTGGATATCTTTAACATCAGGTTTTTTTGTGAGTTCAATTTTTTTTTGGTTAGGATCATCAGATGATGATTCTATCTTTAATAAATCCATGTTTTCAAATTTTTGTGCAACTGACTCTGTATGTCCAGTTTTAGAGTAATAAATAAGTGCTTTTTTCATCATTTATCCCCCTTATAAGATAAGTTCATCATATCATAATTATAGCGATAAATATATGTATATTATAAAGATTTTAATTTATTTTTTATCGCTTTCATCACTTTTTGAGAATTTTCGTACCATTGCATATGAAAGACTCTAAAAACTTCCCATCCTCTCGCCTTTAAAAACTTCTCTTGATGAAACAACTCTTTTCTTGAATTAGAATCATTTTCATTGGTTAAATCACAAATAATACCTAATTTGTATGAAGACGCTTCTGGATCATATAAAGCAAGGTCTAAATTAAATTGACCAATACCAATACCTTGGTGAACTTCATATTTGAGTTTAGTTAATTTTTGAGATAAGTCTTGTGTCATTTGATCCATTAAAAATGTTTTTGTTTCCATATCACTTTTATATAATTGGTTGAGTATTTCTTTGGCTAAATCTTTTTTCTTTTGAGATACATAATAACAATATCTCATAAAATCTTTTAATAGCTTAGGTCCTTGACCACTTAAATCATCGACTTTTAGTTCTTCAGGATACAATGAAGAAACAAAAAATATTTTCTTCTTAGCTCTTGTAATGGCTACATTCAAACGGTTTTGTCCACCTTCATGGTTTAACCAACCAAATCTTCTCTTGACTATACCATCTGTATCTTTACCATAAGCCATAGAGAAGATAATAATATCCCTTTCATCCCCTTGAACGTTTTCAATGTTTTTTACAAAAAGACTTTGGTCTTCATTTTCATTTTGTCTAAAAAGTTCTTTTTCTAATCGTTTTTGATGAACACTTCTTTTAAATAAAAGTTCATCCATTTCATTCATAATTAAATCTCTTTGACTTGAATTAAAAGTGATAATACCAATAGATTCATCACTTTCTTTTTCTCTTAAGACTTTTTTAAGCAATTCAATCACTTGGTTAGCTTCTTTTTGATTCTTTCTTTGATAAAAAATACCATCTTTCACATAGACATATGAAATCGGTGGTTCTTTAGGTTCTATAACATTAGGAGATATGATTAATTTACCATCATAAAAAGCATGGTTTGAAAACTCAATTAACTCCTGATAATAACTTCTATAATGATAGTTTAATAAAGCTTCTTTATATTTATACCTGGCTAAATCTAATAAACTTTTAGCATCATAGGAGATATTTTTCAAGACTTCGTCTTCATAAAAATCATCTTCTTCATCAATACGTCCCACACCTAAACTTGAAGGCCTTAACTGTTTAGGATCCCCTGCAATAACAGCTCTTTTAGCTCTATAAATAGAAGGAATCCCTTTTTCAACATACATTTGTGACGCTTCATCAAAAATCACTAAATCAAATAAATGTTGATTTAATGGGACAATGGTCGAGACCACTTCAGGTGTCAATAACCAAATCTTTATATGAGAGAATAATTCAAGATGAAAGATATCAAAAAATGATTTGATACTTGGTAAGCGTGGGCTCTCTAAAATTCTTCTGATATCCATAATCCTTTTTGTATTGGATAAAGCCAATGCATTTTTATATAATTGCATGAGAAAAGATTCCTTAGAAACTTCTTTCTTTTCCTCCATTAAAGCTTGGAGTTCATCCATTTTGCTTTCATATTGGTCAATGATATATAAATGCTTTTGGTTAATGGCTTTAAAATACTCTAAAAAGCCTGTGTAATAAGCATCAAAGAGATATTGACGATGATGTTCCTTAATATCTGAATGACTAATAAAAATATCTAAAAACAATAAAGATAATTGATCTAATTTAAAGTAATTGCTTTTAATCTTATTAATTTTTTTGATATGATTAAGCAAATAAAAGGCTAGGTCTCTATCATTGATAAAAGCCTTCAATAACTTTTTATCAATGGATGATTTAACTGATAAAAATTTAAGGTGCATTTTAAAACGTCTTAAAAAGCTTTTTTTGATTTGACGTTTTTTTATAAACCAAGCTGAATCATAGCGTTTATAGAAGTCTTCTAAATGGTCTACAAAGACCTTAAATTCAAGTTGAGAACTTCTGGCTAGTTTAGTTTCAAGTTTTTTAAACCATGAATAGCTTTTATTGTATCGATGAAATTCAATAAAATCATGTAACTTTTGATCTTTATCAAAGACTTCTTCTAAATGGTCAATATCAGAAAAACTTGGTTTATTGAGTCCATGACTTAATATCTTATAGATTCTTTTAGGCGTTAAATCAATCAAAACATCCTTATCTTTAATGTAACGGTGGTATAACTTATATATTTTAATATCATCTTTGCTATCTTGATACATGAGTTTTACTGCACGATCAAAATGCAAGGTTAATTGGTTTATTTCCTCTTCTAGTTTATATAAGTCATTGTTATGAAATCGTTTGGGTGTAGAACCTGATAGAAAAGCATTTAACTGTTGGTAAAACTTACCCTTATTCGATGCGTCATCAATAAACATGGTGTTTTTAGCAGCATCACCTAAACGTGAATATATCACATCTAAAGCCACTCTTTTTTCACTCACAACCAATACATTCTCACCCTTTAATACTTGGTGAGCGATTAAGTTAGTGATGGTTTGGCTTTTACCCGTTCCCGGTGGCCCCCAAATCACAACTTTGCTTTCTTGATCAATCATTTCAATGACTTTTTCTTGAGCAAAGTTGATATCATTGATATATGATAATTTAGATTCATCGACGCCTTCACTTGACACATCAATACTGATTGGTAAAGCCTCTGAATAGATATTCTTATCATCAATTAAACCTTCTAATAAATCATTGTATTTTTCTTTTTCTAATATATCAGCCATATCCTTTTGAATCATTGATGAAAATAACTCAAAACGACCTAAGGTGATATAAGGCAAAATTTGGAATACATCTTTTTTTTGCTTTAGAAAGTCATCTTTGACTTGATTTTCAAAGGCCATTAAATGATTGAGTTTTTCTTTTTTTATATCTAAACCATGTTTTTTATAATAAGGAATAATGATATCTTTTAAGCTTTTAATTGATAAATCATTGACATCAGGTAAAGCCTCATCAAACTTGGCATGATTAATCTTTGATATGGTTAAGATTAAGTCTCTATTTAATACAATATCTTTATCCTTATCAAGAGATAAGGTAAAGGTTTTTTTATGACGTACCAAAGATACTGGCAAATATGCCATAGGGGCTTTAATAGTAAAATGGTCTTTTTTATACACACCAGCTACATAAGGATAAGCAATATATAAATCATAGGTCCCTGTATCCTTATATGCTTTATTCACTTCTCTATATAAGAGCGTTAAAAGTTTTCTAACCTCTTCATCATCTTTAAACTTCAATTCTTTCTTTTTACCTGATAAGAAATCAAATAATTGATTTTCATCTGTTGATGCCATTAGATCAAAATGTTTCTTTTGAACAATACGACCCATATATAAATTAGGATTGGTTCTAGAAATATTGGATAAACGATCCTTATACCTATCAAGAACCTTATAGGCTTCTTTAGAAACTTTAATGGATTTTTGGTCTTGCCAAACATAAGATTGAATGACATCTAAAAAAAGATGAGAATAACGTTCAATAAAATCTTTATCTAATCCAGAAATAGCTAAAAAATCATTGATTCTCAATGGTTTATGTTTGGCCATGTCTTTTAAAGCTTCATCAGAACATATAAGCTTTGGATTGCCATGATTTAATTGTTCTTGTCTAAGTTCATCTCTAATTTCTTCTAAATTTTTAAGTAATGTATAATCTTTGATAACCATAGTCTATCCTTTATCAATAAAAATTTTTATATCAATCATAGTATATCAATAAACAATAGAATTTTAAAGATGTCTTAAATTATATATGTTTTAAACTAAAAAAATATTTGTTTACATGATAGAATATATTTAAGGGGGTATTCAATGAAAACAATCATTATAGGTGGTGTCGCAGCCGGTATGTCAGCTGCTTCAAAATTAAGAAGAGAAGATCCATCCGCAAACATTCATGTTTATGAAATGGGAGAAGACTTATCATATGGTGCTTGTGGGATGCCATATTACTTGGGTGGCATCATTGAAGATGAAAAATCTTTAATCGCTAGGACAAAAGAAGACTTTGAAAAGAAAAACATACATGTGCACTTAAAACATCAGGTCAAAAAAGTAGACCCTCATCAAAAGTCAGTGGAAATTTTAGACTTAGCAAACAATCAAACCATAACAGATACCTATGATCAATTAGTGGTTGCTACAGGTACTAGACCTAATCAAACCAATATCGAAGGATCAGATAAAGCCAACCTCTTCTTTTTAAATCAATTAGAAGATGCAAGATTGATCAAAAAGAATTTAAAGGGTGTTAAAGAAGTCGCAATTATTGGTGGAGGTTATATTGGTTTAGAAATCGCAGAAAACTTTGCCCACTTAGGTATGAAAGTCCATATCATTGAAATGGCAAAACAATTACTGCTTGTCTATGATGAAGTCATAGCTAAAAAGGCCAAAGAACTATTAGAAAACATCGGTGTCAATATCTATTTAGAAGAATCTTTAGAAGCTTATGATAAAGATCAAAACAAAACCCTAGTTAAAACCAATAAACGTCAATTATCAGTTGATATGGTCATTGAATCAATTGGTGTAAGACCAAACACAGATTTTCTAAAAGACACCGGTATGGACATGCTTAAAAACGGTGCCATTATAACCAATAAAAAACAAGAAACATCTATCAAAGATATATATGCAGCTGGTGATTGTGTGGCCTATGATCATTTAATTACGGGTCAAAAAGCATTTGTTCCATTAGGAACACATGCCAATAAAACAGGTAAAATTATTGCTGAAAACATAGCGGGTAAAGACATAGAATTTCCAGGCATCATTGGTTCAAATATCATTAAAATCGATACTTATGCCTTCGCAAAAACTGGTGTGAGCATGGAAGAATCAAAAAAATATAAGTTAGGTTTTGATTATGTTGATATCACAGCTAAAAACCAATCAGGATATTACCCAGGTTCTAAAAAGATATTTATACGTCTTGTCTATGATCCAAAAACACATATTTTAAAAGGCGGACAAATGTATGGAGAGAAAGGTGTATCAGATAGAATTAATATTTTAGCTTTAGCCATTTCACAGAAAATGACAGCTGAAGATTTTTCACAATCTGACTTCGCTTATGCCCCGCCATTCTCGCCTGTATGGGACCCATTATTAGTCGCTGCTAACCAAATAAAATAAAAATAATTTAATATGAATATATATTCACATAAAACTTCAGTTTTATGGTTTGAATATATCTTCAAAAGTGTTATAATCATCACGGTATAAGGGTCAATTTATGATTGCTTTAGGATGATTTATATAACCTGATTCAATCATTAATTGAATCAGGTTTTTTTATTAAAAAGATGAAAGGAATTATTATGAGCGTAAAATTTGTTGAAACAGCATTACGAGATGGCCATCAATCATTAATGGCTACCCGTTTAACAACTGATGAAATCTTATCAGTTTTACCTGAATTAGATCAAGCAGGTTATTATGCTTTAGAAGTTTGGGGCGGCGCCACTTTTGATGCTTGCCTTAGATACTTAAACGAAGATCCATGGGAACGTTTAAGAAAAATTAAAGCACAGACAAAAAATACAAAACTACAAATGTTATTTAGAGGGCAGAATATCTTAGGATATAAGCATTATCCAGATGATATCGTCGAAAAATTTGTAGAGAAATCCATTGAAAATGGTATTGATATTATTAGAATTTTTGATGCTTTAAATGACTTAAGAAATTTAGAAACATCGGCTAAAGCCATCAAAAAATATCACGGACACCTTCAAATTGCTTTATCATATACAACCAGTCCAGTTCACTCCATTGACTATTATGTCGATTTAGCCAATCAGGCTCAAGATATGGGTGCGGACTCTTTATGTATTAAAGATATGTCTGGGATTTTAATGCCTGATGTGGCTTATAACTTAATTAAAGCTTTAAAAAAAAATATTAGCATTCCAATTAATTTTCATACACACGCTACTTCTGGTTTGGCACCCATCACTTACAAAAGAGCAATTGACGCTGGCATAGATATGGTTGATACTGCTTTATCACCACTTTCTGGTGGGACAAGCCAAGTCGCAACTGAAGCCATCGCAACACTTATTGGTGATGAGTCAAAACTAGATTTTAATCATTTAGAGAATGCTAAAGAAACTTTAACTAGAATTAAAGATAAATATATTGAAAATGGTATATTAAATCCTAAAGCTTTAACACCAAATCCAAAAATTCTCCATAGTCAAATTCCTGGGGGCATGATCTCTAATTTATTAAATCAATTAAAAGATCAAAAAGCTTTGGATAAATATGAAGAGGTTCTAGAAGAGGTTCCTCGTGTTCGTAAAGACTTAGGTTACCCACCACTTGTTACACCGATGTCACAAATGGTCGGAACACAAGCGATTATGAATATCCTTGCCAAAGAAAGATATAAACTTGTTCCTGATGAAATTAAAGCTTATTTAAGAGGGAACTATGGTAAAGCACCAGGACATATAGATCCTGAATTTAGAAAATCTATTATTGGTGATGATCCAGTATTAGACCATAGACCAGCAGATGACTTAAAGCCTCGTTTTGATATTTTAAAAGAAAAATATAAAGATATCGCACGTTCTGAGGAAGACGTATTATCATTAGCCTTATTCGAACCTGTAGCTTTAAAATATTTAAAAGGCTTAAAGGATGATGTTGTAGAATTCACATTACACACAGGTGAACAATCATGACCTTATTTACATTCATGGATGGCTTATTATTCTCATTATTAAGTATTGTATTAGTCATATTATTAATCGCCTTAATCATATGGGCTATCTCACCATTAAAGAGATTAAGTCCACAAAAACAAGTGCAGGAAACATCAAATGAAGAAAAACCACATATCAACCGTACAATATCAGACCCAACAATGATGGTAGCTGCTTTAATCGCTTCTATCGATTATAGGGAAGAAACAGGTAAAGAACCATATTTAAAATCAATTAGGGAGATCGAACAATGAAAATTTATAAAGTAAAAGTTAATGGAAAATTATATGAAGTTGAATTAGAATCAGTTGAAGAAAACAATGAGTCAATTCAAAAGCCCAACCAAACCACAAATAAACCAACAAAATCTACATCTGGAAAAACTATTAAATCGCCAATGCAAGGCACTATCCAGAAAGTCCTTGTTCAAGCAGGACAAGAAGTTAAAAAAGGTGATTCTGTCTTAATTCTTGAAGCCATGAAGTTAGAAAATGACATCACTGCTGATCAAGATTATAAAGTTATAGATATCCTAGTTAAAGAAGGCGACACTGTAGATAATGACCAAGCACTGATAAGGGTAGAATAAACCATGATTGATATATTAAACAAACTATTTGAATCTAGTGGTTTATTCACTATTTTTGAAGCAGATGGTTGGAAATATATAATTATGATCATCATTGCCTTAACCTTATTATATCTAGCGATCTTTAAAAAGTTTGAACCTTATTTATTGATTCCTATAGGTTTCGCCATGTTACTTGTTAATATACCAGGAACCAATCTTTTTGTTAAAGAAACAATCATGGAAAATGGTCAAGAAGTCAATCATTACTCTGGTTTATTTGGATACTTATATTACGGAGTAAGTTATGGCATTTATCCAAGTCTTATTTTCTTAGGAATTGGCGCAACGACAGATTTTGGTCCTTTACTAGCCAGACCCAAATCAATGTTACTAGGAGCCGCGGCACAAATCGGTATTTTCATTACCTTTTTAGGCGCTATACTCTTTAATTTTACAGGCCCTGAATCAGCGGCTATTGGTATTATCGGTGGCGCAGACGGGCCAACGGCAATTCTTCTATCAAGTCAACTTGCACCTCATCTATTAGGGGCTATTTCGATTGCGGCCTATTCTTATATGGCCTTAGTACCTATCATACAGCCACCTTTAATTAGAGTATTTACAAGTAAAAAAGAACGCCAAATCGAAATGACTCAATTAAGAGATGTTTCAAAGAAAGAAAAAATACTATTCCCTGTGATTGTCGCTCTTATTACCATTATCCTCATTCCATCAAGTGCACCAATCATCGGTATGTTGATGCTCGGAAATTTAATTAAAGAATCTGGTGTTGTTCCGAATTTAGTCAGTGCCAGTGGAAAAACCATTCTTTATACAGTAACTATTCTACTAGGTGCATCCATAGGCGCAACAACCAAAGCAACCAACTTTTTACAAGCTGAAACCCTCATGATTATTGGTTTAGGCTTATTTGCCTTTATCGTCGCAACCATCTTTGGTATCTTGGGGGCTAAGTTAATGAACTTAGTAAGCAAAGAAAAAATCAATCCTATTATTGGCGCAGCTGGTGTATCTGCTGTTCCAATGGCCGCTAGAGTTGCTATGAAAGAAGGAAAAATTGCTAACCCTAATAATTACTTACTCATGCACGCTATGGGGCCAAATGTCGCAGGTGTGATAGGCAGTGCCATTGCAGCCGGACTTCTTCTTTCATATTTCGGATAAATCATGAAAGTCATTCAGTTAAAAGAAGTCGGTTCAACCAATCTTTATTTCAAACACCATTTAAATGAACACCATCACTTTGATGTCGTCTATACTTACAAACAAACGCAAGGAAAAGGAAGACACATCAACCAATGGTATTCTGATCATGAAAGTATTGCCTTTTCAATACTGATTAAAGATCAATTAAAGGAAACTGATTTTTCATTACTACCACTTTTTATGTCAATGGTTGTCCATAAAGCTCTGTACAATTATAGTAAAAAAGTGATGATTAAATGGCCAAATGATATTCTCATCAAAGATAAAAAAATAGTTGGTATCCTAACAGAATCAGTAATCCAAAAGGATCCATTAGCCTATATCATTGGAACAGGCATCAATGTCAATAACCAAAAGTTTCCAAAAGAAATTGAACAAGTTGCTAGTTCTTTAGCCAAAGAGTGTCATCAAACTTTTGATAAGGTACAAATATTAAATGACATATTAACTATATTTCATGATCAATATCCAAGTCTTTTAAAAGACCCTGAAAAAATCATTGATTATTGCAATCGTTTTAATAGTCTTAAAGACCAAATCATTACTTATCAAAGTCAACAAGGAGAAAAGTCAGGTAAATGCATAGGCATTAACAAGTCAGGACATCTCTTAGTTGAAAGAAAGCAAGAAAGAACCGAATTAGTATCAGGACTTGTTCAAAAAATTAGAAATGAATAAAGAGTTGCTTAAATGCAACTCTTTTTTAAAACGTTTACACATGTCTAAACCTTGCGCTAAAAGAAAATTTATGGTATATTCTTTAATTGAGAATTAAGTTGAACGAGTATTTATATATTTGAAAGTTCAACTGAAAATCTTATTTAGAACTGGGACTTGTTTAGGAACACACAGAATGTGTTAATGAACCATTGATGTTTATCAATAAACATAAGGACTCTAACTCTACTCATGAGTTAGGGTCTTATTTATTTAAGGAGAGTGATATTATCGAGCGAACGAAAGAAACAATTAGACTACATAAAAGAAATTTTGTAAAATATGGACTGGATTTAAATATTTTTGTCTCAGTTGTATCGGCAATTTTTGTCCTATCATTTATTTTAATTACAGTCATATTTCCAGATTTTACTGCTAATATGTTTAATCAAGCAAAAACTTGGGTAACGACCAATTTAACACTTGGTTTATCATCGTTATTAACTTAACTTTTGTTTCATTAATCATACTAGCACTGACTAAGTATGGAAAAATCAGAATTGGTTACAAGGGAGACTCAAAACCTAAATTTAAAAGATTCGCATGGTACGCTATGTTATTTAGTGCCGGTATTGGAATTGGCATCTTTTTTTATGGGATTGCCGAACCTATATATCATTTAAATCTACCTTCAGCCTTAGAAAACAGTGATTATTCACCACTATCAGTGATGTTTTTACACTGGGGCTTCCATCCATGGGCAATTTATGCCTTAGTCGCTATAGGGATTGGTTATTTTAGTTTTAACAAAGGACTGCCAGTGACAATCAGAAGTTTATTTTATCCCCTTATTAAAGATAAAATATATGGTATCTGGGGAGATGTTATTGATACAATCGCCGTACTCAGTGTCTTGTTTGGTTTATCTACATCCTTAGGCCTTGGCGCAAGACAAATTAATGCTGGCTTTAACTCTGTATTTAATATCCCTATTTCAACAAGCATACAAATTATATTGATTATTATCATTACCTTTTTCGCTACTCTATCAGTGGTAAGCGGGATTTCTAAAGGGATTAGAATTCTGAGTGAAACCAATATTAAATTATCAGCTATTTTATTGCTGACAATATTAATATTAGGTCCGACAATGATTATTCTTAAAGATTATTTATTTTCTTTCTTTTACTACATCATCAACTTCTTTAAACTCAGTTCCTATGTTGCAGAGGATCAAGCCAATATTGTCTGGCAAAGTGGATGGACAATATTTTATTGGGCCTGGTGGTTTTCTTGGAGTCCATTTGTTGGCCTATTTATTGCTAGGATTTCTAGAGGAAGAACCATTAGAGAAATCATTTTAGGAGTCACCATCATTCCTACTATCATCATTACTTTCGTAATGACCATTTTAGGATCATCTGGCTTATACCTAAATGATAAGTTTGATAACATTATGACCAATGCCATTGATAATGATATTTCTACAAGTTTATTTGTCATGATCAATAATCTTATTTCAAATGATATTGTCATAGTAATACTCAGTATTGTTGCTTTAATCTCAATTATCTTATTCTTTGTCACATCTAGTGATTCAGGAAGTTTAGTCGTAGATAACCTAACCAGCGGTGGTAAACTCCACTCACCTAAATCCCAAAGAGTTTTCTGGGCTTGTATGGAAGGTTTTATTGCGGCAGCTGCCTTATTACTAGGAGGTACTCAGGCCTTGAACACTTTACAATCCATTATTATCATTACAGGTCTACCATTCTCAATTATGATTATTTCAATATTAATATCTTTGATTAAACAATTTATCGAAGATGAAAAAAAGGGTCTTATTCTAAAAAAAACAAAAATAAAGCCTAAAAAAGAAATGTAAAAGTCAATAAAAATAAATATTAAAGATTATATGGTTATTTTTACATATAATCTTTTTCTATTTTTCTCGAGATGCTTTTTTCAGCGCTATAATATGTTAAAATTATATTATAAAATCAAAAATAGAAAGGATGCATTCAATGTATCACATAGTGAAAACTTCTTTTACCACAGAAAAATTAGAAATAAAAAATAACCATATCCGTGGTAAAAATTTTAAATTAAAACCTAAAATATCAAGAAAAACTGGGAAAATAAAAAACAATGTCTTTTATTCAAGTCTTATCTTACAAGTGACATCTACAAGTGAAGAGCCATTTCCAATAGATATCAACATTGATTTCAAAGGTTTATTCGAATTTTCTCCTGATGATGATCAAGAAGACATTTTATATTTTCTTAAAACAGAAGCTGTGAAAATCTTATTTCCTTATTTAAGAACCATGTTAACTAGCTTAACGACTATAGCTATGTTACCACCTATTATTTTGCCAATCCTAGATGTATCAAAATTATTCCCAGATGACAGGGAAACAGCCTATGTAAACTAAACCACTTTTTGTGGTTTTTTTATTATACAAGATCCATTGATCAATGATTTTAAGAAATGTCTTTTAAATATTTAAAAAAAGTTAAGGTTTGTCCTTAACTTTTTATTGGATTCAAATCTAAATCAAGCCAACTAGAATGATCATCTATATCTTTCATAAATAAAAGGTTGCTGTCATCATCATATTTATGTTGATGAAATTTAAAAATAAATTGTTTATCTGTTTTATCAATAATTTCAATCTTACCTCTAGGATGAGACATAATATATCTAAAAGCTTTGGATAAACCATTTAATTGTAGTCTAGCTTGGTTGATTATATCTATACCTTGTTTTATTGGAAGTCTAAAATGACTTGCCCCTTTGACAGGTCGGCATTGAAATACATAATAGGGATGAATCCCAATACTAGTTAACTTATTAAATAATTTGGCTAAAGTATCAGGGTCATCATTGATACCCTTTAATAATACTGCTTGGTTACGTATGGTACATCCTGCTTTTTTTAAAGCCAGTGTTGCTTTTAAAGTATCTTTTGTAATTTCATTTGGATGATTAAACTGAGTGACAATGATAATCTCTTTTTTTATATGATATTGATTTAAGATATCCAGTAATTTTTGGTCTTTGTATATTCTATCGGGTTTAACAACTAAACTTCTTGTTCCAAATCTAATAAAATCCAGATGGTCAATATCAGTTAAGTGATATAAATATTTCTCAATTGTTTTATTGGTTAAAGTAAAAGCATCTCCACCAGTGATTAAAACATTATTCACTTCCTTATGATTTTTTACATAATCTATGGTTTTATTCATTCGTTTCATGATTTCATCTTTTGAATAACCAACCATTCTTTTTCTAAAACAGTGTCTACAATACATAAAACATGTATTTGTTGATAATACCAGTACTGTCCTTTGATACTTATGTTGAAGACCAGGCAATTTAGTATTACTTGCCTCACCACTTGTATCATAATCTCCTTCAACATTGAGTTCAGCGATTTGAGGTATCGCCATTTTTTTAATGGGATCATCTTCATTATCCCAATCAATCAATTGATAATAATACTGGGGGATTCTCATGGGATGTCTTTGTAATACTTCTTTGATTTTAACTATTTCTTCGTCTATTAACTGATCATAGTTTTCAGTGTCTTCTATCTGAAAAATTGTATTTTTACTGCTTTTTACATACTTAGACATATGTCCACCTTCTTTCCCTTTTTCTTATATTTTAACTTTTAACTTTATAAATTTCAAATTTGCTTATAAATCACCATTTCAATAGCAATCAATATAAAGAAAAAATATATTTTATTGATTTTTGTGTAAAATAGACGATGACATTAAAAAAACTAACTATATTTTAGTTAGTTCTTTTATGAAATATATTTAATTTAAAGAGAAGAGATATTTAATGATTTTTGACATTCTTTACAATAGCCATAAAACTCAATTTTATGACCAGTAATATAAAAGCCTGAATCTTTCATGATTTCTTGTTCATAATCATGTAAAGGACAATTGTAGATAGTCTCAATTTTATTGCAGTTTTTACATATTAAGAAATGATGATGTTCATCACGGTTATATTCATAAAGTGATTGTTTTTCTTGTTCTATGTCAACTTTGTTTATAATGCCATTTTCAGTTAACTTATCAAGGGTCCTATAAACAGTTGATAAATTTACTTTCGTTTTATTTTTAATTAACTGTGTATGAATATCTTGAGCAGACAATAAAGTATTTGATTTTTCTAACAAGTCAATGATATTAACACGGTACTTGGTTTTTTTAAGTCCTGCTTCTGTTATTTTACTAATAATGCTTTTCTTTTCCATACTATTCACCCTTTAAGTTCTCTTTATAAAGTAATCTTCTACTGTAGAGCCAAGTTAATAAATATAGGATGACTGCCGCAAAGACGATGACAGCTCCCGTTGATATATCTGTATAATATGAAACAACCAAACCAGACAAGATAAATACAAAACTAAATATCATTGAATAAACCATTCTTAGGTGTAACTTGCCGGTTAGATAACTAGACGCTGAAGCTGGAACACTCAGTAAAGCGATCACTAAAATAATGCCTACAACTCTTATGAGTACAACCACTGTTAATGCTAAAAGGATTAATAATACGTATTCTAAGACATTGGTTTTCTTTCTCATAATCTGAGTGAACTGTTGGTCAAATAAATGAGCCTTCCAGTCTTGATAGAAAACAAAAATCAAAGTTAATATGATGACAGCTAATATAGACATCAATATCAAATCAAAACGTGTCACTGATAAAATGTTTCCAAACAGGTATGAACTGACCATAGGGGGATAACCTGGAGTTAACCCTATAAATAAAATCCCTAAAGCCATTCCTAGTGACCAAAACATAGCGATAATAATATCTTTTGATCCAGTTGATTTATTCTTAATGACACCAATACCTAAGGCAGCCATAATCGAAAACATAAAGGCACCTATAATGGGTTCAAAACCTAGTAAATACCCTAATCCAACACCACCATATGATGTATGGGCAATTCCCCCGGTCATCATCACTAATTTTTTTTCAACGATAATCACACCAACGATGCCGCCAACAATAGAAGTAATCATAGCCGCTAAAAATGCGTTTTGTAAAAATTCATATTCTAATAATGCTTTAAACATGAGCGCCACCTACAACTCTCTTTTTAATACTTTGATGAACGGGTCTTAAATATGCATATTGATAGACTTGATTAGGATCTCCCTCGGCAATGATATTCCTATCTAAGTATATTAATTTCTTCACATTCTTACTAATCATTTGTACATGATGGGTAATTAATACAATGGTAATATCCTTAGATAGTTTTTTAATCAAACTAAATATTTGTCTTTGACTCATCACATCAACCATAGCGGTTGGTTCATCAAGCAATAAGATATCTGGCTTTAATGTCAAAGCTCTAGCAATGATCATTTTTTGAAACTCTCCTCCAGACAATTCATTAATTTGTCTATTTTTAAGTTTCTTTAAACCAACCGTATCTAAAACTTCCTCAACTGCTTTTTTATCTTCTTCAGAATATTTAAAGAATGGTCTTATTTCCTTTGACATCCTTCCTGATAAAACAACCTCTTCTACAGTTATAGGAAACATGCGATTAATATCTGATATTTGGGGAACATAACCCATTCTAATATCACTTTTCTTTAATGACGTTCCACAATAAGTGATTTTGCCTTTACTTGGTTTAATCAAACCAAGGATAGACTTCATCATGGTTGATTTTCCACCACCATTAGGACCAACTATCCCTATATAATCTCCTTCATTAATGGTTAAATTCAAGTTTTTTAAAGCATGAATTTTACCATAATTAACTGATATCTCATTTAATTCTATTTTTAATGGTCTCATGAAAGTCCCTCCGCTATTAATTCAGCCATATCCCTCATCGCTTTTAGATAATCGTCATCCAAAGGATTAAGCATGACTGATTCACCATCTATATCATTGGTAAAAGTTCTTACCTGTTCACTATCTATTTCTGCTTGATGATAAATTTTATTAATGCCATTATCTCTAGCAAAAGATATTAACTCTTGGAGATGATTAATGGATGGTTCTTTACCATCTTCTTCTAAAGCCAACATAGTTAATTGATATTCATCAGCGAAATATCCATAAGATGGATGATATACAATAAAGGTTTTCATTGTCTTATCTTCAAACATATCTTCAATATCTGAATTAAGTGTGTTTAATTTATCTATGTAATCACTTGCATTCGCTTGGTAAGTACGTTCATTATCTGGGTCTAATGCACTGAGTTCATCTACCATAAGTTCAACCATTAATATCACTCTTTTGATACTCAACCAAATATGAGGATCTCTTCCAAAATGACTGTGGTCATGATCATCTTCAGCGTGCTCTTCTTCTGTTTCACCAAAATATCTATCTTCGTATCTTTCACTTACATAGTCTTCTAAATGAACCACATTGATGTCTCTTAATTCAGGTAAAATATTGGCTGATTCAGCTGGTACACCAATGGTAAAATATACTGACACTTCATTAATAGCGATAATCTGTCTAGCTCCTGGCTCATAATTTTCTGGAGAAAAACCCACGGGAATAACCGTAGTCACATTGACTAAGTCTCCACCTATTTCTTCAACGAATCCTGCTTGAGGTACGATAGAAACTGCTACTTTTAAACGATCGTCTTCACTGTCTTGGCATCCATTTAATATACTTATAGATAATAATAAGGTCATAATAATGATTAATTTTTTCATGTGTCCACCTCGAAATTACTTATTTTTCTTTACATCAATATTATACATTTTAACTCATGCAAATGCAAACCGTTTGCATTCATATAATAAAAAAAATAAAACCCCTTGAGGTTTTATTTACAATCTTTATAATGTTTTAAATAAAGTGGTATAGCTACATTAAAAAATCTAATAAAAGTATGAATGATTGAATCCATTTTCTCTGGCAAGACATTTAATGATTGCTGCAAAGCAATACCATCGATGGCCGCAATTAATATCGATGCCATTGAATGTTCACATTCACTATTTTCAACATCATATAATACCGTAAACATTTCAGCTATGTTATCAATGATTTCTTGGTATTGTCTTTTGTATTCTTGCATATTCTTATTATTTCTTTTAATACTATCACTTAATAATTGTATATGCAGTTTTTGATCATCGACTTTTTTGATTCGTTTCTTAATCCTATTATTGACTTCTCTTAATAATTCTGCTTTTTCACTTTTATCAATATTCTTTTTAACAGAATCATATAACTTAGATGTAAACAATAATGATTCTTGTATACATGCAAATATCAATTCATCTTTACTTGGATAAAAATGGTAAATAGCACCAGTACTTAAGTTTGCATTCTCTGCAATTTTGCGCATAGATACTTTTTCCAAAGGATTCTCTTTTAACGTTTTTAAAGTCGCGTCTATGATTCTTTGTTTTCTTTTATTTTCCATCGTATCACTTCCCATAAATATTTTACCATAACTACTGTTACTTTTTCTAATTTTTTCAAAAAAAATAATGTATATTTATTTTATAAAAATGAATATTTGATATAATAAATACTGAAATGACTTAAGGAGGCAAATATGGCTACATTATCAAAAGATGAATTAAAAAAAATTAAAGGTTTTCAAAAGGGTGAAATCACTGAATATTACGTATATCAGTTTATAGCCAAGAAGGAAAAAGATGAAAAAAACAAGGAAATTTTATTAACAATTGCTAAAGACGAACTTAGACATTATCATATTTGGGAAGAAATATCTGGTATAGAAATTAAACCCAACAAGTTTCTAATTTTTATCTATAAAGTACTAACTTTTATCTTCGGTTATACTTTTACATTAAGAATTATGGAACGTGGAGAAGATAGTGCGCAAGAAGCCTATGGACAGTTAGATTCTTACCAAGACATCATTGAGAAAATCACTAAGGAAGAGGAAGAACATGAAATGAAACTTCTTGATATGCTCGATGAAGAACGGTTAAATTATGTGGGATCCATGGTCCTAGGATTAAATGATGCTTTGGTGGAATTATCTGGTACACTGGCTGGTTTAACACTTGCTTTTCAAGGTAATACTGAGCTTATCAGTTTAAGTGGACTGATCACTGGTATTGCAGCCAGTTTAAGTATGGCAGCGAGTGAATACCTATCAGCCAAGTCAGACAATAAAGAAGATGCTTTTAAATCATCATTATACACAGGTGGCGCATATATCGTCACAGTCATACTTCTAGTCTTACCATATCTATTGTTAGACAACGCCTTTGTGGCTTTAACTATCATGCTTGGTTCTGTTGTATTTATTATTTTCTTCTTCAACCTATATATCTCAATAGCTAAAAATCTTAATTTCAAGAAAAGATTTTTCCAAATGGCAGCTATTTCACTTGGGGTAGCGGCTCTATCATTTGTTATAGGTATTGGAATAGAAAATATATTAGGAGTCAGTATCTAAAACTTTATTCTTGACTTTTCATAAATAATCGTTTATACTCGATTAAGTAATAAAAAATGTGAACATCAAACATTAGAGGTAGCGATGCAGATGAGTACTATGATGAGCCGGCAGGCATTGATTCATAGGAAAGGCAACCATCGCCGAATGCATTTCATAGGCATATGACTTGTATGGGGTTACAAGGAAAACTTGTAACACTCCTATCTTTTAAAAGATAGAGGCGCTAAATAAATCTCCTTGATTTTATTTAAAGCGTCTTGATAGACGCTTTTTTTTATTATAAAAAATCTTAGGAGGAAGAAAATGAAAAGAATTTTACTTGTAGCTTTTGCCCTACTATTTACTTTAGGTATCACTGCTTGTCAGGATACAAATCAAGACAACAATGAAAGAGAGACCATTGTTGTCGGAATGGAAGCAGCTTATGCGCCATTCAACTGGACAGTCTCAGAAAATGATCGTTATGAGGATGCTTATCCCCTTGATGGAACCAATAGTTATGTTGATGGTTATGATGTGCAAATCGCAATCATGATAGCTGAGGCTTTAGATATGAACTTAGTGATTAAAGCTGTGGAATGGGATGGTTTAATCCCTTCCTTAAATAATACTTCAGAAATTGATTTAATCATCGCAGGGATGAGTCCTACAGCTGAAAGAGCTCAATCTGTTAACTTTACATCCGCTTATTATTCTTCAACACATGTTGTTGTCTTAAAAGCTGATTCTGAATACGCAAATGCTCAATCTATCGATGATTTTGATGGCGCTTCAATGGTTGGTCAATTAAATACTATTTATGATGATGTTATTAACCAAATGTCTGGCGCTATTCATGAAGATCCACTCACAGATGTACCAACAATTATTACAGCTATTAATAATGACCGATATGACGGCACTGTTTTAGAATTACCTGTTGCTTTAGCTGTGATTGAAACCAACCCTGATTTAACATATATTGAGTTTTCAGAAGGCAATGGTTTCACAGTGAGCTTTGAAGACAAAGATGTCTCTATTGCTTTAAGACAAACAGATACAGAATTACTTGGACAAATCAATAGCATTTTAGAAGATATCACAAATCAAGAACGCGAAACCATCATGGCGGATGCAATTAACCGACAACCATGAGACAGCACCTTTTAAAAATTATCTTGTTTATCATCATGTTTGGAATTATTGTTACCTTGATTCCAAACAATGATGCCTTTGCCAATGACCAAGAAGACCAACAACTGGATATTGTTTTTTATAGTTCTTATAATTATCAAACATTAAGCCAGGATAAGCTTAATAATATAAATTTAGATTTTTATTTACCTGTATATTATGAGAATAATAAAATTACATATCATATAGACTCTTCATATTTAGCCTTGAATGATACCATAGAAACCATCTCTTTAAGAACCAATGATGGTTATGAAAATATGGATGTATATCATGTTGAAATCGTCAAAAGCCCTAGTATTTGGAAACAAAAAGCTGATTTTGAAATCACCTTAAATGTGACAGTCGACAATCTTGATATAGAACAACAATACCTTGGACAAGTTATATCATCTATACCAGATGATTTTCTAGGTGGGACGATTTATACAATCATCAAATATAGTCAAATGTTCTTAGATGGTTCATTGAAAACTCTAGGACTTGCTTTAACAGGAACCATTGCTGGATTTTTTCTAGCACTTATTCTAGCGTCTATGAGATTATTAAATACAACAAATCAAGATAACAAATACTCAGCTTTACTAAAAAAAGGTCTAAATAAAATCGCAGGTCTATATATCACTGTCTTTAGAGGTACACCAATGATTGTACAAGCTAGTTTTTTCTGGTATGGTTTTGGTTTATTTGGCAATCCTTTTTATTGTGGTTTGTTTGTCGTCTCAATTAATACTGCTGCTTATATCGCAGAAATCATTAGAGGTGGTATTCAATCTATTGATAAAGGACAAACTGAAGCAGCCTATGCCTTAGGTATGAATCACATACAAACAATGATTTATGTGATTATACCACAAGCGATTAAAAATGCTTTTCCTGCCATAGGAAATGAATTTATAGTTAATATCAAGGACACTGCTGTTTTATCAGTCATAGGCATTTTTGAATTGTTTAACCAAGGAAGAAAAATTACTGGCATGCATTATCGTCAGCTAGAAGTCTACTTTATTGTTGCCATTATATATTTATTTTTAACCTATAGTGTTTCTACAATTCTTAAAAAAGTTGAAATCAGAATGGATTTATTACCATTAGAAATCACAAGTTCGAATTGAGGTATGATATGTCATTAATTGAAATAAAAAATCTATATAAATCATTTGGACAAGAACAAGTGTTAAAAGGGATCAACCTAGCCATTGATAAAGGGGAAATAGTGTCAATCATCGGTAGTTCTGGTTCAGGAAAATCAACTCTATTAAGATGTATTAACCAACTAGAACGACAAGATTCAGGTTCTATATTATACCAAGGGACAGACCATAGCCAAACAAAAAACCAAATTCAATTGTTAAGACAAAAGATTCCTATGGTTTTTCAAGCCTTTCACCTCTTTGAGAATAAGAATGTATTAAATAACTTGATACTAGCACCAATGAAAGTCTTAAAATTAGACAAAGAATATGCAGTTCAAAAAGCAATGGAGACCTTAAAAAAGGTAAATATGGATGCCTTTGCACACAAATACCCAAAACAATTATCAGGTGGACAAAAACAGCGTATAGCTATCGCAAGAGCATTAATGATGGATCCAGATGCAATATTATTTGATGAACCCACAAGTGCACTTGATCCGGAAATGATTGGTGAGGTATTAACGGTGATTAAAGACCTAGCCAAAACCAATATTACAATGATTATTGTTACCCACGAAATGAATTTTGCTAAAGAAATTTCAGATCGCATTATTTTCATGCATCAAGGTGTTGTCTATGAAGAAAATACACCTATTGCTTTCTTTAACCATCCAAAAAAAGAACGAACAAGAGAATTTTTAAACTTGGTTAAATAAAAAAAAATCACAATTTATTGTGATTTTTCTTTTATATGATGAGATATATTTTTTCTTAACATCATTCGCCAACCAATAAAGGAAACAACTGCAGCGCCAACAAAGCCTACTAATAAATCCAACATAGTATCTATTAATCCATAATTTTGAGGAAATAAAGAGCCCTGATAATCCCATTGGTATCTTTGCATATTTCTTGAAGTTTCTGAATCAAAATGATAAGCAATAGTATCAATAAAAAATTCATAAAATTCCCATAAAACCAATAAAGTCATAGAAAATGAAAATGCAAAAATAGCAACCAAACCTGGGCTATATTGTATGGAATCACCTTTGGCTTGACTTATAAAGTGAACAATTTCAAAACCAATGACTGAAATCGTAATACCGCTAATAACATGTAAAAACTTATCATAACCGTTAACATCTACTAATAAACCATGAATATTACCAAGTACAATTGAGGCGAATAAAAATAATAAGACAATAATTTTTAAGTAGCTTGGTATTTCAATATTAAATCTAGATTCAATTAAAAATGGTAGCGAAAATAATAAAATAGCCAAAACACCTAAAAACATATTTGATATAGCTGCATCTCTTTGAGTTGATTCACTAGCAAACCCTATAGAAATACCTGCGCCAATAATCTCTAATAAAACAATAGAAAGTAATATATAATATAGACTTTTAGAATTCATAAATTTTTTCAACCTCATAGAAACGACTCCTTTTAAATGATTACTACTATTCTATCATTTTTATCTTTAAAATACACTTAAATAAAAAAAATAAGGTGAAAATTCACCTTATTTTGTATATTCATGATACCAAGATATAATATCATCTTCAGCCAATGGCTTGGTAATATAAAAACCTTGAATATAATCAATATTTAGTTTTTTAGCCAAATCAAATACATCTTTAGATTCAACACCTTCAGCCACAACTTTCAAATCAAATTGATGAGCGACTTTAATAATTGCTTCAAGGATTTGACGAGTAGATTCTTTATGAGCCATTTGATCAACATAAGATTTATCAATCTTCAAATAATCGGTTTTAAATTGATTGAGATAAGATAATGAAGAATATCCTTTACCAAAATCATCAATAGCCAATGAAAAACCAGCATTCTTGATACTTTGTAAGGTTTTCTTACATTTCATTTCCTCTTCTAAAAGCACCGTCTCAGTCACTTCAAAAATTATTTGTGAAGGTATTGCGCCTTCTTCTTTCAATATTTCTTCTACTCTTTTAAAGAAATTAGGATTATTAATATTTTTACCTGATAAATTAATTGATATATATTTATCATAACCTTCTTTAATAAGTCTTTTTTGAAATTGCATAACACTTCTAATGACCCAATCTGTCATTTGATGAATTAATTGAGTTGACTCTACCATAGGGATAAAATCATTTGGCATAATTAACCCATATTCAGGGCTGTCCCACCGTATTAAAGCTTCAAAACCAATTAATTCTTTTGTGTTAGCATCAATCACAGGGTGATACACTAAATAGGTTTCATTATTAGAAATTGCACTACTAAATCGACTTAATAAATGAAACTCATATTTCTTAATGGTTAATTTTTGATCATAGATAACATATGGCAAACTATTACTTTTAGCATAATCAGCCAACTGATCAGATGCTTTAAAAGGATTAAGTGTTTTACACTCTTTAAATGAATGACATTCACTCACGCCAATAGAATAATCAATATAAATATTGATATTATCAACTTCAACTTGGTTATTTAAATTGTTAAGAATTGTCGAACCATTGATGGCATCATCATCTAATTTTAACATAACCCAAAATTTATCTGAATCAGCTTGGACAATAACATTTTCTTCAGGTAACAATTGTTTAATATAAGCAAACATAGCTTTCATAGCTTTTATGTACATATCTGTTCCTAACAAATTATTAATCTTATCTTTGTTATTAACAATGACAGTAGCGATTAAGATTTTACCTTCTATATAATCATCTTCTAATTGAAATAAATAATTCAAATTTCTTAAATCAGTATCTGGATGATGAGAATATAACCTATTTTTTACCTTGATGACATATTTATATCTATCAACGAAATATCCGGATAATCCGCCAATAGAAGCAAATACAAGCAAACGAAAGAACCAATTAATAAAACTTTGGGCTTCATATGGATCAACGACTAACGGCATTATCGGCCCTAATATGATACCACCTATAATTCCAGCCAGTAATCCTAATTTTAAACCAAAAAAAGCTCCAGCTAGCAAAATCGGAATATACATGCTATGAGAATAAACGTATTTTATTCCCCCGGTATAATAAACTAAAATGTAAACACCAAGAAAGGCTATAGAAATCAAGACACCGGTGACCATTGTTTTGTACTTAGATAAAAACGCCAATATTTTATCCATACTTCCCCCCCTGCTTAAAGATAAAAAAAATTACCTATATTTTAATTATACAATACTTTTTACTATAATAATAATTTTTTGTTTATTAAAAGCCATTGTATTTATCAAACTCATTTAAAGTCGTATCATTTAATTAAATTATCATCACGGATTATCATTATTCATTAATAATAATAATTAAAAATAAAATAAAAAAGCACTTATAAAAAGTGCTTAATATACTTGAGATTTTTCTTCTTTTAATAATACTCTCATTGCCCCTTCAGCAAGTGAACGCATTTCATCTTCACCTGGATAAACTTTTATTGGCATGATTGGATTAATATATTCCTTTAAATAATTGATAAAATATTCACTATAAGCAATACCACCAGTAATTAATATGCCATCAATTTTGCCTTTTGCAGCAAAATATAAAGACCCAATTTCTTTAACTACATTGTATGCCATGGCATCATAGTGTAATTTTGCTTCTTTATCACCGTTTTCAATTCTCTCTTCAACAACTCTAGCATCATTAGTACCTAAATAAGATACCAATCCACCTTCTCCAACCAATAATTTTTTAACTTCTTCTTTGGTATATTCGCCAGAGAAACATAAATCAACTAATGGATAAGTTGGTATTGTTCCCGTTCTTTCAGGTGAAAATGGTCCATCTCCACCAAGAGCGTTATTACAATCGATGACACGTCCTTTTTTATGGAATCCTACAGAAATACCACCACCTAAGTGGGTAACAATTAAATTCAAGTCCTTATAATCTCTTTTAATATCTTTAGCAAATTGCATAGCAATGGCTTTTTGATTTAAAGCATGAAAAACAGAACGTCTTTCTATTAATTTTTGCCCACTAATACGCGAAATATCTTCAAATTCATCTATACAAACAGGATTAACAATAAAAGCTAATCTTTTATGTACATTGGCAAAACTATCAGCTAATATAGCCCCTAAGTTAGATGCATGATATCCATATTCACCAGACTTTAAATCTCTCAACATATCTTTTGTCACGATGTAAGTTCCACCATTTTTAAGAGGCTTCATCATCCCACCACGACCGACAAAGACATCAAAATCTTTCAATTCATAATCATGCTTTTTTATAAAATCTAAAATGACATTCTTTCTAAAATCTGTTTGATCAATAATGGTATCAAACTGATTTAACTCCTCAACATCATGTCTTAACGTTTGTTCTTTAACTAGTTTATTATTATAATATACAGCAACCTTAGTTGATGTAGATCCTGGATTAATTGCTAGTAGAAGATAGTCCATTAGAATTCACCACCGCTAATATAATTGAATATAATTTTGCTTCCGCTGTATCTGCTCTTGATGTTAATACAATAGGGACTTTTGCTCCTAAAACAATTCCAGCAGATTTTCCGTTTGCTAAAAACATACAAGTTTTATAAAAAATATTGCCTCCATCAAGATTAGGGAATACTAGAATATCACAATCACCTGCAACATCAGATTCAATACCTTTATGCTTAACTGACTCAAAAGAAACTAAATTATCAACTGCAAAAGGACCATCAATTAAAAAGTCTATCTTTTTATCTTGATAATACTCTACAATTTTTTTAGCATCCATGGTTGATTCAATTTTAGGATTTACTTTTTCTACAGCTGAAACAAGACCAACTTTTGGCATGTTGTATCCTAAAGTTTTAGCAAGTTCTACAGCAGCTTCCAAAATCTCTATTTTTTGTTCAAAATTAGGAGCAATATTCATTGCACCATCAGTCGCAAATAAAACTTTATCATATGTAGGCAATGAAACAACGCCAACATGACTCAATAAATGAGATTTTTTGATACCAGTTTCAGAATTAACAACTTCTTTTAATATTAATTTGGTATCAATCAAACCTTTCATCACTATGTCACATTCATGATTATTGACAAGATTCATAGCGATGAGACTAGCTTTTGAAGGATCTAATTCATTGATGATTTGATAAGGTTCTTTTAAAGAATACTTTTTAATCAAACACTTAATACTCTCTTCATCACCAATTAAAATTGGCTCCACAAAACCTTGGTCTGAAGCACCTTTAACAGCTTCAATCACATGATCATCATGTGCAAAGACAACCGCCATCTTCTTGCGGTTGACTTTTTTTGCCAGGTTTGCTAAATCAGCAACTGACTTAAGCATAAGTGACTCCTAAATTTTTTATATAATCTTTTCCTTTTTGAATAGCTTTCATATTTACATCCAATAAATGAGCTTTTCTTTCACCAAGGAATTTTTTTATAATCGCTTCTATAGTTTGGTCTGTAAAGATTTTAGTCAACTCTAAATATGCACCTAACATTGCCATATTAGCAACTTTTTCATTTTCTAGTTCAGTCGCAATGTCATTAACAGGAACGCCAATGCATAATCTGCCTTCTTCTTTAACTTCATCTTTAATCAATGAACTATTATATAAGATTAAACCATTGTCCGTTACATTTTTTCTGAATTTTTCTAATGATGGTAAGTTAAAAGCTACTAAATGATTTGCATTTTTAAAGGTTGGTGAATTAATTTGTTTGTCTGAAACAATGACAGAACAGTTAGCTGTCCCACCTCTTGTTTCAGGACCATATGAAGGGAACCATAATCCGTTAATGTCATCATACGTTGCAGAATATGCCAACACTTGACCAAACATCATTACACCTTGACCACCAAAACCGGCTACTTTTACATTATGATTCATGATTATCCCCCTTATCTTTATATACACCTAAAGGAAATACTGGGATCATTTCTTTTGATAACCATTTCATTGCATCAACAGGTTTCATTCCCCAGTTAACAGGACATGTAGAAACGACTTCTATTAATGTAAATCCTTTTTTCTCTTTTTGATATTGGAAAGCTTTTTTAATCGCTTTTTTAGCTTTTAAATAATGTTTTGGATCATGAACAGAAACTCTTTCAATATATGCAACACCTTCAATGGTTGCTAGCATTTCAGAAATTTTAATTGGATTACCTGTCCAATCTGTGTCACGACCATCTTGTGAAGTGGTTGTTTTTTGACCTTTTAAACTTGTTGGTGCCATTTGGCCACCAGTCATACCATAAATTGCATTATTCACAAAAATAACAGTAATATTTTCGCCACGATTAGCTGCATGAATTGTTTCAGCAATACCAATTGAAGCTAAGTCTCCATCACCTTGATAAGTGAAAACAATATTATCAGGTAAAACACGTTTAATTCCTGTTGCTTCAGCACAAGCTCTACCATGAGGTGCTTGTTGTGCATCACAGTTAAAAAATTCATATGAGAATACTGAACATCCAACAGACGCAACACCAATGGCTTTATCTAATATATCTAAGTCAACTAAAGCTTCACCTACTAATTTATGAACAATACCATGGGTACATCCAGGACAATAACTGAGTGGTTTATCGGTTAAACCTTTTGTTTTTTCATATTTCACAGTTGTTTCAGCCATCTTATTTCACCACTCTTTCACTAAAATTCTTGATAGCATCTACGATTTCTTCTGGATCTGGCACCATACCGCCACTGCGACCAAAGAAACCAACTTTATGTCTACCATTATTAGAAATTAATACATCGTCTAACATTTGTCCCATACTAAGTTCAGCACATAATATTCCTTTTGCTTTCTTTGGAATTTCATCAAATGCTTCATCAGGGAATGGTAATATACTAATTGGACGAATCATTCCAACATTGATACCATCTTTTGCTAGCATTTCAATTGCTGAACGACAAATTCTAGCCATTGTTCCATAAGCTACGATCACATATTCTGGTTCTTCTTCAAAATTCACCATTTCATATCTGGTTTCATTCTTTTTAATTAATTTATATTTTTCTTGTAAACGAATGTTTTTTTGTTCAAGTGCAACTGGATCTATCTCCAATGAATTAGCAACATTTCTTCTACCTGGATGATTAGCAGTTCCAGTTGTTGCCCAATCTTTTTCAGGTAAGAAACGTTCTTTAACAGGTTTATCAAAATCAACAGATTCCATCATTTGTCCAATTAAACCGTCAACTAAAACCATAACAGGATTACGATAATAATCTGCAATATCAAATGATTCTTTTATAGTATCAACCATTTCTTGAATTGTTTCTGGCGCGTAAACGATCAATGAATAATCTCCATTTCCCCCACCTCTTGTTGCTTGATAGTAATCCGCTTGTGATGGTTGAATACCACCAAGACCAGGACCACCACGCATAACCGAAACAATCAAACAAGGTAATTCAGCTGCTGCTATATAAGAAATCCCTTCTTGTTTTAAAGCAATACCAGGAGATGAAGAACTAGTCATAACTCTTGCACCTGCACCAGCAGCTCCATACACCATATTAATGGCTGAAACTTCTGACTCTGATTGTAAAAAAACTTTTCCGTTTGCTAATAAATGTTTTGATAAGTATTCAGGAACTTCATTTTGTGGTGTAATTGGATAACCATAAAAAGCATCTACTCCACCTTTAATTGCCGCTAAGGCTATTGCTTCGTTCCCTTTCATTAAAACTTTTGCCATTATTTAATCACCTCTACCTTAATTACTGAATCTGGACACATCATTGCACAAAACGCACACCCTATACATTTATCAGGTTCACTAACACTCACGATGTTATAACCTGATTCATTTAAGGTTTTCTTGTCTTGGTAAAGGATATTTTGTGGACAATATTCCACACATAGACCACAACCTTTACATTTTTCATGGTCAAAATAAGTTATTCCTTTTGGCATATTCTTTCCTCCTAAAACCAATTTTTTCTAAAATATAATTTTAATTTTAATATTTCATTAGAAACATTAAAACCAGTGTCATTAATTTCATTCCAATAACTTGTATAATGTATTGGAAGGTTCATTTTCTTGCTAACTTTTTCAACAATCCGTTGGCCTTGCATAATATCTTCTAAACTTGTATCTTTTAATAAGTTAGAATTATTAATTAAACCCGTGACTTTAAAACCACTCATTCCTTCTATTCGATTAATTAATTTCATAATTTCATCTTCGTGATCAGTTTCAGGTCTAAAGACATTCACAACAACCAATAAATCATAATCTATGTCTTTATAATCATCAAACTGCCTCATTAGTTTTGCACCTTGATCATTACCACCTAAGTCATAAATTACTTTTGTTTTTTCATTATATAAAGGATTATATATTTTTTTCGAAATATATGGCATATCCAAATGCATTTTAGATTCCATTTCACTCGAGATTGTTTCAATATCGTTTTCCTTTAAAACAGCTTCCATTTCTCTTGTTCTGAAATAAGGATTGATGACATCTAAATCAACGATTGTATCTATTTTCTTTTGAATTGCAAGATTAATCGCTACTTCTGTTTTACCAGAGCCATAATATCCTGTTAGAAAAGTAACTTTTTTCATCATATACCGATTGCCTTATTCAGGACCAATCGACTCCTTTCTTCACTAAACATAAATAAAGTTTTTCCAAAGTTGGAAAACGCTTACAAAACAATTATAACATTTATGGTTTTAAATTCCAACACTCAATTAAAGAAAAAACCAAAAAAAACATGATTATTAAGGCCATCATTAAATCAAATATTTATCATATTTATTATATTTAACTGACAAAAAAAATAAAACGGCTATTTAGCCGTTTTATACTCTAATTACTGTTCACTTTTTAAGTCTCTTGCCATCAATTTATTAATCACTATATTAGGTTCTATCTCATTAAACAATACATCATAAACTGCATCAATGATTGGTGTCTCAATGTGTAAGTCTTTAGCTAAGAAATAAGCTGTTTTACATGTCTTAACACCCTCAACAACCATGGTCATTTTACTTAATGATGTTTTCAAATCATCACCTTCACCTATAAGTAGCCCCGCACTATAATTTCGACTGAACTTCGACATACAAGTAACAATTAAATCACCAACGCCAACTAAACCATTTAAAGTCTCTTCAAGACCACCTAATTCAGTCGTGATTCTCTTCATTTCGATTAAACCTCTAGTGATTAATGCTGATTTCGCATTAATCCCATAGCCAAGTCCATCTAACATCCCAGAAGCAATGGCATAGATATTTTTTAAAGATCCACCTAATTCTGCACCTATTAAATCTAAAGACGTATATACTCTAAAATAATCTTCATTAGAAAAGGTTTCTTGAACTAACTTTGCATGTTCTAAATTATTACTAGCCGCAACAATTGAAGTTAGTTTTCTAACAATCACTTCTTCTGCATGGCTTGGACCAGTTAAAGAAACAAAACCCTCTATATAGTCACTTGGGATTTCATCATACACAATTTGTGATACTCTATCATTAGTTTTAAATTCCAAACCTTTAGCAACATTAACAAATAATTTCTTCCTTTTTATTATATTCTTCATATTAGACAGAACAATTCTTGTTACTGAAGTTGGTACAGCTAAAATAATCATATCACTGAAATTAAGTGTTTGATCCAAAGATGTTGTCGCAACAACTTCTTTAGATAAAGGAACATCACCTAGTTTTGATTGGTTAGTATGAAATTGATTAATTTCATCAACTGTTTTTTTATCATTATCATATATTAATACTTCTTTTTTATTATCTACCAATAAATTAGCAAGCGCAGATCCCCAAGAACCTCCACCTACAATAGCAATTTTCTCCATTTTTCTCTCCTTTGCTTTATTAAATTGTAATTCCATTATATCAATTTTAAAAAATTTGACAATAAAAAAAACCGCCTTAGCGGTTTTAGTTTATATATTGTCCCCAAATTTCTTCAGCGAATTCAGGATAATCGATAAATGGGTTTCTATTTTTTTGATATGAATAAATGACTTC
Organism: Mycoplasmatota bacterium; assembly: GCA_018622675.1. Taxonomy (GTDB): domain Bacteria; phylum Bacillota_I; class Bacilli_A; order Izemoplasmatales; family Hujiaoplasmataceae; genus Hujiaoplasma. The sequence continues at coordinate 1,082,166 of CP076020.1, forward strand.
ATTTCTATTTCTTTCAAAATCATCTACAGGGTCTATTTGATGCCATTCCATTAATACTTCCATGTCACCTAAAACGCCACTCTCAATATTTAAATCCAAATACATGGTTGCCATGTAAAATAAGATTCTAGCAACATCACCCTTAACATCATCATGTGGCTCATAAACACCAGACCCAGTCATATATCCAAAAGGATCATTTCCTCTTCTTGAATTTTCATCAACATCTGAAGGCTTTAAGTTATGCATATCCGATTTTTGACCAGAGGTACTCAATTTAGACTGTGGCCAAGTATGTTCCCGGTTCCAGTTAGGATAATCCCATTGACCTTTAATTGACTCTCTAGTATAAACTAAAATAATATTACTAGCATTATTTGGATCTCTGTCAGACTCTTCTAATACCCATTTAGCATCATCATAAGTTAATTGTTTAAAACCTTGATTAATAATGCTATTTAATTCATAAAATAAATCATCACCTGATAATCCACTTGCGCTTTCATAATAAGCCATATCAATAGTGGATGAACCTTCTGCCTTAACAATAATATCTACTGTTTTAATAATCGGTTCTTCATCACCTAAGCTAACCTCTATTGTAAGAACACCTGTTTGGTCTCCTTCAGTCTCAGATGGCTTGATTATTGATAATACTGATCCTTCAAAAGATACATATGAACTAGCATCCCCACTCATATCAGTAATTTTATATTCTGAGCCATAATAACCTGTACCAAAATCATGGTCTGCATATAATATTTTTTCTGTTGGTAACAAATCAGCATCTTCTTTTAAAGCAATTGCTTGATCAGGTATATAGACTGAAATATCAGAATCAGTTCCTTGGAAAGCATATCTTGCGACTTCATCACCTTCCGCATAATAGAGTAAATCTAAAGTAATTGTTTCATCTTTATATTTTTCTACAGCTGATATAGATTGACTTAGTGATTTATAATAAATTTCAGCTATTTTAGTATTTCCATCATATAAGTAAGTTGTATTTTTATCTCCTTCAATACGAACTACTCCAGTAATCGTGTACAAGTGGCCTGGTTTTAATACTGTATCACTAAAATTAAAATCATTAGTTTTTTGTTTCAAGTTAATACCATGAGCATTTGTTTCTTTTAAAACCGGATCTTTAACTTGTTTAACTTCTCTATAAGTACTTAACTCACCACTGACAACTACTCTATCACCTAAACTAACACTGGGTGCTTTGTCGCTGAAAACAAATAAGTTATACGTATTATCTTGAATATAATATCCATTTTGTGTCATATAATATACAACACCACTAACTTCAACACCAGAACCATCGCTCATATCATGAACACTTAACAAGTCAGTATAATTTTCATAATATGACTCATCTTGTGTGATAGGTTCCTCTGTCGTTGGAACTTCAGTTGTTGGTTCTTCAGTTGTTGTTTCTTCAGTTGCACTATCTTCAGTAGTTGGTTCAAGCGTTAAATCTCCTGTACAACTAAGTACACTGGCAAAAGAAAAAAACATAACAAACATTAATAAAATCTTCTTTTTCATTAGTAAATCCTCCTTATTGCATTTTTTAGCAAACTATATTATACGATGATTAGGAGAATTACTCAAGGAATTTTAATAATGATTTTTATATAAGTTATTTTTAATAATGATTAGTGATGGCTTCCGCAAAGCCTAAAAGATTTTCTATTTCTAATTTTGTGCCATCATCTAAGACAACATAACCATTAAATAAACCAAAAACTTGGTGACCCTTGTTTTTAATCACCAATAAATTCGTTTTATCCAATCGGTCAATTAAGGGTGTCATTTCTAATTCAAAACGTTGATCATTAGATGTAAAATACCACTTTTCTAAATAATTGTTTGGATTAAATTCAAAGCGTATTAAATCCAACTTATGAGCTTTACCATCATAGAAAATCATATTTTCACTGGCTTTAGATGTATCACCAAAACCATAACCAATATTAAAACCAAATCTTTTATTATTTACAAGACCTGAAGCGCTACCCCAATACCAAGTATTTTTATAAGTCCATACACCACGTCCCCAATCCAAAACAGCGAAATCTTTCTCTTGATTAAAAGTAAAGAGTTCACCATTGATATAAACATCACCACTGACTGGTATACAGTTAATTTTTTGATTATAATAAAAAGCTTTCTCGTTTTCTTGCCAAGGAGTTGCGATAGTCATATGGTCATCATCTTTTTTTTCTAATTTTAAATCAGCTCTTAAATTGACATTTCTTTTACCAAAATTATTCACTTCAACCATCAATCTTCTTTCATTCTCTTGATTTAAAAACCTAAAAGAAAATCCTTTTTGTTTAAAAACAACATCCCCTTCATGAATTGACTTTGGCAAATGAAGTTTACCAAAAGGAAACAAGACCATTTTAGATTTGTTTATTTGATTTTTTTCTTTAAAATCAAAAAAATTCGCACTGATTAAACCAATATAACCCAAATCCGCTACTGTAAAAGAAAAACCATAATCTTCTGATAAAACTGCATAGTAATCCCATTCTTTTATTCTCCACTTACTTGCAGAAATCATTTCTGGATTATACTCAAATATTTCTTTAGTTGAATAACCAGGTTCAGATAAGTGTCCAAACTTATCTAATAAGGGTTGTTTGTTTTTAATTAAATGATTCATGGTAAAGACCTCCTAAAATATATTTAAATGGATAGTTAAAAATTGTTTCATTATTTCTATTTTATGATATAATATCTAAGGTTATAAGACAAATAGAAGGAGTGATATTATGGAATGGTGGATTGAAGCCATAGGTTATTCAGCCTCAGTACTTATCTTAATTTCCCTAATCATGTCATCAACAAAGAAATTAAGGTGGATAAATTTATTTGGATCAACAACTTTTGTTATCTATGCGATCCTAACTAAAACTTATCCTGTTGCTGCACTAAACCTATTTACAGCTATTGCCAATGTCTATTACTTATTTAAGATTTACAATTCTCAATCATACTTTAATATTTTAAAGATTCAACAAAATAACGAATACATCGAATATTTTATTGAACATAACAAAGAAGATATGTTGAAAATTTATAATCATATTGATGTTGATTTCAAAAATTCTGAATACAACTTCTATATATTAAGAGACATTATGCCAGTAGGATTATTTGTTGCAAACAAATATGATGAGGACACATTAAAAGTTGAATTAGACTATGTAATTCCAAGTTTTAGAGACTTTAAAGCAGGAAAATATATTTATGACAAAAATAAAAATATTTTCTTAACAAAAGGTTATAAAAAACTAATAACTTTCTCAGATAATTTAATGCATGACAAGTATTTAATCAAAATGGGATTTAGTAAAATTGATGAATCTGATACAAGTAGAACCTACTTGTTAGAATTAAACGACTAATGATTAGTCGTTTTTTTTATGAGTTCAGATGAATCATGACTCATCTTATTGACACTTTTATCAACCGGATAAGATAAGATTTCCTTTGCTAAAGCTGGTTGTAAAAGCGCCTTAATCTGATCAATTTCTAAATCTTTTCTTAAAAATGCTTTCGCTTGATCGATATTGAGTATCACTGGCATCCTAGAATGATGTTCAGAAACCACATCATTGGCATCTGTCGTAAGAATTAAAGACCCAAACACTAATTTATCTTCTATTTGAAAGCGGTCATAAATACCTGCATAAAAATATAAATCATTATTTTTCAACACAAAACGATAGGGTCGTTTGGTTAATTGGTCCCACTCATAAAAACCATCTGATAAAATTAAACATCTTTGATTTCTAAAAGCATTTTTAAAAGCATATTTTTCATCGACACTTTCACTTCTAGCATTGATGACTTGTTTAAATCGACCCTTATACTTAACCTTATAATCCCAAGGTATTGTTCCTGCTCGATAATGATCACCATCATAAATAACAGCTAAAATATCTTGTCCTGGTCCAACATTATATCTAGGTAAATGAAGACCTTCTACTTTCTCTATGGCAAAGTGTTTTTTTAAATATTCTAAAACATGACTCTTACTTTTAGCTATGGTAAAGCGTCCACACATACTAATCACCTATTCTTATTATACCTTTTTTTAACATAAAATTACATGAATAAAAAAAATAACCTTAGAAATTCTAAGGTTATTCATATTTATTCAATTATTTCACAAGAACAAATCTTTTATTGATATCTATATGTTCTTTTTCGCTGGCTGGATCTTCAATTTTACCAAATGGCATTTGTGCTCTCAATTCCCATTTTTCAGGAATATCATATGTTTGTTTCACATATTTTTCTATCAACTCATTATAATGTTGTAATGAGGCACCTATATTTTTTGTTCTTAACCCAACCCAAACATTAGATTGTAGCATTGCATTTTGTTCAATAGACCATTTACTAAAATTTGCTCTATATAAAGGGAACTGTTCTTGTAGTTTTTCAATTACTTCCATATCATCAAAGAATAATATTGTTCCATATCCCGCTTTAAAACCATCAAGTTTAGCTTTTGTATTATCTAATTGTTCACCTTTAACAATATCCTTCATGATATCAGTTAACTTATCCCATAATTGATCATGTTTTTCCCCTAGTAAAACCAGTACTCTCTGACTTTGAGAATTAAAAGCAGATGGGGTGTGAACCATAATATCTTTAATATATTCTTCTATTTCTTTATCACTAATTTCAATATTTTTTGATAAAACATATTCTGAATGTCTTGTTTTTAATGCTTGTAAAAATTCCATTTTCTTTACTCCTTCACTATACCTTCATTAACTAATTTTGCCCCTTGATTGAATGTATCACTTACTGGGCAATTTTTCTCTATAAAATTAGAAAACTCTTCTAATTCTTCTTCACTTGCATTCGCTTTAAAATGCATTTTATATCTAATCTCTTGGAATCCAGTCCTATTTCCGTTTTGTTTCATTAAAGCTTGCATATCCATATCGCCTTCAACTTCTACAAAGAAATCTTCTAAGTCAATGCCTTTTTGTTCTGCAAACATATAAGCGACAATTGTTTGACATGCGCCCATAACGGATAAAGCTGCACTCATAGGATTGATACCCTTATTGGTACCACCCATTTGTTCAGGCTCATCAAATATCATTTTGAATCCAGCAGAATTGACTTCTACTTGCATTCCTTCTTTTAATTTTTTCGCTGTTGCTTTAAAAGTTTTCATATACCTCACTCCTTTTGTATATATATTATCTCACAAAAGTATTTCGAATTCAAACTAAATGCATTTATAATTAAGACCAGTCAAATGACTGGTCTTTTTTCATTATAATTGTTCTGTAACTGATTTACCTTGCATGTGTAATACTAAATAATCTGGCCCACCAGCTTTTGAATCAGTACCACTCATATTAAATCCACCAAATGGTTGATATCCAACAATCGCTCCAGTACATTTACGATTCAAGTATAAATTCCCTACATGGAAATCTTCTCTAGCCATTTCTAAATGCATTCTATTATTAGATATACAAGCCCCTGTTAGACCATATTCAGTACCATTAACAACTTCTAATCCTTCTTCGAAAGATTTTACTTTAGTTACTGATAAGACAGGCCCAAAGATTTCTTCTTGCATCATTCTTGATTGAGGATCTAAATCAACAAATACTGTTGGATCAATAAAATATCCTCTATCTTTATTTGTGGTTCCTCCTGTTAATAATTTCCCTTCTTTTTTTCCAATCTCTATATATTCTGAAATTTTATTAAAGGCTAAGATATCATTAACTGGTCCCATATGATTTTCATATTTTTCAGACATGCCTACATTTAAATTCTCTGTTTTTTCTTTGATGAGTTTGATAACATCATCATAAACATCTTCATGAATAATTGCTCTTGAACAAGCTGAACATTTTTGTCCTGAAAAACCAAAAGCAGATTTAACAATGGCTTCAGCTGCCATGTCTGGATCAATTTGATTATCAACTAAAATAGCATCTTTACCGCCCATTTCAGCAATGACTCTTTTTAACCAAATTTGACCTTCTCTTAATTTAGCAGCATTTTCATATATTTGGACCCCAACATCTTTAGAACCAGTGAAAGAAATGAAACGAGTCTTAGGGTGTTTAACGATGAAATCACCAGTTTCTGAACCCTTACCAGGAACAAAATTAATGACTCCTTTAGGCAAACCAGCTTCTTCCATAATTTCTATAAATTTATAAGCAATCACTTGAGTTGTTGAAGCAGGTTTTAATAAAACCGTATTTCCAGTAACAACAGCCGCTGAAGTCATTCCTGTTAAAATAGCCATTGGAAAGTTCCAAGGTGTAATAATTGCACCAACACCTAAAGGAATATATTTATATTCATTTCTTTCTAAGTCTCTTCGACTAAGTACTTTCTTGTCAATTTCCGTCATTTCTAACATTTGACGACCATAGTATTCTAAGAAATCAATAGCTTCAGCTGTATCAGCGTCTGCTTCAGCCCATGGTTTTCCGGCTTCTAAAGTCATTAAAGCAGAAATTTCATGTTTTTTTCTTCTTAGAATATTAGCTGCTTTAAATAAAACATCTGCTCTCACCTTTGGACTGACTTTCTTCCAATAATCAAAAGAAGACAAAGCAGCTTCCATTGCCATTTTCGCTTCTTCAATACCTGCTTGAGCTATTTCACCAATGACCTCTTCATGATTAGATGGATTCAAAGATTTAACAAAGCGTTCTGTATAAATCCTTTCACCATTAATGATGAGTGGGTATTTTTTTCCTAAATACCCTCTTACTTTTTTAATACCTTCTTCATACTGCAAACGATTATTTGCATCTGTAAAATCTGTTAGTGGTTCTGTACGATAACTATAAATTGCCATAATTTCTCCTCTCCTTTTTATACTACTGAATGTTCTTTATCTATTTTGTCCATATTTTTAAAGCGATCCATATGTAATGCTTTTGCGTAATCTTCTAATGGTTCACCTAAAATAATTTCTGATAATAATTCTCCTGTGATAGGCGCAAACATGAAACCATGCCCTGAATACCCGCATGCAATATAAAAACCATCTATACTAGAGTCTGAAATAATAGGTTGAAAATCAGGTGAAATATTATAAGATCCACCCCAAGTTCTAATCACTCTTTGTTTAGCAACTTCTGGTAATATATGATTGACTGTTTTTGCCATATCATCTAAAAATTTCCAACTCGATGAAATATCATGGTTATGCAATGCATCTGGATTATTTCTTCCCATCAATATAGAGCCATGAGGTACTTGTTGGCAATATATATTTTTTGAAAAGCTCATGACCATTGGCCCCAACATAGCTTTGGCTCTTTCAGTCACTAATATTTCGTGATTTTCAGAATAAACTGGAATATCTAAACCTACCATAGCACCAATTTCTTGAGAATATCCCCCAGCTGCATTTACAACTTTATTTGTTTCAATTTCAAATTTATCTGTGATCACTTTAGTAATTTTCCCATGCTTTGTTTCAATATTTTTTACTTCCGTAAAGAAATGAAATTCTACACCTAATTTTTGAGCAGCTAAATAATAAGCCTCACTCATTAAGAATGGATTGACATGACCATCCGTTTCACAAAAAGTCGCTGAAGTAAAAGAATCTGGATTTAAATGTGATACAATTTTTAGAGCTTCTTCTTTAGATAAATGTTTAGTAGGGATTCCTAAAGAATTTTGTAATTTTACATTCTTCTCAAACTGTTTATCTTCTTCCTCAGAACTTGATAATATTAAATATCCACCTTGTTTAAACTCAATATCCCTATGATAACCTAAAGTTTCATTAGCATGAGCAAAAAATTCAATTGATTTTTTCGCTAAAATACAGTTTAATTCTGTAGCCCATTGTTGTCTAACACCAGCGCCACACCTAGCTGTAGCACCTGCTAAAAAATGACTCTTATCAACAACACAAATATCTTTCATGCCTTTTTTAGCCAAATTATATGCAATGCTTAAACCAGAAATTCCTGCGCCAATAATGACAATATTCGCCCTATTCATCGTCATCACCCTTTGCAATATCTTTTAAAACAACACCACTTATCAAGGGTCTTGTTTTATGAATTTTGACACTTTCAGGGTTTACTTTATTATAGCGAGCAATCTCATTTTTTACAAGGTGTGCACAGGTTTGTCCCTGGCAAGGTCCCATACCTACTCTTAAAATACGTTTTATAGATTCAAAATCACGATACCCCATATCTAAGGCTTCATGAATATCTGCTAGACTCACATCTTCACACCTGCAGATAATAATATCTTTTTTATTCATGCTTCCTCCTTATGGTTACAAAGTCATATAAGTAAGGTTGTTCTAAAGAAACTGTCACAACTGTTGTATGATTCGTTGATTTTTTCGCAGTCATCACCTGTTCAATTTTACAATCGCTAATGACATCACCATTTCTATCAACAGCCAACCATCTTTCATTTACCTTAGGTAAAGGAAGTAATTCATAGGGAATTTTAAAATATGCTTTCCCGTTTTTTATCATTGCGACCATGATTGCTAAACCTGGACAAGAGTGAACACAAATCCCACAACCTGTACATTTATCAAAATCAATTTGTGGTATAGCGTTAATATCTTCGCCTATGGTAATTGCATGAAAAGGACAAGACGTCTCACATGGATTACAAGGTATCTCATGATAACATTCAATAATGGCTTTGGGTCTAAACAAGACTTTTTTATCTTTAGGAAATCTTGATTTAACCATTTCTTTTGTCGCTACAGCTGTCTTTTCAAACATTAATTTCACCTGCTTTTTTAAGACCACAACGAATTTTCTCTCCACATGGTCCTTGTCTTAAAACGCATAATTGGTTATTTAAATCATTTTCTAACTCAAGAGCATTAGGATGTTTAAACCCTAAATGATTAGCAGCCATGAGACCACATATTCTACCTTCAACCATTGCTGAAGATGCTTCTTCTATCCCTGTGACATCACCACAAGCATAGACATTCTTAATAGATGTTTCATAATCACACGTTTTCTTAGGAACCAATCCACCTAGTTCACTGATATCAAGCATATCAGCGCCTGCCATCGACATTAACTGATGTAAAGGAGACAAACCGACTGAAATACATAAAACATCTGTTTCAATCTCTTTCTCAGAACCAGGAATTTCTTTCCATTGATCATCTAATCTAACAGTTATGATTTTCTCTAACTGATCTTTTCCTAAAGCTTTCTTTACTGTTGTATTGGTTAATAGATCCACACCTAATCTTTTTAGTTTTGAAGCATGGACTAAGTAGCCACCAATGGTAGATGATGCTTCAAGTAAGGCTTTTACTTTTACACCTGCTTGGATTAATTGATAAGATACAATTAAACCAATATTTCCACTCCCCACCATGACAACTTCCTTTCCAGGTTGGATACCATAAATATTCATAATTGTTTGAATGGCTCCTGCACCATAAATACCTGGCAAATCATTATTTTCAAAAGCCAACACTTTTTCACTGGCTCCAGTCGCAACTATGACAGATTTAGCCTTATATTTAAGGTATTTATTGTATTGATATACCGTTAATACTTTATCAGGATACAGGCCAACACAAGTTGCATCCAATAAGATTTGTAGACGATCTTCACTATAAGTTGATAAATCATCAATTAATATTTTTGCAATTTCAAAACCTCTCGTTTTAGCATATTGCAATTTTGAACCAAAAAACTTATGTGTTTGCTTAATCAATTGTCCACCTAATTGATTAAATCTTTCAATCAGGGTTACATTCATACCAGCATCAAGAGCAACTTTAGCTGCACTTAAACCAGCAGGTCCCCCACCAATAATCACCAAATCACGATTAATCATCATTCTCACTCATTTCAGAAATGACTTCCATGTTTTCTTCTAATAAAGTCATACAAGTTTTTACATTATCATTTCCATTAACTTGCATATAACATGAACCACAATTACCTATAGCACAGTATAATCCACGTGGACGTTTGTGCAGAACACTGTCTGAAAAATGACGGATGCCATTATCATATAAAGCCGCAGCGATTGTATCGCCTTCATAGCCAATCATAGCCCTCCCGTTATAAGTAAAATGTATTTCCTTTTGATGATTAAAATTTAAAATTGGATGTTCTTTTATCCTCATCAACCCACCGCCTCTACATTTTTTTATTTTATCATAAAGCGCTTACATAGACCATCTATTTTTACAAAAATATAAAAATTTTTATTTCCAAACCTTTCTTAATCTATTTACAGCTTCAAAAAAATCATTTTCATTTAAATGAGAATAACCAAATATTAAGGTCGGAAAATCATATTTTCTCAACTTGCGAATAAAAAATTCACCTAAGCCATAAACTCTTACGCCTACAGATTTAGCCTTTTCTACAAGTTGATTTTCTGTAAAATTCATTTTCACTTCAACCAAAAAATGCAAACCAGCATCTGAACCTTTTATTGCTATATCATCTCCGAAGTTTTCTTTCAATATATGAATTAAGACATCTCTTTTATTCTTATAAACGATTTTCATCCTATTAAGATGTTTTTCAAATATACCATCCTCTATAAACTTCTCTAATGATAATTGAGTCATGATGGGCACTGAACATGAAAAATAAGAAAAAGAATCTTGATATCTTTTTACAAGTTTTCTAGGTAAAACCATGAAAGAAACTCTAAAACCAGGTGAAATTGATTTTGAAAACGAATTCATATATATGACTTTATCGTATTCATCCATCACTTTTAAGGCTGGAATGGGATTACCTGAGAACCTAAACTCACTATCATAATCATCTTCAACAATATATCGTTCATCTTTTTCTAAAGCCCAGTTCAATAAATCAATTCTTCTTGAAACTGGTGTAATGATACCTGTTGGGTATTGATGAGAAGGCGCTACATGAACCACATCAGCACGATATTCTTTAAGCTTATCTAAAGAAAGACCTTGTTCGTCTAATTCACACACACCTACATTGGCCCCATATTCTTTATATAACAAGTAATTCTTTAAGTAAGAAGGTTCTTCAGTATATATAAATTTGTCCCTTCCTAATAACAAAACCAATAAAGAAATTAAATGCTCTGATCCACTTCCAACAACAATTTGTTCGGGTAAGGCTTCTATACCTCGATAAGCAAATAAGATATCAGCTATTTTCTCACGTAAAGAATACAAGCCAAAATAGTCTATTTGATTAATAGCTTCAGGCAAACGATCTAGAATGATGTCTCTTTGTATTTTAGCAAACTGTCGATAAGGAAAATTATCAGTGTCAACTTTATTTGTTTTAAAATCAAAATCATAAGATGCTTCTTTTTTTTTTGCGATTTTATGTTTAGTTTTTCTTTTTTTGGGAAAATTTAAACTATCTAAAACAAAATAACCCACTCTAGGAACAGACTGAATATAACCTTCAGCTAAAAGTTGCAAATATGCGGTTTCTATTGTGGTTTGACTAATCTTTAAATGCGCGGCTAACTTTCTCTTTGAAGGTAGTTTTTCATTGGCTTTTAATTCGTTTTTTTCTATGGCATTTTTTATAAAAGTATATAATTGTTCATAAAGAGGTATATCCTTGTTTATATCAAAATAAAATGTTATCATATAATCACCAACTGACCTTATAAAATTTATCTAAACTGAGTATTTAAACAATACCAGTTTCAGTTATAATATAGTTGATAAAGGCAAATAAGTCAATATATATAGGAGGATTTACTATGAATAAGAGATATGAATTAAACAAAGAATTAGCACAAATGTTAAAAGGTGGCGTGATTATGGACGTAACCAATGCTGAACAAGCTAAAATCGCTGAAGAAGCTGGTGCTTGTGCAGTCATGGCTTTAGAAAGAATTCCTGCAGATATTAGAGCTGCTGGTGGCGTTTCTAGAATGAGTGATCCAAAACTGATTAAAGAAATTCAAGAAGCTGTAACTATTCCTGTCATGGCAAAAGTGAGAATAGGACATTTTGTTGAAGCTCAAATACTTGAAGCTTTAGAAATTGATTATATTGATGAATCAGAAGTTTTATCACCTGCAGATGACACTTATCACATTGATAAAACAAAATTCAAAGCACCATTTGTATGTGGAGCTAAAAATTTAGGCGAAGCACTTAGACGTATTGAAGAAGGCGCTTCAATGATTAGAACTAAAGGTGAACCAGGAACGGGTGATGTTATACAAGCAGTCATCCACATGAGAAAAATTCAATCAGAAATGAGACGTATGACTTCTCTATCTGAAGATGAATTATACAATGAAGCTAAAAACTTACAAGTTTCGTATGATTTATTAAAATATGTCAAAGAAAACGGAAAATTACCAGTCGTGAATTTTGCAGCTGGTGGTGTAGCAACACCTGCCGATGCAGCATTAATGATGCAATTAGGTGCCGAAGGTGTATTTGTTGGTTCAGGTATTTTTAAATCAGGTGATCCAGCCAAACGTGCTAACGCAATTGTTAAAGCTGTTACTAACTTTGATGACCCTAAAGTTCTAGCTGAGTTATCAGAAGATTTAGGTGAAGCTATGGTTGGTATTAACGAAAATGAAATTGATTTATTAATGAGTAATAGAGGCCAATAGATGGTTGTAGGAGTACTCGCTCTACAAGGCGCATTCATTGAACACCAAAAAATGCTAGAAAAATTAGGCGTAGAGACATTTCAGATTAGAAACAGATCACAACTAGACAAACCAATGGATGGTATCGTTTTACCAGGTGGCGAGTCAACGACAATGTTTAGAATTCTTAGAGATCAATTAATGGTTGAACCATTAAAGAAAATGATTCATGGAGGATTGCCAACATTTGGAACTTGTGCTGGTTTACTACTTCTTGCCAAACAAGTAGATAACTATAAAAGCGACTATCTACAAACCATGGATATTGAAGCAAAGAAAAATGCATATGGAAGGCAATTAGGTTCTTTTAAAGCTATTGGAGAATTTAATGGACAAGACAATACACCCTTTGTATTTATTAGAGCTCCTTACATTGTAGAAGCCAAAGAAGGTGTAGAAGTTTTAGCTATTGTTAATGGTAAAATTGTAGCTGCCAGACAAAATAACCAATTTGTAACTGCTTTTCATCCTGAATTAACTGATGATCTTACAGTACACAAATATTTTGTAGACATGCTTGGTTAAAGATAAAAGACTTTGAAAAATCTCAAAGTCTTTTTTTTATTTTGAATATTCAAATATGACTCTCTTTTTACTCATATTGGTTAAAAGTTCGTAAGTGATTGTATTTAACTGTGTGGCCATTTGATCAAGTGGTTTATTTTGACCAAATACTTCAACAAAATCTCCTACTTGGATATCAATATGACTTACATCTACCATAGTGACACCCATACAAACCCTACCCATCACTTTTAATTTTTTTCCTTTATAGAAAAAATAATCCTGATTAGATAATAATCTATTATAGCCATCAGCATAACCAATAGCGATAGAAGCAAGTCTCATATCTTTTTTGGCTATGTGAGTTATACCATAACTAATACCATCTCCTGGACGGATTTTCCTAAGCGAAATCACTCTAGCAAATACATCCATCACTGGTAAGAAATTCAATTTTGTTTTTATAGGAGGATAGCCATACATGGCAATTCCCGTCCTAACCATATCCATGTGTCTATCACGATATTTTAATATGGCCGCACTATTTGAACAATGCTTGATGCCTAAGTCTAATCCCTTAAACTCTATTGCTTGAATAAGTTGGCAAAAGACATCATATTGATGCTTTGTAAAGGCTTCTTTTTCTTCATCCGCAGCCGCAAAATGGGTATAAATCCCTTGGTGGTTTAAATGCAATAAAGCCATCATTTTTTCTACTTCTTCTGCGGTTTCTTTAATATCTTCTTGGTGTTGACAATATATACCAAAACGACTCATACCTGTATCAATTACTATATGTGTTTGAATCCTGATTCCATAACTATTCAATGACTGAGCATATTCTAAAGAATCTATTGTTTGAGTTAAATGATAATGCTTGATTTTATCTATGTTTTGTGGAGAGGTTTTTCCAAAGAGTAAAATATCTGATTGGATACCAGCTTGTCTTAATTCAATACCTTCAAGAAGATCTGTCACCGCAAAAAAGTCACAGCCATGAGTTTCAAGATGTTTGGCCACTTCAACCGATCCATGCCCATAAGCATCTGCTTTCACAACTGCCATCACGCGTTTATTTTGATAAACTGCTTTTAATAAATTAAAATTATGAATTAAATTATCTAGATGAATTATTGCTTTAACTCGATCAATCATTAGGTCACCTAATTTCTTTTATACCACCCATATACGGAACCAATACTTCAGGTATTTTCACTGATCCATCAGCTTGTTGGTTTTGTTCTAAAATAGCAGGTACTAATCTTGATGTCGCAAGACCAGAACCATTTAATGTATGACAATAATCTACACTACCATCGGCTTTACGATAACGTATCATCCCTCTTCTAGCTTGAAAATCTCTAGAATTTGAAACAGAAGAAACTTCTTTATAAATATTGATACTTGGTAAATATACTTCAATATCAAATGTGCGACTCATCGCAAAGGAAATATCTCCAGCTGCTAATTTAGATACTTGATAATGAAGACCAAGTTGATTCATTAATGACTTAGCCTTGTTTAACATCTCTTCAAAAGCCTTATCTGAATCTTCTGGTAATGTATATTGTAACATTTCAACTTTATTAAATTGATATCCTCTAATCATCCCCCGTTCTTCTGAACGATAAGATCCTGCTTCTTTTCTATAACATGGTGAATAAGAAAAATATTTTTTTGGTAAATCTTTTAAATCTAAGATTTCATTTCGGTGAATATTGATCAAGGCTGTTTCTGAAGTAGGTAGTAAGAATTTTTGTTTTTCATCTCCATCTAGCCAGAATACATCATCCTCGAATTTTGGAAACTGACCAGCAGTGATTCCACTCTGGTAATTTAAGATATGAGGCATTAACATAAATTCATATTGATCTTTATGGTGTTGATCAATAAAGAAGTTAATTAAAGCCCATTCTAATCTAGCGCCAATTGAACTATAAATCCATGTTCCCTTACCACTAATTTTAGCTGCTCTTTCATAGTCAATAATATTTAAATTTGTGGCTAATTCAACATGATCTTTCACTTTGAAATTAAATTCAGGCTTTGTTAAATGCGTATATATGACTTGGTTGTTTTCTTTATCTCCAGCCAATAAATCTTCATCTGGTAAATTAGGTAATTTTAATAAGAACTTTTCTATTAATTTTTCTATCTCTTTTAAGTTCTCTTCTTGATCTGTAATGGTGCCTTTTAAAGATTCTATTTCTTTAAAAAGAGGTCCTGTATCTTTCTTTTCTCTTTTATATACACCAATTTCTTTTGATAATTGATTTCTTTTTGCACGAATAGATTCTATTTCTTGAATCAATTCAACTCGTTTGTTTCTCATTTCAATAAAGCCATCAAAGTTAACTTCAACACCTTTTTTTAATAAAGCTTTTTGAACCATTTCTGGTTGTTTTAAAATATATTCTTGGTTGATCATGATCATTATCTCCTTTTTTTAAAAAAAATAGTCCTTTACATGAGTAAAGGACGAATTAACCGCGGTACCACCTTAGTTCTAGAAACTAGCACTTATTCTTTAACGCAGAAATACGAAGATGATTAATCTTAACTCCAAGGTAGATAGATTTGTTTTCTTATTAGTTTACACCAGCCACTAACTCTCTTGAAAGAAAATCAACTCATTGTCCTCTTCATAGTCTTATTGTTTATATTATAGATAACTTATCCTAAATTGTCAAGATATTACATGCTTTGTTTATTCATTAAACGCATAGCGTTTTCATCGTTTTCTACAGCTAAATTTCTTAACCAATATTCTTTTTTATATCTTGAATAAGCCAAGACAACCTTTGGTAATTCAAGCGATTGAATAATTAAATACAAGATGACGACTGGTAATTGAGTGAATCTTGATAAGACATAAATTACAGGCACTTGAACCACCCATATATAACCAGAGTCCATAATCATGGTTGAGCGCGTATCCCCTCCGGATCTAAGTGTAAAATACAAGACCATGTAAAGTGAAATCACTGGAATCATAAAAGCGTTGACTCTGATATTAAACTTGGCTATATATTCTGTTTCAGTTGAAATATCATATAAATTAAGAACAAAGAAACTTAAGATAAACAATACAAGGCCTAAAACAAAAGCAAAAATAACCGCAAATACGATAATCTTCATAGAGTTTTCTTTAGCTTCTTTAAGTTTATTTTTCCCCATGGTATTACCAACAAAAACAGCTACAGCTGTCCCTATACCCCCAAAAGTAATAAAGACTAGTTGAGATATGGCATTAGTGATATTAATGGCTGCTAGGGCATTGTCACCCCTTGTCGCATAGGATTGCATAAAGAATGTCTGCCCAAATGAAAATAAAAACTCATTGATCACTAATGGTATTGCCGTAATAACAATCATTTTAAATAAAAGACCATCTATTTTAAAGATTTTCAAAAGACTAGTATTAAATGCTTTACCTCTAAAGACTAAAAGTAGGTAAAGTAATACGAATTCTAAAGTTCTTGAAGCTAAGGTGGCAATCGCAGCACCCTCAATACCAAGTTTTGGAAAACCCAAATGACCAAATATTAATAAATAATTCAATACAACATTTAAAAGAATGGCAATACTTGAAATTCTAAGTAATGGTTTAGTGATACCAATTTCTCTAAAAGTTGTGGACATAGCTGATGAAACAGTTAAAGGAATCATCACCCATTTGGCTATATTTAAATAGTCCATCCCCCAACTAATAGTAACGGGATTATCTGTAAAAAGACCAATGAAATATTCTCCAAATAAAGAAAAGATCAATATAGCCGTACTTGATAGTATCAAAGAAATTAATAATTTAAATCTGAAGGTTTGTCTTAACTTATCATGTTGTTTAGAACCAAAAAATTGTGCAGAAAATATGCCAGCACCGCCCATGGCACCAAAAGTCACAATAATGACAACAAAATACAATTGATTAACAACAGATACTGCACCAATAGCTAACTCACCTAATGAACCAACCATTAAATTATCAACCAATTGAACAGATGAGGTAATCAACTGTTGAATAACAATTGGCATTGCAATCATCAAAACACGTTTATAAAAAGCTTTATCGCCAAAAAACTTAGTCATTATCTCACCCCTTCTTTAATCAAATAAAAATCACTGGATTAACCAGTAATTTTTTTATCTAAAATATCTTCCATTTTTTCTATTTCTTCTAAAGATAATTTTACCATACTATTGTCAATTAACTCTCTTAATTTGCTTTCTAAATCAAGCATCTTAGTAATTTGTTGGTCTTTGTCTAAAGTATCCATCCCCGTTACATAAGATTCATCTTCTAAAACAAGCATCCTCTTAATCATATGTTCATCTTCAATCTCTAAATACTCTTTTACTTTTTGATAGATTGGATGAAGTTTAGATAAAGGATTAAATACTTCTACTTCATTGTTTTTTGAATATTGAAATTTAATTCTATCTTTTTGATAATTACCCTTTAAAACAAAAATAGCTTCAAAAAAATCAAATATAAAGATACCCTTATCAGTAATTAAAATCACATCAAAACTTAAAGTTTCTTTATTCTCAAGGATAAATTTTTTTCTATAAAACATTCGTGAATATGTAAATAAACTTCTAATTCTAGTAATATCTCTTTGTCTATCAAAGTATTCAGCCACATCATAACTCACTTGATCAAAATTTGATTTAATCACCTTAAACTGCTCATTAAAAAATCTATTTTCATGATTTATGATTGTCTCAAAACTAGCCCTTAACCTTATACTATAAATAAAGTATACAATCAAAGAAACAAATTGCAAAACAGAAATCATCGTGATTAATAATTTTGTTTCATAGTTTAATAAAAATATAACAAATTGAATAACAATGACACCAATAATTAATATATCCATTGTTTTTAAAAGATTATTTTTATTCATAAAACCTCCATTTTATTTGGTGCGGCTGATGAGAGTTGAACTCACACATCCATTTGGATACTACCCCCTCAAGGTAGCGCGTCTACCATTCCGCCACAGCCGCAGTTAAGCTAAAATATTATTTTATTTTAGCAAATTTTTGAATACCTAAATGATACTTAGGTTGATTTTCTCCTTGAATTAAAGGCAAAGCATATTGTATGAATTTTTCAGTTACACCATTACCCTCTTCATTAATCATATCATCATCCATTTTCTTTTCTTCATTAGCACATTTTGCTAGATTAAAATACTCGTATTCAACTTGATATGGATCATTGGATAATCTATGAATACCAACCATCACATCACTATGACCATTCATAGCTAATTCTACTGCTTTTTCTCCAACAGATATAGCTTCTTCAACATCAGTTAATGACTGAAAATGTGATGCTGAACGCTGAGAAGAACTGAGTTCAACTGACCTTGTTGATATTTTTAATTCATCAGCAATTAACTGTGACAATTTAGCCGCAACTCCACCAAGTTGTGAATGACCAAAATTGTCTTTTTCCTTACTAGCAAAAACGAATTCTCCTAGTTCATTAACAATACCTTCAGAAACAGCAACTAAACAATGATTTTTTTCATCGTAAACTTTTTTAACATCTGCTTTGAATCTTTCTATAGAAAAAGGTCTTTCAGGTAAGTATATCAAATCTGGCCCAAAACCATTGATACTGGCTAGAGCACTAGAAGCTGTTAACCAACCAGCATGTCTTCCCATAATTTCTACGATGGTTACTTTTCCAACTGGATAAGCAGACATATCATAACAAATTTCAGCCATAATATTTGAAATAAACTTAGCTGCACTACCAAAACCAGGCGTATGGTCAGTATATGGCAGATCATTATCTATTGTTTTTGGAACGCCTATAATATGAATATCGTAACTTTGATTTTTCATAAATGATGCGATTTTTGAACATGTATCCATAGAATCATTTCCACCATTGTATAAAAAATAACGAATATTATATTTTTTAAAAACTTCAAGTAATTTTTTATAATCTGAATCATCTTGTTCTTCTGATTTTAATTTATATCTAACTGAACCGAAGGCAGAGCCAGGTGTGTGTTTTAAAAGTTCAATATTTTCATTATAATCTTCATCAATAAGAAAAAATTCTTCATTTAAAGCACCTTGAATGCCATGTTTCATCACATATATATTTTCAATGATGTCTTGATTCTCTCTAGCTTTTTTTATGACTCCATAAGCACTAGCATTGATTACTGATGTTGGACCCCCTGATTGGCCATACATTAAATTTCCGATTAACTTCTTCATCTTTATCAAACTCCTTGTATTCTATGATATCATATTTTGCTTAAAAATATGAATATTTTTTCACAAAAAAAGGATGAGACATCATCCTTTTAAGTACATTATATATTAATGATTACCGTTAGTAATTCTAATCCAACCACAACTGCACTGACAATATACCATCTTGTATAGTCACCTTTGTTCTTCTCATCTTTTAATTGGACCGCGACAAACCAAGTTGCCAAACCAAAAACAACGAGAACTAGAAATTTAGAAAACTCAGATACACCATCTGCGCTTTGATTAAATTGAATAATAATACCTTGTGGTAAATAAAGTAAGGTTATAAGACCAAAAAGCGCTGATATTGCAATGAATACAAAGAAGACTTTTTTATTGGTCTCCATTTTATATAATGCCTAACTCTTTCCCGACTTCTTGAATTTTATCAATAGCAAAATCTAAATCATCTTTAGTATGCGCTGCGCTAATCATGCAACGTAAACGTCCAGTTCCTTTAGGGACAGTTGGAAATACAATGGCTGAAACAAAAACACCTTCTTCTAATAAACGTTTAGAGAATTTCATGGTTAAATCTTCTTTACCAACCATAACTGGAGTAATTGGTGTTTCACTATGGCCAATATCAAATCCTAAAGTATTTAATTTCGCTTTAAAATACTTAGCATTATCCCATAATTTATCAGTATACTCAGTTGAGCTCATTAATAGCTCAACAGACTTTATAATCGCCCCAATAGCTGCAGGTGGTAAAGCAGTTGAGAATAATAATGGACGTCCTCTATGTAATAGCCATTGTTTTACGACTTTCTTACTAGCAACATAACCACCAATAACACCAATAGCTTTAGATAAAGTACCAATGATAAAATCTACTTGTCCATGCAAGCCAAAATGATCCACTGTACCACGACCATTTTCACCTAAGACACCACTACCATGTGCGTCATCAACATAAGTTAAACAATTGTATTTTTTTGCTAATTTTACAATTTCAGGTAACTTAGCTAAATCGCCATCCATTGAGAAAACACCATCAGTTATAATGAGTACATTGTTATAGTCATCTCTTCTTTCCTTAAGTATTTCCTCTAAATTATCCATATCAGAATGTTTGTATATCGCTTTATCAGCACGAGACAAACGTACTCCATCAATAATTGAAGCATGATTTAATTCATCAGAGATAATTAAATCGCCCTTGTTCACAATGGCTTGTATAGCACCAATATTACAATTTAAACCTGATTGAAAGACAGTTACAGCTTCTTCACGTTTAAACTTAGCTAAAAGAATTTCTAAGGCTTCTAAAGGTGCTTGATTACCAACGATGGTCCTAACACTTCCTGTACCTGCCCCATAATTTTTAACTGCATCAATAGCTGCTTGTTCAACTTCAGGGTGAGTTGCTAAACCTAAATAGTTATTAGAAGATAAATTAACAACCTCTTTACCATCTAATGATATACGATTATCACATGGACCCTCATTAATAGGTAATTCACGATACACACCGTCATCTTTTAATTGTTCTACTTGTTTTTCTAAATACTTTAAATTATTACTCATTCATTTCATCTCCCGGAATCAATATTATTTTTCCACAGTTTTTTCCATTCATGACTTCTGCGGCATCATTTATTTTTGATAATGGAAATTTATGTGTTACAAATTTATCAAAGTGTAATAAATTATTTGATACTAAATAGTTTACTTTATCCCAAGTTTCAAATATTCTTCTACCTACAACACCATAAATATTTAAACCTTTAAATACAACATCATTAGCCAAATCAATCGACACATTATCATTTGGTAAACCTAATAACGATAATCCGCCACCACGTTTTACATATTTGAATGCAAGTTCAATTGCACTTTTATTACCTGAGAAATCACAAACAACATCTACACCTTTATTGTTTGTTGCTTCCATCACTTTTTTATAAACATCTTCTTTCATAGGGTTAATCACTAAATCAGCGCCTAAGTCTTTTGCTAAATTAATGCGATAATCATTTACTTCAATAGCAATGACTTGTTTAGCACCATAGGCTCTAGCAACATCAATCCCCATTAATCCAATAGGTCCACAGCCAAGTATCACCACTGATTTATTTTCTATTGGAAAATGTGTCACTGTATGAACAGCATTACCCAATGGCTCTTGGACAGATAAATACAAGTTATTGTCTGCATTATTATTAACTATACAGTTTTGAGCAGGTATTTTAATATACTCAGCAAAACAACCATCTCTATCTACACCAATAATCTCGGTATTTTCACAAATATGGCCCTCTCCCCTTAAACAAAACTCGCATTCATTACATATAATATGGGTTTCTGCACTAACCACATCACCGATATTTAAATCCTTAACATCATCAGCTTTTTTAATAATTTCACCCGAAAACTCATGACCTACTATTAAAGGTAAATCTAAATGATTCTTAGCCCAATGATCATAATTATAAATATGTGAATCTGTCCCACAAAATGAAACACTTTTAATTTTAATCAATACTTCTTGTGGTTTTAAATCTGTAGATAATTTTACTTTTTTTAAGGTAAAGCCCTTTTCGGGTTTATCTTTTAAGACTGCCATCATTTCTAATTCTTTAACTCCATTATCCAATGCTTTCATTCCTTATCTCCTTCAAATATGTATCATCAAACTCAAGGCTATTATAACACACTAAATGTATAGAATTAAAGGCTAATTTAATAAAAAAAAGGAAAAAGTGTAAGCCTTTTCCTTAATCGTCTAATTTAAAACTTAAATACAATGATTCGTTATTAAAATGACTATCTTTTTCACTATGATAATCTTCTACATGAAAACCTAAATGTACATTCATTTCTTCGTTTTCAATGTATCGATAAACTTTTTTTATCTCATTAGTTATATCCGATTTTTTTATAGGAAACAAAACATACTTACCCTTAGGTAGTTTTTTTGTGACTAAATTTTCTTCAACTTCAATCAAGCCATCTGTTTCAACCATTGCGTAATAATCAACAGTTTTTGTCTCTTTAAAATCAATGCGATAGATTTCCAAACCAATGAATCTCATTGGATCTTTCTTTTGAGGAATATCATCTAAATAGACATTTTCTAGTTCTTCCCATAAACCAGGAATCTTTTTTTGATCATCGGAATTAATTTTAAAGCCACCTAATAATTCAATTCCAGCATAATAACGTGTATCAAATTCTTTGACAATATACTTCATACTATCACCTCAATTTTATTATATCAAAAATAAGTTCATATTCAACAGAATTGAAAAATATATATCCAAAATCATTCAAATATTTTTTTCTCTTTTTTTCCCATATATCTTTGAAACATAACAATATAAGGAAATCATACATCATATGAACAGCAATCAAAAGATAGTCATCATCAATTCGACGAAGTCAAGAAGATAAAACAATCTTTGATCAAGATCCATAAAACAGTCAAACTCTGATGACTATTCTTACTTTACCCACTACGTGATTTTATATGAACATCTATGAAAAAAAATAGGTGATATCTATTTTTTGATTTCACTTCTATTTTATGTAGTTAACTAAATAAAAGCAGCTCGGCATTTATTACGCGGGCTGCTTAATTTATTAATTTTTACTAAAAGCCTTTTTCATATAGAATTTAATTCTTTTAAAAAATTTAGTATGATCATACGATAAAATAGCCACTCTATATACTGGTGCTATGATATATAAAACTAAACCTACTGTAAAAATAGTAATCAATAAACTAATGATAATTCCTAGTAAGGAGATATTTCCTGTAACAAAGGCTAAAGGCGCTACCATCATTGAAAAGAATGGTATATAGGCAAAGACCTTCAATAATCCATCAGCTCCAAGTATAGGTAGGAAAATCGTTAGATAGTAACTCCCTAATAACAAAAAGATAAGTGGTGCTTGGAATTGTTGATAATCTTCTTGTGTTGTTGATATAGCTGCTAATAAGGCTGCTAAAATAAGAAATAATAAAGTTCCAAAGAACATAAACAATAACGAGAAGGTAAGTAAGCCACCCCAATTTGGAATACGATTTGCTAATTCAGCAAACAAAGAAATACCTTCTATATTACTTGAAGAAGCAAATACATTGCTCACAATAACAGCCAACAAACCAAAGCCAATAAGAACCGAACTTTGAATGAGTAAAAATGATAGACTCGCTGCTATTTTAGAAAGAAAATGTGTTTTTGCTGGAACACTAGCAATAATCGTCTCAATAGCCTTACTTGACTTTTCTTCTATAATATCAACACCTAAAAACTGTGTTGCCATAATCACTAAGAAAAACACTGGTAAAAACAATAAAGAACCAATGCCATCTATAAAGGCTCTATCCTCTTCAGACATACCAGGGTCCTCACCAGTTACTGGTGGAGTTTTGATATCATAATTTGCATAACCAATATCTTGGTAATCATATAAAACCAATTGAATAGGTGTTAATAACATATCTCTATGTGATTCTTCTAATGCATACACTATTACATTTGGTTGTTTTAAATCCCCATTAAATACAATCAATACATCTAATTCTTCTTGATTCCAAAATTCATCTTCATCAGTAAAATCAGAATTCTTAGACATAAAGTTATAATTTTCTTGGCTTGTGTTCAAAGTCTGAATGACATTAGACGCTAATGGATATTCATTATCATTTGTTTGATTAATGATTGAAATATTTATATCTTCAACTTCATCTGTATCATCTGAAAAAACAGATATAATACTTGGTAAATTTATGATGCCTATAATTAATATCCCAATAATGAGATTTGAAATAATAAAAGACTTTTTAGCAATTCTCTTCTTTAGACCAAATCCAACTAAAAACCTAAACTTCTTCACGTTTTCCACCTACCCTTTCGATGAATATTTCACTAAGGCTAGCTTGTTCAACATCAAATAAGGTGACATTATCGCATGATTTAACATATTCAAAAACACCATCTATGTATGCTTCTGATTCAATCTTCACACTGATTTTATCAGAATTATTGATCACTTTATAGACACCAGGTATGGTTTTTAAATAATCAAGATCCAAGTTCGCTTTAATATTAATCGTTAGTTTTTTGAAATCTTTTTTCACTTGATTGATTTCGCCTTCAATGATAGCTTGTCCTTTTTCTAAAACAACTATACGTTCACAAAAAGATTCAACATGGTCAAGTTGGTGTGATGAAAACACAATCATCTTGCCTTCTTCTTGGAATTTACGAATTGTTTTTACAAACAAATCAGTATTAATAGGATCTAATCCACTAAAAGGTTCATCTAAAACTAATAATTTAGGATCATTAATAATGGCTGATATAAACTGTATTTTTTGTTGGTTACCTTTTGATAACTCTTTAATTAATTTATTTTTATATTCAGTAATATTAAAATAATCTAACCAATAATCTAATCGTTCATTTATTAATTCTTTATCCATACTTTTTAATTGACCAAAATACATTAGCAATTCCTTCACAGTTATCTTAGTTAAAAGAGACCGTTCTTCAATCATATAACCTATTTCATCAACATTGTGATAACCCACTTGATCATCAAAAAATAATACTTCCCCTTTAGATGGTTCTAATAAACCCATAATCACTCTAAAAGTGGTTGTTTTACCTGCTCCATTGGTACCTAATAACCCAAAAATTTCTCCAGGTTTAATTGTAAATGATAAGTTTTTTACAGCAACAAAATTACCATACTTTAACTCTACATTATTGACTTTAAGCATAATATCCTCCTTTTTACACCAGTCTATTTTAACAATAATTTCATAAAAAAACAATTGTTATCTTAATTACATATTTGATTAAATAAAAAGAATACAGTCACTGCATTCTTTTTAAGTCTATATAATTGTTTATTCTTAATAGTAGAAAAAATAATACTTTTACTAATGCTTTACAATAAAGGACATCTATTTAAACACTAGTTTTCTATTAATCCATATTTAGCCAATTTTTAAATTCCATTTTATTAGATTATATGTTTTTCATTAAGTCTAATATACTTAATCTTAGCAATGATTAATCATTACTTTTTTTTGCATCATCCATACCATAAGATTCTCTTTGTTTTTCATGAGTTGGCCCAGGACTTGTTGATGAACTTTGTGTGCCTGAACCAGTCAATACGGTTTTATATGGGTTTTGATAAGTTGCAATTTTTGCGCTAGATGAAGAAGAATGATTAAAAAAGAATCCGATTGAATTCAAATACAAAGGCACTGCGAAGAAAAAATACAAATATCCATAAAACTCAATTTTCGGTTCTTCTCCTATTAGCTCTACAAGCTCATAACCTGTAGGGGTTTCGTTTAACTCAACTTGTCCTGGATATCTAACAACTTCTTCAAGTGTCAATCCACGATATATACCATATTTAATACTAACTTGTTCTGCCCCTGGCGCAACATAATCGTTATCATATTCCTCATAAATAGTTACAGATTGTGGATTATCAATGATGTATGGTTTTGACGTAGCTGTAACGATTAAAAAATAAGCAATAAACAAAATCGGAAAAAATTTCATCAGTTTGAAATTAGGATGGTTTTTTAATAAATAATATTCTAGGAAAAATAATCCTAAAATTACTACTGTTATAATAGCAAACCATAAATAAGCATCACCAACGACCAAGACACCTATATAAAACAAAAATACAAATGCAAAAAATGCAATGTTAATGATTCTACCTTTATTCAATGTATCACCCCACTAAAAATTTATATGACATCTCCTTTTGAGAAGTATATTATAGATTATAACATATGTTTAAAGAGGAAATTAATTTTTTCTAACATTCTTCAATGATTTTATAAAGAAATAGATAATATATCTAATGATATATCATCCTAAAATTCTTTTCTTAAATATTAAAACTCCATATTCTAAACATTCAGCCCATATAAAAAGGTCAAATACGATAATGTATTTGACCAATGTTTTGCTAATGGAGCAAGCGAGGGGAATCGAACCCCCATTCTTTGCATGGCAAGCAAAAGTTTTACCATTAAACTACACCTGCTAGTGCACAACCACATGCACATAATATTGTATAATATTTTATAAATAATTTCAACTATTATTTTCTAAAAACAACTATTTAATTAATCGTCTCCATGGACTAACAAATCCACCACTCACCATTGATACATCATTAGTGACGACAAATGCATCATCATCTGTATCATTAATGATATCAATAATATTACGTTTGTTTTTACGATTGGCAAAAATCATTAAAACTTCTCTTTCATTGTACTTACCATGGGCATTTATAGATGTCACCGCATAACCTGCATCCCTTAAAGCATTTGTCACATTCTTAGCTTCTTCTTTCATGATAATGGCTTGTACTAAAATTTTACCTACACCAATACGATCTTCAATAATAGACCCTAAATAAACACCTAAGGCGAAACCTATACTATAATAAATTCCTTTTAATGGAGTTTCTGCAATACCAGTAATAACACTTGAAGCCATGAAAACCCATAAGAGGATTTCTACTAAAGCTAAAAGAGCGCCTGGTTTTCTCAAGCCCTTTCCAATAAAAATAATTCTTAAAGTACTCACTGATACTTCAATAACTTTTACAACTAAAATTAATAACATTTCCCAAATTGGAACTGTTCCTAAAAATTCAACGATCGTTTCCCACATTTTCATCACCTCATATTATTTCATACCCAATAGATTATACTACTAATTTATATTATTTCAAGATAAATATATGATATTTATACTGAAAAATTTTTATTATTATCGATTAAATTATTTCTTATTTTTCATAAGAGCTACCCATTGGTCTAACCACACTAAATCTTCGCTAAATTTACGTGTTTTTTCAATAAAGTTTAAAGCATCTAAGTCTTCATTAACTAAAATATCTTCAGGATAAAAAATTGAATAATTATTATAAGAAAAAAATTCCTGATTAAAGAATGAAGAAATCTTATGTGAATAAAAAACAGATGATTCTTCTGAAAAAACACTTTGTCCTAAAACAAAATTTTTATAGTGAGGAATACCTAATAGTTGATAAAATGTAGGAACAATATCATATGGAGAAACAAACTTCTCTACCCTTGTTGAAGTTGTTTGATGATTGCTTACATAGGCATTGGTTAAAATTGGGTTGTAAATCATAAACATGGTTTTATACATATCTGGATAATGAATTTCACCTTCTTCAACACCATTAAGTCTTAAATGCATTTGGTGGTAGTAAAGATTATGATCACCATACAATAAAATGATTGTATCATCTATCAAGTTCTTTTCTTCTAATTTATCCATTAATTTACCTAAAGCAACATCAAAATCCATCATAGTCGCTTGATAAAATCTAAATCTACCTGGGTCCCTTTCATCTTCACTATCAGCCATCAAATTAACCCAATCTCCTCTAGATTCAGCTAAGTCAATAAGAGAAAAATAACCTAAGTCCCTAAATTTCTTCATATTATTATCGCCTCTATCACTTGGATAATTTGAGTTATATGGGCCGTGACTCACTAAAGAAGACCAAAAATAATAAAAAGGTTGGTCTTTGGTAAACATAAAATCAAACATCCTATCCATTGTTCGAGAATCTAAAGTATAGTCCCCGCCCCATCCATAGATATCTTCATCTGGGAAAAGTTCTTCATGCATATAGACTTCATCAAAACCTAGACTTGGTATGATATTTTCTCTATGATAAAAAGAACCTAAGTTTTCATGAAAATACGCTGTTTGGTAACCTCTCTCACTTAACATTTTTGGTAAAGAATAGCGAAAATCATATTGATACTGGTTAATCAGTATACCTTCACTGGGATAAGAACCTAGGATACCTATGATTTCAGATACATTGGTTTTATTTTCACTATAATGATTAGGAAAATATAAACCTTGATTTGTTAAATCATATAAATTCGGAGTTAAGAACTCATTAATGGCAAAGCTTTGACCACTTTCTACCATAATAGTAATGACATTTTTATCACGAAACAAATTTGTATAGGGAATATCTAAATCAGCATCAGCATAATCATTTAGGCTATGATATTCTAATTGCGAATCAAGTTCCTCTCTATCTGATATATGATTCCCTTGATTAAAAAACATAATATCAACGTCTTTATAATAAAAACCAATCAGTCCGTATGCTTCAATCGTTTCTCTTTTAAATAAATTGATATTGGATATTCGTCCAAAATCTTTGAAACCTGAAAGACCGGTGTTAACTATCATGGTAAAAGCTAAAATGATACTAACAAAAAGAGTTAAGGCTTGTTTATAATAATGCTTATGATAAAGATAAGTTTGAAAAAAGAGTTTTTTAACAATATAAACAGTTAATCCATACATAAGTCCAATTGATATAAGAACCAATAAAGTATCTATATGAATAAATTCAATCAAAAAAACATGGGTTGCCTCACCTAGAAAATGAAAATGAGACAAGGTAAATATTTCTCCATTCAGTTCCAAATTCATGGTTTGGTTGGTAAAAGAAATAAGTAAAAACAAGAATATCAATGACGATAAATATATCACAGATATTCGGTGAGATTTAAATAAAAGAGCCATAGAAGATATGATCAAAGCAATGAAAATATCCACAAAGAAAACATCTGGCAAAAACCCAAACCTTAACCACCTAAAGGTAACCATTTCAATAATCAGATAAAATACAATAAAAATAGTCATTAAACATAATTTTTCTATTACTAATCTTTTCATTTTACCACCACTTTATCATATTCTAGTATTTAATTTAAAGAAAGTCATCTTTATTGAATATGATCTAAATCAGGTGCCACTCTTTTTTTTGTGGCTAACTCATAAACGTTGGCTATACTTAATAATAAGTCATCAGTAAATTTAGGTCCTATAAAAAACATACTCTTAGGTGATTTGTCTACTAAGGCTTTTGCGACAACACCAACAACAGGATTACCAGCAATAGGTGCATACTGTGTTCTTTTCACTGACGCTATAGCATCTAAATCATTCTCTTCTAAAAGTCTATCCATTAGACTTGCTTTTTTATAGTTATCTCTAAATTTACCTTGATAATCGCTCTCTCTTAAAGCTCCACTTGTCTTTTCTGCAGCTTCAAAAATAGATTGATGATATTTCATTCTTTTATCAGGGTCTTGCTTATTGAATTCAATTATATCTTTTAAACATTTGACTTTATAATCTTTCATGTATCGATCCATAAACGCATTAAGGTCTACTTTAAAATCATGAATCAACGTCTCAAAATTTGGTATTTTTTCAGCTTTAGTCTCTATATCAACAATTTCTATACCTTTTTGCTTTAAAACATCTTTAGCGCTTTCCTCAATTGCTATTTCTTCTTCAGAATAATCGATATTAGTAAACTTAATAAAGCCTACTCTTTTGTTCTTAACCGATAATTTAGTTGCATTCAAATAATCAATTTTTCTATCTTTCATAAAATAACTTGATAAATCTTCTTCGTCATAGCCATATATATATTCCATTAAAAAAGCTAAATCTTCAACTGTTCTTCCTAATGGCCCTGCAATATCTTGATGATGAGATATGGGAATAATCCCTGTTCGTGAAACCATACCCATGGTTGGCTTTATGGTTTGAACAGAGTTCATTAATGCAGGCGCAGTTAAAGAACCATTCGTTTCTGTACCAATGGCAACTGGAATAAAATTACAAGCAACCGCAACAGCTGAGCCTGTTGAAGAACCCAAAGGATCAATCTCATGATTATATGGGTGTTTAACTTGGCCGAACCTTCCCCCATAACCAGAAGGCATATCATCAAAACTCATAAAATAAGCAAACTCAGATAGATTGGCTTTACCTAAAATAATGGCACCGGCTTGTCTTAATTTTTTTATAATATAAGCATCTTCACTTCCATAATAATCTTCTAAAACAACTGATGAAGCTGACGTATGCATTTTATCTTTAGTGAGTATATTATCTTTTACAACAATAGGGATACCATGTAATTTAGATCTTGGTCCTTGTCTTTTTCTTTCCTCATCAAGGTTTCTTGCGATTTGATAGGCATCTGGATTAATTTCTGCAAAAGCATTCATCTTAGGACCAGAAAAATCATAGGCATAAATTCTTTCAAGATACATGTCCAACAAATCTACTGATGTAAATCTTCCTTCATTAAGTCCCTTTTCTAATTCACTTAAGCTATATTCTTTCATAATGACCTCTTATCTTCTATAATCTTGTGCTAGATTTACATAATGCTTAGCATTATCAATATTGGCTTGAATCTCTTCTTGACTCAATTGGCGAACTATCCTCATAGGATTTCCCATCACCAAGCTTCTAGCTGGCACTTTTTTTCCTGGTGGTACAAGACAACCAGCCGCAACCATTGCATATTCACCAATTTCAGCTTTATCTAAAATAATAGAGCCCATACCTATTAAAGCATAATCCCCTACTTTACATGCATGGATAATAGCAGAATGTCCTACTGTCACATGTTTACCTATGGTTGTAGGTGAACCCGTATTGGTATGTACAACAACATTATCTTGAATATTTGTACCTTCTTTAATAACTATTTTTGCCATATCACCTCTTATAGTCGCGTTAAACCAAACATTACAATCTTTTTCAAGATGGCAATCACCAATAATAGTACCTCCTAAATTAATGACACTTTGATGTAAATGAGGTGATTTATTTAGATAATTCATCTTTGTCTCCTTTCAAAACTAAATGTATATGATTAATAATGTCACTTGCTATCATAGATACTTCACCATAAGTATCTCTAGCGTATCTAGCTGCTTTAGAATGAAGTAAGACGGCTTTAATACATGCACTTAATGGCGAATCATCAATTAAATAACTTGATATTATCCCTGATAAGACATCTCCACTACCCGCAGTCGCTAAACCAGGGTTTTTAGCTTGATATAAATAAATATGCTTTTTATTAGCTATGACATTGGTTTGACCTTTTAAAATCAAAGTCACACCTTTATCAACGATTGTTTTAATATAATCAAATGGGTGGTGTTCAACTTCATTAACACCTACTGAAAACAAATCACTGAATTCTTTTTCGTGCGGAGTAATAATCATATTAGGATTTTTTATGTTATCTAAATCAAAATATTTTAAGCCCCCGGCATCTATGACAGTTTTAATTTCAGAATGATTAATATCTCGATAAATTTTTTGGTAATGATCTATATTAGGCTTGAGTCCAGGACCAAAAACTACTGAATCAACCTTTGAAAAATCAATATCCTGGTTAATATCTTCATATATCACCTCTAAATGCCTAGCCACAGGGTTTTCCTGAAAAACATGTGCAATTCCCTGACCTGACCTTAAAGCTGCTAAAACAGATAGATTAATAGCGCCTGGCATTGTCTTCGATCCGCCGATGAAATACCCTAACCCATAATGATATTTATATGAATTATGTTTACGTTTTTTTGCTTCAATAGAGAAATCTTCTTCATTAATGAGTTTCACTAAAACATCATGTTTTTTTACTAAACCAATATCTAAAACGGAAATATCTCCGTGGTAATCTAAAGCATCATTAATAATATTACCGTATTTATAGAAACCTATGACACCTGTGTAATTTGCCTTAATAGATTCATTGAATAACAAACCATTATCTGGATGAATACCACTCGGTATATCTATAGAATAAATGATTTTTTCTAAACCATTAATATAGCGTATTAAATCTAAATATTTTCCTTCAACGGGTCTAGATAATCCAGCACCAAAAATACCATCAATAATATACTTAGATGATATCAAAACTCTTTGAACATCTAAATCATTGTCTTTGGTTAAGAAGGTTACTTTGGTTTCTTGAGCCACTTGATTAAAATAGTAATTAAAACTCTTGGTCGCGTGATCAACACTTCCAATCACAAGCATTTTTGGCTTATAGCCAAGTTTTAATAACTCTAAGAACATAACAAGGCCATCCCCACCATTATTACCCACACTCGATACAACGGTGATGACATCATGTATTTCAGGCTTGACGCGTTTAATAAAGTCCTTAGTTAATTCTTGTCCAGCGTGCTGCATTAAATCAACATCTGAAAGCTTTAATTCTTTAAGTGTTAATGCTTCAATCTCTTTCATTTCTTTAACTGATAAAACTGATTCCATAATCATTATCTCCTTATATATGATATCTCATAAGAAATGACTTAGACTATATATAAAAAAGTCTATAAGTCAAATCAAGTGATATTTAAATTGAATACCTTTATATGACTAATTATAATTATATCATATGTATTATTTTTTTTCATTTAAACAAAAGTATCAAATAAACCCCTTTATATAAAATAAAGAGGTTTCTTTTCTATAAATCTTTTCTCACTTGGATTTCACCTGTTCTATAGGCATTTAGTAGTTCCATCAAGTCATTAATAGTAGACTTTAATTCTTGACCTTTATTTGTATCATATATATAGGTTCTTCTAGGGTTGATTTCTTCAGACCTAGTCACCGAAATGATATCTCTTTCTGCTTCAATCAATTGTTTATAGGTATCAAATCGTTCATGAGAAACTAAAAAATATGCATATGAATCTGATATCAAACTATAACCACCAATATCAGTCTTATCAGAATATTGTTTACTCATACCCCCATCAATGGTATAAATGCGCTTATTTGCTAAAACAACTTCATCGCCCTTAGTGACATCTAAAGGTACATGCCCATTGATAATTTTAGACTTTTTTTCATTTAAAGAGAACTCATCATAAATTTTCTTTAAGATATCTTCCCTAACTCTTAATCTGAAATAAGAGTTTTTATACTCCTTATGCAAGGTTTTTTCTTTAAGAAAATAACGTTCAAAAGTTTTCATCGTCGATTTAGCAAACAAGGGTGAATATTGACCTTGCCATAAATACATAAAATAATCTTTAGCCTTATCATTATGGTCATATCGATTATAATAAGCACTTCTCACTAATTTATCAAACTTATCCATTAAGGATTTACCTGAATACACTTGACCCTCAATATTCACTCTTGCGAAATCATCATTTAAATCAAATGGAATAGCCGCATGGAATAAAAGATTATAATCATATATTAAATACATGCCGCCTTTTTCAATCAGGTATCTTGCATGAGATTGTATCATTTCATTATGTAATAATAACTGTCTTAAATGCAAAATCACATCTTCTTCATCTTTATTTAATTGATAAGGGTTCTTAGGATCAATTGTTGGAAATAAACCATCTAATAAGTCATAAGTTTTACCATCAATGGTCATTTGATGATTCTTATAATCTACTTTATCTAACAATAAGCGGTCATCCAAATGGAAGTCTGGATTTCTTTGAATCACTTCATACTCTAACTTAAACTGAATCACGCTTATGGCTTTATGAATACGTGCTATAAATGATAAGTCTTCTAAACGATTAATATTAGAACTATCCTTAGGATAAAAGACCTTACAAGGGTCATTTCTATAATACTTGTCTGCCAACCTAGCTAGGGGTAATAAATTAATCCCATAACCATCTTCAAATGTATCAAGATTATTATACCTAGCCGCCATACGTATCATATTAGCAATCATAACTTTAGAACCACAACTAGCTCCTAAAAAAACGATATCATGATTCCCCCACTGTATATCAACATTCTTCATTCTTAATAGTTTTTCCATAATCATATGAGGCTTAGGTCCTCTATCAAAGATATCACCTACAATATGTAATTGGTCAATAGCCATTGAACGGATGAATCTAGAAAGTTCTAAAATAAATTTATTTTCTCTTTTAGTTTTAAAAATAGCATCAATAATAGCTTCATAATATTTAATTTTATCTTCACTACTTCTTGATTCATAAATCAATTCTTGAATAATATAAGAAAACTCTTTAGGTAAAGTTTTACCAACCTTACTTTTTGTATATTTGCTGACAATATTTTTAGCAAGTTGTACCATGTAAAACAACTGCTCTTCTAATAACTTTTTAAAAGCATCAGAATCCAGCTTCTTTTGATACTTATTTAACATATCTGTTGGATAATAGATAAAAAATGCAATCTGATTTTTCTTCTTAACATTCAAATCACCAAAAAGTAATTCAATTTTTTCTTTAATAATACCAGAAGCATTTTTCAAATAATGATTAAACGCATCATATTCGCCATGAATATCAGTCACAAAGACTTCTGTTCCTTTGGGTAGATTCAATATTGCAGATAGGTTAATGAATTCAGTACTTACAGCTTGGACTGTTGGAAATTCTTTGGCTAATAACTGTAAATATTTATTTTGATATGGCATTTTCGGTTCTCTCTTTCTTCTTGATAAATATATTGTAACAAATTACATATGACTAAACAATGAATTCAAAGAAAAAGACAATATTTTATCAAATATTGTCTCTCACCAATGTATCTAATTTATCTTATTCGTGCCCGTGATGACCAGCAATGTCACCATCTTTAAATAAATTATCTTTTAATTCTTCATCTAATTCAGGCATTCTTCTCCTTAGCCATTCCAAAGTCATAGCAGCGTGTTCTAATTCTTCATCTCTGTTATGTTTTAAGATTTCTTTTAATTCTGGATCTGATACAACATCCATTCTTTGGTTGTACCAATCTACTGCCTCAAATTCTTCGATTAATGATTTAAATGCTCTTGTAAAATCTCTTGTTTCTTTGCTTAATTCTTCATAAGGTTCATGATATTGACCCATAATAAATTCCTCCTTTTTATTTTGATAATCTACCTATATTATAACACATAAAAAAATCAAAGTAAAATTGCAAATCATTATTGCTTAGTCTCATTTTCTTTAACATAAGACTCTATAATAGCTTTTTCATAAAGGATAAAAGTTAAGTATATTAAAAACAAAATCGTTGTAACAAAAAACCAAATTTCAAACATAGCAGTGATTCTAAAAAGGATTAATAATACAATAGATCCAAGTAAGATAACTGCCAACCAAATATACATGAATATTTTAAAATCAGGAATGATAGTCACGATATATTTAATCAAAGGAATCATTGCTAAAAAGAAAAACAAAGCAATTAAGCCTGAAGAAATCACATGCAGGGTATGCCAAAATGGTAATTCGTTTTTCAAAGCCGGAATTAAACCTGTCAAAATAATAGAAATAGATGAAAGACCAATAAATAAAGAACATTTTCTATCATTATAATTAATCAGTTTCATAATAAAGATAAATGATATTTCAATGGCTAAACCAGATACGAAAGCCCAAATAATAAACATGATTCGTGGCCCCCATCCGAATCTATTGCCTATATTACTTAAAGTATATCTAAAAGGATCTTCTAAGGTGCCAAAGGCAATTGTTAAAACAAGCGCAAAAAGCAAGAAACTCACAATAAACATTCTTTGCTTTCTTACTTGTTTTAGGGATAATTCTTTCGCATTCTCCATATCATCACTCCAATTTTTATATAGGTCTATTTTATCAAATTAACAAAGTTTCCGCAATACGTCACAAGATAATATATTTTAAATATATACATATTACAATTAATGAAATTGATAAAGAAAACAGGTATTTTTCAACCTGTTTTCGAATTATAATATTTGTGAAATTTTTTCGGCTATAGTCACTGACACTATCACAAAGGTAATACCTGCAAATAATAGTGGATATCCAGTCACTCTTTCAGCTTTGTCTCCTTGTGTAAGTATGTAATCGTAAAAAGTCATACCTTCTACTTTTTTTGTAAACATTTTTTTTAACACAAAACCCATGCCGCGAAACATTTTAGTGGCCCCTGATACTGTTATTAATCCAACACTTAGCATAACCAACCCTACAGTAAAGGTTAGGTCTTCGTAAGGGTGAAGATTATTATCATAGATAGTTTGAACCAATACAAACACTAATAATGATCCAACCACTAAATCAATTATATATTTTTTTATCATTATTTTAAAACTTTTTTATACTCAGCGATTTCTTCATCGTTAGCAAGGACCCAGTGATCCTCTTTAATTTCTTGAAGTACTGGTGGATTATTAATATAATTATGATCAGCTGGGTTATATACAACTCTTTTTCTTGTTTTTTCATATCTAGGGTCAGGTTGTGGAACAGCTGATAACAATGATTTTGTGTAAGGGTGAAGTGGATTTAAGAATAATTCATCTGCATCCGCTAATTCAACAAGATTACCAAAATACATAACACCAATTCTATCACTAAAGTATTTAATAACTGATAAGTCATGGGCAATAAACATAATAGTAATACCCAATCTTTCACGTAAATCATTTAATAAGTTAATAACCTGAGCTTGAATTGAAACGTCAAGCGCTGAAATAGGCTCATCGGCAATGATGAATTCAGGATTAACAATTAAAGCCCTTGCTATACCAATACGTTGTCTTTGTCCACCTGAGAACTCATGTGGATAACGACTGGCATGTTCAGGAAGTAAACCAACGGTTTCTAAAACGTCGTTGACTTGTTCTGAAATAACACGTGGATCTTTAATACCAGCAATTCTTAAACCTTCTGCAATAATTTCTTTAACTGTCATACGCGGATTAAGAGAAGCGATTGGATCCTGGAAGATCATTTGCATTTTCTTCATTAATTCATAATTAGCATCCAATTCTTTTTTCTTGCGTGCCATGTCATCTTTTTCAGCTTGAATTTTATCATCACGCTCTTGGTTAATTTTATCAGTATTTTCTTTAAATTCATTGTTTAATTTTTCTTTTTCTGCTTCATTATTAGTTGCGGCTAAAGCTTCATTTAAATCATGTTTTAATGATTTAATTTTGTCCTTAGCAACTACTTTTGCTTTTTTGATAGCTTCTTTATTACCAAGATATCCAGCAGAAATTAAATTCCCTAGGAAATATACTTCACCATCTGTTGGCTCATATAATTTGATAATAGATCGTCCAGTTGTTGTTTTTCCACAACCAGACTCTCCAACTAGTCCAAATACCTCACCTTTGTAGATATCAAAACTAATACCATCTACTGCTTTTACAACTAATTTATTTTTTCCAAAACCAGAAGAGAAATGTTGTTTAAGATTTTTAACACTCAATACCGGTGTTTCATTCTTTCTACCCATTTGACTTCACTCCTTTGTCTTGGTTTAGCATACGATTAATTCTGTTTTTAACAATCTCTGGCATTTCTGCTTTAGGTGCATTTTCATGCAATAACCATGTTGCAGCAGAGTGAGTTTCACTAACTTTAAACATTGGTGGTTGTTTTTCAAAATCAATTTTCATTGCATATTGATTTCTATCCGCAAATGCATCTCCCTTAGGTGGGAACAACATATTCGGAGGCGTACCAGGAATTGCTAATAATCTTTCTTTAGTATTAATGTCTGGCATTGAAGAAAGTAAAGCCCATGTATATGGATGTTTAGGATCATAGAAAATATCTTCCGTAGTTCCTAATTCAACAATTTTACCAGCATACATAACACCAATTCTATCAGCCATGTTAGCAACAACACCAAGGTCATGAGTAATAAAAATAACAGATAAGTTTCTTTCAACTTTTAATTTATTAATTAACTCAAGAATTTGTGCTTGAATCGTAACATCAAGTGCAGTTGTAGGCTCATCACAGATTAAAACATCTGGATTTGCAGTTAATGCAATTGCAATAACGATTCTTTGTCTCATACCTCCAGAAAATTGGAATGGATATTGTCTAAAACGTTTTTCTGGTTGAGGAATACCAACCTCTTCCATAATCGTAATCGCTCTTTCGTAAGCTTCTTTTTTTGTAACTTTTTTAAAGCGATTTAGTTTTTCTTTTGCTTCAGCAATTTGAACTTTAAAATAATTTTTTTCTATCTTAAGTTCTTCTTTAGCATTTTTAATTTCGCTTTCAAGTTCACTTAAATCAAAAGCATATTGATTCTTAATTTCTTCTTTTTCTCTACTTGTAATAGCATCACTATAATCTTGTTTATAAGTTGATTTTAGTGTTTCTTTCTTTCCAAGTAAATCATTTAACTTAGCTTCTTTTTCAGCAACTTGCTCGCTGCGACCGCTAGAAGATTCTTGTTCAGCTTTGATTTTTTCAATTTCTTTTTCAGTTTTAGCTTTTTCTTCTTCCCATTCTTTTTTGACAACTTCTTTAGCTTCTTTTTTCGCATCTAAGAAAGCTTTTTTAGCTGGTTCAAATTTTTCTTTAAGTTCAGCCATGTTTCTTTCATAATTAAGTTTCTTTTCATGGAATAATGAAACTTCAGCTAACTTTTCTTTTAAAGCATCTGGGTCAGAATATTGACTTTTAACTTGAGCAATTTTTTCTTTTACTTCTTTTCTTTCATTAGACTTACTTTCTTTAAATTCAGCAATTTTTTGCTTCTTTTCTTCAGTAAGATTTTTCTTGTCTTCTTTATATTGCTCTTTAAAATTGATGATATCATTATTTAAAGCTTCAACTTTCTTTTCATACTCATTGATTTTTGCTTCATAAGATTTTCTTTCTGCTTCATTTTGAGCATCATTTAAACCTTTTTTAGCTGTTTGTATATCTAATTTAGTAAACTTGATATTATTCTTAGCGTCAAAGATATTAAATTCTTTTTGTTTTTTTGCATCTTCAATTTTGTTATTATATTCGTTTTTAATATCTCTTACACCAAAACGTATTGCGTTTCTATAATTCTTTTTAAATGTTTTAAATTCTTCTTTTAATTGTTTTTGATCATTTAATAATTCATAGTAAACATTCTTTTGAGTCTTATATATACTTTTTTCTCTGTTTTTTAAACGGTGACCGTTTAAAAGCATACCTTCAGTAATCTGTTTACCTATACGCATAATTGGATTTAAACTTGACATTGGATCTTGGAAGATCATACCGATCTTATTACCACGAAGTTCATGGAAATGTTCTTCAGTAACCTTAGTTAAATCTTGGCCTTCATAAATGATCTTACCATCTTTAATAAAACCGTTTGAAGCTAAAATCCCCATAATGGTTCTACTTGATACTGATTTCCCAGATCCAGACTCACCAACAATGGCAAGTGTTTCACCTTCGTATAAATCAAAGTTAATACCACGTACTGCTTGTACCAGACCTTGGTTGGTTCTGAATGAAACAGCTAAATCTTCAACGTGTAATTTTAGTTTTCTATCATCCATTATTCAGACCCCCTTAACGCTGGATTAAATGCATCTCTTAAGGCATTACCAAACATATTAAATGTAATCATAAGTATTGAAATAATAATGGCTGGGAATATAGTTAAATGTGGATAATTTCTTAATTTATTACGTCCATCATTTAAAAGAACCCCAATAGAAACACCAGATAATTCTAATGCGTCTAAACCAAATAATTTGAAACTTTGTCCATGTCCAATACCAAATCCTAAGTAAGATAATGTTGCCTCACTAAAGATTACAGTAGGAATTAATAAGATACTTGATGTAATAATTGTTCCAATACCATTTGGTAAAATATGACGGAAGATCAAACGACCATCCTTTGCACCTAATGTTCTAGATGCTAATACATATTCACGGCCTTTATATCTATAGAATTGGGTACGCGTAATAGATGCTACACCAATCCAACCAGAAATAATCAAAATTAAGATTAAGGATGTAAATCCGGCCTCAAAATAAGCCATCATAATACTTAATGTAACAAGCCATGGAATACGACCAATAATCTCTGCAAAACGTTGCATGATGATGTCGACTTGGCCACCATAGTAACCTGAGATAGCCCCATATACAACACCAATAGCAATATTAATGAATGATACCAATAAACCAATTAATAATGAAGTTCTTAGACCAATCCAGATTAACTTAACCATATCAAATCCAGCTGCACTCGTTCCAAATAAGTAATAAGGAATTTCATCATAACCAGCATAAACTCTATAATTTAAGTATACATCATATGTATAGTAGATTTCTCCACCAATATTAACCGCATCTTCATCGTTACGAGATACAAGTTCATAAATGGCACAATCATCACTCATTAATCCTGGTTGTGGATCATCTACATCATACGCAGTTCCATCAGCATAAGTACATCCCTGAACTAACTCAAGAAATTCTGAACCAGGGAAACCTTCTCTTAATACAGGACCAAATGCCTTAGCATAAGAATCAACTGTATAAGATGCAGTTAATCTTTCTCCACCAACTCTTAAAACACTTCCGACAAATACTGATTCGTTATCTTCAGTAAATACATCAGTCGTTAAAGCGAAGTTAGATAGTTCATAACCATCAGCATAGATTAGGTGTCTTCCAAAAGGACCTTGATCACCATATCTTGTATTTCCTCTTCTAGCACTTAATCTAATATAATCAATTACAACAGAGTCTTTAATATTTGAATCATAACTTAGTACAAACTTATAATTATTATTATCAAAATCTAGATCAGGAAGATCAGAAAATTCAACAGTGTAAATTCCATCATCTGTCAATGAATCATATGTAGATGAATCAGATGAATCAAAAATTTTAACCATTGTTTTTTCTGCGTCATTAGCTTGTAAATAAGCAACAACTTCTGCTCTACCATTAAAAACATTATCATTAAAAGCGTTATTTATATCTAATTTAAGTTCTAAAATCGCTTCTGTAGGAGAAGATATTCCTGTAAATGTTTGAACATTAAATACAGTTTCTCCAGTATCATTAACGCTAGCTGCAGTTGAATAGAATGCAACCGGTTTATTTGCTACACCTTTAGAAAGCTGAACAAATCCACCTTCACAACCTTCATCGGCATCATTACATTCAATCACATAATTAATCAATGTACCTTCTTCAATAAATCTTGAATACTCACCCTCAGGTAAATATAAAGGATCTCCTGTCACAGGGTCAAGATAAGGTTCACCAGTTTCTTCATTAATGTAAGGATTGTCATAAGAAATAGGAATTTCTTCAAATTCACTTGTACCATCAGCAATACCAAAATTTTCTAATATTGGCATTCTAGGTGGTAAATGAGCTAATTGAGACTCCAAAGCCTCAGCATTCTTTGAACTTAATATCGGCACAAAAACTGATAAAAGAATCAAAGTACCTAAAATAGTCGTTGCTATAACATTCGTTTTATTTCTCGCGAAACGAATCATAGCATCTTTAAAATAACCTATTGGCTTAGTTTGAAATTTCTTATCATAAATTT
The DNA here is from genome assembly GCA_018622675.1 of Mycoplasmatota bacterium. GTDB lineage: Bacteria > Bacillota_I > Bacilli_A > Izemoplasmatales > Hujiaoplasmataceae > Hujiaoplasma. The sequence goes on from CP076020.1 coordinate 1,123,810, forward strand.
TTTCTTCTTTTTGGACGAACTGAAACTGATCTTTTTCTAATGATTCATCAGTTTTCTTGATATTTTCATCTGCCATTATTTTTTCGCCCCCATTCTAATCCTTGGATCCACGATTCCATATGACAAGTCAACTAACAATACTGCTGTTAAAGAAATAATCGTATAGAATGCCGTAATACCTAAGGCAAGATTAAAGTCATAAGCACCTCTAGTAATTGCTCGAATGAAAATTCGACCAGTACCAGGAATACCATAAATTAACTCAATAACAACTGAACCACTTAATAAACTAACAAATGATCCAATAATACTTGGTACTAAAGGTACCATAGAGTTTCTCATAGCGTGTCTAATCACCGCTTGATTTTTAGTTAACCCTTTTGTTCTAGCAAGTAATAAGAATTCAGAGGTTAATACCTCAGTTAATTCTGCTCTTGTAAAACGAGTTAACCCAGCAATAGCACCAAACGAAAGCCCCATAACAGGTAATATCATACTTGATACCTGCTTAGCAAAATCTGCTTGGCCGGAAACAAACTGTGTAGGAACCCATTCGAGTCCATACCCAAAAATCATTAATAAGAAAGTCATTGTAACAAAACTCGGTATCGAAATAAATATCATAACACTCATCGAAATGACATTATCTGTAATACTATTTTTTCTTAACGCCGCTAATATACCTAATCCAAATCCGATTGGAATATAAAAGAATAACGCTATTAGGTTAAGTCTCAAGGTTACAGGTATTCTTGATTTAAGAATTTCAAACACAGGGATGTTAAATTGAACCTTTGTAGAACGTCCCCAGTCCCATTCAGTTAAAATACCTTTTGCCCATATAAAATATTGATCAGAAATTGGTACTGGATTATACACAGTATATTGATCAATACCTTTTTCATTTAAAAACTTAACTTTTCCTTCTTCTTTAAGCTCTGAATTATCCATAGCACGAACAGCATCAATATTATTTTCGGTATACTTTGTCATATACCCTCGATTAAATTGTTGTTCATAATAAATTTCAGCTTGATTTTGTTCAGTAGGCGGATATTCAGGAGCTAATTTTACCAATACAAAGTTCATCGATAAAATAATTGATAAAACTATAAAAATCCACACAAAACGTACAATTACATATCTTAACATTAGCAAATTTTATGTCTCATAGACATAAACTCCTTTCCGTATATTTTATCTGTATCTCTAACTAACAATAGAAGAAATGATTGGTTGCATTTGCTCTATTGTTAATAGAGTTAAAGATGTAACAATAAATAAAATTTTATAAAATTTCACAATTTATAACTATACATAAAAATTTAAAGATACAGTAAACCACCACACCGAAGCATGGTGGTTCACATGCGTATCTTTATTGATTATTTAGTTAAATATCACTAAATATTTTAATTATTAAAGATTACTATTCTTCTAAAGTTTCAAAAGTAAAGCTTTCAACTTCACCACTATCAGTAGTAACAGTAACTGTATACTCTGTTTCAGCAGTTAATCCGTCAACTTCAAATTCAATACTTGAGAAATCAAATGCAGATAAATCAATAGTTTCACTGAATGTATCACCATCTGTAATAACAACGTTAGTAATAACTTCAGGAGTTAATGCAGTAACAGCATTCATTTCAAGATTGATTGTTGCCATATCAACATCTGCAGTAACTGTAGCATCCGCAAAGATTGAAGCAGTTTCGAAAGCAACTAATTCAACTAAATCACCAGAAGTAATTTCTAGGTAATAAGCTGTTCCAGATTTAAGTCCGTCTTCAGTCATATTAACTCTAGTCATACCAGCAGGTAATGTATAAGCAGAAATTTCAGTTAATTCAGCATCTAATACACGTAACTCTTCAACGTATCTAGTAGCACCTGTAACATCATTCAATAATGTAACATCGAATGTAGCGCTAGCAGTTGTAGTTGCTATATCAGCAGCATCAACAATTGATCTAGTTGAGAATGCAAATTCTAAGTTAGTATAATATACATAAGGATCAGTCATAAACGCTTCACCAGTATCTGCAATGATAGTATAATCAGCACCAGCTTCTAAACCAGTAATATTAATAGTCCAGTCATCATTTGCATCTTGTTCTTTAACTACTGTAACATCAGCAGTAATATCTTCATCCCATGCATTGTAAACTGTAACACCATCGATATCGCGTTTTACGCCTGTAGCTTGATCATCATTATTGAAGATAATGTCAATTGCAGCTGAAGTTTCATCAGTTCTAATTTCACTATATTCAACTAATTCTGCTGTATAGAACCATTCTGAAGCTGTAGTAAATTCAGCATCATCAAGTGCAGGTACTGTGTAGTTGATTTCAACAACATAATCATATGGATATGGTTTAACACCAGTGATATCAATAGTTTCAGTTGTTGCATCTATATCTACCATACCAGTAACGTCATCATATACACCAGTTACTTGATTGAACTCAGTAATTGTATATGTTAAGTTTTCATAAGCATCATTATCAAATTGGTCAATAGTGAATGAGAATCCTGTAGGTGTAATTGAAGTCATATCAATAACTGCATTAGGAACATCCGCTTCTTCTCCTTCTAAGATATAAGCTTCTCCATTAAGAACAGCAGTAATTGCATTAAATGACCATACTTCTTTAAGATCTTCTGTACCATCATTGTATTCTACACCAATGTTAGCAGATGAAGTATCAATACCCCAGTTAAGAGTAAATCCACCGCGGTTGTCATCAGCGAAAACATCTAAGAAAGATGCAGCGTCTAATGTAGAACCAGAGATACCACCAACAGATAAGTCAAAGTTACCAGTCATCATGTAATCATAATAGATTCCTGGGAAGTCTTTAGGTTCAACGTTAATAACAACTTCGATTCCTAAATCTTCATTAACAAATGTTTCTTCAAAAGTAGTTTTAATATATTGTCCTAGTAAGTTTTGAGCTTCTGAACCAGAGAATACATAGAAATCCATTTCAATTGTATCGCCTTCTTCATAAACGCCATCGTCTACTAGTTTTTCGATTGCCATGTTCCATAAAGCAACAGCAGCATCTTTATTGTATCCATTTGATCCAGTCGCTAAACCTTCACCAACAGTTTGTCCTTGTTCAGTATTTCTATAAGGAACACCTTCTTCAGCTTCCACTAGATAAGCATCAGAGAATAGATACATTTGTGTTTGTGATGTTTTTAAAACAGTTTCAGCTAAATATTTTCTATCAATTGCAAAGAACATTGCATTTTTGAAATCATCATTAGCTAATAATGGTTCTGGAACCCAAGTTGATCCTGGGAATTGTGATTGTTGTTCATCAACAGTACCTAAACCATTAATCATCATTCTAAATGTTGTCGCACCAGGTACACGTTTTAATCTAGGATCGTTTTTGTAATCATCAAAGTTTTCAGTAGGTAAAGAAACAGCTTCTAATTTACCTGCTTCAAATTCTTGGAATCTTACAGCAGCATCTTCGATAATTTGAATTTCATATCCAGTAAAGAAGAATTCATCTTCATTATGATAATTAGGGTTTTTAGCTAAAACTAAAGTTTTATCTGGTTCATAATAATCTACATAGTATGCACCATGATAAGCAATAGTTGTGTTTGTTGTACCATAGTCTTCGCCTAATTCATCAACCATTTCCATATGAACAGGAGTCATAACAAATGATCCCATGAAATATCTTACATTCCATTCAGATTGGAAATTTAAGAATGTTAATTCAAATGTGTAGTCACCAGTTTTTCTAATACCAAGTGCATCTTCAGTAGCTGTAGTTTGTTCTTGGTTATAATCCGCAGCACCTTCAAGACCAGTTGTTTGGTTTAAGAAGTCTCCACCACCTGATACAGCTCTAAACCAGTTTTGAGCTAAAGCGTATTTGAAAGTATCTACAAAATCATCAGCTGTGATATCATTATCTGTGATGTATGATGTATCAGTGTCAGGATGATAGAACCATTCTAATCCTTCTCTAACTGTGAACTCCCAAGTTTTAGCAACTGTACCTTTTGCAGTTTCATCTGTTTCATATGGATCACCATTAATTGGGTTGTTTCCATCATCTGCATCTTTCATAACAGGATTTGCGCTAAACATAGAAGGTAATAATTCATAACCAGTCTTGTCATTATTGAATTGGTATGTATATGGCATATCCATATAAATACTCATGAAGTCAGAGTCAGTTGATGTATCATAGATCCATTGGTTCCATGTTACAGGGTTAGTTGTTCCTGCAGATCTGTAAGTGTAAGCTCCTGGTCTACCAGGTTCTCCATCAGCCATTAAAACAGTTGAGTCATCAGCTGTCATAGTAGAGAATGAAGTTCCGAATCCCATTACAGGAATGTAGCTAGATACAGGAAGTTGAAGTCTAGATGAATAAAGATTAAAACCTCCATTAGCAAATAGTGGAACCCCACCATACATTGTGTTCATTAAATACTTTTCAGCAGCTGCCATAAAAGTATGTCTAACTTCAGAAGTTTGGAATTTATAGTTATAAAGTCCAGTAGGATAGTCATATCCTTCAAATTGATCGTCTTCTGTGTCAGTTGATGGATCAGTAGTTTCTCCACCGTCTTCTGTCGTTGTGTCTTCTGTAGCTGGAGCTTCAGTAGTGTCATCGTCTCCGTTACATGCAGCGATTCCAACTAATAGAAAAGCTGCCATTAAAAACATAAATAGTTTTTTCAATTTTTTCTCCTCTCTTTCTTTTCCTTAAAAATTTTACATTTTTCTTATATATAAAACCATTGTTATCTACATCCAAATCAATTTGAATATAATAACAACGAAATATATAACTACCTAAATATCCAGAAAGCGTGATAAATAGATATCGAAAACTGTTAAGTAATTATATCATAGAAAAAACAAGGTGTAAAGTTGTCTTTTAAAAAATACTGTAATAATAATCAATTTTGATACCCATTTTACTTTCTCTTGTACAAATTTATAGTTATGCGCTATTCTATTGAGTTTTTTGCTTTATTTACTGCGAAAACTATCTCGGTTTCACTCATTAAATCATATATCTTATAATCAACTTTTATACCTGATTCTATGGACCTATATTCAAAACCATTATGAATGTCACCACTTCTTGAACTTAAAACATTATTTGTTGAGATCATAATCGCTGACCCATCAGGCAATATAAAAGCACCAATTGAAGAAGCACCACCGCTAGAATCTTGCCCAATAATAGGGATATTTAATTCTTTAGCCATCGAAGCAAATAGATTGGCCGCACTAAAGGTTACACCTGATGTCATTACATAGTATTGATAATCATAATGATTATATGAACTATCTATAAAGTATGAAACCGCTGACCCATCGGCCGGATTTTGTGAATGATAGGTATACAAATCCTCTTCCATGTAACCAAAAATTCTTAATACAGCCCCTAAATTACCACCTGTATTAAAAGATAGATCAATAATTACATCTTCTACAGTATCAGGAAGTCTTTTTAAAATAACTCCAAAATCATCTGGTGTATCTATGTCAAAACCAGTCAGATGAATTAATGCAATTGTATCGTTATCAATGAGTGTATAGTCTGGCAAATCCAAACTTCCAAACTTATTGATTAGACCTTGTCTAACTTGATTAATATCTTGATAAAAATTAAAGGTTTTTTCACCAGTATCATACAAAGATATCTGTGATTGTAAACGCGTATCATAATAACCGTGGAAAACATGGGAAGTATGCAAGTCATCCATCTCATAAACTAAGTCAAAAATCTGATCATATAAATCTTGGTCTTCTCCATTAAGGTATTGGCTTTTTCTTGGTTCTAAAACCTCATAAAAAGATTGATAATCTTTTTCATTTTTTAGCCCGTAAAAATAATCCATGATAAATGCCATGGCATTATAACTCGCTAGCTTAACATCCGCTGGCATCTCTTTATGATTATATGAAGAATTATGAATCATATCAATAATATCCTCATCAAAACCACTTAATGCAAAAGTATCTACTCCATATAAGGCATCGCCATTATAATAAACTTGATAATAGATATCACTCATAAATATAATATTAGCAATATGCAAGGGCATTAAAAATAGTGTATCTTCTTCCTCATCCAAAGTTAAAATATCAATGTCATAATCATTAAAATTAAAAACAACTTCTTCGCCATCAACATAATCAGCATCGACATAATTTAAACCTTCTCCATAATCAGATTCAGTCTGAGCCATGTACCCTGAAAAAAAATCATAATTTGAAACAGTCATTGTATGATTTGTAAAGTCTAAAGACGCAGAATGAACATCAGTAATCATCGTGACACCATCTACATCTAAATACCGACTTTCATATGAAATCACTAATGAATCACTGCTATCGGATTCAAAGTTTAATAAATTTGGTTCTACCGCTCCCTCTACTAAAGAAAAGAAGGATTCAATATCAACATAAGGAACTTCTCCTTGACTTGTATAATATAAGGAAAAGTTCTTTTGATTATCAACAATATATTCATCAGAAGTTCCAATGAATGATAAATTTCTTTTATCAGATATTGTTATATCGTCAATAGACGTCTCTTCACTATCTTTGCTTGTACTTATATCTAATGTATTTGTATCCTCAGTATTTAATCCACAGCTTATCAAAGCTAAAAAGAAAAATACAAATACTGATAATGTGATTATTTTTTTTGCCATAAACACTCCTTCATGATGTCATTAAAAATTTCTTAAGATTTCTTTAAAACAAGACACAATTGATGAGCAAAACTAAAACCATTCTCTTTCAAATATGCTTTTAAGCTTTCAGCTTCTTCCTTATATAAAGAATATTTATCATGGTCTTTTACATTTAATAGTAAGCCATCAATTAATTGATATAAATCATCTATGGTTATTTCTTTATCAAAAGTCTTTGTTTCTAACTTCCAATAATCCACAATTGGCCAAGGTGAAAACATCTCTATGGCTTGAATAATATTTTCTTTAGAAAAAACTTGTGAATGTAACATGCCTATTTCGTGATCAATTTTAGCTGCGAACGAATGCAATAATTGATGTGATATCTCTTTATCTGATAAATCTTCTGCGGCCATAAGCTCATTAACTATAATCATTCCATTAGGTTTTAACATATAAACCATTTGCTCAAGCATGGATTTTATATCTTTGATATGATGCAAAGTATTTGATAAAGAAATAATATCGAAACTATTTTTCGGAAAATTAGTATCAAGAACTTCTTTTCCCATCCATTTAATCTTAGGATTATGATTAAAGGCTGATTCATCCATTTCCAATAAATAATCCACAATATCTATACCTATTATTTCTTGATAATCTTGAAATATATAATCAATAAGTTTGATGAAGTCACCTTTACCAGAACCTATATCTAAAATTCTTGGGTTGTCATATTTTTCTAAATAATTTTTTAAGTTTTTCATAGCTCACCTCTCTATACTAATTATACATATTTTATATGATTTATGTTAAGATAGAAGAAATTAATAAAAAAAAATATGAAGGAGCGAAAAAAAATGAAAAAAAAAGACATAATTTTGATATTTTATATTCTTATAATCATTGCTTTGTTTGTTTTTGAATCAACAAGATTATATATTGAAACACAAACAAAAAATCATCCATATATTTTAGGATTTATCAAAACATCTATTTTAGCTACAACAGGTGAATGCATTGCATCTAGAATAACAAGTGGAAAGTATTTTAATAAAAAAGGTTTAATTTATAAATTCATTGTTTGGGGATTTTTAGGTTTAGGATTTGTCTTAATGTTTAACATTTATTCTAAGGGTGTCCTAGATTCTATCCATAATCAATTATTACCTCAATTAAATCAAACTGGTTTTATCAATAACCTCTATCAAGCCTTTTTAATTTCTTTCATCATGAATTTGACATTTGCACCTGCTTTTATGTTATTACATAGAGTTACTGATACTTATATCGACTTAGGACAAGGACAAGTGAAAGAAATGGTTAAGATACCTATCCATAAAATTACCAATGAAATCAATTGGAAAAATTTCTTTGAATTTGTATTATTAAAAACAATTCCATTCTTTTGGATACCTGCTCATACTATTACCTTTTTACTACCTGAACACTATCGTGTTTTAATGGCTGGTTTCTTATCAATCGCTTTAGGTTTAATTTTGACTTTATCAAAAATTAAAAGCAAACAAATCCAAGAGAATTAAGAAACTTGATTGATTTTTTATTTAAAAGTGATAAAATGTTAAAAAATATATTCTTTTAGGGGGGAAATATGAACTACTTAATTTATATTGCTGGTACATTAGCTTTACTAGCAATTATTTTTGCGATACTTTCATTTAAAAAAGTCTTATCTTATGAAAGCGGGACTGATAAAGTTAAAGAAATAGCCGGTTTTATAAAAGACGGAGCCAATGCTTTTTTAACTAGAGAATATCGACTCATTATTATTTTTGTTGTTATTGGCTTTTTCGGCCTTTGGATAGCTTTAGGTTTAGGAAGTGCTATAGCCTTTGTTCTGGGCGCTACATTTTCAGGTGCCGCAGGCTTATTCGGAATGAAAACCGCAACTGAAGCCAACTCAAGAACCGCAACTGCCGCAAATAACCATGGGATGAACCAAGCATTAAACGTTGCTTTTAAAGGTGGATCAGTCATGGGAATGAGTGTTGTTGGATTTGGATTATTCGGTTTAATCATTGTATATTTTATGGCTAATACAGCCTTTGGATTAACTGCAGATGAATCCATCAGTATTGCTGCTGGTTACTCTTTGGGTGCTTCTACCATTGCTTTATTTAGCAGAGTAGGTGGTGGTATATACACTAAGGCCGCAGACGTAGGGGCCGATATGGTTGGTAAGATTGAATTAGATGTACCCGAAGATGATCCAAGAAACCCGGCGACTATTGCTGATAATGTTGGTGATAATGTTGGTGATGTTGCTGGAATGGGCTCAGACTTATTAGAATCATATGTTTCTTCAATCATTGGTGCTGCGACAATAGGTGCTTTATGGTTTGAAACACAAGGAGTCTTATATGTTTTAATGATTGCAGGCACAGGGATTTTATCTTCTATTCTTGGAAGTTTATTTGTAAAAAGCAAAGCCAATAGTGACCCCCATCGTTCTTTAAAACTAGGAACTTATATGAGTGCTTTATTCTTTGTTTTAGGCTCTTTTATCATTACACTTTTATTTAAAATTAACCAGTATGATACTGGACTTGCAAAACTACCATCAAACTTAGGACCATTTTATAGTATTATTATCGGTCTTGCAGTTGGATTATTTATTGCCTTTATTAGTGAATATTATACTTCTGAAAAATACAAATTTGTTAAAGAAATTGCCAAGCAATCAGAAACCGGTCATGCAACAAATATTATAGCTGGTGTGGCTACTGGTATGCAAAGCACTGTTTTCCCTATCTTAGCCATTGCCTTAGGTTCTATTTTAGCCTTTGAATTTGGAGGTTTGTTCGGTATTGGTTTAGCAGCTGTCGGTATGCTAGGAACCGCGGGAATGACTGTTAGTGTTGACGCCTATGGACCTATCGCCGACAATGCAGGCGGTATCGCTCAAATGGCAAATATGGATCAAAATGTTAGAAAGATCACCGATAAACTAGATAGCGTTGGTAACACAACTGCTGCTGTGGCTAAAGGTTTTGCTATTGGTAGTGCAGCTTTGACTGCTCTTGCCTTATTCTCTTCATATGCTGTAAAAGCAAACTTAACTAAAATCGACTTAATTAATTCACATGTCATTTCCGGTCTTGTTGTAGGTGGTATGCTAGCCTTCTTATTCAGTTCTATGACCATATTTAGTGTTGGAAAAGCAGCCAACAAGATGATAGATGAAATTAGAAGACAATTTAGAGAAATTCCTGGTATATTAGAAGGTCAAGCCAAACCAGATTACTCAAAATGCGTGGCTATATCAACAGACTCTGCATTAAAAGAAATGATAGCGCCAGCTTTACTTGCTATATTAACACCTATTGTTGTTGGCTTTGTATTTGGCGCTGAAGCCTTAGGCGGATTACTTGCTGGAACCCTGATTACGGGTATCATGTTAGCTATTTTCATGGCTAATAGTGGTGGTGCTTGGGATAATGCTAAAAAATATATCGAAGATGGACATCACGGGGGAAAAGGTTCAGCTGCACATAAGGCTAGTGTTACTGGCGATACTGTTGGTGATCCTTTAAAAGATACATCGGGTCCATCACTGAATATCTTAATTAAGTTAATGACTACAGTTTCTTTACTATTAGCAGTCATGTTTTAAATAATAATGACTTCGTAAAATCCTAAGATTATTCTTAGGATTTTTTTTAAAAGTCGTCACTAGCTATTCGCATATATAGATAACATATGGTAAAATTAAATTAATTATCGTTAAAGGAGAATTGAAAATGAAATTTAAAGATTACAAGTACCAAAGACCAGATATTGAAAAATATCAAAAACAAATGGAAGAATTACTAAGTAAAATTGGTGATGACATTGATTTAGAAAGTGAAATTCAAGTTATTGAAGAATACTTCAAAATTAATGACGAACTAGATTCAATGTCCACTTTAGTATCAATTAGAAATAGTCTTGATACCAAGGATGAATTTTATCAAGAAGAACAAGATTTCTTTGATGAAAACGGGCCTAAGTTACAAATGTATAACAACCAGTTTTCAAAAAAATTAATTCAATCTAAAAATCGTAAAGCCTTAGAAGAAAAATTTGGTCAGTTAATATTTAAACAAGCCGAATTACAAGAAAAAACCTTTTCTGAAGAAATCATTCCCGATTTACAAAAGGAAAATAGGTTAAGTACTAAGTATTCTAAATTATTGGCTAGCGCTGAAATTGAGTTTGAAGGTAAAATTTACAACCTAACGCAAATGGGACCGTTTTTACAAAGCCTAGATAGAGAAACAAGACATCAAGCTCAATTGAAAACGTCTGAATTCTTTGAACAAAACGAAAAAGAGTTAGATGACATCTATGATGAAATGGTAAAAACACGTCATAAAATTGCAAAAACACTTGGCTATGATAATTTTGTACAACTTGGTTATGATCGACTAGGCCGAACAGATTACACTGCAAAAGATGTAAAAACCTACCGTGATCAAATCTATCATGAAGTTGTACCAGTAGTCAAAGAACTAGTTGAGAGAAAAGCAAAAAGAATCGGTATTGAATCACCAAAATCTTATGATTTAGCACTATCATTTAAAACAGGAAACCCTACACCTAAGGGCGACTTAAAATGGCAAGTAAACATTGCTAAAAATATGTATGAAGAGATGTCTCAAGAAACTGGTGAATTCTTTAATTTCATGTTAGACCATGAATTGTTAGAATTAGACAGCAAGCCCGGAAAAGCTGGTGGCGGTTATTGTACTTATATTCCAAATTATAAGTCTCCATTCATCTTCGCAAACTTTAATGGAACAAGCCACGACGTGAATGTTTTAACCCATGAAGCTGGTCATGCTTTCCAAATATATTCAAGCAGAGACCTTCTACCGTCTTATCGTTGGCCAACCATGGAAGCTGCAGAAATACATTCAATGAGTATGGAATTTTTAGCTTGGCCATGGATTGACCAATTCTTTAAAGAAGATACAGATAAATATAAATTTTATCATTTAGACAGTTCATTATCTTTCTTGCCTTATGGTGTCACTGTTGATGAATTTCAACACGAAGTCTACAATAATCCAAATATGACACCTGATGAAAGAAAATCAACTTGGAGAAAGATTGAAAAGAAATATCTACCATTCAAAGATTATGATGATGATACTTTTATGGAAAAAGGAACTTATTGGTTTAAACAAGGTCACATTTTCTCAGTACCTTTCTATTATATTGATTACACACTCGCACAAGTTTTAGCATTTCAATTCTTTGTATTGAGTCAAGAAAATCATGACTTAGCCTTAGAAAAATACATCAAATTATGTCGCCTAGGTGGATCAAAGAGTTTTGTTGAACTAGTAGAGTCAACTGGACTAAACAATCCATTTAAAAAAGGCACTATAAAAGAAGTCATAGAGCCTATTAATGAATATTTAAATAAGGTTAATGATCAAGAACTTTAAAAAGCCAATATAATTGCTTATAAATTTATTTTTGTTATAATTAATAGTGAAGGAGATGATTATATGAATGAAAAAATGGTAAAAGCCATCAACAAACAATTAAACTTTGAATTAGAATCTGCACATGTATATTTAGCTATGCAAAATTATTTTGCTAGACAATCACTTTCAGGATTTGAACATTGGTTTAATGTTCAATACAAAGAGGAAGTTGAACATGCAGAAAAATTTATGACTTACTTAAATGATCGCGGACAAAATGTAGAAATCACAGGTTTTGGTAATCCAAAAAATGATTTCAACTCTGTTTTAGAAGTACTTGAAACTTCATTAGCTCATGAAAAGAAAGTCACTAAGAAAATCAACGAACTTATGGACCTTGCAATTGAATTAAATGATTATGCAAGTGTTTCTTTCTTACAATGGTACATTGATGAGCAAGTTGAAGAGGAAGCAAATTTCTCTGAACTTATTGACAAAGTCAAAATGATGGACGGAAAAGGATTATATATTCTTAACCGTGAACTCGGAAGTCGTACTGAATAATATTAAGTCATATAAATGATTAATGCATCGCTGATGAGCGATGCATTTTTTTATATAAACAATTTTGAATAATCATTAATTAAATCATCAATAGATTCTTTTACAAAACCAGGAATAAAAACAACTGATAATAATATACCCGCTATCATCCTTGCATTCTTTTCAGAAGAAACTTTTAATTGATGATAATTTTCGTGTTTGGTAATAACATCTTTTAAATGTTTATAGATGATATCTGTGAACTTTAAGTCACTTGGCAAATGATCTGAAAATGATTCGTTAATAATTAACCTTAACAACTTCTTTTTTCTAAGGGCTACTTGTATTCTGTTTTTTAATAAATTCCTATAAAAATCTTCTGTAGGTAATTGAATCATTTGATTAATTATATTTTCATTCATTTGAACGGATAAGTGATACCGCAGACTGTCTTCAAACAAATCCTTTTTTGATTTAAAATTCCTAAACAAAGTCACTTCAGCAACACCAGCTAAATTTGCAATTTCAATCGTTGTGGTTTCCAAATATCCTTTTTTTTCAAAAAGTTTCATACTGGCATTCATAATCTTTTTTTTGGTATCTCTCATTTTAAACCTCTTCTATTTTTGAAATTTCATTGACAGTTTCGTTTGAAAATATAAAACAACAGGCATGATTAGCAATGTAGACACTATCGCTAATACAAGGTTGATTACAGTCATTATACCAAAGTTTTTTAGGATTTCAAAGTCAGAAATCATTAATGCACTAAAACCACCAATGGTTGTAATAGCGGATATTAAAATTGGTTTTCCTATCATATGAACAGTTTCAGCAATGGTATCATCTATTGGTAAATAGTCTTTTTTATTTTTATAAAAACGATCCATAATTAATATGGTAAATTCAGTACCTATTCCAATAATTAAAGCCCCTAATGTCGCCGTTAATGGAGTATATGCAATATCTAAAGTATACATAATTAATCCTGACCATCCAACAATCAATGTGATTGGAATTAAAGGAGTGATTGCTTTTATAGGACTTCTATAAATAATCAATAAACCTAAAAACACCGCTAACATACCCAGTAAAGTAATTGTATATCTTCCGCTTGTTAGTGAAGAGACCATAGATACATCAATCACAGCTTGACCAGTGATAGAGATATTTATCTCATTAGATTCAATACCCTGGTAATATTTGTCTAACTCTGATAGAAACATATCTAAGTCATTAGTTTCCATTTTTTCTATCATTAATTGGACAACCATTTCACTATGGTCCTTGTTTATCCACACTTTAGTTTGTTCCTCGGGCAACGTCTGGATTAATTGATTCATACTGGTTTCGTTGATTTCATTTCCCATAGTATCAGCCAAAGATAGTAAAGAATTGACTTGAACAATACTATCAGCATACTGGTTTTTTAAATAATCAACTTCATGAGAGATTAAGACTAAATTTTCATCTGATATCATATTGTCTGATTTGAAAACAATGGCGATTTGATCAGTTGAACCCATTCTATCTCTTAGTTCATGAATATCGCTTAACGCTTGAGAATCTTGTGGCATAAATGTTTCTATATCTGTTTCAACTCTAACCAACTGATCCAACACAATTCCTGTGATTGCTAAAGCAAAAGCAAGAATAATCATTAGATATTTGAGTTTTAAAATCTTCATTGTCATTCTATATAAGAATCCCTTATTTTCTTTTTTTGATTGACTTACTTGTTTCTCTTTGGGAAAATGCTGGTCTTTTACAAAGAGTAAAGGCAATAGAAAAAGAGAGGCCACAATAAAACTAACAACTATACCAATGGTTAACATTTTTCCAAAATCCGCAATCATAGGCACATCAGATGTAAATAAAGCCAAAAAGCCTAAACCTGTCGCTACCATTGCTACAAAAATAGCGGGTGTCATTTCAATATAAGTTTTTATTAAAGCTTTTTTATACTTATTCATTGATTTTCTCCTCTTCTAAAGCTAGGCTATAACGATGATGAAACTGAATAGCATAATCAATCCCTAGCCCAATTAATATTGGAAAGACTGCCATAGAAACCATAGTGACAGGAATAGATAAATAACCCATCATACCAATAGTCATAATGACAGCTAATACAACAGTTATAAGTGGTAAAATTCTCCATTTAACCTTAAAGGTTATGAGTAAGATAAATATCATTAAGCCCACTGATAACATTAACATTTTTTGCATAGAAGTGACCATTGAATTTTGTATAGATAAATCTAAGACTGCTTTACCAGACAATAAATATTCTCCATCAAAATCACTATGAGCAATTCTCTCTTCAATCATATCTACCACTTCTTGTTTTTCATCTTTTGTAACATCGCCACTTAATGTGACTTGCATCATGACATAACTTTCATCAATAATAAACACGTCAAAAACAGGACGTCTTATGCCTGAATCATAAATGACATGATTCAATGTTTCTTCTGTCCTAGGAATCCCAGGGTAATAACTATCTGAAAAGGATTCAATCATTAACAAAGTTTCAGACATTGTTTTTAAATTTTCAGATAAAACCAATAACTGATCAACAAATGTCTCCATTTCACTTAATTCACTAATTAAACTAGTGAATAATCCTGATAAATTTGTATTCATAGAATCAAGACCATCTATTGTTTGATTAGGAACTTCCTTTACTTGTGAAATCATGTTTAAAAGTTGTGACATTTGTGTATTAACAAGATTGAGTTGATTCGCATAAGCAGATTCACCATCGTTACTCAAATCAGATTCTAAAGCCACCAATACATCATCAATTGAAATTAAAGTTGTTTCTAACTCAACCATAGAATCAGACAAGTTATTTTGTCCAGTCTCTAAGTTGGTAAATGCTAGACTTAATTCTTCACTCGCTGAAAGAATGGCATCACTATTTATAGCATTTAATTGATTAGCCTGATTGGCCAGCATATCGCTTAAATCATTTAGCCCTAAGGCAATTTCACTGATACCCAATCTAAATTGTTGATATTGTGTGCTTGATATATTCTTAACTATGCTTGCAGGACTTTGATAAGAAAATACACCACTTTGAAAAGATAAGTCAGTTTCTAAGTCACTAAATAATTGAATCACCTCTAAATCTAAGAGTTCTTGTCTAGGCTCTAAATGTAAAACAATCGTTTCTCCACCAAATTGTTCTTGATAATCTACATTTTCAATAAATGTATCTGTATCATCTTTGACTAATGTTTCATTACCTGTCGCAACAGAAACACGAGTGACACCTATGACCGATATCATCAATAAAGCAAAAACAAATACCAATACCCAAATAGGATGGCTTTGTATTATAGCCAATATTTTTTTCATTTTTACGCTCCTTTTTTTAATGTAAGTGTTCACTTACATACTTTAACAAAATATTTACATAATGTCAACTTATATATTACACTTGACAAAAAGACTTTTACAACTTAATATATGTTAGTAACTACTTACAGAAAGGGATTAAAAAATGATCACTTTATTTATTGTACTCATTCTCAGTTTAATTGTTTATCTAAAATCAAAATCTATAAAAAAATACAATACTTACTTATACATTATCTTTATATTACTATCTTCAGTGAGCTTATTTTTTCCAAAATTTGTTATATTTATGCCTTGGATTAAAGGTTTTTTAGGCTTAGCTATATTTTACTTAGTGATGATGGCGGGTGCATTACCCGATTGGAAGTTTAAAAAGAAGCTATATTCTGTCAGAACAGAATTATCAATCCTAGGATTTATAGTGATTACTCCCCACGCTATATTTAATTTATTAAGGATATTTAAAGGTGAAATTGACTTAACAATCTTTGGAATCATTGCATACCTTATCATGATCCCCTTGTTTATAACTTCTTTTATTACCATTAGAATAAAGATGAATAGATTACATTGGAAAAATTTGCAAAGACTAGCATATATTGTTTATATTTTATTGTTTATTCACTTAATCATCCACTATACATTAGCTATTAATAGAATTCTTTATATTATTTTATTGATTTTTTATCTAGCTTTTAAAACTGTTAAAACCCTAAAATACATAAAGGCAAAATAATTTTGCCTTTTTTATCTATATTTTGTTATAATACTAAATATTGAGGTGATCGAATGAATATTGTCGATTTTAGAAAAAAACATAAACATTTAAATTGTAGTGAAACAATGCTATATTATGGGAACGAATATTATCAATTAAATTTAAATCAACATGCTTTAAAATCTATGTCTGGCTTTGGTGGCGGTATGTTTGAAGAAGATTTATGTGGTGTTGTTAGTGGTGGAATCAGCGTTATATCCATGGTATTAACCAATAAAACAGCCTATGAATCTGACCAACTAAGTCTAGCAGTAATAACATATAAAAAACGCATCAAAGATGCGTTTCATTCTATAACTTGTTCTCCAATTAAAGCAAAATTTAGAGATGAAGAACTTGGTTGTGACAATGTCATCATCAAAGCATTAAAAATCATGGTCGATACCATTGATTCTTTTAAATAGTCATTAATTTATCAAAAGCTTTTCTATAAATTGGAACCATTCTGGGTTCAGAAATTTTATTAAATACATCTTCTAATTCAATCCAAGCAACTGCTTGATTTTCGTCTTTTTTTACCCTTAATTTTTGCGAATCATCTGCCATAAGTAAATAAGTCACATTTAAATGTAAATGATCGGGAACGCGTTTCCCGTTTTTTATATGGTTTTCCACATAAATGACATCAATCATATAAATATCTTCTAAATAAGGTTCTACTTCTAATATGCCAGTTTCTTCCTTAGTTTCTTTAATGGCGACTTTTAATAAATCACTATCACCATCATTATGTCCACCTACCCAACTCCATGAATCATAGATATTATGGTAAGCAAATAATACTTTTGTTTTATCTTGATTGATAACAATTGCTGATGAGGTTAAATGTGCAGCTAAATTTTCTCTATATAGATGATCAGAATTATTCTTGATAAAATTTAAAATAAGTGCTTTATCTACTTTTTCTTGTTCATTAAAAGGTTGATAATTCTCTATGTCTTGAATGTATTTCATGATTCATCCTTAATACTTTCCAACATATTATTTTTTACAGTCCATAATCCTCTAGATAAATCAACGTAATATTGGTGTGGGAAATCAAATCTTCTTACTTCAGGCCATAAAGCATTCAATTGATCTTGTGCATAATTTCTAACTTGTGACAAGCTAGGCAGTTCATAAACTCTTTTACCATTGATATATATGGTTTCTTGCATACATTTTAATTGATAATTCTCAAAAGTTTTTTGCTTCCATATATTATTTGGATCAAAGATAGTTAAAGGTTCTTTATCCTTAATTTTTTCATCATGAAGTGTGATTAAGTCAGCTTCAAAATGTCCGTCCTCATCAATGATTCTATACACGGATTTAAAATCTGGTGTCGTGATTTTTTCTACATTATCACTCAACTTAATTTTAGGAATAATATGACCATTTTCTTCTATAGCAACCAACTTATATACAGACCCAAATACTGGGTCGCTTTTCGCTGTAATAAGACGTTCCCCAACGCCAAAGATATCTATTTCAGCTCCTTGTACCAATAAATCTTTAATGATTCTCTCATCTAGTGAATTACTCACTGTGATGGTACAATTTTCTAAACCAGCTTCATCTAACATTTTTCGTGCTTCTTTAGATAAATAAGTTAAATCTCCTGAATCAATTCTAATAGAATAGTGATTTATTCCCATTGGTTGTAGCACGTTTTTAATCACTTTAATTGCATTAGGAACCCCTATTTTAAGGGTATCATAAGTATCCACTAGAAAAGTTGAATGTTTTGGATATATTCTGGCATAGGCTTGGAAAGCTTCATACTCGGAATCAAACATCTGTACCCAAGAATGCGCCATAGTTCCTCCTGAAGGAACTCCATACATTTGATCACTCAAAACATTAGACGTAGCGTCAACTCCACCTATATAAGCAGCTCTAGCACCATCAATACTTGATGTCAGTCCATGTGCTCTCCTAGCACCCATTTCTATAACAGTTTTTTCTTTTGAAGAATATTTTATTCTCGATGCCTTTGTAGCAATGAGTGTTTGATGATTTAATACTTGTAAAAGATAGGTTTCTAATATTTGTGCCTCGATAATTGGTGCTTTTATAGTCAAAATAGGTTCGTTTGGAAATACAACACTACCTTCTTTAAATCCATATACATCACCTGTAAACTTAAAGTCTTTCAAATAATCTAAAAAGCCTTGAGAAAACATATTTTTTGATCTTAAAAACTCAATATCTTCTTCGTTAAATTCTAAATTATCAATAAAATTAATTATAGATTCTAAGCCCGAATATAATGCATATCCTCCACCATCCGGGTTTTTTCTATAGTATAAATCAAAATATGCTATTTGATCTTTTTTTCCTGATTCAAAGTAACCATTTGCCATTGTTAATTCATAAAAGTCTATCATCATTGCTTTATTCATAGTTTTTGACTTCAATATGAAGCCCCTCCATTACATCTAAAGATTTTTTGTGTAAGTCTTGATTCGCTGACGCTGTCGCTTGAGCATCAACAACTAAATGAGCATTAGGTAAAGCAGCTTTAGCAATAACTGCGTTTGATATAACACATATATTTGATACTAAACCACATAACTCAATTTCTTGATAATCACGTTTTTTTAAATAATTGCCTAATTCTAAAGATGGAAATGTACTTTTTTCGAAAACATAATCTTCTTTTTTTCTTAAAGCATCTACATCTTTTTCAATAGCATGTCCATCACTCCCTTTGAGACAATGGACTACATTTAAATATTGTCCCTCTTCTGTATCTAAATAATTCTTATCGTGAGTATCTTTAGTAAAAATTATATCATCATGATTTTGACGGTATAACTTAATTTTACTCATAATCTTATCTTTTATGATTTGACCACCCTCAAAACCAAGGGATCCATCAATAAAATCACGCTGATAATCAACGACAATTAAACACTTTTTCATTACTTACCACCTTTACCATAAATATTATAACATTCACTATGAGAATTTCCATACATAAAGCAAAAAAAAGAGCCTACAACTTATGTTGTAGGCTAAATCATATCATGGTTATAGTAATTCTTTATAGTATTTTGAAACTTGCTCCCAATGAACAACATTCCAGAAATTTTCAACATATTCTGGTCTTTTGTTTTGGTAATTTAAATAATATGCATGTTCCCAAACATCTAGGGCAAGTATTGGGCTACCAAATTCAAAAGGTGCATTTTGATTTGGTGTAGAAACAACTTTTAAGCGTTTATCATCAGTGACGACTAACCAAGCCCATCCACTACCGAATTGGGTTTTAGCTGCATTTGAAAAAGCATCTTTAAATTGATCAAATGATCCAAAATCTCTATCAATCGCTTTAGATAAATCATCGCTCATTCGAGTTTTCTTTGGTGTCAAAATTGTCCAAAATAATCTGTGATTATAGTATCCTCCACCATTATTTACAATAGCTTGTACAATATCTTCTGGAACATCTTCTAAATTTCTAAGTACATCTTCAACATCTTTTTCGAGTAAATCACTACCTTCTAGTGCATTTACATATTTTGTAATATAACCTTGATGATGTTTAGTATGGTGAATCTCCATTGTCTTTGCATCAATGTAAGGTTCTAAGTCATTATAATTAAAATTTAATTCTGGTAAATTATGTTTCAATTTTCTCACTCCTTCTTTTTCTTTTCTATCTATATTATCTCATAGATTTATTTCGAATTCAAAAGATATGCTTGCTTATAATAAGATCTATTCATTTCATATCATACAAAGATATTTTTTATCCATAAAAAAAATAAACCCTATTTTAAG
This sequence comes from Mycoplasmatota bacterium, assembly GCA_018622675.1. GTDB lineage: Bacteria > Bacillota_I > Bacilli_A > Izemoplasmatales > Hujiaoplasmataceae > Hujiaoplasma. The sequence continues at coordinate 1,144,390 of CP076020.1, forward strand.
GGTTTAAATTAATATTATATAATATGATATATGACAATAAAATGAAAGACACTGCCTGCCATAACAAATAAATGCCAAACAAAATGATGGTACTTAAACTTAGATAAATAAAACACCACACCTATTGTATAAGCTAGTCCTCCTAGTACTAATGGCCACAATTGAGATTGAATAAATGGATAAACATCCTTCCATACAAAAATGACACTCCAACCCATTAAAAGATAAATTGCAAGATGTATATATTTATATTTTTTTATCCATATGGCTTTAAAAACGATGCCAGTAAAGGTTAATGACCACATGATTGCTAAATATATAAGAGCAAATTTAATTGGAAGAGTATGTAGAATAATCGGTGTATAAGTCCCAACAATTAGTAAAAAAATACCAGAGTGATCAAATCTTTGGAAGACAGCCCTTGTTCTTTTAAAATATTCTGGGAAACTATGAAATAAAGTGCTTGATAGATATAAAAATATCAAACAAAATCCATAAATACTTCCAGAAACATAAGCTAAAGTATTATCTGCCTTAATCATAATTAATACTAAACCAATCATTGATGCTAATACGCCTATACCATGTGTCACCGCATCAGCAATCAATTCACCTAATGATGTTTTTTTCATGATGCCCTCCTGATTACTATGTCACACATAATACTTTAAAAATTAAATTTTGTCAATATTTAAATAAAAATTCATGATAAAATTCTTTTAAAGTCCCTTGTTGAAAACGGCTATAATCAAGGTTATTCGAATTTTTTATACAATCTGTAACCAAGAATGTTTTAATACCTAGCTCTGATGCGACCATATCTTCATGAACATCATTTCCCACCATGATAGTTTCAGATGTTTTCAAATTGAACTTATCAATGATATCCTGATAATATTTAGTATTTGGCTTGGAATAACTTGAATTTTCGTAAGTGGTAATATGTGTAAAATCATCTGGACTCAATCCCGCCCATTTAATTCTTCTCATCGTAGCTACTTTAGGAAAAATTGGATTGGTGAGCAAAAATATATTACATCCTTTTTCCTTTAAGTGTTCAATAATCTTTTTACTATAATCATTCGGACTTGTTGCATCGAATACATGGTTAAACTCATTCCGATAAAAATCCTCTAGTTTTGTTTTTAAGTCATCTTGCTTATTACTTTCCGTATAAAATATCTCCCAAAAAACATCTTCATTTAACCTTAAACCATTGTTTTCTACCATTGCTTTGGTTCCTTGCCACAATCTTCTAACCATTTCTTTTGAATCTAATCCCAATTCATAGAATTTTTTTCCTATTAAAGTCATGTATTTTTCAATAAATTCTTCTTCGTTTAACGGAAGTAATGTACCATCTAAATCAAATAAGTAGTTTTTAATCATCCTGTCTCCTTTTTCGTGTTTTTTATTTTGAAAAAGAACCACTTCTAAAGAAGTGATTCAATTACTTACTTTATTTCTCCTGTTTCATCGACTTCTTTAATTTGATCGACTCGGATTTGATGTCTTCCACCAAGAAATTCACCATTCAACCAAGTATCAACTATCATCTTTGCCAATTCATCGCCAACGACTCTTGACCCAAGAGCCAACATATTTGTATCATTATGTTGTCTTCCCATTAAGGCTGAATAAGGTTCGGAACAATTGACACAACGAATCCCTTTTACTTTATTGGCAGAAATAGATATACCGACACCTGTTCCACAAAAAATAATACCTTTTTCGCATTCACCATTAGCAACTGCTTTGGCAGCTTTCACTCCATATTCTGGGTAATGAACACTTTCATTAGAATATGCACCATAATCTTTATATGTTATTTTAAGATCATCTAAATGCTTCATAATAACCTTTTTAAGGGGCAAACCTGCATGGTCACTTCCTAAAGCTATCATTAAATCACTCCTTTACTTTAATTAAATATCTATTATATTATATCAAACTATCTCACTTTTCGCATAAAATCTTTTAACTCTTGCGTTTTTGGATTATCTAATATCTGAGGTAAACCATGTTCCCATATCTGTCCTTGATACATGTAAACCACATAATCCGCAAAATCATGGACAAAACTTAATACATGAGTTACAAAAATGAATTCTTTGCCAATATCTCTGAGTTCTTCAACAGCAGTTAAGACTTCATGGGTTAAAATAGGATCCAACGAGGCTGTTGGTTCATCTAAAAAAACAATCTCAGGATTAATACTAAGGGCTCTTGCAATAGAAGCTCTTTGAGCCTGTCCTCCAGAAACATTCTTTGGTAATTTATCCATTTGATCAGATAAATGAAGCATATTCAAATACTTTTCAGCGATTTCATTTGCTTCTTCTTGAGTCTTATTCCTCGTTTTTTCTAAGACTAGGGTGATATTTTTCTTTAATGATAAGTGTGGAAAAAGATTATGATTTTGAAAAACAAAACCCACTCTTTTTTTATGAGATTCATCAGAAACATTCATTCCATTAATAAAAATATTACCTTTCGTTGGTTTTTCAATACCAGACATGAGGCGAATAAGCGTTGATTTTCCTGAACCAGAAACACCAATAATCGCTACTGATTTATATTTTTCTAAAAAGAAGTTTAGATCATGCAATACTTCTACATCATATTCATGTGATAAATCTTTGATTTCTATTCTCATAAGGTCCACTTCCTTTCAATTAATTTAGTTAATTGAGACAAAGGAATTGTGATAAGTAAATATAATATCCACATCAATAAATATCCTTCAACAAATTCAAATGTTTTTGACTGTGCATTATTTAAGGCTTGGTATAATTCAAGGTATGTAATGATATGCAATAAAGCACTACCTTTTATAATTAAAGAAAAATTATTCATCATTGGTGGCATTAAAATCCTTAACACTTGGGGAATAATTATATAAAAGTACTTTTGAAAAGGGGTAAAACCAAATAAATCCATGGCTTGATATTGCTCCTCCGAAATACTAGAAAAAGCCGATTGATAGACATTTTTCATATACGGCGCCATATATATAATCAAAGCTAAAATCCCTAAAAACCCTAAGTTTCTAATGTTAAAGGCTGGTCCAACCAATAAGGCTGTAATAACAATCATAACCAATAAAGGTGTTCCATAAATAATTTCAGTAAAAACATCAATTAAAGCGTTAAAATATTTTATTTTAGATTTTTGTAAAAGATAAAAAAGAAATCCTAATATCATAGATCCAACTAAAGCCAATACTGAAACAAAAATCGTATTTTTTATACCATTCAGAATGGTTTTCAAATAAGGCGTGTAAGCTTCAAACCTTAACTCAGAAGTTTGTCTATAGGCTACAAACAAAACAAAGGCAATAACTGTGAGTATTGCCAATATATAAGATATATAGGTTTTTGTTTTATTGGTTAATATAGAATTCAAGTCCGTACCTTCCTAATTCTTCTAATAATACATCATCCCAAGTCTCAGCCAATTGATCATATAATCCACCTGCTTCATTAAAGGTGCTAATAAAAGCATTGGCTTGTTCTAGTAATTCATCATTTCCTTCTTTGACTGCCATACCAATCGGGCTAGATAAGAATGAATCCCAAACAACAATAGTATCATCTTTATTTGCGTGATATCCATCAACAACTGGGTTTGCACTCATTAATAATATATCTGATTGTCCTTGTGCAACAAACTCTACTGCTGTTCCTATATCACTAGCTTCTACAACTTCTTTACCATAAGATGCTGGAATATTTGCAGAAACCTGAGATACTAGACCTACAAATTTAGCATCATCAATGGCTAATAAATCTTCTTTAGTTGAATCTTCATCAATATTATTTTCTAATGCAAAATCACTATTCACTAAAGAAATAATTTTGAAATAAAAATATGGATCTGTAAAATCAACCGACTTTTCTCTATCTTCAGTTATACTCATTGATCCAATCACAATATCAATTGTATCAGCTTCTAAAGCTGGTATCAATGTTTTAAAATCCATATTAATAATTTCTACTTCTCTATCTAAGTATTCTCCTAGAGCATAAGCAATATCTACGCTAATACCTTCTGGTGTTTGTTCACCTTCAACAGTGGTTTCAAACGGTGGATATCTTAAATCCATTCCAACTCTTAATATATCATCACCTGAACAAGCAGAAATAGTTAATACTATAAACAATGATAAAACTAATGTTAACAATTTTTTCATCTCAATCACTCCCTTATTTATATATATGTTATCATAATTATTCATTTTTATTTACTATAATAGCTTATTAATTTTTTAAGTTTGTCTTCTTCAACAAACCTATGATAAAATATAAATGAATAAAATATAAAAAAAAGGATGTTTTATGAATTCAAAAGACATATATAATCTGTTTTCACAAGATTTTGATTTAGTGAGGATTATCCAAACAAAAGAATATATAAAAGTAGCTAAATCATTAAACAAGCATATACCATCTGTTGATTATCCAACCATGGTTGTTTTAGGTTTTGCTTATCCTAAACGCATCATCAAACATAGTGATACACATTTAATTCCCTCTTTTTATACTTTTGGCAAGGACTATCACTTGGTAATGAAAGAAAAAATACAAAAAATTTGTGATAATCTCAATATAGCATATGATTATGGTGTTGATAACCATCCACTTGATGAACGCCTAGCTGCTCAAATTTCCGGTATCGGATTCTTAGGGAAAAACCAGCTTATTATCAACAAGGATTTTGGATCGTACATGTTTTTAGCTATGGTCTTACTAGACACAAGCATAGAACATGAAATCAAATTTCAAATCGATGATGATTGTGGCGATTGTAGAAAATGTATTGTTGCCTGTCCAAGTCACGCTTTAACAGATCAAGGCTATATACAAGACAAATGTATCAGCCATTATAACCAAACAAAAAAAGCATTAAGTAAAGAAGAAATAGAAAATAACTATTTACTCTTTGGCTGTGACATATGTCAACTTGTCTGTCCTAAAAATATCAATAAGGGCAAACTGATCCATCCTGAGTTTGCATTATCCGGTAAAGAAATGGTATCAATTGTGGACCTTTTCACTTTATCAAGTAAAGAATTCACTGAAAAATATAAAGATATGGCTTACTTATGGAAGGGTAAAACGATTTTAATGAGAAATGCATTAACTTTGTTGTACAATCAAAAAAACTCTAATTACAATCAATATATTCGAGCATCAATTGATAAATTCGATATGCCTTGGTATAAGGAAACAGCTGAATTCATCTTAAAAAAATTAAGTTTATAAAAAAAAGATTTTAAATCTTTTTTTTATTTGTTTAATACTTATATGTTATAATCTTACTTTGTGGAGGCTGACTATGAGAAATATCGTTAAAAAAATAAATCAAAAAATATACTATGGCTGGATTATAGTGCTTATTGGTAATCTTGCTTTTTTTATGAGCGCACCAGGACAAACGTATTCAATCAGTGTCTTTGTTAATGAATATGAAAACATCTTTCCTTATTCCAGTACAACCATATCTTCTGCTTACAGCATCGCTACTGTTTTTAGTGGATTGCTTTTAATTTTTATGGGAAAAGCATCCGATAAATATGGGCCAAGAAAAATGATGATGGTTGCGGGTTTTATGCTGGCATTATCCACTCTATTTAGTAGTTTTACAAGTAATATATTGATGATCTTTTTTAGTTTTTTTATGTTAAGGTATTTTGGACAAGGTTCACTCACACTACTTCCCAATGCATTGGTTCCCCAGTGGTTTGAAAAAAATAGAGCTCTGGCAATTTCTTTAGCTGCCATAGGTGGCCTCATAGCCACCATGTTGATTCCATCTTTCAACTATTGGTTAATTCAAGAAATAGGTTGGGAAAATGCTTGGCGTATTTGGTCACTCATACTGATTGTATTATTTCTTCCACTTGTATTTATTTTTAGCGCTGATAAACCTGAAGATTATCAAATAACCATGGAAAACCAAATTATCAAGGATCAAAAATTACATTTAAGTTCCTTAGAGAAAATGGAAATAGAAAGTTTTACACTGTCTGAAGGTATAAAAACTAAAGAATTTTGGTTTGCTGGTATCATTTCAATGATTCCCTCAATGTTTACTACTGGAATGACCTTCCATTTTTATAAAATCATGGATTTAAGAAGCATTGAAAACGAAACAGCTGCCATCATCATTGGATTAGTTGCACTTCCATCCTTTATTATTCCATTTCTTGCAAAACCACTCATCGATAAACAACCTGTTAAACACATTTTATCGACGACTATGGCAATGATGATCATATCCATGTTCATACTCATGTATTTTATTTCAAACGCTAGCCACGCTATTTTATTCATTTTATTCTATGGTTTGGCCATTGCAGTACAAGCTGTCACCCTAAATGTCTTATGGCCTAACTATTTTGGACGAAAACATTTAGGGAGTATTAGGGGTGCTGCAACAATTTTCATGGTGATTGGTAGTGCCTTAGGACCCTTACCCTTTGGAATTTCCTATGACTTAACAAGTCAATACAACTATGCCATTGTAGGTATGATTATTTTTGCAAGCATTGCTTTCGTATTATCCTTTTTAATAGATAAACCTATAAAAGAAAGAAAAGATAATTTCAATTAAGAAATTACCTTTTTTTATTTTGAATATTGATTGGCTTGCTCTAAGAATTGATCTTTCTCATCTTTTGTAAAAAGCTTATCTACCCATAAAGAAGAGACGATAAATACAAGTAACATTGTTATATTAATGATCAATGAAAACTTCATACCCAAAGTTGTAATTTGATAAAATACAATGGGTAATTTTAAAGAAGACCAAACCATTAAAAAGAAAATAACATTTGAATATTTTGCCCCCTTCTTTAACATGAGCATGGCCAATGGAAAAGCAATCAAGGTAGGTCCAGCACTAAATGCTCCTAGTACAAAAGCTAAAATCATTCCTCTAGCTTTTGATCCCTCGCCCATCAGGCTAATGATGGTTTGTCTAGGAATCCAAACATCAAACAATCCAATTAAAACAAATATAGGTGGAACAATCATTAACATACTCAAAATCTGATTACCAGAATTTTCTAAAGCTGTATAGGTTAAATTTATATCAATGATGGTTATAATGATTAATAAAATAATGGATAAAACTAAAAACTTATTCTTTTTTACAAAAGTCATCATCAATACACCACCAATACTACAAGAACAACAAAAATGGCACCTATAAAGGAAATTAAGTTTCTGTAGATAGCTGCTTTTTTATTGAAAAACTTACTTTCCATAGCAAAATAGACCAAGCCAACACTCATCAAAGTAACCAAAAATCCAGCAACCTGCGGATAAGCTGCACCATTAGCTAATAACTCTTGTCCCAATGGGTAAGCAACAAAAGGCGACATAAAAGTAATGCTACCGACACTCATTCCAATGATATAACCTAAAAAGCCACTATCTTCTCCGAGAATACTTGATATAAATGCTGGTGTAATCACAGCTAGTAATATTCCAACAAACAAAAATAAAGGAATTAATACAGGCATGAGTTTCATAAAACTTTTTCCCGCTTTCATTAATCCTTTTTTAGTTTTGTTCTTATCTTTAAAAAATGATATTAGCAATAATAATATGGCTAATCCATAAATGATATAAACTTCTATCGACATATTTCACTCCTTGTTAAATATTCTAAACAAAGGCTAATTTAAAGTCAAAACATACGCCTTAAAAAAATTCATTGATCATGGTGTTGTCCAATTAATTTTTGCAAAGTATGAATATCTTTCCTTGCTTTTATTCTCATTCTATTCCTCCCAAATGTTCTAGTTCTATTTTAATAATTGTTCCTTGTCTTAAATAACTGACTCTTTAAGTTTATATATCATATATAAATGATAGCTTCTTTTCCAACCATTGAAAACGATGAAATAAATCAAGTAATCGCATTCATTTTAATATATACATTGTCCTCTATCAGTATCAATAATAATAATATTATTATTATTTTACCATATATAATTCAATTTTATAGGTAAAAAAAACAGGCTCAAGAAAAGCCTGTTTTCAATTAAGGTTCTATAATTTTCTTAGGGGTGTTAATAAAAAGATGTTTATAAATTAAAAGTGCATGAATAGGAATCATCCTTTATAATTAAGTTACCTACTCCCAATCGAAAGGGGTCCTATTCATGCATGAACATTATATCAGTAAATTATTTAATTTGAAAGATGAAGATATTATTATTAAAGATATTTCTATAGAAAGAGGGACTAAGTATATTAAATTAGAACTTCCTATTAGAGAACATGTCTGTCCTCACTGTGGTTGTTTAACCAAGAGGGTTCATGATTACAGGATAAGAAAGATAAAACATCAATTTGATTTAGGATATAAAGTGATACTTCTATATAGGCGGCGAAGATATTTATGTAAAGATTGTCATAAACGTTTTCCTGAAGAGAATCAATTTGTAAGAAAATATCATAAGATAAGTAATTATACGAAACAACTAATTATCAAAGAATATGGATTTAAACAATCAATCACAGATGTTGGTAGACATTTAAATATATCATTTCACACAGTTATGAGACACATTAAAACTCATATTAGACCTAGGAGGCAAGTTTTACCTGAAGTCTTGAGTATAGATGAGTTTAAAAATTTATCTCATGGCTATGGTAAATATGCTTTTCTTATGACTGATCCAGTCAATAAAAAACTGATTGACGTTTTCCCTAACAGAAGAAAACATAACCTAGAGTATTACTTCTCCCATATTGACAAAAAAGAGCGAGATAAGGTCAAATGCATCATATCAGACTTATGGGATCCTTATAGACAACTGGTTCACAAATACTTTCCTAAGGCCAAATTAATCGCTGATAAGTATCATTTTATTAGACAGATGTATTGGGCCGTTCAAGATGTTAGATTAAGGGTTATGAAGAAATATCGAAAAGGTACTTATGAATATCATTATTTAAAGAAATATTGGAAACATATATTGGCTTATACTTATAATCTTTCAACCAAGCATTTTAAAGATTATAAGCTTGGTTATCACATTACAGCGAGAGAGATTATTGATAAAGTAAGACACTTTGATCTAGATATGAAAAAGGCGATTGATTTAAAGGATTCCTTCTATGAAATGATGCATAGCACATCTTATTATGAAGCTAGAGATGTAATAAATCAATTTATAGATGACTTATATCAAACAAAGTTACCTGAATTCAAAACAGTCGCTAGGACTTATAAAAACTGGAAAGAAGAAATTATTAATTCATTTATTACCTATGACAAAAAACAATTAACCAATGGCTTTATTGAAGGTTTGAACAATAAAATCAAAGTGATTAAACGCATAGCCTTTGGCTATAGAAACTTTGATCACTTTAGATTAAGAATATTTGCATTAACTCATAATGATTGCCCTATTACTTCACTTTAAAACAAAAAGAAAAAGACGATACTTCAAACGAAATATCATCTTTAAATTCTTTTCTTAAACATCAAAGACCCCTATCCTTGACATTCAACCTCAATTAATTAATCACTTTATTTTTCATATTTTCAATCAATTGGTGAATAGCAGATTCAATTTTAGATAAATCACTTTCTTCAGCTTTACCATTAAACTCTACTGATTCAACAAAATTCCATTTCATCTTATGATTTTCTATAATTTGTGCCAACTCTTTCTCGGCACCACCTGACCAACCATAAGAGCCAAATCGAAAGACTTCTTTATTGGCAATTCTCTTTCTACCCAATTCATCTAAGGCATGTGCTACTGGTGGATACATTTTATATTCATATGTTGGTGTTGCCAAAATAATTCCTGCTGATTTAAATACACTGGTTACCATTTCACTTTGACTTGCTTGTGGCATTTGAATATCATTAACTTTTATCCCTTGATTCTTTAATATGTCTTTGGCATAATCAACAGCTTTTTGAGTCATTCCATACATTGAACCCCAAAGAATTGTAATTTCGTTTTCTCCGTATCCTTTAGAAAACTGACAATACTTCTCATAATCTTTAATGATTTTTTGTGGATTATCTCTATAGATTGGCCCATGACCTGGAGCAATCACTGCGATATCAAATTCCTTGCTTTTTTTAATGGCTTTTTCTACCATCATAGAAAAAGTTGCTAAAACATTAGAAAAATATCTCTTGGCTTCTTCCTCATACAAATTCATTTCTTCTTCAGTCATTTCATCATCAAAGTAATGATTCTTCAATGAACCAAAGGCCCCATACATATCACAGGTGAAAAGCGTTTTAGAAGATGCTTCATAAGTCAACATTGTTTCAGGCCAATGTACATTTGGCGTTGGATGGAATGTTAAAACTTTTCCATCACCTAAATCTAAAGAATCTCCCTCTTTAACAACTTGTATATTGACACTGTCTCCATAAAAAGGCTCAATCATTTGTCCGCCTTTTTGTGTGACTAATACAGTAAAATTTTTATTGATTTTCTTGAAGTTTTCTAACCAACCAGAATGATCTGGTTCCATATGGTTAACAATCACATAATCTATTTCTTCTGGGTTAATATCAATTTCCCCTAAGCTTTTATATAATGTTTCAGGTACACCGTCCCAGCCAATAATACCGTCAATGATAGCTGTTTTTTCTCCTTTAACAATAAATGAATTTAAAGACACACCATGGGGAAGTTCCCACATACCTTCAAATAACATATCATCTATACTCATGGATAACATATGTATCCCTTGACTCATTTCTTTTATATTCATTCATATCCTCCTGATTAATCTATTATCACCATACATTATAGCGAATAAGTTTTTATTATTCAAGTTTTTAGATGTATGGTTTTAAAAAACAAAGACTCCATTTAAGAAGTCTTTTAGTATATATTTTTTGTCGATTAGCTTTATACAATTAAATCTCCCTTGACAATCCATCCTTTTTTTCTAAAGATGATATCAATTAGCAAAACAAGTATAAAAGGTAAGACAAGATGCAATAGAATTATCACTAAAAATGCATTAAGATTATAACCCATTGCTTCTAATGTTTGTAGCTGTCCAACAAGGCCTGAAGTTCCCATCCCTGCACCTGACGATGTGACTTTTGCTTTAAATATAAGGGTAGCTAGAGGTCCTAAAATTGCTGAAACAATGATTGTAGGCAACCAGATGATTGGTTTCCTTAAGATATTTTTAAATTGTAACATCGAAGTACCTATAGCAATGGATATTACTGTACCAATATTATTATCTTTCCTAGACATAATAGCAAACCCTATCATTTGAACACTACCACCAACAACTGCCGCACCACCGGCAATACCACCTATAGAAATGGCAATTGCGATTGCTGCACTAGATATCGGCATAGTGAGTAACATTCCCATAATCACTGCAATAATAATCCCCATAATAAATGGTTGTAATTCAGTAGAGTAATGAATAAATTCACCTATATAATTCATAGCGTTTTGAACAGGGGCCCCAATTAATTTAGCGACAATAAGGGCAGTTAATACACCAAGCAATGGTATTAAGATAATATCAATGGGTGTTTTCTTTTTAATTAAAAAACTTAAAACAAAATAAACAAAAATTGTTACTAAATAAGCAACCATTGGATCATTATAAAATCCCGTAGCTATACCACCAGATATTCCAGTAACAACCAACTTAAGTCCTTCTAATTTTAAGGAAAAAGCGATTCCAAAACCTATACCAATACCCATCATTTGTTTGAGTATTGAGGATAAGGTCAAAAGACTTGACTCTACACCACTTAATGAAGAAATTAGACCCACTAATTGGGCTAATTGACCAATAATAACACCAATAATTAAAGTTGCAAATAAACCTATAGCCATTCCGTTAAAGCTTGTTGTAAAAAAATTAAGTGCTTGTTTTTTATTCATAAGAAACCTCATTTATATAAATTTTTTTTGACTCTTCTATTGTAACAAAAAAAAGCTTTTTTTTTAAATAAATTTTTTATCATTCGACTATATTAAAGTCATCAATAAAAAAATATTAGATATCCACAATTAAAAAGCCAGGTCTTTCATCTCCTAATTCACTGATAACTTTTCCATTTATAAAATAACAAGCGCCACCATCGCTTGAGTCACATATATTATTAACCATTAACACAGGCTTATTTAATTTGGATGATTGTTTTTCATATAATACTTTTTCCTTGTCCCACATGTCAATAGAGTAATCAATATGAAGGGGCCAAAGAATGATATCTTTTTCTAACATATTAACTTTTTTTATATTTTTCTTATACCAAAGGTCTCCACATAAAGCAACAGAAATCCTTTTCCCCAAGTATGTAAAGACTCCAAAATCATGACCTTCTCTATAATGAAAGTCAGTTTTTTGATGTTCTTTCCAACCGATAGATACTCTCCTATAATGATATATGATTTGACCAAAATGATCGATGACCATATAAGAACAATATATTGATTTACCATCTTCATCCAGTTCAAAATAGCCAAAAGATATGGCAAGATGATATTTTTTGGCTATATTTTTAATGAAAATAATGGCATCACTGTCACGTGACACAGCAATGTGTTTATCCTCTTCAAATTTCCACGTTAATGCATCAAATCCTTGAAGAAAACCTTCACCAAAAGAAATCATATCAACATTTCTAGCTAATGCTTCAGCTCGATGCTGAATGACCCTTAAATTATATTCCGTTTTCTTGTTTTTAAACTCTTCAGATACTAAAGCAATTTTCAAATTTAACCTCTTTCACATAGTATTTATCGTTTTCCACATAAGGATTACTTATCTAGTATAGAGACTTTTAAAAAAACAAAAACTCTATCTAAAACTATTACACCATTACTCATGTCTAATGACTTCGAATTTTTCAATCTTATAATCTGAATTTGGCCGAATATGAGCTTTCTTTAAAGCAATATTAATCTGATCATCAATACTATTAATACCTTCTAGATTAGGTAGTAACAATGCTCTTCTTTGATGATAGCTAACAATGATACCAAACTTTTTAGGATTCAATTCAGACTTATCTTTTATTGGTATAGCTTTCTTTAATATGTCTACACTAAAAGATAATTGGTCTAACTCAATTTCTTGAATCGGATAAAATCTTGGATCCCTGATACCCGCACTGATAGCGTTTTGAATAATTTCATCCGCAATCGATTCAGTGGTCGCTTGTATTGTACCTATACAACCCCTTAAATTTCCTTGTTTTTTTATAGATACAAAAACACCCGCTTTTTCTTCTAGTAGTTCTTTTGCGAGTGTATCTGATTTCTCCATTTTTCTCTTATATTTTATATAATAAAATAATGATTCTTTTGCTAATTTTATATAAGGATCCTTCTCCATATGACCACCTCACCTTTATGGTAGAAAACTAGCTACACTATAACCTACTCCAAAAGGACATTCATAAGATATCAATTCGGATTTAAAAGCTTCTTTTTGGATGACTCCAGCCATGATAACAAATGACCTTAATCCACATTCTGCAGCTTTTTCTACTAATGTATCATCTAAATTCAATAAACTCTCTAGTTGGTTATTTCTTATGGCTTCAATGACATATTCATCAAATATCGGGCCTTCCTTTATATAGCCATAAGGACCATCTTCTTTTAATTTATGGGATAAGTCCCCACTAGCAATAAAAACATATTTTTTGTCAAATGTTTCCATAGCCTCCCTGATCATTTGTCCAAATTCAAAATGTTTTTTTAATGACAAGCCAGACAATGATATTCTTACCATATCATATTCTTGATATTCTTTATTGATAAAATATAAGGGTATCAATGTGCCATGATCTAAATGTTGGTCTCTTTCACCTTTAACACCAGCAGGAATATGATTCATTGTTGAATATTTCTCTAAGGTTTTAACAAGTTCATAATCATATGTAACATTCAATTGGATGTTTGCATTAAATCGATTAAAATTCCCACTTGCCTTTTTTCCAGGTGAAATATGAAAATAATCATAATAATTTACAGAATGAGGAGAACAAATGATTATGGTATCCGGTTTTAGTTTTTTAATCTTTTTTGCAATACTTTTATAAGCATTGGTAGTCTCTTGAATCTTTTTTTCTTGACCTTTTCCAACCTCAGGTATAATCAATGGCGGATGAGGCACTATAAAACTTCCTAATAATGACATATCTTCTCTCCTTAAATAATGATTACACATTACCTATATGAATATGCTTTATACCTTTTTTATGGCCCATACTTTTTGCATCATATAACAAATTCACATCCGTTGGCAAAACATCAGTCATTTTCCATGCCGGATAAAATCTTGTAATATGCCACGGAACTTCTAAACTCAAATCATTGATAATAAAATCAGCTATTTTTTCTAACTCTTCTAAATCATCATTAAAACCTGGTACTACAAGTGTTGTTATTTCTAGATGGACACCATATTGATATATTGTTTTTAAATTATCTTTAACAACCTTACTTGACCCACCACAATATTTTATATGTTTTGCCTCATCAAATCCTTTAAAATCAACATTCATTGCATCGACTAAAGGTAAAATTAAAGATAATGTTTCATTGGACATGTATCCATTAGAAACCCAAATATTCTTTAAACCATTTTTATGGGCTAAGTTCATCACATCATAAGCATATTCAAGAAAAATCGTTGGTTCTGAATAAGTATAAGCAATGGAAGAGCATGACTCTATTAAGGCTCTTTGAATATGATCTTTGGGGCTTATATAGTTTCCAAGAATTTTTTTGTTTGTTTTAGGACTTTGAGATATTTGCCAATTTTGACACCAACGACAATTAAAATTGCAGCCTACTGTAGCTATTGAATAAGCCAATGTATGTGATAAATAGTGATATATCGGTTTTTTTTCTATGGGATCAATACCACATGATATCGTTTTACCATAATTTAAAGCATATAATTTTCCATTGATATTCTCCCTTACACCACATAGACCACGTTCATTATTTTGAATTAAACACAAATGATGACATACATGGCATCGAACAATATGATGATCTAATTGTTCATACAGGAAAGCTTCCTTCAATTTAAACATCTCCAACTCTTATTTCTTTATAATGTCATTATATCATAATTAATATTTATCCTTGATAATTCTTTATTGGAAGATAAAATCTTCATTTATATATATAAAGAAGCTTCTGATGAGAAGCTTCTTTTCTATATACTTAGTAAGATAAAAAAACGAATATGTATAGTCAATGTTTATAAATCAATATCTAGAATAATAGGTGTATGGTCTTGTCTTTTACCTGAATCTAACATTTCTGATTTATTGATTTTATCTGCAATTCGATTACTAACTAACCAGTAGTCAATCCTCCAACCTGAATTATTGATTTTACTGGTTCTAACTCTTTGAGCCCACCATGAATACTGTCCTTCTACATCACCATGAATGTACCTAAAACTATCTGTGAAACCCTTACTTAATAAATGAGTAAAGCCTTGTCTTTCTTCATCTGTAAATCCAGCAGATTGATGGTTATTTTCCGGATGAGCTAAATCAATCTCATGGTGAGCAACATTATAATCGCCGGTTGCTAATACAGGTTTATCTTTATCTAATTCAGCTAAATAATCAGCATAACGTTGGTCCCAAACTTGTCTTTCTTTCAATCTTTTTAAACCATCACCAGCATTAGGTGTATAGACTTGAGTTAAGTAAAATTCTCCAAAATCTAGAGTAATTATTCTACCTTCCAAATCCATAGTATCAGGTGCATCAATATTTGGATAAGATACTTCTGGTTTATATTTTTCTTTATATAAAAACATTGTCCCAGCATAACTTTTTCTTGCAGGTTGTTTTGAAGATCTCCATACATATGCATAGCCTTTAAAATACTCAGCTAAATGTTCAATGTGTTTTTTATTCGGCCCTTTTTCAGGTAATTTTGTTTCTTGTAAAGCAATAACATCAGGATCTTCTTTCATGATCGTATCAATCACTTGTCTTGATAACAATGCTCTATTAGAATCACTTGTTAAAGCTGCGTTTAATGAATCAATGTTCCATGAAATAAATTTCATCATAGTCCCCCTTATTTTTCTTTAACGTTCATTCAATATTATAGCATCATCACACAATAAATTAAACTGACTTACCTGTTTATCATAAATAAAGATGTATTAAATACTCAAGAGACATGTAAGATATCTTGCATACAATAAATATCTTAATTAAGGTTTATCACAATATATATGATATGATTAAATCTTTTATAATACTGGAAGTAAATCCTAGATACTTTAATACGATTATGATAGAATATCTTTGGCAAAGAAATGGAGGTATTATATGTTTAAAAATATAAAAGAATTTATATTTATTAATATTGGAGTTATTTTAGTAGCTGCTGGATTATATTTCTTTTTAATTCCAAGTGATTTAGCAACTGGGGGAGCTACGGGGTTAGCCATTGTTATTAATTATTTTTTACCTCTTCTTCCCATCAGTGTCTTGCTACTAATTATTAATATTATTTTATTTATCACTGGATTTCTCATCATCGGAAAAGCCTTTGGCTTTAAAACAATATATGCAAGTCTTTTATTATCTCTTGTTATGTTTATTTTCGAGACCTTTTTTGTTTTAGATACAGCTTTATCTGTTGACTTACTACTGAATTTAATCTTTGGTATTATCATATCAGGAATAGGGATGGGCATTGTTTTTAACCAAGATGCTTCTACTGGTGGCACTGATATTCTAGCAAAAATTATTAATAAATTTACACATTTACCACTAGGAAGAGCTATATTTTTAGCAGATCTATTAATTGTTATTTTCGCAGGATTTGCTTTTGGTGTTACAAAATCAATGTATGCTTTGCTTGGTGTTTTAATGAATGGTTTTGTGATTGATTATATCATTGATGGATTGAATGTAAAAAAAGAGCTTACAATTATTAGTGATAACAATCAAGTTTATAAACAATACATTATTGATACCTTAGATCGTGGTTTTACAATATATTATGGTAAGGGTGGCTATTCTGATAAAGAAAAAGAAATCCTAGTTGTCGTTACTTCAAAAAGAGAGTATATTAAATTAAGAAATTTTATTCATGAAACTGATCCTAATGTATTTTTGACTGTTAACACTACTCATGAAGTTTATGGTGAAGGCTTTACAAGATAATTCACTATTTAATCATATATCATTAAAAAACCATCATTACAAAATGATGGTTTTTTTATGATTCACCAGGCTTTTATAATATAGCAAAATGAATTAATTTTATTTTCTTTCCTTTGCTATTACATTCATATATACATTGATTAAAATAAGTGAAAAAACTATAACAATAATGAATACTATCGCAAATATAAGCATATATTTTTCTTTTAGAATCCCCTGATTAACGAGATATCCCAAATATCCCACGATACAAATCATGATAGATCAGACAATAAAAAAATGCCAACATCCCTAAATAAACTTAACTTGTCATATTAATCTTTTTCTTCTTTAGACAAGGTATTATATCCCGCAATTAACCATCCGCCTTTTCCTGCAATTAAAAAAATGCCTATAAGAAAAAATAATGAAGCTAATATAATAATCGCGGCCAAGTATCATCACTCCTAATCTATCAATCTAATGCAAATAGATGCCTTATAGAACTTTCTTTAAATTCTTCATAAATTATCTATATAAAGACATAGTCCTTACAAAAAAAAGCAAATTAAATCAATGTCTATTGAGTCATTTTCGATAATTCTTGAACTCTTAATGAATCTATTACAAATTTTTTAAATTCATCATATGTTTGAAAACTATTATCAAATTTTTCTAATTTGCGATTGTTAAAAATAACTATTTCATCAGCCAGTTCATAAGCAACATTTAACATATGCGTTGAAATGATAAGACTTCTTCTGTTTTTTCTCATTTTTTTAAAAAAATCAATCATGAATGCTTGACTATCAGGATCTAGTGAAGCTAAGGGTTCATCAATTAGATATAACTGATAATTCAATGATAAAGCCGTTAGTAAGGCTAACTTATGTTTCATGCCTAGTGAATATGCTGATATTAGTTTATTCATTGAAGTTGATAATTCTAAATCTTCAATCAACTCACTTAAATTATCAATCATTTGTCTATTGCCAATCCTTTTAATTAATTCAATATATTCATCACCAGTTAAATATTCATAAAGATAAGGATTATCATAAATATATATAGGATCATCTTCTTTAATGATGTGACCATCATTATGTGTTAGATAGCCATCAATCAAACTTAACAATGTAGTTTTACCAATACCATTTTTACCTAAAACAACAGTAATCTTATGCTTATCAAAGGTCATATTGGCTTTTTCTAAGATAACATCATCTTTTGAATATTGAAACGATACATTTTTCAATTCTACCATATCTTTACACCTCAACTTGTTTAAAACTTCTTCTAATATACAAGAAACGAATTTTAATTGAAATCATCACCATAAATATCAAGCCAATGAAAACCCAGTAAATATAAGAATAATCAGAAAGATAAGAACTTTCTGTCATAAATGTTAGTAAAATTGATAAGCCCATACCCTGTATAAAGAAAACAAACATGATTAAATCACCCGCACTCATAAACAATAGATCTTTATACTTAGTAAGTATTGTTTTTTTTGCATCGTTGATTAGTGGATATTCTAATATAACGATGGCATAAGTGATAATAAATATCATTCGAGTGAATGCATATATGATGGCCGTATCATTGTATGTCATTATAAAAAATATTGGTGAAAGGGCATAAAAAAGAATCATTGGCAAAAGAATTATGGCATTGAGTTTAATCTTTGATTTATATAAACTCATAACTTGATGTTTTAACCTTCTAAATAATTCTAAATTCACACCTTCACTGCTATACCAATTAATTTCTTTATATCTATAATGAGTAATAATAAAAAATATCATGATGATGGATAAAAGGATATTATCTATAGGTATCACTGTTTTAATAGGATCGCCACTTTGAAGTGCAGATATCAAAAAGCCAGAATATACTAAAGACATTAAGGATACAAATATCAAAGAGTGGGTTTCTCTTTTATCTTTTCTATAAAAACTAAGTAGATCTTTTGTTAGAATAAGATTAGAAAAATCATCTTTTGAATAAAACATGCCAACAAAAAACGGGGGTTCTTTTATCTTGTTTCCTTTATAATTCTTCTTACTAGCAACTAGTAAAGTATTTGTAATACTATAATTAAACGTCTCTTTATAAATGTATTTTTTTAAACTCCACAAAAGAAAAATTATTAAAACTGATAAGCTTGTATAAATGAATAAATTCCCAGTATAATCAGCAAAAAGTTCAGCTGTCACTAGAATTAAAATTTGTAATAATATGGGAAAAATGACGATGAGGATACTAAAAACATAAATGAGTATATCGCTAATAATGACAGTTTTCTTTAAATATTTAAATAATAATTTTTGAGTAGAAAAAACAATAATAAAGAGAAACAAGTAATATAAGGAGAAAAGCACAATATATTGAACAATTAAATAGAAATTTGTGAGTATTGCCGCAAACAAAAACAAAGGGAAGATCATTGGTATCATCCAATTTAAAAAGCCATAGTTTATTCTTCTCAAAATGATTTCTTTTAAAAGTTCATTTCTATTTGTAGACAACATTCTAAAATAATGATCATGTTCTACATCTTTTAGTGATTCTTTATTATATGATAAGCATACAAGCGCAATAAAAAAACCAATAAAAGCAAAGATGGAATAGCCAATTGTGTGTAAGGAATCATGATTAAAATTAACTGATAGAATGATTATTAAATAGATCAATGAAAAAACTAAAAATTTAGCAATTCTTATTAACTGATCTATCCATATATAATTGTATTCTCTATAATGAAGCAAAATAAAATCCTTAAGTTTCGCTGAAAAAGACTCTAAAAAATAACTATTTCGTATTTTACTTCTGTTCTTATAATAAAAGAATAAATTAAAATTTTGCATCAGTCTCTCCAATATAAAAGTGATTTATCAAAGTTTTATTTAAAAAGTTCAATCTAAGCAATAAATATAAAATATATTCAATCAGTTTATAGTATGTCTTCTATTAATTATAGCATTATGATCTATAAAAATAAATCAACTATCTATATTTCTGAAAATATTCTTATATAGACAGATCATTACTTAGAAGATATATATTTATATTCATGACCTGACCACAAAACTAAATATATCATTTAAAAAAAATAATTCTTCGTATAAGTTGAATTAAAGCAAATATAGAGAATAATTATCATACAATTCATAAATAATAAGAAGTCATCTCTTATCAAATATCACTTGATAGAATGAAGTTCCATATTCATTGATAGATTCATTGATAAATATAAAATTCTTAAAGAATCACTAAGAAAAAAACTGTGCTACAAGCACAGTTCCTTGATTATGAAATGATATGATTAAGCGACTACAGTTTGTAAGAAAACATTTTGTAGAATACTTAATGCAACAAATGAAATAACCATTGAAATGAGAGGTGTTAAAACCCAACCGACACCAATACTACCTATCTTGGATACATCAATATTTCTACCGCCTTTTACTAAGGCAATACCCATAATAGCACCGATAACTGCTTGCGACTGTGATACAGGAACAAGCGGTAAGGCAGGTAAATTTCTAGAAGTCAAGAAATTATATAATCCTTCTGATGAAAATATAAATAGAACAAATGATGTAGCAAGCACTACCACAAAAGCGTTAATAGGTGAAATCTTAAATAGACTTTTCCCTACTGTCATCATCACTTTCTTAGAATATGTAAAGACACCTACAGCGATAGCAATACCACCTAGTAAAAATAATTGTTGAACACCTGTAAAAACAACATTACCAACAACAATATCATTAAATGGTGATACCTGTATAAAAACACCCATAACATTGGCGATATTATTGGCCCCTAAACTATAAGACCCAAAAGCCCCAGCAATAATAAGACCCCAACGTGTATATTTATCCATTTTAACTACATGAATTTTTGTATGCTCTATTATATACTTAACAATCCAATAGATGATTATAGCAAAAATAGCCGCAAGAATTGGTGTGAAAACCCAAGTTTTGATAATATCAACGACAACACCAGTATCTGTTTGTAAACCAGCAAATACATTCCATCCAATAATTGCTCCTACTATCGATTGTGAAGTAGATACAGGTAGTCCTCTTTTTGTCATCAACATAACCGTAAAAGCTGCAGAAGCAGAAACTGCAAAAGCTCCAGCTAAAGCATTAATTGCACCTAACTTCCCAAGTGTATGTGATGTCCCAGATCCACCTACAACAGCACCAATAATTACAAACACACTACAAATGATGGCTGCTTTTCTAAAACTAACCATTTTAGTGCCTACAGCAGTCCCAAAAATATTAGCCGCATCATTAGCACCAAGCGACCATCCCATAAAAAGTCCTGCTGAAAGAAATAAACCAATAACTAAAAAATCCATAGGCGACAAACCCCCTTGAAACTAACCAGCATTATATACTCCTTTTAAATCTATATACAGACAATTTACTAGCTACTTTTTCTGCAATGTCTGATAATTCAGCTAATTCATCTGCAAATCTATCTAAAAGAAGTTTTTCACTAAGAGAACAATTCATTTTGTCATCAAAGATTTTCAACTTTACATTATGTAGTAAAGTATCTACTTCTGATTCAAAGAGATTCGTTTTTGTAATATAATCTTCAACAGTCCTAAATTCAGTTAAATAAAGCCTAACACCCTTAATAAGTGTTTCAACAGCTTTGTTAGATTTTTTAGCAATGTGACCAAAGTCATCAACTAATGAATGATCAATGGTTGGTTTTATAACCTGAAGGTCCAAAAGGACTTCTTTGGCAACATCATTAATATCATCCATAGAATCCATGAGTTCTAAAAGATCTGCACTTAAATCAGGAATAAGATTATATCTAAATAGAACATACTTTATATTCACTAAGTGTTCATCAGCTTCTCTCTCCTCATCAGTAATTTGTTTAACACGGTCATTAAATTGTTTTTCTTCATTGCGAAGGTATGACTTTACACCTTCTAAAAAAGTATTAGAACCTTTTTGTAAACTATTTAAATATAAATCAATATCCATTTCTAACTCTTTATTACGATCCTTAAAAATTTTCATTTATCTATCTCCCATTCTTATAATTTATTAATATCCCTATATTTAATCATTTTAAATTAACTACCCTTAACTTAGGTAATCATTTATTATAACAAAAAATGTAAGCATTTTCAATCCCATATTTCTACACAAAAACCAAATAAAGAAATTTATAAACTATATAATATTTTTTCATATTTTCTAAATAAAAAAATCTGATACGACTGTATCAAAACGCAATAATTTTATAGATTCCCTGAAGCTTATTTTAGTAAAAATATACTGACACTGTGCATTATAAGTATTTTTAGCACACTGCATATCCTTGACTTATCTCTGACAATATGTTTTTTTCTCATCTCTATCTTTTCTTTTATGTGATTTTCATATAAAAAAGCTCCCTCCATTAGAGTGTATGGTTTTCTATACCATATCTCCAACTTTTGGAAGCCAGTTCAAGTCCAGATGGTGGAGCTGATAGTCCATGAAACTTATCCGTATCAAGTCTATTAATTTACGTATCTAGATATCCCTTTAAACCATCAATGTGTCTTGTCGCTATTTCATATATAATCTCTAATCTTATACCTTCATACTCATGTGAAATCATATTTCTAAGTCCAATAATACTCGACCAATTTATCTCAAAATATTCTTCTTTTGTTTCTTTAGAAAGTTTCTTAGCTGTTTCGCCTATTTGCTCTAGATTCAATATAACAGCATCTACTTTCTCGGGTTTTGAAATAAATTCATTAAAAGACTTTACTGGTTTCATATATTCATTAATTTTATCGCAATACTTAATTAGCCTTTCAATATATTGATTATCTATCATATATAATCACGCCTGTTTTATTTATCTCATTTTCAATCGCTGAATTAGCTTCGACAGTTCTATTACTTAATAACCCTATTTTTTTACCTAATTTTTCTCTTAAGGTTTCTGCAAACCCAAAATAATCAAGACCATATAATGTTGATTCAATAAATAAATCTATATCACTGTCCTCTGTGGCAGTACCTTTTATATATGATCCAAACAAATATACTTTATCAATATCATAATTTTTAGCCAATTCATTTACATTTTCTTTAATTGTTAAGAACGACAAAACACCTGTGGATTCATCAATATTTGCATATTCTTCCATTTTCACTCTTAGTAATCTGTCCATAACTAAGTCAATTGTCCACTCGCTTGGTTTCCTTACTTCTTGTTCCCAGTTTCTTAATGTTTTGACTGGTACGCCAGTTAATAATGAAACTTGTTCTTGTGTTAGTTCTAAGTTTTCTCTTATTATTTTTATATTATTAGACATAGTATTCACCACCCACACCATTATTATATACCCCAATGGGGTAGTTGTCAATAAAGTTATACCCCATTGAGGTAAAAAAAAGCTTCCTCTATTAGAGTGTATGGTTTTCTATACCATATCTCCAACTTTTGGAAGCCACTTCATTGCTAAATGTCTTATCATTATGGACTTTATCACTATTTTTGATAACCTCTAGACTAACTTTACTATAAATATTGCTAAAAAGTTCATATTTTATTTATATATTTATTTTTCACAACTAATTCATACTATTCTCATTGAGGTGGTTCTCAATTACTGAAATTTTATCTTTTCTATTCATAGCTGTATAAGCTTTTAGCCATTCTTCTAAAGAAGATAAATAAATGGTAACTCCTTGTATCTTTATTTCATCAGTTGATGATGAATCATCGAATGTATATAAGCTACCATCTGTACTGATTTTAAAACCAATCATTATATCTATATCAACATTATCTATATTTAGTTCATAAAAATGTGTTGTACGATACTTATCTGAACTAACTTCTTTTTTAAAATTATATATACTTATGATTTTTTCAAGTCTCTTAATTTCATCTGTCTGTATAATAATGTCAAGATCATCCACAGATACATCTAGTCCTCTCAATTTCAACATCATAGATGCCCCTAGCGACCATTTAAAACCATATCTATTTAATAAACTCGCTATCTTAATTAAGGCATTCAGTTGTTCTTTTTCATTAAAGTTGCCTATACTCAAATCGTTCATTGATAACACCTAATCTTTCATTGCTCTTTTAAAATTATTAATCTCTCTTTATTCAGTTTTTACTAACTCAAACAATCCAGTTACTTCGTTTATTTTGTTATAAGAAATTTTGTAATAATTCTTTAAATCACTTTTTTGATAAATATCTAGTATTGGATAATACTCTTCATCATCCCAAATAGAATCATACTTTTCATGTAGTTTATTCATATCTTCTCTATTCAATGTTGATACGTCGCCAATGATTATACTTCCTTGACTACTAAGGTTTTTATGAATTTTTAGAAGCAAGTCTATTTGAACTTGATATTCAAGATGATGAATCGAATAATTGAATATGATGAAATCATACTGATCATTTAATTTTGTTATAGAGTTTTGGAAAGTATCACAAATAAACATTGCATTCGGCATTTTCTTTTTGGCTAAATCTATCATCTTTTCTGATAAATCAACACCTGTTACTTTATATCCTAGATTGTATAAAGGACTCATAATTTCACCAGTCCCCACACCCATATCAAGAATATGTGCAAATGATCTTTTTGTAACAATATCAATGATTTGATATTTGACTTTAGAGTATCCAGCAAATGGATATGTTTCTTCCTGTTCTGATTTGATGACACTTTTATTATAGTTTTTCGCCCAATGATCAAACAACTCTTTTCTTACTTGATCCTCAACATTTAGGACAAATATAGTATCTTCATCATCCTTACCTTTTACTTCAAATCCGTTTTTATAATGAAAGTTTAACGACTTATTGTTGTGATTTCTTACAATGGAATAGATGGTTTTTATATTGTCCCTTTTTAATTCATACAAAACTTTGTTTAATAACTTACTTGCATAACCTTTCTGATAATAATTTCTGTGTGTTTCAAGTCCTTCTAGATAGTATTTACCATCAACAATCACTATTCTACAAACAGATACAATCGTTCCATCATCTCGCAAAATAAAATAAGCATATGTGTTCTGATTGTTTCCACAACTTTTTAAATAATCAATATAATCCTTTTTAATAACCGCTCTAATACTTTCTATGTTGGGATCTGATAAATCAAATCCTCTATCTTTTTCAAGCCCATGATTAAGAACATCAAACCACTGTTCAATATCTTTTTGAAAGAGATTATTAATTTTAGATTTATTCCAAGTTTCAAACATAAAGCCACCTCTTCTTATAAATTATACCATCTAATGTATAATATTAAAGTTGAAAATTAGAAAGGTGGTAAATAAATGATTTACACATTAGAGTTAAAAAAGAATATCATTACAAAATACCAGAAAGGAGAAAGCGTATCCAACTTATCAAAATATTATAGTATTCCAAAGACATCTATCTATAACTGGATTGATAAGCAAAAAGACAAATCATTTCAAGAGTTATCTATTAGCAAAAGACAAATCTATGATTATCAAAGAAAAATTGAAAAACTTGATAGAGAAAATAAAATCCAACAATACATTATATCAAATCTTGATATCGCTAAAAGAAATAAGATTGATTTGGTATACTTACTGCAAGAAAAGCAATATCCAATCAAAGCAATTTGTAGAGTACTTAATTTAAACACTTCTACATTCTATCATGATAAAAATAGAAAACCTGCGGTATATCTCGTTGATGAAGAAGATGAACAATTTAAACCATTAATACAATCTATTTTTAAGGATTCAGATGGTAGATTTGGCGGCCGTAAAATTCGTATTCTATTGAAAAAGGATAATTACATTATTAGTCACGCTCGTGTTGTGAGATTAATGAAGGAAATGAATCTTAAACCTAATCAACCTGATGAAAACTATAATAACTATCATAAAAGAAAATACTCATATAAACCAAATATCATGTCTAAATCCGAGTACTATCCAGAAGTCAATAAAATATGGGTTAGCGATATCACTTACATTCGTGTAAGGAAAGAACATTATTATTTAATTGTTATTATTGATTTATACTCAAGAAAAGTTATCGGTCATAGATTGGCTAAAACATTAGAAGCATCAGAGTTAATCGAATTGATGAAAAAGACATATAAATCTAGAAGCAAACCAAAGGAATTAATATTTCATAGCGATCAAGGTCAACAATATACTGCCAAATCATTCAAGAAATTACTCAAAGAAAACAAAATTACACAATCCTTTTCAAAAAAAGGTTGTCCATATGATAACTCTGTAGTTGAGAGTTTCTTTGCAAGTTTAAAAAAAGAAGAAATTTATCGTCACATCTATAATAGCTTTAAAGAATTAGAAAAAGCTATTGACGAATACATCATCTTTTTTAACACACAACGTCCACATGCATCTCTTAAATATAATACGCCTGGAGAATATGAAAAAATCTCTAAATAAAGCCAAAAAAAAGACCATCATTGCTGATGGTTTTTTTATTAAGGTTCTATAATTTTCTTAGGGGTGTTAATAAAAAGATGTTTATAAATTAAAAGTGCATGAATAGGAATCATCCTTTATAATTAAGTTACCTACAACCAATCGAAAGGGGTCCTATTCATGCATGAACATTATATCAGTAAATTATTTAATTTGAAAGATGAAGATATTATTATTAAAGATATTTCTATAGAAAGAGGGACTAAGTATATTAAATTAGAACTTCCTATTAGAGAACATGTCTGTCCTCACTGTGGTTGTTTAACCAAGAGGGTTCATGATTACAGGATAAGAAAGATAAAACATCAATTTGATTTAGGATATAAAGTGATACTTCTATATAGGCGGCGAAGATATTTATGTAAAGATTGTCATAAACGTTTTCCTGAAGAGAATCAATTTGTAAGAAAATATCATAAGATAAGTAATTATACGAAACAACTAATTATCAAAGAATATGGATTTAAACAATCAATCACAGATGTTGGTAGACATTTAAATATATCATTTCACACAGTTATGAGACACATTAAAACTCATATTAGACCTAGGAGGCAAGTTTTACCTGAAGTCTTGAGTATAGATGAGTTTAAAAATTTATCTCATGGCTATGGTAAATATGCTTTTCTTATGACTGATCCAGTCAATAAAAAACTGATTGACGTTTTCCCTAACAGAAGAAAACATAACCTAGAGTATTACTTCTCCCATATTGACAAAAAAGAGCGAGATAAGGTCAAATGCATCATATCAGACTTATGGGATCCTTATAGACAACTGGTTCACAAATACTTTCCTAAGGCCAAATTAATCGCTGATAAGTATCATTTTATTAGACAGATGTATTGGGCCGTTCAAGATGTTAGATTAAGGGTTATGAAGAAATATCGAAAAGGTACTTATGAATATCATTATTTAAAGAAATATTGGAAACATATATTGGCTTATACTTATAATCTTTCAACCAAGCATTTTAAAGATTATAAGCTTGGTTATCACATTACAGCGAGAGAGATTATTGATAAAGTAAGACACTTTGATCTAGATATGAAAAAGGCGATTGATTTAAAGGATTCCTTCTATGAAATGATGCATAGCACATCTTATTATGAAGCTAGAGATGTAATAAATCAATTTATAGATGACTTATATCAAACAAAGTTACCTGAATTCAAAACAGTCGCTAGGACTTATAAAAACTGGAAAGAAGAAATTATTAATTCATTTATTACCTATGACAAAAAACAATTAACCAATGGCTTTATTGAAGGTTTGAACAATAAAATCAAAGTGATTAAACGCATAGCCTTTGGCTATAGAAACTTTGATCACTTTAGATTAAGAATATTTGCATTAACTCATAATGATTGCCCTATTACTTCACTTTAAAACAAAAAGAAAAAGACGATACTTCAAACGAAATATCATCTTTAAATTCTTTTCTTAAACATCAAAGACCCCTATCCTTGACATTCAACCTTTATTAAAATGGGTATGATTCCCAAAATAAGTGTTGGAAATACCCTATACAGTCCATTTGTGTTGTCATTACTAAGTTTATGCCGATTTTAAGGGTTAACGACCTAAGTTTACTATGGTGTCAGACCTAAGTTTACTTTCTTATACGCAATTAAGAAAAAATATAAAATCTAGCTTCTATAGTATTAATTCTTCAAAACAAACACTTTAATCAGTCTCACATTAAATCATATTAATCTTTGGAAAAGCAATCAGTATGTTCTTGTTCGAAATCAATTTCAATAGTAACATGCTCAAAATCTTGCTTCTTCGTAATCATATGAGCTTCACGTTTTATTCTGTTAATATCTTTCAAATCAGAAGATGACTTAATGATAAGGTGTGTTGTTAAAACGTGATGTTCACTATCTAAAGACCAAACATGAGTGTGTTGAACATCTTGTACATTTTTAATGTCTTTGAACATCTCATCAAGTTTATTAATGTTGATATCTTCTGGTACAGCTTGTAAAAAAAGTAAAATCGTTTTTCTAAAGTTAATAAAGACATTATATAAAATGTATACCGTGAATACAATAGCGAGAATAGGGTCCAATATATGGATATCTTTGACAAACATTATCAGTCCAACAATAAGTACACCAATCCATCCAAGAACATCTTCGAGCAAGTGCCAACTTATTACTTTTTCATTTAACGTTTTTCCTTTTTTAGTTTTCAATACTGCAAAACCATTTACCATAATCCCAATGATAGCAAACCCTATCATTCCCTTTGCATTCGCATGTACAGGATCAAGTAATCTAGGAACAGCATTCCATAAGACAATAAAAGAGCCAACAATCAAAACAATTGTATTAATCAATGCAGCTAAAAGAGAATATCTTTTATAACCATAAGTGAATTGCTCATTATGATCTTTTTGAGATAATTTACCAAATACCCATGCTAACCCCAAAGATATGCTGTCGCCTAAATCATGAAGGGCATCTGATAAGATTGCCATACTATTAAATAATATACCACCAATCAATTCAAGTACTGTGAAAAAGAAATTTAACAAAAAGGCAACTTTGATATTAGAAACACTATGATTGTGACTATGCGATGATTTCTCTTTCATAAACTAACCCTCTCTATTCTTTTGGCATCTCATTATTGCATTATGAGACGTCTTAATTTTATAAATTAATTAATATGTTATTTGTCTAAAATAATTTCATATCTTTGTTGCATACACAAATGCATCATCATACGTATCCTAATTTTATCACAGTCAGCATTATCCCTCAATCAAAAGATTGAAAGTATCCAAATAATTTAGCGGTTTTATAAAAAAAATTGGAATGGATGTCAGACCTAACAACCATTCCAAAAAAATTACAATAATATTAAACTTGACAAGTTTTTTGAGAAGAGCGGTCACACTAGAATCTATTCATATGCAATATTTCCAATAGAAACTGCTTCATAAAAGTTCGTTATTTCAGTTGTCCCAACGAAATAATCTACCAAACTATTGTTTTTATATATTAGCAGCGTTGGTGTAGAATTTAAACTATTACCATTCAAATTAATATCACTCCGGTTACCTGTAGTTCTTTGAGCATCCATCATGAATAAATCAATTTGCAAGTTATTATTTGTTCCAAATTGAAAAGTTTCTTCTTTAATAGATATACATGCTCCACAAGTCTCACTATAAAAGTATACTCCATATAATTCATTTTCTTGTCTGCTAGCCTCTGAATATTCTATAATCCTTGTAAAATCTGAATAAGAGTCTTTTAATTCTGAATCATTGTTTACAATCACTAAGGTGAGTATTATCAACACAAAAACTCCTGCAAATCCAATTAATATGTTTCTTATAAAATGATCTTTTTTAGTCATATTGTTTAAACTCCTTCACTCATAGCGCAACTCTTATGTTCTTGGGCTAATTTCAGGATTGACTTAATATGATTATCAGCAATTTTAAATTTTGTTACGCCATTTTCAGGAATCTTAACTACAATTTTTAAATCTAATAGTTTTTTTAATTTTTTCATTAAAAATCCTGAAGATTTTTTTAATGTTTCATTTAGTTCGCTTAAAGTGCATTCTTTTTGATAAAGTGTGTCTAACATACTTAGCATAGTTGCATCACTGAGTACATTGAATAATTGTTCTCTATATTTATTATCAACGTGAGCATTCTTACCAAATATAATACGTAGAGAATTCAAGACTGCAATTAATGAGATACCTACATCAGCAAAGATAGCTGCTAACATTGAACTCATACCTAATGAAGCTAAACCAAGTACAATGAATTTTACCCCCAAGGTTAGAACAATATTTTGGATTACAATTCTGCGAGTTTTTGAAGCAATTGAAAATGATTTACTAAGTTTTGTTAAATCATTATCCATAATTATGATGTCTGCGACATCTATGGCTAACTCTGATCCTTCACCCATAGCTACACCGATATCAGCCTGTTTTAATAGAGGCGCATCGTTGATTCCATCGCCGACAAACATTTTATACCCATTAGAAGATATATTTTCAAATTTTGAAATCTTTTCTTGTGGTAGTAATGAACTGTAATATGACATTCCTCCAAGTTCATTGGACACACTTTTTGCTGTTGATTCATTGTCACCTGTTAACATCGTAAAATTCAGATTTGAATGATTGTTAAAAAATAAGTAAGAACTATCTTTAATTTCGTCTTTGATGGTTAAATTTCCTATATACTTATTGTTCTTTGCCACATATATAATTGTTCCTATTTCATTTGAACTGTCATAATCAATTTGGTTATCATCTAAAAGTTTATGGTTCCCAACTAATACAATTTCACCATCAAGTGTTCCTTTTATCCCTTTTCCTGGTACCTCAATAATATCTGCCATTTTGTAGAGGTTATCTTCACTCTTTGCCAACACTGATTTTGCAATTGGATGAGTTGAATATTTTTCTAAAGAGGCTGCTAATTTCAACGTTTCTTCACTAGTGTATGAATCAACCGCAAAATTTCCTTTGGTGATTGTACCAGTTTTATCTAGAGCAACTTGATCAACATGCAAGATCATATCTAAAAATGAACTACCTTTAAACAATATTCCTTCGCGAGCACTCGCTCCTATACCAGAAAAATATGATAGTGGAACACTCAAAACAAGTGCACATGGACAACTAATTACAAGAAATGTTGCAGCTCTATAAGCATAAATATACATGTTTTCTGGATAAATAATTGTTGGAATACTAAACATCAAAATAGCTAATATTGTAACTAATGGTGTATAATATTTTGAAAATTTAGTGATAAACTGTTCTGTTTTTGCTTTTTTGTTCGTTGAATTTTCTATCAGATCAATTATTTTTGCCACAGTGGAATCTTCATATTTTTTTTCTGCAGTGATTTCAACAACTCCTCCAACATTTATGTTTCCACTAAGTACTTTATCTCCAACTGATACAGAGGAAAGTTTTGATTCACCTGTTAATGCAGACGAATTCAAATCTGTATCACCCTTAGACACTATTCCATCCACAGGAATTTTCTCTCCATTTTTCACTACAATAATATCTCCAACTTGTACTTCATTTGGATCTTTTAAAAGAATTTTATCTTGGTATTTCACGTTTGCATAATCTACTTTTAAATCCATCAGACCTTTAATTTCATTTTTAGAGGATTTTACCGCATAATTTTGTAAATATTCACCAAAACTATAAAATATTACCACAAGCAATGCTTCTAAATACTCACCTAGTAACATTGCTGCAATCGTCGCAATTACCATTAATGTATTTTCATTGAAGAAATCTTTTCTTCGTAATCCTTTTATAGTTTTCACTATAATATTCTTCGCTACTAGAAAATAACTAATGTAAGTTCCAATAAGCAAATATATTCCACTTATTGGAAAAATATAGTTAATTAAGACATAAAGTACCAACCCAATGAAAAAGGTACTGTAATATCTGTGTTTCTTGTTCTCACTGGGACCTTCGTGTGGTAAATATGTATCTACACCAGTTTCGATTGAATTAACAATTTTTCTTATTTCTATTACTTCTTTATTTTCAACAAAGTCATCCTTTGTTTCTAATAGCATAATTTGATTTGTAAAATTGAATGTTGCGTTATGAATATTTTCTCTTTTCATTAATGCATCTTCAATTTTACCCGCGCATCCACTACAAGTTAGGTTCTCCATTTTGATTTTCTTTATCATTTTTTTTATCCTCCTATGATGAATTAAGTTTTTATGATAATATGTATATGAACTTTAAGTCACATGTATTATATTTTTCAAATGTGTGTCAAATATGTGTAAAACATATATTAGGAGGAAATGATGAATATATTAGTTGTTGAAGACAATCTTGAAATTAACAAAATAATTACAAAAATGCTTCAATCAGAAGGGTACAATGTCACCTCTTGCACAAATGCTTTTGATGCATTGAAATCTTTTTCTAAAAACGATTACTTTTGTGTTATCACTGATTTGATGATGCCTATTATGTCTGGAGAAGAGTTGATTGAAAAACTACGACCAAATTATCTTGGCTTAATCATTGCAGTGACCGCAAAAACAGGAATTGATGATAAACTATATACACTATCAATAGGTGCAGACGATTATATTATTAAGCCATTTAATAGAAATGAAATTTTATTCAAAATCAAAAATTACTACAATAAATTTATACAAACAAGGAAAAATATATCATTTAATAATGGAGAACTTATTTTCAACTTTAATGATAACCAACTTATTGTTTGTAATAATATTGTAGAGCTTACTGCAATTGAATTTTTGATAGTAAAATTTTTTGTTCAAAATGTGAATCAAGTTCTCTCAAGGGATCAAATTATGAAAAACGTTTATTATGAAGACTTCAACGTTTTTGATCGAGCAATAGATGGTCATATCAAAAATATACGAAAAAAAATTGCTGATTTTGTATCAAAAAAATACATCCATACGGTTTACGGATTAGGTTATAAGTTTGTAGGTGAAATCGATGCATAGTTTATTCTTGTTATCAAGAAAACGCATTCTGTTTCTATATTTTGCTATTTTTATTCTAGTAATCATTGGAGTAAATATCGGAACAAGAATTGTAAATAATTATTACCGAGATGAAATAATCGAACAAGAAAATGTAGAGTTTATGGAAATGTTTTTTCATATGATGTCATATAGTGATGAGGAAACCGCAATTGAATCTGCTATTCACTTTAGCCATATTAATAATACAACATATAGAATCTTAAAAAATGGTGACCTATTTATCGAGTCTACAACAACCCCCTCTGATTTCAAATCATACTATAACTTAGTAAATGGAGATGAATATGTCTTTGAAATTGACAATAGCAATAATACCTCGACGATAATCAGGGAAAATGAAGTCTTTATTATTAATATCATTGTTTTTACAGCATTATCACTTGTCGCTTTATATTATATATATAGTCGCAGACAAAGAGAAGTGAGGACGGTTCATGACATAAAACTCATACAAAAGCTTTTAGAAAACCATGAAGAGTGCAATCATCAATTTAAGTTCCACGAGTTTCATCAAATATATCATGATGTTTTGCAAAACTTGAATACAATTGACCTACTTATGGAAAAAAGAATTGATAATTTAAATGCCTTAATTCATGATCTCAAAACTCCTTTAACCATATTAAAACACCATCTTCAAGAAGATGAAAATATTACTAAAAATAAGCAAGCAATAATAAGTTCATTGAATGATTTAACAACGATAGCCTCAGATTTAATTGCTGAGAAATTTCATGGCGTACACATTAAAATCAATGCCTCTAAACTTATATCCAATGAAATTGAAAAGTATATCCAAACTTTTCGAACGAAAAACATCAAACTTGATATTGATATCGCTTTAAACTTATATATAAAATTTAATAAAAGAGACTTAATTAGAGTCCTTCAAAATATTTTAACAAATGCCTATTACTATTCTTATGATGATTCAGTTGTTACAATTTCATTACAAAAACAAGAAAATTATGTTAAGCTTCTAATAACCAATATTGGAGACAAAATGGATAAAATGCAAATTGCTAACATCTTTAATAAAGATACTAGCACTAGGCAAGATAAACAAAAAAATGGTCTTGGCTTGCATGTAACCAAGTTACTTTTAGAAGATGCAAATGCAAATATTACAGTTTCAAGTGATGATTCCGGAAATCACTTCCATATTAATTTCCCTTCTCTTGATTAAATTACATAAAATTTTGAAACATTTCACAATAAATACATCAAACAAACACAAAAAAGTATGTGAAAATGATACAATCTTTGCGGATACATTTGATACCATTTTACTAAAACACATTAACCATATTATTAAGGATAATAACAAGTTTATAAATACCCTTTCTAAGGCACTTACTGAACATCCATCAATCATTGAACTAACTTTAAACTTGAATGCGACACAAGCAAAAATAAAGGCCATTGACTCAAAACTTGGAACACTAATCACATCAGATAGTGAACTAGATAAACTCGTGAAAAATGAACTTATCAAATCTAAAAATGGATTGCAATCAGAATATATAACATACAAGAATAAGATATTAACATCCCACAATATTTCTAACATTATTCGAACAGTTAAATTGCTTTTAAAACCTTATGATGAACCAATAAAGTCCATAAACGATTTTCCATTTAATGAACTATTTACAAAAGTCATCGTTCATAGTAGACACGAGATTGAGTTTGTTATTGATATATTTAATTCTGGATCAAGTGAACCTATGTATGCTTTTAGAAGAATGTCGACCCCGTTCATGATTAGAAAAACAGAACATGTCACAAAAAGTCGAGTTGTGATTTATTAGTATACCCGAAAGGATATTATTTGGTAATAAAACTAATAAGAAGTATAATAGAGGCAAGAGGTGACAAATTATGGAAACTAAAAGTGTATTAACATGTCCTCATTGTGGATATAAAGAAGAGCTGACTATGCCAACAGAAACATGCCAGTTTTTTTATACTTGTTCTAACTGTAAAAAAACAATAAGGCCTAAAGATGGAGATTGTTGTGTATTTTGTTCTTATGGAACAAATCCCTGCCCTTCGATTCAAGAAGCACGTCAGTCAGAGCAATAACATTTGTATCAATTAACGCTACTAGCGTATTGTAATCATATGTAGATTATGCTATATTTAAAGTGCGACTTAGTCGCAACTTATCCCTTACATAGCATGTGTGTATTTACACACACATCCCCTTCCTAAAGATTGCTGAGAAGCAATCTTTTTCATTTTCCAATATTCCGTGATTTTCAACATTTTTGATTAATAAAGCCAACCATTTACAAACCGCTATATTTAGGTAATATTTGCATATTATGATATTTATTTACAACTCCCCTCAACTCCACGATTTTTCATGATTTTGCAAAAGTTCAACACCCCTCTGCTCTTGAAACATAATTCTTTATTAAGTTCCCTTATAAATGCAAAAAAACAGGCAAAATATGCCTGTTTCTTGCTTATTTATGAAACAAGTTAATATGCTTTAAACGTCTTTGTTTAGCGCTTAAACGGCATAAATAAACTTGGTATAATCAAGATGGTGGAGCTGAGGGGAGTTGAACCCCTGTCCAAAATAGCCAATCATTTAACCTTCTACATGCTTAGTTGATTGCAAAGTTTCAATAGACAATTGCCAACCAACGCACATATGCCTATCTATTCTTATTATTCTCATGCATCCCCTTAAGAAGGCAGGGAAATACATTATTCTATATTTCTGGAATTCAGAACGGGTCTATAGACAAACCCGAATGAATTTGCAGCTTCTTCTTAAGCCGCGTAAGCGTAATTTTGATTTCCGGTTATATTTAACCATGCATTTTTATATCTGCCGATAGCATGCTAATCAAACTTGAACTACCCTGTCGAATCCAGAACAGCCCCAATTAGTAAAGTGCTTTTTTTATTCTCTTTTCAGCATCTTCACTTTTTTTGCTTTGACGTTTATCATAAAGTTTTTTTCCTTTTGCAAGGACAACTTCAACTTTACATAAACCGTCTTTTAAGTATACTCTTTTTGGAACTAATGTCAAGCCTTCTAATTTTAATTTCATTTCTAGTTTTTCAATGGTGTGTTTATGCGCCAATAATTTTTTCTTCCTTTTTTCTTCATGGTTAAATAAGCTACCATGGTCATATTTAGATATATGCATATTGATTATAAACAATTCATTGTTTTTACTTATGGTGACATAACTTTCATTAATAGAAAACTTCCCTTGTCTAATAGATTTTATTTCTGTACCTTTTAGAACAATACCAAATTCAAAAGTATCAAGGATATGATAATCATGTTGTACTTTTTTATTATTTGCTAAAACTTTCATCAAGTCCTCCTATACTAATTCGAAATCAATTTTTCCTAAAACTTTATTCACTTTCACAAGTTTAACATTTACTTCCTTACCTATATTATAACTTTTATTTGATGAAAGACCAACTAATTTCATCGATTTTTCCTCATATTGCATTTCTTCTTTAAAGGTAGATATATGAACTAATCCCTCAACTGTGTTTGGTAATTCTACAAACATCCCAAACTTTAAGACAGATGATATAACCCCAGTAAATTCCTTACCAATAAATTGTTCCATATATTCAGCTTTTTTAATATCCATAATTTCACGCTCAGCTTGCATGGCTTGACGTTCTTGTTTAGAAGATTGCTTAGCAATATCTTCAAACTTCGCTATTAATTTTTCTCCAATATTTTTATTGTTTTCGAATAAATATCTTCTTAAATAACGATGAACAATTAAATCTGGATAACGTCTAATAGGAGAAGTGAAATGTGTGTAATGTTCAAAAGCTAATCCATAATGTCCTAAACTTTCTTTAGCATATCTCGCCTTAGACATTGATCTTAGTAATAATGTATTAATGACTTTCTCATATTTTGTATCTTCAACAGATTTTAACAGTTTTTGAAGGTTTTGTTGGTTAATATTATCTTCTAAGTCAACATCCACACCTAATTCTTTAACCATAGTTAATACATGATCTATTTTTTCTTCATTAGGCAATTCATGGACTCTATATATAAATGGTAATTTTAGATTATGAATATGTGTGGCTACAACTTGATTAGCTACCAACATGAATTCTTCAATCATCTGTTCACCAATACCACGTTCTTTGACAATCATATCTGTTATTTTCCCAGATTTATTGAAAATAAATTTAGGTTCGATAGTTTCAAAGTTAATTGATCCCATTCTCTCTCTAACATCATTCAAAATATCCTGTAACTCTTTCATTTTTAAAACCTCTTTGTAGATATCTTTATAGTCATTGATAACTTCTTGGTCACCATCAATTATTTTATTAATATTAGTGTAAGTCATTTTATAATGGCTATGAATGACTGATGGAAAGATATCATACATGATAACTTCACCTTTTATGTTAATTTCCATCTCACAAGACATGGCTAAACGATCAACATTAGGATTTAAAGAACAGATTCCATTTGAAAGTTCTCTTGGCAACATTGGCACAACAGAATCAGCTAAATATACACTGGTTCCTCTATCATATGCAGACTTATCTAAGATAGAGTCTTCTTTAACGTAATGGCTCACATCAGCGATATGTACACCTAAAATATAATTTCCTGTGTCGGTTTTACTGATTGAAATAGCATCATCAATATCTTTAGTAGACTCAGAGTCAATAGTAAAGATTTTTTCCTTTCTTAAATCTCTTCTATTTTTCATTTCATCTTCTAAAACTGCTTGTGGTAAACTTTTAGCAAATTTTACTTCTTCAGAAGAAAATTCATTTGTTAACCCAAACTTATGAGTAATTTCAATGATTTCAATTCCATCATCATCAACGTTTCCTAATATTTCAACTAGCTTCACACGCTTAATGATATGATGAGAATAATCAGTAATCTTACCTTTGATGATTTGATGATTATTAACTTTTTTTCTATCCTTATGGTTTAACTCAAAAACAATATCTTCAGAGTAACCTTTAGGGTGAATTTCGCCATCAATATACTCACCAATAATATTTTTTAATTGGCGTTCTAGTATCTTAACAACTTTGCCTTCTATTTTCATAGAAGATTTTCTTCTTGTAATTTCAACCAAACATAAATCACCATTCATGGCTGATTGAGTTTTTCCTTGAGGAATAAATATATCAGGTTTATTTTCCAATACTAAAAAACCATAACCTTGGTATTTTAAATCAAGTTCACCGATTTCATATCTGTTATTATCAATATCATGATAGAAACCCCTTTTATCTCGGTAAACCAATAAGTCTTTTTCTAACTCATTAAGAATTTTTGTTAATTCTTGAAAATCAGATCCTGACTTCATATTTAAAGTTTTGGCTAAGCCATTCATATTTCTTTTTTTAAAATTACTTTTTTTAATTGTTTGATAAACCTTCTTATTCATATTGCCTCCGTTTTTGCAAAGAAAAAAGAACACGTGATGTGTCCTTTAAATGTTTTATAATACTGCGGCTAAAATCGCAAATAAACCAAATGTTAAAGATAAACCGAATGTTAATCTTGCTAAGAATAACTCTGGACCTCTTTGTTTTTGGTTTTTAAACAAATCTGATTTTTCACCTGAAAAAGTATTTTGAACATCGTTTTTAGACTCTTGTATCATCACTAAACCTATTAATATAGCTGATATAGCAAATAATATCCAATGCAATGCTGTCATAATTTGCCCTCCTTAACGTTTACTTAACTAAGTATCGTTAATATTATAACATAAAAAAGTGTTTTTGGAAGAACCAAAAACACTTTTTTTATGCTATTTATCAATGATTCTTACTATTTTAAATTATAAAATGCTTCTAGACCTAAATATTCAGCAACTTCATCTAGTTCTTCTTCAATTCTTAGTAATTGATTGTATTTTGCAATACGGTCAGTTCTAGATAATGAACCAGTCTTAATTTGTCCTGCATTCGTAGCAACTGCAATTTCTGCGATTGTAGTATCTTCTGTTTCACCAGAACGGTGTGATATTACTGCAGTATATCCAGCTCTTTTAGCCATTTCAATTGCGTTAAATGTTTCAGTTAATGTACCAATTTGGTTAACTTTAATTAAAATAGAGTTTCCAACACCTTCAGAAATACCCTTAGCTAACTTTTTAGTATTAGTCACGAATAAATCATCACCAACAAGTTGAACACGTTTTCCTAATTTTTTAGTTAATTTAGCCCAACCTTTCCAATCATTTTCATCTAATCCATCTTCAATAGATTTGATTGGATATTTTTCAATTAGATTTGCATAAAAATCAACCATTTCTTCACTTGTTAATTCCTTGCCTTCACCTTTCAATTCATAAACATTTTTGTCTTTATTATAGAATTCTGATGAGGCAACATCCATTGCTAAAACAACGTCTTCTCCTGGTTTAAATCCAGCTTTTTCAATTGCTTCAATGATGACTTTTAATGCAGCTTCATTTGATTCTAAATCAGGTGCAAATCCACCTTCATCACCAACAGCTGTATTAAAACCATATCCAGCTAAAACTTTTTTAAGATTATGGAATACTTCAGCACCCATTCTTAAAGCTTCTCTGAATGATTTAGCACTGACAGGCATAATCATGAATTCTTGGAAATCGACATTATTATCTGCATGTGATCCACCATTTATGATATTCATCATTGGTGTAGGTAATTGTTTTGCATTAAATCCACCTAAGTATAAGTAAAGTGGTAAGCCAACAAAATCAGCAGCTGCTCTTGCAACAGCCATCGAAACACCTAAAATAGCGTTCGCTCCTAATTTTGACTTATTGTCAGTACCATCAAGTTCTAACATCATTTGGTCAATTGATGTTTGAAATGTTACATCATAACCTATTAAGTTTGGTGCAATAATCTCATTAACATTTTCAACAGCTTTTAATACACCTTTTCCAAGGTATCTGTCCTTATCTCCGTCTCTTAATTCAATTGCTTCATGTTCTCCTGTAGAAGCTCCACTTGGTACGATTGCACGTCCAAAAGCTCCTGATTCAGTGAATACTTCAACTTCTACTGTTGGATTCCCTCTAGAATCCAATACTTCTCTTGCATAAATACTACTAATATTTGGCATTTTATATCTCCTTTTCTAATAAGTTTCTCTTATTCCTATATAAATTCCTACTCCATAGAGTAAGTAAGTAATCAAATAATTCAGGGAATTAAATATTCCACCGGCAAATGTATCCCTAAATAAATATATCATTGTCTCAATATAAACTAATTCGTTTAAAAATATTTCAGGATGTTCTATAATATTTCCTTGTCTGGCAAACATTTGTAGAACCAATATAATTGATGCTTGAATAAATAAGCCTATACCCGTAATTATTATATAATAAATGTTTGGATAATCATATAATTTTCTGACTTGTCTACCAAGCCAACGACTTGATATAAAGAAAAATATAAATGATAAAGAAAATGATATTTGTGTAGTAATTAGACTATCAATGAGTCCAATTAGAATCCCAAACATTATTGATAAAACAATTGCATATAAAACTACAAATGCTAAATCCTTAAGTTTGATATTTTTTATAGACTTATCCATATTACTCAATGATTGATTTTCCAGTCATAGCATTTGGTTGTTCTAAATTTAACAATTTTAACATTGTTGGTGCTATATCACCTAAGGCTCCACCCTCTCTTAATGACACTGATTGGTCAGTAACAATAAAAGGCACTAAGTTATTTGTATGCGCAGTAAATACAGATCCATCTTCTGCAATCATTTTTTCACAGTTTCCGTGATCGGCAGTTAATAGGGCAATACCATTTTTTTCATTAACTTTATCAACGACTTTACCAACACACTCATCAACAGCTTCTACAGCCTTAACAGCGGCTTCAATTACACCAGTGTGTCCAACCATATCACCATTAGCAAAGTTCAAAATAACAACATCATGAACATCACTGTCTAATTCTCTTAAAACATTTTCAGTAATTTCATAAGCACTCATTTCAGGTTTCAAATCATATGTTGGAACTCTTGGCGATTGAATAAGTACTCTTTTTGCATTTTTAATTTCTTTATCAACGCCACCATCAAAGAAAAATGTCACATGTGCATACTTCTCAGTTTCAGCAATTCTCAATTGATGTAAACCTTGATCTGAAATATAATCACCAAACATATCTGATAAATCATTTAAGCCATAAGCAATATCACCTTTTACAGAATCAGCGTATTTCATCGTTGACACAAAGCAGATGTTTTTAGGACCATTTTCGGTATTTAACTTAGGAGCCTGTTCTGGATTAGAATAAGCGGTTGCTATTTGTATAGCCCTGTCTGGTCTAAAATTCATAAAGATAATAGCATCATTATCTTGAATTACACCTTCTTCGTTTACAACGAAAGGTAATACAAACTCATCATTGACTCCATCTTCATAAGATGATGTAACACCTTTAGAAGCTGATTCAAAATGTGGGCCTTTAGCAAAAGTCATAGCATTATAAGCTTTTTGAGTTCTTTCCCAATTTTTATCTCTATCCATGGCATAATAACGACCTGATACAGTAGCAATTTCACCATATTTAATATCATTCATAAACTTCTCGATATCTTCAATATAATTAACTGCAGATTGCGGTCCAACATCTCTACCATCTAAAAAAGCATGTACATATGTTTTTTTAACACCTGCATCTCTTGCAGTTCTTAACATTGCTTTGATATGATCGATATGCGAATGGACGCCTCCATCTGATAATAAACCAAAAATATGAAGATTAGAATTATTTTTAATAGTATGAGTAAAACCACCAGAGTAAGCTTTATTTTCTATTAATTTATTTTCATCTACAGATTTATTAATTCTTGTTAAAGATTGATAGACAACTCGTCCAGCCCCAATATTCATATGTCCAACTTCAGAGTTTCCCATTTGTCCTTTTGGCAAACCAACAGCTTCTCCAGAAGCTTCTAATGTTGTGTGTGGATATGTTTTTAAATATTTATCTAGATTGGGTGTATTGGCCAAACTATATGCATTTCCTTCTCCAGGGTTAGCTAACCCAATACCATCCATAATAACAAGTACAACTGGTCTTTTCATAAAATCACCTCTATTTATTTAACCATAAACATTATACTATAAATAATTACTTATTTAAAGTTATATACCTGTAATGAAACCATTTACATTCCATATTATACATAAGATGATTTTTTTTTGATATAATATGAACTGGAGGTAGATTTATGAAACTATATCTTGAAAAATTATACGAAATTTTAAGTAATAAAAGAGATCAAGGTAATATCAATTTTGTAGTACCTGACTTATGGAATACTTGGAACTACACCGGGGATGATTTACGCAAATTACCAAGCCAAGAATTACTTGTTAATCCTTTTTCTTTTTATTCACAACTCATTAAAGAGATCTACTTAAATCATGCAGACAAAAGACGTAATTACAGCAAATCTCTTTCACAAATTAACAATTTTAAAAGCAAAAGACATTGGTTAGAGGAAGCTGTCATTTATTCCACTCAAATAAGAACCTCAGCTGCTTGGGATCATGATCGTTCTTTTTCTTTAGATATATCAAACTTTGATGGATTAAAAGAAACCGGAACTTTTGTTAAGATGTTAGCCTATCTTCCAACTTTAAAACAAATAGGTATTAATGCCATTTACTTATTACCTATTACTAAGTACTCAACAATACATAAAAAGGGCGAACTTGGTTCCCCCTATGCAGTAAAATCCTTTTTTGATTTAGGTGATGGATTAAAAGATTCTTTAACTGGAGATTCATCAACTGTTGAAGAAGAATTCAAAGCCTTCGTCGAGGCTTGTCACATTCTAGATATGAGAGTTATCATTGATTTTATTCCACGAACAAATGCCATTAACAGTGATTTTATCAAAGAACATCCGGAATGGTTTTATTGGATTAGTGCAGATAAAGCAAAAAATTACCATTCTCCTTACATTGAATCATTTGGTCTAACAACACCTCCCAAAGAAGAATTTTTGGAAACTATATTTAAAAATAACAACGTAAAAAAACATTTATCTATGTTTGAAATTAACCCAAAAGAAAAAAACGAAAAACTATTTAATCAGTTAAAAGAAAAAGATCATTATTTAAATTTAATTAAAGACCAAATGAATCAAGTGGTTGCACCTGCATTTTCAGATTGGATTAATGATCCGCAGCCACCATGGTCAGATGTTACATTTTTTAGATTTTATTTTGATCATCCTGCGGTCTCACAAAAATACATTGATCAGTCGCAAGCACCCTATATTCTATATGATTCAATAAAAACAAACCTATATCCTGGAAAAAAACCTAATAAGGAATTATTTAAAATGATTCAATCTGTTATCCCTTATTTTCAAACAGAATTTGGAATTGATGGCGCAAGGATTGATATGGGGCATGCCCTACCAAAAGACTTATTAAAGGCTATTATGGAATCATCAAGACAAATTGATTCTGATTTTGGATTTATTGCTGAAGAGTTAGATCCATCTCATTTTGAAGATGCTTATAAAAAAAATTACAACGCAGTTGTAGGTAACGGATTTTGGATGGAACCCAGATATAGTGAACAAAAATTAAAAGAGTTCTTCTTTTCTTCTCATCATTATAAATTATCAATGTTTGCTTCCGCAGAAACACATGATACACCACGTATCGCAAGTCGAAAAGACGGACGTGGTTTTGCCAAACTTATCACAGTGCTAAATATGTTTGCTCCAAAAATGATTCCCTTTATAAACTCTGGACAAGAAGTGTATGAACTTCAACCCATGAACCTTGGTTTAGACGCAAATAAAGAAGACCTTTATCATTTAGATAAAAATGATTTGTTTTATAAAAAATTAGCTTTATTTGATAAATACGCCATCCATTATTTAAATGACAACCATTGGGAGTTATTTGATCATTTAAAAGGCATAGTGAAGCTAAGAAAAGACTGGCTATCATCCATTTTAAGTCAAGAATGCTTCATAAAACTAGATGCTTATCATCCTAATACGATAGAATATGCCTATACAAAAGAAAACAAAGCTTTAATTATTGTAGCCAATACTTCAAAGGATTGTATAGAGCATAACTTTACA
This sequence comes from Mycoplasmatota bacterium, assembly GCA_018622675.1. Lineage (GTDB taxonomy): Bacteria > Bacillota_I > Bacilli_A > Izemoplasmatales > Hujiaoplasmataceae > Hujiaoplasma. The sequence continues at coordinate 1,188,768 of CP076020.1, forward strand.
ATTAAAGCTGTTAGAGACTCTATAGGGAAAACTGATTATAAAGGACAAATTGTTTATTCAACATATGAATTACCTAGAGAATATCATGAGTTATATAACGAAGATATTTATGTGCATTTACAACCCTTTGAATTAAAAATTATCGAAGTATAATAATATAAAAATAAGACCCAAATCAAATCAATTGGGTCTTATTTTTTATCTTGTACTTTCTAATCTTTTTACTAAAGTATATAATCTTACAAGTAAAATACTATATAATATCGATTCCAATGGCAATTTAATAATTCGCATAGGTAATTGAATTAAATATGGATGACCAAACAATTGTGATACCCAAATTGGAGTTAAGATTACAGATGTCAGTAATAAGAGACTAGTCACAAAAAATATAATTTGTTGACTATTTTCAATAGGTTTTCTAAAAATAACAAACACTAGCAACAATACAACAGCAAATAAACTTGAAGATACTAGAATATATGCCATGGTTTTACCAAGTTGAATCGTACCTCCAACTTCTAACCTTAAAGTCACATCAGTGATGATACTGATATCTATTAAAAGAACAATGCCAGCAATTAAGAGTATACTAGCGGTTAATATATTTATTATTTTATATGTCTTATCTTTTAAAGGGAAATATTTTAACAAAAAACCGGGCATAAAACCTATGAGCATAGAATTTAATAAAAAACCAAAATGAAAATAAGCCAGCCCTCCACCAATCGTTAAGCCAAGTATATCTTGGATAATACCTGAAGCTAAACCAATCATAGGTCCATATAATAAAGATATAAGCATCAATGGTAGGTAACCTATACCTATTCTAATAATTGTCGTTTGTGGGGGTATAGAAATAGATAAAAATTGTGATAAAACTATACCAATTGTAATCAATAAACCAGTAAAGATAAGTTTTTGTGTTCGATTGTTCATGATGCACCTCACAGTATATAATTAATTGGTTGGAACTGATTTTTAATCAAAAAATCATTGATTTTGGAAAAAGGTTTAGCTCCAAAAAAACCTCTATATGCTGATAATGGTGAAGGATGAACATTTTCAATAATCAAATGTTTTTTATTAGTAATCAGTGATTTTTTCTTTCTTGCAAATGAACCCCATAAAACAAAAACCATAGGTTTATTTTTCTTATTAAGTATAGAAATAATCGCATCAGTAAATATTTCCCAACCTTTTTCTTTATGTGATAAAGGTTGGTCTTTCCTCACTGTCCATATAGCATTCATTAGCAATACACCTTGTTTAGCCCATGGGGTTAAATCACCAGTATCAGGTATTTTTATATTTAAATCTTGAGATAATTCCTTATATATATTCTTTAACGAAGGCGGAATCTTTACACCTTTATTAACAGAAAAAGCTAAACCCATGGCTTGATTTGGTTGGTGATAAGGATCTTGCCCAAGAATTAACACCTTTACTTCCTTATAGGGTGTTAGATTTAAAGACTCAAAAATATTGTTTTTTTGGGGATAACAAATATTTTTTTGATAGTCATCATAAACAAAATCCATCAACGCCTTAAAATAGGGCTGGTGGATTTCTTTATCTAATATCATTTTCCAATCGTTATTTAATTTCATTTTTCCTGTCTTTACAAGAAGTCGAGTTACATGCGTCACAATCAGCTTCGATGGTGCCTTCAGGTTTTTCACACTTTTCATTCACTGAATAAGACCACATATATAGTCCAACTAAAGCTGCAATTCCTAAAGCAATATATACATATTCCATTTTATTTCACCTTCTTTGTTAATTCAACCAAAGATTCTAATAATTTTATTAATTTTTCTTCTGATTCTTTCATAGAATCAGTAACAACCCCAGCATATAATTTTAATTTTGGTTCTGTTCCTGATGGTCTTAGAACAAACCAACTTCCATCATCAAGAGTATATTTTATGACATTAGATTTTTCTAAATCTATGGGTCTTTCTTTGTTATTGATAACCTTTTTACTTAATTGAAAATCTTCATAGAAAGAGACTTCTTGCCCTTGCAATTCATCCAATGGGTTTTCTCTATAGTATTCCATAATTCTACTTATTTGTTCTTGACCAGCCTTACCTTCTAAAACAATGCTCTTTAATCCTTCTAAATAATAACCATATTCTTGATAAATATCCATCAACTTATCATATAATGTTTTATGTTCAGTTTCTTGATAGAAGTTAGCAGCTTCTGAAATTAAAAGCAAAGCTTGTAAAGAATCTTTGTCTCTTACAAAATCTTTGACAACATACCCATAAGATTCTTCATAACCAAAGATAAATTCTCTATCTTCATCTTCTAATAGTCTTGCTTGTTCTCCAATAAACTTAAATCCAGTTAATGTTGATATCACATCCATATTAAAACTTTTTGCAATTTCTGCACCTAAACTTGATGTAACTATCGTATTAAAAACAACACCTTTATCTGGTAATGATTGCAATTTTTTTCTTTCTGTAAGAAGATAATATAAAAGCAACGCACCCGTTTGATTTCCGTTTAATAATTTAAAATCATCTTTATACTTAACCGCTACACCCAATCTATCAGCATCAGGATCCGTTGCTATTAACAAATCCGCCTTGATTTCTTTGCCTAAATTCATAGCAAAATCAAAGGCTGCTTTATCTTCCGGATTAGGGGATTTAACAGTAGAAAAATTAGGATCTGGTATCATTTGTTCTTTTACAGGATAATAATCATATCCTGTTTCCTCTAATAATCTTGTTCCCATCATAGCACTTGTACCATGTAATGGTGTAAAGACTATTTTTAAGGGTTTGTTTATCTCAGGATGTATTTGAATAGTTTTAAGTATTTCTATATATGCATCATCAATACTAGTATCTATATATTCAACCATTCTATCTTCTAAAAGTGTCTCCAACGGCGTATATTTAATAGCAAATAAATCGTTTACTTGATTAACATACTCAATAATTTCATTCGCATATTGAGGCGTGTATTGACATCCATATTCATCATATATTTTATAACCGTTGTAATTTGGTGGGTTATGCGAAGCCGTTACTACTATTCCTGAAATTGCATTTAAATGTCTAACCGCAAAAGATAATTCAGGTGTCGGTCTTAGGTCTGTAAAAATATAAGATTTTATACCTTGATTACCTAAAACTTTTGCTGATTCTCTAGCAAATTCCTTTGATAAATGTCTATTATCATGGGCGATAACAACTCCACGTTTTAAATCTTCTTTAGAATAATGTTTCTTTAAGTATTCAGCCAGACCTGCGTTAGCTCTTCTTATAGTATATATATTCAAGCGATTGGTTCCAGGCCCCAAAATACCTCTCATACCGCCAGTACCAAAACTTAGCGATTGATAGAACATATCTTCTAATTCGTTTTCATTTTTATCTAATAAGGCTTCTCTTAAGTTAGTATCTAAATCTTCGTAATTAAGCCACTTTTTATACTCTTTTTGCCACATATTGGCCTCCTTTAAAGAATGTAATCAACTATATTTTCTTTTCTTGGTTTTGCTTCCGGTTCTTTTTCATTAGGATATCCTAGACATATAGATATATCATGTTCGTAACCTTCAGGGATTTTAAGTAGCTTATCGACATCAATTTTATTATTTCTATGATACATATAACGTGTTTCACCAATGATACAACTACCATATCCTAAAGCTTTTGCAGCTAAGGCAATGTTTTCTAATGCACATCCTACATTGACTCCAGAAAATCCTGCGATTTTAGAACTTAATACAATCACAACAGGCGCGTGGTAAAAAATATGATCATCATCGCCTTTATTCAGTCCTAGTCTTTTCATGCCTTCTAAAGCCATGTCGCTTAATTGATTAATCACATCTTGATTAGTAATCACTGTAAAGTGCCATTCTTGCTTATTTTTAGCACTTGGAGCATACAAACCAGCTTTAATAATTGTTTTCAAATCCTCTTCGGGAACTGGTTTATTTTGATAAGCTCTGATACTTCTTCGATTTAAAATATCTTCTATTGTTTTATTCATCGTTACCCTCCTAGAATGATTCTATTCTAATATATTCGTAAAAATATAATCAATGTCATATTTTATTATTTTTTCTGCATTATCTTTGTCATTAACAATACCAGTCATTGTTTTTAATCCAATTAAATGATATTTCTTTATATACTCTTTGTCCAAATAATGTTTATCCAAGTAAAGATTTACTTTATGTTTATTACAAAATTCATAATTAGCTAAACTTAAATCAGAATGTTTATAAAAAATTCTTTTTGCTTCAATGTTTTTTAACATATATTCGATTTGCTTCTTGTCACTTGATATAAATAAACATCGATTTAAATAATCAAGTTCATTAATTTCATATAGCATTTTATCAATTGATGATAATTTCAAATCTTCATGAATATTAATAACCGCCTTTTTTTCATAAGCTTTACATATACTTAAATAATCCTTTAATAAGGGAATATATAAAAATTTATTTAAATTTTCTGTTTTTCTATCTACTAAAGAATATTTTATTAATTCATCATAATCAAAACTTTGAATATCAAGATTTAATAAACCAAACTTTAACAGTGATGTTTCCGCCGATAAAATCAACTTGCCATCTTTAGATGTTAATAAATCACAGCTAATCCCCGTATAACTATGGTTAGCAGCTGCTAGGTATGAAAAAACAGTATTTTCTGTTTCTATACCACTTAATCCTCGGTGTGCAATCATGCCTTTATAGTATTTATCAATTTTTATTGTTTTCATCCACATCACCAATCCTTTAATTTACCTTTATTCTATCACTTATACTAAAAATATTGTATTATTTAAATAAATTTTTATTGATTTTAAAATGATTATTACTCTAGAGTCACTAATATTGATAATACTTCATCAATACCTACCCATTTACCAACAAATTCACCATCTTTTACATGGACCATGGTTGGCGTATAAAACTTGCCATCTGATTCATCTCTTATATATTCACTTGGATGAATATCTATACCAGCACGAACATCGAATAAATATAAGTGATCTTCATCTAAATTAGATATCCGACTTAAAACATCATTTTTTATATACTGACATGAACCACACGCTTCATAATAATAATATATATAATATTCATTTTGCGGATGATTTAATTGTTCATCAAAAGATGAAATTTTATAATAATTATAATCACTGTATTGATAATTTATTGTCGGTTCATTTGAACAAGCGGCCAAAATCAATAACAATGGAAAAATGATCAACAACTTTATTTGCTTCATAAACATACACCTCAATGTTTCATAATTAATCCATGAAATATTATAACATAATATGACATGTTTTTTTACAAAAAAAAGCCTAAATAGGCTTTTTTTCTAAATATTTTTACTCTGCCATGTCTTTTGCTTTTATGAGCACAGAGACTCGCTTATATATCAAAATAACAACTGCACTGGTTAGTATACCTTTAATTAAATTAAATGGTACTACCGCAAAAAGCAAGAAAGTAAATAAGTTTGTAACTAAAGGATTGACTTGAGTTCCTAAATAAACAAAAGATTCCACAGTATAAATCATATCTGGTGTAGACATGAAATAAGCATAAGCAGGCAATAATAAGTAAGCATTTAAAATAGCCCCTAAGGTTGCCATCGAAACTGTTCCTACAACCAAACCAATAATGGCATGTTTTCTCGTTTTATGTTTTTTATACATATATGAAGCAGGGACTACAAATGATAAACCAATTAAGAAATTTGCTAATTCACCAACACCCATTGTGATAGATCCAGTGAATATCAAATTTAATATAACTTTGATACCCTCAATCATAACAGCGGCTACAGGGCCAAAACTAAAACCTCCTATTAATACCGCAACTTCTGATAAGTCCAGTTCATAAAAGGCTGGAACAAACCATAAAGGAAACTCTAATAGCATTAAAATAAAGGCTATAGCTCCCAGCATACTAATAATTACTAACTTTCTAATATCTGTTTTTTTGTTCATAACTTTCCTCCCAAATAAGATATTAGGCATAAAAAAATGCCCAAGACTTCGGGCATTAAAAAAAGCAAAAAAAACGACTTCTCTCATCCAGACTATACTGTCGGTTTGGGAGTTCCACCCAATCATGCCTAAGCTCGCGGACTATCACCGCCGGTAGGGAATTTCGCCCTGCCCTGAAGTTATGTATATTCAAATACGATAATATTATATTATAAAGTCATTCAAAAGGCAAACAAAATCATAAATTTTTAGCAACGGCCCTCACCATTGAAGCTTCTATAGACCCAATTGATAAAGGAAGCGCAATAAAATCAATATGACTATGTAGTTTATCCAGATGACATAAATTTTCAAGCAAATAGATTTGATGACTCAATAAATCCTTATGCATATCTAACATATCAGATTCATTATACTCAAAACTGGGTAAATCGGATCCTAATAATTTAATATGATTTTCTTTTAAAAAACGAAAAATGTCTTTGTCAAATTTAGGATAATCGAAATAAGACATTGTATTTATTTTTAATTCATGTCCTGTGCTAATAATCAAAATATCTTCTTTATGTTCAATATATTGATATGCCTGAATAATATCTGATGTCCTTAAAATATGATTTTTTGCTTGCAAAAATATCACATTAGCTTTACCCATAAAATGTCTGAAATCAACTTCTTCTTCTACATCAAGCACGTGCTTTTTAAAATCAATATGCGTGCCTAAGTGCATGGTTGAAGAAAGGATAGATAAATTATATCCATCCCTATCAAAAGACTTCTTCCACTCAATTTTCAGAGATTCATCTCCTGGAAAAGGCATAGAAAATGCATCAATTCGTAAAGATAAATCAATCCATTCATCCATAAAAACCACCTAATCTAATGGTGATATATCCCAAATTTTATCACCATAGTCTTTAATCGATCTATCTGAAGAAAAATGTCCGCTTTTTGCAATATTCACAATAGCCATTTTTGCCCAATTAGATGTATCTTTATACGCTTCATTAACAAGTTCACTCGCTTTAGAATAAGCATGAAAATCCTTTAAAACATAAAAATTGTCTTTGTTAACAAGGTTCTCATAAATATCTCTAAATTCTTCTCGATCTACTGAATCAAAAAATCCATTGACTAATTGCTTTAATAGTCCATTAATCACTTGATCAGTTTCAAATAAAGTTCTTGGATTATATTTACGATGAGCATTTAATTGATTAACCTCATCAGCATCTAAACCAAAAATAAATATAGAATCTTCACCAACAAGATCTTTAATCTCAACGTTAGCACCGTCTAGTGTACCTAAGGTGATACTACCATTCATCATAAATTTCATATTACCAGTTCCACTTGCTTCTTTAGAAGCCGTTGATATCTGTTCAGATACATCAGCGGCAGGTATAATCATTTCAGCATAAGAAACATTGTAATTTTCAACAAAAATAACTTTTAAGTACTTGTTCGTTTCTTCATCATTGTTTACCTTGTTGGCAATCGTATTGATGAGCTTAATAATCTTTTTAGCAAAGTGATAACTACCTGCAGCTTTAGCACCAAAAATATAAGTATGAGGTTGATAATTATCTCTAAATGCTTGAGATGATTTAAGTTGATTGTATATGTGCATAATATGTAAAGCATTCATTAATTGACGTTTATATTCATGTAATCTTTTAACTTGGATATCAAATATCGAATCAGGATCAATTTCAATACCTTGTTCATCATATATACGCTTAGCTAATGCTTTTTTCTTTGTTTTCTTAATAGCCATAAAAGCTTTTTGAGAATCAGAATCTTGAGCATAAGATTCTAGCTGATTAAGCTCACTAGGATTTGATTTATAACTATCCCCTATACGGTCTGAAATAAACTGACTTAATTCCTTATTAGAATGCAATAACCATCTTCTATGAGTAATCCCATTCGTGATATTAACAAATTTATTTGGATATAATTGATTAAAATCCTTCATCTCAATATGCTTTAATATGTCTGTATGTAATTTAGCCACACCATTCACTGAAAAAGAACTAATAATACATAAATGAGCCATTCTAACTTCATTATGATTAATAATTCTCAAATCATTAATTAGGTCAATATCTTTGCCCTCTTCATTTAATTGTTCTACAAACCTTCTATCAATTTCTTCTATTAATTGAAATACCCTTGGCAATAATGGTTGGATAATATTCACTGACCATTTTTCTAAGGCTTCAGCCAAGATGGTATGGTTTGTATAAGCAAAAGATTGATTAACAATCTTCCATGCCTTGTCCCAAGACATTTTTTCTTCATCTAAAAGTATCCGCATCATTTCGGGTATTAATAAGGCAGGGTGTGTATCATTAATATGGATGACATTTTTATCAGCAAAATTATCCATTGTATGATACTTTGCAATATGTTTCTTTATAATGCTTTTTAATCCAGCTGCAGATAAGAAATATTGTTGTTTCAATCTTAAGGTTTTTCCCTCATGAGTACTATCATCAGGATATAAGAAACCCGATATTTGCTCTAGTTCGGTTTCGTATTCAAAAGCAGATTTATATTCAGGATATCTTTTATCTGGTTCAGCATTCCATATTCTTAAATGATTAACAAAATCATTCTGATTACCAATGATAGGAATATCATATGGAACAGCTCGAATATATTCTCCAGGCTTATATACCATTTCATTATCCTTATATTCTACATGGCCATAAAAGGGAATCGATTCTGATTCTTCGGTTTTTCTAACTTCCCAGACATAACCACCATTCAACCAGTTATCAGGTCTTTCTTCTTGATATCCATTCTTTATTCTTTGTTTAAATAAACCATACCTATATCTTATACAATTGCCAGCACCAGGAATTTTCAACGAAGCCATCGAATCCAAGAAACATGCCGCAAGTCTTCCTAAACCACCGTTTCCTAATCCAGGATCAGATTCATAATCTTCCACTTCATTTAAATCAAAACCTAAAGATTTAAAACCTTCTTCAGCTACATCTCTAATGCCTAAATTAATTAAATTATTGGTGATTAATCTTCCTAATAAAAATTCCATTGAAAAATAATGTACTTGCTTAGCCTTATTTTTATCGATAAGCTTTTTAGACTGAATCCAATCATCAGCCATTTCTTCTTTAACCAACATACCAAGAACATAATATCTTTCTCTAATTGTAGAATCTTCTATTTCCTTAAAATATGTTTTTCTAAGTCTCTCTTTAAAAACTTTTTCAAACTGTTTACTTGAACTAAATATATTTGACTTCATTTTTTTGCCTCCTTAAATTAATGCTTTAAACCATCATTTCATATAATTCAATATATTTATTAGCTGAATCTTTTATTGTGAAACGTGAATTCATAGCATTTATAATGATTTGGTTCCAATCTTCTTTTCTTTCATTAAAGATTGAATAAGCATAGTTTAACTGAAATATTAAATCTCTCGAATCAAAATTATAAAATTTAAATCCATTACCACGTTTACCTGATAAATCATAATGGTTAATGGTATCATTTAATCCACCAGTTTGTCTTACCAATGGAATTGTACCGTATTTTAAAGCAATCATTTGCCCTAGCCCACAAGGTTCTACTCTTGATGGCATTAAAAACAAATCAGCACCTGCATAAATATAATCAGGATTGGTAGCGTCATAAAACAAATTAGCACTTACTTGATTAGGAAAGTTTTTTTCTAAAGTACGAAGTTCATTTAAATATACTTCATCACCAGTCCCTAATATAACAAATTGAATTCGTTCATTATTTAATGCCTCTTTTAAAGCAGGAATAATAATGTCAAACCCTTTTTGTTCTACTATTCTCGTCACCATACCTATAACAAAAGCATCCTCATTCTCTGTTAAACCAAGTCTTTTTTGTAAATCTAATTTATTAATTCGTTTTGCCTGAAATACATTGATTAAATCATATTTTTGTGCAATTTCTAAGTTATTCTTAGGACCTACATGATCACTTACACCATTTAATATACCATAAAAATCTCTTGCCCTTCTATTAATTGCCTCCACAAGATTTCTAGAATAATATTCATAAGCAAGCTCATCTTTATAAGTTTCTGATACAGTTGAAATTTTATCAGCTAAATGGATACCCGCTTCGAGAAAATTAAGTGAAGAAGGTCTAATAAAATTGTAATCTGTTTTGATTTCTAGTTTATCTAAAACACATCTAGTAAACTTGCCTTGATATTCGATATTATGAATGGTTAGTAATGTTTTTATATCAATATTTCTTTCTTTTAATAACATTGGAATAAGTGCACTATGCCAATCATGAATGTGAATAATATTTGGATAAACTTCTAAATTTTTAAGAAAGGCTATTACAGCTAAAGAAAAGAATCCAAATCGATCATCATCATCTTTATGGCCATATATCTTATCTCTTTCAAAAAATTGATAAGTTTCAACAAAATAATATACTGTATTATGATTGGTTAAACTATACAAAGAAGCTTTATAATCTTCTTTACCAAAAGTAATGGTTTGGTCAGCTTCATGTTTCAGCATCAATTGATACTTTTCTGCTATTTTTGGATAAAGTGGCATTATAACAAGAGACTTTTTTCCCAACTTGGAATAAGCTTCGGCATTGGCACCAACAACATCAGCTAAGCCCCCAGTTTTAACAAAAGGTTCAACTTCAGCCGATACTTGTAAAATTGTTAAACTTTTTTCAGATGTAACTATTTGTTTTTTTTCAGAAACAAATAGTTGGTCAATGGTACCATGAACTTTAGCGCCCCTAACAACTTTTGTTTCCTTGTCTAAAAGAGAATACTCTACCAATGCATCTTCTTCAATTAAGGAATGATTCATTAAAATCGAATGATAAACTTTAGCATTTTTTTTGACATGGGCTTTTCTACCAATGATAGAGTTGACAACTTCGCCTTCTATAACAGCACCAGATGCAATAATTGAATTTTTAACAATGGCATCTTTACCATAACGTGTTGGTGCAGACATAGTCTCCTTTGAATAAATGGGTCTATCTAAATTAAAAATGTCATCTCTAATATCTTGTATCAACAGTTGCATGTTAGCATGAAATAAATCTTTTGATGATTCTATTAAAAAACTAGGATTATTTAAACGTATGCTTGTTTTTTTTATACTTGATGAAAAATCAAAAACATCTGTTAGATTACGAAATTGTATTTGATCATATTTAGATACATAGTCTAATAATAAATCTTTCTTGATGATATATATCTTCAATCGCCTATAGTCATCCGCTGTAAAAGTCGCTAAATCAACATCAGCTTTAAGGTATTTTTCTAAAAGATCATTATAATCAATATTAATAATAATATTGGCTGGAGTGATAAGTGCATACTCTTGTACTGACCGTTTAAAATATTCTAAATGCTCATACATTCTTTGAAAACTAATTTCATGGTCGATAGTATTGCCAACAACTTTTGGCGGCAATAAAAAGATACCATCTCTTCTTCTATTCAAATCCCAACGACTACCCGAACCTATTTGGTCAGACAGTGAACGATAATTACCATAAGGAAAAATGGCAACATTATATACCTTTGAGTTTTTACAATTTGATAAAGTAAAATCGATTAACCTATATTTCGCTGCAAAGGGCATAGCACCAGGTACTCTATGTCTTGTTAAATGTGAAAAACTACCTTGATTAATCGCATCAACAACTACAAACAAATTATTCACGGATCTCACCCACTTCATATAAGTTATCCTTTGTAATAAGTATGCATTTTTCATTTTTAGAATAGTAATTTTTTGGAATTTCAACACCCTCATTAATAATGGCTTTTTCCACATAAGCATATTCTCCTATCTTAACATTAGAGAAAACGACACATGCTTTTATATGGGCTTTTTCAGATATCTCTACCTTATATGCAACTGATGAGTGTTCGACATGCCCATTAATTCTACAGCCATCTGCAACAATAGAATCCTGAACAAGACCTGAATATAGTACAATATGAGGCAATAAATTTAGAGACCTTGAAAATATCGGTAAGTTTTTTGACGAATTCAGTCCTAAAAAACGAGAATCATTAAGCATGTCCATGTGTGCCTCATAAAGAGATTCAATGGTTCCTACATCTCGCCAATAACCTTCAAACTCATATGAAAGTATTTTTTTATTTTGCCTAATAGCTTCAGGTATAATATCACTACCAAAATCTAATAATTCAGTATCACTAAAAAGAAGTTCTTTTAAAACATCTTTTTTAAATATATATATACCCATAGATACTAAATCCGTTAAAGGATGACTAGGTTTTTCTAAAAATTTTGTTATATAATGATCTTTATTAATCTCAACAACACCAAAACGACTAACATCATCTTGTTCTACTCTGGTAGTCGCAATCGTAATATCGCTATCTTCTTCTTCCATAGCTTTAATCATAGCATTGTAATTCATTTTGTAAATATGGTCTCCTGGTAAAATAAGCACATAATCACTTTGATAATTTTCAATAAAATCAAAGAACTGTTTAACAGCATGTCCTGTGCCTTTTTGCCATTCTATATCTTCTTTTTTTAAATATGGTGTTAAGAATTGAATACCCCCATCAGTGTAATCTAAATCCCAAGAGGCACCATTACCAATATAATTCATTAACTCCATGGGCTCATATTGAGTGACAATACCACAAACATCAATATTAGAATGACTTAAGTTACTTAGTGTAAAATCAATCAGTCTATATTTCCCACCAAAAGAAATGGCTGGTTTTGCTTTGTACTTAGTCATATCACCAAGACGCGTACCTTTCCCACCAACTAAAATCATTGAGATGATTTTCTTCATAAAACCACCTTACTTTCTTAATTTAAAAATTTGAATGGCTAGTGGAGCAATAACAAGTTGAATTGAATAATGATAGCCATGAATGGATTCATCTTGTGTAGATGGATCTATTCCATTATAAGTGTTTGAACCCTCATATTTCAATATATCTGAATTAAAAATTTCTTCGTATTGTCCTTTTTTAGGTACGCCTATACGGTAGTTGTGATAAACAACAGGTGTCATGTTTAGTACCACCAAACAAAAATCACCTTTTGAATCATACCTTAAAAAGGAGAAAATACTTTGTTCATCATTATTACTATCAACCCATTTAAAACCTTCATGAGCATAATCTAATTCATAAAAACATGGATTGTTTCTATAAAGATTTGATAAATCTATATAATATTGATTGGCTTTTTGATGCATTGGAAACTCATATAAATTCCAATCTAGTTGCGAAGTATCTTTCCACTCATGCATGTGTCCAAATTCTCCACCCATGAAGATTAATTTTTTTCCTGGATGCGTCATCTGTAATCCTAATAATAGGCGATAATTTGAAAACTTTTGCCAATAATCTCCAGACATTTTTTCAACCAATGACTTTTTACCATGAACTACTTCATCATGAGATAAAGCTAAGACAAAGTTTTCTGAATGGTGATAGGCCATAGCGAAGTTAATTAAATTATGATGAAATTTACGATGAATTGGATCCTTAGAAAAATATTTTAAAGTGTCATTCATCCAACCCATGTTCCACTTAAAATCAAAACCAACACCACCATCAGTAATCGGCTTAGTTAAATTTGGAAAAGTTGATGAATCTTCAGCAAATAATAATACAGAAGAATCATAATCTTTAACCGTATAAGACAAAGATTTTAAGAAATCCAAAGCTCCAAGATTCACACCTTTATTCTCATCGCCTAAATAATACAAAATATTTGATACCGCATCAATTCTAAAACCATCAATATGAAAATAATCTATCCAAAATCTTGCGTTTGATAACAAATAACTACGAGCCACACCTTTACCTAAATCTAAGTTCACTGTGCCCCATACTAAATTTTCTCTTATTGCTTCATCACTATATTCATATAGGTATGAACCATCATACTTATATAATCCATGAGCATCTTTACTAATGTGCGAAGGCACCCAATCGAGAATAATTCCGATATTTTCTTGATGCAATTTATCAATTAAATAAAACAAGTCTTTGGGTACACCAAACCTAGAAGTTGCTGAAAAATAACCAGTTCCTTGATATCCCCAAGATTCGTCTAAGGGATGTTCAATAAGAGGCAACATTTCAACATGGGTAAAACCATTTTTCTTTAAATAAGGAATTAATAAATCAACATGTTCATTGTATTTATTAAAACTACCATCAGGTTTTTTCATCCAAGACCCTAAATGCATTTCATATATACTCATGGGTTCTTTAAAAAAATCTCTTTTCTTCCTATTGCTCATATAGGTTTGATCTCCCCATGAGTATCCTTCTAAGTCATATACTTTTGAAGAAGTTTCAGGTCTAAAGTCTGAATAAAACGCATAAGGATCTGCTTTAAAAATAGTTTCATCATCGTAAGTAACAAAACAATATTTATATCTTTCCCACTCACTTATTCCCTCTATAAAAATAGAGTAAACTCCTGAATTATCAATCTTATCCATTGTATGTCTTCTTGAATCCCATTGATTAAAGTCACCTACTACAGAAGCAATCCGGGCATTAGGAGCATAAGTCGTAAACCGAACACCTATGATATCCTGTGATTTGTTCTTTACAATATGAGCACCAAAATGCTTATACGCTTCTAATAGTTGACCGTTATCTAAGAGATACATGGTAAATCCATCAATATTCATTATTCACTCCTTCTAACAATTTCAATATTTTTTGATAAGTGTAGCCCTGTTGCATCAGTTTAGGGATTATATAATTCTTAAAAGGTTGTGATTTAGCAGAACGTTTATACTTAAGTAAGTACCTTTCATAAGCCTTATGAAGCGCTTCATCTTCATCAATTGATGAAGAAATATACGCTTTCATTTTCGATAATTCATTTTTTACATCAGTGTAATCATAGCCTTTGTTAGTGATAAATGTTTTCAATGATATCATCACTTTTTGCATAGACTTATTTTTCATTGATTTTAATTTTTTAATGGCTAATTTTTTTATATTTTCTTCAACCAATTCTTGGTTGTAATGTCCAAGATACTTGTTAATTATTTTTTCAGATATACCTTTTTTTATCAAATCAAACTTAATTTTACTTGGACCAACTAATCTAAATTCAGAATACTCTTCTATATAATTCTTAGCAAAAACTTCGTCATTCAATATATTTGTTTTCTTTAAATGATTAATATATTTAAATTTTGCATTTTGAGGGACATCAAATTTATCTAAATATAAACTCGCTTCTTTTTCAGTGCGTGGTTTGTAGGTTGTGTAGTAAAGTAGTTTCTGTCTATATTTATCTTGACGAACACTTTCTTTAAAAGCATTAAAACTTTCTTCCTCAAGAATTTTACCTTTGACTAAACGATACTCTAATATGATTTCCTCTGAAACTGTAAAAGATTCATCTACTTCTTCAAATTCGACAATATATTTCTTCTTTTTTAAACCTAGACTTTTAACTTTCATTTTTTATCATGGTTAAATAAGCAAAAATAAAATCTTCTAAATCCCCATCCAATACTTTGTCACCATTACCTGTTTCATAATTGGTCCGGTGATCTTTAACCATTGTATAAGGATGAAATACATAAGAACGAATTTGAGATCCAAAGGCATTTAACTTCCCATCATGAAATTTTGCAATTTCTTCATGTTTTTTTTCTAATTCTAGATTATATAATTTTCCTTTTAAAACCTTCATTGCTGTTTCTCTATTTTGAATTTGAGACCTTTCATTTTGACAGGTAACAACAATATTAGTAGGTAAATGGGTAATTCTAATAGCAGAGTCAGTTGTATTAACACCTTGTCCACCTTTACCACTAGATCGATAAGTATCAATCCTAATATCATCATCATCAATTTCAATTTCAATAGAATCATCTATCTCTGGATAGACTTTAACAGAAGCAAAAGATGTATGTCTTCTACCTGATGAATCAAAAGGAGAAATTCTCACCAATCGATGCACGCCTGACTCAGCTTTCAAATAACCAAAAGCATATTTTCCACTCACAAGAATAGTAGCTGATTTGATACCAGCTTCATCACCATCAAGATAATCAATGATCTTAAACTGATAGTTTTGCTTATCACAGTATCTTTTATACATTCTAAAAAGCATTTCAGCCCAGTCTTGTGATTCGGTTCCGCCAGCACCAGGATGAAATTCAATGATTGCATTAAATTTATCATATGGTTCATTAAGTAAGAGTTTTAAAGTATAAGTTTGATTTAGTCTTTCAAACTCGTTAATCAATACTTGAATCTCATCTAAATCTACTTTTTCAGATTCATTTAACATTTCAATACTCAGTTCAATGGTTTCATAAATATCCATAAGCCTTTGATAATCATGAACTAAATCCTTTAATTCATTGATTTGAGAAATGACTTTTTGAGCTTTGTCGTTATCTAACCAAAAATCTGGAGAAATCGTTAATTTTTCCAGATCTTTTACTTGATTTTTAGTTTTTTCTATATCAATACTTTGATTGATTTTAGCCATTGCTTCATCAAATTGATTAGCAATTTTTTTTAACTCATCTAATTGCAACATGATTAGTTCCTGCCATGACAATGTTTGTATTTCTTTCCGCTGCCACATGGACACGGATCATTTCTACCTGGCTCATCATTTTTTGTAATAGGTTTTCTTTTTGTATCTTCATCCTCTTTACCAGAATGTGTACTTACAGGCTTAGCAACCTGAACTCTTTCAGTATTCTGTCTAACTTGTGCTCTTAAAACATATCTAGTGACATCATTTTGAATATTTGAAACCATGGTTTCAAACATTCTAAAACCTGATTCTTGATACTCTCTAAAAGGATTATTTTGACCATAACTTTGTAAGCGAACAGCTTGTCTAAGTTCACTCATTGCATCAATATGCTGAACCCAATACGTATCTACAACTCTTAAAGTAATTGATTTTAAGAAATCATTAAAAACTTTTTCACCTACTAAAGATTTTTTCTCTTCTTTATCTTTTTCATACATATCAACTAAGTACTGATATTTATCAGCTTCTGTTTTTAAGATTTCAATATCTACTGCATTATTACCAAAGTAATTATGAATAGCTTTTTCTAATTCTTCATCATCATTACCATGTGTTGCGACTAATTTTGTTAAAGTAGCAAAAACCATATTATCAATAGATTCTTCAATACTCTCTTGGAATAATACATCAGTTCTTTGTTGGTATATAATATCTCTTTGTTTTTTCAAGACTTCATCATATTGCAAAACTGTTTTCCGTCTATCGTAGTTATTACCCTCAATTTGTCTTTGGGCTCTCATAACCATTTTCGAAAACATTTTAAAGTCTAAGGCTTCATTTTTATTTTCGCCTTTGCCGTTAATCATCTCAATCATTTTTTTAAAACGATCGCCACCAAATCTTCTTAGTAAATCATCATCAGCAGACAAGAAAAATCTAGAATAACCTGGATCACCTTGACGTCCAGAACGACCTCTTAATTGATTATCAATACGTCTTGATTCATGTCTTTCAGTACCTATAACTGCTAAACCACCTAATTCAACAACACCTTCACCTAATTTAATGTCAGTCCCACGACCAGCCATATTTGTCGCAATAGTAACAGAATATTTTTGTCCAGCATTTGCTACAATTTCAGCTTCTCTTTCATGTTGTTTTGCATTTAAAACTTCGTGTTTTACACCATTCTTTTTAAGAAGTTTTGATAATAATACTGAACTTTCAATTGATACAGTCCCGACTAATTGTGGCTGTCCAAGTTTATATCTCCTTGTGATTTCTTCAGCTAAAGCTTTATACTTAGCTTCCATAGACGCAAAGATTAAATCATTATCATCAATACGAATAACTGGTTCGTTTGTTGGAATAATAACAACATCCATATTATAAATTTCTCTAAACTCTTCTTCTTCAGTTTTTGCAGTACCAGTCATACCTGATAATTTAGAGTACATTCTAAAGAAATTTTGGAAGGTAATCGTTGCTAATGTTGAAGTTTCCTTCTTAATCTCAACAGCTTCTTTAGCTTCTAAAGCTTGATGAAGCCCTTCAGAAAATTGGCGTCCATGCATTAAACGACCTGTAAACGCATCAACGATAACAACTTTTCCATCTTGTACAACATAATCAATATCTTTTTGCATAATAAAATTAGCACGTAAAGCATTATTAATATGGTGTAATAAAACTACATGATTAACATCATATAGATTTTCTAAATTAAAATGGTTTTCTGCCTTATGTATACCTTCTTCTGTTAAGGTAATAGCCTTTGTTTTAATATCTATTTCGTAGTCTTCTTCTTCTTTTAAACGAACAACAAAATAGTTAGCTTGTTTGTAAAGATCAGCAGTATTTTTAGCCCCACCAGAAATAATCAGTGGTGTTCTTGCTTCATCAATTAATATCGAATCTACCTCATCAATAATGGCGAAATTCAATTCTCTTTGAACAATACGCTCTTTATATACAACCATATGATCTCTTAAATAATCAAAACCCAACTCATTGTTTGTTGAATATAAGATATCTAGCTTATAAACTTCTCTTTTTTCATCAGGACTTAAATCTCTGGTGTTTAAACCTACACTTAGACCTAACCATCTAAATAAATCTCCGATTTCACCCTCAGCTTCACGACGTGCTAAATAATCATTCACCGTTACAATGTGAACACCTTTACCACTTAAGGCATTAAGATAAGCTGGCATAACAGCTGTTAAAGTTTTACCCTCACCAGTTTTCATTTCAGCGATATTACCTTCATGAATAGTGATGGCACCCATAACCTGTACTTTAAATGGTGTCATCTTTAGAACCCTTGTAGATGCTTCTCTAACAGTTGCGTATGCTTCTATTAAAAGATCATCAATAGATTCGGTTTCTAATCGTTTTTTGAACTCCTCAGTTTTTGCTTGAAGTTGATCATCACTTAATGATTTATATTCTTCAGTTAAAGCTAAAACTTCATCAGCTTTCTTTTCTAGTTTTTTTAATATTCTTTTATTTGCATCAAATAATTTAAACAATTTTATCACCTCGAACATTCTATATAATAATACCATTTTTAAGCGGTTTATTCAATCATTTGCAGTATCATATAAAAAAAAGTGGCCAATAAATGGCCACCCAAATTACTCAGTTTCAATTAAACCGTATTTACCATCATCTCTTAAATATAAAATGCTAGTTTCATTATCTTCGTTTTTATAAATAAAGAAATCATGATCTAATAAATCCATTTGTGTTAAAGCTTCTTCTAAAGATAAAATCTCTAGAGTAATTCTTTTCTTTTTAACTGGATCAATTAATTCTTTTTCAAGTTCTTCTAAATCTAAATCGTCGGTCGCAAAAGTATTTTTTAATCCTTCTCTTTCTTGAAGCGAACGATTCATTTTGTGCTTGTTCTTCCTTAACTGAGCTTCCAGTTTATCTACTGCTTTATCTATAGCAGCGTACAAATCGCGATCTCTAACTTCAGCCCTTAATGTTAAGAACTTAATTGGAATGGTAATTTCTACCTTTGTTCCATCTCGATGGACCTTACAAACAACCGTTGCGTCCAATTGTTCAGTAAAAAGTCTATCGACTTTACCTAACTTTTTTTCTACGTAGTTTCTAATTGCATCAGTAATAACAAATCCTGACTTGCCAACAATATCTAGTCTCATAAAACCACTCCTTTATATTTATTTGTACATCTAATTATACCACCTATAAAAACAATAGTAAATAAACTCACCTTTTTTTCTAAAATATATCTTTATATATGATTTCTTTTCTCATTAAAGAAAACATGAATACATTATTAAACCCATTGATAAAAAGACCTAAATATTCATCTTCAAATAAAACATCATCATCTAAAAATATAAACAAATCAAAGTTTTTATCATTGGATAACATATCTAAATAAAATACACTCAAATATTTTGATAAATATTGTTTTTGATAGACGTTTAAACTTAGATCATCATAAAGATAATGATATTCAACTATCCCACCACGAATAGGAAAAACTTCATATAATCTACTGGGACTATATTTCTCTTTACACTCTTGACATAGTTCTGAAAAAGAAAACAAACCAAAAATCGAATCTTCTTCTAAAAAGAAACTATGACATAACTTGCATATCATTTTTTTTCATCCTATTCATACGCGTCATTTCATCTCTAGCTTTAATCATATCTTTTGTTATAAATCTAGAGTAAAAGATTAAATTACCACTTGTGAAAAATTGATCTCTACCCACTCTTCCAGCAATTTGTGTTAAAGTATCTTTATTAAAAACATGATGATCTGATTCAAATACAAAAACATCACAATTTGAGAAAGTAATCCCCCGTTCTAATAAAGTAGTGGTCAATAGAATATGATAATCATTATTTTTAAATTTTCGTAAAGGTTCATTTCTATACTTAGTCTTTGATGATATCATTTCACACATGATATGATTTTTTTCTAAAAACCATTTATACCTTGTCATTAAATTTATACTAGGGAAATAGATCATCAATTTTTTTTGATTCACTGTATATTTTAATATATCAGCCAACAGTTTATCAGAATACATATAGGCATATTTCTTAAATGACGGTATCACCAAGTCTTTTCCATGAAATCTATTAGGGATCAGACAATACTGCATTTCTTCACGGTCTATCATTTGTTTATAATCACTTGGTAATGTAGCACTTATATAAATAAGAACACCACTATCTTTTAATGACTTATTCACTAAACGATGTAAATGTTTATTTCGATAATATGGAAAAGCATCTACTTCATCTATAAACATTAAATCAAATTCTTTGTAAAATTTGATCAACTGTTGAGGTGTAGAAATATAAAGATCAGCACTTTCATCAAAAGGCATGTCTTGGTAAAGAGGGCAAATATTACTTTTTGGAAAATAATTCATAAAACGTTGATAGAGTTGTTTGATTATTTCTACTCTAGGTATGACAAACACTATACTATTTCCAAACTTTAAAGCTTGAAAAATAGTGTGTAAACTCATTTCCGTTTTACCCGCCCCACAAACAGCATGAAGATAACCTTGATTTTTATTGACATAACAATCATTAATAAAATTTGATCCCTTGATTTGAGATTCAGATAATGCAAAAGATAAACTAAGTTGATGACCAACAGATTTTCTAATTCTTTCGTATCTTTCTAAATACAAGTGATCAGATATGATTCTATTCTCATAACAATCTTCACAATAGTAATGATTGTTTTCAGCAATCACTATATGTTTACTCAAGCACCGATTACACTTATCTTCAACCGCAAGCACTGAGTGCTTATTTTTTTTATAAGATATCTTTTCTATCATTTTATCACCCAGATAAATACTACATGGGTTATCCTTAAATTCTTCAAAAAAGATGTCAATCTTTCGATTGACATCCAATATTTATTTAACAACAATATTCACCAATTTGTTAGGAACAACAATAATTTTAACAATTTGTTTTCCGTCGGTATATTTTTGTATTTTTTCGCTATTCAAAGCGATTTTCTCTAATGATGATTTGTCTAAATTATGGTCGACAACAACTTTATCTCTTAGTTTTCCATTGACACTTAAAACTAACTCAATCTCATCTTTAACCAATTTCCCTTCATCATATGTAGGAAAAGTTTCATAAACAAGTAACTCATCATGACCTAACATTTCCCATAATTCTTCAGTCATATGTGGTGCGATTGAATATGTTAATTTTAATAAGGTTTCATAGTCTAACTTATTTAATGTCTCTTGTTTGTTGAAGACATTCACTAGTTCCATTAATTTAGCAATAGCAGTGTTAAACTTTAGGTTTTCTATATCTTCATGAACTCCTTTTATGGTTAAATGAATATCTCTTTCTAAATCTTTAGAATATTGATTCAATGTGTTCACTTTAGGGAACAATCTCCATATTTTATCTAAAAATCTTCGAGCACCTTTTACCCCATCTTCGTTCCAAGGTGTACTCATTTCATAATCGCTTAAGAAAAGGACAAAAGTACGTAATGTATCCGCACCGTATTCTTCAATAATATCCATTGGATTCACAACGTTTCCGCGTGATTTTGACATTTTTTCATTATCTGAACCTAGAATCATTCCTTGTGCTGTTCTTTTTTTATAAGGTTCTTTATTTGGTACTACACCAATTTCATGTAAAAATTGATTCCAGAATCTTGAATAAATAAGGTGTCTCGTTACATGTTCCATTCCACCATTATACCAATCAACTTGACCCCAATATTCCATTTTCTCTTTACTCGCTAATGCTTCTTTATTGTGTGGATCCATATATCTTAAAAAGTACCAACTAGATCCAGCCCATTGAGGCATTGTATCAGTTTCTCTTTTTGCTGGCCCTTGACATTTTGGGCAGCGACAATTCACGAACTCATCAATAGTTGCCAAAGGAGACTCACCTGTGCTTGATGGTGAAAATTCTTCAATATAAGGTAATTCAACTGGTAAATCTTCATATGGAACTGGAACGATACCGCACTTATCACAATAAATAATCGGAATAGGTTCTCCCCAATATCTCTGTCTGTTAAATGCCCAGTCTTTCATTTTGAATTGAATCGCCTTATGACCAATTTTTTCTTTTTCTATGATATCAATAATTTTATCAATTGCTTCTTGAACATTTAATCCATTAATCAAAGGACTATTAACCATTTGACCAGTTTCAGTATCAGTAAAAGCTTCTTCTTCTATATTACCGCCTTTGATAACCTCAACAATATCTAAATCATATTTTTTTGCAAAATCATAATCTCTTGTGTCATGGGCAGGAACAGCCATGATAGCCCCTGTACCATAAGTGATCATGACATAGTCAGAAATAAATATAGGAATTTCTTTCTTGCTTATTGGGTTAATAGCAACTAAACCATCAAGAAGAACTCCGCTTTTATCTTTAACAAGTTCTACGCGTTCAAATTCTGTTTTCGATTTGGCTTTTTCTTGATAGGCTCTAACATCATCCATGTTTTTAATACGATCTTTAAATACATCAATATATGGGTGTTCTGGTGCAATAACCATAAATGTAGCCCCATATATAGTGTCTGGTCTTGTTGTAAAAACTTCTAATGATTCTTTACTATCTTTGATTGGAAAATGTAAATTAGCACCTGTTGACTTTCCAATCCAACGCTCTTGTTCAGTTCTAATTCTTTCATTAGATTCAAGATTTTTTAAACCATTTAATAACTCATCTGCATATTCTGTAATCTTTAAAAACCATACATCTTTTTCCATTTGTGTTACATCAGAATCGCATCGGTCACATTTACCACCTTGTGATTCTTCATTAGACAAAACAACTTGACAACTCGGACAATAATTGACATAAGTTTTATCTTTAAAAACTAAGTTGTGCTCATACATTTTTAAAAAGATCCATTGAGTCCAACGATAATATTCAGGATCAGTTGTATCAATCATTCTAGAAAAATCAAATGAAATTCCAGCTGATTTTAATTGATTTACAAAGGTTTCTATATTATCATCTGTAATTTTTCTAGGATGAATTTGATTCTTTATTGCATAATTCTCAGTAGGTAAACCAAAAGCATCAAATCCAATAGGATATAAAACATTATACCCTTCCATTCTTCTTTTTCTTGATATCACTTCTAAAGATAAATATGCCCTAATATGTCCAATATGCATACCTGCCCCACTTGGATATGGGAATTCAACTAAAGAATAATATTTTTCTTTTTCAGAATAATCTTCAGCGTGAAAATAATTCGAATTGTACCATTTATCTTGCCATTTTTTTTCTATTTTTCCATGTTCAAAACTCGGAATAAACTCACTCATATTTTTCCTCCTATAAAAAAAACGCCCTTATATTAAGGGCGATTAATAACCGTGGTACCACCTTAGTTCTAGACAACTAGCACTTAAACCTTTAACGCAGGAAACGGGTTTTACTTACGAGCTGCATAAAACCTACTCTTCAGACTAATTCAATAAGATAACATGCCAGTTTACACCAACCACTAGCTCTCTTAAATGTTAAGACTTATTTACTACTTCTGATTCATTGTATTTAACAATATTATATCATATTTTTAAATAAATACAATTTTATTCATCATCATCTTCGCTATCATCTTGATCAATGACATCGTCAGAGTGAAATGAATCATGTCTATCATTGTTTTGTTGGTGAAATCTTTGTTTCCTAGCCATCGAACGTACATATAACTCTTTTTGTAAACTAAAGATAGATCTATACCCTAAAAACATTAGAATGAAGAAAACCAAAGTTCCAAAATTCAACATATTATTAATCAATAACAAGATTGCGATTGGCGTTGAAGCAAAGGTTACCATTTTAAAAATTTTCTTATATCTAATTTCTTTTTTAAACCTTAAGAAAGGTATTGTAGATACTAAAATAATGAAGAGCATAATCATCACGTTCTGTATAATAGTGAAAATAACCATACTTAAAACTATCGTACTTTTAATACCAGAATAAAAGTCAGAAACTGATTCATAATCAGATATATCTAGAGCAGTCATTGTTGAAGTTCCTAAGCGGTAATAAGCTTGGTCACCTTGTACAATAATAGCCACATCTAATTCACTTACAGAAACATCCCTAACATCTTGACTTTCTGTTAAAAAATACATAGGTACACCATAAATCTCAAAATTCGTATTTAAGTTGTCATTTTCATCACAGACAAAAGATTGATCAACGACTTGACAAGCTGTTGTTTGATTATTAACTGTAGGGTTATCATAAGCTAATAAAAAAACAAACATACTTACTGATAATAATACAGCTAAAAATAGAATATATAAGCTGACAAACCATCCTTTTTTACTATGATATTTAATTAATCCTTTCGGATTTATAATACTTTCTCTAATTATATTATACATGTAATCACCTAGATATAATTATAAACAATTAAGAGCCGTCTTGCAAGGAATAATCACCATATGATAAAAACCTCATCATTTGCTCATAAATTATGATATAATTTACTTGGTGATTTTATGAACTATTTTACAAATGAAAAACATTATAATACTTTAAACAACTATTATCGAAAAAGGTTTAATTCTAAAATAATGAAAGTAGCTTTAAACGGAAACTTTAGCTGTCCAAATCGCGACGGTGTTTTTTCCAATCAAGGCTGTATTTTTTGTTCTGAATTAGGGTCAGGTGACTTTGCAGGAGATAAGGACGATACCTTGCAAACTCAGTTTAATGACATTCAATCAAAAATGCATAAAAAATGGAAAACTGGCAAGTATATCGCTTATTTTCAAGCCAATACAAATACATACGGCCCCATAGAAAAGTTATCCAGATTATTTAATAAAGCCTTAACATTAGACAAGGACATTATTGGTTTAAATATAGGAACAAGAGCCGACTGTTTTAGTCCCAAAATATACGATTTATTAGAAGAACTTAATAAAAAAACATATCTAACCATCGAGTTAGGGCTTCAAAGTATGCACAATAAAACGCTTAAACTCATCAATAGAGGTCACAAAAAAGATGCCTTTACAAAAGCTGTCAAAGAATTAAGAAAAAGAAAAATTGATGTTGTGGCTCATATCATTAATGGTTTACCAGAAGAAAGTGAAGAAATGATGTTTGATACTATCCGATATCTCAATACATTAGATATCCAAGGCATCAAAATCCATATGTTATATGTTTTAAAAAATACCCCACTAGAAAATTATTATAAAGAGCATTCTTTTCATATCTTGAGTTTAGAAGAATATGTTAACATTACTGTTAAACAATTAAGACTATTAAGAGATGATATTATTATTCATAGAATCACAGGAGATCCTCCAAAAGACTTACTAATCGAACCCAAATGGACATTAAAAAAGTTTATTGTAAATAACGAAATAGACAAGTTAATGAGAAAAAATCACTATTATCAAGGAGATTTATACAATGAATAAATGGGCTCATATTGCTGGAATTGGTTTCAGCATCATCTTTGGTTTTTCTTTTATGTTTTCAAAAATACTCATGGAAAACATTACACCGATGGGCGTTATAGCTTACAGATTTTTAGTTGCCTTTCTTGTATTTGAAATACTAAGGTTAACAAAAGTTATTAAGATTAAAATCAACAAAAAGAATAGTTTACCAATTATCTTAGTTGCTTTATTTCAACCAGTTCTTTACTTTATTTTTGAAACCTATGGATTATCAAAAACAACAAGCGCTGAAGCTGGACTAATGATTGCATTAATCCCAATCTTTGTGACCATCCTTGCCAGTATCATCCTTAAAGAAAAACCAAAAGTTATACAAGTCTTATTTATTTTAGTCAGTTTTCTCGGTGTTATTATCATTCAAATATCAAAACCCAACTTAAATTTTCGCGCTGATATTCTTGGTTTTATTTTATTATTAATGGCTGTCATTTCAGCTGCATTATTTAATATAGCCTCAAGAAGTGCTTCTAAATCATTTAAACCTATTCAAACAACTTACTTTATGATGTTTGTAGGTATGGTATCATTCAACATTATATATATCATCCAATTAGCATCCAAACAAGAACTTCATCGTTACTTCAATAATTTATTACAATGGGATATTGTCTTTCCAATCCTTTATCTAGGCATATTGGCTTCTATATTAGGCTTCTTTCTAGTAAATTATACTCTAAGCAAATTACCAGCCCATGTCTCTTCAATATATTCTAATATTGCTACTATTGTTTCCGTTCTTGCCGGCTATTTCTTCTTACAAGAAGACCTAGGTATTTATCATTTAGTAGGTGGTTCTTTAATTATCATTGGTATTTATGGAACTGCAAGAGTGAATTATTTAATAAAAAACAAGAGGTTTAAAAATGATCAAACTCACCCATCTATACAGAAAAATTCTTAAAGATTATCAATCTATTCATATTTCAGTGGATATGACTTGTGGCAAAGGAAATGATACATTATTTTTATCTGAAATATCAAAAAAAGTTTATTCATTTGATATACAAAAAAATGCTATTAATAAAGCAAAAGAATTAACAAAAAACAAAGATAATATCATATATATTTGTGATAATCATGAACATATTTTAAAATATATACAAGAAAAAATTGATGTCGCAATTTACAATCTTGGATACCTACCTGGTGGTAATAAAGATATTAAAACAACCGCAAGTACAACCATTCATTCACTTAAATCCTTAATGACAATATTAAATGATTCAGGCATCATCATTATTGAGGTATACCCACATAACAAAGAAGAAAGTCTAGCATTAGATCATTACATTACTAATCTTGATCATACATTTGATGTTTTAAAAATTGACTTATATAATAAAGTCAATCCACCATATCTTATAGTTATAAAAAAAGCGCTCAAATGAGCGCTTTATTCTTTTCTAGTATATACAATAAACTTTTCAAATTTCATTATTTTCGCATAAATATTAAACGGGAAAATTGACAATTTATCATTATAAACAATCACTTTACTATCTCTGTCTCTTCTCACTTCTTGGAGTCTATGATAAGTTTCAACGATATATGCATTTTCTTCATTATCCACATCTATATCTTTGTATGCATCTTCAAGAGTTTGCAGAATTTCTTGTTTTTCATTATGAGATAACTTCTTGATGACTAAATTTTGATATTTATCTAAAGATTCAATTTCAAGAAAATTTCTCATTATATTTAACAATTTTCTTAATTCTATGTCAAATCTTGATTGGACACGATAAGCTTTTTTAAATTCTGATTGTAAATACTTAATAATAAAAATTGAAGCAACAACAATCAAAATAACAAGTATAAAAATCATTATACTAATTTCAAGCAATATGTTTAAACTTATTATAAACAATTAAATCACTTCCTTTTTCAAGTACCCTTTTAAAATGTCAACCATATCAAGTTTTTCCCATGGAAGTTTTAGGTCATCTCTTCCAAAATGCCCATAAGCAGCAATCTGTTTATACTCAACTTCTCTCAATTTTAAAGAATCAATAATTGCTTTTGGTCTTAAATCAAAATGTTTATCAATAATTTTAATAATCTTCTCTTCCGGTATTTTTTCTGTATTAAAACAATCTACACCAATACTTACAGGTTTTGCTTCTCCAATCGCATAAGAAACTTGAATCTCTATTTCATCTGCTAAACCAGCCGCAACAATATTTTTCGCAATATATCTTGTAGCATAGGCAGCTGACCGATCAACTTTTGATGGGTCTTTTCCTGAAAAAGCACCTCCACCATGATGAGCTCTACCACCATAAGTATCAACAATAATTTTTCTACCTGTTAATCCAGAATCACCTGATGGCCCCCCGATAACAAATCTACCTGTTGGATTAATGTGAATTTTAGTTTCTTCATTCATATAATCAGCAGGAATAATCTCCTTGATAACATTTTCAATTAAGTCTTCGCGTATTTGTTCTTGTGTTACTTCTGGAGCATGCTGAGTAGAAATTAAAATGTCAGTAAAGGCTTCAAATTCGCCATTATCTTTAAATTTAGCAGTCACTTGAGTTTTACCATCTGGCCTTAAATACTCAAGTATATTTTCTTTTCTAACAAAAGCTAAACGTCTTGCTAGTTTATTAGCATAATGATGGGTGATAGGCATATAAGTAGGCGTTTGATTAATTGCATAACCAAACATCATCCCTTGATCTCCTGCGCCTTGTTCTTTATTTGTAGACTCATTAACACCCATTGCGATGTCTGGTGATTGTTCATTCAAAGTGACCAATACAGCAAGATTATCAGCATCAAAACCATACTTGCCACGGTCATAACCAATGTCCTTAACCGTTTTCCTTACCACACTTTGAATATCTACATAAGTATCAGTAGTAATTTCTCCAGCTACTAATACAAGCCCCGTGGAAACAACTGTTTCACAAGCAACTCTAGCTGTTTTATCTTTGGATAATATAGCATCTAATATAGCATCAGAAATCTGATCACATATTTTATCTGGATGACCTTCGGTCACAGATTCAGATGTAAAATATTTATACATAAGTAAATCTCCTATTCCTCTAATAAACCATAATACAATGTTTCAAATTCTGATTCGTAACGAATAAAACGATCAATAATTTGTGGATCAAAATACTCATTAAATTCCATTCGAATTAAGTCAATTGCTCTATTATGATTTAGTTTTTTCTTGTAATTTCGTTCTTGTCTTAGGATATCATAAATGTGACTTAAAAGAATCACTTGTGACTCACGATTATTTTGAATACCGTTCATTTCCTTTATAAAATCTTTGTTCACAGTTTTTTCAAAATGAGCCCTTACTATATCCTCACCTTTTTTATCTAATTGTAGTCTTTTAATGATAATAGAACCGATGATTGTTTTTTCTCTAATGGTTTTATAATCTTTTTCATTCAACTGTTCTTTTGAATCATATTCATCGATATTCAAAATATCTCTTTTATCGATATGAATGGTAGAAAATTCAAAAATTTCTTGACATAATTTTGATGAGTAACCTAAATAACCGCCTAGATCACCAGCTAATTTAGCAACACGTTTTGCTGAACTAGCATAATGTCTTTCTGCAAGATCTTCACCACGTTGTTTATATACTGCGATAACATCAAAGACATCACTAACAACATCTTTAAAATCTTTCTCCATATTTCTTCTTTTAACTAGTTCTTGTTTTCTTTTTATATTAATATCCTCAGATATTTTAACTGTAGAATATAGTCCTATCATAAAGACAGCTAAGACAAGGGTTCGCAAAATAATATCTGTTAAAATAGGTCCTTCAATATAATTCCACAGTTCAGTAAAATTATTGGCATAATTATATATTGGGTACATAACCACAACATGAATAATTGTCATCGCTATAATGGTTACCTTAAAAACAACGTTAAGCAACTTAGGATCTTGATATAAAGCAATCACAACTAATGCAAAATATATAAGCGAATATCCTGCCTGTGTAATAGAAAACAAACCACCTTCTAAACTTTCGCCCAAGGTTAATCTTAACTTGATATAAACTGCAATGGCCATCATTAATACATAAATACCAGAAAGGTATTCACCCATTTGTTGTTTATGTAAAGTTGTTGGCTTCTCTTTGACAATATTCCTAATTGAACGTCCAGATATAAACATAATTAACCCAATAATAAAAGTCACTATCAAATTAATTCTTTGATCTAATCCTTCTGACCCAATTAATGTAAACAATAAAAAAACAATATTGGTTATGATGATAATGTTTCTAATCACTAGATTTTTTCTATACAGAACACTTTTTTCATCTAATATATCAACGCCAGCTTCGAAGCTAAAACGTTTAACAAAAAAATCTTGTATACTATACCATTTCTTTGCAAGAACAGAATTTTTAGATATTTCTGTTCTTCTTTTGTTCGAAGAAACCTTACTTTCATCAAACTTGTTTTTAAAAGAAATGATTCTAAAAAACTCAACTACTTTATCAGAAAAAGTCCTTTTTGATTTCTTTTGGGAGACATGATTAAAATAATCATCGATTTCTTTAGAATCTATATCTTTTTTCATCTTTTTTGATGATTTATTATTACGAAAAAATTCATCTAAAGTCTTTTGACGATCATCCATAAAATGCCTCCTTTTCTATCATTAGATTTTTATATTAAAATAATTGTGGTTCCTCAACAATTGATGGATCTTTTCTAGCTTCATTTTCATTTTCAATTTGAGCAACTCTAGTTGAAGCTGCTGCTGCTACTGCACCAACAATGTCATCTAAAAATGTATGACAAGCTTCTTTCTCGCTCTTACCTTTATCATTTAATTCATTGACAATTCCTGGTTTATTAACATCGATATCACCAAAATTAGTTTTACCAATTGTCCCATATAGTCCGGCTAATTCTATTCCAAATAATTCATCGATACCAAACATGCCTAAGTCTGATGCTAGTATTGATTGAATTGGACCTTTAAAAGCATTTTCTTCAGTTAAACGATCAATTTCAGCCCCTAATTGTAAGATGTGAAAAACATCTCTTAAGGACAATATCTTTTCTACTGAAAGCACACAATCTTGATAAGATATATCATCTTTCCATTTTGATTGTTGTTTAAAAGCAATTTTTGCAATATCATCAATATTCACTCCGCGTGATTTAAGTATTTCAATGTTCATTTCTAGCATTTCATCTCTAGAAAATAAATTTTTATCTCTATTCATTATAAAGTATCCTTTCTAAAATATAATTAATTATTTATTATACCATAAAAAACGCTAAAATAAAACATTAAATCGTTTTATTGACTGTTAAAATATTTCTACCAGAGCCATTCATAAAGGCACTAATATCCATCTTCTTCTTACCTTGTAATTGTACCTCTTTTAATATCAACAAGCCACTTTTAGTTTGGATATATACTCCTTTTTTGTTGATTTTAACTATTTCACCGGGTTGATTCGAAATATTTTCATCACTATATTCTACTTTGTATACTTTCATTCGTAAATGATCAACATCTATTTCAGCAACTGGCCATGGATGTAATCCTCTTACTTGATTATAACAATCCAAAGCTGATTGATTAAAGTCTATCTTTTTCTCTTTTGGCTTTATATTATATGCATAAGTTACTTTACTTTCATTTTGTTCTATCGCTTCAATAGTTGATGTTATCAATTCATCCATGGTCTTAATTAAAAGATTAGATCCCGCTTTAGCCAACTTGTATTCTAAAGATTTCACATCATCATCTTCTTCAATTTTAACTTTTTTCTGAGCTAATATAGGCCCTGCATCCATTTTTTCAACCATATACATAATACTTACACCACTATATTCATCTCCAGAAATAATCGCTCTATGCATAGGCGAACCACCTCTATACTTTGGCAAGAGTGATGCATGAACATTGATTGCCTTGAATCTTGCATGTTCTAATACAATTTTAGGTATAATTTGACCATAAGCAGCCACTATAATAAAATCATAATTTGATTCTATGATTCTTTGATAGTCATTTTTAATGTTGATTGGTTGAAAAACTTCTATACCTAAACTTACTGCTTTTTCTTTGACTGGTGTTCCTTTTAGTTTTTGTTTTCTTCCATAAGGTTTATCAGGTTGCGTTACCACTAAATCTACTTCAAACTGATCATTTAATTTATCTAGTATTTCGACAGCAAAATCCATACTTCCCATAAAACATACTTTCATTCTCTCACTCCTCTATCCGACGCCTGGAAATCGATCGACTCTCATTAATATGTCCTTTTCAGCATATTTAGTGACAGCTTTTCTTATGACATCATCGATTTCCGGCTCTTTCTTATATTTAATCATAATTGATGTTGTATATTTATTATTGATTTTTCTCACTTCTGATGAAGGCCCCAAAATAATTGATTCCGTCGAAAGACTTCTTCTTATATCTTTGACAACTTGCATACCAAATGTCAGAATATGTTTTATAGAATTCCCAGTGATATCAACTTGTATTAAATAATAAAAAGGTGAGTATCTAGCAATTCTCCTTAATCTCATTTCATGTTCATAAAATCCAAGGTAGTCATTCTCATAAGCATACTTAACTGCATAATGTTCAGGATTATAGGCTTGTATAATAACTTCTCCTAATGTATCCCTTCTACCTGACCGCCCAGATACTTGCATAATTAATTGAAAAGTCTTTTCTGGTGCCCTAAAATCGGGAACAAACAAATTCCCATCAGCTTGTAAAATGCCCACCAAGGTCACTTTGGGAAAATCTAAGCCCTTGGCAATCATTTGTGTACCTATAAGAATATCTCCCTTTTCCTGAAAGCTATGCAGGAGTTTTTCATGTGAATGTTTCCTAGTCGTTGTATCTGTATCCATCCTGTAAATATTTGCATTAGGAAATAATGCTTTTAAATCATTTTCTATTTTTTGTGTCCCACTACCCATGTATTCAATGGCTTTTGAACCACAATTTTCACAGGTGTGTGGAATCGCTTCTTCATATGAACAATAATGACATTTAAGTGACTGCGTTTGTTTGTGATAAGTTAAAGAAATATCACAATTCTTACATTTAAAAACATGTCCACATTCTCTACACATTAAAAAATTTGAATAACCTCTTCGGTTAATCAAGAGTATGACTTGTTGAGAATGATCTAGTCTAAGTTTAATAGCATCAAGAAGTCGCCTAGACAAATCTTCTTTATGACCTGCTTTAAACTCCTCAACCATGTTAACAATATTGATGGTTGGCATTTTAGAGTTCATTGCTCTATTTTTCAGTTCTAACAACTGATAATGCCCTCTAGAGACTCTTGCATATGATTCAATATTAGGTGTCGCTGAACCAAGTAATAATAAAGACTGATGTGTTTTAGAACGTTTCTTCAATATATCAATCGCATAATAGGGCAAATGATCTGTTTGTTTATAACTGGACTCATGAGATTCGTCTACAATCATTAATCCAATATGATCCAAAGGCGCAAAGCAGGCACTTCTTGCTCCAATAACAATTCGAGCTTCTTTTCTAATAATTCTGCGCCACTCATCATATTTTTCCATCTTCGACAAGCCAGAGTGAATAGTAGCAACTAATTCTTTAAACCTACTTTTAAATCTCTGAATCATCATAGGGGTTAAGGATATTTCTGGTACCAACAAAATTACATTTTCTCCTCTAGCAATTACTTCGTTGATAGCTTTCATATAAATTTCTGTCTTACCCGAACCTGTAACTCCGTGTAGTAATATTGTATGTTCTTTGTTTAATTTACTTTTTATTTCGTTAAACACTTCAACTTGTTCTTCATTTAAAACAACATCTGCATGTGTTTTATGATAAAAAGTCTCTACTTTTCTCATAACCTCTTGATCATATATTTTTACAAATTGATGCTTTTCCATTGTTTTCAAAACAGACGTTGTAATATTTAAGTGGTGAACAATAATTTGTTGTAAGTCACTTTGATCTTTTCTAGATTTTAGATAATCAAAAACTAATCTCTGCTTGTCAGTCAAACCATCTCTATGATCAGTTAATAGTTTTACAAATCTTTTAGATAATGATTTATTTTTTTTAGTAATCTCATAGTTTTGTTTTAAATAACCACTTTTAATTTCTTTAGATACTAAAGTATATAAATCATCATCTATATCTTCTAAGTATCTTTCATAAGTGTTTTTAAAGAATGGTTTTAATTGACTATTTAACCGTTCAAAATCTAAGACCTCCAGTTTAGCTTTATACATCACCTTTAAAGCAGCTGGTAGAATTGTTTCAAGAACAGATATCAAAAGATACCCAGTTTCTTTACTTATCTCTTTTGCAAGACCAATTAATTCTTGATTCAAATATGATTCTACATCTATGATTCTTTCAATGCTTTTTAATTCCTGATCATAGTCTGATTCTTTTGTTATTTCTAAACAATAACCCATCACTTTTCTATGACCAAAAGGCACGATAACTCTTGAACCTACTTGTAAAAAATCTTTATATTTTACAGGTATAGAATAATCGTACATTTTATCTACATTTTTTGATTTCACATCTACTAAAACTTTTCCAATCATATTTTTCACCTATATATCATTATATCATTTTTATTCCTTATATAAAAGATTTGCTTGGCGTAATTGATTGCAAAAACTTGCGATTACCTTTATAATAGATATGTTAATATGGAGGAGTTATTATGAATAATATATTAAATTTAAATAAAGAGGTTGGTGTTTTTGCACTTGGCGGTTTAGGCGAAGTTGGAAAAAACATGTACGTCATACAATATGAAGACGAATTAGTGATCGTTGACTCAGGCATTTTATTTCCTGATGAGTATCTACTTGGTATTGATTACGTTATTCCTGACTACAGTTATTTAGTCGAAAATCAAGATAAAATAAAAGCATTAATTGTATCACATGGTCATGAAGACCATATAGGCGGTATTCCGTTTTTGGTACAACAAGTTAAAATACCTGTCATTTATGCATCAGGTTTAAGTTATGGGTTAATTGAAGCTAAATTAGAAGAAAAAGTATCATTTCCTGTAAACTTAAAAAAGTTCTCAGATGAAGATGTAATCAAGTTCAATAAATTGGAAATTGATTTCTTTAGAACAAATCATTCAATTCCTGACACATTCGGAATCAGAGTAAAAACACCCGTCGGGGTCATAGTTCATACTGGGGATTTTAAATTTGATTTTTCACCCACTGGTAAGGACTCTAATTATCATAAAATGGCTAAAATTGGTGAAGAAGGTGTTTTATGTTTGTTAAGCGATTCAACA
Organism: Mycoplasmatota bacterium; assembly: GCA_018622675.1. GTDB lineage: Bacteria > Bacillota_I > Bacilli_A > Izemoplasmatales > Hujiaoplasmataceae > Hujiaoplasma. Next base: position 1,224,118 of record CP076020.1, read on the forward strand.
AATGCTGAACTTGAAGATTTCACAACATCGGAAAAAGTTGTTTCAGAAAACATTAGAGAAATGTTTGAAGATATAGAAGGCAGAGTTATCATCGCAACATTCGCATCAAATATTCATAGAATCCAACAAATCATCGAAGCCAGTGTGGCTTCAAACAGAAAAATCGCCGTTTTCGGAAGATCAATGGTGAGAAACATAGAAGTTGGAGAAAAACTGGGCTATATCAAAGCACCTAAAAATACATTTATTGATACAAGAAATAGAGGGGCTTTAAAAAGCAAAAACCTCACCATTATTTCTACAGGATCTCAAGGTGAACCATTTGCTGCATTGACTAGAATATCAAATAAGACACATAGACAGATAAGTTTAATGCCAGGTGATACTGTCATTTTATCATCATCTCCAATTCCTGGTAACCTAGAGAGCGTTAATAGAACAATCAACATGCTTCAAAAAAACGGTGCTAATGTTATTACCCAATCACCTTTCGCAGATGTTCATTCATCAGGACATGGTGGACAAGGCGAATTAAAATTAATGTTAAAGCTCATGAAGCCAAAATATTTCGCGCCCATTCATGGTGAACATAGAATGTTAAAAGCACATCAGAAATTAGCTATAGATACTGGCGTTAAAGAAGAAAATACTTTCATTCTTGAAAACGGCTCAGTCCTTGCTTTTTCTAAAAATAAAGCATATATTAAATCGAAAGTTAAAACTGCTGATGTTTATGTTGATAGCGAAAGTATTGGAGAAGTTGGATCAATGGTCATTAAAGACCGTAGAGAGTTATCAGAGGATGGCTTATTATCTGTTGTCTTAACTATAAGCCAAAAAAAATACGAAGTCATTTGTTCCCCTAATATCGTTACAAAAGGTTTTATTTTTGTGAAAGACAACATACAAATGATTAAAGAAATGCAAAAGATAGTTCTAGATACTTCAAAAAAATATCTAAATCCAAATCAAAAGAAATTGAATATCAACGGCTTAAAAAATGATATCAGCAAATCTTTAAAATCTTATGTAAAAAACGAAACTCATAGAGAGCCAATGATTATGCCAATCATTATGTTACTAGAACAAAAGTAATCTAAAGATTGTCTAATTAAAGAATGTCATATATTTTATAAGCATTACAATTTTATATCAAATAAAAAAAAGCAGAATTTCTGCTTTTTTTAAATATTAACTTTGATTTTGTGATTACAAGCATCTTTAAACCAATAAAAAACATCTTTCGTTACTACTGCATCTTCTAAAGCATCATGCTTTTGATGGTCCAGATCTTGATTAGAATATAAATTATATGCATTAAAAAGGCCTAAGTCATTTTTAAGTCTAAAATACGTTTTGTGCAAACTTAATAAATCAACAAATTGCATATCATTAATAAAATTTTCAAGTCGGTGAATTTTATTTAATTTTGATAACTCTGATTTATCATTTTTCCCCCATACATAAATGATAGGTTGGTAATCATCATTAATTTTAGATAACATATGATGTAATTCCTTATATTTTGCCCCATTGTCTACTTTACCTTGAGAAATATCTAAAAACTTTAAAGTCCGCTTGGATAATTTTGGAAATAAGTCCGGCTTAATATAACTTTGGTATCTTTTAATTTCTTCACCAAATGTATCAGTTAATACAAATCCAACCTGAATAATTTCTGATATAAAATTTTGATAATTTCGATAAGGTGGCATTGACATTTCAAAGTCAATAAACAAACGATATCTTTCTTGATTTACTAGTTTTTTAATTTCTGTTTTGATCATCGATATGTCATAAAACACTTTTGGTTTATTTCCTCTCGGTGATAAGACTTTATCAATACTTACCACATTATTTACTAAGTAATTTTTATAAATCCTTGATTCTCGTTTCACTTTAAGAAAAACATACATATTTTTATGAAAATAATCCATAAACTGCCTAAACATACCTTTACTCATATAGAAATAGGATAGCTTATTACCTACATTAATTGCGATTAACCTGCGGTTTTCATCAACTTTTCTTATTTTTCCATAAACATTTTCTATCATGATTCATCATCTTTCTTTCCTTGATAATTGCTTAAAGCCAAGTAAATATTATCAATAGCTTCTTCTTGAATTCTTAGGTCCTTTAATTCTTGTCTTGGTGCATTTCGAATATTTTCTAAATTTTTATATTTCTTTAATAACTTATTCTTTGTTGCTTTACCTACTTTTGGTATAGTATCCAAGATAGAAGCGTAAATCTTTTTACCCGCAACGCTTCTTTGATAGTTAATCGCGAAACGATGCACCTCTTCTTGTATTCTATATAACAAAGAATACATATTTGAATGTTTATCAATTTTTATTTCTATTTCATCCATAGTAATGATACTATCGGTTTTATGTCGTGAGTTTTTCTTCAATCCTATGACTTGATAATCTAAATTCAATTCATTAAGAACTTGTTTGGCTGCTCTTAATTGAATAATACCACCATCGACAATAATTAAATCCGGTTTATCTAAATCATCCATCATAACAGCTAAGTATCGTCTATATATAATTTCTTTCATTATAGCATAGTCATCGCCAGTTTGAACTGTCTTAACCCTATACTTGCGGTATTCATTCTTATCTGGTAATCCATTGGTAAAGACAACCATAGCTGATACAAGATTTTGTCCAGAAATATTAGAATTATCAAATGCATCAATTCTTGTAATCGAAGAAATATTTAAGGTATCTTCTAATTCTTTTAAAGCATGGATTGTCTTATTTTCTTTATTCAAAAATGCAGACAAATTATTATTAAGATGTATCTTTGCATTTTCTAAAGCTATATCTAATAGTTTAACTTTTTTCCCTCTTTGAGGAACAAAAATAACATTCTCAAATATTTCTGGAAATAAGTCGTAATGATAACCATGTGGTAATAGTATTTCATCAGGTATGGGCTGACTTTCATAAAATTGAGCTAAGTAAGTTAAAAGTATCTCTTCTACATTACCATAATACGAAAAAATCTTTGATGAAGAAAATAATACTCTTCCACTTCTCATAAATAGTATATTGATTGAAATATAGTTATCATAACTTACAAAATTAACAATATCTCTATTCTTATTATCAGAAAAAATAACTTGTTGCTGCTCTGTTGTTTTTTCAATAGCAGTGATTAGATCTTTAAATTCTTGTGCTTTTTCAAATTCCAATTTACGAGAATGTTCTTCCATTTTCGCTTTATATTCTTGAATAAATTCTTTTGTATTTCCTGATAGAAAACTGCGTACTTTTTTGATTAACTCCTTGTAAGTTTCAGGTTTTACCTCATACTCACAAGGCCCCAAGCACTGTTTAATATGATAATATAAACAAACTTTTTTTGGGAATTTAGAACACTTTCTAAAGGGAAATATTGAATCTAACAATCTCACCGTTTCATTGGCATAGCTTGCATTGGGATAAGGGCCAAAGACATTTTTTTTATTTTTACTTACATTCCTTGTTACCCTAATAATAGGGTGTTCTTCATCTGTAACTTCAATATAAGGGTATGTTTTATTATCCATTAATTTGATATTATATTTTGGTAAATATTTTTTTATTTGTGATAACTCCAATAAAAAAGCTTCTTTCTCATTATTCGTTATCACATAAGTAAAATCATCGATCTCCCTTACTAATCTTGTGGTTTTATCATCATGTGCTCCAACAAAATAAGAACTTACTCGATTTTTTAAGTTCTTTGCTTTTCCAACATATATAATTTTGCCCTTACTATCAAGCATTTGATAAGTACCAGGTTTAATAGGTAATTTTCTAATTTTATCTCTAATTTTTGATTTCATCGTATTTAAATTATATCAAAATTTTAATTATCATTCAATATAAAGAAAAACTCTAGCAGTGCTAGAGTTTATTTTATATTCCTAATAATATCGTCCACACGTTTACCGGTATCATATGATTTATCATATTTAAAAACAAGTTCAGGTACCTTACGCATCTTAACTCTCTTTGCAATTTGGTTTTTGATAAAACCATTTGCTCTATCAAGTGTTTCTTTAGTTTTAGCTATATCGTCTTCTGAACCATATACGGTGTAATAAGCATACATATAAGATAACTCATTAGTGATTTTTACATCAGTGATGGTAATAAAGGCTAACTTATCTTTAATTTCATTTTGTAGAATATCACTTATAGCCCTTTGAACATCAGTTTCTAAATGTTTTACTTTTGCCATTATTCTACCTCTTTCATAGTTGAAACTTCAATCATATCTCCTTGTTTTATATCGTTATAATTTTCAATAGTTATTCCGCATTCAAATCCTTGTCTGACTTCTTTGGCATCTTCTTTAAATCGTTTCAATGATCCAAGTTTACCTTCATAAACTATTTTTCCATTACGAACAATTTTAACCAGAGAATTTCTTTTTATAACTCCGCTTGTCACCATACATCCTGCAATTGTTCCTACTTTAGATACTGAGTAAGTTTCTCTTACTTCAGCTTCTCCAATAACTTGTTCCTCAAAGACTGGATCAAGCAATCCTTTCATTGCAGCTTCTATATCATCTAATGCTTCATATATAACACGATATGTTCTAATTTCAACACCTTTTTCTTTAGCTAATGCTCTTACTGAACCAGAGACTCCAACACCAAAACCGATAATAATGGCATTGGAAGCTTCTGCAAGAAGAATATCTCCATCAGTCACTCCACCAACACCAGAACCAATAATTTCTATATCACTACCTTCAACAGTGATTTTGTTGATAGAACCTTTAAAGGCCTCAATAGAACCTTGTACATCAGCTTTGATAATAAGTGCTAATTTTTTCGTTTCATCACTAGCTTGATTAAAGAAATCTTCTAAAGACATCGCTTCTTTTGGTGCGTGTTGTTTATCAAAGACTCTGTCAGTTCTTTCATCAGCTATATCTCTTACTGTTTTTTCATCATCAAATACTTTAAATGGATCCCCAGCCTGTGGAACATCATTCAATCCAATAATCTCAACAGCTTGACCAGGTTTTGATTCTTTAATTTGTTCACCTAAATCATTAGACATGGCTCTTACTTTTCCGTAAGTTGAACCAACTGCAAAATAATCTTGTACTCTTAAAGTACCATTGTTAACTAATATAGTGGCAACAGGTCCTCGCCCTTTATCCAATCTCGCTTCAATAACTGTTCCTGAAGCTTCTCTATTAGGGTTAGCTTTTAATTCTTGCATTTCAGCAACAACTTGTATAGTTTCTAACAAGCCATCAATACCTTCATTTTTAAGCGCAGAAATCTCTACATAAGGAATTTCACCGCCCCATTCTTCTGGCAATAAACCTAGATCACCTAATTGTTGTTTAACACGATCAGGATTAGCACCCGGTACATCCATTTTATTAACAGCCACAATAATATCACATTCAGATGCTTTTGCATGATCAATAGCTTCTCTTGTTTGAGGCATTACTCCATCATCAGCAGCTACTACTAAGACAACGATATCTGTAATTTTAGCACCTCTTGCTCTCATTTCTGTAAATGCAGCATGACCAGGTGTATCAATAAAAGTAATTTTCTTACCATTTCTTTCGACTTGATAAGCACCAATATGTTGAGTAATCCCACCAGCTTCTGTTGAAACAACACGAGAATGTCTGATTGTATCTAATAAAGTTGTTTTCCCATGGTCAACGTGACCCATAATTGTTACCACTGCAGGTCTAGACACTAGATCTTCTGGATTATCTTCTTCTTTAATTTCTTCGAATCTAGTTACATCAGTCACTACTTCATCTTTAAATTCTAAATCATATTCCATGGCTAGTAACTCAGAATTTTCCCTATCTAAAGCTTGATTCTTAGACGCCATTACTTTCAAGAACATCAATTTTTTTATGACATCAGAGACAGGTTGTTTAACTTGATCAGCAAAATCAGCCACAGTCATCCCATTGCGATAAGTAATGACTTTTGGCATCTCTTTCTTAGTTTTTTTACCCTGTTTTTTCTGAAAATTTTTATTTTTATTCGGTACATGTTTTGGCATATAACCACCTCTTTCTTAAAACTCTTATAGTAAACTTTTGATTTTTTTAGCAAAACCTTGATCTTTAATTGCAATGACCTTTCTATTTGCTTTACCTATGGCTTTGGAGATTTCATCTGATGTCAAAATATCAATCACCTGAACATGATAGGTTTTTGATTTATCTGTCACTCTCTTTGTTGTATTAAACCCAGCATCGGTTGCTAAAATCACAAGTTTAGCTTGATTACTCTTTATTTTTTCAAGTGACATTTCCTCGCCACTCACTAAAAGATTTGCCCTTTGGCATAATCCTAAAGCTGAAAGTATTTTATCTTTATCCATGATTCCCAGCCTTTAATAAAGCATCAAAAACTTCAACAGGGACATCTACTTTTAAATGTTTTGATAAAATATTATGTTTTCTGGCTTTTTCAATGATTGTCTTGTCTTTAGATAGATAAACTCCACGTCCATTTGCTTTTCCTGTTTCATCAAAAATGACGTTTCCTTCTGGTGTCCTAACAACTCTTAATAAATTCTTTTTTTCTTTGCGTTCATTAGATACAACACATTTTCTCATGGGAATTTTTCTAACTTTCATATAACCACCTAGAATTTTAGACCTTCGCCTTTAGCTTCAGATTCTGATTTAATATCTATTTTCCAACCAGAAGATTGAACAGCTAGTCTTGCATTTTGTCCTCTTTTACCAATAGCCAAAGACAACTGATCATCAGGCACTATAACAACAGCTGATTTATCTCTTTCATTGTATTCAACAGATAAGGTTCTTGCTGGTTGAATAGAATTAGCAATGAGTTCTTCAGGATCTTTACTATACTTATAAATATCTATCTTTTCACCATTCAAACTATCAATCACACTTTTTATTCTCATACCACTACGACCTAAACAAGCTCCTAGTGGATCAACATTTTCATCATTTGATAAAACACAAACTTTACATCTATCCCCTGGGTCTCTTGCAAGCCCAAATATTTCAATAACACCATCAGCCAATTCAGGAATTTCATTTTCCATTAAACGTACCACTAAATTACGGTCTGTTCTTGAAACATAAACTTTAGGTCCCTTGGTTGTTTTTTCAACTTTAGTTATATATACATTTACCTTTGAACCAACAATTAAATCTGATGATAACAAGTCTCTAACTGGTATAGAAGTTTCTGTGTCTCTTCCTAAATATAAAGTAACAAAATCATTTTTAATTTTAATGACTTCAGCTATAATCATTTCTCCAGTGCGCTCTTCAAAATAATCAAAATTCTTTTCACGTTCTAATTGTTTTAAACCTTGAGTTAACATTTGCTTTGCGGTAGAAGCAGCTAAACGACCAAAGTTTTTAGGTGTAATTTTTTGTTTTATAATATCACCTATTTTTGCGTTTTTCTTAATCTCTCTCGCTTCTTCCAAAGTGATTTCATGACCCGGTTCACTCTCAGGATCTATTTCAGAGACAACGATTGATTTACTAACCAAATCAATTTCTGATTTTTCTGAATTAAAAACAACTTCAGCATTCGTTTTACCACCATATGCTTTTTTGTAAGCGTTAATTAATCCATCTCCAAATATTTTTAATATTTCTTCTTTTGTTACATTTCTTTCTACTGCTAAATTTTCTAATGCTTTAAAAAAGTCTTTACTAATCATTTTTTTCTCCTAAAATCAATTGCTAATCTAATTAAATTAACATCAATATAATTTATTTTTATTTTTTTGTTTTTTATTGATAAGGTTAATGAGTCACCATCGAAAGCGATTAAATCACCTTCTAATTTTTGAGTAAAAGTTTCAACATAGACCAATCGTCCTACAGAGTGTTCAATAGCCTTTTTAGTTCTTAATTCTCTTTCGGCTCCCGGTGAAGAAACCTCCATCATATACGAATCTTTAATCGGATCTAATTCATCTATAAAAGGGTTAAGTTTCCTAGTTACTAATACGATATCATCTATAACTACACCTTCTGCTTTATCTATATATATTCTCAATATTTTATTATTATCTTCCTTAACAATTTCCAAATTATAAAGATCATATCCTATTGACTTTAAAAAAGAATCAACTTCATTTTTTAATCTTGATAATTCCATATTCATCATCCTTTCCAATAAAAATGAGAGGGGACGACCCTCTCACGTTACCTTATGCTAAAAATATTATATCATAAGCCCCTAAATAATTCAAGAAAAATCGATAGTTTAACTAGTGTTTCACTAGGATGTCTTGATATTCAGGATGTTTATCAAACCATCTAATTGCATAAGGACAAGTTGCAACTATTTTCATTTGTTTTTCTTTTAATAAATTGTATGTATACAACATGATTTTAGATGCAACACCTTGTCCTCTTAAACTAGGATCAACAAAAACATGATCAATGTTAACAATATCCTTTTTTTCTTTGGGAAATGTTACTTCTGCAAGTAATAGATCATTTCCTTCCATATAGACTCTATTTTCTTCATTAACAAATTCCATTAACGGCTACCTCCTAGATAATACATGATGATGCTTCCAGCAACACCCGCATTTAATGATTCCATATTATGCATTTTTAACTTAAAAATCAAATTAGATGCTTGTATAATTTCTTGTCTTACACCATTACCTTCATTCCCAAGAATAACACCTATGTCACCATGATTAACTTTAATATCTTCTAAATGCACTACACTACTCAAGTCTGTCGCAAGAAATTGAATATGTTTGTGTTGATTGATAAACTTTAAAATATCATCTTCAATCATATTGACTTTAAAAATAGCACCTTGGGTAGCTCTAATGACCTTAGGATTATATACATCAACCGATTGATCAACCACAATGTTTTCAAATCCAAAAGCCACAGCTGAACGCAATAGTGTACCCATATTTCCTGGATCTTGAAGACGGTCTAATAATAATACATTTCCCTTTACGACTTGATCTTCTTTCATGCGGCAGACACCGATGATACCCTGAGGTGTTTTTACATCTGATATTTTGTTGATAATCTCTTGTGTTACTAAATATTCCTCTATATTATTAAAATGAGTTTTCTTTAATGAAAAAACCATCTCTAAAAGCCCCATTTCATAAGCCTCATCTACTAAATGTGACCCCTCAACGATAAATTGTTTCTTTGCTTGTCTATATTTCTTTTGTTTCAACTTATTAATTTCAACAATTAATGAATTGTTTGCTGACGTTATATTATTAATAAAACCACCTCATAATCACTCAAATTATAAATAACAACTTGTAAAATTACTCTGTTAATTCTAAGAATAATTCAATATCTTTTTTAAGTAATTCTAGTGAACTTTTCCAAAAAGCCTTTTTTGTAACATCTATATTAGCTAATTTAGCAACTTCTTCAACTTTCATTTTGCCGGTTGCAGCTAATAACTTATCATACACATCAACAAACTCTTCTTTATTTTCTAAATATTTAGCATATAAACCTTTAGCAAATAATAAACCATAAGTGTAAGGGAAGTTATAATAGCTTAATCCTCCTGAATAATAATGTGGTTTACATATCCACATATATGGGTGTAGTGTATTTTCATCTAAACCCTCTCCGTAAGTTTGTTTTTGTGCATCTATCATGAGATTTTTTAATTCTTCGGCATCAAAGACAGTCTTTTCTCTACCTTCAAATACTGATTTTTCAAAAATAAAACGAGACATAATATCAACTACCACTTGTGTGTAATCTTGAATAGAAGATTCTAATAAGTAAATTTTTTCCTCTTCAGTTTTAACGTCCTTAATAGCAGCATTATTAACGATGGTTTCACAAAAAGTTGATGCAGTTTCAGCAACTGGCATTGTGTAACTACTGTTAAGATTTGATTCACCAAATATAGCATCACCATGGTAAGCATGTCCTAATTCATGTGATAATGTAATCATATCAGAAAAAGAGCCTGTAAAATTAGTCATAATTCGACTTTCTTTAATAGCTTGTATGTTGGCACAAAAAGCACCGCCTCTTTTTCCTTTTCTCGGTGTATAATCAACCCATTCTTCATCAAAAGCTCTTTTAGCTAAATCATGTAATTTCGGTGAAAATGTTTTAAAATTTTTCAATATATATGCATTAGCTTCTTCTATGGTAAAAGTCGTATCATTTTCACCTATTGGCGCAAACAAATCATAAAAAGGCAAACCCTTATCATGACCTAACAATTTTGCTTTTCTTTGTAAATATTGTCTGAAAATATCATAATATTTAACCACAGCACTTTGCATAGCTTCTAAAGTTTTCTTTTCCATTCTACTATTATTTAAAGCTTGGTCTAACGGAGAATCATAACCTCTAGCTTTTGACAAAGTATTAACTTCACCCTTAATTGAATTTAGAGCAAAAGCAATTGAATCTTGAATTTTTTCATAAGATTTTAATTCTGCTAAATAAGCTTTTCTTCTAACCTCTGGGTTTTTATCAGTCGCTAAATTTCTAACCTCAGATAAAGTAATTGTTTTTCCATCGTACTCTACATCCAAAGTTGAAGTTAATAATGACTGTAATCTACCCCAAGATGAAGAGCCTGTCTGTCTTAATTTTGATACCATAACCTCTAAATCGGTAGATAAAAGATGTGATGATTTTTCTTGTATTTCTTTAAGATAAAAAGCATGTTCTTTTAACAAATCACTTTTCTTCATATCCGCTTCTAATTCAGGATAATCTTTCATCCACTTGGTAAAGATTGTTCCTATTTCAGTTAATTGCGTTAATTTTGTTTGTAGTAAGTTAACCATTTTGTTGGCTTCTTGATTGGTGCTTTCTACAGAAGTTGTCAAAGAAGCAAAATGATATAATTTATCAATTAAATCATTTAAAGCCATTTCATTTCTTAAATATCTTTCTAATTTTTGTGTTTTCTTTTCATAATTTTTAAAATCAATTGCTTGAGAATTAATCTCTAAAATCAACTGGTCTAATTTTTTTAAATCTTCTTTAAACTTAGCATCATCAAACCCTAAATATAATTTTTTTAAACTCCATTTTTTCATTTTCATTCTCCTTTATTTAAAACATAATTTAATTTTGTTAGTTTATATATTTTTGTTTCTTTTTCGCCATAATCCTTTGATTGATAGTTAATATCTTCTACAAATTCAAAACCTATCTTTTCAATTAATTTTCTTGATGGTTCGTTTTCAAAAAAATGTCCTACGTATATTTCATCTTTATTTTGATTAAAGAAAAAATCATCTAAAGCAGCATGAACTGCTTCAGTCATAATCCCCTTCCTATGGTAGTCCGGGTGTAATACATATCCAAGTTCATACACATCTCCAATTGAACCCAAGCTTGTATAATGTATCCCTAAGGAACCGATAACAATATTTTTTTCTTTTAAAAAGATTGCATATACCTCATCTTTTTCTATAAAATTATTAATTATACTGATTGTTTCTGATATATCAGAATGAGGACTCCATCCTGCAAGAGGACCTACATCATCTCTCTTTGCATAATCATAAACATCTTCAGCGTCATTGTTGTTAAAGGCTCTTAAAATTAACCTATTGGTCATTAAAGTTTTCATCTAATATTTCCCCCACTGTGAAACCTTTATCAATAATATTATAATTTTCTCTATCTTTAATCATCATTGATCTAGTATTTTTAACAGCGTCTTTTAATAATGAATCATAATCAAGCGCTGACTCAATTAATTCTGACCTTTGAATGCTTGGTTTAATGACTGGGTTTTTCGGAACATAGACTGTACAACAATCAGAAAAAGGTTTGTTAGATATTTCTAAGGTATTAATTTTTCTAGCAATTTTAATAATATGACTTTTATCATATGTTGATAAGGGTCTAATAATTAAAGTAGAAATAGGTGCTTGTACAGCAATCAAGGATTCAATTGTTTGTGAAGCTACCTGTCCAATAGAATCACCAGATATAATAACTTTATCATTATTAGCTTTAGCAATTTTTTCCGCTATCCTATACATCATTCTTCTCATAATTGTAATAAGATATGGTTCTTCAACTTCTTTTAATAATAATTCGTGTATTTCTCTAAAAGGGACTAAATGCAACTTAATTTTCGACCCACTAGAATATTTCGATAATTTTTTTGTTAAATCAATAACTTTCTGAACTGATTCAATGGGTGTTAAAGGTGTAGATTCAAAATGAATACATTCTATTTCTAATCCCGTATTCATTGCTAAATAACCTGCTACTGGTGAATCTATGCCCCCACTTAACATTAATAAAGCTCTTCCCCCTATAGATGTAGGAAAGCCACCTAAACCTGGTATTTTATCTAAGTAGATATATGTTTTATCAGTCCTTACCTCAACATATAAAGTCTTTTCAGGATGGTGGACATCTACTTTTAAAAGATTGGCTTGTCTTAAAATAAGTTTTGAGAGTTTATTAGAGATTTCTAATGAAGTTAAAGGTATTCTTTTATCAGCTCTTTTAGTCTCTATTTTAAATGTCGTTTGCTCGTTTATTTCCTCATTAATTATATCAAGTGCATGCTTAGCTATCGTTTCTAAATCAAAATCACAAGCTTTTACTTTACTATATGAAGATAAACCTGAAATATAATCTAGTTTTTCAATAATTTGATCAGGATCTTCATGATTTAACTGAATAAATACTAGATCATGTTGAAAGATGATATCTATATCAAATCCATAAAGTTTATGAGCGATTTGGTTGTTAATATTCCTTCTAAAAATATGCTGATTCTTACCCTTTAAAATCAAATCACCATATTTTAGCATAATGTAATCATACATACTATCGACTCCTTTACTATTATTTTATCATACTGATTGATATTTATTGAGTAATAAATTATAATATTTTGAGTGAGAGGTGATTATATGAATCAAATATCAATAAATGATTATTTAGGATTGTATTTAGACAAAAAGTATACACAAACAACCAACTTAGCTAATTTTACTGCTATCATAAAAGAAATGGTTCATCAATTAAACTGGGTCGGCTTCTATTTATATAATGGGGAAGAATTATACCTAGGCCCATTTCAAGGTAAGGCCGCTGTTCAAACAATAGCTATGGGCGATGGTGTTTGCGGAATTTCAGCTGAAAAACAAGAAACAATGATTGTTGATGACGTTCATGCATTTCCAGGGCATATAGCCTGTGATGACGCATCTAACTCTGAAATTGTTATCCCTATTATTAAAAATAATAAACTTATAGGTGTTTTAGATATTGACTCTCCAGTCAAAAATAGATTTGATAAAGAAACTGCTGAAACACTACAAGAATCAGTCGATTTTTTATTTGACTTTTTATAGTCGTTCATGTATAATACCTTGTGCGCATGTAATAAAAAGCAGTTGTTTTATGTTAATTTAGATCTTGATTATTCCATCACTAAAGGGTTGTTAGTATTGTTAACTGCTTAACAAGAAATCATCAAAATAATCAAGCTAAGTTGATAAAAAACTCCTCAATTACAGTGTAAATAAATTTAAAAGGAGGATCATATATGTCAAGATTTACAGGATCAAATTGGAAAAAAAGTCGTCGTTTAGAATATTCTCTTTCTGAAACAGGAAAAGAATTAAACAAACGTCCATACGCTCCAGGTCAACACGGACAAAAAAGACGCCGTAAACTATCTGAATACGGAATTCAGTTACAAGAAAAACAACGTGTTCGTTTTACTTATGGTGTTAATGAAAAACAATTCCGTAAAACATTCAATGAAGCGAAAAAAATGCAAGGTAAACAAGGTTCTAACTTCTTATTCTTATTAGAGTCAAGATTAGATAACTTAGTTTATAGAGCAGGCTTTGCTAGAACTAGACAACAAGCTAGACAATTAGTTAACCATGGTCATATTTTATTAGATGGTAAAAAAGCATCAATTGCATCTATTAGAGTTAAACCAGGTCAAAAGATTTCTTTAAGAGAAAAATCTAAAGACTTATTAATTGTTAAAGAAGCTATTGAAGCTCAAGCAGCTAGACAAGAATACATTGACTTCGATGAAGAGAACAATGTAGCTACTTATACTCGCTTACCTGAACGTAACGAAATTCTACCTGAAATTCAAGAGAATTTAATCGTAGAGCTTTACAACAAATAACATTTAAATTAAGCCGATTTTTTCGGCTTTTTTTTATGCTTTTTTTTAAGCAATTCATTTGAGTTTTTCTCTTTTAAGGCGTAAAATGTTCTTTGTGTGTGAATGGAGGATACTATGAATAAAAAAACTATTATTATTGGCGGTGTTGCTGGAGGAGCCTCAACAGCAACTAGATTAAGAAGACTTGATGAAAAAAGAGAAATCATCATGTTAGAAAGAGGCGAATACATATCTTTTGCAAATTGTGGTCTACCTTATTATATAGGTGATATCATCCAAAGCAGGGATGCATTACTAGTAGAAACAGTTGAAGATATGGAAGCAAGATTTAATATTGATGTAAGAATATTTTCAGAAGCAATTAGTATTGATGCAAAAAACAAATTACTAACCATTAAAAATATTAAATCGAATGAAGTTTATACTGAATCATATGATGATTTAGTAATTTCAACTGGAGCATTTCCAGTAAAACCACCTATCCCAGGAATTAAAGAAGCTAAGAATTTATATACCTTAAGAAATATTCCTGATATGGATCAAATTAAAGCTTATATCAACGAATCAAAGCCTAAAAATGCAGCTGTCATTGGTGGAGGATTTATCGGTATAGAAATGGCTGAAAATTTACATCACCTAGGATTAAACGTTACTATTGTTGAAATGGCAGACCAAGTGATGGGACCAGTTGATATCGAAATGGCTGAAATTGTTCATCAACATATACGTGATAAAAATGTTGATTTAATACTTTCAGATGGTGTTAAGGCATTTAAAGACCAAGGTAAAAACATTGAGTTAAACTCTGGAAAAATTATTGATACCGATTTAATCATTTTTTCAATAGGTGTAAGACCTGAAAATATTATCGCAAAAGAAGCTGGTTTAAAACTTGGAAAATTTGGTGGTATTGAAGTTAATGATCACTTACAAACCAGTGATCCATCAATTTATGCTATTGGCGATGTTATTGAAGTTAAAGATTTTGTCACTAAGGATCAAGTAATGATTCCCCTTGCAGGACCAGCAAATAAACAAGGACGTATAGTTGCTGACAATCTTACTGGAAATAAAACACTTTACTCTGGTTCTATGGGAACAAGTGTTGCTAAAGTTTTTGATTATACTGTTGGTTCAACAGGTAATAATGAAAAAACTTTAATAAGAAAAAACATCAAATATAAGTCAATTCATATTCATCCAGGGAGTCATGCTGGATACTATCCAGGGTCAACTTCTATCGCTATGAAGTTACTATTCGATCCGGAAACAGAAAAAATATTTGGTGCACAAGCCATTGGTATGGATGGCGTTGATAAAAGAATCGATGTTTTAGCAACAGCTATTAGAGCTAATTTAAAAGTTACACAATTAAAAGACTTAGAACTATCATATGCACCACCATTTTCTTCAGCTAAAGATCCAGTGAATATGCTAGGATTTGTTGCTGAAAACATCATCAATCATTTAGTAAAAACTGTTCAATGGAATGACATCAATGATTTAATAGATAATCAATCATTTATATTAGATGTAAGAGATGAAATAGAATATCAATTAGGCAAGATCCCTACTTCAGTAAACATTCCACTTCCCGAATTAAGAGATAGATTATCTGAATTACCATTTGATAAAAAAATATATGTTTACTGCCAAACAGGTATTAGAGCATATAACGCTTATAGAATATTAAGTCAAAATAATTTTGATGTCTATAATCTTGATGGTGCTTTTAGAACATATCAATGTGTATTTAATCCCGGAGACTTGAAGGCATGTCAAGATGTAGATGATTCAGGAACCATGATGATTGACGAGTCTGATACTCAAGAAATACTAAATAGTGAACCAACATTAAAAGTTAATGCTATCGGATTACAATGTCCAGGACCAATTGTAAAAGCATATAAGAGCCTAGAAACACTAAAAGATGGGGATATCCTAGAAATATCTGCTAGTGATCCAGGCTTCGAAAAAGATGTAACAACATGGAGTAAGAACGGTGGACACAAATTATTGAATATCAATAAAGACGGTAATAATATTATTGCTTCAATTCAAAAAGGTTCTGCTCACAAAGCAATGCCTACATCTACATCTGTGAAAGATGGAACAACCATTGTTGTATTTTCACAAGATTTAGATAAAGCATTAGCAGCATTCATTATTGCTCAAGGTGCAAAAGCCATGGGAAAAGATGTTTCTCTGTTCTTTACTTTCTGGGGGCTTAATATTTTAAGAAAACCAAAAAAACAAAGAATTAAAAAAAGCTTCTTAGAAAAAATGTTTGGAAAAATGATGCCTAGAGGCACTAAAAAACTTCCTATTTCTAAAATGAATATGGGTGGTATGGGACCAAAAATGATGAAGCATATCATGAAGAAAAAATCAGTTGATTCATTAGAACTAATGATTGAAAAAGCAAAAGAATTAGATATTAAATTAACTGCTTGTGCCATGAGTATGGATATACTTGGCATAAAAAAAGAAGAGCTCATAGATGGTATTGAAATTGCTGGTGTTGCGACTTATTTAGGCGATACTACAGATGCTAATCACAACTTGTTCATCTAATATTAAAACCTAACCAAGATTTGGTTAGGTTTTTTTTATCATTATATTTATTTTAAATTCAAGGGTGCATTGGCTAATGTAATAAAATGATCAGGGTCTAAAGAAGCACCACCAATTAGGGCTCCGTCAATGTTTTCTTTAGAAATTAATTCATCAATATTTGTTGGTTTTACAGAGCCACCATACTGAATGCGTATACCCTCTGCCACAACAGGTCCATAAAGATCTTTAATGATAGAACGTATAAATCCACATGCTTGATCTGCCTGATCAGCTGTAGCTGTTTTTCCAGTTCCTATTGCCCATATAGGTTCATAAGCAATCACAATATCCTTCATTTCTATAGCGGGTATATCTTTAAAAGCACCTTTAATTTGTCTTTCCAAAACATCGTTCATTTGGTTGTTTTCTCGTTCATCTAAGTTTTCTCCAACACAAACGATTGGCAATAGATCATTTCTAATCGCTGCCTTAATCTTTTTATTAACATCTTCATCACTTTCATGAAAATATTGTCGTCTTTCACTATGTCCAATTAAAACGTATTCTACGTTATATGAATTTAATAAAGGTCCAGAAACTTCTCCTGTATAAGCTCCTTCATCTTCATAATGAAGATTTTGCGCACCGATTCTTAACTCTTCACCTTGTCTAGTAATTAGACATCTTAATAATGGTGCTTGTGCAAATATAATTGTGTCTACTTTTTCTTTTTCTGGCATTTTTTCTGAAACTTTTAAAATAAAATATAAAGCTTCATCTCTGGTTTTAAACATTTTCCAGTTACCAGCAATAATTGGTTTTCTCATAAAATCATTCCTTTATTTAAATTTTTTAACACTCGCAATCAGAGCCTTCGCATCCACAATCAACTGAATCATCAATTGATTCGATACCAGGTAATTCTTTACCTTCTAAGAATTGTAAAGACGCACCACCACCTGTAGAAATATGTGTGAAACGTTCCTTAAATCCCATTTGAATAGCTGCGGCAGCTGAATCACCACCACCAATGATGGTTCTTGTATTTTCTAAATTAGCTAAAATTTCACAAATAGCTTTTGTCCCTTTAGCGTAATTTTCAAACTCAAACACACCAACTGGTCCATTCCAAACAACTGTTTTAGCACCTTTTAACTCTTTTTTAAACAATTTAATTGTCTTTGGTCCAATGTCCAATCCTTCTTCATCCTCTTTGATACTCTTATAATCCGTATAACGATAAGGAGCATCAGCTGAGAATTCTTTAGTGACAGCAAAATCAACAGGTAAAATAATTTTACCCTTTGCTTGCTCTAATAAATGTTTAGCCAAATCAACTTTATCCATTTCAACTATTGAGTTTCCGATATTATAACCTTGAGCTTTCATGAAAGTATATGCCATACCTCCACCAATTAACACCTTATCTGCTATATTTAGTAAGTTTTCAATAACTCCAATTTTATCTGATACTTTTGCCCCACCTAATATAGCTACAAAAGGTCTTTCTGGACTTTCAACAGTTGAGCCAATATAACGAATTTCTTTTTCCATTAAGAAGCCAGCTGCAGTTTCTAATCGACTAGATATCCCTACATTTGATGCGTGTTCTCTATGAGCAGTACCAAATGCATCATTAACAAAAACATCTCCTAAACTAGCCCAATATTCACCTAAGTCAGAATCATTTTTCGATTCCTTTTTTCCATCCAAATCTTCAAATCTTGTATTCTCCATCATCACAATATCTTGTTCTTTCATATTGTTAATGGTATCTTCTAGTTTTTGTCCTCTAGTTTCATTTATAAATTTTACTGGTTTCCCTAACAATTCACTTAATCTTTCAGAAACAACTTTTAAAGAATTCTTTTGTAAATCTTCTTGTTTTTTGATGCGTCCTAAATGCGATAGTAAAATGACCTTTGCATTTTCTTCAAGTAAAAATTTTATAGTTGGTAATGCTTGAATGATACGATTATCATCCGTAATCTTTCCATCTTGTACTGGTACATTAAAATCAACTCTAACCAGTACCTTCTTTCCATTAACTTGTATATCTTCTAAGGTTTTCTTTTTCATATAGTTCCTCCTTTAATCACATTCACTATTATACTAAATATTTATTCTTTTTTCCACAATTTATCATGATAATTAGAGATTATTAAAAATCTCTTCTAATTATTTAGAATGTGATCAACTTTTTTGATTTGTTTGATAAAACTGATATATGATTCTAGGTATAAGCAATGATTTTCAGAGAAAGTAACAACTACACCTTTATTTATCTTTTTCCAATCAATGATTTGAAAATAATTAATATAAAAAGCTTCATATAATCTGTATGATTTAATACACAAAAATATATGATTATCATCTAGAATAAGAGGAACCTTATTTTCAAAACCATATCTTCTTTTTGTTAATCTTTCTCTTGATGATAAATTCACTAAGTACTTGTTTAATAACCGATTAAAATACTTAGTGAAGGCCTCGTCATAAATTTTCGTCTTTTGATTTTCTATGACATGTATTTTGTAATCTACTACTTTGATATAATCAATCATAATTTCTCTCCATATATAATAATTTATTTTAATTTTTCTCAAAAAAAAGAAGGAAAATTCCTTCTTTTAGTAAATATTAAGTTTTTATAAATTGTTCAACATCCATCACAAAAATGGTTGCACCTCCAACCTGGACTTCTACAGGTGTTGAGGAAAATATACCAAATTCACTTGATATAGCATTGGGAACTAATTTTGATCTTTGCTTAGAATATTCAGAGATTAATTCTATACACTCTTCTAATCGCTCATCTTGAACCCCTATAATAACTGTGGTATTTCCACTTTTTAAAAAACCACCGGTAGTCGCAAGCTTGGTCACAAAGAAATCAGACTGAATCAAAGTTTTAGTAACTACATTTGCATCATCGTTAGATACAATCGCCATAACTAATTTCATAACAGCCTCCTTTAATATATTTTATCATAAAAGAATACTTTTGTAATATAATATCGATATTTTCTTTAATCAGATATGATAGCTGTCATGGGAATTAACAAAAAGAATAGCCAACTCCATTGATACCCATTCAATAATTCACCAGCTAAGAAAAACATAGTTACAGCAATGAAAGGTGATAAAGCAACCCATGAAATTTTTTTATTTTTTCCTCTATGAGATAATATTCCACTAACCGGAATTAATAAAAAGAATAACCAACTCCATTGATAGGCACTAAAGAATTCACCTACTAAAACAAATAGAACGACTGCGATAAAAGGCGATAAAGCAACTATATTTAATTTTTCATTAAAAGTTTTACTGGAAAATACAATTGCAAAAACTGGGATCAACAAAAATATAAGCCAAAGTGGATGCCAAATACCATATATTGATCCAAAAACAACAAAGATAAACGCTAATAGGGCCAACAAACATCCATAAATAATTTCATACTTTCGATTTCTAACCCCATTTATCCTAATAGAAATAAGGCCTGAATATATAGCAGGAAATATCATTAATAAAAGGAAAAACCAATTATAATCAAATGGAAAATAAAAATATGATGATAAATATAGTAATGGTCCTATGATAAAAATTGCAAATGATAACCATTTATAACGATCTTTAGTATCAATAATAGACGTTGCTGGAATCAATAAGAAAATGATCCATGTTGGATGCCATACATCATAAATCAAACCAAAAGTTAAAAAAATTGATAATGAAATAAAAGGCATGATTTCTACTAATATTGTTAATTTTCTATGTTTTCTACTAGATAAAATACCACTCATCGGAATTAAAAGAAATACTAACCAACCATATTCCCAATAATCAAATCCAAAGCCTAAAATAAAAAATAAAATAACTGATATAAAAGGTGATAAAGCAACAAATTTATTCTTTTTAACCCTTTTAATGACCATAACCTTTCTCATATTATTTACAATTTCTTTAGGATTTCCCAAATGCTCTTCTAATGCTTCTTCACTGATATTATTATCCAATGCTTCATCAATGGTAAAAGAATAATCCTCTAAAATTTCATCAATTTCATCGCGTTCAAAATACTTCTCTTTCAAATAGTATTCAAGTTTTTCTAAATATTCTAACTTATTCATTTATATCCCCCTTTAATATCTCATTAACAGAATTAATGAAACCAAACCAGTCATCGATTTGATTAGATAATTCACTTCTTCCCTTATCGGTTAAATCATAATATTTTCTCGGCGCCCCAATGTCATTATTTCCTTTTTCTTGCCTTAAATAACCCTCATTATTCAATCTCCTTAATATTGGATATATAGTATTTTCATTCACTTCTAAGGCTCTCATCTTATTAAGAATTTCAAATGTTGAAGATTTTTTTATCTCAATTAATTTCATGATACACAATTCTACAATTCCTTTTTTCATTTGAGAATTCATTTATATCACCACCGAATTCATATTATCACATAATTGTGTAAAACACAATAACTTTTTGTGTAAAACAAAATAATTATTTAAATAAAAAAGCACACATAAACCATGTGTGCTCTCATGTATATAATAATTAACCGATTGAATCTGTCATTTCTAGTTTAATTAGTTGATTCAATTCAACCGCATATTCCATCGGTAATTCTCTTGCGAAAGGTTCTATAAAGCCCATAACGATCATTTCTTTAGCTTCATCTTCAGTAAGCCCTCTACTCATTAAGTAGAATAATTCTTCATCACTGACCTTAGAAACTGTCGCTTCATGTTCAATTTGACCTTTAAAGTTTTTAACAATATTAGTTGGAATAGTATCAGATGATGAATCTCGATCAACAAGGATTGTATCGCATTCAATAGTAGCTTTAGCATTTTCAGCTTTACCTTCTTGAGAAACAATACCACGATAGTTTACTTTTCCACCTTTAGTTGCGATAGATTTAGACACAATCTTAGAAGTCGTGTTTTTACCTATGTGAATCATTTTAGCTCCAGTATCTTGGTATTGATTTTTACCAGCAAAAGCAATAGTAATTGTTGTTCCTTTGGCATAATCACCCAATAGAATACAAGAAGGATATTTCATATTCACACCTGATCCAATATTACCATCAATCCATTCCATATGTCCATAATCTTCAACAACCGATCTCTTTGTTACTAAATTATAAATGTTTGTTGACCAATTTTGAACGGTAGAATATCTGCATTTAGCATGTTTTTTAACATAAATTTCAACAACCGCAGCATGTAATGAATTTTGCGTGTAAATAGGCGCTGTACAACCTTCAACATAGTTTAATGACGCTTCATCATCCACAATAATTAAAGTTCTTTCAAACTGACCCATTCTTTCAGAATTTATTCTAAAATATGATTGCAGAGGTTTATCAATTTTTACTCCCTTAGGAATATATATAAATGAGCCCCCACTCCAAACAGCTGTATTTAAAGCTGCATAACGATTATCTTTATAAGGAACTGCTTTAGTAAAATACTCTTTAAATAATTCCGGGTGTTCTTTTAAAGCACTATCTGTGTCTAAGAAAATAACGCCTTGATCGTTTAATTCCTTAATTTGACTATGATAAACTGCTTCTGATTCAAACTGTGTAGTGACCCCAGATAAATACTTTTGTTCGGCTTCAGGAATGCCTAATTTATTAAAAGTATCTTTAATTTCTTCAGGAACATCTTTCCAGTCTTTTTCTACTTTATTAGAAGGTTTAATATAATAAATGATATCATTAAAATCTATATCAGATAAATCTGGTCCCCATTGAGGATCTGACATTTCATAAAAAGATTTAAGCGCATCTAGACGTACATTTAACATCCATTCAGGCTCATTCTTTATTTCTGAAATTTCACGAACTACTGATTCTGAAAGACCTCTTTTAGTCTGCTTAATAGATTTAGTATCCGTTTTAAATCCATATTTATAATCTTTATTGTAATCAAAATTATCTTTTTGACTCATAATAACCTCTATTCTAAGCTGTCTTTAAATGCCACCCAAGCGATTGATGCACATTTAATTCGTGCAGGGAATTTTTTTACACCGCTAAATACAGCAGCTTCTTCCAAATCAACTGACTCATCAAATTCTTTGTTGGTGACCATATTTATATATGTATCAACAATCTTTTTTGCTTCTTCGACACTTCTACCTATCATGATTTCTGATAAAACAGAAGCTGAAGCAACTGAAATCGAACAACCACTTGCCTCTTGTTTAACATCTTTAACCATTCCATCCTCTACCAAAACTTGAATGGTGATATCATCACCACATGAAGGGTTTTTAATCCTATTAGACTTGTAATCATCATTAGTGACTAATCCCTTATTCCGAGGATTTTTATAATGTTCCATAATAATTTCTCTATATAAGTGATCTAAGTTATTCATAGTTTCACCCCTAAAATCCTAACTTTTTAAAATAGTCAATGGCTTCTTTCATTGTATCAACTAAAACGTCTACATCTTTGTAAGTATTGTAAAAATAAATAGTACCTCTTAAAGAAGCATTAATATTTAGAAAATCATGTATTAATTTTGCGCAATGTTGTCCCGCTCTTAAAGCTATATGCTTTTCAGAAAAATAAGAAATCGCATCATGAGATGGTACATTTTTTAAATTGAAAGTGAAAATAAAAGTATCAGAGTGATGATTGTATAGTTCAATACCATCAAGCTCATTTAGTTTTTTTATCAAATAATCATATAAATCCTTAGTGTATTGATGTATATTGTCTAGACCTACATTCTTCAAATACTCTATCGCAGCTTTTAAACCAATCACAGAAGCTATGGGCATCGTACCAGCTTCAAATTTAATGGGTGATTCTTTCCATGAAAACTGTGTTTTCATAACATCAAGAGCCATATCTCCACCAAATTCAATTGGTTCCATCTCACTAAGTAAATCGTCTTTACCATAGAGTATACCTATACCTGTTGGTCCAAGCATCTTATGCCCAGAAAATGCATAAAAATCAGCATCTAAAGACTTCACATCGACAGGTATATGTTGAATTGCTTGAGCCCCATCAACAACCACTACGGCTCCATATTCATGGGCTATAGCAATGATTTCTTTTAATGGTGTAAGATAACCCATCACATTCGATACATGATTAATGGCGACAACTTTCGTTGCTTTAGAGATAGTCGCTTTAAAAGCATCTAAGGCGATTCTCCCTTGATCACTTAATGGAATATATTTTATTTTCGCACCTGTTTTATTGGCTACATATTGCCATGGAATCAGTGATGAATGATGTTCAAGTTCAGAAGTTAAAATCTCATCACCTTGATTTAAATGGTTCACACCAAAGGATCTAGCCACTAAATTTAGAGAGGCTGTTGTACCTCTTGTAAAAACAATTTCATTACTTTGCGCATTGATAAAATTGGCAACCGACTCACGCGCTTCTTCATAAAGTTCAGTAGCCTTTTGACTTTCATAGTACATTCCCCTGTGAATATTTGAACTCAATTCTTGATTATAGTAATTCACTTGTTCAATCACACTAACAGGCTTTAAACTTGTTGCTGCACTATCAAAATAATGTAAATGATTATTTAATTGTGGAAAATCTTTGATCCATGGGTTTTCTTTCAAAAAATCACCTTCTAAATTAAAGAACTTATTCTTCTTTTAAGTTGAGACTCTAAAGATTTATTCTTAATTTTATTTATAAACGGATTAATATATCCAGAGATAATTAAACTTCTAGCTTGTTCCTCACTAAGTCCTCGACTTAACAAATAAAATAATTGATTTTCATCAATCTGCCCTATTGCGGCTCCGTGGCTTGCTTTTACATTATACTCATCTATAAATAAAGTAGGTTCAACTTTTATTTCACCTTTTTTCGACAATATAATCCCTTTATTTAATTGATGACAATTTGATAACTCATTACCTTTTTCTATGGTCCCATTCACATAATAATCTAATTTTGCATTTTCATGACTAATTAACCAATTATGAATTTGTGAATATGTTTTTTTAGCTTTATGATTCACTTGTTGGTTGACATAAACTAAATCATCTCTGCCGCCAACATTTAATAAATCAATATCTATATTAGCAAGTTCTTGATTTAAGTTAATTTTTTCATCAAGCCTTAATTGACCATTGTAAGTTATATTATTTAATAAGATCAAAGAACTATTATATCCAAGGTTAAATTCTCTTTTTAAGTTCACTTTAGTTTTTCTTCTAGCTATAAAATTACTATATAAGTTTAATAAAGCTTTATTTTCAATATTGATATTCATTTGAATCTCATTTTTTCTTGAATGATAGCTTATAAAAAAGACTTTAACCTTTACATTCTCTTTAATATTCAAATTTATCGTTTCTTTTGCGTAATTGTCTAAATAAATAAAAACTATTTCATCTTGTTCAAAAACAAATGAATTGTCTTTATAAATGGCTTTGGATTGGTTAATAACTTCGTTCTCAGACAACGCAATAAAAGCATTGCCCTTTTGAATGTATTTTGGAATATTCATTGTTACACCATCGTTTTAGTTGCACAAGTACCTAAAGAATATGGTTTTTTATTTTCTTCTTCAATACCCAATTCTTTTTTTACCCAATCATAACCTTCTTGATCGATTTTAGTAATCAATTCTAAAGAACCAGTTTTTACAATATTCCCATTGATCATAATATGAACATAATCAGGAACAATATAATCTAATAACCTTTGGTAATGGGTGATTAGCACTAGTCCTAAATCTGATGATTTTTGTTTTGTGACTTGTTCACCAACTAATTTCAAAGCATCAACATCTAATCCTGAATCAATCTCATCCAAAAACGTAAATTTAGGTTCTAACATTTTCATTTGCAATATTTCATTACGTTTCTTTTCTCCCCCAGAAAAACCTTGGTTTAAGAAACGATGCGCTAAACCTTTTCCCATTTGAAGTTCTTGTGATGTTGATTCAAACTTTAAAATAAACTTACCCACTCTAAGGTGCTCATCTTTACCCATTCTTGTTTGAAGGGCTGCTTTGATAAAATCAAAGTTTGTTACACCAGGAACTTCTATTGGGTTTTGCATACCTAAGAAAATCCCTAATCTTGCCCGTTCATCAACTGACATATCAACGATACTCTTTCCATCGAATAGAATATCTCCTGACTCGACTTTATATTTAGGATGCCCCATACATACTTGGGCCAAAGTAGACTTACCTGTTCCATTAGGACCCATAATAGCATGAGTTTCTCCGCCATTAACCTTTAAATTAATGCCTTTAAGAATCATATTGCCTTCAACTGAAACATATAAATTTTTAAATTCTAGTGTCATATATATACCTCCAGATTTCCATAAATATTCTAACTTATTTTCATCCTTATTGCAAAATATATGAATGATTATTTCCCTATTTTATCAAAAAAAAAAGAGATTCATTAGAATCTCTTATTCATCCACTTTTTCAGAACCAATAATTTCCGGACTTTCTTGATGTTTTAGGGATGTAATTCCAAGAATTTTTCTAAAAACTGTCAAGAATACAAAGGCAAATAAACTAAGTATAATACCTAAAGAATAGTGTCCAAGTCCAAAGACAATACCAATCATTGCGGCTAAGAATAATGTAGAGGCAGTTGTTAACCCATATATACCATTTCTAGTCTTTAAAATTGTACCTGCACCTAAGAAACCAACACCCGTTACGACCTGCGCAACAATCCTTTGTCTTTGAATTTGAATATTAACTGTCGTTACATAATCAGGGTTTTGAGCGATCTCTTTAGCAGCTGCTAAAGCATCTAAATATATTGCATCCTGCAAAATAGCAATTGCTGCTGCAGCAAAAGCCACCATTAAATGAGTTGTTATTCCAGCGATTTTATGTCGCATCTGTCTTTCTAAACCAATGATTCCTACAAAGAAGGCAGTGAGAATCATTCTTAGTAAAATCTCAAATATGCCCGGTCCTTCTGTTAAAAAATTATCTAAAAATCCCATTGTTTCACCTCTTCTATTTCATATTTATTTTTAGTCATATTTTAATTAAATATTATATCACTTACATAAGGTTAATTCAAGGACGAATTTTTTTAGCATAGATGTTCTTATAGACAAACAACATAAATAAAACAAAAGAGGTCATTAGCTATCCTTTGTTTCTCCCTCATAAGGATTAACGTGAATCATGCAATGAATCACATCTGGCATTTCGTCTTCTACAAGATCATGAATATCTTCTGAAATTTGATGTGCTTTTGTCAGTGACAAATGAGCATCAAGGCTTATTTCAAGGTCTACATATATACTAAGGCCAAACATTCTAGTTTTAATTTCATCAATGGATTTTACATTAGGGTTCTGATTTACTAATTCTTTGATTTTAATAATTTGTTTATCATCAGCTGATTCATCAACCACTTGAGAAATACCTGTTTTAATAATTTTTAGACCTAATCTAAAGATAAATATGGCAATGATCATAGAGGCAATAGGATCTAAATAACCAATCCCATAAATCGCGCCAACAATACCAATAATGGCTCCAAAACTAACAATGGTATCAGACCGGTGATCCCACGCTTGCGCCATTAATGCTTGAGATTTAGCTTTCTTAGCATCAATCGTTGTTTTTCTAAATAAAAGTTCCTTTACAATGATGGTCATGAGAGCAATAAGCCATGTATACCACATAGGTTTTACAATTTCAGCATCTTCAAAAACGACCTCATAAAACCTAATACCTGCATCTTTCCCTAATTGATATGCTGTAATAAGTAATGCAAAGCCTAAGAAAATTGATATCATACTATCAAATTTTTCATGACCATAGGGATGGGTTTCATCCTTTTCTTTCATCGAAAACTTAGCTGAAACATAAACCACAATATTTGTTGCTATATCAGCCACTGAGTTTACAGCATCAGCTACTAAGACAGCTGAACCACCAAGTATACCACCAAAAAGTTTAGCAACAGCTAAAATTGAATTCATGATGATGGTTAGAAATGTATTTTTTTTGATAATTTTTTCTTCTATTTTCTTCATATTATTACTCCGTTAAAAAAGCGCATATAGCGCTTTTTTTTATCTTATAAATTGTGATTCTAATTGATACTCGTATACGTCTTTTAAACCATTTAAAAATGCATCTATTTCAGCTTTTGTGAAATATGAGTATTCTGATGTATCTACTAGGCTTCCTGTCAAAACTGAGTCTGTCATCGCTGTATTTAAAAAAGCTTGTGAATAATAACCATCATGTACATTCTCTACAAATAACTCAAAAACATTTTTTAAGTTTGCTGGTAAATCAGGACGTTCCATGTTGTAAACACCATCAAGATCAATAATTGAACTAGCAATATCATAGATTCTATAATCCATTAAAACTTCTAATTGAGAAACACTTAATTTAAAGTTATCATTATTTAATCCTGCTGGATAATTTTTATCTGTATCATTTGGAACAGTGAATTCAGCAGTAGGCATAGTAAAGTCTTCGCCTTTTTCAGCTTTTACTATATGTAACCCATAAGAAGTTTCGATTAAATCGCTATATATCAATGCTTTTCCATTATTTGCATCTAATTGGTATGTTTGAAATAAATCTACCAATCCATCTACAAATCCCTCTTCATATTTTTGGAATGAATTCACATAAGTTAATGAATAATCTTTAGAAAGATTTTCTGTTAAAACTTTTAGGCCAAATTCTTTATATGTTCCCCACGTTTCACTGTCTTCATTAACTGCTTTGTACATTGATACAAAACCAGCTAGGTTATCATTATTATTGTCTAAGTAATCCAAAACATCTGCCTTGAAGTTTGAAATCATAGTGTCAAATTCACCTTGATTATCTAAGGCTTCATAGAAGTCTTTATAATCATCAGGATTACCATCGTTATTCTCATCAATATAAATTAAGATATGACTAGCATCTAAAGAGAAATAGTTTTCATAGAAATCATTAATATAAGTCATCATATCAGCTAAAACTTCAGTCTTATTAGCTATCATGTAATCATATAAGTAAAGAGGTTCTAAAGTTCTTTTAACATAGCTATCAATCATTTGTTGATCACTTCTAACACCATAGGCTAGATACAAATAATCATTAAAACTATAAATTGTTGTATAATCACTAGCCATAAAGCCTTCTTCTAATTCAGCAAATTCTTTAATATGAGCTTCCATAGCCTCTGAATCATTTTTTGTATAATCTAGGTCACAATCACCATCTTCATCACAATATACATTATCATAATGGCTGGCTCTTAGTAATTGCATTTGAGCTGCATGAACTAAGTATAATGGTGCTTTTCTTTCTAAAGCATAAGCCATTAAATCTTTCACTAAAATATCAGTTTCACCATAACTAGCAATAACATAATCAGATTCTTGGAAATCAGTAACTTCCATATCACTAGGTGTAATATTATCATAGTCTAGTTTTAAGTAATAATCATATATTTCAAAATCATTTTTATCCCTTAAAGCTTTTAGTCTTCTATCAATAAAAGAACTATCATTTAAATTTTCTTCAATCAAACCTTGAAGAATTTCATCATATAAATCTTCACCGATAATTGCTTGTAAATCAGATTCATCGCCTTCAAAATCAGTCAAATCATTATAGTCTCTATCTAAATTCATCACTAAATAATAATCTTTTTCACTAGCAAGTTCAACTTCATAAGGCTTATATGTATAATAAGAAATACTTGAATCGCTTTTTAGAGTTGATAAACTAGAAAACATTAAGTTTCCGAGTTTAGCATTAATACTTTTTAAATTTTCATATAGATAAACCAAGTCATCTAATAAAAGTAATTCTTCTAAGCTAGCATTTTCATCAATGGATGTTTCACCCATATTTTCATCATTATAAAATTGGATAAAATACGTTAACAACTCATCTTCACTTAAAGATCTTGTATTATCATCTGTAATTCTATAGCTCGGCATTTCTTCTAAGGGAGTTGTTCCAATGTATTTTCTTAATTCACCACTATATTCAACAAGGTCATTATCTATAAATACTTGCGTAATATCAGCCCTTGTGTCATATCTAATTAAAAGCGCTTGAACATTTCCATATTTATTTTTAACATATTCATCTGCAACATCTTCAGCATCAAGATAAATATTATTATCTTCAATATTAGGATTCGTCAATAAATCTTCAACATATAAATCCCTAGCAACCATCAATTTCAAATAGGGTACATCATCTTCATTATAGCCTAAAACATACATACCATTACTATAGGCTCTTTCCATTTTTAATTTTTGGTCAGTATCAATTTCAGCAATTTCATCTTCATCTGATGTTCCATAAGTTAACTTAATTCTTTTTTCATCAATTTGATCATCTGTGACTAAGTCAAGAAAATCCTTTAATAACTCTTGATCAACCATAGCTAATAATTGATCAATCCCATCATTAATATTAATTGAACTGTATAAATCTTTATAGGTTATTTCAAAATCTTCACCCTCATAATAAACTGTTTCCATATCAAAAGAATGATTGATTATATCTTCACCAGTCGGCTCTTCTGTTGGGTCGCCACCACAAGATACAATAACTAATCCTGTCAAAATCATGATTGATAACAATAATAGTTTTTTACTTAATTTTTGCATATCATTAATTAACTCCTTTTTTAGTCTTTATGTCTTTTCTATTATACAACATATTAGTCAATATTGAAAACACTTTTCACAAAGAAAGCCTCTAATTTCATTTAGTTGAATTTAACTAAAAATTAGAGGCTTATTTTATTTATTATTTAATAACTATTCAATCACTTCTGAATAATCCATAGCAGCCATACGTTTGTATGAAGCCCATCTACGTTTTGCATCAACAATATTTTGATGTAATAATCTTTCAGCAGCTTCTGGGTTAGTTTTAACCAATTGTTGGTAACGGTTTTCGCTTAATAAGAAGTCGTGATATTTTTCCCATTTCGGTTCTTTAGAATCGATTTGAAGTGGGTTTTCACCTTTAGCAATTTTACGTGGGTCATATCTTAGTGTTGGCCAATATCCACATTCAGTTGCTAATTTAGCTTGTTGATGAGAATTTCCTAAACCACCATCAATACCATGAGCAATACAAGGTGAATATGCAATTACAACAGATGGTCCTGGGTAAGCTTCAGCTTCTTTTAAAGCTTTTGTTACTTGTGTTGGGTTAGCACCATGGCTAATATAAGCAACATAAACTGATTCATAAGTCATAGCTAATGCAGCTAAATCTTTTTTCTTACCAGGTTTTCCAGCAGCAGTAAATTTAGCAATAGATCCAGAACGAGCCGCTTTAGATGATTGTCCACCAGTATTAGAATATACTTCGGTATCTAAAACTAAAATGTTAACATCTTCAGCATTTGCGATAACATGGTCTAATCCACCATAACCAATATCATATGCCCATCCGTCTCCACCAATAATCCAATTAGATTGTCTTACAAAGTGGTCTTTAACTTCTAATAAGTCATTAGCAAATTCTGATTTAGATTTTTCAAGTAATGGAATGATTTTTCTTGATAATTCAAGCGTTTTATCGCCATCTTCACGATTTTCAACCCATTCTTTAAATAATTCTTGTAAGTCATTTTCAAATGTATCCATATGGTCGAAAATAATTGTTTGCATTCTATCACGGATAGTATTAATCGCAATTTTCATACCAAATCCATATTCAGCATTATCTTCGAATAATGAGTTTGCCCAAGCTGGTCCTCTACCTTCACTATTTGTTGTATAAGGAGATGCTGGGAATGAAGCACCATAAATTGATGAACATCCTGTTGCATTTGCAATAACCATTCTTTCACCGAATAATTGAGTTGCCATACGTATATAAGGTGTTTCCCCACATCCTGCACAAGCACCTGAGAATTCAAATAATGGTTGATTGAATACAGCATTTTTGTATGTATTTCTTCCAACTAAATCACCTTTATAAGGGACTTCATTGTATAAGTAATCAGCTAAGACATGTTGTTTTTCTTCAACATTTTCTTCTAATTTAGTCATTTCTAATGCTTTTGTTGGTGCTGGACAAGTATTAACACAAACCATACATCCTGTACAATCTAACACAGAAACTTGGATGCGGTATTTCATACCTTCTAATCCTTTACCTCTAGCATCTAACCATTCTTTTTCAACAGGTGCATTTTCTACTTCTTCATCTGTTGCAAGAATTGGTCTAATACATGCATGTGGACATGCATAAGCACATTGGTTACATTGAATACAGTTATCACTGATCCAAGTTGAAACAACATCAGCTACACCACGTTTTTCATAACGTGCTGTACCGTTTGGAATTTGACCATCTTCGATACCTTCAAATGCTGAAACAGGTAATTCATAACCATTAATAGCATTCACAGGATCTGCGATATTTTTAACGAAATCTGGTCTATCTTCAACTTTTTCTTCTTTAACTTCTAAGTCTTTCCATTCAGGTTTAACTTCTACTTTTACTAATTCATCTGCCCCTAAATCAACAGCTTTATAGTTCATTTCAACAATATCTTCACCTTTACGAGTGAATGATTTTTTAGCATATGATTTCATCGCGTCTTGAGCAGTTTCATATTTCATGATTTGTTCATTTAACTTGAAGAATGCTGATTGCATAATTGTTGAAACAAGTTTTTCATTACCAATTTCTCTTGCTAATTTATAAGCATCAATAATGTATAGTTTTACATCTCTTTCAGCCAATATTTTTAACATTTTATTAGGTAATAAATCTTCAATTTCATCAGCTGCTTTATGAGTTGCTAATAAGAATGTTCCACCCTTACGAATACCTTTAATCATATCAAAACGACTAACGTAAGCTTCTTGTGAACAAGAAACAAAGTGAGGATGGTTTACAAGATATGTTGAACGAATTGGGTTTTTACCAAAACGTAAATGCATTCTTGTTACCCCACCAGATTTTTTAGAATCATATGAAGCATAAGCTTGACCATAAAGATCAGAGTAATCACCAATGATCTTAGATACATTCTTAACAGCACCTACTGTACCATCACTACCTAAACCAAAGAATAATAATTCTGTAGTATCTTTATCAACAGTATCAATATGTTCTCCTAAATCTAATGAAGAATGGTTAACATCATCAACAATACCGATAGTAAAGTTATCTTTCATTTCGTCTTCTAAGTTTTTGAAAACTGAAAGAATTTGGTCAGGCGTTGTATCTTTACTTGATAATCCGTAACGTCCACCAACAATTGCTGGTTGTTTTTCACGATTATAGAATATTGATTTAACATCAACATATAAAGGTTCTCCTGCAGAACCAGGTTCTTTTGTTCTATCTAAAACAGCAATTTTTTCAACTGTATCAGGTAAAACATTAAAGAAATATTTACTTGAGAATGGACGATATAAATGAACTGATATTAAACCTACTTTTTCTCCGTTTTCATTTAAATTGTCGATAACTTCTTTTATTGTTTCAGTGACAGAACCCATTGCAACAATAATATTTTTCGCTTTAGGATCTCCGTAATATACAAAAGGTTTATACTCTCTACCTGTTTCCTTAGAAATTTCTTCCATATATTCATTAACAATATCAGGAATAGGTTTATAGTATTTTTCTTGAATTTCTTTCGCTTGGAAATAAACGTCATCGTTTTGAGCAGTACCCATTGTTTTAGGTTTAGCTGAATTCAATCCTCTTTGACGGAATTTTTTAACAGCTTCACGGTCTAGTAAACGATCGAAAACATCATAATCCATCACTTCTACTTTATTCACTTCATGAGATGTTCTAAAACCATCAAAGAAATGCATGAATGGAACACTAGACTTAATTGCAGCTAAATGTGCAATCCCACCTAAATCCATTGTTTCTTGTACAGAACCTGATGCTAACATACAGAATCCTGTTTGTCTTGTTGCATAGATATCTTGATGATCTCCAAATATTGATAATGCGTGAGCAGCTAGCGAACGCGCTGCAACATGCATAACACCTGGTAATAACTCACCAGCTATTTTATACATGTTTGGAACTTTTAATAATAACCCTTGTGATGCTGTAAATGTAGTAGTTAAAGCACCTGCCATTAATGAACCATGGACAGTTGCTGCTGCGCCTGCTTCTGACTGCATTTCAACAACTTTTACCGGCATACCGAAAAGATTTTTCTTGCCTTGTGACGCCCAATTATCCACATGTTCTGGAATTGGTGAAGATGGTGTAATTGGGTAGATACCAGCTACTTCAGTAAAAGCATATGACGTATAAGCCGCTGCTTGGTTACCATCCATAGACTGGAATACTTTCTTTTTAGACATATTGACCTCCTATATTAATTATTTAATAAATCTAAATTTCATACATAGTTATTATAACGCATAACACTTGTATTGACAATGGATTTTTAAGTAAAAAGCCAATATCAAACAAAGCCCTATCTTTATTCAATAAATAATGAAAAAATCACTAAATGATAATCTCATCTAGTGATATATGTTGTTTAGCGATAATTAATTGATATTGATCTAGAAGAAAACTTTTTGCTTTAAAACAAACTTCATAAGTATCTTTAGCCACCATTGGCATATTACAATCTTCTGATAAATGAGCCAAAATAATAAATTTAGTATTTTCTCCTACAATCTCAGTCATCATATTTGCACTATCTTCATTCGATAAATGACCCTGATCATCAAGAATTCTCCTTTTTAATAACCATGGTCTTTCACTCTCTAATAACATTTCAGCTTCGTAATTACTTTCAACCATATAAGCTGTTGCATTTTTTATTAAATCATATTTTCTTAAAGGAAAATAACCGGTATCTGTCATATAAACAAAGCTCTTATTAGCTTCAATAAACTTAAACCCCATAGGTTCTATGGCATCGTGGTAAGTATTAAAAGGAATTAATGTAAAGTCCTTAAAATCATAAATTTCTTCTTCTCTTAAAAAGTGTATGAAAGATTCATCAATAGGTCCAGTATAACGTTTATCTAAGCCCTTAAAAGTTCCTTCGCTTAAATATATTGGCACTTGATGATGATTAAGCAAGACTCTTAAACCACTTGTATGATCTCTATGCTCATGAGTAATAAAGACACCAGATAGCCCCTCCATGGTTTTCCCTTGCTTTTCCAATCTCAGTTTTAATTGTCTATAAGTTATTCCACAATCAATCAAATATTTTTTATCGTTAAATTCCAATAAGCTTGCATTGCCTTTAGAACCACTTGCTAGTACTGTTAATTTCATCTGTCATCCTTTTCTTTTCTTAATCTTTCTTTTTCTTCTTGAACATATAATTTTTTTTCTTTTTCTAGTTTATGATCATTGATAGTTTTAATGATATTCATTGCTTCTAGAACTATAATAATAACAAATATAAATAAAATAACAAGAAAAATGATATTAAAGTTTGATAAAAACAAACTTTTATATATCGAGCCAAGAAAAGTCGACTTTTGTCCATTATATTTCCCAATAATTAAATCTTCACTAAAATTCGTTTCCCAATCAGCGATTGATTGATTATTATCTCCTTTTGTTGTAATAAACGATTCATCACCAATTTGATTAATTTCAACAATCCTATGGGTAATGATGATGTTTAACTGGTCAGACTTCCTATAAGAAACAATATCATCAACAGCTAAATTATCATATTTTTGATTAATTATAATCATGTCTCCAGCCATAATCGTATCTTCCATAGATTCTGTTTGCACATATAAAATAGATTTGTTAAGGATACTAGGTATTTGATTATTGATTAAAGCATAACCTAAACTTAAAACTAAAACCATTGAAATACCTATCATTAAAATGGGAATATATGTTAAAAATTTTTTTAGTATTTTCACTTACTTCCTCCTATGTTGTTGGCTTACCTGTATTAAAATCATAACTGGTTAAATCTTCCCAACTTATATGATTTGTTTGTTTGGCTTGTAAAATAACAGATATAGTGATCGGGATATTGACGTATTCATTACTTACTTTAAAGCCATCGTAATACATAGAGTTCATAATCACTAGCTTTCCAGATTTAGCAGATAATGATCCTGTTTTGCTCGGATAATACCAGTAGCCATCATTTGAATCAAATACAAAAGGACTATGAAACTCAATGATTAAGACATCAAAAAGATCATTTTGATATAATTTTTGATTAGGAATGTCATCTTCTAAAATAGTATAATATACTTTTAAACGAATTTGTGTATTGATGGTAGACTGATTATTTACAAAAATATCTTCTAATATTAATTCTTTATGCGGGTTGATTGCTGTTCCATCACTTACAAGGCTTCCTCCTGTAGTATAATCAATTGCACCTGCACTCACAGAACCCCCATCTGCTAAACCTGAATAAGAAATCCAAGCCAATGTTCCTGTTACGGAAACGAGCAATATAATGATTATTATTAAAAGACTTTTAACAATTTGACGTTTGTGGTTCATCATTCACCCACCGCCTGATCAAATTCAATTGAAATATTATTGATAGTAATGCCCTTATAAAAATATTCATTTCCTACTGATCCATCAAGTCCAAATGTAAAATATACCGTTCTCGATGCTCCAGCAGGAATAATAAAATCATTAGAAACAGATATTCTAGCATCAGAAAAGTTTGGTTGATCAGCTAAGATTTCTCCAAGATAATTGCTAGAAATAATTTCTATGTCATCTAGGTATGAAGCAAACTCTAAAACCTCAAAAAGAGATAAGGAATTTGGCTCAGTATCTGGTCCAGAATATGTACTATAAAAGCCAGTTAAGAATACATTAACTTCAATCGGAAAATTTTGGGAATTTTGAATTTCAACTTGATAATACTTAACATCTCCAGGCATAGCCCCTCTGAAATCGATTGACTCTGTTTCAATGTATTCAAGATCATCATCTGATACAGAAATTGTAGAATCTATAGAAATACCACTCATATTGGCTTCGAACATATCAATATCAACGTATTTAGAGATAGCTAACCAAGCAAAAGAGGCGACAACGAATAAAACAACTGAACCAATTAACGCCAAAAGCGATAAGTGTAGTCTTTTTTTCATAAAATCACCTCTCTATGTATATTTTTATTTTACTTATTTTTTTGTTTTTTTCTTAATTTTTCTGCTTCAGCAAGAATGCGTTTAGCTTCTTCTAACTTCTCTTGCTTGATAATTTTATCTCTCGCTTCCTTATCAAGCTCAGCCAACCTTTCTTTTCGCTTTTCTTCTTCAATTAATCTTTGTTTTTCTTTTTCCTCATCTTTGATATCTTGCCACTCTTTTTTAAATTTATCTAAATTCAAGGAAGCTAAAGTCTTATTAATTTTAAAATCTTTTAAGTTATCTTTCTTTAACTGTTCAATTTCTTTATATGTAGATAAGATCTTTTTTTGTATTTCAATTTTCTCTTGAACATCGCTCACATTTTCTAAATTATACTTATGTGCTATAAAATCTCTAAATGCAGCATCTGTAATCTTCTGTAATTGTGTGTATATAAGTTTAATCGATTCTTCATCTGGAATATCTGCGTCGTACATAGTTTTAAATTTTTCATCATTTGTATCTCGTATTTTATCTAAAAAATATTGATTTAAACGATGATCATCATGAATGTATTGTCCAGCCTCTAGATATTGATCTTGTTCTATTCTTTCAATTGATTTAACCTTTTTACTTCTCATATGATTAAAAGGCTTATTTAAATCTATATTAAAATCATCTAATTGACTATTAGCTACAGTTGTGTATAAAACCATTAAAGCATTTTTCACTTGGGTTTCATATTTATCTTCTAGAGCAATATCACGGTCTAGAATATCAGCTTCATAACCGATTCTATCCACTTGATCTAATAAAGTCCACATATGATAACATTTAGCAAAATCAACATTCTTGCGAATAACATTGGTAATCATAATAGGTGAACGTACGGGTGTGAATTGAGCCATAAGACTCATAAAATTAGACATTTTAAATTTAGATATTGATTTTCTTGCTTCAGTCATTCTCTCTAATAATTCTTGATTCTTTCTCCCCATTTCATCATCATCAATATCTTTATTTATTCTTAAAGAAATATCATAATCAATCTTTGTGTTTTCCCAATTTAATTTAGAATTAATTTTCATATAGTTGATATATTCAGTATTCATTTTATCAACAATTAACTGATAACGTAGTTCTATAAACATGTATAATTTATCAACTAAAGATGCTAAAAACCTATTTTCATAAGTCCCTAAATCCTGATCATAATAAGAAGTCAAAACTTTACTTGGAACAATATTCCCATGTCTATCCGCACTCTTAATAAGCTCTGAATGACTTGCTAAGTGTCTAATAGAATCCGCATCGATTTTTTTTGCGCGTTCTACTGGAACAACTTCACGAATCTTTTTCAGTGCCTCACGGGGATTTCTAGTTAATTTATCAATTACAGGAATGATATCTTCTACTTCACTCATCCATGAATCATCAAAAATTCGTTTTTCTTTACGTTCTTTTTGATAGAATTCCAAATCTGAAGTATCAAGTAACTTTAAAAAATGCTTTGCAAAATCATCCGCTTTATTCACTTTTTCTATCGGACGATTGATTTTTTTATAATATTTTTTTGCAGTACCATTCTTCATTCAATCACCTAATTCATTTTTCCTAAGCCGTTAATAAAGTTAACTGATTCTTGAAATCCATTTTTACCAAAAGTTTTCTTGATTTGAGCAAGTAATTCAGCGAGTTCATCTTGTAAAAAAGCTAAATTTAAGCTCTCAAATTTACGTAAGACTTTATAAGCAAAGATATAATCTAACCCATCTTCTTCTGTACCACCACAAGCTACAAAAACTGGCACAAACTTATGAACTTGTTTCATAATCCTATTACCAAAAGCAATTTTAAATTTACTTTGAACAAACTTATCAAGGATAGCGAACTTTTCCAATAATTCTTCACTTACAGGATATTTGTAATGTGCTTCATCAAATAACTCTTGTAAATAAGTATGTGAAATATGAACTGGTTCAGTATCTGGAGCGTTAAAAGGCTCAGCTTTATTTTCAAACTCAAGAGAAATTGCACGGTCATAAACTTTATCCGTAATAGTATAAGTTGAATCGTCATTATTGGCAGTCCCAATAAACCATACATTTTCAGGCACAGTGATTTTTCCATTGATAACCTTTAATGGATCAGTTGGTTTTGTATCTGGAACCAAGTCAATTTTCCATTCTGCAGGATTTGGCATTTCCATAATAGAAAGAAATTCTGCGAAATAGTATTCTATACGTGCCAAGTTCATCTCATCCAAAACAATATAATTTACATCTTGACGATAAATGCTTTCGTAAATCGCTTTAAGGAAATCTGTCTCATTAAAACGTTTAGTAAACTCATTTAAATAACCTATAATTTCTGCTCTATCTCTCCATGATGGTTGAACAGAAATAATGGATGCATTATTTTCGAAAAACTTAGCCATAGCATATGGTAAAGATGTTTTACCAGTACCAGAAATACCTTCAAGAATCACAACTTTTGAAGCAGCCATACCGGCAAAAAAGATAGAAATAAGTTTTGGCGTATAATATAACTTAAGTTGTGATGCAGAGAAATTAACAAAGCGATTCACTAATTCTTCTAAAGAAAGATAATCCTCATCTTGCATATAAATATGAGTATCTACTCCAGCGTATTTATTATCTACATCAATAAGTTTAACAAAACGTGAGTCAATACCCGGTTTTTGTTTAGCTTGATCTTGAATACTTTGTTGCTGGGAAAGGCCTGATCTTTGTGTACGTTCTCTTCCATCTGTAACATATACTGTAGAAGCCTGTGATCCACCTGAATACTGATTTGTGTATCCTTCAATGACTTCATTGCCACCTGTGCCACCTATACCAAGTTGAGAAACCTTTAATGCCATAATTTGATTTTTTTCATCAATCAAATCAATCACTCGATCATTTAAAGTAGCTATTTCTTCTATTAGTTCATGTTTTTCAATTTCAATTTTCCTAAACGCCATATATTTTCTTAACCATAAAAACAATTTAATTAAAATGAAGACAAATAATGAAATGTTGATTGCTAAAGCCACAACCACCATAATCCAAGATATAACTGTAAAGTCTTTAGATTCTTCCATTAAAATATTCCAGTATGTCGAAACATTAGAAAATAGTTTTTTAATTAAGTTATTCCAAAGAACTGTTTCAAAGAAATAGACAAGATGTTGCCAAATAGCTCGAAACAATCTTACATAATATCTTGAAAATTCATTCATTATATTGCCTCCAGTAATTATTTAGTTGTCGGAATTACTACTCTTTATTTTTTTGTTCTTCCTCCAACTGTCGTTTTGCTTCTCTAACAGCGTCTTCGTGCATTTTTACACGATCAGCAACATGTTTCTTATTATTGTATTCAGAGTATACTTTTACAAAACGTATAACTTCATATACCAAAAAGGCTACCGCCGGAAGCACAATAAGCAAGAAAAAGCCTAAACCTGATTTTAAGAACCCTGTAAAACCATCGGCGAATGAGCCAAAATTTGACCAAGAATTTTCTGTCCATACACCAATGATTTCATTTTCAGAAACCCTTCTTGCATCATTTGTAGGATTATTATCACCCTTAGTTGTAAACCTTATGACTAATCCCGAATCATCAATTTCCACAATTCTATGGGTATTATAATAAGTAATCGTTCCCTCATCTGTTAACATAAAATCTTCATAAGTGATGACATCACCGATTTCTAAGTCTTCTGGATTCACATCTTTATCAATAAAGATCAAATCTCCTTCTTCAAATGTCGGTTTCATTGAATCAGACTGTACAGCCAAAGAAGTTATACCCAAGAAAGATATTTGGTTTTCTTCTTTTTTAGAAAATAGCGCAAACATTGCATATAAAAATACAATAGCTAAAACAACATAAAAAGCAATATTTAAAACTTTTTTCCATACATTTTTATTCTCTTGAACATTCTCCATTATTTTCACTCCTAAAATAAAATAGATTTACACGATTTTATTATATATGATTATGCTAGTTTTTTCATTATGATTTTAAGAAAAATCACAAAAATAGGTAATTTTCCAATATAAATAAGCTTATATTTTACTTTAAGACTAAAAACTGACTATTATTACCCTAAGTTAACATAACTTAGGGAAGTCCCTAAGTTATGTTTTAAACTTATAATATTGTAATTACTTTAAAATAATATCTCATAAATTAATCATATTTTATACATCTTCGCTAAATTTGAAACCAAATGAAATATTAAATGATGATTGAATAATTGAGTTAGTTGCTTGCGCATCCCATCCTTCTACATAGATTAATACAGTTACTAGAGTTGGTATCATATTTTGAACTGTGTATAAATCAGTACCGAGATCAGCTGTGTTACCAGTTAATAAAACACCTTCAGCTGCAGTTGTTTGTAAAACGCTGCCAGTTGTTTCATTTACTTGATCTGCAACTTCATTTAATGAATCACCAAGAGTCCCACTCGTAAATACATCATCTGTGAAAACATAATCGTAATCGCTGTCATTACCAAAGATGAATGCAGCTCCCGCATTCGTCCCAGCAGCACCAGATAATGGATCAACTGAATCATCAAACCAAATTGACATTCTAGCTGCATTTGCTACTGCTGCCTTAGTTCCCGTTTCATTGGTATCGATAGCAAGATTATCAATTTCTACCTCTTTAGAATTACCAGCCTGAGATAACACCCAAAATCTTAATTGCATGTAAAAACCACCTGCATTATTAAAATTTCCTGTTCCTAAAGGGCTTAATGTACGATCATTGACATCAATTGAGTTTAATATTTTTCCATTAAAACCATCATAAGCACTGTTAATAACAGTCGCCGGCTTCATCCCCCAAGCTCCTGTTAACTCAGTTGGATTGTCATATAAGTATCCAGCTGCTATCATATCATCTACCGTAATTCTTGTTTGATAATTTGAAGCAGTCAATAAATCTACAGTGCCTTCATCACCTTCAAATGTTTCCCCATTACCACTAAGAACATAAGTCGCTG
Source organism: Mycoplasmatota bacterium (assembly GCA_018622675.1). GTDB lineage: Bacteria > Bacillota_I > Bacilli_A > Izemoplasmatales > Hujiaoplasmataceae > Hujiaoplasma. The sequence goes on from CP076020.1 coordinate 1,265,930, forward strand.
ACTCATTAAATGGTGTAATCAATAGGTTGTCCGCTGCAGTAACATTAAGTTCCATAGAATCTACAGTAGTGTCTGTACTTACTGTGAACCATGCAAATGTTGTTCCTATAGTTGCAATAAATGCAAATACTAATACGATTCCTGATAAAATTACTTTCGTTCTTAAAGCTTTCATAATTTTTCTCCTTTTATTTTTTTAATTTTTAATTTTCCTCTTCGTCAATATTTCTTGTGTTCGATATTGTGAAATTCATAGCTAATTTCACGCCGCCACTCCATATATTAGGATTATGGTCGGCATCTTCTCCTTCGTACCAAATAACTATTGTGATTTTTTTAACTTCGTTAGGGACAAAGTCACTAAAAACTTTTTTCATCACTAAGTTACTTGTTGTGAAAGATTCTGTATAGGGTTCTAATTCACCTGGATTGTCTCCCATTTCTGATTGACGCATTGCGTAAGTTGTTCCTTCACCATCAATAATAACTCTGACTCTCAGTGCTTCTTCTGCACCCATTGATGTTTGAATGATATCAACTGTAGAAACAACGTCTGTCATATAATTACTTGGACCTACCATTGTTAAATAAAAAGTATAAGCTATGTAGGACTCGCCGTTGTTTGATCCATCAACAGAAACTAATTCTTCATCACTAGGTATACATTGTTCATGTCCAATTGGACGTGTTGTGTAGCCTGTGCCACATAACGCTGTCATCCCATCTGCTTGATCAACTTTTTGAGCGAATAATCTTGTTGTAAATTCTTTTTCTAATTGATTGTCATAAAGTGTAATTCCAACGTCATTTGCTAACTCATCGACTGTAAAAGTAAAGTTTCCAGCTTCTAACCCATAAAACGATATTGCAAATAGTAGAAAGGTTAATATGGCGGTTATAATGATTCCTAATCTTGTCGTCCTAGATAATTTTCCTGCTTTTGAAGCAAAGACAACTTTCTCAGCGAGATTTGATTTATTGATCATACCGCGATACCATCCCCCCTAATCTATACTTAATGGCTCTTGTAATAAAAAAAGCCATTACCAAGAGATTTGAACGAACATCTTTTAGCTCAAATAGACAAATTGTCTATAAGAATTAAAAAATGCCATCATCTCTAAAGATAACGGCAACTGGCTACCATCGTATTCGAAGGCCCTATAGTTTTGCGTCACTAACTTTCGCTAGCTTTGCTTTTTACACTTGAATTATATTATAAGGCAATATTTTTGTCAAGACATTTTGAAAAAATAAGTAAAGAATATAAAAAAGAGCCGATTAAGGCTCTTTAAATATCTAAATTATTGTATAAAATCTAATAAAACTTTAACTAATTGATCAGGTTTATCTACCATAGGAGAATGACCGCATTGATCAAATTTAACATAAGTAGAATTTTTTATACCCTTTACATTCGTTTGAATCATTGATTCAGGAACCATTACATCATGGCTTCCCCAAATATGTAAAGTTTCTGCTTCTATTTGTTCAATTGTGTCAGAACCTTTAGCATATAGAGTTGGTTCTTTACCCATATTTAAACTAGCTAATGCAAAATCAACATCAACCAAATTTCTTTGTTTTAAAGTTTCTTCCGCAAATAAATCAAAATCTTTGTCATTTGGTTTATTGACATTATATATAGTCATATTATAAATGGTTTTAATTAGATCTTTATTTTTTGTTTGATAAGCATTTAACAATGGTAAAACTTGTACTGGATCTTTAGCTAGTTCTTCTTTAGTGTCATAAACTTCTCCAACAATCATTTGATTGTTTTTATCTTTTTTAAAGACAGGATAACCTTTATAAGACGCAGAATTAAGCAAGATCAGTTTTTCTAGCTTTTCAGGATATTTTGCTGCAAATTCCATGACAACCCCTCCGCCTAAAGACCAACCTAAAACATCAGCTTTATCAATGTCAAGTTTCTCCATGAATAAATAAATATCATCCGCTAGTTCTTGTAGTGATTCAATAGGTTGATGATAAGTTGAATCCCCAAACCCTCTTAAATCAATCGCAAAAACATGAATGTCTTCAGGTAATCTCTCTAATAAAGGTTTGAAGTAAAGTGATGAAGCTGTATTTCCATGTACCAAAATAAGATTCTTATTTCCTTTGCCTTGTTCAAGATAAGCATATGTTTCCTTATTAACTAATTCTACATTTTTCTTTTCCATAATAATTCACTCCTATATATCAAATTGATTTGTTTTCACTAAACAAAAACCTGTAATTAAACTCGCAAATAATAAAGGATTCTCATACATAGATGCATGACCGATACCAGGCAAGGTAATCCAATGAGCGTTTTTAATATGCTTTGCAAGATATTCTTGATCTTTTCTAGGTGTTAAAAAATCTTCTTCTGCAGTGATAATCATTGTATCTAAGGCTAAAGATTCAAGTTTCTTTCTCACATCAAAACTTTCAGCACTTAAGGTCAATCTTTCCATAGAATCTAAAAATTTAGGGTCTGAAAAAATTGGAGTTAAGACCTTTTCTCTATTTTTCATCCATTCAATCTTATCTTCATAATAACTTGGTGAATAGATGATTGGTATCGTTGTTTTATAATACAATGAACCATCTCTTGTCTGTCCAGCTTTAATCCAACTTCTACCAATATCCTTTAATAAAGGATTAGTATAAGCATTTGAATTAAATAGAATAAGTCTATTTATTCTAGATTCGTATTGTGTTGCAAAAGCTAAAGCTACTGCTCCACCATAAGAAATACCAACTAAATTTATTTTATCAATACTTAAATGATCAAGCAAGGCTATTAACAATTCTACTTGAAGAGATTGTTTAAAATTATCTTCCATCTTATCTGTCTGACCTTGGTCTAAAAAATCAACACGTAAAACTTGGAAATGTTCTAACCAGGTTTTCATAAATGGATCCCATGATTTTGTACTCATCATAATACCGTTTAGAATCAAAAGTTTTGGTTTAGAACTATCTCCCTCAAGAAGATAAAAGATATCTTTATCTTTAAACTTAAAACTACTCATACAAAAAACCTGCTTTGATTGCTTGTTTTCTTAATTCATCTCTAAATTTAGGATGAGCAATTTCAATTAAAGCCTCTGCACGTTCTCTAATATTTTTTCCTCTCAATCTTGCAATTCCATATTCAGTAACCACATGGTCAACATCATTTCTTGATAATGAAACTGCAGCCCCAGGTTTTAAAGTTGGCACTATTTTTGAGATTTCTTCTAGTTCACCAGTGTCTCTATTCTTTATAGTTGCTGTTGAGTAAAGGGAAATAAAAGATCTTCCGTTTTTAGCATTTTGAGCACCGATGGCTGTATCAGCTTGTCCACCTGTACCTGAAACTTGCATTGTTCCCACAGATTCTGAACAACATTGTCCTGTTAAATCAACCTCTATAGTTGAGTTAATAGATACTTGATTATCATTTAAGCCCATAACAGCAGGGTCATTTACATAAGAACCAGGTAAAATCATGACTGAAGGATTATTATCTATATAGTCATATAAGGCTTTAGACCCCATAGCAAAACAACAAACATGTTTTCCCTTATGTAATGTTTTCTTTTTACCTGTAATGACACCAGCTTCAATTAAATCAATCATTCCAGATGTGAACATCTCTGTATGGATGCCTAAATCTTTTTTATCCATTAAAGACCTAGCAACAGCATTTGGGATTCCCCCTATACCTAATTGTAAGTTATCTCCATCATGAATATGATCTGCAATTAACTTACCAATTTTTAAGTCCTTTTCATTAGGTTCTACATTAGGTAAAGTTGGTACTTGATAATCAACTTCAACTAAATAGTCAACATCATTTATATGTACTTCCATATCTCCAAATGTTCTTGGAAAGTTTGGATTAATTTCAAAAACAACAATATCAGCAGCTTCGACCATATCTTTTTCATAAACATTTGATGTCGATAATGACATAAACCCATGTTTATCTGGTGGTGTTGCGGCTGTAATGAAAATGCTTGGTTTTTTATAATCTAAGCGTCTTTTTCCTGCCAAATGTAAATGGTTAGGAATAAAAGATATATTACCGTGTTTACTTGCTCTTCTTAATGTTTTTGTGAAAAACCAACTATCTACATAAAAAGAGTCTTTATATTCTCCGTTGGTAAAGAAATCAGCATCAGTAATTGGCAAGCAATTGGTCACTGTGACATTTTTTACTCTATCGCCAATGGTGTGTAAGTCTTTCATAAAGACTTGTGGTTCGTTTGCGGCCATACCTACTACGATTTCTGAATCAGATTGAACTAGGTCGTATATTTTATCTATTGTAACAGTTTTTGCGTGTTTCATCATATACCTCGCTTCTTATTATGATAGGTTGAAGGGAGAGAAAAACTCTCCCTTTTACCTATAAATTTTAACTTCTTATTATTAAAACTACTCGTTAATTTCTTCTAATGCTTCAATTTCAGCGACTTTAACGAAAGCTTGACTTGCAGGTGTATCACCATCTTCAGGAGTATAAACTAATTTTGATAAAGCCATTGAGTCAATTCCCCAACGTTTTCCATCAGTATAGTCAATCATACCACCCATAGGTACATCAATTGGAGCTTCTTCCATAGCTGCAATAAAGTTTGCCCAAGTAATTTCATCACCACTTTGTTCTAGTCTTTCCCAACCAGCAACAAATACTTTAGCTGCAACATAACCAGCCATAGCAAATGCATTTGCAGTATAGTTATCGTCTGCGCCAAGTTCACCATATCCAGCAGCTGTCATTACAGTAACAAAATCCCAATATTCTTGTGAGAATCCTGCAGTTCCTTCAGGATCAACGATATCAATCCATGCAGAACCATAGATATCAAATCCATATTCTTGTAATGTAATTGAGCCAGCATTTGTGTTTACATATGAAGTAATAACAGGCACTTCATTTCCAACATCATCCAAAGCAACTAATGCATTATTAAATGGCGCTTGGTTTCCTGCAACAATAATTGCATCAGGATTTTCTCTTAATAAAGTATTCACTGTTGATTCAATGGTTGAATCTTCAAATGAATAAACAACTACATTGTCTTCACGACCTTGGTTTCTTGCTTCTTCAATGATACCAGCTGCAATTGATTTTCCAGCATCATCATTAGTATAAAGAACACCAATTGTAGCGTCTTCAGCAAGTACTTCATCATTGTTATCACCAAATAATGGTTCGTTTATTGCTCTAGCAAAAGCAATTCTACCATCCGTTTTATAAATTGGTTGAACAGCAAAGATTGGGTTTCCTGGAGTGTCTCCAAAGTATAAGTTGTTAATACCTGTTGCTGCATAAACCATAGGAACATGTTCTTCTAATAAGTATGGTAATGTAGCACCTACTGTACCAGTTCCAACATGACCAACAATTGCGAAGACTTCGTCTTCTTCAACTAATTTTTTAGTATTAGTTTGTCCTACAGCAGGATCAGTTTGATCATCATAGGTAACATAAAGAATTTCTCTAGCACCCTCTGCTCTATTTGCGTTATAATTAGCAAATACTGCTTCTATAGCTGCACTAAACGGTACACCTACTATACCAAATGCACCAGTTTTTGATGCAGTGTTACCTACTGTAACAGTCGTATCAGTAATACCTTGTACAAGACCAGCAGGTACTTCGGGAACATCATATTCCTCAACATCTAACTCAGGTAAGTTTGATCCTGAATCACATGCTACTATAGTCAAAGATGTGACTAGCATTAATACAAATAATAAAATTTTCTTCATTTTTCTCTCCTTTTTTTTTATATAATAAACCTATTGGTTATTATCAAATTTTATTCGCCTAAATAGGCTTTCATTAATTGTTCGTCTTTTATTAAATCTTTAGCTTTTCCCTCAAACTTAACTTTACCTAATTCAAGAACATAAGCGTAATCAGCAATCTTTAAAGTTTGATAAGCATTTTGTTCTACTATAAGGATTGTTTTTCCTTCTTTTTTAATTTGTTTTAGTATCTCAAAAATATCTTTAACAATAAGAGGTGCTAATCCCAAAGACGGTTCATCTAGTAATAATAATTCTGGATCTCCCATTAATGCTCTACCAATGGCTAACATTTGTTGTTCTCCACCAGAAAGCGTGGAAGCTTGTTGTTTTCTTCTCTCTTTCAAGATTGGAAAATAGTTAAACACTTTAGTTAATAAATCATTTGTTCTTTGTTTTTTACTGATGGTTTGCCCATCAATTTTTAATGATTTTAAACTATAAGCCCCTACTAATAAATTTTCTTCAACTGTCAAACCAGCTAATATCATTCTACCTTCTGGTGATTGCATCACATTTTTCTCTGCAATTTTATATGGTTCGCTATTAGTAATTTCTTCACCATCAAGTAATATTTTTCCGGATGCAACCTTAACTGCACCTGAAACAGATTTAATCAAGGTTGTTTTACCGGCACCATTAGCACCTAATATAGCAACAATACTTCCTGTTTCGACAGTCATCGATACATCCTTCAATGCCTTTACTATGCCGTAATCAACGACTAAGTTTTTGAGTTCTAATGTTAAAGGCATCCTACTCACCTCCCAAGTATGCTTCTTGCACTTTAGGGTGTTTTTGTATTTCAGAAGGTGATCCAATAGCAATTTTTTTACCAAAAGATATTGCACATATGGTATCACAAACTTCCATTACTAATCCCATATCATGTTCAACTAAGAATATGGTCAGATTGAATTCATCTCTTAGTGATTTAATCAATTGAGCAAGTTCTTTTGTTTCAGCATCATTTAATCCAGCAGCAGGTTCATCTAAAATGATTAAATTAGGTTTTGTCATCAATGTACGAGCAAATTCTATTTTTTTCAGTACACCATAAGGTAAACCATAAGGCAATGCATCTTTATATGCAAGTATATCAAGTTTTTTAAGAACCTCTAATGCTCTTGTTTTAAGAACTTTTTCTTCATATCTTATTTTTGGTAAATGAAGCAATTGAGAAAAGAAGCCTGCACTATATAGTGAATGTGCTCCTACAAGTAAATTATCTAAAACAGATAATTCCCAGACCAATTCTACATTTTGGAAAGTTCTAACAATACCTAGATTTATAATATCATGTACTTTAAAATCTAACAAAGAATTGGTTTCGTTATTACTATCGTTATAGTAAATATCCCCGCCATTAGGCTTGTAGAATTGTGTAATACAATTAAAAACTGTTGTTTTTCCTGCACCATTAGGTCCAATTAATCCAAATATTTCACCTTTTTTAACATCAAAACTTAAATCATCTACTGCTTTTAATCCGCCAAATTTCATTGTTAAATGCGATAATGATAGGTGAATATCTGTGTTTTCTTCTGTGTTTTTTCTAGATTCTATAATATTTATTTTTCTAAGATTATTTTTTAATTCTTCTTCTTTTTCTTGGATTAGTTCATCTGCTTGATTAAGATCTTTGTTGGTTTTTTTAGCTTCACTAATCACTTTCTCTAAATGAGTATTTTTTTCTTTTAAAGCTAACAAATCATTTTCAATTTTTGAGATCAATGCATTTTGTAAATTGTCTCTTTTCGCTTTCATCTTAATGATTTTATTTTCAATGTCAGCACTTTTTGTTATAATATTTTGTTTTGCTTCAGTAAGTTCTTTTTCAATTCTTATTTCAATCTCTTGGCGTTTGGTTTGAACTTCTGCTTCACTTAGTTCTTTGCTTTCAGTTTTTGAAATCAAACGTTCTTTCTTTTGTTCAAGTTGGTGGTTTTTAAAAGTCATTTCATTTTCATTAAAGACTTTCTTCTTATTTAGTTTTAATAACTTTTTAGTGTAATAAATGCGAAGAAATTGATTGAGTAAATGTTTCATTTTTTCAAATAAAGGTTTCATGATTTTCTTTCTCCTTTACTCTTTTTAGCAAGTTTATTTTTCAATTTAAAAGTCATTTTTTTGAAAAGACCGATTAATCCACTTGGATAATACATAACAACTACTATGATTAATACCCCACTAATAACAAATGAAAAATTAGCGAAGGCTCCTTGTGATAAAAATGGAATTTGTTGAAAGACCATTAAATCTAAACCAAAGATGATAAATGTACCAATAAATACACCCCATATTGATTTTGATCCTCCAACGACAACTGCTGCTAAAATATTTAAGGAAACAGCTAGTCCCCAAGTTGATCCCATTGAGAACTTAATATAAGCCATATAGAACATACCACCAATCACAGCGTAAACTGTCGAAACCATGAAGGCTATTAATCTATATTTAATGACCGATATCCCCATAGCTCTCGCTGCAGAATCACTATTTTTAGCTGCTAATAAAGCTCTACCTGTTGGACTATTAATTAAGTTATAAGTTAGAATCATTGCTATTACAACAGCAATAATAATGATAAAAAATGTCTGATTTGTTGACAGTGACTGTCCAAGTAATCTAAAAGAACTAAAAGTTGTTCCTGAAACTCCACCTGTAAATTTATCGAAGTTTTTAAATAATTCAATCATAATTTCCGATAAACCTAAGGTAACAATTGCCAAATACATACCTTCAATTCTTAGTGAAACAAATCCAAATATAACCCCAACCATAAGTGCAACTATAACACCTATTAATATGGCTAAAGCGAAAGGCATATTTAATAAATCCATCACGGTATATATAGCAAATGTTCCAATAGCTATAAACGATGACGTCCCAAGAGAAGCCAAGCCCCCATAACCAATCAACAAAGCAAAACCAAGAGCAACAATAAAGTATATTAAAGTCTTAGCTGCAGAATCAACAAATGAAACTGGTAAAAAATTATTAAATATCGGAATTAGCGATAAAGCTAATCCAAATAAAACAAATCCAAAAAATGGATGCTTTGATATTCTTTTAAAGTGTAGTTTAAATTTTTCCATTGGCTACACCTTCTTCGCAATCTTTTTACCAAATAATCCCAGTGGTTTAATCAACACAATCAATAAGACAAATAAATAAAGAACTGTGTTTCCCCAAGGATTGAGGTAAGATGTAAATAAGTTTTTAAAAAACGTTAGTAATATTATACCAATAATTGGACCATGGAAGGTTGAAAAACCACCTAATATTGCTGCAAAGAATGCTTGAACTTGAATCGCAACCATAAAGTAAACTGTTACATTACCAAAAGTTCCTTTATTGGAAGAAATTAATATAGCAGCTAAGGCACCTAATCCACCAGCTATTGCCCAACTCATTGCAGTAATAAACCTAGTATTAATTCCCATCATTGATGCAACATTTTCATTAGAAGCTGTTGCTCTAACACCAAGACCCCATCTTGTATACTTAAGCATAATAAATAGCGTTCCTATAATGATAAAGGAAATTAAAAATCCTAATACCATATGATATTTTACAAAAATGCCAATGTCTCTTAATCCTTCAACGCCACTCAATAAAATCGTATCAATAAAAGTGCCTTCTAAGTTTGCGCCAATTCTTGGTAATGATCTGTCTGAAATACCAAAAAAGAATGGAATCAAACCTGTGATGATTAAGACTATACCCATGGTAACAATTTGTTTACCCACCGGTGTAATATATTTGGAATTTCTAAAAATAACAATGTCAACAAGCATGGAAATAATAAAACTGACTATAATACCAACACTTATTGCAATTAAGTATGTTAAAAACGTAGGGCTTGGAACGTTGCCTGTTATATCAGGAGAGGGCATTAAAATATAGGTTGTTATAAAAGCGGCAACTGTTCCAATCATCCCCTGCGCGAAGTTGGTTGTAAAAGATGTTCTAAAAATCAATACAATGGCAAATGTTGCCAATGCAAGTGGTCCAGATTGAAGGATACTATTTATGATTAATTCAATAATATACATAGTTTATCCCCATTTAATGATGTTTGCTGCCCATGTGTAACCTATACCTGCGGCAATCATACAAACAACACTTCCTTTTTCAACTTTCTTCTCCTCAAGTGCTTTATGAAGAGATAAAATCTGATCAACTTGACCAATATGTCCGTAGTCCTCTAAATATATAGTTTGATCTTCACTTAAACCAAGTTCATTTAACATATATTCATGACCAGATCTCTTAATATGAAGAATTGCAAGATAATCAATATCTTTTCTCTCCATATTAGATTTATCTAATGCTTTATCAATGCATTCAAACCAGTTTGGCATTGATACTTCGTTTAATCTATTTTTCATTTTTACGGGATCCATCAATCTCAATGATTTTTTAGATTTTTCTAAGTTTTCATGGGTAATAGGATTAGCAATGCCACCTATTTCTACCCCCGCAGTTCTAGACAGAGAACCATCTGCAATAATATGTGAACCTAGAAGTAAATTCTTATCATAATTTTTCTTAAGGATGATGGCACCACCACCAGCACCTAAGTTATACATCATTGACATGTTTTTATCTGTGAAATCAACAAAATCACCATTCCTATAGCCACCTACGACCATAATCATATTGACATTTTCATCAGCAATCAACATATCTTTTGCCATTTTCATTGCTGAAACAGTTGTACAGCAACGATTAGCAACATCAATACCCCATGCATTTTTTGCACCAATCTTATCTTGTATGTACAAAGATGAGGTTGTTAAAGGATATTCTTTCCATTCTTCACCAACACCGATGATAACATCAATATCTAATGGGTCTACTCCAGTATTTTTTAAAGCATTTTGTGCTGCTAAAACACCCATTTCTTGTGTACCATCATTTTTTCCTGGCATTGATTTTTTCTTGATTCCTAATTTTTCAATAACTGCTGATTCAGCCCAAACTCCATTTGTTTGATCTGAAATTTCTTTTGCACTCATCCATTGATTAGGAATATATATACCTGTACCTACGATTCCTACGTTAGGTTTTGTCATAATATCACGTCTTTCTATTTAAATTAAAGTCTCATACCGCCATTAACATTCAATGTTTGTCCAGTGATATAAGAAGCATCATCACTCGCTAAGAATAAAGCAACTTTTGCAATCTCTTCTGGTTGCCCTAAACGTTTTAACATAGTTAATCCAGCGAATTTATCTAGTAAATCTTGAGGAACTGTTTTTAAAATATCAGTCATTACATATCCAGGTGCTATAGCATTCACTCTCACAGGCACACCTTTTCTTGCAAATTCTTTAGCCCATGTTTTAGTTAATCCTAATACACCAGCTTTTGTTGCTGAATAATTAGCTTGACCAATATTACCAAAGACACCAACTACTGAAGATATATTAATGATTGATCCCCCACCAATTGTTTCCATTTGAGGTCCAATATAACGAGTTAAATTGAAAACACCTTTTAAGTTTACATCAATTACTAAGTCCCATTGTTCATCAGTCATTTTTCTAGTCATTGAATCTCTAGTAATTCCAGCGTTGTTTACTAAAATATCTATTTTCCCATATTTTTCTATGGTTTCATCATAGAATTTTTTACAACCTTCTGTGTCTGTAATATTTAATTTATAACCCTCAACATTTTCATGTTCATATTTTAAGTCACCCATATCTACAGCAACTACTTTTGCGCCTTCATTAGCTAAAGCAACTGAGATTTCTTGTCCTATACCTTGTGCGCCACCTGTTACAACAGCGATTTTTCCATCTAATTTCATTTGATTCACTCCTTATCTTTTAATTAAGATAGCAGTACCCATACCGCCACCTATACATAAACTTGCTAAACCAAGTTTATTATCTCTCTTAATCATTTCGTGTAATAATGTCACAACGATTCTATTTCCTGATACTCCAACAGGATGACCAAGAGCGATCGCGCCACCATTGACATTTGTGATTTTTAAAATATCTTCTTTTGATACACCATGCTCTTCAACTAATTCAGTGATAACACCTAGTGATTGAGAAGCAAAGGCTTCATTTAATTCAATTAACTCAACATCACTAAGTTTTACGTTAGCTTTTTTAAGTAAGTGTCTAATTGCTGGAACAGGACCCATACCCATATAATTTGGATCGACACCGCCTTGTCCAACTTCAACTATTTCAGCAATTGGCTCAAGATTATATTTTTTAACTGCTTCTTCACTTGCTATGATTGTAAATGAAGCACCATCATTGATACCTGATGATGAACCTGCCGTAACAGTACCATCTTTTTTAAATGCAGTTCTTAATTTTTTTAGAATTTCTGGTGTTGTTCCTCTATTCGGATGTTCATCCGTATCAAAAACAACTTCCCCTTTTCTTGTTTGATAAGTTATGGGAACAATTTCATCTTTAAAACGTCCCTCATCTATTGCTTTAATAGCTTTTTGTTGAGAAGCATAAGCAAATGAATCTTGTTCTTCTCTTGATAAATGATATTTTTCTGCAATATTTTCAGCAGTTATTCCCATATGCATATTTCCAAAAGCGTCAGTTAGTGCATCATATAACATGTGGTCAACCATTTCAACATTACCCATCTTTTTACCAGTTCTAACAGAACCAGGCATCATAAATGGCGCACCAGACATTGATTCAACCCCACCAGCAACAACGATATCTGAGAATCCTGATTGAATTCCCATATATGCATTCATAATAGATTTCATACCAGAACCACAAACCATATTCAGTGAATATGCAGGTACTGTTTCAGGAATCCCTGAAGTAATTGAAATCTGTCTTGCGATATTTTGCCCCAAATTAGCAGATAGAATATTACCTAAGACAACTTCAGATATTTTATCAACTGGCACTTTAGTTTCTTCAAGTAGTTGTTTTAAAACTTGAGAACCCATTTCTCTTGGATGAACATCTTTTAAAGTTCCTAAAAAACCTCCAATAGGGCTTCTTTTTGCACCAATAATATACACTTTTTTACTCATATAAAAACCTCCTTTAATATTTTTAAACCTGAATATGAATTAATGTTCATATTTCACTATAATTATAATCAAAATCATCATGAAAAGTCAAGCGCTTTCATCTAAAACTTACATTAAAGTTATATTAAGCGCAGAATAAAGACTCATATTTGTTATTTTAAGCATTATATTGATTGGCACTTGTAATTTACGAAATAATAACTTAAAATAATATCGGTGATAGATATGAAAGAAAAATTTAGACACGCAAAAACAAAAGTTGGTGAAAAATCTTTTAATAAGATTGTCAAAGCAGGGAAAATACTCTTTGCTAAATCGGGATATCATTCAACTTCAATCAACGATATTATTGCAAAAGCCAATGTAGCTGTAGGCACATATTACATATATTTTAATTCTAAGTTAGCTCTATACCATTATCTCTTAGATGAATACCAAGAAAAAATTAGAGAGGCAGCTAGAGAAGCAACTCAAGGCCTAACAACAAGAAGAGAAATAGAAAGAGAAGGTTTAAAAGCCTTTATTATGTATGCTATGAAAGAGCCTCTTGCATATAAAGTTATATGGGAATCTTTATTTGTAAACCAAGACTTATTTATTGATTATTACAGCCGTTTTTCTAAGTCATATATTGAAAATTTAAAGAAGTTTAAAACTGAAGTTAGAGAAGATATAGATTTAGAAACTGTTAGTTTTATCCTAATGGGTATCGCAAACTTTGTTGGATTACAAATTCTTTTTAAAGATAATCCTCATGAAAAAGACGTAGATTTTGTTGTCAATGAGTCGATGAAGTTACTAGATAGAGGCTTATTTAAATAAATGATGTTAAAGCAAAGAAAAAAAGCGATTTAATCGCTTTTTTTTATTTCAAGAATTCTTTAAATGACTTCATATCCCATGGCGAATCTTTAACCAAGTCTTTAGCTTTTTCTAATTCCACTGGTTCAGAGAAATAATAACCTTGCATAAATCTAATTCCCCATTCACTCATTTTTTTAATCATTTCACTATTTTCAATACCTTCTGCGATGATAGTTTTATGGTTATCATTTGCTACTTTAACTAATCTTTGGAAATCTTTGATAGATGAATCATTATCCATAATCCTTAATAAATCACTTCTAGATATTTTATAAATATTGGCTAATATTGAATCCATTTCTTCAATGAGTTCAAAATTATCTCCAGAGTCATCAATTGCAACTCTAAAACCGTATTTCCTAAACTCTTCAAGATTTTTAATTACTGTGGCGTTTTTATGAACAAAATAATAATCAATTATTTCTAAGCAGAAATTATCAGGTTTCATTCCATATTTTAAAGTAATATCATAAAATTTAGTTGCTATATCTTCTATATGTAATTGCTTAGGACTTAGATTTATTGATATAAAAAGTTGTCTTATCCTAAATTTTTTCAGCCATAAACTATATTGTTTAACGACATTATCAAAGCCCCATATACCAAACCAGGTTATATCACCCGTTAAATCCATGACATTCAAAAATTTACCTGGTGATAAAATCCCCATTTTAGGATGATCCCATCTTAATAATGATTCTAAGCCAATAATCTTACCCGTAAAAACATCTACTATTGGCTGATAATACAATAAAAACTCTTCATTTTCAATGGCTTTTTTTATTTCTTGATAGTAAGAGAGATTGAATCTTTCTTTTTCAATGAGATCTTCTGAATATAAACTATATCTTGCTTTTCCTTCTTTTTTAGCAACATATACAGCTAAATCAGCATTCTTAATTAAGTTATCTGCATCAATACCATCATATGGGAAAACAACAATACCTATTGAAGCGGTTAACTTTAAACTACCTACTTTTAATTCTTCACTAATTTCATCTAACAATCTTTGAGCATATTCTTCAATGATTTCATTGTTAACTTCTCCTCTATAATAGAAGATAAAGTGATCTCTTTTTAAATGACCAGCAATATGATCATTACCGGCTATTTTTAATAACCTTTTGTCAATTTCACCGATGATTTTATCAATGGTTTTTTGATCATAGTCTTCTGATATTGTTCGAAAATCATCTAAGTTAATGCTATATAATACTCTAAAATTATTTTCTCCATTTTTAAGTATATCTTCATTAATAGTCGTCTTAATGGTATTATCACTGGAAGTTTTCATAGTAAAAAGATCTTTGCTTTCTTTCATTTTCTCTTCGTCTTTATGCATAGAATCTCTTTCTTTTTTATCAGCACGAATATGGTTAATGACATTCCTATACAAGGCAAATAAACTAATGGCTGATACAATGACAATAATAAATGCAACCACTATTTCATAGGGTTGTGTCGTATTAACTGTTTCCAATACTCTAATAAAATCCATATTCATTACTCCTCAGTATTATTTTTAGTGAACATATTGATACGTTTTGCTTTTGGTGTCTTATAAAATTTTTGAACAAAATTAACAGTATCATCATATATCAAAGGTTTTGAAATAAAGTAACCTTGGAACACATCTGTAGAAATTTGTTTTAAATACTCAAATTGTTTTAAACTTTCAACACCTTCTACTATAACCTTCATATTTAATTGATGAACTAAATTAATCACCATACTAACAATATAATGATCTTTTTTCACTTCTAAAACTCCATCGATAAATGATTTATCAATCTTTAAGTTATCAAATGATATTTGTCTTAAGTAAGTTAAGGAAGCATAACCAGTACCAAAGTCATCAAGTGAAAATCTTACACCAATTTTATGTAAATCAGCAATCTTATCATCCAAAGTAATTGTTGAATTAATAAAAATGCTTTCTGTTAACTCTAAAGTAAGATAGTTAGGATTAATGTCAGTTTCCCGTATAATTTTTTTTACAACGTCTACATAATTACTTTGCATAATTTGTAACAAGGAAACATTGACGCTCATAACGAATTCTTTATTAAACTTTTTCCTAAGTTCAACTTGGGCTTTACAAGCTTCCCTAAGAATCCATGTTCCAATAGGAACAATTAAATAGTTTTGTTCTGCATTAGCAATAAACACTTCTGGACTAATCTCACCTAATACTTTTGAATTCCATCTTGCCAATGATTCAAATCCATAAACTTCAGATTTTTTATCAACCAAAGGTTGGTATTTCAAATATATTTCTTCTCTTTCTAGTGCTAAAGATAGTTGATCGATGATTTCAGCTTGATAAGAAATCTCTTGTGAAATTTTATCATTATAAAATCTTAATTGTTTTTTGGTTGAGTGTTTATCCTTATATATGGCGATTTCACATTTTTTTAATAAATTATCTAAGTCGTCTCCATCGGTTGGATATGTTGACACACCAACAAAAACTTTAACATCTAATTTCTTATCATCAACGAGAATAGGTTTAGAAAAATGTTCAATGATTTTATTGATTTTACTTTCAACACTTGATAATTTTTCAAAATCATTGATGATGTAGGCCAATTCAAATTCTGTATTAGAAAATAAAATATCTTCTCTTCCCGTCATGTGTTCAATCGTTTCAGCCACATATCTCATAATACTATTCATCATTTGTTGTCCCATGATAACAATGATATCTTTAATATTTTCTATTTGTAACAAACAAATCGCTACTCTTTTATCTCCAACTAAAACATTTTTATTAATATCATCAACAATTGCGGCTTGAGTTTTTAATCCTGTAATATCATTATAATTCATATTTTGATGGACTAACTTCATTCGCCTATCAACTTCATCAGACATCATATTTAGTTCATTAGCGATATCTTTCAACTCATTGTTTTCTTTAATATTTAACTTTTTCTGATAATTACCGTTTTTAATTTCTTTAATAGAGTTGATAATATCTTCTATTGGGTTTAGAGATTTTTTTAAATTCTTATTTAAAATCAAATAGATCACATATACCACGATGGTTAGAAAACCAATGATAAAAAGTAATACATATTCCAATCTGTAAATGGGCTGATTATCTCTTAATAAAATAACTGTCCAATCAAAATCTTCAATTTCATTATAATGAATTAAGTACTTTTTAGCAAATACATCTTCTAAAAGAACTTCCTCATCATATACTAAGTTGACTATTTTATTTAATCCTTGATCATTTAAACCCAAAGAATGATCAATTTGTTCATAATCTTTTGGTTCATTCCCTAGATATTGATCATCATAATCCAATGACATATAAATAAGGTTTTGATCATTTGATAGTAAAATTAATTGATGAGATTTATCTAAAAGAAGATCGTTTAAGCCTTGTTCAATAACATCTAGGTCAAAATCAAAGCCAATATAGCCAATAATTCCTTGGCTATTAAAGACTTTATAGATCATGGTCATTTGATATTGATCATTGTTATTTTTATAAGGGCGGGTGATTGTATAATTATCACTGCTTAAATGTTGGTACCAATGTGTATCTTGCAAAATATAATCATCTTCGCTTGAGAATAAATCCCCAGTATGAGTCATTTGGATATTAACTTCTTCTGAAGCAACAAAGGCTCGAATTAACATTGAATCAGCTTGAACGCTCTGGTTCAAGAGTAATTGCATGTTTCGATATTGATTATAATAAGCTTGTCCTTCACCTTGTATGGGTTCAATCCCTTGGTTTACTAATTCTAAATACTCAATAATCATTTCAGATTCAGACAAAGCGTTTAACTGGTCTAATTTCAAATGAATAACTTGATCGATATTTTCTGATATCAATTGATTTTTCTCTATCATGTCATTCTTCTTTTGAACTTCTAAATTAACAGAAAATACCAATATCGCTATGGCCATTAAGGCAATGATAAAGAACGCATCTAAAAAGATGGTAAGTCCGACAATTTGTTTGCCTAATTCGTTACTTCTTATTTTTCGTCTTTTTCTCATTCCTTATCTCCCCATGATTTAAAGAAATCATATAATCCAAACAACTGATTATTTTCTGATGTTTCAACAGGATAAATATAGATATTAAACTTTCTGGTTCTTAAATATATAGAATCTTCAATGTAAAAGTACTTACCTTGGAGATCAGAAACATAATTGCTCGCATCATTTAACTGGTAAACTTCTCCGCCCAATTCAAATTCTATATCATAAGTATATAAATCATTTAAGTATTCATCAAGAGGAAGATCTAAATAAATATTATAATAAAATGATCGGTTACGACCAAATCGATAGATGTATTCCTCATCTGTTGTGTAATATAATTGTGTTGTTCTGTTTTCTAATCCAATCACTGAACTAAAATAAGGATAATCATCAGGATCATCAGTATCTTGAATATTGTAAGGACCATTGGTAACTAAATTTTGCATATTAATGATTACTAATTGATTATTAAATGCTTGACTTTGATTGGCTAAAACACAAGTCGATTGACTTCCATCTGCACAATAATATAAATCAAATATGAAAGTAACATTATAAACAACATCAGTAACGATAAGATCATAATATACTATGTTTTCTTGATCTTCAGATGTAATACGATAGCGAATAATTACAGGTCCTGAGGGTATAGGCGTAGCCGTTTCAGGATAAGTTGTAAAATCAGCTGATAAAACAGCTTTTTCTGCTTCTGTTGCATCTTTTGCGACTTCTCCAGTGTATACCCATGAACTACCATTCCAATACTCTCTAGCAATCGTCGACCCAATTGGTAAATAATCCAAGAATAATGGTTGATAGTCATTTAAAGGAACATTACTAACTTTTCCTTCAATTCTAAAGTATTGAATCTCAGCTTCATCAGCGCCATCATAATCAAAACCATTAAAATAAACTTTAGGATCATAAGGTGTTGTTAGTATTTCATGATCATCATTGGTAATCTCAATATTTGGATAAACAGTTTCGTTGGCAAATTCTGAAAAACGAATATCTTTCAAGTAGGCATTGGTGCCTTCTTTTTTTATAATGCTTAAATCGCCAAATAACTCAGTGGCAATTTGAACATATATTGAATCCGTGCGGCGGTATGAAATTTTAAAATTATATACACCCGGCTCAGTTAAAATACTCATATTGATGGTCATTAATTCTCCAAAAGAATATGTTATACCTTGAACATTTGAAATAGGATTACCTTGAAAATCAATACCAGTAATCAAAACTTCTATATTCGTTAAAGGATCACCATAAGGATAAGTAGTTTTACCTGCTAGGTTTTTAGACAATGCCTGTTCAAAGCCTAAGTCAACACTAAAGTAGGTTACTTGATCCTCACGTAAGGCATATGCATTGTCTAAAGCGACCTCATTTCCATTTCTCTTAATTCTTTCAATAAAAATTTGTCTTTCTGTAATGGTATGTAGATAAGTTGAAGTTGTTCCATCTTCAGCTTCAATCATATATTCTAAGACAATCGTTCTATAGCCTGTAACTTCATCCAAAGATGAAGAAAGTCTTCTTGCACTAATGACTTTTGCAAAAGGCGAAAGCCTTAAACTACCTGGTGTCATATATGAAATTTGGTAGAGATCATATAAGTAATCATTACTAGCATTTTCATATATTGAATAATTATCAATTGTTTCATCAATGGTTAACTCCTGACCCAATCCCATGGTTGATGAAAAGCTATTGGTTATGTTTGTTGGGACAGAATCATTATCTCCTGTGTATGTAAAATCTATGATATTGTTTTGTGAAGATAATCTTTTCGTAAAATCAATACGATATTTTCTTGAATTAGGATAGTAACTATATTCTAAATAATAATTCCCACCGCTTATATTATTTAAGAAAGTAAATGTAATAGAATAATTTCCAAGAGAATCAACTGCGATTGAATCAACCTCATAATATTCCTCTAAAACCAATTCGCCTGTATGGAAATATAAATCAAAATAACTTGAAAAATCATAACCTGGCAATAATAGCTGATTGTTATCTTTAAAGTTTAAGGTTAGCGATCCATCGGGATTAACCTCTTCATATGGTCTTAAATCTAAAGGATCTGTATCAAGAACATTTATGGTATTTAATTGATTAAAATTCACAGATTCAACTCCAGTAAAATAGCTAGATTCAGAGAAATTCGGCATAAAGTAAATATCTATTCTATATTCATTGAAATAATCACTATTAGAAAAATCATAGATACCATTTTCAGGATCCATATAGAAAGCTTCTGAATATACACCAAAATATCCCACAGTCAATAACTGAGGAGATTGAATATCATAGTTTGGCAAATTAACATTTAACTGAGCTCGAGCACCTGGATTAGAAGCGATTTTCATATACGCTTCTTGATTTAGTAAATCCTGTAAGTCTGTGATAGACAAAGGTGATTCGCTTTGTCGAATACCGATTAATGCATTGGATGATGTAAGTGCATTAACGATTTCAAAACTTGCAGTTGTTTGACTGGAAATAAAAGCTTCCATACTAATAGCGAAAGTGACAACTTTTTGATCATAATCAATTCCTAAGTCAATACCGCTATTTAAAAAGTTTGGTATATCTGTCGCAAGCAATTGATTTTCACTTTCAGTGGTTTCTTGAATGATAAATGATTGATTATCTTCATCTTCTACTAAGTTAGATTTGTCATTATAAATAGTTTGTCTAAGGTCATTATATTTATCAATCAACTCAGGATCAATGTCTAGTTGATCGTTTTCTAATAATAATTTGTAATCCAAGTCGAAATTTACATTTTCATTTTCATCAATTAAGCGTATATTGTCTAGTCGAATATTATTTGGAAGAACTGATCCATAAGTCTCACCCGCTGAAGTTGATAAGACATACATACCATTAGGTCTTGGATTTGTTCCTTCAGATTGGAATCTATCTGCTAATAATGTTTCTTCTGAAAAGTAAATATACTCTGTTAATTCAGAGAGCGTACGCATAGGAAAGGCATCATCATACATATATTGTGAACTTGGATCAGTAATGTCTGGGTCAAGTGGATCTTCTGTTATCCACGGTATATCAGCTGTTCCATAATATATATATTCATTAATTGTATCGCCTATATCATAATCACTACCAGGCGGTGTACTGCTGGTTCGTTCACGGGTTTCTTGAAATACTGCAGAACTTGAAGGTAAATTAACCGGATTCCTTTCTAACCCTTGTTGAGTATAGAAGGTATCATTTGTAACAGTGATGTCATAATAAAATGTATAAAGCCAATAACTCCAAATCCAAAATCCTACTCGTTCTCTTGTATAACCTGTGTATTCAATATCAGTCACTGTTCCATAAGGTGAATAATTAAAGCCTGAGAACACAGTTTGAGTAGTGTCATTTTTCTTTGCAGAGTAATAAATAGCATCATTGAATACATAAGCCGTTACTGAGTTAGAAAAATCTTCAACTTGATCAATACGTCCAATTAAATCAATATTTTCATTGGCATTAACAATAAAATCAAAAGCGCCTCCTCTTGAAGTCATGGTACCATTAGTTCCTCTTTGTAAACGTCCAAATATACCCCCAAATCCTCGCTTAGATCTAGGCCCTTCTCTTGTATAACCCGGTGGAAAAATAAAATCATTTCCATCACTCATATAATAATCGGATAATGTGTCCGTTGAAAAATCAATAACATTAATATTAGGGTAATCATTAAAATCAATTGATTTAATATCTCCGTAATTAACAGCTGTTGAAATATTGACAACTGTTTCTGGATAATAGCTAGCTCCTCCACCAAGAACATAAGTCGCGCCCACAATACCTCCGGCCACATCTGTTGAAGAAATTAGACCGTGGTTTAACATGCGTTGCATGTATGATAATCCATATCCTATGACACCACCAGCAGATGCATAAACAGGCAGTCTTTCTGCAGAACCTTCGGTGTTATCAAAGGTATAATCTATTCTCCGATAGTAACTCTGATTAATATCTGGGTTATCACCTACAACTAAAGTGAGAACACTCTCTTTAGCCTCTGTTGAATATGTATCTATTTGACTAGTTATAGCTGAAATATCTCCAAAATTGAGACCGTTGGATAAAACAGAGTTTTCTATATTATTTGTTAATAAATTTGTATCTATACTACCAGCAATTGATTCTTCATATAAACTAACTCCTAAAACACCGCCAGCCCTAGAAAATCTTGATGTTTTTACCAAAACATCACCACTATTAGCACTATCATAAATACGTGAATCCCCACTAATAATCATTGCGCTCACGCCACCAGCTACAATACCGCCGCTATAACTTTCAATTAAATCTGCTCTGTACTGATCATTTACAAATATGGATACACCATTTGTATTTGAATTGTAAAGAGCTATGTTCCCCAAGTTTGATGAATCTTGAATGGTTCTTTCATTTAAGGATACTAAACCACCTACAAAGGTATTATTAGTTCCATCTATTCCATAGACACTTGATGAATATGTTGTCGAAATATCTCCAGCATTCACTGAATTGATAATACCTATTTCTGCGGTTGGTTGTTCAACATCTAATCCGTATTGATGAAGATCTCCTGAATGATTGATATTAACAAAACCAGCAACATAGATATTGCCACTACCCTTGATATTTGCAAAGACTATATTCCCCCTATTTAGACTATTTATGATGGAATATGGGTTTTGCAAAACCTTAGTGAATCCCGAAATGTATAAGTCATAATTTTGCATATCTAAATTTATAACAGAAATATTACCTGCATTATGAACATTTTTATATTCCACATTAGGTTCCGTAGTGATACCAGAAATAGTCACATCATTTGAAAAAATCAAAGGATTATTCGAATCGTTGGTTAAAAAGTTTGTATCTCCATAATTAGCAGAATATCTTAACAAAATGTGGTTATCATTTAAGCTCTCAACCAAACCATAAGTAGATAAATAAGCTGAGTTATTATAATTATAATCACCATAATTATACACACGAGATAAAGTAAAATCATCATGCCCTATATCATAAATAATGGATGCATAGTGAAAATGGTTGTTCAAGAGAGATGACCCATTGATATCAAAGTTAAAAGTTCCATAATTTGTGAATAATCCAAGTTCATAACTGTCATCTAAATCAATGACAGCGATTCCACTTGCATAAATATCAACATCATCACTGTTATTGGTATAGTAGATATCTCCGCCCTCACCATTATAAAAATATCCAAACTGTACTTTTTTATTTTTTTCAACATCGGGTACACTTCCACTTAAACGCCCAAAAATACCCCCTGTATATTGAACGCCTAATCCATTGCTTGGCATCTGTACAGATTGCAAGTATATTGAGCCTCTATTGGTTATTTGTGAGATTTCATGCTTGTATAAACTATCATAATGAATATGTCCTATGACACCGCCTGTTTCAACCGTAAAAGGATGGCCATCAGATAAATAAATAGGTCCACTTGTACCCAGAGATGTAATTGATCCATGATTTACAAGTTCTTTTGCGGTGAGTTTTGCGCTTGTAGTACTTCCTACAGCACCACCTATATAATATAGACCTTCAATTGGCGTATCTTCTCCACTATATGTTTGTTGGCCAATGTGAATATCTCCATGAGTTGAAACCCGGTTAATAGTGCCTGAAGCAATACCAACAAGACCGCCAACACTTAATGATCCGGTTAAGGAATCAACCATATTAATATCCATATCAATATATACATCTTCTATACTAGCAGCGATCATTTGTCCTGCTAAACCACCTATATAGTTATCATAAGAATAAGAATCATTTCCTGATAAGATATTTATTGAAGAATATGTAATATTAAGATCTTTAACTAAGGCTCCATTACCTAAAATACTAAATAAACCAGCGTATATTTTGGAATTAGCTAATAAATATTGATCGATTTTTAAATGATGAATATAATAGTGATCACTGTTATCAATTGCAAAAGGATTACTCGCATAAAAAGTGCCATTAAAGGTTTGATTTGGCACTTGATATATACCTTCTGCTAAAACACCCATATCTATATCATTAACTACATGATAATTTGCTTGGGTGAAAGGTGTGTTATAAAAAACGGTTTGATAATTCAATAGCTTAGGAAAAAATGCTAAGTCAACAGCATCTTCTATTAAATAAGCATCAGTGTTTATATCATAAATTAATCCTTGTAATATCGGATAACCATCGTTTTCATAGAAATACCAAAGACTATTGGTGTGATTCAATGATGAATATTGAGAGAACATTAATTCATAATCAAATTCTCCAACTCCATTTTGTGGAGTTTCAATTTCAAATGTAGAAGTTCCAACGCTGACAATGTCTAGATACACAGATTCTCCATAGACTAAATAATCAATAAAACCATTGTTTTCATAAACCAAAGGTTCAACATAAAATTTATTAATATAGTTTCCATTCACAACAACTTTGGATACATAATATGCATTGGTAAACATATGATTATTTGTATGTATAATTCCAGCTGCTGAAAAAATCTTTCCAGTATCTCCAACCCGATATCGAATCCCTGCATCTGTGACACTTTCTCTTGTATCCGTTACATATACATGGTCAACTATACCGTCATTTTGACCAACTAAGTTTGAAAGATATTTTAGTTTTTCATTAACTTGTAGGATTTCTAAGTTAGGATTTCTTAATCCTAAATTTTTAACTGTCCCTTCATTGATGGTAAACATCGCATAATAACTAGCAGTAGGTTCATCTAGAACTTCAGTTAATGCAGGATTAGTTCCTATGACAAATTCATCATATCCCGCCAAATATAAATTTTTAATTTCAAAACCTTGCCCATCAAATGACCCTGTAAAAACATTGTCATATAATTGACTATTAAAACCAACAAATCGATAACCAATCGGAATAAATGCTTTAGATTTCATGGTTGAATAATCAATATCTTGTCCTAGAACATAATCTAATGAAAGTAAGGCTGTGATTAAACTTTGATTGATTTGATATTCTAAAGTACTTTCATTTAAAGTAGCTTGTTTTATAAATGAAACATCTATTGAAAATTGGTATAATTCTTGTGCTGTATCAAATCTAACAAATTTTCCATTTGTATCATCCAATAAAGCTTGTACTTCTTCTGTCAAGACATAATCATTATGGATGACACTATATGGTATATAATCTGTAGAAGATGTTTTTTCATTAGGTACTTTTTCCCAATCATATGTCCCATCAAAATTCATCTCTTGATAATCATTAGGTACATGGTAAATGGCTTCGGTTTTTACAAAGTATGACATAGATACAAAAATAAATAGCATTGTCACTAGTAATAACAATGTATGTTTAAAAATATAAGAAAAAGAATGTCTTAATTTATTAATCATCTACCAAACACCTCCCCATGGCGGTATTTCTAATCCCCATATATAAATGGGGCCATCATCACTTTGAACTGCTTCAATAGAAAAAGCTATCTGTAAAGAATAACCCGGACCCTTGGTACTAAAAGATCTATCTGGGAAATATGAATCCACAAATCCAATCACTAAAGGTGTATTTTCGCTTATTCTTTGAACTTTATTTTGATAATATAAATATCCATCGAATGTCGAATGGTCATACCAATGATCTAAATCATAATTAAGTTCAACACCTTGATCATATCGGCTTGCTAGTTCATTTGTTACACCATTAATATCGGTATATATAAAGGTCATTTGTTCATATATTTTTATACGAAAATATGTATCCACACTGCTTTTTACATTGATTGATATTCTTAAATCTTCTACAAAATAAGGTGCATCAGCGTCGGTAATATTGATGCGATAAACGCCTTCTTTATTTTCATTAGAAGAAATCATCACTTCTTCTGCGGGAATTTCACCACCTAGACCGTCGTCGAAATATACATTCATATCTACATCAACAAAGCCCATTTCTCCTGCATAAATGATATGGTCTTCATCGGTAAACCAAGCATATGAAAGAACAACTGAAAAAACCACAACTAGTAATGTTGAGAAGGTTAATATAATAAGATTAAATTTTGATCTTATTACTTTTTGTTCCATCATAAACCTCTTAAATTAAAAATTGCCATTGTATAGAGACAAACATCTTCTATTTCTCCATAAGAAATAAAAAATGCCATCATCTCTAAGACAACGGCAACTGGCTACCATCTAACGAAGGCCCTCTAGTTTTGCGTCACTAGTTTTCACTAGTTTTGCTTTTTACAAGTTAATTATATAGAAGACCTAAAAATTTGTCAATATCAAAGGCATAAATCGTCAAATATATAGGATCTTTTTTATCTCTTTTCATATGAATTAATAATTTGTGTTAAATTGTTGCTCTATATATAGAAAATATGCAATCTTTTTATTGTTTTTAACCGCAAAAAATGATATGATATATATTGCGAAAATAATAAGGAGTGAGAAAATATGAAAAGCCTATTTACAAAAAAAGTCATCATCGTTTTTTCTGTGATTCTTGTAATTGCAGTCGGTGCAATCATACTAGGTTTAGCTGTTGGTAATACACGTATTCCTACAGTTGAAAACGGCAATGAAATTGTTTATGAAAAAGTCGATGAGAATGGTGATGTTATTTATACAATAACGAAACAAGAATTGTATGAAGAGATGAAAAGAAACAATGGTATAAACCAATTACTATCGTTAATAGATGAAAAGTTTTTAGAGTCATATCTTAATGATATCACTCAAGATGAAATTGATGACAAATTGGAATTACTTAAATATCAAACCAATGATCAAGATGTTATCGCAGGATACGATCAAGAAACTCTTGATGATTTTGATGAGAACTTCCGTCGTTCAATGATTTTATCAGGGTATCATAATGGTCAAGAAGAAGACTATGCAAAACTATTAATTGCAAGAGAAAAATTTGTAACGGATAAGATTGTTGAAAATGAAGATATTACTCAAAATGATGTTGCAGAATATTTCTTAAATGATTATTTCGAAGATATTAAAGCTATTCGCTTGAGATTTCTTAGCAAAACTGATGCAATTAATGTATTGAATAAATTCGGAATTGGTTCAGTTGATGGAAAATTAGGATTATATATTGGTTATGCATTTAACGATGAAGACCTATTAGATTCTAACGACGATATCGTTGAAGCTATCATTACCGTTGATCCATATTACTTCGATGAAGACGATAATATTCTAGATATTAATGAAGATACTATTTACGAATTAAACGAAGGTATCTACACTGATGAAGATGACAACACTTATTCAATTGATGATTCAGGAAATTTAGTTGATGAAGATAATGAAATAGTAATTGAAAATGCACTTATCTTTGATACATTTGCTGAAGCAGAAAGTCATAAAGAAGCAAATACTACATATTTTACTGTTGATAGAAACGAAGATGAAGATATTGTTGAAGTATATAATTTAGACGGTGATTTAGTATATAAAGTAGATGGAAACACAATTTATGACACTGAAGATAACGATATTACTTCTACTTCTAATTTAGTCCTTAATAAAGAATATTTTCCAATTGAGGATGTTAAAGAATTTACTGAAAATAATACAAGTGAATTAACAGATGATGAAGTTTTAACATATTACATTAAAATGTACAATTATCTATATGGTGAATATAGAGATGAATTGACCGATTCTGCTTCTCTTGAAGATCTACTTGCATTAGATAATGATTATTTAGATTTTACTTTTGAAGATGTTAAAGAAAATAATGCTACACTTGCTACTTATATGTTTTCAGATATTAGTCAATTAAATGATAAGACGTATTCAGGTGAAGCTAAAACTATTGGTGATTATGCATATATGGTATTCAAGTTATCAGAAGCTGATAAAGTTGATTTAAAAGCAGAAATCATGGACGTTATTAAATCATCACTTATCACTCCAGAAACAGCGACTACTGATTTAGACTTAATGACTGAAGGACCATATGAATCAACAATTACTTGGGAATCTTCTAAACCTGAAGTTATTTCAAATAAAGGTACAGTTATTTTACCTGAAGAAGATACGATAGTTTCATTAAAATATACAATTAAAGTTTTAGGTGTTCAAGAAACAGGGACAAAAATTGTTAAAGTCCCAACTAACGGAGAAACATCTAGCATTGAAGCATTTGATGATAACTACGATGATTTAAAAACAATGATCAATGATGATACCCTTTTTGCAGATATTGAAGATATAATTTTAGAAGATATGGTTTATGGAGATAGCGGAAGAACTAATATCAATGAATATTTAATGGAAGCTAGAAAAACAGCTGAATTTGATATTTTTGATTTCTTCTTATCACTTGACTATCAATCAAACTTTGATAGTGATTTCGATTATGAAGGTCGTGGTCATAAAACAAATCTTGCATCTATTCAATTGGATAATGGTGAAGTTTTCAATATTACTGCTGAAGAATTCTATCAAAGAGGCTTGTTAAGAAACCCTTCTTTAATGATTTTCTATGCTGCACAATATGATGAAGCTCTTTACTCAGACCACTTTGAAACTTTATTTGGTACAGAAAGAGACGTAACAAAAAATGATTCAGAATACATGGGCTTCTTAAAAAATTATATATCAACCATTAAAAATGAATATAATCAATTATTATCTAACCCTAGTTACTTAGATATATATACTCAATACTATGGCTGGAATTTTGATACTTTCCAAACTTATTTATATTCAAGATACCGCGTTGAAAATGAAAAAATGTTAGTAGAAAACTTAGTCTTAAGTGAATTAAGAATGTCATTCATTAAAGAAGTATTAGATGGCGAAAATATTGTAGACAAAATTTATGCTGTTGCAGAAAATAATTTCGATCATTTCTTCAGTTTAAAAGCTGAACAAGTTCTCATTTATTTCGACTTTGATGAAGACGGGGAATTAGATGATTTTAATGAGTATTACGATGAATTATCTCCAGAAGATCAAACACAATTCGATTCTTGGGTAAGTGAACTTGAAACAACCATAAAAGATTCAGATGATTCTTTTAGAACCATTGTCACTCAGTACAAAAATGCTAAAAGAGATGATGAGGATTGGGGTACTTTCAAGCAAAATGGTTTCATTTTAAAATATGAATCACTAAATCCAACAGATGATGAAAACCAAACTCAATCAATTACATATAGTGGTGAATATGGAGTCAAGGATCAGTATGTAAGTGAGTTCACTGATGCTTTAATCAATTTATATAATGAATATCAAGATCCATTAAATGCTGAAGAAGATCAATTGCTATCTAATTTAGTACCTACTGAATTCGGATTGCACCTAATCGAAGTTAAAAAAGGCGATGATTTTGATGGTATCAGTTTAGAAATTGAAGTGGATGATTATAATAATATATCTGATTCTCTACTTAACGATACTGAAAAGCCTAGCTTAGATCAAATTGATGCATATTATACATATAAGATTTATGATGAATACAATGATCTACAAAATGTTAGTATGGTAGATAAATATGGTGTTACATTACCAGTTATTCCTGAAGAAGTACTTGAATATTTAGATATCTACGCAGGAGAAACTCTAGAAGTACTATTCGGTAATTCAACCATCAATTATGCTTTCATTACTAGAACAATCGATGGAGAAGTCAAATCAGAATTAACACAAACTGAATTTGAAGACAACTTAGAATTACTATTAGAAATTTATTATGATGCAACCATTGGTGAAATTGAAATAGAAGAATAATTTTATAAAGAAAAGGATGAATTCATTAAGAATTCATCCTTTATTTATTGTCGTTTATTCTTTAGTAAGGTGGTGTTTATAATAACGTTCTCTATCTAGAACACCTATAGACTTGGTCAAATCTCCAGCTTCTATCAAATCTAATTCTTCACCTAAAACACAAGCTTTAGAATCAATATTATCTATGAAGTGAATCATTAATGCTTCTGCTATATTTGGTTTTTTTGGCGAACCATAATTACCATAGTAATGATGTGATAATAATATATGTTCTAGAAGCATCACTTCTTCTTTATCTTCAAACCCAAGTTCTATAGCTACTTGATGAATTAAATTAACACCCATTGATATATGACCAATCAACTTACCCTTAATTGTATATTCACTATTCTCATATGAGGTGAACTCAAATATTTTACAAACATCATGCAAAATGATTCCAGCCATTAATAAATCCTTATTTAAATATTGATATACTTTCAAAAACCCTTTAGCTAACTTTAACATCGAGTGCGTATGGTAAGCCAAACCCGAAATATAAGCATGGTGGAATTTAGAGGCTGCTGGATATAAATAAAAATCATTTTTGTATTTTATATATATTTTATTTGTGATAGCCTTAATGATTGGATTTTCAATGTCATCAACTATCTTGTCTATATCTTTTTTTATTTCAGTGATTTTTATAGGTGCGTAATCATAGAAAAACTTATGAAGTTTTTCTCTTTTTTTATCATTTAAATCAATTTTTTCTAATAACTCATAATCTAAAACCTCTAAATGAATTTTATCTTTAAAATCGATAGATTGAGTTTTAAAATGATAAACTTTATTCAACAATATGTTTTGGTCTTGAGGGATTCTTACAATGACAGTTTCATTAGAATCTGTCGTTACATTAACCGGGTAGGTTTCGTATGTTGAGTCATTAATTAAATTTACCTTACCAAAAAATTCATATTCCTTATTCAATTCTAACATTTTTACTTCCTTTCAAATATATATACACCAATGTCTTTTAGTATATAAGCTTCTTTAATTTTATTGTATTTTGATGAATGAATGTACAAGTATTTTTCTTTTTTGATAGTCAAATTATCATCATCAAATTTAAAGTATATTTCAAATTGACCAACAAATAATACTAGGGTTGATTTTATCCATTTGGTTTTTCTTATGTGGTATGGATTCATTTTTTTTCTTATTTCTATGGCAGATTTCAAAATAAAAACATCATCTTTATATAAATCTAATGTATGCCATTTCACTTGATTAATTTCATCACTCAAATTATATGAATTATGTTCAAATGACTTAGAACGATATATTTCTTGACCAAAGTGAATAAATGGTGTTCCTGGCGCAAAGACAGTTAAGCAGTTAGCGACTATTTGGTACTTATGTACCAAGTTCTCATCTTTTATAATGGTCATTGCTTTATCAAAAAAAGTTTGATTATCGTGACACTCCACAAAATTAATTGATTTTTCAACTTTTATTTTACCTTTAGAATTGAGCAAATGATCAACGACGTTTTTATAATCTAAGTTGCCAAAAACTAAACCAGTATCTTTTGTTATAAAGGTAGAACCTTTAACTGAATCTCTAAATTCATCATTAAAAAAACCAATATGATCATCTAATTTTGAATTGTCCATATGTGCAAGTGTTTCATTGTTATCAATTTTCCAACCTTCACCATAAACCAAAATATCAGGCTTGATCTTTTTTAAGGTCAGATAAAGTTCATTCATAGTATTATAATCGATTAGTCCCATTAAATCAAATCTAAAGCCATCAACTTTATAAAATTTCAGCCAGTGTAATAAAGAATCAATAATTAACTTCTTAATCATTGGTCGAGATGTATCTAAATCATTTTTACAACCAGAAAAATCAGTCATCATTCCAAATTCATCATAACGAAAAGAATATCCCGGTGTTAATATTTCATATGGAAATTTATCATGATGATCAACGTGATTATAGACGACATCCATAATCATACCAAGATCGTTTTGATGATAAGTATCAATCACTTTTTTTATTTCATTTATTCTAGTATATGGGTGATTTGGATGACTTGCATATGATCCTTCTGGTATAAAATATTGACTTGGATTATAACCCCAATTATATTTTTCATTTTGATTTAACTCATCTACACCTGTAAAATCAAATATAGGAAGCATTTGTAAGTGAGTTATTCCTAATTCTTTTACATAATCAAACCCTATAGGATGTCCATTAGGGGTTTTTAACCCTGTTTCTATAAGTCCTAAGTATTTCTTAGGATTTTTAAAGTTACTTTCTTTATTGGAAGAAAAGTCCCTAACACTGACTTCATAAATAAAAGGCGTATCAGGGTTATGATAAGTATGTTTGATATTATATGTTTTCTTGGAATCAATAATATATTGTATATCACCATTAGCTTTTGAAGCAATCGCATAAGGATCCTTAACTTTTCTCCACTTACCATTAACATAAACATTATATATATATGTATACTTTTCTAAGTCTTTGTCAACTTTTACTTTCCAAGTCCCCTGTTTTTCATAGCTTAAATCATATCTTTCTTTATGACCACTAGGACTTTCTAATAATAAGTGAATCTTTTTTGCAAGAGGCGCCCATAATTTAAAAGTTGAGTATTTTTCATTATAAGAAACACCTAAATCATCATCTTGGTAGTTATATTCATCAATGAAAGACTGGGTTCTAACAACTTTACCAGAAATAATTTCGCTTTCAATTGCTTCATCTAAAGTTATCTTCCAATCATCTCTCAAATTAATTTTTTGATTAACTTTAAGCACTAATTTATAAAAATCATCTTTTTTTTCTTCTAAAATCTTATAGAAATTGACATGCTTTTTATGATGATATATAGATAGTTGTTGATCATTTTTATAAAGCGAGTGTTCAACTAAGACTGTTAACACATTAACGTCGTCTAAAAATGCTTGTAATTTAATTTTCTTCATTCAGGTCCTCCGCAAGTCTAGATGCAAATGAATGTAAATCTTCTTTTCTATTTTCTACTTTACCAAGTAAAACATCTTCTATTAATGTTTCAATAATCTTTCCAACATTTTTCTCATCTTTAACAAGTGGCAAGATATCATGACCCGTTATTTTTAAATCTTTAAAGGACCTTATCTTTAAATGTCTATCTAAATTTATAATCTTATCTTCTTGATCCTCATAGTCAAAAAATTTAACTAATAAATCATTAGCTGCTAACATTAAATCTTTAGAATAATTATATAGATGAATCGATGTAATTCTTTGTTTTAATAGAATATTCATTAGTTCTTTTATGGTTTCAATTCGACTCATTTGACTTTTAGAAAATCGCCACTCATCAGGGCTTAAATTCTTATCTGGATATAATCCTAAAGCAAAAAATTGTTCTAAAGAAATTGGATAATCTGTAAGATTTAATTTTTTTATAGCCCTATCTAAATCACTAAAGACATCCCCTAAATGTAAGTCATTAAAAAGATGATATATTTGTTCTTTATATGGTTGTTTCAATATTAAGTCTAATTCTTTAATTATTCTTTCAGTAGGAATTTTACTCAGCAAATGACTGTCTTTTTTCATTGCATCAAAGGTATTTTTCTCAATATGAAAGTTTAGTTTACCTACAAATCTAATTGCTCTTAATATTCTAAGGGCATCTTCTTTAAAGCGTTTATTAGGATCATCAATAGCTTTTATTTGTCTTTGTTTGATATCTTCCATTCCATTGAAAAGATCAATTGTCTGACCCTCTATGTCTTTTGCAAGTGCATTGATAGTAAAATCTCTTCTGATTAAGTCATCTTCTAATTTTTTTGAAAAATCTACTGATTCTGGTTGACGGTAATTTTTATATGATTTGTCAAACCTGAAGGTTGTGACCTCATAAGCATAATCATTCATAAAAACAGTAATGGTCCCATATTTTTTGCCTGTAGCGGCTGTATTCTCAAATAAAGACTCTACTTGACTTGGCCATGCGCTTGTAGCTATATCAATGTCGTTGGATTCAATATTAAGGATTTCATCTCTTACAAAACCACCAACAAAATAAGCCTCATAACCAGAGTCATTTAGTGTTTTTAATATCTTTTTTCCATATTTGATCATTTCTTTCATCATCTCACCTATCCATATTATAACATAATCAGTTTTTATATATAAAAATAAAGTGGTTAAATAATAGTTTAATATCAATTTTAATTATGTTATAATACTTTAGGTGATAATATGCGCTCTATATATGATAAAAGTGAATATGAATTTATAGAAAAAAAGTCTAGATTTATTGGCATTATGTATCATGTTAGAGATATAGAAACCATAGAATCTAAGCTAGATGAAATCAAAAAAATATATCCCGGAGCCAACCATTACGTCTATGCTTATAAACTTGATGACCATACACAAAAAGCAAGCGATGATGGAGAGCCACAAAGAACAGCTGGCTATCCAGTATTGGATGTTTTAAATAAAAACAAGCTCAATGATGTTTTGGCAATTGTGATTCGATATTTCGGCGGAATAAAATTAGGTGCTGGTGGTTTAATTAGAGCTTATTCAACAACCATAGCTGAAACCTTAAAAAAAGCCACTTTTATTGAAAAAGTGACTAGTTATTATTGTCAATTACAAACAAGCTATAACCATTTAGGCGATATAGAAAAAATCGTTCGTGAACAATGCAAATTAGATAAAGTTGATTATAAAGAAAAAATCACTTTTTACTTTTATTTGTATAATGATCAGTTCGAAAAAGTCAAAGACACTTTATTTCATCATAATGGTTATGAAGATCACCTAAAAGTGATTGAAAAAAAATTAGTGTATGCTAAAGTATCTGGTTAAGATTTTCAAATAAAGATACAATAGCATCGACAAACAAGTGCCCTAATATAATAGAGACGACCATAAATAAAAATCTTATATTGTCCGCAGAATTTTTTTTAAATATTTTGCTTAAATCAATCGCTTGTAATGCTTTGAAAATAAACATAGTTGCGACAAAAAACAATATAATTCTTGAGATTAAAAATGGACTTTGATCAATTAACGCTAACATAAAATCACTCCAATACATCATCTAAATAAAATTCATCAGAACTTTGAGATGTTATAACCTTTACTACAACTTTATTTGGTAAACATACGATTGGTTTTAAACTTGAATTCGTTGGTGGCTCATATTGACATAAATCTCTAGGGCTTTCTTGGTAAAGAACGGATATTTTACCATCTTCAACCAAAAGTTTGATACCAACAATTTGATTCTCTTTAGCATATGAATCTTCTTTCCAAAGTTCAGTCATGTCAGTGGTTGTTTCACCAGGTACATAAAAAATACCTTCATCAGCCCTATCAACATTTACTTGGTCTTTGTATTTAGAATCATAAAGATCATATATTTCTGGGTCATTTAAATTTATTTTTAATATTGGTTCTCCTGCATAAGTAATTTGTCCATATGCTTCACCGGTGCTATTGATATTTTCAATCAAATTTAGGACACCAGTACTTAATACTGCAATAATGAGAATAACAATAATTAATAGAATATCTCGCTTTTTGATGGTATCACCTACTCATATATATTATATAATATTTTCTTATTTAAATAAAGATTTTATAAAGGAGTTCACATGAAAAAAATATGCATTTCACTGCTAATGACTATACTCACAATAAGTCAATTAGGATTCATAAACAAAACCAACTTACAAGGCTCACCACATTTAAATGCCTTTGAAAATCCAAATGAAGTCTATTGTACATCAACCCGTGTAGATGGTGTTTATAAGTGTTCAAAGGAGTTTTTTGCTTTTGATACAACAAATACCTTAACTGTTTATATGGATGAAAATAGCACTTTCACACTTGAGAACATTTTTAATGATGTCGAGTCAGAAATTATTTATTACGATCAATTATTTGATGCCTATGAAGCTTATGATGGTATTGAAAACGTCTACACCATTAATGAAAGTGATGGTCCTGTAACAATTGATCAAAAACTTTTCGATGCCATTCAATACGCACTTGAAAACCAAGATATTCAGCCTGATAACAATGAACTTTTATTTAATATTGCACTTGAACCAATAACTTCTATCTGGCATGATGCTAGATATTCAGAAGAGTGTGTTGATAATATTCTATATGATAATTGTCCTATTCCAAGTGAAGATATACTTAATCAAGAATATCACACGAATCCTGAAGATATTATTTTAGATGAAACAAACCTTACCATTGATTTCTCTAAAAGTGATATGGGTATTGACCTGGGCGGATTTGCAAAAGGATATATATCTATGATTTTACAAACTTACTTAAGTGACTATGACATCAGCTACATTTTAAATTTAGGTGCATCAAATGTTTTAGTTGGTGGAGAAAATATATCCAATCCAAATGCAAGCACTTATGGTATAGGCTTAACAGAACCTAGTTTTACATCACTTAATACTTCAGCCTATGGTGCAGCTCTGATAGACTCATCTTATTCAGTCGTTACAAGCGGATCTTATCAACGTTATATGAAAAATATTAATGATCCAGATGATGATACGATATATCATCACATCATTGATCCAAGAACAAATTATCCTGGTGGACATGCATTGGCAGTTTCAATTATCACAAGAGAGACAGCTCTTTCAGATATTTTATCAACAGCCATCTTCTTAATGGATTATGACGAAGGCTTAGACTATGTCAATAGCATTGATGATTTAGAAGCCATCTGGTATTTTAGCGAAGATGATATTAGAATGTCAGAACAGGCTGATGATTATATTGTTCTTTTCAATGAAACTGAAGACCAAACAAATCATACTGTATATTATATGATAGGTGGTTCTATTTTATTCCTATCAATCCTAGGTCTTGGTTATTACCTTTATAAAAAGAATCAATAAAAAGATAGGTTGAATGTCAAGGATAGGGGTCTTTGATGTTTAAGAAAAGAATTTAAAGATGATATTTCGTTTGAAGTATCGTCTTTTTCTTTTTGTTTTAAAGTGAAGTAATAGGGCAATCATTATGAGTTAATGCAAATATTCTTAATCTAAAGTGATCAAAGTTTCTATAGCCAAAGGCTATGCGTTTAATCACTTTGATTTTATTGTTCAAACCTTCAATAAAGCCATTGGTTAATTGTTTTTTGTCATAGGTAATAAATGAATTAATAATTTCTTCTTTCCAGTTTTTATAAGTCCTAGCGACTGTTTTGAATTCAGGTAACTTTGTTTGATATAAGTCATCTATAAATTGATTTATTACATCTCTAGCTTCATAATAAGATGTGCTATGCATCATTTCATAGAAGGAATCCTTTAAATCAATCGCCTTTTTCATATCTAGATCAAAGTGTCTTACTTTATCAATAATCTCTCTCGCTGTAATGTGATAACCAAGCTTATAATCTTTAAAATGCTTGGTTGAAAGATTATAAGTATAAGCCAATATATGTTTCCAATATTTCTTTAAATAATGATATTCATAAGTACCTTTTCGATATTTCTTCATAACCCTTAATCTAACATCTTGAACGGCCCAATACATCTGTCTAATAAAATGATACTTATCAGCGATTAATTTGGCCTTAGGAAAGTATTTGTGAACCAGTTGTCTATAAGGATCCCATAAGTCTGATATGATGCATTTGACCTTATCTCGCTCTTTTTTGTCAATATGGGAGAAGTAATACTCTAGGTTATGTTTTCTTCTGTTAGGGAAAACGTCAATCAGTTTTTTATTGACTGGATCAGTCATAAGAAAAGCATATTTACCATAGCCATGAGATAAATTTTTAAACTCATCTATACTCAAGACTTCAGGTAAAACTTGCCTCCTAGGTCTAATATGAGTTTTAATGTGTCTCATAACTGTGTGAAATGATATATTTAAATGTCTACCAACATCTGTGATTGATTGTTTAAATCCATATTCTTTGATAATTAGTTGTTTCGTATAATTACTTATCTTATGATATTTTCTTACAAATTGATTCTCTTCAGGAAAACGTTTATGACAATCTTTACATAAATATCTTCGCCGCCTATATAGAAGTATCACTTTATATCCTAAATCAAATTGATGTTTTATCTTTCTTATCCTGTAATCATGAACCCTCTTGGTTAAACAACCACAGTGAGGACAGACATGTTCTCTAATAGGAAGTTCTAATTTAATATACTTAGTCCCTCTTTCTATAGAAATATCTTTAATAATAATATCTTCATCTTTCAAATTAAATAATTTACTGATATAATGTTCATGCATGAATAGGACCCCTTTCGATTGGGAGTAGGTAACTTAATTATAAAGGATGATTCCTATTCATGCACTTTTAATTTATAAACATCTTTTTATTAACACCCCTAAGAAAATTATAGAACCAAAAGATATAAGATAAAAACAAATACCTTTGAATTTTCAAAGGTATTTTTATTTTGCAAAATATAAAAATTTATCTTCTAAACTTAATATTACTTTTTTTGCTAAATATGCGGTTAACAATCCTGTCGGAACACTAACCATAACTAAATATGGTAAAATCACAGCTAAGGCAGGGTCAGCTAAAGTCATAGCCGCTATCACTTGTCCAACCATATGCATAGTTGACCCTAAAACAGAAATACCATAGATAGAAAAATTAAATTTTTTAATGATAATCATAGAAATAATGGCAAACATACCTCCAGTGACTGAAATCCAAAAAGAATTGGAAAACAATCCACTATAGGTTAAAGCAACGATTAATAATCTTGCTAGTACAACTGTAAATGCATCTTTATCAGTAAAAGTCATTAAAATAATTAATGTAATTACATTTGCCAGCCCTAGTTTGACACCTGGTATAAAAATGACTGATATTAATGATTCAATAATACTCAAAACAACAGCCAGCGCTACCATTACTGCTAAAAAGACTAATTTTCTTGTTTTCACAAACAACCCTCTATTTCTTGATAAGTAAGTATCTATATAGCATTGTGATTGGCCAGAATAATAATCCAATACACACCATCACAAACCATAGTATTTTATCAAAAAACTCATAAAATGTAAAGTTGATAAAAATTGTTAGTCCTACAATAATGATATAACCCCATATTGAGTAAAAAACTTGAGTTTTACGTTTTTTAATGATCGACGCTTTTCTTTGTTTTTCTGGAAAAGCACTTAAAACATCTTCTGTATCACCAAATTCGCTAATTGAGCGCTTTATTGCTTCGTCTCTTGATGTACCTTCTTCAACTAAGTCATCTACTTTTTCTTCTAAAGAAGTCGTTAATATTTTTATCAACTCTTTCTTATCTTTATCGTTAAAATAGTCTTTTAATAGCTTTGTTATAAATGATTTAATTTTATTCATTTTGAGGAACTCCCAACATATTATGCATTATCTTTTTAAGCACTTTCCATTCTTTGATCATTTCTATTAAATAAGCTTTACCTAATGGCGTAATTTGATAGTACCTTCTTTTTCTCCCATGACTTTTTTCGCCAAGGTATGACGAAATTAACTCTTTGTTTTCTAGTCTTTGTAAGACCGAATAAAGAGTTGCTTCTTTTATGTTAAATAAATTATTTGATTTAGTTTTAATCACATTAACCAATTCATATCCATACATGTCCTTTTCAGTTAAAAGGTTTAATATAATTGTGTCAATATGACCTCTTATAACATCTGAGCTAATCATACAAGGCTACTTTCTTATTTTTAAATATCCAATCGTTATTGCTTTAGGACCTGAATGAGCACCTACAGCAGGTGTAAGCAAATAATCATTAATTGTTTTATATTCTGGTCTTTTTTCTAAAACAACATTTTTAATATATTCTGCAGTTTCTGGGTTATTTGCATGGATAATAAAAGGTTCAACTTCAAAATCTTTTGTTTCATCTATGAACTTAGCTATAACTCTATTAACTGCTTTTTTAAAAGTTCTAATTTTTTCAATACTCACAACTTTGCCTTCTTCATTGATTTCTAATAAAGGTTTAATTTTTAAAACATTAGCCATGATTGCTTGAGCATTGGTTAATCGACCATTTTTGACTAAATACCTTAAATCGCTGACAGCAAAATAGATTTTATTGTTATCTCTTATATACCTTAAATCTTCTAATATTTGATCTATGGTTTTTCCTGCTTTATATCCTTCATAAGCAGTAAAAATCATTTTACATTCAATATAACCAACAGTTTTCGAATCAAAAACATGAATATCAACGCCATCAATCATTTTAGACGCTAAAACTGCATTGTCATATATACCGCTCATATTACTTGAGATAGTAACAAAAAGGATAGTATCACAACCTTCTGCTTTTAAATCTTCATAAAATTCAAGCATTTTTCCAGTTGAGGCCATTGAGGTTCTAGGAAATAAACTGGTATCTTCCTCTAATTTATCGTAAAACTTATCTGCAGTCAATTCTTCATAATCGACATATTCTTGATCACCTAAAAGAATTGTTGATCTAACAACCCGAACGTCTATATCATGTTCTATATAATCTATTGCTGAATTCGTGCATACCATTAATCCTAATTTTTTCATAAATCCCCCTTGTTTATCCATTATATATTAATTTTTGTAATTATTAAACGAATATTTTCATAAATTATGAGACTTTGACTTAAGCGTTTTTTCCAATTCTAGTTTTTCACTTGTTCTAGTCTCTTTCATTTCATACATATTCATGTCAGCTTTAGACATGACTTTATCAAAACTCTTTCCGCCTTTATTAGTAGCTATTCCATAAGAAAACCCTATGTTTTTGAGAGGATTTTTGTTGTATGCTTGGTTTTTAATATCATCCATCATCTCTTCTATTTCTTTTTTAGTCCTGTTACATATAATTAATAAAAATTCATCCCCACCTAATCTAATAGGGGTGATGCCTTCATTCTCATCAGCAAGTCTTTTAAGAATTTTTGAGAACCGGATAAGCAATTCATCTCCAGCTCGATGACCAAGATAATCATTCATTAATTTCAAAGCATCTAAGTCAAATATAACTATTGCATATTGGTCATTTTGATAATAGTTTTTTCTAATATCTTCTAGGTAATTTCTATTATAAATATCAGTCATCGAATCATGGTTGATTACATAGTCCATATCATGAATATATTTTTGAATTTTTGTTTCATCATAAAACAAGACCAAGTGTCCTGAAAACTTCAAAAACGGCATATTAATATCTTTTGTTTGCATATGCAAATAATCTTTGTTTTTATCATATTCTTTAGGCATGTTTTTCGCACTAGAATAAATGATTGCTTGACTTGAAGCTGATGTCATAAAATCATCAAAAGAAATATCTTCTTGATTCAAATTTAAATCAAATTTTTTAGCTAAGGCCTTGGAAGCATCTACAACAAAGCCTTTATGGTTAATCACTAAATACATCTCTCTTAAGTTATTCAATATAAACTGATGATTATCTAACTTTAAAATCAATCTCACATCACGGATATATATAACAAAATATATCACTGTTGTTAAGACTACAAATGCCATATAAGTTGGATCTAATACAAAAGAGTAAACAAAAACATGAATTGCATTAGCCAAAACACCTACAATGATACTAAAAACAAATATAAAAAATGGTAGGTAATCTTTATTATCTTTCATTTGTATATACAATTTCCTTAAAATCAATATTGTGGAAATAAACAAAAGCATGTAAGAAAACACAACATGAATATAATAAATTAGTCCTATTCTCGCGGTTCTTAACATTTCTTCATTAATATTATCAGAATAAGCTAATTTTATGAAGAGTTGATGAGATGAATTAGTTAAAACAACAACAACTTCGATTATAATGAGCATTAAGAAAAATATTTTGATTTTTAAAGGTATTACTTTTTCTATATAATGCATCAATGATAAAAACACAAGGATAGTTGCGGTTAAGACAACAGGATACATTAACATGATCATGTAATACAAAAATAATGGATTGGTTATTATGTATCTAAAACCAATGATTAATGACCAAATAAATATGGTCATACTTAAATATTTAAAGTACTTATACTTTTTATTGGTTGAAAAAACATCAATTCTTACTATAGGTAAAAAGGATACAATAGCAAGAACTAAATATATTAACCATAAATAGATAGTCATAACACACCTCCTTAGTTGTCCTTGTATTAATATTTTAACATACTTTATCAAAATAGTTACCGATAAACCCATACATCATTTATGCTTATAAGTATTTCACGATTATTTTTAAAATATTAGCAAAATATGATAGAATACTTATACAATAAGCAAAGGGGTTGTGATCATTATGAAAAAAAGAATTGTTGTTACAATGCCTATGATTTCATTATTCTTATTACTAGTCAGCGGCTTTGTTTTTAATAACTGGAGGTTAGGATTCAGTTTTCTTTTATTAATACCTTTATCTACCATTCTATTAAGCAATCAAATTGGTAAAAGGATTTATCAAAATATGCCATTAATTACAATTATATTATTTTTTTGGTTGGCCTTCGGCTTAGATTTAGCTCATCCTGGTTGGGTTGTCTTCTTCTTAATTCCAATTTCCGATATGATTTATCGTGGTCATATCAATGCTAGAAAACTAGTAAGTGTTATCATAACCATTATTTATGTGATTATCGGCATTCTTTACACAAGAAATTTTTTCCCAGAATCACTTAAAGTTTTTGGTGATAGTTTTTGGCATCCTGGTTGGTTAATCTTTTTGTTAATTCCCATTATAAATAATTTATTCTTTCCAAATAAATCAAGTTTTATTTATTTTAAAAAAGCAGACTGGAAAAATAAATTTAATACTTACATGAATAGTGATTATTCAGATGATCACCATGATTACTATGACCAATCGTAACAATTTCTCTACACAATGAGCTAAGAAAGCAAAATAAAAACATGGATTTCTCCATGTTTTTTCATTTTTTTATGTATCTAAATGAATTACTTGAATATGATTGTCTTTTAAGAATTTGGTTGTTACACCTTGACCTTTAATCAATTTATTTGTAAAACTACCATCATAAATTGATAAAAAACCACATGATGGTGAACCATCTTTTAATATAACTTGATTACAATCATTCTCTTTTAATTTTGTTAAACTCAAATGTTTTCCTAAATTAAAAGCTTCAGTTACATCTACATTGTTTTGGTTTAAAACTTTACCGT
Organism: Mycoplasmatota bacterium; assembly: GCA_018622675.1. GTDB lineage: Bacteria > Bacillota_I > Bacilli_A > Izemoplasmatales > Hujiaoplasmataceae > Hujiaoplasma. The sequence goes on from CP076020.1 coordinate 1,308,637, forward strand.
TAGCTTGAATCTCACATGGAATTCTTGGTGTTGATAGTCCTCCCATAACTTCAGGGCATATTAAAACAACTTCTTTTCCAGCAATATAACGTAAGACTTCTAAATTTAAATTATCTTTACCATTATATTTGCAATTTATACCCAACAAACAGGCACTAACTCCAATTTTTTCCATTATTCAAAAGAATCTATATCAATCTTAATTCTTTTTCCTATTCTTGAAGCGGCAGCATAAGAAATAGTACGAATTGCATTCGCAATACGTCCACCTTTTCCTATAACTCTTCCTAGGTCTTCTTTATTGACTAGTATTTGAATCGTGATTGATTGTTCATCTTCAGAAAACTTTTTAACCAAAAGGTCTTCAGGATGGATCACTAATGGCATAACTAAATCAAAAACTAGTTTTTCAAAATCTATCGCCATTATAATACCTGCTACTTATTTTTCTTTTCTGTTAAAAATTCGCTCATAACGCCAACTTTAGCAAATAAGCTTTTAACAGTATCTGTTGGTTGTGCGCCTAAATGTAACCATTTTTTCGCCAATTCATTATCTATATTAATAGACGCTGGTTTAGTAGTTGGATCATATGTTCCAACGATTTCCAAATATCTACCATCACGTTTTTTTCTTGAATCTGCAGCTACAACTCTGTAGAATGGTCTCTTTTTAGTACCAAATCTTTGTAATCTTAATTTTACCATTATAATACCTCCTATAATATTTTCATGAAAATTTTACCATAAAAAAATGAACCTGTCAAGGTTTTTTACTTGACAGGTTCATTATCCAGAAAAACTAAATTCTTCCATATCGATTCTTGAACTTTCTACTTTTTTAACAAGTTTAATTTTTCGTAAAGCTTTTTCTATTTCATCATATTTACTCTCATTAACATAACCTGTTAAATACTTTCCTAATTTATTTACATAGGTTATATTTATATCAAAATGATTCAGCTTTTTTAGTAATTTATGACTTCTAAAATAAATAACGATTCCTTTTCTTTTTACCATTCTATCACCCTTTTTTAGTTAATTTAATATATCATAATTTAATTGTCTTTTCAAGCAATCAAGCATCAAATACTTTATTTTTCTTGAATTATTTGCTATAATCTATGTGGTGATAATATGTTAACAATGAAAGATATAATTCAAGATGGACATCCTACTTTACGCAAACGCTCAAATGAGCTAGAATGGCCATTAAGTAAAGAAAATTTGAATACATTAAGAGCGATGATGGAATATATTGAAAATTCTCAAGATGAAGATATGCTAAACAAATATGATCTTAGATCAAGTGTGGGTTTGGCTGCTCCACAAATCAATCAATCTTTAAAAATGTTTTGTATGAAAACACTTGATGAAGACTTTAAGAAAGTTCATCAATACGCAGTCGTTAATCCGAAAATTATTGCTTTTTCTGAAGCCAAAACATTTCTACCAGGTGGTGAAGGATGTTTATCTGTAGACGAAGATACAACAGGTATAGTTTTAAGATCAAAAAGAATCCGAGCAAAAGCTTACTTTGTTGACTTAAAAACAGGTGAAGGTGAATTTAAAGAAATTAAATTATCCGGCTATCCTGGAATAGTATTCCAACATGAATATGACCATTTATTAGGTGTCATGTTTACTGATAAAATTGAACCTTCAGTCCCTCAAGTATCTCCAATTAAATTTAAATACGACGATTCTTTAGATAACGAATAAATATAAAAACCATTTTTTATGGTTTTTTCTTTTTGTCTTAATACAAATTTTATCTAAGATTTTCACTCATTAAACAAACGTTTTAAAAGCACTAATGCTTGACATAGCAATCTTTAATTGATAAAGTTATATAAAAAGGAGGCAATTATATGTACCAAATTATTTCAGATTCATGTGTTGATTTACCAGCACAAGTTGTCAGTGATTTAGAAATCAACATTTTGCCATTAAAGGTTACGGTGAAAGGTAAAGAATATAATAATTATTTGGATCATCGAGAAATCAATCCTAAAGAATTTTATAATTTACTTAGAGAAAAAGAAACAGCAACTACAACACAAGCAAATCCTCAAGAATGTATAGAAATAATGAAACCAATATTAGAGAATGGTGAGGATGTACTTTTCATTGTATTTTCAAGCCAATTATCTGGAACATATAATTCATGTCTTATTGCACAAAAAGAGTTATCTGAAGAATATCCGGATAGAGAAATAATAATTATCGATTCCATAGCTGCTTCTATGGGCCAAGGTTTATTGGTCTCAAACGCTGCAAAATTAAGACAAGCTGGAAAATCAATCAATGAAGTCGCTGATTATGTTGAAGATATCAAAATGGATATTAGTCATTTATTTACTGTAAGTGATTTAGGACATTTAAGACGTGGGGGTCGTTTATCAGCAAGTTCGTTTATTTTAGGTAGCATTATTAATATAAAACCTCTATTACATGTTGATAGAGAAGGTAAACTAAAAGTATATGGCAAAGCACGTGGTAGATTTAAATCCCTTAATAATCTTGTTAAGCGTATGGTTGAAACATATGATGATAAAAGAAACGATAAGGTGTTCATTTCTCATGGAGATAATTTACAAGATGCCCTCTATGTTCGAGATGCAATTATGGAAAAACTTAAGCTTAAAGAAGATGACTTTTTAATCAATGAAATCGGTCCGGTGATTGGCGCCCATTCAGGTGTTGATACTCTAGCAATCTTCTATATAGGTAGTGAAAGACATAAATAATAATCAATAAATAAGAAGAGTTTTCTCTTCTTATTTTATTTTTATGTTAAAATAAATGAGAGAGGTGAACATATGAAAACTATTAATGAAAAAAATATTAACCAATGGAAAAATGAAATTGATAACGATTTACAACATAGGACCTTAAGAAGAGCCTTAGTTGAAAATGAATTATCAAAGATAGCTATCAAACAGGAAAGATCTATCTTAAATACTTTTAGATTTTCTAAAGATATCGAAACCTTACCAGTAACAAATCAAGAAAAAACAGGTAGGTGTTGGATTTTTGCTGGGTTAAATTTTATTAGAGAACGTCTTGCAAAGAAATATCATTTAAAAGAGTTTGAGTTCTCGCAAAACTACGTTGCTTTTTATGATAAATTGGAAAAAATCAACTATTTTATTGAAAGTATTGATGATTTTTTAACCTGTGATAAAGATGATCGCACCCTTCAACATATACTGATGGTTGGGATTCAAGACGGCGGACAATGGGATATGTTTGTTTCTCTTGTTGAAAAGTATGGACTTGTCCCAAAAGATGCCATGACAGAAACAAAAGTTAGTTCTCAAACATACCCATTAAATAAAATCATTAATCAAAAATTAAGACAATACACAGCCAAGGCTAGAGAAATTGGTCAAGTTGATAAATTATCTAAATTAAAAGAAGATACCCTAAGAGATCTTTATAAGTTACTGCTAGCTTCTTTTGGTATTCCACCTAAATCTTTTTCTTTTGAGTATGTAGATAAAGATAAAAAATATCATATAGTTGATAATATTTCGCCACATGATTTCTATAAAGAATATGTTGGTGATGATTTAGAAGATTATGTATCAATCATCCATTCGCCTACTGATGATAAACCCTTCTACCAAACATACGGGATTTCTTACTTAGGTAATGTTGTTGGTGGCAATCCTATTCATCATCTAAATTTACCTATAGATGAGGTCAAAGACTTAATCATTCGACAAATGGATGATGAAGTTGTATGGTTTGGTTGTGATGTCGGTCATTTTGGAGATCGTGATAAAGGAATTTGGGATGATGAAAGATATGACTATGATGATATTTTAAACATAGATTTATCATTATCCAAAGCTAATATGCTTGATTACGGACATGCAAGAATGAATCACGCTATGGTATTAACAGGTGTTTCTCTTGTGAATGAAAAACCAACTAAGTGGAAAATAGAAAATTCATGGGGAAACAAAAATGGTAAAAAAGGATATTATCTGGCTAGTGACTCATGGTTTAATCAATTTGTTTTTCAAGCAGTGATTAACAAGAAATATTTTAATAAAAAACAATTAAATGCATTGAATACAAAACCTATCATTTTAAAACCTTGGGACCCAATGGGCGCTCTTGCAAAATAAATTAATTCAGCCTGATGATGAAATCAGGCTGATTTTTTTATGTTTTTTAAGTCAATGAATGATATAATAAAACTGGGTGATAGTATGTACAAAATCAGAAGAAAAAGACAATTAAATAATGATGTAGACTTAATGGTAATAGAAGCTCCTTTAGTTTCTAAAAATACTAAACCAGGGCACTTTGTCATTGTAAGAACCAATAAAAATAGTGAAAGAATCCCATTAACAATTGTTGAAAATGATGAAGAAACAATTACAATTATTTATCAAAAACTTGGTTTTTCAACCATAGAACTTGGCAAAAAAGAAGAGAATGATTTTTTAGAAGATGTCGTTGGGCCACTGGGTAAAGCAAAAGTTTTTGGTAAGGAATCAAGAGTTATAGGTATTGCTGGTGGTGTTGGTGCAGCTCCTCTATATCCTCAACTTAAAGCTTATGCTGAAAAAGGCTCAAAGGTTGACTTAATTATTGGTGGTAAAACAAAAGACCACCTTCTCCTACTCAATAAATATAAAGAATTCTGTAACAATATATATATTGCTACCGATGATGGGAGCGCTGGAACAAAAGGCTTTGTAACAGATGTTATGAGAAAGATTTACAAAGAAAATCATTATGACTTAGCCATAGCTATTGGTCCTCTAATCATGATGAAAAATGCTTATTTGCTTAACAAAGACTTTGAACTGAAAACTGAAGTTTCATTAAACCCTATTATGATTGATGGCACTGGAATGTGTGGAAACTGCCGTGTAAGTATTCATGGAAAGAATTTCTTTGCTTGTGTTGATGGTCCAGATTTTCCTGCAGATGGTATTGATTTTGATGAACTTATGCATAGACAAAACTATTATAAAAAAGAAGAACATGATTGCAGGTTAAAATCAGGTGATATCAATGATCAATAGACAAGAAATGTCCTTACAAAATAAGGAAGAAAGAAAAGCTAATTTTAAAGAAGTTGCATTGGGTTTTGATTTAAAACAGGTTCATTTAGAAGCAAGTCGATGTCTAGACTGTAAAGATCCTCGTTGTGTAAAAGCTTGTCCAGTTAATATTAATATACCAAAATTTATTAAAGAAATTCTTAACGAAGACTACGAAAGTGCTTATTATACAATCTATGAAGATAATATCTTACCAAGTGTATGTGGTAGAGTTTGTCCGCAGGAAAACCAATGTGAAGGCTCATGTATTTTAGGTCTGAAATATGAAAGTATTTCAATTGGGGCTTTAGAGAGATTTTTAGGCGATTATAGTTTAGAACACCATTTGATAAAAACAGAAAACATTCAAGAAAATCATCAAAAAGTCGCTGTTATTGGTAGTGGTCCAGCTGGATTAAGTTTTGCTGCAAGCATAAGACGCCTTGGCTATCAAACTGATATCTATGAAGCCTTACATGACTATGGCGGTGTATTAAGATATGGAATTCCTGAATTCAGATTACCAAAAACAATTGTTGATCAAGAAATTAAAAGATTAGAATCTTTAGGAATTCATTTCTATAAAAACGTGATTATTGGAAAGACATTGACTTTAGATCAATTATTTAATGAATGTGATTATAAAGCTTTATTCATCGCTACTGGGGCTGGTTTACCTAGATCTCTTGATATTATGGGAGAAAATTTAAATGGAGTATATTACGCTAATGAGTTTTTAACTAGGGTAAACTTAATGAAAGCTTATGATTTTCCAAACAACCCAACACCTATTAAAGTTGGAGACACAGTATGTGTTGTGGGTGGTGGAAATGTAGCCATGGATGCCGCAAGAGTCGCAAAAAGACTAGGATCAAAAAATGTTTTTATTTTATATAGAAGAGATATGACTGCTCTTCCAGCTAGAAAAGAGGAAATTGATCACGCTATTGAAGAAGGTATTGATTTCAAATTACTTTTAAATCCAGTTGAAATCATGGGGAGCGACTACGAAGTTCATTCCATTAAAGCTGAAGTGATGAAACTAGGAGAACTTGATCAGTCTGGTAGACATAAACCTATACCAACCGGTCAATATCAAACATTAGAAATTGATTCATGTATTATTGCAATAGGTCAAAGTCCAAATCCGATCTTAAAAAGGACAACAAAAAACCTCAAAACAGATTCTAGAGATCGTATTGTTGTTGAAGGATGTCACACTTCCATCCCAGGTGTTTTTGCTGGAGGTGACATTGTCACAGGTGCTGCTACTGTTATTGAAGCCATGGGCGCAGGTAAGTGTGCCGCCGAAGAAATTCACCAATATATTAAAGACACTTTTTGATAAAGTGTCTTTTTCATTGACAAAATATATAGACTACTATATAATTATGACAAGGTTGTCATATTGAGAGGTGATATACATGCCTAAACAAACATTTTTTAATTTAAAGGAAGAAAAAAGTAATAAAATAATACAAGCTGCTGTGGATGAATTCTCTTCAAAACCATATGAACTTGTCAATTTATCCGATATCATTAAAAAAGCTGAAATACCAAGAGGAAGCTTTTATCAATATTTCGAAGATAAAAAAGATATTTACCTATACTTGATAGATCAAATCAAAAAAACTAAGATGGATTACTTATCAAAATCTATGCTCAATCAAGATACACCATTCTTAAAATTGGTGGAAGAATTATATGACTCAGGCATTCATTTTGCTATTAATCATCCAAAGTTTGTATTAATCATGGATAAATTAATTAAAAACAAGAATGAAATCTATGATCAAATGATGAAAAATAACAAAAATTTTGCTATTGATTATTACAGTAAATTGATTAACAAGGATAAAGCAAAAGGCTTAATAAGAGATGATATTCATACGCTCACCCTAGCTAAAATAATTAGTGATTTAACGAGCAATGTTACGATTAACGAATTAAATGTAAATAATCCTGAGGAAAGTTACAAGGTGATGAAAGAAAATATTCATCACATATTAAATATTTTAAAGAAGGGGATAGAAGAGAATGTCTAGTATTTTTGAAGTTAAAAATTTAAAATTTAAGTACAAAAATAATCAAGAAAACGTTTTAAAAGGGATAAATTTTGATATTAAAGAGGGGGAAATTTTTGGATTTTTAGGCCCAAGCGGGGCCGGAAAAAGTACAACTCAAAAAGTTATTATCAAAATTTTGGAAGACTACCAAGGACAAATTCTTTATAAGCAAAAAGATTTAAAGGATTATAAACAAGACTTTTTCGAGGACATCGGTGTCAGTTTTGAAATGCCTATTCATTTTTCAAAAATGACTGCCATAGAAAATATTAACTTTTTTCAAAATTTATATAAAAAGAAAGCCGATGTTGAGAAGTTAATGAAAAGAGTGGGTTTATGGGAAGATAAAGACAAAATGGTAGCTGAATACTCAAAGGGAATGAAGATTAGGCTAAACATAGTAAGAGCTTTACTTAATTCACCTACTATGCTATTTTTAGATGAACCCACTAACGGACTTGACCCTAGCAATGCTAAGATTTTAAAAGATTTAATCAGAGAATTTAAAAACTCTGGCGGTACTGTATTTATCACTTCACACATCATGTCTGATATTGATCAGTTGTGTGATAGAGTAGCTTTCATCGTTAATGGTGAAATCAAAGAAATTGATACACCAAGAAACCTAAAAATAAGATACGGACAAAGACAAGTGAAGGTTGAATACAGAGATAACAATAAGCTCATAGAAAAATCATTTTCTATGGAGAACTTAGGTAATAACAATGAATTTATGGAAATTCTAAAAGCAAAAGATATAGAAACAATTCATTCTGGTGAAACAACTTTAGAAGACATTTTCATAAAAGTAACAGGGGTGACTTTAGATGATGAACAATAGATTAATTTATCTCATCAAAGGTGAATTGATTAGGCTTCACAAATACAAAGTAACCAGTGTTTCTTTTCTTATTGCACTCATATGGTTGATTGTCTTATATTTTGTTGATGGTAATATTTTTAACGATTTACTACCACTTTTAATCTTAGTTGATTCAACTATGATGAGTTTGATGTATATTGGAAGCGTTATGTTTTTTGAAAAAAAAGAATCTACAATGTCTTCAATGCTTGTCACACCAGCAAGAAACTCTGAATTAATTCTAGCAAAAATATTATCCAATACCATCCACAATTTACTATCTACTGCTTTAATTATCATTGTTTTTGTTATCGTTAAAAATGTTGAAGTTAACTATATATTGATTTTTCTAGCCATCGTTTTTTCAACGCTTTATCATACAACGATTGGTTTATTACTTTCTTATTATCAAAAAGACTTTACAACCATGTTAATGACTGTCATGATGATTTCATTCTTATTATTGATACCAGCAGTCCTATTTAGCATAAATGTTCTTAAAAGTGATATATGGGAGTATATTTTATTAATTAATCCTATACAAGCAGCCAATGAGATCATTAGTCAAAGTTTTAAACCTATAAATCTTGATTGGAAATATTACTTTAGTTTTTTGTATTTAGTGATTAGCGGATTATTCATATATAAATTTTTAGTATTAAAACAATTTAAAAATTACGCTATTTCAATTAGTGGGGTGTAAGATATGTTTAAATTAATATTAAAAGCTGAAATAAAAAATATTTTCAGAGACTCATTGTATTTATTTTTTATGATATACCCAATCATCTTAGGTATAGCAGGTTTCTATTTAATACCTTACATTGATTCAGTAGTCACGCAAAACTCTTTGTTGCCAGAAATAATTTCTATGTTATTCATATTGCTTACTGGTTTTATTTTTGGAGCCCTTACTGCTTTTACTTTACTTGATGATAAGGATGATTCAGTTTTATTAAGTTTAAAAGTGACACCTATTTCTGTTAAAGCATATGTCATGTTTAAACTATTAATCAGTTTTGTTTTTGGCTTTATTGCAACAATAGTTATTGTTTTATCCACAAATTTCTTACCTAACTCATCAGTTTTCATCATATTACTCATTTCTTTGCTTGGGGCATTACAAGCACCGGGAGTAGCGCTTATTATAAACAGTTTTTCTTCAAATAAAGTTGAAGGATTTGTAATTATGAAAATGTCGGCCCTCATTCTTGCATTCCCAGTTATAGCTTTTTTTGTTCAAACTTGGCAGGAAGTTTTCTTGGTCTTTGCACCTGGATTTTGGTCAGCTAGACTCATCCAAATGGAATTAATTCCAACAATTGATGTTAATTTTACTTTTATGGTATACTTTATTTTAGGTGTTATTTACAACATTGTATTTGTAACCATATTTATGAAAATATATTCTAAGAAGAGCAACTTATAGAAAGGATCTCTGATGAAAGCAATACAAAAATGTCGTTTATGTCAAACTCAAATGTCCTATTATGCATGTACAAGAAAAAGAGATTATTATCGATGTCCTCATTGTGATTCGATTCAATTAGACCAAAGCCAACTTCTTTCAGTAAGTAAAGAAAAAATGCGTTATGATACGCATAATAATGATGTCTTTGATAAAGGATATCAAAATTTTGTATCGCCAATAACAAATTATATCTTAAAGAACTCAAAAATGAAGGATGTTGGATTGGACTTTGGCGCGGGTCCTGGTCCTGTTATATCCAAGATTTTATCAGATCATGGCTATCAAATTTTTCAGTATGACCCACATTATTATCCCAATATTCAATTGCTTAACAATCAATATGACTATATTGTGGCTTGTGAAGTGATTGAACACTTTAATCAACCAAAAAAAGAGTTTACACTACTTAAAACATTACTTAAAAGCCAGGGATATTGGATCTTCATGACAGACCTCTACGATGACTCTATTGAATTTAATACCTGGTATTATAAAAATGATGAGACGCATGTTATATTCTACACAAAAAAAACCTTAGAATTTTTAAAAGAAACATATCATTTTAATCAACTAGCCATAGATAAACGATTAATTATCTTTTCATAATAAAACCGCTGAAAATTTCAGCGGTTTATTTTATATGATGTTTTTATCTCTTAAATAAATTGTCAATTTCTCAAGACCAGTTATCAGTTGTTCTTTAGAACACGCTAGACTTGCTCTAACAAAATCTTCTCCGTTACCAAATTTATCACCCTCTGATAAAAAGACACCATACTTCATTAACTCATCAACTAAATCTTTAGCATTTAATCCTTTAATATTGACTTTAATCCAAGATAGATAAGTTCCCTCTAATGGGAAGACTAAAAATAAATTATTGTATTGATGGAGATAGGATTTCATATATTCATAATTGGCTTGAATATGCTTATTTTGAGCCTTTAACCATTTAAAACCATCTTTATATGCGGTTTTTAAGGCAGTTAATGCTAATAGATTTGGTGTCGTTAAATGCAGTCTCATATATTCATCTTTAAGAATCTCATTGATGGATTCATTTTCAACAATGATTTGTGCGATTTGTAAGCCTGCAATATTAAAAACCTTTGTTGGCGCAGATATAACAATAATTTTGTCATAGATATGAAAATAAGTCCCTAAACTAGTAAACTTATATCCGGGCATGATAATATCCGAATGAATTTCATCAGAAATCAAAAGCACTTGATATTTCTTTGCTAAATCCACTAGGGTTTTCAGTTCTTTTTCAGTCCACACTCTACCTACTGGATTATGAGGATTACACAAAACAAAGGTTTTTGAACCGTTTTTAAATAATTTTTCAATATGTTTAAAATCCATTTTGTATTGTAGGTCTTCTAATCCTAGAGGGCTTTCCAAAACATGTCTTTGATTGGCTTCTATAACAGGTTTAAAAACGTGATAAACAGGTGTTTGGATGATAATGTCATCATTTATATTGCTTAGTTTGTCAATAACAACACTTAAGGCATTTAAGACTGTTGGGACCGGAATAATTGATTTTTTTGTAATATTCACATCATATCTTTTTTTATACCAAGAAATAATAATATCCTCATAATCTTCGCCTCTGCCAGCGTATCCGAAGGCACCATGCTTTACACGATCAAGCAATGCTTTTTTTATCACAGGTGCAGTTTGATAATCACTATCTGCAATGGAAAAAGTATAACATTCTCTTCCTTGGCATTTCTCTTCAGCTAAGCGCCATTTTATTGAATCAGTATTTTTTCTATTTAATGTTTTAAACCAATCACTCATATAAACACTCCTATCTTTCACTCATCAATGTTTTAGTATTTAATATTGTCTCTTCCATCTTCTTTAGCTTCATACATTAAATCATCTGCTTTTTTGATGATCTCATCTATAGAGTCATTTTCTTGATAAGTTGTGACTCCCATACTAACTGTAATATGCCCTACTTGCGGTATATCCATCTTTTTTATAATCTTTCTTAACCTTTTAGCGACTTTAACGGCTCCATCTTGTTTAGTATCTGGCAACAACAAAAAGAACTCTTCTCCACCGTATCTACATACAATATCTTCTGATCTTTTATCTTCTATAATAATTTCTGCTAATTTTCTTAAGACATCGTCTCCGACTAAATGCCCATAAGTATCATTGATATTTTTAAAATGATCAATATCAAACATTATCATTGAAAAAGTCTCCTTGGAATCATTAAATATTTGTATAAGTTCTCCAAGTTTTTTATACATAGTCCTTCTATTAAATACACTTGTTAGCGCATCCCTTTCAGAAAGAAATCTTAATTGTTCTTCAATTAATTTACTTTCAGTAACATCAAACACTATACCTTGCACTAATAAAACATTCCCAGATGAATCTCTTTTAGTAATGGTTCCTCTGTCGTAAAACCAAAGATAATGCCCATCTTTATGTTGAATTCTATATTCCACTTCGTATACATCAGATTTTCCTGATAAATGTGATCTCATATTATCCATGACGCGTTCATAGTCGTCTGGATGTAATTTGCTAGTGAAAAACTCAAAGCCCACTTGTCCCACATGTTCAGGGTTATAACCCAAGGTTATGACTTTTTTATCGTTAAAAACAACTTTATTATCTTTGGTATACCAATACCATTGTCCCAAGTTTCCTGCCCATGGAAACTCTACAAAAAACTTGTCATCTTCCTTTTCTAAAAGATCAGATAATTGGTTTTCTAATTCATATATTTTTTTTACTAAATCTTCTTTTTCCCATGTAACATATTTATTCATTTAGAGCCCCCTTCAAAGCTATTATAACCATTTCCTTTTTTTAAAATACCAAACCATGAAACTAATCACTAGTATACAAAATAAAACAAAAATCCAAACTGCATGTTGATATGACAATATCTCAAAATGAATAAAATTCATCCCAAAAAAACCTGTTAAAAAAGATAAAGGAATAAATATCGCAGAAAATAAAGTTAATGTTGTCATAATTTTATTCATTTTATTTGATTGATTGTTAATGTTAACATCAACAAGGTTTCTTAAGTTTTCACGAGCTGAATTTATTTGAGAGTCTAAGCGATTCAAATGATCAATCAAATCATGAAAATATTCATGGTTTACTTCTTTGATAAAAACATGTTGCCTCATCATCAGCCTATCAAGTTGTTCTAAAAGATAATAAACATTATTTTTTAACCTAATAAATGATTTTCTTACCAAATAAAATTCTTCTTGCGGAAGTATTTGTTCATTTAAGGTTACATCTTCGAAACGATTAATGACATCATTAAGTCTATCAAATACATCAATATGATTATCAGTTATTAAATCAAGAATTTGGTAAAATAAAAAGTCACTCGACTTCTTTCTTAAGTCATCATAAGTTTCTAAAGCTTTAATGGTTGTCTCCAAATACCAAGGATCATCTTCATGAAAGCTAATGACAATATGTTCAGTACAAATCATAGACATATATTCACGCTTGTAATCATTTTCTTTAATAAATAAACCATGGATGACACTAAAGAGATAATTATCTTTGATATCAATTTTTTCTCTTTGACTTACATTGAAAATATCTTCAAAAATTAATGAATCTATATCAAAAGTATTTTTTAATTCTTCAATCTTATTTATATCTGTCAAGCCGATGACTTGTATATAACTTTTATACCCAGGTTTTTGATTGAAATTACTGGTTTCGATGACTGAATGTTCATTATAAAGAAAATGTCTGATAGTTGTTTTTTTATTTTGATGTTTTCCTGAATAAATTGGTGATTTAGGTGTGAAATAATTCTTAATTTTCATTGTTCTCCTCTTCTAAATATATTGAATATTCTCTTAGGTTTACTGTATTATTTTTGAAAATTATACCTTCATCTATCAACATAGATTTTTGAATAATTCCTAATTCTCCACCAAGACTAATCTTTCCTTGAGCGTTGATGATGCGGTGCCAAGGAAGCTTTTCCTTTTGACTCATAGAATGAAGAATTCTAGAGACTTGTCTTGCGCCAAAAGGATTGCCAGCATTAAATGCCACTTGACCATAAGTCATAACTTTCCCCTTTGGAATATCTTTTACAATTTTAATGACCTGCTTTGTAAATTCTTCCATCTCTTCCCCTTTATTTACTTTATTTTATCATGATTCCATGAAAATATATACTTAATCAATAAATACAACTTATTATTTAAAAAAAATATGTGTAATGATCATTTAACAAAATAAATTCGCTTTTATAAAGTCTATTTTAATTGAATGTACCATATTGACATAAACTATGATAAAATTAATGCATATGAATATAGGAGCGATTTTATGACATTTGAATTAAATATAATTAAATGGCTACAAGAAAATAGAAATGGATTATTGGACTTTTTATTCGAATTTTTCACTCTTTTTGGTGAAGAAGCCATTATTATTGGAATATTAGGTTTAGTTTACTGGTCAATAAATAAGGAATCAGGTAAACGTTTAGCTATGACTATCTTTTTATCTATAGGGATCAACAGTATAATCAAAGTTATTATAGCCAGACCTAGACCTTTTTTGGCAGATGAAACAATCACTAACCTAAGGCCTGAAACCTCAACAAGTTATTCTATGCCAAGTGGACATACGCAAAGTGCAGCAACCACTTTTTTTGGGTTGGCCTATTTTTTCAAAAAAAGATATTTATTAGTATTTGCTATCATCATTACTTTATTGGTTGCTATCAGTCGAATGTATATAGGAGTACATTACTTAAGTGATGTTTTAGTAGGTGCATTTTTAGGTATTACTTTAGTATATGGTTTAAATTACTTAATCAATAAGATAGAAAATCCACAAAGATTATATAGGTTGATAGGTATTTTAGCTATATTGTCTTTTCTAATCTTTATTATATCCGAATTTATTAGCGCAAATACTTCTAATATTTTTAATGGTGATTTATTCCGTTATAACTTAGAAACAATCGCTAAAATGATTGGTGCTCTAGTTGGGTTTGTTGTTGGTATTGAAATCGAACAAAAATATGTTCACTTTTCCAATCATCAAAATTTAATAAAAAATGTTATTCGTTTTATTTTAGGGGTTCTTTTGATATTCCTAGTCAGAATTATTTTAAAGGAATTATTCTTATTAATTATCAACCCTGAAAATCTTGTAAACCAGCCGTTTTTGTCAATCATTGCTATATTCCTTGACTTCTTAAGATATTTTATAATGGTTGTTATTGGTGTCGGCCTTTATCCTTTATTATTTAAAAAATATAATTTTTAATTTAGTGCTTGTTTTTTTAAATAGACTTTGGTAGCATATAAATAGGTTGTATTATATATGATTGAAAATAAGGTTCAATTGTTTCTACCCCATACCGTAAATAATGGGACTATAATACTTATATTACTTAGAATCTTTCTTAATTTTTGCTTATGATACAGCCAAAAAATATATAGGAGGGATTTTTTTTATGCAGTTTTTCAAAAAACTATTCAAACTTGAAGAACGATCGTCTAATATTCAAACAGAATTATTAGCTGGTTTAACGACTTTTCTTGCAATGGCCTACATTTTACCTGTAAACTCATCTATGTTAGGAGCTGCTGGTGTGCCTGTAGGTGGTGTCTTTTTTGCAACCGCTATATCAGCTGCAATCGCATCTATTGTTATGGGTATATATGCTAACTATCCAGTTGCTTTAGCACCTGGTATGGGACTTAACGCCTTTTTCACATTTTCGTTGGTAGGACTTTATGGCTTGTCTTGGCAAGCAGCATTAGCAGCGGTAATGGTGGGGGGCGTTTTATTTTTAATCATTTCTTTAACCGGATTAAGAAAAACGATTATCAATGCCATTCCAAAGAGTCTAAAATATTCAGTTGGCGCTGGTATTGGTTTCTTCATAACATTCATCGGTTTAAAAAGTGCAGGTATTATTGTTGGAGATGCTAATACTTTAGTAAAATTAGGGGATTTTTCTCACCCAACAGTATTACTTGGAATTTTTGGAATCGTATTAGTCGTTATTTTATTTTCATTAAAAATAAAATTTGCTTTGATTATTTCAATTGTAGCTACAGCTGTTATTGGTCTTATCTTAAATGCATTTAACGTTGATATGATGCCAAGTTATTCTAGTGAAGGTGTTACTAGTCTTTGGGGAGATGTTGGTAATACAATCGGACAGGGATTCACAGGTTTTAAAGAATTGTTCCAAAACCCAGAAGTCATTCTCATTCTCTTTACTCTCTTGTTTGTTGATTTCTTTGATACCTCAGGCACTTTAATGGCAGTGGGATCACAAGCTGGATTAATGAATGAAGATGGTGAATTAGTTGACTCAGATAGAGCATTAATTGCAGATAGTGTTGGTACTATTGTAGGTGGTGTTTTCGGTACTTCTACAGTCACTTCCTATATTGAATCTGCTACAGGAATTGAACAGGGAGGTAAAACTGGTTTATCTGCTGTTACAGTTGGGGTTTTATTTATTATTGCTGTTGCTATCTATCCATTACTCAGTATTGTTAATGGTGTTGTTGTAGGTTTCAATGATTTTGGAGAACCAATTATCTTTTCGCCAGTAACAGCTATGGCCCTTGTGTTAGTTGGTGCTCTTATGGTTAAACAATTAAAAGATATTGATTGGAATGATACACCTATTTTAGTTTCCACCTTCTTTACAATTATTTTTATGGTACTATCATATTCAATTGCTACAGGTATCGCTTTAGGATTTATCATTTATACAGTTTCAATGATTGCTTCGAAGAGATACAAAGAAGTTCATCCGATGATGTATGGTTTAACCGTACTGTTTATCATTTCAACAATATTTGGTGTTATTTAATATTTAAAGAGACAATTTTTTGTCTCTTTTTTTTGAAATAAAATATAGAAAGAGGTTATTAATGGAAAGAAATTTAATTATCGGTATTCAAGAAAAACCGAAATCAATTCTACAATGGATTGTACTGAGTCTTCAACATGTTTTCGCTATGTTTGGTGCTACAATTTTAGTACCTATCATCACTGGTCTTGATTCTAGTGTTGCTTTAGTGGCAAGTGGGGTTGGTACCCTCATTTATATTATTATGACTAAAGGAAAAGTTCCTGTCTACTTAGGATCAAGTTTTGCCTATATATCAGCTATTTCGATTGCGGGAGAAATGAATGGTTATTCTTCTGCTTATGTTGGTTTAATGCTTGTTGGTATAGTCTATGTTATTGTTGCTTTCATCATAAGAATATTTGGAAGTGAATGGATAAAAAAACTGTTACCGCCAATTGTTATTGGTCCAATGATTATTATTATCGGTTTATACTTATCGCCTATAGCAATAGGTTACTCTGGTCTAGATGGCAGCAAGGATATTTATGCTATGTTATTAGCTTTGATAACTTTTTCAACTATCGTTATTATCAGTATCTTTGGAAAAGGGTTTTACAGAATTATTCCCTTTATTATCGCTATAATTGTAGGTTACATTAGTGCGGTATTGTTCGGTGTAATAGATTTAACAGTGGCTTTTGAAGGTGTTAAATTTTTTGAATTACCTAATTTTCAATTCTTAGGAACATATAAATTAGATTTTAGTGCAGCATTATTATTCCTGCCTATTGCATTTGTAACTATATCGGAGCATATCGGTGATCATATTGTTTTAGGTGAAGTAACACAAGAAGATTTTCTAGAAAATCCAGGTTTAAAGAATACTTTGACTGGAGATGGTATAGCAACTTTTGTTAGTGCAGCTATAGGGGGACCGGCCAATACTACATACGGCGAAAACACAGGTGTTGTGGCAATGACAAAAGTAGGCAGTGTTTATGTCATAGCTTTGGCTGCTATATTTGCAATATTACTAGGTTTCTTTGGTTATGTCCAAGCCTTTATCGCTAGCATCCCAGAATCAGTTTTAGGAGGTATGACAATCATCCTTTATGGACTTATTGCAAGTAATGGAATAAAAGTTCTCATTAAGTCTAAAGTAAATATGGCAAGCATGAGAAATTTAATCATTGTGTCGACTATGCTAATTATTGGATTAGGAGGAGCAATGATTCCAATCAATGATGCCTCTGATTTATCAGGTATGAGTTTAGCCGCAATTTTCGGTATTATTTTAAACCTATTGCTTCCAAAAGAAAAAACAGACAAAGAAAGTAGTCAATAAACTTGTCTAAAAAAACAAATTATGCTATAATTATTTTGCTTTTTTAATGGGGAGTAACTACCAATTTTGGTGATAAAGTCAACACACGATGATTTCATCTGGCTTTATCCTTTGTTTAACAAAGATGTAAGACCATTAACAGACATATTGTCCTTGTTAATGGTCTTTTTATTGTGAAAGGAAGAATTATTATGACATATATACTACTAATTATAGGTTTTTTAATTTTAATCAAAGGTGCAGATTTTTTTGTGGATGGTTCAGCTGGAATTGCCAAGCATTTTAAGATTCCACCAATCATCATTGGTTTAACAATCGTTGCTTTTGGTACCAGTGCGCCAGAAGCTGCAGTTAGTATTTCAGCCGCACTTAATAATACAGAAAGTATTTCTGTAGGTAATATTGTTGGATCAAATATTATTAACATTTCTTTAATCATAGGTCTAACTGCTTTTATTTTTCCATTAAAAGTATCAAAAGCAACGATTGTTAAGGAGATACCTCTTGCACTGTTAGGAAGTGTAGCTTTACTCATTTTATTATCAGATATATCATTATCTAATAATATGATAAACACTTTAAGTAGAGCTGATGGTTTAATACTTCTTGCCTTCTTTAGTGTATTTTTATATTACATTATTGAAGTAGCACTCAAAAACCAAAGTGGGGGGACCTACTTAATTGAGTCAGATAGCCCTAAAACTTCAAATCTAAAGAAAGATATTCCTTTTACAATCATTGGTTTATCCGGTATTATCCTTGGAGGATGGTTAGTAGTTAAAGAAAGCCAATCAATTGCTTTGTCGCTTGGAATGAGTGAAACACTAGTTGGATTAACCATCGTTGCCGTAGGTACATCTTTACCAGAACTTGTTACAGCTATTACTGCTGCATTAAAAAAACAAAGTGAAATTGCTTTAGGTAATGTAATCGGTAGTAACATTTTTAATACATTCTTTGTTTTAGGTCTTACATCCACAATAACGCCTCTTATTGTGGAAACAAAAATCATTTTTGATGTAATATTAATGCTAGTGTTAACTATTATTCTCTTAGTATTTTCACATACTCATAAACGAACACTCAATAAAACAGAAGGGGTTTTACTATCTCTAATTTATATCACATATCTTATATATATTATTGTTAGAAATTAAAATAACCTATTCATTATTATAAAATGGAACCTATAAAATATACACAGCAAAAAAACAGTGTAATTTATAGGTTCCATTTTAATCAGAGTGTTCAGTTTAGTATACCATATCTCCAACTTTTGGAAGCCAGGTCAAATGCTAATGGTGGAGACGATGGGGCTCGAACCCACGACCTCATGGCTGCCAGCCATACGCTCTCCCAGCTGAGCTACGCCCCCATTAAAAATATTATATCTATCTATGGTAACAAAATCAATATTAATTATTCAGAATACTATAGATTTTTTTTAAGGGCTCATGTAATATATATATAACATTATGTTATCATTAGTTTATAAGGGAGATTATAATGAATTATATAATAAAATCAAAAAGAGCGATATTGAATTTATCTCAAGCTGAACTTGCCAAAATAATAGGCGTATCTAGACAAACAATTTTGCTTATTGAACAAGAAAAATATAATCCAAGTATAAAACTATGCTTATCAATATGTTATGTACTTAATAGCACACTAGATGAATTATTTTGGAAGGACCCAGAAAATGAGAGATGAAAGAATGATAAAAGAACTAAATAAGACTAAACTAGTTGTTATATATTATATTTTCTTTATAACATTATTAGTTTTTTTTACAAAACTTTTTATATTTACAAGATTTGCAAATACTATTCATATAAGCTTACTTAGTGTTGAATTATTTATTATTTTAATTAGTTTGATATTGTTGGTAATACGGCTCATTATGTTTATTCAAAATAAAGACGAAAGAGTTGAACAAAACTACGAAAAAATCGGCAATATACTTTTCACTGTGATGCTATTTGGTAGCTTTTTTATTCACTTTTTATTTGTCGCCTTCTATCAAAGCCAGAATCTTATTACATATAACCTCACTTCAACATTAATATTATTAGGTCTAATTATTTTTATTTACCAACTCAGAAAAAGACATATTTATTACCATCATGCTTTTATAAATATGCGTCAATATGACTATACAATTAAAATCTTAAAGAGAATACTCGTTTTTTCTTTAATCTTTACCATCAATATAATCCCCTATTTCATTTTTAAAGCTAGTGTATTTTACGGATTCATCAGCATTGGAATTTCAATTTTATCCTTATCATTTGCCTATTTAATATTTGCTTTGTATGAGAAGAACCATTATAACGACACTGAACTCCTTATCGAAAACAAGACAAGAAATCTTACTAAAAATGTTTTATTGTTTTTTTCAATTCCTTTCTTTTATAATCTTTGTTCAATTGTAATAAACTTCATAAATAACAATTATATGATTAACAATAATATAAATGATGATTTTATAGCATTTTCATCATATAAAAGTCTTTTTGATTTATATCAATTGGATATCATAATTTTAACAACAATCACACTTTTTACCATTAGAAACTCTATAAAAAAATGGATGGGCAATAACAACATCTATTCTCTACTAACATTTTATATTTATTCCTCATTGATTATCAATCTTTTAAAATTCTTTTTTAGAATAAGCTTACCTTTAATTATTTATACATACCTAAATATAAGTAGTGATCAACTTCAACAATTTGTAAATCAAACCCTATATATAGACTTAGGACTGGTCCTTTTCTTATTTATTATCAAATCAATCATTTTATATCATATAATAAAAAAAGGATTATCTAACTCATATTTGTTAGTTCTATACATTTTATTATCTTTCATATCAATATTTATCAACCTTTGGGGATTATCTCAAAAAGCAATTGTTTTGATTATTTTTTCAAGTCTATTAAATATTCTAGCCCAAGTTTTTTTATTTAAATATTTTTACAACAACACAAAAATAATTAAATCAACTTATATTCAAGTTGATAAAAACTAAATCTTATAATTAAAAATAAAAAGCCGCTTCCCACATGGAAGCGACCATCTTTTATATATATGGTGGAGGATATCGGATTCGAACCGATGACCCCCTGATTAAGAGTCAGGTGCTCTACCAACTAAGCTAATCCTCCGTATTAAAATATTATACTACTAATACATAATTTTTTAAAGACTTTTATACTTAAAAAGATAGTTTAATCTTTTAAAAAAATTGTACTAACAAAGTAATTGATTAAGTTTATAAGTAACTTAGTATATTCTTTTTGTATGGTCATCACCTAGTTTGATATTTTATAGGTATAGAGTTTGTTGATTCACGGACCGGTTGCTTTACTATTTGATTCTATTAATCATACTATTCATTTAACATCTAAATAGTATTGAAATCAATCCTCACTTGCATAATTTTTATATTTTTTTACTTTTTCAAGGTCTTGATCCCAATCCGCCTTACTCTCATAAAAGATATGTCCATTAGGTTTTATATTAATATCTGAATCTAAGCTTCCAGCGGGTACTAAGAGTAGTTCCCCGTTCATCTGAAGATTTGGTAAAGCTGAGCCACAGATTTCACAAAAACTTTTGATATGTCCGTTATTAAGATGATTGTATGTTCTCACTTTCTCTTTCCCTGATAGCCATGTTAATTTAGCTTTAGAAGAAAACAGGTTTGCGGCATGAGCTGTTCCTGTATCTTTCCGACATTTTTCACAATGACATAGATAAAAATGTTCGAAATCTCCTTTGATTTCAAATGACACAACTCCACAAAGACATGATCCTAAATATTTCATTTACTATTACCTTCTTCCAAAATATGTACTATAAGTTTAAGTAAAACCTAGTTATACACTACTACAAAAAAATAGGACAGATATCCCTATCCTTAAGGCCAACAAGAGGTGGTCTTGTTAACTATATTAAAAAAGCAGAAATATTTATTGTGGAAAAATCACTCATATTATCCTAAATAATAGAAAAGTTATGCTCTGCTATGAAAAAACAGGACACATATCCCCCCCTCTAAGTTATAAAAAAGAGGATGTAATTACTAATCTTAAATGTATTATATCAAATGTTTAGTTTGTTTTATATAGACTCATTGAAATCTATTTATATTTTTAAAGTCATCTGTTCTGATATATATTTTAAGATACAAAAAAGCTATAAAAAAAGAGTAAAATCAATGAAAAAAACACTCATTTTACTCAGATCAATTGAAAAAGTAACTTCGTATAAAACGCTTAAAACGCCTATATTTAGCCGTTCAACACTATAAAGCAACTTGGATAATCATCGTGTCTTGTCATTACGGAGTTTTACTCTAAATTCGTTCGCGTTCGACGGAGTTTTACTCTGTTTCTAACGGAGTTTTACTCATTTTCAGACGGAGTTTCTTTGTTTTTAAGGTTGTGTATATAAAGCTGATACGTTTTTATTTAAATCTACACTTTGACTTAAATTACCAATTATATTTTATAGAAAACTATTTTCAGTGATTGGATACTTAAACAACCAAGCAACTATTTTCAAACAGATATTTCACGTACTAATGAATATAAAAAAGAGTTACCACTTTGAAATGTGAATAACCCTTTTAATGATAAATCAAACTAATTAAATAAGCTCGTCAATAATATGATAGCAAATATAATTGCCAAAATACTAAAGGAAATTGTGATGACTAGTCGTTTTTTGTTTTCAATTCTTTTCTTTGCAAGTGGATGTACCTCTATTAATTTATTATTTATTTGATACTCTCTAACGCCACGAATAGTAATTGCTTCTGAATTTACATCGATTAAGAATTTTTCTGGAACTATGTTTTTGTACTCAATATCAAAAGAAAGTATTGGTTCTAATTTATTTTCTACATAAGTGCTACCAATAAATCCTAAAATAATATCAAATATAAGTACATGAACCCACCAAAATTTGGATAATATGTAATTTTTCTCAATCACATGAAGAATTCCCTCACTAGTATCATCAATACCCTTAATGCTTCTTAATTTTTTACCATTATAATATAAATTAAACTTCTTCATTTTATCACCAACTATAAATAACTCCATTTATATTTCCATCAATAACTAAATCTAAAGCATATCCCACTAAATTTCCTAGTGATGTAAACGCCCAAAACGCTCCAAAAATTAAGTTACCTAGAGCTCCTACTGAAACATTTACAAAAACAGATACCGCAGCTGCGACTACTGTCGCGATTGCTCCACTTAAAGTTTTGGCTGCTGTTTGTCCTAAAAATTTACCGAGTAATTTCACTCCAGCAAACGCAGCGTAAGATCCGCTTGCAATTAATGCAATATCAATTGGGGCAGATTTTAAAAGGCTTTAAATCAGTAAAAGATACATATTATATTCAACTTGATATCTTAATAAATTTATTTACCATGTTTTTCTCCAATGTGAACTTTTGGTAGTTCGACAATTTCGTCAACAATATCAAACAAATCTTCGTTGTGGCTGATTAGAATAACTATCATAGAGTCCTTTAATTTTGAAAGAACATTTTTTAGCTTTTTGATACTAGCGTTATCTAATGCTGATATAGGTTCATCCAGAATCATTAAAGAAGGGTTCTTTAACAAGGCTCTTACAATAGATATTTTTTGTTTTTCCCCTCCTGATAGAGACGTTGAATCAGGATTGTTAAGTATTTTCTTCAAATCAAACAAATTTATATATCCTTCTAAAATATCTTCATAATAGTTTTCTAGACCTCTAGTTAAGTTGTTAAAAACAGATAATTTTTGCACTCTAGGCTCTTGCAATACAACAGAAATATCGTTTTTTCTAATATTAATCATATCTAAATTCTTAATATTTATGTTGTTGTACTTTATGAAGCCTTCAAAACTGTAATCAAGACCAAGAATGATGTCGATTAATGTTGATTTTCCTTCGCCATTTTTTCCCTTCAAACAATAAATTTTGCCTTTTTCAAATGTAAAATCAAGTTTGTTAATTAATATCGGTGACTCTGGATAAGAATAAGTTACCTCTTCTAGTTTTACAGTTTTTATCGATTCAATTACTGTTGTACCGTTATGTTCATCCTCTACTTTATAAAATTCTTCTAAACGATGATAACTCACTTTAGCATGCTGATATTGTTGGCCCAATTTCAGGAAGTACTCTGAATAATTTAAACACATGTTTGTATAATAAGTAATCAATATAAACTCACCAATGCTAATTATATTATTTACAATAAAATACCCTCCTATAAACATTGTTAAAATCAATGTAATATTTTTCGAAAAAGTTCCAATGTTGTTTAATAAGGCTAGCACTTTATTTAAACGAATCCCTGTTTTCAATAACGTCTTATATGATTCCCTTACTTTTTTCCCTGAAATATCATACCAAGAATGTACTTTCGTTTCTTTTATTTGTGTTATTAGATCATTATTATCTGATACATATTGATTATTATCTTCTCGATACTGATATCCTCTCTTATAATACTCTTTATTTAAGAGTAGTATTCCTGATATATTGATAAGCAATGCGATAAGTGGGATAAATACAAGAAATGGATTTATTCGAATGATTAAAACAAACAAGAATATAGTACTAATCACCATAATTATCGCAACAATAAAATGATTAATGACAAATCCCAATGTGGTAAGGATATCATTAAATATTCGGTTATTTAAATAAGCTGGACTGTGCTTTTCAATCTTTCTGATTGAAGTATGTTCAAGCTTATTATCTACGTCTTCCAGAAAAACATATCCGGCTTTGATATTCAAAACTTCTGTTAAAATGTGATGAACATATGAACTACCTATTAAAATTATGGTTAATATACTGATAATCAGTACTGGAGCATAAGCGATTTCATCTGTAGTATATTGCGTAATATTATCAATAAAATTACTAAAAACATATGGTATCAATAACTGACAAACATATATAAATAATAAAAGGATACTAACTAAAAAAAATGTGTTTTAAATGCCATGAATCTTTTCAAAATCGCTTTAATCATAAAACTTTCTCCTTAAAATAATGATTGCTATCTAGATTGAGCGTAAATATAATATCAAAGTTTGATATTTACAATTAGTTTACCATATCATTATGTGCATATAAAGAGAACCTGAAGTATTTTATGATAATTATTAAAAATAAACTATAATATTTTAGCTTTTATCAATAATCAATTTGACGTTGTACTAAAGCGATTCAAAGTGATCGCTTTTTATTTTGAGCCTAGTTAAAATCCGATAGGGTTCATACGAATTCACGAACCCAAATCCGGCCCACAAAAAATCAGCATATTTTCCTTTATCAAGCATAAAAAAAGAGTGAAACTAGTGAAAATACACCAATTTTACTCTATTTTAATAAAAAAGTTGCTTTACTTTTAAACGACTAAAATGCACTAACTAAGCTGTTAAAAGGGTATAAAGCAACTTGGTATGTTTAACCTGTCTTGTCATTACGGAGTTTTACTCCAAAATAGCTATTTTTGTACGGAGTTTTACTCCTTTTCGTATGGAGTTGCTTTTTACCATCATATATTTTGCTTTATATTACTCCTAATTCTGTTTGTCTCGTCTAGTAGTAATAAATAGTAAGTAGCCTTTTGATATGATGGTACAATTTTTAGATTTATAGTTGTTAATCTTAAAATTAGTTTGACATCTAAAAAGAAGAGAAGTAACTAAACTTATAGACTTTAATCACTTTCTCAAGATGTCATTTCTAAATCTTAAATATTTTTTTTGCTTCAATATTTAATGGCGTCAATGAAACAACTATAATAATAATTACTATTAGTTCAATAATTCCATTCTCATTTAAATGAGAGTCTCTCAAAGTATCCATTAAAACTTGTGTTAATAAGATTCCTGCTAAAAAAGATAAATTTTGAAAGCCAATTAATCTTTGACTTCTATTCCTAATCTTTAATAAATATATATTTATTAAACAAAAGCTTATATATAGAACGCCCAGAATAATATCGTTATAGTAAAATAATATGTTCATAATAAGTATCAATACCAAAATATACATAAAAGTTAGAGGAAATATAATTTCATTCTTAGAAATCATACTTAATTTTTCTTTATATTCTTCAATATGGTTAGTCACTTCAGTTTTAGATATCAAAGTTAAATGTTTGATCAAAAAGTACTTTACTGAGATTTCACACATTATTGAAGATATAAAAATTATAGCCATTGCTAACTGTGGAAAATCTGTTAAGGCAAATACTATTGCAATAATAAACACAAGAAGCTTTAATAATAAGTCAATATACTTTAATAAATGCTTATGTCTAAAATACACCTTATACTTAGGATGAAAGATAATGGAAGAAATCAACAACAACCAACACATAGATAAAAACGTGATTGCTCCTGCCAATCCTAGCTCTATACTTTCTCGAGAAAAAAAGATTATAAAAATTAATGTGAATATATAAAATAGAAATGACGATTGTAACCACGTTTTTTTCATTTTATGTTTCCTTTCATTTAACTGTTAATTTTAAACCATACCACTTTAATCCTATATCCAATCCTTTACCTTGCAAAAATGCATCAGCAAGTTTAGCCCCAAAATGCGCAGTGTTTGCTCCTATATATAAAGCTAATAATGGCCCTATACCGGGTATACCAAACACCCAAACAAACATACTCGCAAATGCTGTCCCAAGTTTTACATAACCCACTTTACCTGTTGTTGTTAAGGCTGCTCCACCAGCAAATGCTACTAAAGTATTTATTGCACTATTGGCAATATAGTAACCGCCATTCACATCATACATCTCATCTTCAGTCATTAATTCCCAAGAATTATCTAATGTCATTGCGTATGTCATATATTTCACCTCCAATTCTATCACAATTTTTCTTTATAATGCATCATTTTCTCATATAGATTATACATTTTAAAAGTTTTTTGTTGATGATCAGTCAACTTATATGATACTTCTGAGTCATTATCCCCAAACCACCTTGAACTTGTGACCTAGTTCCCCAGTATAGTTTTATATAATTGCTAAGTAGACTTCTAAGTCTACTTCGTTCTTTTTCTTTTCTTTCTTTCTTGTCTTTTTGTCAATCTTCATGACCTGATGTATTGGACTTATTGGATCTAGCTCATGCTTTTTAATATATTCATTAACTTCTCTTGTTGCCATGGATGCGTTTTGTGGGTGCCCTTTATACTTAGATACCACACAATTCTCTAAAACATATTCTGATACATATTGAAACTTGTTATTTCCTGATGTTGGTTGGTTCATTTCTAATAAGAAATCTACTACAAGTCTTTGTTTTCCAGTTTCAAAGTTAATACCTTTTGTAATTGTAAGAATTCTTTTTACTTTACCTTTTTTACTTTCTGCATAAGATATCATCTCATTAATTACATCATCCATCTCTGCATTGTAAAGTGTTTTTTGATATTTTAAGACATGAGTTAATTTTAATGTGACACCTATTTCTATAAACTTCATCATATTTACCTAAATATCCATAGTTCTAATTTCTCTATGGCCCAATATAAATATCTTTGTTCATCTGTGATTAATCTTCCCATCACTTGCATACCTATTTTAATATCTTCTACAGAATCATCTGAAGATAATTGATTAGAAGATAATTTTGCTGTTACCAAATAGAATGATTGTCCACTTGATTGGTCAAATCTGCTATCTGTTTCAATTTCAATCACTTCTGCTTGTGCATATCCATATGTCCTTACAGATAAAGCAGGCACTTCAACCCTTACTTTTTGACCAACATGAATTTTTGCTATATCTTGGTTTAAGACCAAGAACTGAACTGTTAATTTATCTTCTTCATTGATTTTATGAACTCTTAAAAGTTCTTGACCAGAGACGACTGTACTACCAGGGGAAGCGTCATAAACAAAATGAATAACTCCGTCATATTGTGCATATATTTTATATTGTTCTAGTTGCTGATCTAGTTTTTCTATTTCATTTTCATATTGATCTATGGTTTGTTCTTGCTGATTAATATTCTCTGTCACTTCCACAATTTTGGTTTGCTTAAATTTTACTGGTTCTGTTGAATCATTTAATAAGTCTAAATAAGTTTCCATTTCATAATATTTTGTCACATGGTCAATATTCGTTAATTCAAACAAATTAGTATCCGTTTGTACAGATGTCAAATATAAACGACTAATTGTTAAATCTTCTTCAATAGAAGAAAGTGCATTTTGATAACTTCTCTTGTCAGCCTCAATAGACCTACCATCAAGTTCTAATATTAAGTCACCCTTATTTACAAAGGCACCTTCTCCAAAATAAGTATTTAAGACACTAGTATTTACTAAGGGTATAACACTTTGAGTCTCTTCTGTTTTTACCATACCACTTGCTTGTACAACAATTTCTTTTTTTCCAAAATAACTCCACACTAAAGCCAAAGTCAATAAGCCTAATACAAAGTAGAAAAACCACAACATGAAATTTGGTATTTTATGCTCTACGACTTCTCTCGCTTCTGATAAGTCCTTAAACTCAATCACTTTACTTGGCATGATTTACTACCTCACTTTCTCCAACTTGACTAACCCACAAACTATAATAAAAACCTTTTTGATTCATTAACTCCTTATGACTGCCAAATTCTTTGATTTCTCCTTGGTCCATCACCGCAATTTTATCTGCCTTTCTTATCGTTGATAATCTATGGGCAATGATAATCTTGGTTAAGTCTTTATATTGGTTAAATAGAACCTCTGTAATTGCTTCTTCAGTTTTCGCATCTAAATTAGATGTTGCTTCATCAAGAATAATAATACTAGGTTGTTTTAATAATGCTCTAGCAATAGCTAAACGTTGTCTTTGACCACCACTCAAATTAGAACCGCCTTCTATTAAGGGTGACTGATATTTTTTAGGTAAGGCTTGTACAAATTCATCTATTTTTAAAAGTTCACAAACTTGCTTCATTTCACTATAGTTAACTGAATCTTGTCCTAAGAATAGGTTATCTTCAACTGAACCACTAAATAAAAATACATCTTGTGAAACATAACCAATGTGATTTCTCAAACACTCTTTATTAATTGACTCCAGATCCATATCATCTATTTTTATCTCACCTTTTTCTGCTTTGTATAAGTGTAATATTAATTTAGCTAAGGTTGTCTTTCCTGAACCAGACTCTCCAACAAGCGCAATTGATTCTCCTTTTTTGATTGAAAGAGATAGTTTGTTTAAAACCAGTCTTCTTGACCCATATCTAAAATCAATATCTTTTAGTTCAATATTGCCTTTAATTATTTCAGGTTTATATTTCTTTTTTTCATCTGGACCATACTCTAATTCTAGATCGATGATCTCGGATAAACGTTCACTTGCTACAACTGCACTTTGTATTTGTTGCTGAAGACCAATTAAATTTTTAAGTGGACTTAAAAAATATGCAAGTAAAGCATTAAAGGTTAAAAGTTGACCTAGAGTGATTTCACCTCTAATAACCATCAATGCCCCATACCATAAAATAAACAATCCGCCTATTGCTTCTACTGCACCAATCATAGAACCTTGAACATTTCCTAGTATGCCACCTTTTTTACCAATCAATACACTTTTTATATATCGACTCTCAGTTTCTAAACTGGCTGAATCTTCTGCATTATAGGCTTTGATGGTTTCAACGCCATGAATACTCTCAATCAATTGAGAACTCACCTTTGCACCTTGTTCCATAGATCTTCTTTGAATTCTTTTAAATGGTTTAATAAACGCATAAACCAAAACAGCATATAAAACAGCTATAATAACAGAAATCAAGAACATAGTAGGGTTTATCGTATATAATATAATGCCACCAATTATGACCATTATTGTGTCTAGCATAATGGTTAGGGCTGCACCACTTACAACATCTTTAATAATTCCCGCATCTTGAAATCTTGATGTTATTTCACCGATTTGTCTTGATGAAAAGAAATTCAAGGGTAATTTAGTTACATGTTTATAATAGCCAAGCATTAATGGGATATCTAATCTAATAGATAAGTACATTAACAGATGACTTCTAAATGCTCCCAATATCACATTTAACAAGTACAAGCCAACAAAAGCTAAAGATACAATGTGTAAGGTTTTCTCTAAACCATAAGGGATGATTTCATCCATTAAAAACTTAAAGTAAAAAGACCCAATAATTCCAAATATAGTTAAAACAACACTCATTAAAAATACATTAATCAATAAGCCTTTTTGTGGGGTAAGCATTTTAAAAAACCTTGTAAACGATCCCTTAGTCTCATTTCTTTTTTTAAAGTTATAACTCGGTTTTAAAATCACAAGATATCCAGTCCACATACCTGCAAAATCATCAAAAGATAATTTTCTTAATCCTTTGGCTGGATCACAAATAATAACCTTTTTTTCATTGATTTTATGAATGACTACATAATGTTGAATATTATCTTCTGTAAGAACATTCGCAATCGCTGGCAATGGGAATTGAGTTAATAGGTTTTCTCTGGTGCCTTTAATAGCTTTTGCTGTAAATCCTAATTGTTCTGCGGCTTTAACTAAACCAAAGACACTGGTTCCATAAGAATCAGTGCCTGCTATTTCTCTTATTTTAAACATTTGTAGTTTTAAATCATATGTTTTGCTAATTGTTGATAGACAAGCAGCGCCACAATCTTTAATGTCATGTTGTTTTACACAAATATATTTTTTCACTTATTAGTATCCCCCTCAAAATATAAAAATTCCTTTAAGAAATCTTCCTCATCTTCTACTTCATTTAAATATCATATAAATAAAACATAAAAATATTTGAGTAGGGAGTATATATAATCAGTTATCTTTAGCTAAATCATCATGTAGATATCTATTTTATGTTTTTTTAGATACTTAAACAATTTAGTTTATGCATTAACTCTTTGATATTTTTTACACATTCACGGTATAATATACCTAATTTATAATATAGTACCATAGATTAATAAATAAAACACCGGCGTATATGTCATACATTTTAAAATTAGTTACCTAAATTTATTTAGAATATAAATGATTACTGTTCTGCTTCTCTTTTTGTAATTATAATTTGCATTAATTCTCAAAGTCTTACAAAAAACCAACCCCGTAATTTTCTTACAATTCGAAGTTGGTTTGCAATAAATATATTAATCTAAAAAATCTATAATAAAAGTCCACCAGTTCTATCACTAGCAATAACTTGCCTTATACGCATAATATTATTTTTAAAAATTCTTCTTACTTTTCTTGATGAATTAAAATGGAATTTTATTCAATGATTGGCATTACGTACTTTAAGTAATTTCTGATAATGTTTCAAACAGTTTTGAATTTATTATCATTAACCTTAAATTCCGTTTCGAAAAACTGACCTTTTTTTATATAGACCCTTTGAAATTTCTTAATTTAAGATCATCTTATATAAAATGTATTTAAAGATAAAAAAGAAATAAAAAAAGAGTAGAATCAATGAAAATCACTAATTTTACCCTAAATAATAGAAAAAGTTGCTTTATGTTAGAACGCTTAAAACGTCTATATTTAGGCGTCAAACGCTATAAAGCAACTTGGTATAATCAACCTGTCTTGTCATTACGGAGTTTTACTCCAAAATCGCTATTTTCATACGGAGTTTTACTCTGTTTCGTATGGAAAGTTGTATGTTTTAATACGGAGTTGCTTTATAAGGCAAGGAAAAGAGCAAGATTTATGATGATCTTGCTCTTGTGATTATGTATATATCTTGTTCCCTGCTTTTAAAAATAAAACAAAGTTGCTAAGGGCTTAAATAATTTACTCTTTTTATAAATAACTTTAACATCTTTTGATAAGAAAATTTCTTTAAGTTTAGTATAATCTTGCTTCTTCATTGAATACTCATGAAAGAATAAACTTCTTTTCAGACCTTTTCTAACAATTGTGATTACCTCATAATCTCCTTTAAGAAATAGATTTTCCTTGCAAAAAACTATCTTTTTTATCCCATTGTTGTAGATTTTTTCTTTTCTTCTCATTAATGTTTTATACCCGAAATATCCATCGTGTTCTTTAATTTGGAAATTTGACTCCATAATGATATGTAGCATATTATTGGTAAAAAAGACTAATAAATTGATATATATCAGGAGTTCAAATATTGTATAGTTTTCTTCTGGCTTTATCAAGCCTGTCATGGTTAGGATTACAAATGTTAAAAAATAGAAATTAGGGATTAAAACTATTATCAAAACAAATAGTACGACATATGTTCTTTCTTTATTAAATATCTTCAATGTTTATCGACCTCATTCAATAACAATTTTACTACTCTCTTATTGGTCTCCTTGTCTAGTTTGTATTATACATTATTATCTATAAAGTGGGGATAGTATCGTGTTTTTTCATAGCAGTCCATCTTTTCCACTTTCACAAATAACTTTTCATAATCAAGTTCATAATCAATAGAATTGGATCCGTTATAATATAATTGCTTTTTTATTATCTAATCTAGAAATTAAATAAGCAAATAATCACTAAAGACTAATCATTCTCAATCATATATACTTTTTTCTTTTATTGACCTCCATGCTTTTAGTTTAGCATCCAATGGAATATTAGACAATTCAGTAACTCGTTTATTTTTTAACGTAGAAAGGATAAAATTCTTTTTAATCTGTTTTAGTAAGTCTTTGTCTTTGCAGCAAATCTCAATATTTCTATGATCAATGATAATCATACTCATAAACCAATTAGATTCAATGAAATCTTCATATGTTTCTATTGTAGAACGTTTTACCTTTTTATAACTAAACAATATTTTTGCAAATTCAGGTATATTTTCATTTTTTATTCGAAAAACATGATTTTTTATAAAATGATCAGACTTATCTAGGTCACTATCATTATTGGTATAGGATTCCCAATAAATAATCTCTATATTCCAATTAGAATAATCTATATCATTAAATAGAATTTTAAAAATATTTGTTGCCCAACTATCAAATTTCATTACTATTCCATCCATTGATCTTCACTCCTTTCACCAAATATAATTATTACAAATGTAGCAAAAGCTGTAGCTGTTGCGGGAATAAGCACGTCATCAGCAGCTCCCACTCCAGTGATATCATTGGCTGTAAGCCATATTAACGCCGCTCCTGTAGCAACCAAGCCTAAAGCCGCTAATGCTTTACTAGGCTCTCTTGCAGGTTGTCTTGGTTTTTCTTGAGACCAATCCCAATCATGATCATGATCGTAACCCACATCTTCGCCCTTATGATGGTCATGGTCTAATAAAGGCTTCCCATCAGGCCCATACTCTCTTTCCTGCTTCAAAGAGCCATCTGGGTAATATATTCTTTTCGTTGAACCTGGTTTTCCCCTATTCGGATTTCGATGGTTTCCCTTACGATCAAATAGCATAACTAAACTTCCATTAATGAAATAATTACTGTATCCTAAACCTCTTGTTGGAATTACCTCATAACTGCCATATCCAGATATTTGTGTATTCAAGATCGGATTGCCTAAAGCATATGAGTATATATTATTTCTTAAGTTGCCTACTTTACCAAGTAATCCATCAGCATTTATAAATCTACCTATTTCTGGATTATAATATCTTGATTGTAAATAATACAAGCCTGTATCAACATCATAGAATTTATGAATTTCAAAGTTGTACATAAGAAAGGTAAGTAATCATTTCTGAGATGTCAGATTATACTAACCCACAACATCATTTTATTTTGTTGAGATAAGTTATTATAACCCAATAATAAATTTCATAAATAAATTATAGCACTTGGTATTATTAACTTCAAGCCACTTTTAGATTTCTTTGTTAAGTCCTACTAAAATAATTTTTAACTCATTGAAATAACGTTTATTAATCTTTTTTACAGGGCTTACCACTATTTTTTCAATGAGTTCATTGATTATCTCTACCGACAATGATGATTCCTCATTCTTTTTGTACTTGCTTATTATCTTATAAATATATTTTAAACTCTGTAAAACTTTTTCTTCATCAGAATCATTCGTATAATTTTTTAATTTATCTTTTATTTTCGTTTGCTCTTGTTGATATTCGCTGATTAACTTCTTATATGTCGTTTCATCGATTATCTCTTTTGCATAGTCTTCATACATCCTTTTAGTTATTGCTATAAGAAGATTTTGTCTTCTTTCGAGATTATTCTTTTTATCTTGATGTTCAGATAAATCCATGTGATCCGCAATTGTATTTGTACAATATTTAATAAACTCAGTTTCAGTATCTGAATTAACGAATAGATTATTTATATAGTTCTTTACATAGAGCTTTAAGAATGCATAGTTAACTTGGTTGTTTCTTATACATTCTTTAGGATTGTTGTAATGATTCATGCATTTATAAAATGCTCTTACAGAATTATTTCCGCTCGGCTTTATTCCTAGCGCTAATCGTTTTCCACACTGAGAACAAAATAAGATCCCCTTAAACAAATTTTCATGTTTATTCTTGCTCTTAGAATGTCTTGATTTCATGTACTTTTGAACTAATTTAAAGTCTCTTCTTGAAATAATCGCCTGATGAGTATTCTCCACAACAATTCTATCTTCTTCTGGCACCCTTACTCTTTCTTTTGTCTTATAATTAATCGTTTCATACTTACGATTAACCATATCCCCCATGTAAACTTTATCACATAGAATCATTCGTACTGTTGCGTATCTCCACCTGTATTTATATTCCTCATCGCCCTCCTTAATAAAGCGATTAAATGTTGTGTCTCCTCTAGAACGTCTTAATTCGGCTGGTGTTGTTATCTTTCTTCTTGTTAACTCATGAGCTATTCTAGTACCGCCATTACCTTCTAATGCTAGCTTGAAAATTAGCCTTACTGTTTTAGCTGCGACTTCATCTATAACAAGATGGTTCCCATCCTCTTTGTCTTGCAAGTATCCATAGGGTGGTTGTGACGATATAAACAATCCTTGATAAGCTCTTTCTCTTTTTGCTGATTTGATTTTTTTACTTAAATCTCTTGAATACATATCATTTAGAATATTTTTAAATGGTGTAATGTCATTGTTATCATGAATCGTATCAACATTGTCATTAATAGCTATATACCTAATATTTTTACTTCTAAAGAATATATCAGTGTAATATCCAGTTTGGATATAGTCTCTACCTAATCTACTGAGGTCCTTAGTAATTATCATATTGATATTCTTCTTTTCTATATCATCTATCATCCTATTAAAAGCTGGCCGATCATAATTCAAGCCAGAGTAGCCGTCATCAACATAGACATTATAGATTAAAAATTCGTGTTCCAAACAATATTTTTTAAGCATCATTTTTTGCGTCTCGATGCTACTTGAATCTGTAGGGTTCCCATCATCTGAAGATAGCCTACAATATAAAGCTGCTTTGTAAATTATTTTTTCCTTATTCACTTTGATCACCTCTTTACGATTAATCACATAAAGAGTTCAAATTATCAAGTGTTTTCTAAAATATACCCATTCCACCAGTATAGGTAAAGGAATTTCTACATTAAAAAACATCAAATTTAAATATGTTTGAAAATATGAAAAAAGCAATAAAAAAAGAGTAAAATCAATGAAAAATCACTCATTTTACTCTAAATAATCGAAAAAGCAACTCCGTATGAAACGCTTAAAATGCCTATATTTAGCCGTTTAATGCTATAAAGCCGCTTGGTATAATCATCGTGGAGGACCCTGCCGGATTTGAACCGGCGGTGAGGGAGTTGCAGTCCCGTGCCTTACCACTTGGCTAAGGGTCCACATAAAAGATAAAGAGTAAGTCGCCTTACTCTTAGTTGTTATAGTGGTCGGGAAGACAGGATTCGAACCTGCGACCTCCTGGTCCCAAACCAGGCGCTCTACCAAGCTAAGCTACTTCCCGTATACTGGCGCGCTCATCAGGAGTCGAACCCGAAACCTTTTGATCCGTAGTCAAACGCTCTATCCAATTGAGCTATGAGCGCAAATCGCCATATAGTTGGATGATGCATTTGTATAAGTAAAGGCATCGTTTCCTAATTCAAAGGCCGATATATATCTTATCAAAGTTTAAATAAAAAAGCAAGTTTTTTATTCAATTATATAAAAAAAATTTATGTAAGCATATTAGAAGAAAATATAGGCTCTTTTGGTTATAATGATGAATAGAAGGAGGCGTTTATGATTTACTATTACCATAAAGACGCTATTCACATATCAAAAATAGATCTATTAGTAAATGACTTAAAAGTTAGCAGGAGATTTTATACCAAAAAAATGGGTTTTAATATATTAGAAGAGAATTACAAATATATAGCTCTTACTGTCGATCATCAGAATGAAATTATTAGATTACATCAAGATAACAAAAATTCCGAAAAACAAGAGAAAATGAATATTTATCATTTTGCGATTCTATTACCAACGCGGAATGATTTAGGGAAATTTTTGCGGCATCTAATTGCTCAACAAATTCCAATAGATGGTGCAGCAGATCA
The DNA here is from genome assembly GCA_018622675.1 of Mycoplasmatota bacterium. Lineage (GTDB taxonomy): Bacteria > Bacillota_I > Bacilli_A > Izemoplasmatales > Hujiaoplasmataceae > Hujiaoplasma. Next base: position 1,344,857 of record CP076020.1, read on the forward strand.
TTTAGTTAGTGAGGCAATTTATTTACAAGACCCCGATGGATTTGGAATAGAAATTTCTTGTGATAAAGATGATTCAACATGGAATACTAATGATAAATCAATAAAAATGGATACACTTCCATTCGATTACAAGGGTGTCTACTATTCAGCTGATGATAACGATATTTTTTCTACATTACCTGTTGAATCAACTATCGGTCATCTACATTTACAAGTAGATAAACTTGAAGAAACAAAAGAATTTTATAACAAAATTATCGGATTTGATATCATCAATGATAGTATAAGAGATGCAGTATTTATGTCCGATAAGAATTATCATCATCATTTAGCAATAAACTCCTGGAAAGACTCTAAGAGCGGCCAACAAAAGATGAAATCTTTTACGATAACTTATCCTAACTGCGAAAAATATAAAGAAACTTATGATAACCTAATGAAACAAAATATATCATTCGAAGAAACTTCTCATGGCTTACTTGTGAAAGATCCTGAAAATACTCAAATTTACTTGAGCATTAAATAATTCCAACATATGTTGGAATTATTTTTTATAATATGCCTGTAAACCTTAGTATTAATACTGTTAAAAATATAGAAAAAATGGAAATAATAGTTGTCCAGACAACACATTGATTGGCTAAATCAGCGTCATTATCCATTTCTTTGGCCATCACAGCGCCAGTGATTGCCGTTGGTGACGCAAACAATGATATAAACGCAGGATAAACTAAATATGTGAAATTAAAGTACTCTGAGTTTTGATCAATAATGACTGCAGCTCCTAAAACAACTAATGGTGCGACAAGTGCTCTCATGACTGTACCAATGAAAATTTGCTTAGATAGATGTTTAATTACATAAAACTCAAATCTACCACCAAGCACTATTAGCGCTAATGGTGTCGTTGTTTGTCCTAGCCATTGAACAGGCAGGAAAATAAATTTTAACTGATTTTGCATCATAAACACTGGATTACCTAAAGTATCTGTTTGTATAAAACTTCTAACAAACAACACAATTAAGCCTAAGAATATACCAATAATTAAAGGATTAGAAATGATTTTTTTAATGGTGCTTATTACTTGTCCAGATTGATTGTCTTTTATATACATTGTTAACGCTAATACACTCAATATATTCATTAAAGGAATAGCAATGGCAGATATCATAGATAAATTTATCACAGCTTGCTCACCACCAATAGCTTGTGCTAGTGGTATCCCTATGATAGCAAAATTAGCTCTAAATATAACTTGAACAATCACTCCTTTTTGTTTTTTCTCGGGAATAGCGATCTTTACGACAACCATCCCTAATATAAACAAAAAAACAATTCCTAAGCTAGCAAACCACACATGGTTCCATTCAATTGCACTAAATGATTCGATTTTGTAAATATTGTAAAATAATAAAGCTGGTAAAGATATTTTATAAACAAATTTATTAGCTATACTTAAAAAAGAATCATTAATAAACTTTATATGTTTTAAAAAATACCCAACAGCCATTAAAATAATAATTGGTAACACTGCATTGATAGCAAATAATAATGTCTCCATAAACTCATCCTTATTTTTTATTTTCAAACATGATAATTATAACATATGAATAGGATTTTATGAAAAAAAATGGTGTTGAAATTCAACACCATAGTTTATTAAATTGCGCATTTCTCATAATCACAATCATTATTAGAACATTGTATACATCCTTCTTTTTTTACAAGTACAGATTTGCAAATCGGACATAGTTCTTTTTCAAATCGTTTTGGTTTATAAATAGTATCTTCAATAATAACATCTGTTTGATATTCTTTAACTTTTTTTGTTGTTAAATCTGTCCACTTTTCATCTACCTTGAATTTAGGTGGTAAAGCAGGATTTAGATCTTCAGTTTCTTCTGTTACACCTGATAAAATTCCAATTTTAGCACAACGGTCTCTAAAAACTGTAGCCCCTTTTAATCCTTTTTTCCAGGCTGTCATATAAATATTCATGACATCTTCAACAGTGGCACTATTTGGTAAATTGAATGTCGAAGAGATAGCTGTATCAACATATTTTTGAATCGTTGATTGTACTTCTGCTCTCTCTTGAAAACTGATATTTTGAGAAGTAATTCTTGTCCACTCTGGCAAATCACTTGGATCAATGTCTAATGCTTTTGCCATAGCTAATGGTGTTTTTTCCCAAACAGTTATTTTCTTTTCTTGTTCAAACATAGAAATGATTCTTCTTGTATAATTGATTTGGAAATAGGGTTCAACACCACCACTAACGCCTAATATGTTACTGATTGATCCAGTTGGAGCGATACTTAATAATCTTGAATTTCTCAAACCATATTTTTTAATAATTTCATCGGTTTCTTTCTTAATTACAGTTTTATAAAATGTTGAAGCTGATATTTTGTCATAATCATATTCAGGAAAAACACCTTTTTCTTTAGCATTCAACGCACTAGCAATAGCGGCTTGGTTGATCATTCTACTCATCAACTCGTCAAGAAAAGCAATAAACTCATCTGACCCATATGGCATTTTCATGCTTAAAGCTAAATCCGCTAATCCCATAACGCCAAGTCCAACTTCTCTATATTTTTTCACATGTTCTCTTTGTTCTTTTAAGGCGTGCCTATCCCCTAACATTGTTAATAAATCATCAAGTGACCAAATCATCTCTTCGACTACGTGATCAAATCGTTCCCAATTAAATACTGCATCATCAGTAAAAGGATTTTTAACAAAGGCATTTAAATTAACACTTCCTAAATTACAAGAACCATGAGCCATTAATGGTTGTTCACCACATGGGTTAGTTGCTGTAAATTTGACATCTTCATATTCACTCATTAAATGATAATCATTCATGTGATCGATGAACATGATACCAGGATCGCCCATTGTATGTGCTGAATAACTGATTAATTCAAGTAAATCTCTTGCTTTAACTTGTTTCAAAATATCTTCATAAGGTGTTGTATATCTCATTGACCAAACTTCATCAGCCTCTACAGCTTTCATAAATTCATCAGTTAAGGCAACAGAGATATTGGCACCATTAATTTTTGTTAAATCTAATTTAGTCGTTATATACTCAATAATATCTGGGTGATCAACATTTAAAACTAACATTAAAGCCCCACGCCTGCTCTCTTGTTGAGTATTTAGAGTTGTGTGAGAATATTTTTCAGCAAAGACCATAACACCAGGTGTTGTATTCGAACTGTTATTAACCTTGGCACCTTTTGGTCTAATATTAGAAAGATTCATCCCTTGACCACCACCATAACTATACGTTCTAGCTATTTGATAATCTACTTTATAGATGCTTTCTAAGCTGTCCTTAGGATCTTCAGTTACATAACAATTACTTCCTGTAATATTTCCTTCTCTACCAATAGCATAAAGGTTTCTACCTGCAAAGATTGCTTCTTTATGTCTAAGGATTTTTTGCAATGCAGGTCTTTTAAAAGAAACTCTTTTCAAAAATTCTTTCTTTGTTTCGTTAGGTAAAAGATATTTTTGCAAAATTAAGTCTTGGCGTTCATCATTATCACTCCATGGATTTTCTCGATCAAGTCGTTGTTTTTCCCTGTACTTTATGTAAGACTTAGCAACTTCATAATCTTTATTCTCCATTAAAAATAATTCAACTGTATCCTGAATTTTCTCAATAGAAACTTCTTCTATGCCTTCAAAATCCTCACATATTTTTTTTGCATATTCTGTACATTGAGCTTTTGTTTTCTTATTTCCTACACTTCGATAAGCTTTATACATTGCATCCGCAATTTTTTTCTTATCAAACTTTTCTTTAACACCATTCCTTTTTACAACAAACATCTTTCTTCCTCCCTTATATTTTATAAAAAAAAATACCAGTTATGTCACCTGTATTTTAAAAACAATTAATTGATTTTATTATACAAGATAAACTGATATTTTTATAGTGAAAAAATAATATTTTTTTAGATTATAACTATAATAAATTTTTTGTATATTTAATTCGCTCTATAACTCGCTCTTCACCTAAAATTTGTAAAATATCATAAAAATTAGGAGTATCTGGTTTTCCACACGATGCAATTCTAATAATCTCAGCATAGTCTCCTACATGACCAATGAATTCATCTGGATTTTTCTTATAATCTTTTGGCCTAGCTGCAAATTTTCTTTCAACTGCCTTGTTTTTAAGTTTATTAAACCACTCATTTTGGTCTAATTTAAGCCCTGTGTCTTTCATATATTCATCTAAAATATCCTTAATCAATTGAGAGTCAAACCGATCACTAAAAGGCAAAACTTGAATCATTTCATAAAAATACTTATCATACATAAAACTTACAAAAGAAAATACATCACTATATTTTTCATGGTCTTTTCTAGGCTTTTTCTGATTTCTTCCAATATTAATAATTGCTTCAAAATAATCTCTATCTAGCTCTATAAGTTCCTGTAGTCTAGGCTCATATTTTTTAGCATAAGTTAATGCTTTATCAGTAAATGAAGTCGCATCCATTATTGATAATCTATCCTTAGAGATCGACTTAATTTTTTCTATATCAAACAAAGCGCCATCTAAACTCATTTTATTAAAGGATAATTCAAAATCATAAATATTGGATTCTGGATTTTGAATTCGCCATTCTTCAAAATTACTATTAGCTAGGGTCATAAGATATTCTAAGAAACCTTCAATTGGATAGCCTTTTTCTAAGAAATAATCAACACTCGCTTCCTCATCTTTTCTTTTTGATAGTTTCCTTCTTTTTCCATCATCTAGTTTCATAATTACAGGAAAATGAGCATAAATGGGTCTTTGCCAATTAAGTCGATCAAACATTTCAAGATGAATAGGCGCTGAAGACATCCATTCTTCTCCTCTTGTAATATGTGTCGTTCTCATAAAATGATCATCAACAACGTGAGCGAAATGGTATGTTGGTAGTTTATCACTTTTCATAATCACAATATCCAATATATTTTCAGGAAACTCAATATCTCCTCTAATAGCATCTGTAAAACTAACTCTTTGATCATCTTTACCATTTGATTTAAATCGAATAACAAAATCATCACCATTCTGAATTCTTTCAAGAACATCATTTGGATTCAAATGTCTACAAGTTGCAAATTTTCCATAGTAACCAGGAAGTAATTTATTTTTTTCTTGATGTTTTCTAGTTGCTGCTAAATCATCATGTGTGCAAAAACAAGGATATGCATCTCCAGTGGCAATCATTGATTTAATGACTGCATGGTAAATCTCTTTTCTTTTTGATTGAACCAAGGGCCCATAAGGTGTATTTTCATCCATATAACTCTCATCTGGTACTATACCAAATGTTTTTAATTGTTCAATAACTTTATCCCCGGAACCTTTTATTTCTCGTTTTTGATCAGTGTCCTCTAATCTTAAGAAAAAGACTCCATTTGTTTGTTTAGCAAATCTATAACTAACCAATGATGTGAATAAAGAACCTGTATGTAAAAAACCTGTTGGACTTGGAGCAAACCTTGTTACAATTGCATTTTCAGGTAAGTCTCTTTTTGGATATTTATTTTCTAAATCATTCATTGTTAAATTAATTTCAGGAAAAATCGCATTTGCGATTTCTTGTAATTTTTTATTCATATAATTAATGACTCCTCTCAACATTTATATAACGATAATATTATATCACAAAACAAAGAATATTAAAGTATGATTAAATGCACATAGAGTGATTGACTTTGATTATTTACTATGCTAATATCGTATTAAAGATAATAAAGAAGAGGTTTATAAATGTCAATGAACTATGAAAAGCAAATTTATCAAATACTTGAAGAAGAACTGGTTCCTGCAAAAGGCTGTACAGAACCAATAGCTATTGCTTTTGCTTCTGCTAAAGCAAGAGAAATTTTAGGTTCAATCCCAGAAAAAATAATAGTTTCAGCCAGTGGTAACTTAATAAAAAACATCCGATGTGTCACAGTACCAAATACTGGTAATCTTGTCGGTATTGAAGCAGCCGCAATCGCCGGAATGATTGGTGGCGATAGTTCATTAGATTTAGAAGTTATTTCCAATATTAATAACGATGATTTACAAACGATAAATCAATATATTTTAAAAAAAATGGTTAAAACCACTTTGTTAGATACCAACCTAAATCTTCATTTTACTTTGAAAGCTATTCGTAACAATGATTTTGTAACTATAGAAATACAAAACCTACATACAAATATAGTAAAGATAATAAAAAACAATCAAATTATTTTTGAGAAGGATGATATTAAAAAAGATTATTTTGGCGTTGAAACTGATCGGTCTTTTTTAACCATTGAAGGTATTGTAGACTTTGCAAATCATACAGATTATAAAAAACTAAAAAGCATTTTGAGTCGGCAAATAAGAGACAATATGGCTATCGCCGAAAAAGGCATCAATGGACAATTTGGTGTTGAAATTGGTAAAACGATTTTAAAACATGATAAAACTATATTTGGAAAAATCAAGGCTTACACAGCCGCCGCCTCAGAGGCTCGTATGAGCGGTTGTTCATTGCCGGTTATTACTAATTCGGGCAGTGGAAACCAAGGCATTGCATCTTCTATCCCAGTGATTATATACGCTGATTATTTAGGTGTTTCAGGAGAAAAAATGTTACGTGCACTTGTTTTATCTAACTTACTAACAATATATCAAAAAGGTTATATTGGAAGATTATCTGCTTTTTGTGGGGCAATTAGTGCGACTGTATCAAGTGGTGCGACTATTACCTATTTAGAAGGCGGTTCAGTTGAACAAGTAAAAATGTCTATTACCAATGCCTTAGCCAATGTATCTGGCGTTGTATGTGATGGGGCTAAACCTTCATGTGCGTCAAAAATAGTGACAGGCCTTGAAGCATCTTTTCTAGGCCATCACATAGCGATGGAAAATAAACAATACAATCCTTTATCTGGCATCTTAAAAGACAGTGCTGATGACACCATTACTGCTGTCGGTAAAATGGCAAGCGAAGGAATGAAAGATACAGATCGAGTTATTTTAGCACTGATGCTTGAAAATAAAGACATGCTTTAAAACATATAAATTATAAGAAGAAAACCCCGTTATATTTTTAAAATAACGGGGTTTTTTTTATTTTAATGCTTTAATCCTACTAGAAACAGGAGGATGTGAATACATCAATTTCACATATAATGGATGTGGTGTTAAGTTAGCGTAATTTTCTCTAGATAATTTCTTAAGTGCAGATATCAATTCTTCTTCATTGTAATTGTCTTTGACAAAATGGTCTGCTTGATACTCAAACCTCCTTGATATAAACGAACTAACCATCGATACAATCGTTAATACCGGTGATAATATAATAGAATATAAAATTAAATTAAAGCCAATATTTATTTCACTAAAACCAAATGCTTCACTAAATATTGATTGCTCTAAAAACAATGTTAAGAATAATATATAAATACTTAGTACTACTATGGTTTGAAACAAGTTATAAATAATGTGTTTATATTTACTGTGGCCAATCTCGTGTGCTAAAACAGCTACTATCTCTTCGTCCGTCATTTTCTCTATCAAAGTATCATATAATACAATTCTTTTTGACTTTCCAAAACCAGAAAAATATGCATTCAGTTTTGAAGATCTTTTGGATGCATCCATGACTGATATTTTATCTATTTGGTAGCCAACACTATGAGCAAAAACATGAATTTTCTTTTTAAGTTCTCCATCTTTTAAAGGTTTTAATTTATTAAATAATGGGACGATGACACTGGTATATATTAAATTAACTACAATGATAATAACAATGAGTGATAGCCAAGCATATATGAAAAACATCCAGTTAGTATTTTTATTCAAAGCCAATAAGCCATAAATCAAACCCCCACCTAAAAAAAGAGTTAGGATAAATGACTTAATTTTATCATTAACAAAAGTTTTCTTTGTCATTTTGTTAAAGCCAAAGGATGCTTCTATTTTAAAAGCTCTAATATAAGCAAAAACAGTTTCAACAATAAAATTGATGACATAATAAAATAATAAAAACATTAATATCTCAATATAATAGCTTTGGTAGATGGATACAACAAAGTCATTTAACCAGTTAAAAAAACCTGATGCCAATAAAACAACAATGACCAATAAATTTACAGTCTTTATCACTAAGCCAAACTTATAGTTGGTCATAGCATATTCTTGGTATTTTTCATATGCTTTATCTTCATAGACATCTTTAACAAGTTCTGGTATCTCTGCATTCCTATTTTTATAATTTAATATAGATAGCCATAAATCAAAAACAAACATGATAATTAATAAGGCATAAATCATCATTTGAATAGTTGCTTCCATTGTAAGCCCCCTTCTATTTCATATACTTTATTGGTCATATGACCGTCATAGTCAAAGATAAAATCCCATATAGCACACCTTTTTCTTCAGTCATCAAGAAATATTGACTAATGACAAAGCCATCATATTTTATAACTGTATTGCCAACAAATTGATCATTCATGGGAATAACCTTATCTTTTAATACGACATTTTCTTGATTATATAAAGCAAAATTATAAGCCTTAAAAGCCGGCCATAACTTTTCAAATTCAACTGATTTTAACCTGATTTGAACAGCTTTATAAATGTCTTGCAAGTTCATAATAATCTCCGAAAATTAATCCTTTTTTATAGTATACCATATGTAAACAAGAATTAAATCGCCTATAATTAATTCGAATTAGAAATAGTTTATTATACAACTTCTAGCCATGCATATTGGTTAGACACGTCTAACAAATAAGTTATAATATGTTTGTAGAACAAAAGTTCTAAATAAGCATAGGAGGTTTATATATATGTTATTCGAAAAATTTGATCCACTAAAAGGAGAAATGCTCCAAATTTTAGATCAAAATGGGAAAATCGTTAATGATAAATTAGTCCCTAAAATCAAAAAAGATACCTTATTAAAAATGTATAAGACAATGGTTTTAGGAAGAATAGCTGATGATAAAGCAGTACAGTTTCAAAGACAAGGAAGGATGTTAACATACGCTCCTAACCACGGTCAAGAAGCTGCACAATTGGGTTCAATTGCAGCTATGGAAGAAAAAGATTGGTTGGTTCTAGCTTTTAGAGAACTTAACTCAATGTTGTATAAAGGTGTTACCCTTAAACAATCATTCTTATACTGGTTGGGTAATGAATGGGGTTCAAGGTACGATGATGATGTTAAAGTATTACCAGTTAATGTTCCGATTGGTTCACAAATTTCTCATGCTGCCGGACTTGCTTATGCCGCTAAACTTAAAGAAACTGGTGAAGCAGCGATTGTTTATATAGGTGACGGCGGAACATCACATGGTGAATTTCATGAAGGGATGAACTTCGCTTCTGCTTATAATTTGCCAGTCATTATTGTGATCCAAAACAATCAATATGCTATCTCTACACCAAGAGATAAAACAATCAAATCAAAAACATTAGCTCAAAAAGCTATATCTTATGGTATACCCGGTATTCAAGTAGATGGTAATGATCCACTGGCCATGTACCTTGCAACAGAAAAAGCCAGAGAAAGAGCCGCAAAGGGAGAAGGACCAACCTTGATTGAAGCTGTTACTTATCGTATGGGTGCTCATACGACTTCTGATAATCCAAAACTTTACCGTGAAGATTCAGAAGTTGAAGAATGGGAAGAAAAAGATCCTTTAAAACGTTTTAAACAATATATGATAGATAAAAAATATTGGTCTGAAAAGAAAGACAAAGAATTACATGAATCAAGTAAAAAAGAAGTTTTAGATACATTTAAAGAAGTTGAAAATATGGGTATTGTAGATTTAAAAGATATCTTTGAATATACTTATGGATCTATGACACCAGAATTAACAAAACAAATGAAAGAATACCAAGAATATTTAGATGAGGAAGGTGCAGAATAATGGCTGTTAAAACAATATTACAAGCAATTAACGAGGCCCTTGACCAATCAATGGAAAAAGATGATTCAGTTGTTGTTTATGGTGAAGATGTCGGTTTTGAAGGTGGCGTCTTTAGAGCAACTGCTGGTTTACAGAAAAAATACGGAGAACAAAGAGTGTTTGATACACCTATCGCTGAAGCAGCGATTGTTGGTAGTGCTATCGGAATGGCTATCAATGGATTAAAACCTGTTGTAGAAATGCAATTTTCAGGATTTTCTTTGCCTGGATACAATCAAGTAGTATCTCATGCCGCAAGATTTAGAAACCGTACGCGTGGCAAATACCATCTACCAATGGTCGTTAGAATGCCATATGGTGGAGGCGTAAGAGCCTTAGAACACCACTCGGAAAGTTTAGAAACCTTATATGCACACATACCTGGTTTAAAACTCGTTATTCCTTCTACACCATATGATGCTAAAGGATTAATGATGGCCGCAATCAACCACCCTGATCCTGTGATCGTTATGGAACCGAAGAGAATATATAGAGCCTTTAAACAAGATATACCTGATGAACCATACGAAGTTGAAATTGGAAAAGCTAGAGTAGTTAAAGAAGGAAAAGACCTAACTATTGTTGCATGGGGAGCACTTGTTAGAGAAGTTGAAAAGGCTATGAAACAAGTTGATGGTATAGATGCTGAAATTATTGATTTAAGAACAATTGCGCCAATGGATACAGAAACAATTATAGAATCTGTTAAGAAAACTGGTAGAGTCTTAGTTGTTCATGAAGCATATAAATCATTTGGCCCAGCAGCTGAAATCGTATCTAGAGTTAATGAGGAAGCTTTCTTCTATCTAGAAGCCGCACCAAAAAGATTGACTGGATTTGATGTGACAATTCCACTACCAAAAGGCGAAGAACATTTTATCATTAAACCAGAACGTATTGCTTATGAAGTCAAAAAACTCATGGCTCAAAAAGCCTAAGGAGGAATCATAATGTTTAATTTTAAATTTGCGGATATCGGTGAAGGTATCCACGAAGGTAAGATATTAGAATGGAAATATAAAAAAGGTGACAAAATTGAAGAGGGTGAAACATTAGTTGTTGTTGAAACAGACAAAGTCAACGCTGAAATCCCATGCCCAGTAGATGGTACCATTATAGAACTTGGACCCGACGAGGGTGAGATGATTGAAGTTGGTGATTTATTGGCCAAAATCGATGACGGTGAAGGTGTTGATGAATCGAGTGAAGAAACTGATCATCCCAAAGACCAACCTTCTACTTCTGAAGAAAGCAAAGAAGAAAAAGCCACAGAGGATGAAGAAGACGAAGATGAAGGTGGCGTTGTTGGTAAATTAGAATCTTCTGATGAAGTGATTGAATCATCTCAAGAAACTAAGAAGACAACTAATAACAATCAAAAAGTACTCGCTACACCAGTTGCAAGAAAAATGGCAAGTGATTTAGATATTGATATTAACCAAGTTAAAGGCACTGGCGAACATGGGCGAGTATTGAAAGAGGATATAGAAAATTATAAACAAAGCGATGATTCTTCAAGCAAGTCAAAATCATCTATACAATCAAGGATCGATGTTCCTGAAATTAAAGCTTATGAAGGCGATAAACGAGAAAAAATTTCAACATTACGCCGCAGTGTTGTTAAGGCTATGACTGTTTCAAAACAAGTTATTCCACATACAACTTTAATTGATGAGTTAGATGTAACAGACTTAGTTAACTTTAGAAATGAACATAAAGAAAAGGCTGCTAATAAAGGTGTTAAGTTAACTTACATGGCTTTTATCATTAAAGCATTAACAAAAGCGATTAAAGATTATCCAATACTAAATAGTTCTTATGACCAAGTTAATGAAGAAATCATTTATAGAAATGATATCAATATAGGTATCGCTGTAGATACACCTGATGGATTAATAGTTCCTAATATTAAAAACGCTGATCAATTGAGTCTTTTTGAGACTGCTAATAAAGTACAAGAACTGGCAGATTTAGCAAAAGAGAGAAAAATACAATTAAGTGATTTACAAAAAGGTACGATTTCAATTACAAACTTCGGAGCATTTGATGCTATATCTGGTACACCAGTTATTAAGCATCCAGAAGTAGCTATTTTAGGCATCGGTAAAATTGATAAAAAACCTGTTGTTAGAAATAATGAAATCGTGATAAGAGATATATTGCCATTATCACTAACATTTGATCATAGAATCATTGATGGTGCTGATGGCGGTCGCGCAATGTTAGCCTTTAAAAAATACCTTAAAGACCCCTTACTTTTATTGATGAACTAAGAAAGGATGATTATATGAATACATATGACGTTGTCATAGTCGGCGCCGGACCTGGTGGATATGTAGCGGCTATAAAAGCTGCACAAAAAGGTTTAAAAACAGCCATTATTGAAAAAGAAGCAATTGGTGGTGTTTGTTTAAACTGGGGATGTATTCCTACCAAGTCTTTATTAAAAAGTGCCAAAGTATATAAACAATTTATGCATGCCAAAGATTATGGGATTGATATCGCTAATAATGATGATATAAAACCAAATTGGAAAGCAATTATTAAAAGAAAAGACCGCATTGTTAGACGTTTAACAGGTGGTGTAAAGATGTTACTAAAGAAAAATAATGTTGATATCTACGAGGGTTTTGGAGAAGTTAAAAACAAAAATGAAATTATCATTAATGATCAAACAATTAAGACTAAACATATCATCCTTTCAACTGGTGCATCACCGATACTCCCACCCATTGACGGATTAAAAGAAGCTTATGATAAAGGATTATTAATGACTAGCAAACAATTACTAGACATAGAAGATATCCCTAAAGATTTAGTTATTATAGGTGGTGGTGTCATAGGTTTAGAGTTTGCTACTATATTTAATAGTTTCGGTAGTCATGTGACCATCATTGAAAGAGAAGATAGAATATTACTAAATGTTGATGATGATATTAGAGACGCTATCTTAAAAATAGTTAAAAAAGAAAAAATGAATATATTAACTGATTCATCAGTTACAAAAATAGCTAAGAATGAAGTAATTTATAAGGATTCTAAAGGTAATGAACAAACAATAAAAACAGATAAAGTATTATTATCTGTTGGAATGAAGGCAAACACAAAAGGTTATGAATCTTTAGACTTAAAAATGAATAATAACTTTGTTAAAACTGATGATGCAATGAAAACTTCCTTAGACAATGTTTATGCTATTGGCGATATGAACGGAAAAATGATGTTGGCTCATGTCGCGTCACACCAAGGCATATTAGCAATCAATCATATATTAGGTGAAAAAGAAGTTATGGATTACAAACAAGTACCTTCTGCTATATACTCTTTTCCTGAAATTGCGCAAATAGGTTACACTGAGAAAGAGGCTAAAGAAGCAAACCTAGACTATAAAACCTCTACTTTCCCTTTACAAGCCAACGGAAAAGCTTTATCAGCTAATGAAACAGATGGTTTTATTAAAATTATTGCATCTAAAAAATATAACGAAATATTAGGTGTTCATATTCTGGCAGATAATGCATCTGATTTAATCAGTGAAGCTGTCATGACTATGAAACTTGAAGGAACAGCTGACGAAATAGCACACGCTATACATCCACATCCAACAATCTCTGAAGTATTTAACGAAGCTGCTTGGGGTATTGTGGACAAAGCAATCCATATTTAATTTTTTCTCTGTTATAGGCTATAGGCCAAAAAAAGAATCTAATCTTTATGATTAGGTTCTTTTACTTATATAAGTTAATCAACTTAAAAAATGCTTGCGAATAATATTTAATACCTATCCATTGATCTTTGTCTTTCAAATCGATGTCTTTAATTATTCCATTCTCTACATGGATATTGACTAAGCGATCTTTTAAGAATGTTTCTATTGAAAACTTAGGAGTTTTCCCAAAGTTCCAATCCCAAGAAAGGTATTTTTCTTTTTTAATTTCATTGATTTTATTTTTATCAAGGACTATTTCATTTAATGAAATATTTCTATCTTTTGATATTTTTTCAATCATTTCTTTAACGAAGTTAGTCATATCAGTTGAAAGCATATTTTTTAAATTTTCAACAGGTTGTTTATTTGATAATACCTGGTGTCCTTTGGCTTCTTGACTATGATCAATTAAAGCTTGATGAATAATATTGAGATCTGTATCATACAATAAAGTACCATGATGTAATAACCGATTATTAATAAAGGCCTGTGCATTTCCGGATATCTTTTTGTCATTCACAAATAAGTGCGATTTTGGTTGAAAATGAGCATTAAGTCCTTTAGACTTTAAAAGATCAATCACGGGTTGCAGAAAAAACAAATAATTGTTGATTTTGTTTTTATAATCATGGGTGATATAAGAAAAATTGATGGTACCATTGTCTTGATAGATGGTCCCGCCACCAGATACTCTTCTTATTTTAGGAATTGAATCATTTAATAAATATTGAGAATTTATTTCAATAAAAGGATTTTGGTTTCTCCCATATACAAAAGCTTTTGAACCATACCAAATAAAGAGAATATCTTCTTTTAAATCATAATGCCTAAGCAAATATTCTTCAGTTGCTAGGTTATAATGAATATCTAAAGAACGACTAATGATTATGCCCATTAAATGGCTCCTTTAACTAAGTTCTTGAATTGACTGTGGGATTTTTTTATGTAGGTCTTTCATTTCGTATCTAAAAACAAACATTGAGATTAGACCAGCTATGATGTCCGCCGCAACAAATGTCCACCAAATACCTGAAATACCAAACAAATATGTAAACAATAAAACAATAGGAACAAACAATATAAATTGTCTTGAAGCAGCAACTAGAAAGGCTCTAACAGGATAACCCATCGCTTGGTAAACACTTGATAAGATAACTTGGAATCCTATGACAACGAATCCTAAAGAAACAATCCTTAATGCATTTGGACCCTCATTTAGGAGTATGGAGTCTGTTTCCGAACTAAAGAGTGAGAACAATTGGTTGGAGAAGATTAAGGTTAATACAAGTGCTCCTATAAAGTAAAATACTAGTAATTTCATTGTATAGCCAATAACAGTATACAATCTTTGATATAGTTTTGCCCCGTAATTATAACCCACAATAGGTTGAAGGCCTTGAACTAAGCCAAATCCTGGCATAAGCAAAAACATAACTAATCTGTTAACAACACCAAATATGGATATATAAATCTCTGGTTCTCCAGGACTATATTCTTTAATTAAGTTATTAATCAATATGACAAGGAAAGCCCCTAAAGCGTTTCTTATAAAAGATGAAAATCCAATAGAAGAAATTTCTCCCATCATTTTGAAATCAACTTCGTATAATTTTCTTAAGTTAATATTGAGTTTAGACTTAGATGATGTTGATGCCATAAAGACATAAATAAATGATGCAGTTTTAGCAATTACAGTTGCAATAGCTGCCCCTTTGACGCCCATACCTAAGCCCCAATCAAAAATAAATATTGGGTCTAAGATAATATTAACGCCCGCTCCAATCACCATTGAAATCATTGCTACATTAGCTCTTCCTTCTGCTCTTGCTAAGTTATTAAAAATAACTGAAAGAGAAAAGGGTATTAAACCAATTAAAATATAAAAAAGATAATCTCTAGCATAAGCAATATTACCATCAGTTGCACCAAAGAAATATAATAAATCATCTAAAAAGACAATCCCAATTACTGCAATGATAACTGAAAATACCACGCCCATAAAAACGGCTGTATTTACAGATCGTCTCATATACTCTTTATCGTTTCGTCCATACGCTCTAGAAAAAACTGATGATGCTCCAATACCAATCATAAGCCCAAATGCCATGACAATCATCTGCACTGGATTGGCAATAGATAAGGCTCCGATTGCAATCTCACCTGATCCTTGTCCTACAAATATAGTATCAACTAAATTATATAAAGCTGTCACAATCATTGCAATTGTGGCAGGAATCGATAGTTTAATTAAGGCTTTTTTTACATCCATTTTACCTAGTAAATCACTTCTTGCTTCATCCATATTTTCACCTCATTTTAAATATTATAGCAAACATTCAAAATTTCAACCAGCAAAAATACTTAGAAAAAGTTTTTTTATTTATAAAGCGAGCAAGGATATGTTGGTTAGTAGTAAGTAAATCAATAAAGCAGATATAAAAAGCACATAAATAAATGCATCTGCTGTAATGATTGTGTTTTCATATTTCCTGTTTAATACATTGACTGTTATAACGAAGCGATCTATAAAGCCAACTTTATTGGTATCACTCTCTTTTAATTTTGAAAATTCTTCTTCATTATATGGACACTTTTCTCCATAAAGAATTTTACAAAGGTTTTTCATGAATAAATAAGCTGGCAAAAAGAAAATGTATTCAATACTCAACCACTTAGGTGTTTTTTTAGTAAATAAGTGATATCTTTTTCCTATCAAGAATAATATAAAGCCTGCTAAAATAATCATTATAGCCATCAATATATCATAGAGTTTAAAAAATTCAATAGTCATTATATACGATTGCACAAAATCTGATGAATAAGCCATCACATTTAATTGAGGTACAATGAAATAGTTTAAAATAAAATCTGGTCTTACACCAATCCAAATAATCAATAAACTCATTGATATTAAAGCTAAATCTAAACTAGAAAAATCAAAAGTTAAATCTTTGTACTCATTATGATTGTCTTTTATAAAAACATAATAAAACATTTTGGCAAAGTAAGTGACCGTGCCAATACTCGCTATAATATAGAGTACTTCAGCGATAATAAAGATTGAGGATCCATGTTGATATGCTTCTACTAAGCCATGATGTAGTAAAGTCTTAGATATATAACCGTTAAACAATGGCATACCTATAATTCCAAACATGCCAATTACAAAAATAATAGTTGTCACAGGTAATTTTTTCCAAATACCGCCCAATTTATACATATCTAATTCATGGGTGTGATAATAAATCACACCAGCAACCATAAATAATAATGATTTAAAGAGTGCGTGATTAATAATATGGTATAAGGCTCCTGAATAACCCATTGCGCCTTCATAACCCAAATATAAAGCTAGACCAATCCCTAGCAAGATATATCCCATTTGACTCACTGATGAATAAGCCAAAAGTTTCTTTATGTTGGCTTGTTGAAGCGCTAAAACAACACCCATAAGCATGGTTATAATTCCTGTCCATATAATGATAGACCCAATATTTTGTGTAGTGATCCAGATAGGATCGCTAGCGCTTGAAACAGTGTTTATTTCAGGAAAATAATAACTCACCGCAACTCTAATAATTCCAAATGCACCCACTTTAATCATTACACCTGATAAAAGGGCACTTGCAGGAGTTGGAGCAACAGGATGAGCCCTTGGTAACCATACATGAACTGGTGCCATTCCAGCTTTTATACCAAAACCAAAAACTAATAAACCCATAATCCAATATTTAAGATTTCCAAGTTCTGAAAGTCTTACAATAGCTGATTTAAAACTTAAATCACCGATATTAAAATATATCAAAAGAATAGCGGTGAGGATTAAAAAACCTCCAATTAATCCCATAATAATGTAGTTATATCCGGCCTTATAAGACTCTTCATTTTGACCATGAATCACAAGCATATAGGAAGCAATAGTCATGACTTCAAAAAACAAAAACATAGTTAATAAGTCACCTGACATAATTGTTCCCAATACCGAACTATAAGTTAAAGCTAAGAAAAAAAAGAATCTGGTACTATGCTTTTCTTTTTTCATATATTCATGGGCATATACAATGACATAAAACCATACAAAGGCTGTGATTAATAAAACTGTGTACCCAAGCATATCAATATGAAAACTAAGACCAAACAATAATACATTAGAAAACTGATAATCAACTTGACCTATGATAACTTTTGGATATAATAATATCAGTAATAAAATGACTAAAAACCCCATATAAATCAGGGATTTATCTCTATAATCAACATTTTTTTCCCTATAAAGCAATTCAAAAGATGCGCCTACAATAGGAATTAAAATGATTATGAAAATATCAATTGATTGTTTATTTAGAAAAGAAAGATAACTTTCATACCCTTTTAATGTACGTAATGTACTTTGCAAAGAAAACCAATCACTAATGAAAGCTACAAAAAGAAATAAAATCACCAAAGATAATCCAACCATGATTGCATTGGACCACACCATATTATCAAGTATTTTAAGTTTCCTTTTCATATAGCCACCCATCATTTTTATAATAAATTGATCATAAATATAATTACAAACAATAAAGCAACAGTATATATCATTGCGTCTGCTCTAATGATTGATGATTCATACCTTCTATTTAATACATTACTAGTGATAATAAATCGATCTATAAAACCAACTTTTTCAATATCATCTTCACTCAACTTTTTAAAATCATCTTCATTATATGGACACTTGTCTCCATAAAGTATCCTACATAAGTTTTTCATTAATAGATAAGCTGGTAAAAAGAAAATGTATTCAATACTAAGCCATTTTGGCAAACGTAAATGGAATAAATGATACTTCTTTCCAAGAAGAAAAATGATTATCCCTAAACCAACAATCCCAAGTGTGGTTAATATATCTTTAATTGCAAATACATTTAGGCCTAATATATAGTGATTAATGAAATCCGGATCATAGGTCGTCATATTTAATTGTGGAATAATGAGATGACTCATGATAAATTTAGGGGATAAACCTATGAGTATAATCATTAAAGCCATAGCCCATAACGCTATATCATGACTCGAATAATCATAAGGAATTTCATCATAATTATTTTCTGTTTTCTTAAAGAAAGTATAATAACCCATTTTAATGAACGAACAAGCAGTCCCCGCACTCACAATAATGAAAATAATTTCAGCAAAAATAAAACTCGAACTACCATAATGATAAGCTTCTGTTAAACCATGATGAATGATCGTTTTAGAAACATATCCAT
The DNA here is from genome assembly GCA_018622675.1 of Mycoplasmatota bacterium. Lineage (GTDB taxonomy): Bacteria > Bacillota_I > Bacilli_A > Izemoplasmatales > Hujiaoplasmataceae > Hujiaoplasma. Next base: position 1,363,809 of record CP076020.1, read on the forward strand.
TAAAGAGAGGAAACCCACTAATCCCTAGAGCAGCTACTATAAAGACTAGGGTAGTAAAGGGAAGTTTCTTCCATAAACCACCTAATTTATACATATTTAATTCTTTAGTATGATAGTAAATAACACCAGCAATCATAAACAGTAAAGACTTAAACAAAGCATGATTAATGATATGGTAAATAGCTCCAGAATACCCCATTGCTCCTTGATAGCCCAAGTAAAGAGCAACACCTATACCTGTTACTATATAACCCATTTGACTGACTGAATGGTAGGCAAGCATCTTTTTCATATTTTCTTGTTGAAGGGCTAAAAAAACCCCTAGAGCCATGGTAATAATACCCGTCCAAATGATAAATGCCCCTATGTTTTGAGAAGTTAACCAGATAGGATCATTCACAGACGTAACAACATCCTTGCTTGGGAAAAAGTAACTTGAAGCACCACGAATAATTCCAAATGCACCCACTTTAATCATAACACCTGATAAGAGGGCACTTGCAGGTGTTGGCGCTACAGGATGGGCTCTTGGTAGCCAAACATGAACTGGTGCCATCCCTGCTTTTATACCAAATCCAAAAACTAAAAGCCCCATCACCCAGTACTTTAAATTACCGAGTTCATCAAATCGCTCGATTGCGGAAGCAAAATGTAAATCTCCTACATTAAAATAGACTAATAATAAAGCAGTTAATATTAGGAAGCCACCAATCAGTCCCATAATGATATAATTATATCCTGCTTTATAAGATGAATCATTTTGACCGTGAATGACTAACATATAAGATACAACAGTCATAATCTCAAAAAACAAAAACATAGTCAGTAAGTCACCTGACATTAGAGCACCTAATACAGAACTATATGTTAATGCCAAAAAGAAGAAAAACCTCGTACTTTTTTCTTCTTTTTTCATATATTCATGGGCATATATCATTACGAAAAACCATATAAATGAAGATAATAATAAAACAGAGTAGCTTAACATATCAACTCTAAAACTTAATCCCAGCAACAAAACATTAGGCAATTCCAAGCGAATAATATCATCTAATGCTAAAGGATATATAAATACAACAATAACCAGTGTTAATAAGCCCATATATATAACAGATTTATCACGTTCATCAATTGATTTTTTTGCGACTAAAACTTCAATAATAGCACCCAATATAGGAATCACAACAATGATTATAGGAAGATATTGAATCCAAGGGGCTATCATGATTGTTTGATAAAAGTCACTATTTGAAAATGTTTCTTTAATCGAAAACCAATCACTAGCATAAGCAATAAATAAGCTTAAAAGAAGCATGGCAAATACAACCAATAAAGTATTGGTTTTAGCCATTTTATCAAAAACTTTCATTTTTCTTATTTTCATGTATTAACTCCTCATTATGAAATAAAAGTTTCTACTGCTGCTTCAATATAAGGCATAATTACATTTGGAAATAAACCTAAAGACACAATTAAAATACCTAATAAGATCAATGGTGTAATCATCGTTCTTGGTGTTTTTTCAATAGTTGTCATCCGATAATGATACTTCTCATTTCTAAGAAATGCCAAAATGATAATTGGCAAATAGTAAATAACATTTAAGAGGCTGGAGATGATTAAGATTACCAAGAACACTAGATAGTTATTCTCTAATACAGCTATACCTAAATTTAACTTAGAAATAAAACCACTAGTTAAAGGTAAACCTATCATTCCTAAAGCAGCTATACTAAAAACACCCATAGCTACAGGCATAATAAAGCCCATACCATCGAAATCATTCACTTTTCGTGTTTTCTTATAGAATATAATTTCTCCAACAGATAAGAATAAGGCCGTTTTCATTAAACCATGAGATATAATATGAAAAAATGCAGCACGTAATCCTAAAAAGCTAAGCAAAGAAATTCCTAATAAAATATATCCAACTTGAGCTACTGACGAGTATCCCAGCATTCGTTTAACATCCTTTTGTGCAATAGCGAATATAGATCCTAGAATCATTGCTGTTCCTGATAAGATTAAAAGAATTAAAGGCATGTTCATTTGTTCAAGAATATCTATTCCAAAGACAGAAAATAAAATTTTAACTAAAACAAGTAAATACACCTTAATTACAATGGCTGATAAAATTGCACTCGAAGTACTTGGGGCACTTGAATGGGCATCCGGTAACCATATATGAAATGGAAAGATTGCTGCTTTTATTCCCAAACCTATAACCATAAAAGCTAAAGCAATAACTATATTGAAAGGATATGATGCAAAAGCAACTTGAATACTTTCTGAAACCATAGATATATTAGTGTATCCAGTTGCCATATAAATTAATGCAACACCGAACAAATATGATAAAGATCCTATTTCGTTCATCATGACATATCTAAAAGCTGATGTATATGTGTCTTTTTTCTTTTTTATACTAATAATGGCACACGTTGTTATGGATAGAATCTCAATGAATACATATGTATTAAATAAGTCATTCGTATATAAAATACCAAACATTGATAATAAAAGAATAAACAATAATACATAATATCTTCCATATTCACTTTGTTCAATACCTTCTGTAGCGTCTCCACTTGAATAAATATAAATAATCATAGCAAGAATAATAATCACCCAAGTAAACAAGGCAGAAAAAGGTGTAAGCAAGAACTCTATACCATATCTTGCTTCGTGACCGCCAAAAGTATAAGAAAAGCTTCCAACTTCATTTACATGCCATAGTAAATGACTAGATGAAGCCAATACTAAACACATGACTATAAAGCCAAGAATCAAGGTAATTTTAAAGGGTCTTCTCTTTAATAAAGGAATAAGTAGAGCCATGAATAAAAATAATATTAAGTTAATAATTGGTAGTTGTTCAATGTTCATTGTTATCCTCACTTATGAGTTCAGCTAATTCTTTTTGATCAATAGTATTGTAATTCTGATAAATCCTAATGACTAAACTTAAGGAATATACTGTGATTGAAACTACAACAACAATCCCAGTTAAGATAAATACAGAGGGAAGGGGATTCACAAAAGTTGATCCTTCAGGGTTAGCGCCTACAATAGGTACAACACCGCCACTTACATTACCTATAGCAACAAAAAACAAGAAAACACCTGTCCCCATAATATTGATTCCCATGATTCTTTTAATTAAATTGGAATGTAAAACGACAATCCTTAAACCAATTAAGAACAAAGCCACGGCACCGATATAATTAATATTTTCTAATATTCTTTCGATGATATTCATAATTTTTCCTCGTCAATTAATAAGTTAAATAAGGATATCATCGTAGAGGTTACCTTAATACCAATACCAATCATCAAAATAGGTATAAATCCACCTGATAAAATTTCACCAAGTTGGCCTTGCGGGAAGCCTCCACTTAGATTACTAAGGAAAGCGCCGGCTGTAATCATACCAATCATACCGATGATAACAAAAAGCATTATTCCGCCACTTTCAGATATTTCCGACATTTTATGAGAAAACTTTTTCTTACCCTTTTCTCTACCAAATACAAGGGTATAAAGAATCAAAGTTGTTCCAATAATAGCACCACCTGCAAATCCACCACCAGGTGAAATATGCCCGTTAAGAATGATAAATATGCCATACATTTGTGCAAAAGGAATAATGATTCTTGTGATATTTTTAATAATAATATCATTCATTATCTTTGACCTCCTTATCGTATTTTGTAGATCTTAAAACTGAGCCTACAGCAACAACTGAAGTAAATAATACGATATTTTCTCCTAATGTATCAAAGCCTCTATAATCAGCGAGTATACCTGCAATAAGGTTTGAAGCATTGGTTTCATCTGCGCCTTCTTCTACATAGTAATCAACCACATCATTATATGCAGGTGCGTTTGTTGAAGGGCTCGTTGGCATTTCAAAAATAGCAATGACTAAAATAATGAATAAGACAATAAATAAAATATTTGCGATGACATTCTTCATTTTTCGTACCTCTTTGTTTTACTTATGACCGCAAAGAATAAAATCGAAGTTACGCCTGCACCTATAGCTGCTTCAGTGATGGCTACATCTGGTGAGTTTAATAATAACCAAAGAATTGACATAACTAAAGAATAGGCTGAAAACAAAACAACCGCCCCAATGAGGTCTTTTATCTTACCAATAGCAAGAGCACAAATAATCAAGAAAATAATGATGAACACATTGATATATACCATGTTATTCACCGTCCTCTTCTAATAAACTTGATTCCATACGTTTATATGCTGTTTTTGCGATTGCATGTGCAGCTGTAGGATTAGTAATCCAAACAAATATTAAAATCAATAAAATATTTGCTGATATAAAAGTAAATCCTTGCCACATGATTAATGCAGCAAAAACTAAACCGGCACCCATGGTATCACATTTTGTTGTTGCATGCATTCTTGTAAATACATTAGGCATTCTTAATAGGCCAACAACACCTACAAAAAAGAAAAATATACCTGAAATTAAAAATAATAATATAATTATATTTACAACTATTTCCATCTTCCTAATTTTCCTTTCATTAGTAATTTAGCCAATCCGATTGTAGTAATAAAACCTAATAATGCATAAACAAGTGCAACATCAACAAAAAATTTTTGATCTGTTATTAAAGCAATCATAACGATAATTGTTGTTACCTTTGTAGCAATCATGTTTATTGCGACAATTCTATCTTCTACAGTAGGTCCAACAATAGCTCTATATAAGCCAGCAAATGTTAAAATCACTAAGATAATAGTTGCTATTAATACAGCAGTTTCAATCATTTTTTTTCACCTTCTCTAGGTCTAAAAACGCCTTTTCTAAGCGACTTCCTTCTAAATCCTTAACATGTTGTCTTAATAAACCATGAACGACAATTTCACCATGATTCATGTCTACTGTTAAAGTCCCAGGTGTCAGTGTAATAGAGTTAGCATATAAGGCTTGATTAAACTCTTTATTTAATTTATTTTTAATGGTCACAAAGCCTGGATCAATTGGCATTTTTTTGCTTAATACAATTTTTGCAACTTCAATATTGGAAACAACAATGTTATAAAGCAAAATAAAAATCAGAACAAAAAATCGCATAATTGTTCTGATTGTGAGTTTCGTTATTTCATTTTTATTGAAGATTAAATCATAGTTAAAAAATACAACCATCAGAGACACTAATAAGCCAATGATTGCTATATAGAAATTTACCTCAAATGATAAGATAAACCAAAACAAAAGAAGTAAGATCAACACCAATGTCGCTCCGTACGTTTTTTTCAATTAAATCAACGCCCTTCCACATGATATATAATTATGTATTAGTATATCGAATAATCAGTCAAAAAGTCAAGTTGTAAACGTATGATGCTTAATTAATTATAGTTATTAATTCTCTAAAATCATTTCTTGTAAAAATTTTAGGTACTGGGTAAAGAGGATTTGCTTCTTTGTATGCTTTTTCAACAATACCAGTGATATCACTTTCTTTAATTAGGCCATTAAAGGTGGAATCTATCTTTAAATAAGCTTTTAAATCTTCAATCTCTTGTATGAAATTTCTAGCCAAGTCTTGTGTATTTAAATCTATTTGAGGATCTATCAATTTCATTAAAATAGCTAATTTATGATTGACAGAATCTTTATAATATTTTAATACATGGGGAAGAATAACAGCATTTGCATATCCATGGCCCAAATGATAATACGCACTCATTTGATGGGCTAAGGCATGTACATTACCAACATAAGCTCTAGTAAAAGCAACCCCTGCCTGGTATGCTGCAATTTGCATTTGCCTTAGGGCATCTAAATCACCATCATAGGCCTTTTTCAAATTAAGAAAAATCAAATTCATTGCACTTATAGCCATTCTTTTAGTTTTTTTAGTATTCGCTTTACCAATATAAGCCTCTATTGCATGGGTTAATGCATCCATACCGGTTTCAGCTATCAATTTTTTAGGTAAAGACTTGACCACATCTATATCTAGTATAGCATAATCTGGAATCAAAGCTGGATCCATAATCGCATATTTTTCTTGTGTTTGTGAATTAGATACTACAGCAGCTAAGGTAGCTTCAGAACCTGTTCCAACTGTAGAAGGAATAGCAATTAATAAAGGTATTTTTTTTATGATCTTTAAAGTCCCTTTCATTTTATCAATGGCTTGATTGGGTTTAACCACTCTCGCTCCAACTACTTTTGATACATCTATCACAGAACCCCCACCATAAGCAATGATTGAATCACATTGATTTTCTTTATAAATAGTGAGTGCTTCTTCGATTAAATCAATGGTAGGATTAGGCTTTGTTTGATCAAAGATATGGTAGTTAATCTTATGATTTTCTAATAAAATTAACATATCTTTAAATATGTTTGTTTTGACTAAAAAATTATCTGTAACAATAAAAACTTTCGTTTTCTTTTTATCTTTCAATATAAAAGGTATTTCTTTCAAGCTCTTTTGATCATTTAAAACAATCGGCTCTTTAAAAGAAATAAAGAATGATAAAATATACATTATTTTTTGATAAAGTCTAAACAATATTTTTTTCATATAACCACCTTATTCAAATTTTGGTTCAGTGTATTTAAAAGTAATTTCACCGGATGTTGATTCGACTGTGACAGTGGAACTCACACCATAATTTTCTAAATCCTCCTCAGACATTGGGTCTGATTCCCCTATATTTTTATCTTTCAGGTTCAATGTACCATTAGTATATGCCCCGCCAGTAATAAATGTCCCACCACTACTTACATCAATATTGCTTGCAATAAAATATCCATATATAGTTACTTGGTTTTCTATTGTAACTGATTCATTAATAAAAAAGAAAGAAGGTCTACTAGCCACTCCAACAGACGAATTTTTTTCTATGGTTACTTCCCCATTTATATAGTATGTTCCACGAATATTACGTGTTTTATTACCTTTGTCTAACGGTTCAAAATTACCATTCACAACGAAATTTCCACTTATACTAATGTTACCACTTGTATACAAATTTCCATTAATAATGAGCAAATAATCATCTGCGATGGTTAAACTTTTATTATCTAATGTAAGATCACCATCAATAAAAATATAATCATTAATTGTTGGACTTGTTTGATTGGTGATATATGAAGGCTGTTGAACAGAATAGCCATCTAGTGTCTCAAAGAAATTAACTATACCAGAAAATGTTGTAAAATCTCCATCCAATATGGTCCCCGGAAAATGTTCATTAATATAAGAACTAGCGTATTCAGCCAACATGGTAGTTGCATTAATTAGTGGTGATAATGTGAAATCTTCTTCCATTCCTGTATTAATAAAAATTTCTTCATTTGTTTGTATAACTTCTGTGTTTGTAGCCAAATATCCCGCTACAGATCGATTAACTGAATCTAGTTCTTTATAGAATTTATATAAAGCAGGTGTGACTGGAGTATAGTTTAAATCAAAATAATTTACTAAGTTAGATATTTCAGCTTCATTAGTCATTTCATCTCTTTCGATGATTTTTTGTACTGCTTTTATGTTGTTGATATAATTGACGTATTCTTCAGAAGATTCAATATTTTTTTCTATTAATTCAGCTCTATTAATTGTTGTTGTAATAATGGCAAGTAAACTTCCGATTAAAAAAGTAATAATTGCTAACATGGCTGGCAAGCTCATACCTTTATGATTTAATTTTGCTTTCATTTCCAGACACCTCCCTTACACAGGTATTTCTTTAATATCATACGAATGAGTCATTGTAAAATAATACGAGTTATCATTCGATTCTAAAACAAGATTAATTTCTATTTCAATAGTATTTCCATTGACATTGTAAACGATATTTGAAGCTTGCCCAATTGAAAAATATTCAATTCGGTAAGCTTGATTGTTAAAGAGAATTGTTTGATTATCAATTTCTAGCGTCATTGTTTCCACTTGTTCAAATGTATCAAGTACAATATCATCATCAGTCACTATGTATTGGAATGTTTTTACCAAAATAATACAATTTGGTTCTACACACTCATCGTAATCAGTTGGTGAAAATGCATGAATATCATTTCTTATAGATTGAAATAACAATGATGATTCTATATTAGCTTTAGATTCATCGGATATATCTTGATTCACACTTTGATAAGTAGAAATTAATAAAGCAACTAAAGAAGCAACAATCGCCATAATAACGAGTACTGCCAATAATTCTACAATGGTCATCCCTTTTTTATTCATATATTAATCCCTCAATGTTAATTTCATCAGATTGATAATAGACAATGGTCACAACAAAATCAATAATGCCATAATTTTGACTTTCTGTTGTTGCTTGCAAAAAAGTAATGGTGACTTCATCATCATATACTTGGTCATTAACATCATATGAAAATAAATCACATCCATTGATAAGATCAGTACAATTATCAATGGTTATCATATAATCACTTGTAGTAATTTCACTTATGATATCGTTATAGGTATAATGACGCTCTATACTATCGCGAATAGATTTCCCCACATTGACTGCGATGACTCTTTCATTAATTCTTGTTGTTGATACTCTAGCACTAATAATTAAGGTCAGTACAACAGTAAAGACAAATGATAATATAACAATGGATGCTAGCGTTTCAACCATAGTGATTGCTTTTTTATTGAGAAACTTCATTTATCTTCACCCCCATTTAACCCTATTTGACTATATTATATAATAGATTTAATAAAATATTAAACATTATAACAAAATACTCGCTTTCTATAGTGATTTTTTTGATATAATAGGATAAAGGGAGGTAAGTATGGAAAAAACTAAAAGATGGATAAAAAGCAACTTGTTATTTTTTATATCTATTGTGACCTTGATGATTTCAATTATTTTCTCTGCTTTAATTTTTTATAATTTTCGTATTCAAGCCAGTGATTTTAATACAAGAGTGGCTCATATATACTTAGGAAATGATGATAGCCAGTATGAATCTATTTTATTGAATGCTTATGATGACTTTTCAAAGGAAGCAGAATATACCATTATTTATCAAAACCACTCATTTGCAATCGATTTATCATATTTTGAAATTGCTACTGATGAAATTATTGAAGTTCTAGTGATTAATCAAAACAATCATGCATATTTCAATATTTCTAACGAAGATGCTTTGATCGCAGATTTGACAGCTGTCTTCGGTGAAGATATTGTTAATCAATTATCTACTAATTTTTTATTTAATGCTATTTCAAATCAACTGAGTGTTTTTAATTATTATGTAACTTTTAATTTAGATAATTATTTTTCTGAGTCTTATAGAGAGTCTCATTTAATAGAAAAATCCTATGATATTAGTGATGAGAATATATTGAATGAATTGCCACAAGAGATGATTGTTGATATTACTGGTAATTCAACCTTTTCTCTTCTAGAAGCATTTAGTGAATATCAGTTAAGTAATGACGCTCTTTCTTACTTAGCTTCTGCTATTTTAGATTTATCTTTAGAAAGTCATTTTAAATATTATCAATTTTATGAAGCCAATACTACTCCAACTTGGTTGGAAACTGATATAGCTGTTCAAATTCTTGAAAACAATCACTTTGATTTAGTTTTTACTAATATCTATTGTCATGATTATAGGATTCAAATATCGATCGATGACTCAACTCTAAACATAGTTTTAATTGGTTCGCCTTATATCAATAACTTCGAGTTAACTAAAGAAACTATTATTGTTCCTTACACAAGTATTTATGAAGAAGACCTTACACTGACTGACCCTTTATACCAAGTGAAGGATGATGAGACTGAAACTATCTATGAAAAAGTTGAAACACCCGGTGAAAATGGTCAAGTCATTCAATATATTAGAACGATTACATATTCAGATGATACACAGAGTACATATGAGATATTTTTAACTCAAATATCAGAACCAATAAACCAAGTTATCCTACAAAACATCATTGAGAAAGCAGGTGATTAAATGGCTTTAAAAAGAATCGGAGATATCCTACTTGAAAAGGAGCTTGTTTCTGAAAAAGATATTGATAAAGCGCTTAAAGATCAAAAAGAAGATGAGCGCTTAGGAGAAACACTTGTCCGTTTAGGTATAGTTTCAGAAACACAAATATTAAAAGCTTTAGAGGAAACCACTGGCGTTAAGAGAGTTTCCTTGCAAAACATGAATATTGATGAAGATGTTCTTCAGTTAATAGATGAGGATTTTTGTAGGAGAAATACTGTTATACCTTTTAAAATTGAGGGCATGAAGTTATTGTTTGTTACTTCTGATCCACTAAATTTTACTGTGATAGAAGAATTAAGACTTTTAACTGGTTTAAGACCTGTCGCTTTTTCAGCGCCAAAAAATGATATTATTTCTCAAATTGAAAAATACTATGGATTTTCTAGAACATTAGAAGCATTAGGTATAAAACAAGATGTTGTTTTTGATGAAGAAGAATCTTATCATTCTGATGCTGAATCAACACCCATGGTTAAACTTGTGAATCAAATTTTAACTTCTGCTGTTTTTCAACGCGCAAGTGATATTCACATTGATCCATTAGATGATAAGGTCATTATTAGATATCGTGTTGATGGTGTATTAGATATGGTAAGGGAATTACCTTTGAAAATTCATAGGCAAATGGTAAGCCGTATTAAAGTTATGGCCAACATGGATATTACTGAAACTAGAAAACCTCAAGATGGTCGTATTCAAACTTTAATTCAACGGAAAAATCTTGATTTAAGAATTTCCACGTTACCAACAGTTCGTGGTGAAAAAGTTGTGATGAGATTATTAGATATCTCTACCCAACTGAATAACTTATCAACCCTTGGTTTAACTAAGCACGAAGAATCATTAGTAAGGGAAATGATTCAAACACCTAATGGTATTGTTTTAGTCAGTGGTCCAACAGGTTCTGGTAAAACGACAAGCCTTTATGCTTGTTTGAATGAACTTAATAAACCTGATGTTAATATTGTGACTGTTGAAGATCCCGTTGAAATTAAGGTTGAAGGTATTAATCAAGTTCAAGTCAAGCCTGAAGTTGACTTAACTTTCGCCAGTACCTTAAGGTCAATATTAAGACAAGATCCAAATATTATTATGATTGGTGAAATTAGAGATGTAGAAACAGCTGAAATATCTGTAAGGGCTTCTTTAACAGGGCACTTGGTATTATCTACCATTCACACCAATAGTGCTGTCAAGACGATCTCACGTCTTCTAGACATGGATATAGAACCCTTTCTTATCGCTTCTTCTCTTACAGGCATTGTCGCCCAAAGATTGGTACGTAAATTGTGTCCTGAATGCTCATATAAAGTCGATGCCACTGATTCAGAAAAAAAGTTATTTAAGAAATTTGATATCGAAGTTTCTCAATTAAAACATCCACAAGGATGTCCTTCATGTAACCATAAGGGCTATGCTGGACGAATTCCTATTTTTGAAGTTTTACCTATTACAAAGGAAATGGAAAAGTTAATTTCAAATAATGCTTCAAATAGTGAATTAGAAGCCTTAGCAGAAAAAGAAGGTTTAGTATCTTTAATGACTTCTGGCTTACAAAAAGTTAAAGATGGCCTCACCACTATGGAAGAACTATTGAAAGTAACGAAAGAATAGCGGGTGATATTTTGAAAATTAGAAGTTATAAATATACTGCTGAAAATCAAAAAGGCGAAATTATCAAAGGAAAAATAGAAGCAATTAACAGAGAAATCTGTCGTAAGTTTATTGAAACAAAAAATTATAAGGTTTTAGAAATTAAAGAGTATAAAAATATTATTACTGAATTAAATAATATTACTATTGGTCCTCTATTAAAACAAAAAGATTTAGTTTTCTTTTTAAAACAACTTGGTTCTTTACTAGCCGCAGGTGTACCTTTATTATCATCTTTAGAATTGTTATCTTTACAAAATGAAAAAAAGAATTTAAGACGATTGTACTTTGAATTGTATCACGAAGTATATAATGGCTATTCTTTATCTAATGCTTTATCAAAAAGACCTAAAGAGTTTCCAAAATTATTAGTTCAAATGGTACAAGTAGGAGAAATTAGTGGCGATTTAGACAGTATGGTTATTCAAATGGCTGACTACTATGATACCCAAATTAAAATAGCCAACGGTATCAAAGGCGCTATTAGAATGCCAGCCATATATTTAGTCGCTACCTTACTAATCGCTATTGGAATGCTACTATTTGTATTCCCTAATATTACAGGTTTATTCGATTCCTTTGGAGATGCAGAATTGCCTGGTATCACACAGTTTTTCTTAAATACTGGTGTATTCTTTGAAAACTATATTTTGATAATACTGATTGCTATACTCGGATTCATATCCATAATATTTTTATTAAATAGACATCACAAAAAATCTCATTTATTTTTTACAAAAGTCTTACTAAGAATGCCAGTCATCGGAAAATTAATACAAATGCATAATCAAATAATGATCGCAAACGCATTAGCACAAATGCTTTCTAATGGTGTTAATACTTTAGAAGCTTTAAAAATTATAAAAACGTTTATTAAGAATACTGTTTATAAAAGAGTCATACTTATAACAATTGCATATATCGAAGATGGTAAACCATTTTCCAAAGCTTTTGAAGAAAGTAATTATATCGATCCAATTATGTCAAAAATGATTGCTACTGGTGAAAAAACAAGTGATGTGCCAAATTTAATGAAGAATTTATCTGAATACTACAACGGTATATCAGATATGAGAGTTGAACAACTTAAAAATGCTATCCAACCCATTCTTCTTCTTTTTGTCTACTCAATAGTCGGAGTTATGATTTTAGCAATTATGTTACCAATGATATCTTTAGGTGGCCAAATTTAAAACATTTATTTTGACATTTGTTATTTTTGTGGTAGAATTATTTTGTAAAAAACAAAATTGTATAGGAGGGTAAGAAAATGTTAAAATTATTAAAAAATAGAAAAGGTGTAACACTAGTCGAAGTTCTTGCAGTTATTGTTATATTAGGTATCATTGCCGCTATTGCTGTTCCAACTATTGGTAATTTAATTGAAAACCAAAGAGAGAATGCAGCGGAATCACAATGGGCAAATATAGAAGATGCAGCTAGATTATATGCAATAGAAAACAGTGGAACTTTGACTGAAAATACAGAAGGCGTTGCTTTTACATTAGATGAAGTAACAAATATAGATTTATCTGACGTTAGTGTCCAAGTTTATGCGGCCGAGGCTACACTTGAAACCACTAGTACAGGAGGGTTCGAAGCTCTAATTGAATTTGATTCTAATGGAGATTTAATTGATACTGCATTAATTATTTTCATTAATGGTTATCAAGTAAATCCTGCGGTGGAGTAACTAAAATTATTGGTACTAAAGAAGACTTCGGTCTTCTTTTTTTTATACAATGATTCATAAGTAATATTTTATTAGTGTTATCATGATGATCATTCATAATTAATTTGATATTTTATGTTTTTATGATACAATTACTTAAATTAAAAGGCTCAATTATAAAGGCAAAGTAATGTTTAGAATATTAAGGATGCATAAAGGTTTTAGCTTAGTAGAGGTCTTAGCTGTTATTGTTATATTGGGTGTTATTGCTAGTATTGCAGTTTTAACTATTGGTAATTTAGTTGAAAAGCAAAGAGTGAATGCTGCTAAGGCTGAATGGAACCATATTCAAGAGGCTGCTAAACTCTTTGCTTTAGATGATGATAGAGACACTGATGGTGATGGAGAATTTACTTTTCATGAATTATTAAATGCTGATTATTTAACTGGTTTTGAAGGTGAATTAAAGATATAACTCATTGTTCTAGGAAGAGTTGTGACATATAGTGATTCTTCATTGATATCTTTTAATTCTGATACAGGTGAACTTATCTATAACTTTGAAGCTATTACAATTAATGATTATCTTGTTGAAGGTGAAATCCCTGTAAATACTCGTGATCATCTTGTGCCAAGAAGGTCTTCAAATAATTATTAAATGAATATATAAAAAACCATTGTGTTAATAGGCTTATTTCTTACTAAAATGATTAACAATAGACAATTATTAATAATATAGGTATAATATAGTATAAGAAGGAAAAGAGAATATGATGGAGATTATCTACGGTGTATTTATATTTTTACTAGGATCCTTGTTTGCTTCTTATGCATTTTTATTAGGGACAAGAATTCCAAGTGAAGAGAAAAAAAATAATAGAAGTTTTTGTGACCATTGTAAACATCAATTAAGAATAATCGATGTTTTTCCTATATTTGGTTATATCTTTAATTTAGGAAAATGTCATTACTGCAAGAAAAATATTTCTATTAAATATCCTTTGTTTGAAATTTTTGGTGGTCTCTTATTTTTGTTTTCCTACCTTATGGAAGGAAAATTATCTTTAGAACTTCTATTATCCATGATTTTGATAACCGTATTACTGATAGAGACTGTATCTGATATTTACTATCATTTAGTGATTGATAGGGCATGGATACTTGCTTTAGTTTTTATGATGATCATTAGAATCATCCAAGATCATTTTGTTGTTTATTTATTATCAGCTTTAGGCTTATTTGCTATTTTATTTGCTATTGCATTATTAGGCCAATTAGTATTTAAAAAACAAAGTCTTGGTGGTGGAGATATTAAGTTATATATCATGATCGGCTTTTCTTTAACATTTATCCAAGGCTTGTTGTCAATCTTTATTGCAGCTTTGATTGGCTTAATCTATGCTTTAGTAAAAAATATAAAATCAGGACAAGAAATGGCATTTATACCCATGATAAGTGTAGCTGTGTTAATATCTTATTGGTTTGGTTCTGATTTGATTCAATGGTATTTAAATTTTTTAGGGATGTGATAGTTTGAAAAAAAATAAAAATCCACTTAGTATATTTATCACAGACAATGGTGTTGCCCTTTTTGGAGGGTCTTTAAACGATGAAAATAAAGAAGCGCTTTATGGTCAAGATCGTTTAGCAGTTAAAGTCATTGAAAATGGTTATATCAAAGAGCCAGAAATGTTATTAGACCACTTAAGACACATGTGGAAAAAATATAAAATCAAACCTAAATTTGTTCGCTTTGTTGTACAAGATCAAAATATTCTAGTTAGAGAATTTGAAGTCAAGAAAAGCGAGTTAAAGAAAAAATCTATCGAGGAATATTTTCATGAGCAAATCAATAAAAAATTTCATGTTCCTTTTAAAGACACAATTATTTCTCATCAGATAAGAACTGAAACTGAAGATTCTTATTCTGTCCTATTATATATAGCGGATGAGAATTTATTACAAGATTATTATGATGTATTTGAAAAATTAGGGGTCAAGTATATTGTTTTTGATTTAGCTGTATCGGCTCTCATGGAAATATCAGATACTGATCATTCTTTAAAAGATAAAAACATCATGATAGTTAGTTTCTATGATTATCAGCTCTCTATACAAATCATTGAAAAAAATCAATTAGTTTTTGGTATTATCGAAGAATATGAAGGTAAAAGAGAGGATTATTTTTCTCAATTCGAAATATATTGTGAACGTGTTGCTAATTATTATGAATATAATATGCGTAAAGGTAATCAGAAAATAAATAAAACCCTACTCTTTAATCTAAATGATATATTTGATTCTAAGGATATCACTAAGTTTATGATTCCTAAATTAAAAGATTTAAAGCCTTCTCTTTTTAATGTGACTAACCATGAATCTTTCTTCAATTCAAAACCTAAGGGTATTTTAGTTGCTTATGCTTCAAATGAGATTTTATTAAATAGGGATAAATTCGAAAAAATTGTTAATTTTAAATTAAATAGAATGAATCGTCTTAAATATACAGGTTATTATATTTTTGTGTTAGCACTGGCAATATTCACTTCACTTTCAGTTATTTATTTACCTTATTTTGAAAGTAGGCAAGCAATCACAGACCAACAATATATTAATGAATCTTTATTAAGAACTAAAGATATCTTAGAAAGAAATATTAACAATGAAAACATACTAGAATTACCAAGCGCTTATACAAACTCATATGAACTTATTGTTGATAACCAAGATCTACTTCCTTTAAATGAAATAGAAGACTTAGAAGATGCTTTAACAGGCAATTTAGCCATTACTTACTATATCATTTCTGCCCAAGAAAAAAGTATGACAATCACTCTTATGGGCGATTCTACTCATGAATGTTTAGATTATGTTTTATTGATATACGAACTTTATGGATTGGATGAAACTGAGGAAGATACATGGATGACTTCTGAACCTTCTACAGATATTATTTCTGATGGATTAGTGGAGGTGACAATCACTTATGCGTAAGACAAATGTATTCGGTAAAAAGCAATCACAAGTAAGACCTTTTTATGCTTTTCTATTAGTATTTATTATTCTAATACCTATTTATATGTTAGTGAACTTTGTTTTAGATCAAAGACTTAGCGCATTAGAAACTGAAGCTGTAGAAATCCAAAGAGAAATTAATCAATTAATTTCTGAACACCAATCAGTCCAACCTTCTGAAATTACACCAGGAATGATTTATACTGGCTTTGAAACACATCATTTTGATTATTACTTAAAAGAAGAAATCATCCTATTACTTCATTCAGCACAAATTAATGTTGAAAACCCAAATGATATTGTGATTACCACTACGACTAACAATCCTTTATCAGATCCTATTTCATCTGATATTACTATTAAAGAGATACAAGCAACAGTTTATGTCAATGATTTGTCAGAGATGATAGAATTTTTAAATATTCTTCATAAGCAGGAACAACTTTTTTATATTGATCATCTGAATTCATCTTTGTTAGATGATGGTCGTTATTATATTCAAATGACATTTTATACATTTCACCTAGATTATATAGACTAGATACACCAAATAAGGTGTATCTTTTTTTTCTTTTTAAATTTAAGACATCTATGAATGAACAAATGATATAATCAAATATATGGCACGTGCCGGAAAGGAAGGAAATATGTCAAAAAAAGATGATAAGAAAAAGTTAACCAACTATGTGGGTGCTCCTGTCTATGATAATGAAAATTCAATGACAGCTGGCCCAAGAGGACCTATGCTTTTGCAAGATGTATGGTATTTAGAAAAGTTAGCTCACTTCGATCGAGAGGTCATTCCAGAAAGACGTATGCACGCTAAAGGCTCTGGTGCCTTTGGTACTTTCACATTAACCCATGATATTTCAAAATATACAAAGGCAAAAATATTTAATGGGATAGGGAAAAAAACTGATATGTTTGTAAGATTTTCAACAGTTGCAGGGGAAAGAGGAGCTGCGGATGCTGAAAGAGATATTCGTGGTTTTGCAATGAAGTTTTATACAGAAGATGGAAATTGGGATTTAGTAGGTAATAATACACCTGTATTTTTTATTCGAGATCCCCTAAGATTTCCAGATTTAAACAGAGCAGTTAAAAGAGATCCTAAAACCAATTTACGAAGCGCAAAGAATAATTGGGATTTTTGGACATTATTACCTGAGTCACTCCACCAAGTAACCATAACAATGAGTGATAGAGGGATTTCAAAATCATATAGACATATGAATGGTTATAGTTCACATGCATATTCTATGATAAACGAAAATAATGAAAGAATATGGGTAAAATTCCATTTAAAAACCCAACAAGGGATTAAAAATTATACTGATGAAGAAGCTGAAGAACTGATTGGTAAAGACAGAGAAAGCCACCAACATGATCTTTTTAAGGCCATAGAAAATAAAGATTATCCAAAGTGGACCATGTATATACAAGTCATGACTGATAAACAAGCAAAAGAACTCCCATATAATCCTTTTGATTTAACAAAAGTATGGTATAAAGATGATTTCCCTTTAATTGAAGTAGGATATTTTGAACTCAATAAGAATCCTGAAAATTATTTTAGAGATGTAGAACAAGCTGCTTTTAACCCAGCCAACATTGTTCCTGGAATCGGTCACTCACCAGATAAAATGTTACAAGGAAGACTCTTTTCATACGGGGATGCTCAAAGATATAGATTGGGTATTAACCATAATATGATACCTGTTAATGCGCCTAAAGTTGATATGAACAGTTATCATCGTGACGGACAAATGCGCGTTGATGATAACGGTGGTGGAAAAACTCATTATTGGCCAAACAGTGACGGTGAATGGGAAGATCATAAAGATAAAAAAGAGCCTCCTCTTAAACTAGAAGGCGATGCCTATAATTATGACTTTAGGGAAGATGACGATGATTATTATACACAACCCGGAAAACTATTTAACTTAATGCCAAAGGATGAACAAGAAAGATTATTTGCCAATACCGCAAGACACATGGGAGATATTCCAAAAGAAATAAAAATCAGACATATCATTCATTGTTATAAAGCAGATAAAAATTACGGTAAAGGCATTGCTAAAGCCTTGAATATTTCTTTATCTGAAGCAGGCTTATGAGAAACAAAATAAAAAAATATGTGTTTATCTTTTTAGGCACTATTTTCTTGATATTAGGGGCAATAGGGGTTATTTTACCTATTTTACCAACAACTCCTTTTCTTTTACTCAGTGCATTTTTATACTTAAGAAGCTCTAAAAGGTTATATCATTGGCTGTTAAACCACAAGATTCTTGGTATTTATATCTATAGTTATATAACTTACCACGCTATTGATTTAAAGACTAAAATCACATCTATTTCTCTATTATGGATGACACTCATTATTTCTATGATTATTGTTAGTCATATTTACATCACCTTACTTTTAACCACCATTGGTTTAGCAGTATCATTTCACTTAATACTACTTAAAACACTATCAAAAGCTGAAATGATTCGTAAAAGAGAAAAAAACACCTATCAAATGAATCTAAAAAATCATTAAGACGGTTGAATTTCAACCGTCTTTTTTATTAACTTTTTCTTTTCTTAATTAATAATTTATCAAAAACATACATTAGACTTGGTAAAAAGAATAATACCATGATGATAGAGAATAAAGCTCCTCTTCCTATTAATAAGCCTATATCACTAACGACCATAATATCAGAAAATAACATTTCTATAAAACCTGCGGATGCTAAAACCAAACCAGAAATCATAATCGGTATGCTTGCTTTCTTCAAGGCTTGATACAAGGCTTCTTCTTTTGTTTGATGAAGTCTAGCTTCAATATATCTACTGGCATAAAGCATTGCATAATCTATGGTTGCGCCCAATTGTAAGGCTAAAACAACTAAATATCCAATATAAACAACTTCTCTATCATTTAAGGCTAATAAACCCATGTTAAACCATATAGCTGTTTGTATGACCAGTAACAACAAAATAGGCACAGCGATGTTTCTAAAAACAATTAGAATAACCAAAAAGATGAGTCCAACGCTAATGACCATAATGACTGGTGTATCTTCTAAGACAGTATCTCTTATTTCTGATGTTGATGATATTACCCCTAAAATATAATAATCACTATATTCTTCATCAATCATATCTTCTAAGTCAGAATTAAATAAAAACATCTCTTCATTTTCTTCAACTAAATCTGTATATAAAGTCATTCTTGTATAATCCCCTTGCTGGTATGATTCAAGAAGTTGTCTTGGTATCAATGATTCTGGTGTACTAGGGTCAATGCTTGTATACAAAGCTTCAATTTTTATGATGTTTTCTTTGGCTATTAATGTTTGAATCAAACTTAATTCTGATGTTTTATCAGAGTCTTCCAACAATATAGTTATGCGTTGATATGAACCATAAGTTTCACTTATAAATGCATCATCTATCGCTACTGTAGATTCATCTCCAGCATATTCATTTGTTCCAAATAAATATGTAGTTTTACCTTGCAAGTAAATTCCGCTTACAAGCAAAACAAGGAGAATAATTGGTAAAATATATTTAAGTTTTATAAAGATTTTTTTAAGTCCGCCTAAATGAAACATAAAGTGTTTATGTCTTGTTTTTTCTAGCAATGGATTGAATACCACAATCAATATAGGTAATAGGAAAATAACACTTAGATAGCTTAATAAAATACCTTTTGATAAAACAATACCTATATCTTGACCAATGCGATATCTCATAAATAATAAGGCAAGAAAACCTACCATAGTTGTGAGTGCAGATGCACTAATCACTGGTAAAGATTTTTTAAATGCTAAGTTAACTGATGAAAGGGTGTCTTCTCCTTGATCTTTAAACTCATAGTAACGATGAATAAAGAACAATGAATAATCTAAAGAAATTGCTAATTGCAATGCGGATGCAATAGTCAATGTAATAAAAGATACATTCGGTAAAAATGCATTGGTTCCAAGGTTGACCAAGACACCTATACCAAGAACCAAAAGAACAATGAAGGGTTCTATCCATGACATAGACGCAAATATTAATACAAGAAGACAAACAGGTAATATAATTAATATAAGAGAAACAATTTCACCCTCGGCTATATTTCTAGCTTCTATATTATTTATAGGTTCACCTCTCATATAGAAATCTACACCTGATAATTTATCTTTAATGGCTTCAATACCTTCTTCGACCTCTAAATCATACCCATCTTCATAAAAAATTATTTCTAATAGAGCATTTTCATTATCATAGTATTGGTCTATTAACTGAGGATTAATTAAGGAAGGATCACTAATATCAGCATAAGAATCTATCCAAATAATATCCATAACTGCCTCTACTTGCAATAAATCCTGTTTTATAAGATATATTTCATTCATACTCTTCTCAGTAATCATCAGTTCAATCATTCCGTGATTACCAAATGTCTCATCCAAAACAGACAAACCTTCCTTGGTTTCAGAATCACTAGGCAAGTATTGTGTCATATCATAATTAGTGTTTACATGGAAAGAAAAAATAATGGAGAGAATCACAATGATAAGTGTGAATGATAAAATTAACATTCTTGGTCCTTTTCCTAACAATTTTTTCATTTTAAACACTCCTTTTAAATATTTATTTCAAATTCCTATTTAAATTATATATTTATAGGCATATAATGACAATATAAACGGGCATTGAAATGATATTTAAAAAGAAATTTAAAATATGATTGGAGTCAGTTATGGAAAAAAATGAAAATATAAAATTCAAAATAATTAAAACAGCTAAAAGGTTATTAAAGGAAAAAGGATCTTTTACTATCAAAGAAATAGCACAAACATGCTATATTAATATCGCTGCTGTAAATTATCATTTTGGAACTAAAGAACATCTTTTAAAACTTGTTCTTCAAGAAGTCGTTGATGAACTTAAAGATCTTTTAATAAACGCTATTGAGTCTTTACCAAAAGAAATTGATAATGAAATAGTTATGGAAAGAATGTTGGATTTAATTTATACTTATGCAATCAATAATATTGGTATCATCAATCACTTATTCCTTCATGACGAATACCAAAGTCAGAATTCACATATTTTAATTAAGGAATTTTTTTCTGATTCGCCTTTCACCCGTGACATCTATAAGAAGATAGCTGAATCAACTCAAAATTTAGACCAAGAGACACTAAAGGTAAAATACATGTTATTGTTTTCTAGCTTTGCCATTCCTTTATTTATTCAAATACTAGGAATGAAAACAGAAGATGATATTTTAACTCTAAAAGAGCCAACTTTTAAAAAAAAATATATTAAAGAATTATTAAAAATTTTATACGATTAAAAAAAAGGACAGTCAAATCGACTGTCCTTAAATATGATTACCAAAGAATAGCAAATATATCATTGGGTAGTTTTATGTCATCTGAATCAATAACACATGAATCAACTTTATTCTCAAATGCATGATATAAAATCTTATCATAATTATGGTTATAGGATACATTCCCTTTTATATATAATTTCTTTATTCTTTGTTCCTTAATTGCTTTTTTCACTTCATCATAATCTTTAATAATCTTATGACTACTATAAGCACTATTTATCTCTTTTCTTAATTGATCTATTGCTTCTTCTTTAAGTTTCTTAGTCAATTTTTCTATTTTCTCATCCAATGATTGTTGATTTAAAGATGACAGTGGTTGTTCAATTGCTAAATCATGATAATAATCTTTTTGTGAAAGTTTTTTAAATGCATTAATATTTTCTTTTGTTCCAGCAAAGAAAAAATGACTATTTGTTGTTTTATTTAATTCAATAAATTCTTTATCAAGATATCTAAAGAATTTATTTCGATCTTTCTTTAACTCTTCAGACTTCTCTTTATGCCCATGATACATTCCTTGTAGTCCGCCATAACTTCCTACATTTAAGTTCCCTTCATCATCAAAATCATCATACAATTCAGTAAAGGAATTTTTAATTTCATGATCTGTCATTTCATTTATATCTTTATCTCTAATCGTGTACAACTTAAACCTGTCTTTAGCTAAATCAACAAGATAATGAACACCAAGTTTCTCTTCATATGTCATAATAGATAATAAATCAAATATATTAGATACTTTCGTTTTAGTTTTAAGTGGCTTGTTTAATCTAAAAATCTCAATACCATGGTTACAAACTAAAACAACTAAAGCTTTTGTTGCATGAGACCAAAACATCGTATCTTCGTAAAGTACATTTAGTTTCTCAAGTAATTTTTCATATGAAGTTGGTGGATACTTTTCCTCAAGTGTGTTCTTAACTTCTTGAATTAAGTTTTTAAACAATATTTTATCTTTTTTGTTATCTGGTGATTTTCTGTGTGTCGGCATCATGATGGTGACTTTAGGTGATTCACCACAATGATTCATCAGTTCTAAAATCTTATCATATTTTTCCATTACACAATTCCTCCTTAATAATTTTATAATAACACAGCCATCCTTTTCAATGCAAAAAAAACAGCTTAAGCCTGTTTTATTTTCGATTTTTTATAAAAACAAAATGTTTATTGTTAGATTTTTCACTATTAAATAAATACCCATCGATATTCAAAGATTTCATATCATGAACTTGAGTAACTTTATTTAACACTAATTCATTAACCATCTTACCTCTTGCTTTTTTTGCATTATAGCTTATTGTTTTTAATTGGCCATCTATATTTTCTTCTAAAAAATCAATAGTAATCATTTTCTCTTTGTAATTTTTTAACATTTGACTAAATTCTTTAGAAGCTAAATTAATAATTAAATCTTCATCTTTAAATACTTTGTCGATAGTTTCATCCCAATATTGGTATAAATTAATATTTTGAGGTTTGATAGTCATATCCAATCGGTATGGGAAAATATAGCTATTCGCTTTTATTGGGCCAAACATAGCTGATAATATGATTAAGTGCTTATTAAGATAATCAAAATCTAACTCATTATATTCATCACTTTGAATTTGTTCAAAAGCAACACCTTGATACAAATTTAAAGCTTTTTTTGTCATTAAATGAAATTCCTTATTTTGAAAAAGTGCGTAAGTATCCTCTAATAAATTGTTTTTTATTTTCATTAATTTGCCTAACTCAGTCTTCGAATAAGATTGAATAAACTTAAACAAGGTATTTGATAAGTGAGCATTCACTATACCTGTTGGTTTTTTCTTAATCAATAAGTCTCTATTCTGTGTTTTACTGGGTGAAATAATAATCTTCATGAAACATCTCCTTCTTTTGAAAAACGAAGCCAAATTGACTTCGTTTTAAATCTATTCTCCTAGTCTTTCTTTAACTCTAAAATAATCTATTTCTAAAATCGCTTGATTAATATATTGTCTGTAAATATATTCATTAACAAAGATTAAAGCTTCCTCTTCAGTCATATCTTCATCATAAAAAGTATATGTTTCATTTTCCAAATCGTAAAAGAAGGTATCTGTTAAAATACTACCATTTGAAAAGAAAACAGAACGTCTTTGATCACCAAAAATATCTTTACCGAATATTGGTTTATAGTTTAAGTTTAAACCAAATAAATTTGCAACTGTAGGCATAATATCGATTGATGCAAAAACATGTGACAAATCATAACCATATACACCAGGATGATAAATCATCATAGGTACTCTTTGAAATCCTAATGGCGATTCAATATCTTTTGTTTCATCATAATCAGCAATATCAGACTGATCTAGTCCATAAGCATAATGGTCGCCATATATCATAATGACTGTATCTTCAGCCATTTTTTCTTCTTTTAAACGATTCATCAGATATCCAATGGCTAAATCTAATTCATAATTTGCCGCATGATAATACAATATATCCTCACTTGGCATTTCTCTTCCTTCTTCAATAAAAATATCTCTGATAAGATCTATATTTTTTTCAGCTATAGGATGTCTATGCGAATATGGTAAATGTCCTGAAACAGTTAACATATATGTAAAGAATGGTTCATCTTTTTCAACTAAAATATCCATTGCTTTTTCCATTAACACTAAATCGCTTTGCCATTCATGGTTAGTTATAACACCTTCTCTATATTCTAGCATCCCTAATCGTTCTGCCCCATAGTATTCACCATAACCAATTGTTGTAGGTAGAAAATCAGATCTAGGATAAAAATAGTCTGTATAGTTATGGAATGCATATGTACCATATCCCTCTCTAGAAAATAATTTAGGCAGGGTATCAGGGAATAAATTATTTCTATATGTACTCATCGTTAAAACTGTATTCCTATTTGTATAGAAACCTGTTTGAGACATAAATTCTGTATCAGCTGTATTTCTAAAATACAAAGGTGAATAATAGTTATCGAAATTCCAACTCTTTTCTTGCATATGATATAGGTTTGGAGTCAAAGACGGATCAATAGCATATGTATCAAAAGACTCAGCCATGATCATTATAAAATTTTTACCTTCAAAATAATTAGAAAAGGAATTGGGTACATGTTCTGTTTTCATTTCTAAATACTCATTAATTTCTTCATATAAACTATCTTCATCAGGGCTCTCTTTAAACATTTTTGATATATCTCTTTGAAAATATGTTAACATTCCAAATTTATCAATCGTCTGATAGGCACTTGGAATTTCTTTGTAAAAATCAAAATCAGAATAAATATATGGTGAATTTATAAAAATATCAGTACTTTTAGGTATCGTGTGAACTACAGTAGAAAACAACAATATAGCGATAACTATTGAATTAAAAAAGTCATAGTTTGAATTAAAAAATAAATATTTTTTTGGAATATAAACTTTTCTAAATTTAAAGAATAGCAATAAAGCCAAAATAATAGGTAACAAATATAAGGCGTGTATCCAAGTTATATTTCTCATAACTCTTCCTAAAAAAGCTACTCCTGTATGCGCATCACCTGCAATAGAAAAAGAGAAAAAACCACTCAAAATTCTATAATACATATCTTGGGCAAAATAAAAAAAAGTAGAGAAAATTACCAAAAATAAGGATATACCTTTAAAAGCTTTTCGAGGTAATAACCTTAAGAAATTAAAAATTATCATTGAGTAAGCTAAAGTAAAAGCAAATACCTTAGAGACACTATTGCTACGCTCGAATCCAATAATACTTAGCTTAAATACCATTTCAAGATAGAGTAAAATTAGAAATGTTATTAAAAATAGTTTAATGATAAATTTTTTTCTTGTTTTTTCCATAATGCCACCTCTAACTGTAATATTATATCAAATTATGAAATATTTTGCATTACTTATCATTTAAAATATAAAGAAAATACATAAATAAAAGTAAAGCACAATGAAACTCTATCTCAATTTATTTTAATTGAATAAATGCTAAGACTTCAATATTTTAACTTATGATTCAATGATTATAAGTAAATCATATAGGGTCATATTGAAAATTTAAGTTAAACTAAAAAAAGTTAGCGATTAAGCTAACTTTATATATTTATGCTGGTGACCCATACGGGATTCGAACCCGTGAATGCATGCGTGAAAGGCATGTAGTATAAAATCATATAAGCTCTAAATATAGATTAAATATCACTTCAGCATTTAATTTGACCCCTATTTTGACCCCCTTAGATTTCCCAATAAAGATCAACCTTGACTAAATAATGTGTTCTTCTAAAAGAAAGTCTTCTATATTCTTATGTATGATTCCATTTTGTGAAAAATCTATCTTATCCAAAGACAATACATACTTATCAAAGTTATCTTTTATATGTTCATATACTCTAAATTCTCTATGTCTTGTTTTTTCAGTTTCTAACAAATAACTTACTTGATAATATTTAATATTTTTTCCTTTTTTTGCAACAAAATCTACTTCTTTTTCATTAACTTTTCCAATATAAACTGTATACCCTCTTCGTAAAAGTTCTACATATACTATATTTTCTAATATCATTTCGATGACTTTTTCATTATTCCCAACGATAGCTTCTCTAATTCCATGGTCAGCTATGTAATATTTCTCTTCAGTTTTAAGAACTAATTTACCCAATAAATCATTTCTTTTCACTTTATAAATTAAAAAGGCTTTTGTAATGATATTTAAATAATTTAATATTGTATCCACAGAGACAGAAATTCTTTGGGATTGAAAATATTTTGATATAGACAGTGCTGAAAAAGTTTTTCCTGTATTATTATAAACATAATCTATTAACTTTTCTAAGACAACTGAATTTCTAATCTTATTTCTATGAACAACATCTTGTAATACAGCTGAATTAAATGAATCTCTAAGAACATTCATTGATATTTCATAATCATAATTAAAAGCTGCGATTGAGGGCATACCACCATATGTAATGTAGTCCTTTATATTCGCATTAGGTTTTAATTGTTTAAACTCCTTAAACGAAAAGGGATGAACCAATACTTCAATATACCTGCCAGCTAAATAAGTCGATAAATCTGATGATAATAAATCTGCATTAGAACCTGTAATATATATATCAAACTTATCCATAGTGTGAAAACCATTAACTGCCTTTTCCCAATTTCTAACCCTTCCAACTTCATCAAGAAAAATATACAATTTTCCTTTTTTTCCTTCACTCCATTTAAGAACCCTATCCGATAAATCTTTATAATCTTGTATTTCAAAATGCTCTGGCAATTCAAAATTCAATTTTAATATTTGATCTTTCTTCACATTACTATCTAGTAATTCATTAATAAATAAGTCTAATAAGACTGATTTACCAACTCTACGTAAACCAGTTAATATTTTAATGATTGGCTTATCTTTATAATTATTTAATATATTTAGATACCTAACTCTTTTAATCATGCTATCACCTCTGTTTAGATTATAATCGAAATGTTACAAAAAATCAACTATAATTTAGATTATAATCGAAATATAACTCATTTTTAGTTTAAGACAGTGTCATAATCACTCTTAATTTGTACTAATAAAACACTATAATCATCATTCATACGCGTCAATTTTCTATTAAATACATCATTTTCTAAAGATGTATATGAAAGAACTATTCCATCATTTGATTGAAATGCATTAATGATTCTTTGATGCATAAACAACTCCTCTTCAATTGAAGAGTCAATTAAAAAATATTCGTCTATAGTAATTTTCTTATTTTCAAAATGTAATATATATTTTAAACCTACGCTATTATCATCAACATAAAACTTTACTTCTATTTCTTCTATATCGTCATATGGATAGGTTACTTCTTGAATAGAAAACAAACCATTAACAACAACACTTTCGCTCGTAGAATAAATATAGGTATTCATTATAAAAAAGCAGATAATGCCAGTTATGGTAATTACTAATATTTCAATCAATACAAAAAGCGGATACTTTATTAGATAAAACTTATCATATTTCTTTGAAAACAAAATCGTAGAACCATCAACTTGTGTATAGACCAATTTAATTTTATTTCGTACCCCTTCAAATATATTTCCAACTATAAAAATACAAGAAAAAGTTATTGGAATTAAATAAAATATGTATATTCCTTTAAGATGCATAGGGTTACCAATATCATTATAATATTTCAAAGAATATTGATATAAAACGATTGTAATCCCGATTGCAAACCCCCACCACAAAAAGAAGAAAACAATAATACTATAGTTTCTATTTCCATCAAACTCCTTCATACTTCTTTCTTTTGGCACAAAGTCTCCCCTGGGTGAATCCTTGAACGCATCATTATATTCTCTTTTATAAATAAAATAATGTATCAACAATATTAAGTCCATTATACCAACTACTATAAATATCCCCATAATAAAATGTCACCACTAATCAACAAGTAAAATAAATAATTTATATCACATTGATTATATTACAGAATCGACACCCAATCAATAACTTAAAGGAAAACTGTATGTTTATAAAATAAAATAAGGAAGGGATACCATGAAAAAATATATTAATATTTCTTTAGTTATTATATCAGGGATTATTGTTTTATATCACCGAATGATTGAACCATTAGCCCTTGGAGTGATTATTTTACCGATGATTGCTTTTAGCCTTATCATGGTTTTAAAGTATCGGAAAATCCACCGCCAGACATATTTCCATTTGCTGGCCATATTTGTTCTAGTTGTTAACTTAATCACAATCCAAGACTTTGCAGAAAAACTTAGTTCAAACCAAATTTTCTCATCTATATTTTTTGCAATCACAATTGCATTCTTTGTTTCAGCTACAGTTGTCGAACTTGAAATGGTTGAAGATAGAAATATAAAAAAACGTATAAATAAAGTATTGTATCTTTATGCCTCTTGGATCCTTATATTTCATTCACCAATTACTGAGTTTTTAACTATACTCTTAAGAAATTTTGCTGCTCCATTAGCCGACGATATATCTGATGCAATAAGTCATTTTTGGTTGATATCAGATATCACGTATATCATTGTAGTTCTTGTACAAGTATATGTTATTTACCTAACTGATAAAGAACATGAATACAGAAAGAATAAAGCTAAAAACTACGAAAATAAGAAATCAAACATATCTGTGTTCGATGCCATTCAAGACTGATATATCTTTTCTTTAAAAGATAATACAATTTTCATGTCAAATCATTTGATACCTCTAAAGTAGATGTAATAGTAAATAATAATCTTCATGATTATTAGTACTTATTATAGATGATTCTTTAGAGGTATTTTTATATTATAAAAAATGAGAAATATCGACTAAATATCAAAAATTATTGACAGAACCATATCTCGCAAGTGCGCAAAAAATCTTAAACGAAATTCTTTATCATCTTATTTATTATCAACTAATATGGTAAAATATATACCAATGGTAATTAAAGGTGGTACTGACATTTCTAAAAACAAAAAAATTACCAATAAAATAAGAAAGGATTTGCAAAACTTGCAAAAAGGAAAACTATGAAAAAACTAGCAAAAAATATTAATCTTTATCATTATGTAATTCGGACTTTGTTATCATTGATAGTCTATGGTGTATTTATTCTTCTGTTACTACTTCCAGTAGAAACTTTTGGAGAAAGCATTATCAAAACAAGCGTATTAATAGCCCTATCAGTCATTGTATTTATCGTCCTTGTTGCTAATTTTATATTACCGGCTTTTATTTATAAATGCTATGGTTATAGCATTAAAGAAGACTATGTAGTATTCCAAAAAGGCGTTCTTTTTAGAAGAAAAGACTATATTCCTATAAAGCGTATCCAGCATATTGAAAAGATGCATGGTCCTATTCAAACATTGTTTAATATCTCATCATTAATCATTTATACTGCAGGTTCAAACGATATGCTCCTTGGTCTACCAATCGATCAAGCTGATGATATTATTCATGATATCAGAGAACAATTACAATTATATTTGGATTCAGATGAGGTTAAAGAAGATGACCGATAAGTATCATATAGCAAAGAGAAAATATATATATGATGTTTTTAAGTCATTGTTTTTTTCGATTTTTTTAGTCTTCTTCATTTCTCCGCATATCTTAGAAACCGAAAATGAAGAAATATTTAGTTTAAGCAATATCCAAGCCATCATTGTATTGTTAATATTTTTTCTATCTTTGATTACTCAATTTATTATCTACTGGATGATATACAAAAGACATCTATTTTCTAATCAAGATAAGTCTTTTCTAATCGAAAAAGGGCTATTTTTCAAGAGAAAAATTAATCTTCCCTATAAAAATATTCACACCATTTCGATTAAAAGAAATTTATTTGACATGATTTTAGGTTTATCTAAACTACAAATTGATACAGGAACAACTGCTTCCATGATGCCTGAAGCTCATCTTACACTAGACAAGACATATGCTCCAGTATTAAAAAAACATATAGAAGATAGGATAAAATTAAAAGATGTAGAGATACCTTCCCCTGTTGATTTCTTAGCAAACGAAGAAGAAAATAATGATTACTTCTACCAGTTGAAATGGTATAACTTAATAGGCATGGGCATCATCAAACCAGGCTTCTTATCTGCTTTAGGAGTTCTAACCTTAATTTTATTTGGCTTTATAATGACTTTTTTAGGTTTAGATTCTACAATAAATTTAACTGCTGCTTTCTTAACGATTTTACTATCTTTTGGTGGATTATCAATCTTGTTGGTTATTGGATTAAGTCTATATCATCTGATTCGCTACTGGAATTTTAGAATAACAATAGAAGACAAACACATCATGTATCAATATGGTTTAATCAATAGAGTTGAGTTTAAACTAGCCACTAGTAAAATAAACGCAGTCCACATTAAAAGGTCTATCTTATATAGACTTTTAAACTACTATGAGTTGAATATTTCAGTACTGGGAATAGGTGATCAAAACCAAGATAACCAAATCAAAATCGAAACCAAGGCCATTCTACCATTAGTCAAATTTGATATACTCAGTGAATTTTTAAATCATATAGATTATCAAACTCAGGAAGAAAAAGAGAATATTAAACCAAAAACATATAGTAAATTAAATTTCGTTATTTTACCTACTATAATTTTATTAATAGTAGCTATCACACCACACTTATTCGGATTTTTTGATTATTCAAAACTTATTAGTCCAATGATTGTTCAATTTTTATCTTTGATTCTTATCATAATCGCCTTGTATTTAAGACTTAAGAATCATCATTACACTATAAGTAACAATCAATTTATCTTTCAACGACAACCGTTTACAATCAAAAAGACAATCATTAAGAGGCATAGGATTCAAAGTATATCTTACAAACAAACCCCTATACTTCTCATTGAAGGCATAGGTAATATCGGTATTAAGTACAAGGACCTTAAAGGTAATATCACCATGAGGTCTTATCCGAAATCTGATTTTGACGAATTAAAGAATAAATTATTGACTAAGGATTAGTAAAATTGATCAAAATTATATAAACATATAAAAAGGGTGTAGATTCATATTATCGAATCACACCCTTTATTATTTGTCCCACTAATATTATACAGAAGAGAAAAAATAATTTAAAGTTTTTTTAAACCACATTACATAAAAGGAAATGTCAAGAATTTTGTGTATATTAAAATGCTATGCTAAAAATAAACACCTACCCTACATTTTGATATTATCCATAATGTTAAAACAAGTGACAGTTTTAGAGATTCTATTCCGATTACAGTCGAAATATAATTGAAAACGCTCATTAATTTAGATTATAATCTAAACAATTAACAAAAAATAAAAAAAGTTAGTGATTAAGCTAAATTGAATGTTTATGCTGGTGACCCGTACGGGATTCGAACCCGTGAAGGCATGTAGTATAAAATCGTATAAGCGCCAAATATAGGCTAAATATCACTACGGCATTTAATTTGACCCCTATTTTGACCCCCATAGATTTTTGCTAAAAAAACTATCTAAATACTCTTTTACTACTCTACATTACAAAACTTTGTATATTTTCTAGAACTCACGATTTACTTCAACAATTTTCTAAAATTTTATTTTACTAATGCTTTGGATTAGTAAGTACGTTAAGGTCATCATATTCTGCATTAGTAATGATATCAAAATTATCGTTCATGAATCCAAAAAGATCATCATTCATATAAAGAAAAAAACCATCCTTCATGACAATGATATCATCATATAAAAATTCAACTTCTATATCCCCATCTAAGTTAACAATTCCATATTGATCATTCCTATATACAACAAAATATTCATTTGAAAAATATCCACTAATATAATCAGCTACAATTCTATAGGTATTATCTTGAGTATATATATCTACATTTTCCTCATCATGAACAACCATTAAATCCTTTGAATAAGAAAAAGCAAAGCCTAGACCTTGAGTATATATATAACTTTCATTAGATGGCGCAGATTTAAAAATCGTGCCATCTTCATTAAACCATATATTCAACACTTCTTCATCTACCGTCGTCACTTTAGCAAAATAACTATCTTTGCTATTATAATATAAACTCACATTTTCATATCCTGTTGTATCAAACTGATCCCCGTCAGATGTATATAAATAATACAATCCATCATCTGAATTTTTTACACCATATAAAAGACCGCCGTAACCTTTAATATCTTCTCCACTCAATATAGTATCACCTTCAATATTAATTAAATAATCTAGTTCTTCAGTTTTGACTATCGTAAAATCATTATAGAAGGGATTTCCAAGATCATATATAAAATCAATAACAACATCTCCATTATCATCTAGATACCCTATTTTGTCATTTGATTTAACCATAGCCAAACCATTAGAAAAAGATTCAGCATAATCATATTCTATAGGTATAATCACTTCACCTTCAGTATTTATATAACCAAACTGATCATTAGACTGAGCAACTGCCAATCCTTCTGAAAATAAGCTTATACCATCATAAACAGCATCAATAATGACTTCCTCTTCAGTATTCATCAGCCCAGTTTTATCATTCAATCTATAAATGATTAATTTTGATTCAAAATCAACAAATAATCGTTCATATTTGTCTTCAAAAATAGTATTTCCTGCTGTATCAATCATTGTATATAAGTCATCAATCAAAACAATTGCATAACCATTATAGAATGCTCCTGCGCCATCATAAACAAAATCAATAGCAGTATCACCATTTGTATCAATATATCCCCATTTATCATCGATAGACACCGCAACCAATCCATCATGAAATAGAGTAAACATATCAAAGTCTGAATCAGACTGTTTATCTGAACAGCCAATAAGTGATAATCCAATGATAACAATCAATAAAATAATCATATATTTTTTCATTATAATTTTCTCCTTCTCTATTAATTATGATAACCAACATTAAAACTTACCTACATTTTTAAGTTTTCTAATTGATAAATTCTATAAAAGATTACCATGATGAGTATATATTTTCAATACGTATCAAAAATTTTTGAATAAAATATTAAGATAGTTAAATGGCCATTCATTATAATTAAGACACTAATTTCGGCTCTTATATCTGACCTATATTTTAATATGAATAGGTTAATTTATAAATCCTAATTTTATATTTTTAGACAAATAAAAAAAGTTAGCGATTAAACTAACTTTATATGTTTATGCTGGTGACCCGTACGGGATTCGAACCCGTGAATGCATGCGTGAAAGGCATGTAGTTTAAAATCATATAAGCGCCAAATATAGATTAAATATCACTAAGGCATTTATTTTGACCCCTATTTTGACCCCCATGGATTTTTATAATTATAAATCAATCTAATACATATAACTTATTTTAAGTGTTATTTTCATAAACTTGGATGTAATTACCTTCTATGATTAACTCGTAAAAGTCTGAACTAGCATCAAAATACAAGTATATTTTAGTAGCTATATAATATTTCGACTGTACCCTTCTGAAAATCTTCTACTATAAAAACCAGTTCATCATCAAACCCTTGTCCTAAATATATTTTTTTTACAGAACTTGAACCGTACACATAATATCTTCCAACATTGTATACAATGGGAAGTGAAAGTGATTTATCTATTAAATCTTTAATAGCTTCAACATCTATTTCAACAATCATTCCGTTTACAGTTCTTTGAGAATATAAGTCTTCAACAAACTTATATGTCGGTTCATCATCTATTAAAATTATATCTAAAGTGTTAATTTCATTTCCTTTTATAGAAATCGCAACACCCTCGGTTGTATTATATATATAGATACAATATCTTCTAATCTTGTTCTATCGATTAAAAAAACTTGAAAAACAACATTCTCTTCGCCAACTTTTTCAGGCATAAAAGCGTGAAACTTTTGTCCTGAATCATCAAAACAATAATAATAGTATATAAAATCACTTTTAGTTTTGGTATCAATCTTAAATGTATCATAAGTCATATCCATCATATCTTGACTAACCAGCTCTTCTACAAACGTAATATTTCCATAGCCTAAATCCTCTAAATAATTTTCATAGTAATCTGGATTTATACTTCCTTTGGTTTTATAAGTAAAAAGTGAGCAACCACTAAGAAGCAATGTAAACAAAGTTAACAAGACTATTTTCTTAATTTTCATAAATTTTACTCCTAATCATTCTTCATTAATTATATAATAATCGATTTAAAGAAAAAATAAGTAAGCGTGAAAGCATGAGTACCTTTAATTGACACTTGTTAAATTTCCGTTTTTCTTACTAAATTATCATATATGATAGGACCATCTAATTGATGGTCCCTATTTTTTACTTAGTATTTGATTAATATCTAATAATAATATAATGTTTGTATCGATAAAATACAAATGACGAATTTAGAGTTTCCCTATACACTATTGTCATAAAAAGGATAATTCATCTTATTCTATAATAGTGCTATGCATATTAAAAACGTGATCTAAACTTCAATTATAAAAAGAATATCAAGACTACCTTCACTATCTGGAGTAAAAACTACTATTTCCTCATTTTCATAAAAACCAATGAATAATGCATATTGGTTGACCACACTACCTATCGTTAAAATGATTGGATAAGATAGTTCATCAATAAATTGATTGTTTTGATATTGATTATCATTGAAAAAACTTGTGAAACCCAAATCGCCACAATAATTAGTACATAGATCAATATCATATATAGAATCTTCTTGTGAAATATACTCTTCTATCTCTTCTTCAATCACTGAAAAATCCACTAAAGGAATTTCAAAAATCACAATATCATATTTAATGTTGTGAGGAGCAAATATACCATAAAAAACTCCACTATCTTGATTTTTCACTACAAAGACTTGCACATCACTTGTTCTAACAACATAATTATTATCTATATCATATTCATCAAGTAAATCTTTCGCATCATTCAAAGGCAAACCCATTGTAACTATATAATCATCTGCACCTAATTCATCGAATACTTCTTCTGGCGGCATATTTCTATTAATACATCCACTTAGAAGAATGAACATCAAAATAATTAATAATACTAAAATTTCTTTCTTTATTAAATTTTTCATATATTTTTTTCCATTAACATGATCCTATATGTGTAATATACAAGCCATACGCAACACCTATATCATTGTCCTCTATATTGATATATGACTTTTTCCCCCATCCATTGGCTACAATCATAAATTCGTCTTCTCTTATTATCCAAGGATAATTACCATTAGAACACTGATAATATGAAAAAGTCTTATATCCATACCCAACAACAACATGCGCACTAAAAGGGGGATATTCTGAATATTTATATGATCCTATTCCTGACTCATTATCTAAAGAAATATTTGATAAATGTAATAATGTGTAATCAAAAGACCAATCTAACCCTAATTGCATAACTACTGGTCTATTATAGTCTATCTGTTGTTTATAAACTGTCCAATTGTCTGAGTCACTCATCGATTCTCCTACATAGCCAAAATTAGAATTTTCGCTTTCTATAATCGGAACCGAATGAAGAATTAGTCCTTTACTATAGAAATAATTATATAGTGAATCATAAAATTTTGTTGGTAATGTTCCTATTCCAGTATTTACATATGTAATTGAAGGTACTGGGCCAGTCAATATCAATGATAAATCAGCTCCCCATGAATTAGTTTCCATATCATCATAGTAAAATCTTTCTAAATTTGCTATTAATGGCTTCTCTGTGCTATATGGATTAACATAAAAATAGTCATAGCCTTTAAAATTCTGAATGCTACCATTATAAAATAATGGATCTACATCCTCAACTAAACTAGGCTCCCAAGCATCAAAGAATAAAGTAATTTCAGTTCCTGCGGTTGGCGCACAATTATTAGATTGATTAAATTGCAAATAACTTCCTGTATGTAATAAAGGAAATCCGAAGTTAGTTGTAACTTCATCTGAAGTATAATAACAATAATTAAATGTTTCTGGCTCTTGAACTTGTTCAACACCTCCTGATGGAAATTCTATATCTATAAAGTCAACATAATCAACCATTTCTTGATAGTTATATTCTAGTCGGCTATAACTATCAACTAAAACTCCATTTTTATATTCAAGATAATTTCCATAAGACAAGTAAACATTTTTTGCTGATAAATCAAAATACGGTGTTTTAGATTCAAATGAAATTTCATTTATGTGATATTCCCATTTACTATCAATTTTCTTTTTAGATAATATCATATACCCATATAAAAAATTGTCCTTATATTCAAATTCATAAATAGACCCATATTTCTCAATATTAAAATTGTAAATGACTTCTTTTCTCAGTGAAAGATCACTCTTATCCATGTGATCAATATCATATTCTTGCGCAATAATGTTTTTTAACACCGTTTTAGCAAATGAGTTTTCGCTTGAATTATCTGATGTGTTAGCAGAGACAGTCATACTAGACATAGATATCAAAAAAACCGTAAAAACTAAAAGTGCAATTTTTTTCATTTTATCCTCCTAATTATTAATAAAAAGTATTAAATATCAAAATAGAGTATTGACTCATCTAAATAATATATTATCAAGATCAATTATCATGACAACATAAGATACTTAAGATTTACTTCAAAATATATTTCTATACCTATTTCTTCATAAAAATGTTCTGTTTTTGAATATAGCTTTAATAGATAAATCTATTATATTTCATTTTATTCTTGTATTTAATTACATATAAGTATACATATAATTTTTGAATTAAACTTAACCATTTGACTACTATCTGTAATAGTTATCAAGGCATACTTTAACAAAATTTTTAAATACTGACGGATATCTTTCTTCTAAGATTAAACGCAAACTAATGGAAAGATTAATCAAATGTTTATTCAGAATACATAGTGTATCATTATCTACAATATCATTTAAAACATATTTATCTTTGATTAACATGCAAATACCACCACAAATATATTTAGCCCAACATTTACTACAAAAAATTCTATTTGTTTGGTTATTTAAACTAGAATGTATTCGGTCAAAATCCAAGCCTTTATTTAGGCTTCCAATTTTATATGTAGAAGAGATGTTGGCAGCTCCACATACATATATATTCCGGTCTACATCAAGAAAAAATTTACTTATTCCTCCATTACACCTTGCTATTACAGACTGATTAAGAAATATTCTCCTAATAAATTTTCCAAATATATCTTCGCCCCTTATTATTGAAAGTAGCACCCAACTATTGCCTATTTTTATTTGATTAAGGATATTTTCAAAAAATTGATCATAATACTTTAATAACTGTTTAATACTTTTTTGACTTATTTTCAAATCATTACTATCACTTCGTACTGGCTTCATTGACACTGAATCAAATTTATTACAAATACTCTGAAAACTTTTCAATATGTTAAGATTCTTATTAGTAATTGTTAGGGATGCGCCAATATATTTTGAATTGATTTTTCTAATATTTTTTTTTATTAATTTATATGAGTTTATACTATTTTTGCCTCGTAGTTTTTCGTGAACTTTTCTATCACCATCAATACTGATACCGAAATATATATCGTGTTCTTTAAAAAAGTTAATGAGTTGCCTTGATAATAAAGTCCCATTAGTACAAAAAGTAACTTTGAAGGTTCTTTCTAAGGTACTGATAGATTCAGTAAATATTATTAACTCAATTACTTCATTGGATCTTAACAAAGGTTCTCCCGCTCCAGTTAAATCGATTTCAAAGTACCTTTTATTTGGAAATTCATTTGAAACATCTATGATAAAACTTTTCATTTCTTCAAAAGTTAGATTAGAATAATTTTCGTATTCATCTTTTCTAAAACAATATTTACAAGACATATTGCAATTATTAGATAGATTAATACTAATTGTAACCACGGAAAGTCATCTGTATTGTAAATATACTCCTTATATTGTTTATGAAAGTTTATTGAATCTAGTTTTTCTTCTAATACATTTGATTTATTATATTCAATTTGATTACAAAAATAAAACATTCCATTTTTCATATTAAATAAACCAATATATTTTCCATAACTTCTTGTAATAATATGATTGTTTTGAGTCATGAATAATCTTCTCCTAAATAAGATTCTCTAAGTTTTAAGTCTAGTTCAAATATTATTTTGGTTTTTAGTCTAATAATTTTGATGTAATTAAAAGAAATACTAATGATTAATTTAATAATAACGAAATCTATTATAAGTAAATATTCTTATAGATCATTCATGTTTATTATAATTTACATACAACCATTGTCAATAGAATCAATGATAATTAAAAAAATAAATAATAAATAGCCATTAGATAGATAATTTTACTTATAAAGTATGTAAAAAATATACTTTAATGAAAAATAGTTACTAAAACTAAAGCAGATTGTAAATGGTATAACAAAGGTCTCACCAACTGTAATCAGGAGTATGGTTTCAAAAACCGTTTACATTTCAGATGAAAAATATATATATTATAAAAATAAAATAAGTCAAACAAAAGCTTTTTTGATTGGTAGTTCAATAACCCGTATGCAGTTCAACCTAGTGAAAGCTAAATTGTATTATATTGGAAACGAAAAATATGGATGCTAAACATTGGTCAAACATCTCTATCTCATTTAATTCGTACTCTATTTTACAACCTAGACCACTTGTGAAAGAAGCTAAAATGCTTTTTATGATTTCTTCTTTAAGTTGAAGCGTCCAAAGAGATATGGGAATTCGAACCTACATTGTATGTTATATACGGCAAAATAGAATTATATAATTATGGCGATAGAAAGTGTAGGAAAGAAAAAAGGTTTTAGGTTTTTTTGTGATAACGAAGTTATTCACAAAAAGATAATTTAGTCCAAAAATTTAAGAATAATTTTTATTATAAAATGCGGTTTCAGAGGTCATACTCAATAGTATAAAACCATAAAAAAAGTTAGCGATTTAGCTAACTTTATATGTTTATGCTGGTGACCCGTACGGGATTCGAACCCGTGAATGCATGCGTGAAAGGCATGCAGTATAAAATCGTATAAGCGCCAAATATAGATTAAATATCACTATGGCATTTAATTTGACCCCTATTTTGACCCCCATAGATTTTTGCTAAAAAACCTATCTAAATAGTACTTTACCTACATTTTTCTTCGCCATTTTTATGCATTTTTTAGTTGACTTTTACAACTATTTATACTTTGCTTTTATATATTGTTCCCAGTCACTAATATGTTCTGGCCAAGTTTTCCCAGTTAACTCATCGAGTCTAGATGAATCTTCACATACTGTAATAAAAGACTCATTATTATATGTTTTAATCATATAGTTTACAAAGGAAATGTACTGAAATATAGAATCGTTATTGTATACACCATACACATCATCATATTGTTCTTCAAGATAAACATAAACATCAACCCATTCATATTTATCCTCTACGTAATTAATCTCTCTATTATAAATATTTTCAAATTCTTCAACAGCTTTATTTACCTTTAAAGAAAAATCTCCAAAATCATTGCTCCCAAAGTATGTTTCCTCTATATACTTGTCCATATAATAAAAATCATATGAATAGTAAGCTGCAACCGCCTCTAATATCCATTGAGAATTTGTCATATAGGGATATGTAATATAATGTACATATTCATGACTTAGAGCTGGTATTAGTGCTAATTGCATGAAGCCAGAATTATATCTACTTACAGGAGCAGGCCCAATGTGTATTCTTAAAGGTATATAATTGATTTCATCAGATTTTAACAAGTTATCAATTCTTGACATTTCTTCTTCAAATAAAATAATATTACCTTTTAACTCTTTGTAATCATTCATTAAGAAGTTTTCTGGTAAAAACGAAATCCATTCTTTCTTCCTATAGTTTTCATGTAAATACCATGTTGCATGCTCTGTGTACCAAATAGAATAATAACTACCAAGACTTCTATCAAAGAAAATGGAATAGTCATTTATAGGCACTTCATAATCATATCCACTATCTAGAATCCATGCATTTAAGTAAGTATTGTATTGATGTTCAAACTCATCATGTTCTGACAAAGCTAACAAATCAATCAGATCATAAATATTATTTTCATTTATTATAAAGCTCACTAACTGGATAGATAATGATTTGACATGTTCTATATCATCACCTGAAGCGTATGTTTCAGTAAATGTAGGATAGGTTAAATCCATTAAATCTTGTTTATATTCATTAAGGAAATAATTAAGAGTATCAGCATTTAATGATTCAGTATCCTGTTCAATAAAATCTAGTTCTATAGCAATATAATTTGACAGTCCATAGAGAAGTCCATAATTTACCTTTGTATCGTATAGACTTAATATTGAATGAAAAACAGCTTCAAACGAATCTATATGATCAACATTTAAATATACAATATTGTTGTAATTATCTAGGTAATTGTCGTTATCTAAAGATATATTATAAGTGATTTCTTTGTCTTCAGTAATTCCTCTAATTATTAAGTAGTCTACGATGACTTCAATATTATCTATGACATCTTCTTCTACAATATCGTCTTCTTTATCAAAAATATAAACTGCATTAATATCAGTTGATAATTCAATCAAATCAGAAGATATACATAATCCATCTACCACTACTTCATCATCCAAACATTTTCTTGTAGGATTCGTTTCACTGCATGAGATTAGTAAGAATATACTTAAGCAGGAAATGAAGATTATTTTAATTTTATATACGTTCATAACGATTACTCCTGTTCATACTTTTCTTTAATATATTGTTCCCAGTCACTAAAATGTTCAGGCCATGTTTTATTTGTTAATTCTATAATTTTATCAGTATCTTTTAGAACTGATAAATAAGCATCTTCACCATAAGTTTCTATAAAATAGTTAGAAAAAGAAATACTCTGAGAAGAGGAAACTTCTAATGTAGCGACTTGATAAATATCATTATATTGATTTTCTAAGTATACAAAGATATCATTCAACTCCATTTTATCCTTTGAAAAATCAGGATTACCTCCATGAATTTCTTTAAAAAATTCAACTGTGTTTTTAAGTTTATCTAAATATTCTAGGCCATAGTAATCCTCTCCTGATAATATATAATCATACATATATTGATGATATGCTTCTGAAAAATAAAAGCCATATGCATAATCATAATAGTATGCAACAACTTCCCTTATCCAAGGAGCAGATTCTAAATATGACCAAGTAATATGGTGAATATATTCATGATTGAGAATTCGTAGTTCTTCTAGGTAAATATTTCCAACATTATACCAACTAATCCCGTCTTGGTATCCCTGAATATGAATGGTTAAATCTCTATAAACAATTGACTCATCTTTTAATAACCGATCGGCTTCATCCATATCCATTTCACATATTACAATTGCATCTTTTAGTGTTTTATAATCACTCAATAATGGATTCCCAAAAAGAACCTTATCACTGTATAAATTTTTATAACCCTTTGATAAGTTCCAAGTTATGTGTTCAGTATACCAAACTGCTATATAGTTCTTCGGATTCCTGTCAAAGAATATCGGATATTCATTTATTGGTATTTCATAATCATAGCCACTGTCTAGAATCCATGCATTTAAGTAAGTTTTATATTGTTGTTCAAATCCATCATATTCTGCTAAAGCTAACAAATCTATTAAATCATAAATACTATTTTCATTTATTATAAAGCTCACAAACTGAATAGATAATGTTTCAACATGTTCTATATCATCAAGAGTTGCATATGTTTCAGTAAATGTAGGAAAAGTTAGATCCATTAAATCTTGTTTATCTTCATTAAGAAAATAATTAAGTGTATCATTGTTCATGGGTTCTTCAATATAATCTAATTCTATAGAAATATAATTTGATAGTCCATAAAGAAGCCCATAATTTACTTTAGTGTCATAAAGACTTAAGATAGAATGAAAAATAGTTTCAAGTGAATCAATATGATCAATATTTAAATATACATGATTGTTATAAGTATCTAAGTAATTATCATTATCTGATGATATATTATAAGTAATTTCTTTGTCTTCTGTAATTCCTCTAATTAATAAGTAATCTACGATAACCTCAATACTATCTATGGCATCTTCTTCGATAATGTTATCTTCTTCATCGAAAATATAAACTGCATTAGTATCATTTGCTAATTCAATCAAATCAGAAGATATACAAGAGCCGTCTACCAATACTTGATTATCTAGACATTCTGTTGTAGTATTTGTTTCACTACACGAGGTTAGTAAGAATATACTTAAGAATAAAATGATGAAAATTTTAATTTTATACACATTCATAACATTCACTCCAATTCATTTCTTATACCCTATACAATACACGATTAGAAGAAAAAAATATATAGAATAACAAAAAAAAGTTAGCGATTAAGCTAACTTTATATGTTTATGCTGGTGACCCGTACGGGATTCGAACCCGTGAATGCATGCGTGAAAGGCATGTGAGTTAACCGTTTCTCCAACGGGCCAATTTAATGGCGCCTCAACTAGGATTTGAACCTAGGACCCCATGATTAACAGTCATGTGCTCTGACCAGCTGAGCTATTGAGGCATTAAAAAGAAAGATAGCCTGGCAACGACCTAGTCTTGCGCAATTGCACTACATTTGGCGCTGAAACGCTTAACTACTGTGTTCGGTATGGGAACAGGTGTGTCCGTTTCGCTAAAGTCACCAGACTTGTCTTTCAAAACTGAATAAATTGTATTAAGCAAAGTTAAGTCCTCGATCTATTAGTACTAGTCAGCTAAACACATTGCTGTGCGTACACCTCTAGCCTATCAACCTCATCATCTATAAGGGATCTTACTATTTTACAATATGGGAAATCTTGTCTTAAGGGGGGCTTCACGCTTAGATGCTTTCAGCGTTTATCCCTGCCACTCTTAGCTACCCAGCTATAGCCTTGGCAGACTAACTGGTACACCATTGGAGTGTCCATTCCGGTCCTCTCGTACTAGGAACAGCTCCTTTCAAATTTCCAACGCCCGCGACAGATAGGGACCGAACTGTCTCACGACGTTCTGAACCCAGCTCACGTACCACTTTAATGGGCGAACAGCCCAACCCTTGGAAGCTACTCCACCTCCAGGATGTGATGAGCCGACATCGAGGTGCCAAACAGCTTCGTCGATGTGTACTCTTGGAAGCTATCAGCCTGTTATCCCCAGGGTAACTTTTATCCGTTGATTGACATCCCTTCCATACGGGATTGCCAGTTCACTATGACCGACTTTCGTCTCTGCTCGACATGTACGTCTCGCAGTCAAGCTCGTTTCTGCCATTACACTCTTCGAATGATTCCCGACCATTCTGAACGAACCTTTGTGCGCCTCCGTTACTCTTTGGGAGGCGACCGCCCCAGTCAAACTGTCCATCAGACACTGTCCCCCAGATTACACATCTGCGGGTTAGATATCCAATAACCAAAGGGTGGTATTCCAACGATGACTCCACCGAAACTAGCGTCCCGGCTTCATAGTCTCCCACCTATTCTCTACATCAGTTACCGAATATCAATATCAAATTACAGTAAAGCTCCATGGGGTCTTTCCGTCTAGTCGCGGGTAACCTGCATCTTCACAGGTACTAAAATTTCACCGAGTCCCTTGTTGAGACAGTACCCAAGTCATTACACCATTCGTGCGGGACAGAACTTACCTGTCAAGGAATTTCGCTACCTTAGGACCGTTATAGTTACGGCCGCCGTTCACTGGGGCTTCAATTCAGACCTTTGCTTACGCTAAGTCTTCCTTTTAACCTTCCAGCACTGGGCAGGTGTCAGCTCCTATACTTCATCTTACGATTTAGCAGAAACCTGTGTTTTTGGTAAACAGTTGCTTGGGCCGCTTCTCTGCGGCTATAATTACTTATAGCTCCCCTTCTCGCGAACTTACGGGGTCATTTTGCCGAGTTCCTTAACAAGGGTTATCTCGCGCGTCTTTAGATTCTCTCCTCGTCCACCTGTGTCGGTTTGCGGTACAGGTACTCATTGAATTAATGATAGAAGCTTTTCTTGGAAGCTGAGATTCACCAGACTTACGTCATCAGTGATCAGGATTTGTGTCTAGCGGATTTGCCTACTAGACTCCCTCTCATCCTTAAACCATCATCCTCTCGATGGCTCTGGCTATCTTTCTCCGTCACTCCTTCTCTCCAATAAGTAGTACAGGAATATCAACCTGTTATCCATCGGCTACGCTTTTCAGCCTCACCTTAGGACCTGACTAACCCAGGGCGGACGAACCTTCCCCTGGAAACCTTGGACTTTTGACGGATGGGATTCTCACCCATCTTTTCGTTACTCATACCGGCATTCTCACTTCTAAACGCTCCATCACTCCTCACGGTATAACTTCTATGCATTTAGA
The DNA here is from genome assembly GCA_018622675.1 of Mycoplasmatota bacterium. Taxonomy (GTDB): domain Bacteria; phylum Bacillota_I; class Bacilli_A; order Izemoplasmatales; family Hujiaoplasmataceae; genus Hujiaoplasma. The sequence goes on from CP076020.1 coordinate 1,408,489, forward strand.
ACGCTCACCTACCAATCCATACTTAAAAGTACAAATTCCGCAGTTTCGGTATTATGCTTAGCCCCGGTACATCTTCGGCGCAGATCTATTCGACTAGTGAGCTGTTACGCACTCTTTAAAGGATGGCTGCTTCTAAGCCAACCTCCTAGCTGTCTATACGAATCCACTTCCTTTCCCACTTAGCATAAATTTCGGGACCTTAACTGGCGGTCTGGGCTGTTTCCCTCTCGACCATGAACCTTATCACCCATGGTCTGACTGCCAAGCATATATATTGGTATTCTTAGTTTGATTGCATTCAGTACCACTAGTTGTGGCCATTATACATTCAGTGCTTTACCCCCAATACACTTATCTTGACGCTAGCCCTAAAGCTATTTCGGTGAGAACCAGCTATCTCCGTGCTCGATTGGAATTTCTCCCCTATACACAAGTCATCCGGGCCATTTTCAACTGACTACGGTTCGGTCCTCCATTGCGGGTTAACGCAACTTCAACCTGCTCATATATAGCTCGCACGGTTTCGGGTCTATAACATCATACTTCTCGCTCTATTCAAACTCGCTTTCGCTGCGGCTCCACTCCTTCAAGTTTAACCTTGCATAATATCATAACTCGCCGGTTCATTCTACAAAAGGCACGCCATCACCCATTAACGGGCTCTGACTTGTTGTAAGCATATGGTTTCAAGTTCTATTTCACTCCCTTCCCAGGGTGCTTTTCACCTTTCCCTCACGGTACTGGTTCACTATCGGTCACTAGGTAGTATTTAGCCTTGGGAGATGGTCCTCCCTTATTCCGACAAGGTTCCACGTGCCTCGCCGTACTCTTCTCTATCCCAAGTCCACACTATTTCGTCTACAGGAGTTTCACCTTCTTCGCTATGCTTTTCCAATACATTTTGACTATAATATGGTTTTGTAACTTATTAGATAGATGGGCTGTTTCCCTTTCGCTCGCCGCTACTCAGAAAATCGCTTTTGCTTTCTTTTCCTGCAGGTACTAAGATGTTTCAGTTCTCTGCGTTCCCTCACCCGTAGGTGTGACAGCCTTCGACTGCCGGGTTTCCCCATTCGGACATCGACGGATCTCTGCTTACTTACAACTCCCCGTCGCTTTTCGTAGTTCGTCACGTCCTTCTTCGGCTCCTAGTGCCAAGGCATTCACCTTATGCTCTTATTTCCTTAACTTTGCTACAATTTATTCACTTTTCAAAGATCTTTCTTTCCAGAAACATCAGTCTCTGAAAACTAAACATATATCAAGAAAGTTTCAACTTCTTTCTCCCTAGAAAGGAGGTGATCCATCCCCACGTTCCCGTAGGGATACCTTGTTACGACTTAACCCCAATCATCTGTCCCACCTTCGACGGCTCCCCTAAAGGCCACCGGCTTCGGGTGTTACAAACTCTCGTGGTTTGACGGGCGGTGTGTACAAAACCCGGGAACGTATTCACCGCAATCTGCTGACTTGCGATTACTAGCGATTCCAACTTCATGGAGTCGAGTTGCAGACTCCAATCCGAACTGAGACCAATTTTCTGAGTTTCGCTCCATCTCGCGACTTAGCTGCTCTTTGTTCTTGGCCATTGTAGTACGTTTGTAGCCCAGGTCATAAAGGGCATGATGATTTGACGTCATCCCCACCTTCCTCCAGCTTGTCGCTGGCAGTCTCGCTAGAGTCCTTAACTTAATATTAGCAACTAGCAATAAGGGTTGCGCTCGTTATGGGACTTAACCCAACACCTCACGGCACGAGCTGACGACAACCATGCACCACCTGTATCCATTGTCCCCGAAGGGAAAACTATGTCTCTATAGTGGTCAATGGTATGTCAAGACCTGGTAAGGTTCTTCGTGTATCCTCGAATTAAACAACATACTCCACCGCTTGTGCGGGTTCCCGTCAATTCCTTTGAGTTTCAGTCTTGCGACCGTACTACCCAGGCGGAGAACTTATTGCGTTAACTTCAGCACCGAGTGTTACCCCGACACTTAGTTCTCATCGTTTACGGCGTGGACTACCAGGGTATCTAATCCTGTTTGCTACCCACGCTTTCGTGCCTCAGCGTCAGTTCCGGCCCAGTAAGCTGCCTTCGCCATCGGTGTTCCTCCAAATATCTACGCATTCCACCGCTACACTTGGAATTCCACTTACCTCTACCGTACTCAAGATTGCCAGTTTCATTCGCCTTACTCAGTTGGGCTGAGATCTTTTACAAATGACTTAACATTCCGCCTACGCACGCTTTACGCCCAATAATTCCGGATAACGCTCGCCCCCTATGTATTACCGCGGCTGCTGGCACATAGTTAGCCGGGGCTTCCTCAATGGGTACCGTCAATACATATTCATTTCCTAATATGCACTTTCTTTCCCAATAACAGAATTTTACAATCCGAAGATCTTCTTCATTCACGCGGCATTGCTCGGTCAGACTTTCGTCCATTGCCGAAAATTCCCTACTGCTGCCTCCCGTAGGAGTCTGGGCCGTGTCTCAGTCCCAGTGTGGCTGTTCAGCCTCTCAGCTCAGCTACGCATCGTTGCCTTGGTGGGCCGTTACCCTCACCAACTAGCTAATGCGACGCAGTCCCATCTAAAAGCATAGCCCGAAAGCTACCTTTAAATACACACTCTTTTGAATATGCATCCTATCCAGTATTAGCCAACGTTTCCATTGGTTATCCTCGTCTAATAGGTTGGTTATCTACGTGTTACTCACCCGTTCGCCACTCACTAGTAAACTAGTGCGTTCGACTTGCATGTATTAGGCATGCCGCCAGCGTTCATCCTGAGCCAGGATCAAACTCTCCATATTATTTATAAAAAGTTCTTTTATAGCTCATTATTTGTTCTTCTTTGTTTCCAAAAAAATTGATTTTTCGTCGTTGTTCTTTCTTGTATATGTTCAGTTTTCAAAGACCTTGTTTCTTTGCGTGTCATCTTGACGCGCTTATATATTCTATCACAGCCATAATTCAAAGTCAATAATTTTTAATCACTTTTTTTGAATTTTTTTAAACATTGTATTTAATGCCAATTATGTGCAGTAAATAGGTGTAAAAAGCTATGATACAATTTATATTTGCATTATATATTGTATAACAAATCAAATATTTTTACAAGCCAAATAATCTTAAAATATCATTATATGTAACATATAACATTAATCCTATCAATAAAAAGAAAACAGCTGTATGTAATATGTTTTCAATTTTTTGATTTGGTTTCTTTTTTGTTATAGCTTCATAACCCAAGAAAACAATTCTTCCACCATCTAAAGCTGGTATTGGTAATAGGTTTAGAATACCTAAGTTGACAGATAATAAAGCAATAAATTGGAACAAATATATTAAACCTAAGGCTGATGCTTGTCTAACCATCGAAAAAATACCTACAAAGCCAGATAAATCTCTTACACCCACTTGGTCTGAAGAGAACAACAATCTAAGTGTTGAAAATATCGATGTTGCAGCCCCTACAAAACTTTGCCCGGCATTACTAAAAGAACCAAAAAAGCTGATCTTAGAAGATGACTCAATTCCAATTTTTGTAAAATATATTTCATAGCCTAATCCGCTTAGGACTTCCTCGCTGTACGCAACATATGTAAATGTTAACTCAGAACCATCTCTTTCAAGAACAATTTCTGTAGGATTTTCCTCGCTAGTTCCTTCTGTATAAGACAAAGCAAATGGTATTAACTCATTCACACTAGAAAAAGTTGTTCCATCAATACTGATAATTTTATCGCCAGGTAAAATATCTGAGTTTACATATATAGGTTGGTCAACAACAATACCCTCTCGATTAGGATCTAATGTAAAACCAAGATTATAAAAATAATGCATAGGTTTGATTGGATCTAAGTTTATGGTTTCGCCATCTCTATTTACAACAAAGTGATATTCTGTCACAGGCTGATTTAATTGAGAAACAATTGAGTTACTTGTTCCTTGCCAAGAATCAACTTCTACACCATTAATAGATTGAATATCATCACCTTCAAGCAAAATACCATCTGCAGGCATATGATCTGTAACCCCACCTAACTCAGTGCTATCCATATCTGGAACTCCCATAAATAAGGCAATGGTTAAATAAATTACAAATGCTAAAACGAAATTCATTAAGGGGCCACCAAAAGTCGTTAAAAGCCTATCCATTTTAGATTTATCGTTAAAACGTCTATTTGATGGAGCGATTTGCATTTCATTTTTTTCATAAACATACATGGCTTTTTCATTTACTTTTAAGCCATTAATATTTAAATGATCTCGATCTTTCAAGTCAAAAGTTTCAACAAGAGTCTCGATAGCTTCTGGATAACGTTTATCATCAAGATTTAAAACAATCTTTGATACATTTTGATTATCATCTAAAACTATCCCAATTTTTTGACCGACCTTTAAGACTTCTGCATCTAATTCTTCACCAGCCATTGAAACATAACCACCAAAAGGAATAGCCCTAATAGAATATGTTGTTTCTCCTTTTTTTGTAGACCATAATTTGGGTCCCATACCAAAAGAATACTCATGACATAAGATACCTGCTCTTTTCGCAAAAAACAAATGCCCTAACTCATGAATACAAATGACCAAACTTAAAACTAATAAAAAGATAATAATATTAATAAACACATCAAATGCTGATGCTAAAAAACTTAATGTAATAAACATATGTAGTTATTCTCCTATCTAAATTTCTTGTATATTTCTTCTTTTATAGTACTATCAAGTTCATATATCTCTTCTAAAGAAGGAAAATCTATAACCTGATGTTTTCTCATAGCTTCTTCTATAATTGTTTCTATATCTAAAAACTTAATTTTACCTGATAAAAACAAATCAACCGCAGCTTCATTGGCTGCATTTAAAACAGTTCTCATAGATCCACCTATCTTAAATGCATTTATTGCAAAATTTAAACATGGATACCTTTCTAAGTCCATTGTTTGAAAACTCACATTGTTTAATAACATTAAATCAAAAGGTTTGATATGAGTAACTTTCCTATTGGGGTAATTCATTGCATAAGAAATCGGTAAATGCATATCAGGATGAGAAACATGCGCTAATATAGAGCCATCATTAAATTCCACTAATGAATGAACCATACTTTCCTTATGAATGACGGTGTCTACTTTATCAATATCTAAATCAAACAAATAGCAAGCTTCAATAACTTCAAAACCCTTGTTCATCATCGTCGCTGAATCAATCGTTATTTTATTGCCCATTGACCAATTAGGATGTTTAAGTGCGTCACTAACACTGACATTTTTTAATTCATCACGACTTAATCCCCTAAAAGATCCGCCACTAGCTGTGATGATTAATCTTTTAATATCCTTAGTATTTTCATGATTCATTAATTGCCATAATGCATTATGTTCAGAATCTATTGGGTATAACTTAAATTGATATTGTTTTTTTAATAAAGAAACTAAATGTCCACCAACGACAAGCGTTTCTTTATTGGCAAGCAATATATCTCTTTCAATTTTTATTGCTTCTATGGTCGGTTCTAAGCCAACCATACCAACCAAAGCATTAATAAGATAAGCGTCTTGATCCTCTTTATGATATGTTGCTAGAGTTTTTAAACCTTGTCTGCCAAACTCTACTTTAATAGTCGGAAAAAGTTTCACTAACTTCTCCTTATCAAATTTATCTTTTACAACAACAATTTCAGGTAAAAACTTGCGAGTGATCTCTACTAACTTATCAAAGTTTGAGTAACCAGATATACCTATGAGTTTAAAATCATCTCTTTGTTTCTCGATGATATCCAATGTCTGTTCACCTATAGAACCAGTAGCTCCTAATAAATATATATTCTTCATTAAATCACCTGCAATATCATCATTAAAAAGGCTGCTGCAAACATAGTTGAATCAAATCTATCTAAGACACCACCATGGCCTGGAAATATATTTGAATAATCTTTTATGCCTTGTTCTCTTTTAAACTTAGAAGCAATTAAATCACCTGATTGTGAAACCATAGATAATCCTAACGAAAGGATGATGATAAAAACTAAATGAAAATCAAATATATTTAGTATACTAGCAAATAAAGTTCCTAATGTGCCACCAAACAACAAACCAGCAAGGGCACCCTCAACACTTTTCTTTGGCGATACTTTTGGCAGTAATTTATGTTTGCCAAATTTAATACCAAAAAAGTAAGCAAAAGTATCAGTTAAAATAGTAACAAGCAATAAATATAAAATTATTTCTAAAGAGATACTTCTTAGATACGCTAAAGCTGTAAAACCAATACTAGCATACAAAATAGCTATCATAGATACACCTAGTTCTTGTCTAGTCATTCTTTGGTCAACTAAATATATCATAAAGTATGTTAATGATAAGGCTAATAAATACAAATACATCATTCGATGATATTGAGTATGTTCAAAAAACAAAACATTTAATAAAACAAAAACAAATGTAAAGGCAATTGGTAAATAATGAAACCAGTATTTATCTAAACCATGTCTATGAAGTTTGATCATAAACTCATAAGCTGCCATCATCGCTAGAAGAATGACTCCACCTGAGAAAAGAAAAGATAAAGAGCCCTCGCCTATAACAAGAATACTACCAAAAACTAATATCAAAACAAAAGCTGTAATCATTCTTGTTTTCATTATTTTAATCCTCCAAACCTTCTGTTTCTTTTTGTAAAATCAAGTAAGGCTTTTTCTAAAGATTTTTTTGAAAATGCCGGCCAATAAGTATCGCAGAAATATAGTTCTGCGTAAGCGGCTTGCCATAACAAGAAATTTGATAACCGAACTTCGCCACTTGGTCTGATTAATAAATCTAACTCTGGTAAGTCTTTAGTATATAATCTTTCAGTAATCATTTCTTTTGAAATATTTTCAGGCTTTATCTTGTTTTCTTTAACTTCTTGAGAAATTAATTGAACTGCTTCAGTAATTTCTGTTTGTGATCCATAGTCAAAACAAATATTTAAAATTAACCCTTGCCTATCTTTAGTGTTTTCTGTAATTCTTTCTAATATTTCAAGATTTTTATCACTTAAGTGTGTTTTCCGTCCAGAAAACATGACTTTAATATCATATTTTTTGAAATCATCTTTGAATTTTTTTTCAAATTCCGCAGGTAATTTCATTAAGAAATCTACTTCATCTTTGGGTCTTTTCCAGTTTTCTGTAGAAAAAGCATAAACCGACAAGGCTTTAATACCAAAATCAGATGCTGCTAAAGCAATGGTTCTAATATTTTCCACGCCTTTTTGATGTCCATAAGTTCTTGGCATGCCTCTTTTTTTCGCCCATCTACCGTTACCATCCAAAATAATTGCTATATGGTTAGGAATATTTAGTTCCTTATTTTTTTTATTAAACATATTAACACCTTTACTTTCACATTGATTATACTATAAATTGTGTGATTATTCTATGAATTTTGTCTATCAATACTAGACCCTTATAATCAAAAAACCTATAAATATTAAAAATACTTATAGGTTTTTATTTTTTAATATCTATTCAGAAAAATAAATGTTCTATACGTGTAAAATATCTTTTTCTTTATCCTTAGCTAACTCATCAATTTTTCCAGTATATTTATCTGTTAACTTTTGAACTTCATCTTCATAATATCTTAAGTCATCTTCACTAATATCAGAAGCTTTTTCCATTTTCTTATACTGAGCAATAGCATCTCTTCTAATATTCCTTATAGACACTTTATTATCTTCTGCCATTTTATGGATCTGTTTAGCAGAATTTTTTCTGTTTTCTTCAGTCATCGGCGGTAATGATAAACGAACTCCCACACCATCATTTGATGGAGTGACACCTAAATTAGCTCCAAAAATAGCTTTTTCAATATCTGGAACTTGTGTTTTGTCATAAGGCTTAACATAAATTTGTGTTGCTTCTGGCACAGATATAGAAGCAATTTGAGAAATCGGTGTATCAACACCATAATAAGGGACAGTTACTTTTTCCAACATTTTCGGATTGGCTCTACCGCTTCTTACTGCCGCAAACTCTTTGATTAATGCATCAACGGTATGTTTCATTTTGTTTTCAGTTTCTTTTAAAATATTTTCTGGCATTTTAATTCACTCCTTATCCATTTTTAATCAAAGTACCAATATGTTCACCAAGTATTGCTTTTTTTATATTACCTGGTTGATTCATGTCAAAAACATAAATATCTATATTATTATCATAACATAAAGCCGCAGCTGTTGAGTCCATAACATCTAAATTATTATTTAATATCTCCTTATGAGTAATATTATCATATTTTTTTGAATTTTCAAATTTTCTTGGATCTTTGTCGTATACGCCATCGGTTCCGTTTTTCGCCATATAAATAATTGAAGCACCTAGCTCAGCAGCTCTTAAAGCAGCTGTTGTATCTGTTGAAAAATAAGGGTTACCTGTTCCTCCACCAAATATAACAACTCTATCTTTATTTAAGTGCGATAAAGCTTTTCTTCTAATATAAGGCTCTGCAACTTCAGGTATATTTATAGAAGACATGACTCTTGTTTGAACACCCAATGATTCAAGTGAGTTTTGTAAAGCAAGTGCATTTACAATCGTTCCAATCATACCCATATAATCAGCACTAGAACGTTCAATGCCCATCTCATCTGCTAACTTACCACGGAAAATATTTCCGCCACCTACTATAATACCAATTTGACTATCGCCAATTTTATAAGCTTCTTTGACTTCAACAGCGATTTCTTTAACTTTTTTTGGATCAATGCCAATACCTGTTTCACCAGCCATAGCTTCTCCACTTAATTTTATCATGATTCGTCTTTTTGACATATTAACCTCCTTAAAAACTTGCAAAAAAAGGACAAAAAATGTCCTTTTAATTATCTAGATTGACTCATTACTTCTTCAGCAAAATTTTCTTCTTTTTTCTCAATACCTTCACCAACAGCTAAACGTTTAAATGAAGCGACTGAAGCGCCTTGAGATTTAAGGTAACTTTTAATTGTTTCATCTGGGTTTTTAACATATGATTGGCTTAACAAGCAAATTTCTTGGAAGTTTTTATTTAAACGACCAACAACCATCTTTTCAATAATATTTTCAGGTTTTGGTTTATCTGATTCAGCATTTTCGTTTAAAGCTTGCGCTTTTAAAACTTCAGTTTCATGCTTAATAATATCTTCAGAAATTTCATCTCTAGAAATATATTGTGGATTAGATGCTGCAATATGCATTGCAATATTTCTAGCAACTTCTTCATTTCCACCTTCTAAAACAACTAAAGAAGCAATACTTCCACCAAAGTGAACATAAGAACCAAATACTTGCTTATCTTCTTTTGTCATTAACTCATAGCGTCTTAAAGTGATTTTTTCACCAATAGTTGCAGTTTCATTCAATAAAACTTCTTTTAAAGGTTTTCCATCTATCTCAACTTCTAAAACTTCTTCTTCAGTTGTTTTAGCCGCTTTAATTAATGAATCACCAATTTTAGTTACTAGATTTTTAAATTTATCATTTTTAGCAACGAAATCAGTTTCACAGTTTAATTCGAAAATAATTGCATTGTTACCTTCAACTTTAACTTCTGCAATACCTTCAGCTGCAATTCTAGACGATTTTTTTTCAGCTTTAGAAATTCCTTTTTCTCTTAACCAATCTAGTGATTTTTCTAAATCACCATTATTTTCAACTAATGCTTTTTTACAATCCATTAAACCAGCACCAGTTTTATCGCGTAATTCTTTAACTAACTTTGCACTAACTGCCATAATTATCCCTCCGATATTCTAATTTTCTATAAAAAGGGAGCCGTAGCCCCCTAATAGTTATTAAAGTGCTGTTTTAATTAATTCAATTAATTCAGCTTTTCTTAATTTTGAGTAGTTGTGTAAATCATTTTCTTTTGCCATTTCTCTTAATTCAGCAACTGTATGTGATTCTAATTTTTCTTGTAAATCTTTGTCACTGTTTTTAACTTGTTCTTTTGCAGGTGTTTTTTTAGGTTCTGCTTTTTTAGTTTCTTTTTTAGGTTCAACTTTTTTCTCTGCTTTTTTAGGAGCATTAGAAACTTTAACAATCACAGGTTCATCTTTTTTGTCTTTTTCTTGTTTAGCTTCTGCTTTTTTAGTTTCTCTCTTTACCTCTTTTTTAGGTTCAGGTTTAACTTCTTTTTTAGATTCTTGTTTGGCTTGTCCTGCATTAGTCGCTTCAACAACAGCATCTGCCATTACACCAGTGATTAAGCTGATTGATCTTAAAGCATCATCATTTGCTGGAATAATATAATCTAGATCATCAGGATCACAGTTAGTATCAATCATACCAAATACTGGAATATCTAATTTTCTAGCTTCTAAAATAGCATTTCTTTCTTTTTTAGGATCAATAATGAATAATGCTTGTGGCACTTTTTTCATATCTTTGATACCACTAAAGAATTTTTCTAAACGTGCGATGTCTTTTCTAAGTTGAACAACTTCTTTTTTAGGTAAACGATCAAATGTACCATCTTGTTCCATTCTGTATAAGTCATGAAGTTTTTTTATAGAACGTTTGATTGTTTTAAAGTTGGTTAATGTTCCACCTAACCATCTTTGATTCACATAGAACTGTCCAGAACGCTCAGCAGCTTCTTGGATTGGTTCTTGTGCTTGTTTCTTTGTACCTACGAACAATACATTTCCACCATCAGCAACGATATCAAATAACGCTTTATAAGCTGTATCGATAAATTTAGTTGTTTGTTGTAAGTCAATAATATGGATACCATTTCTAGAAGTGAAAATATAACGATCCATTTTTGGATTCCATCTTCTAGTTTGATGTCCAAAGTGTACCCCTGCTTCTAACAGGCTTTTCATTGTAACAATTCCCATTTTTTAATTCCTCCTTTTGATTTTTATACCTCCACCTAATCTACGTTTGCACCACCATTTTGGCTCAAGGCGTTTCACTCATAGGTGTGTGTATTTAAATGGCTAAACTATTTTATCAAATTTTGACTAATAAAGCAAGCAATATTTATCAATATAGCTTATTTATCGGTAGATCCAAATCCACCCAATCTTTTAGTCAAAGTATTGTCTTTATCAGCTTTTAAGTATTTAATAAAAATACCTTGTGCTATTCTTTCATTCTTCTTAATTTTAATTGTTTCATTCCCAAAATTATAAAGAATCAAAGAAATTTCTCCTTCATTATCTGGATTATTATAATAATCAGAATCAATGATTCCAACGCTATTAACTTTTATTAAGTGTTTTTTAAAAGATAAAGATGATCTTGGGTATATTTGCAAGACTTCATCTTCTTGCATATAAGCCTTTATTCCTGTTGGAACAAAAGCGATGGCTTTAGGCTCAATAATCATATCCTGCCTAGAAGCAATATCATAACCTGCGCTTGCCTTTGTTTTTCTAACTGGTAAAATAAGGTTTTCATTGATATAAGCTTCGCAAATTTCAAAACCTCTTCTCTTAATCATAATTGACCAGCTCCAGTTTGCTTGATTTGTTTTTGAAGTTCTTTTTCAGCTTTTGCAAGTTCAATATTTCTTTCCTTATTCTCTTTAACCCTATCTTCTCTTATTTGAAAGAGGTTTTTCATGGCTGCATCTTTTGATTTACCAATATAAGCGTCTTGAGCGATTACTCTGATTTTATTATCATGATTTTCTAAAAGTCCATTAATAACCACCACAAAGTAAACCAAGTTTTCTTGGGTTAATTTAATATAACCTGTATCAATTGTTGAAACAATGGGAACATGATTGGGTAAAATTTCATAATCGCCATTGTTAGAACTCGATACAATAATTGAGTTTACAATCTCGTTATATAATTCTCCATCTGGTGTCACAATTGAAATATCCATAATTTCCTACGCTTTCATTTTCTTAGCTTTTGCTATAACATCCTCAATAGAACCTACAAGTCTAAAGGCATCTTCAGGTAAATCATCATATTTACCAGCTAATAATTCTTTAAATCCTTTTATAGTGTCCTCTACCTTAACAAAACTACCTTTTTGTCCGGTGAATTGTTCAGCAACGTGGAAGTTTTGTGATAGGAATAAACGAATTCTTCTTGCACGATGTACAATCAACTTATCTTCTTCACTCAATTCATCCATACCAAGAATAGCAATAATATCTAGTAAGTCATTGTATCGTTGTAATGTTTGTTGAACTTCTCTAGCAATATGATAATGTTCTTCTCCAACAATTTCTGGAGTTAGGGCTCTTGAAGTTGATGCTAAAGGATCAACTGCAGGATAGATTCCTTCTTCAGATATTTTTCTTGAAAGGTTAGTGGTTGCATCTAAATGAGTAAAGGTTGTTGCTGGAGCAGGGTCAGTATAATCATCAGCAGGAACATATACTGCTTGAATTGATGTAATTGAACCTGACTTTGTTGATGTAATTCTTTCTTGCAACAAGCCCATATCAGTTGCTAGAGTTGGTTGATACCCAACAGCTGAAGGCATTCTCCCTAAAAGGGCAGATACTTCAGATCCAGCTTGGGTAAATCTAAAAATATTATCAATAAATAATAATACATCTTGCTTCTTTACATCCCTAAAATGTTCTGCCATTGTTAAACCAGATAATCCAACACGCATTCTTGCTCCAGGCGGTTCATTCATTTGACCAAATACCATGGCTGTTTTATTAATAACACCGGATTCTTTCATTTCGAAATAAAGGTCATTTCCTTCTCTAGTTCTTTCACCTACGCCAGCAAAAACAGAAATTCCCCCGTGCTCTTGAGCGATATTATTAATTAATTCTTGAATTAAAACAGTTTTACCAACACCGGCACCACCGAATAATCCAATTTTACCACCTTTAATATAAGGCGCTAATAAATCAACAACCTTAATCCCTGTTTCAAGGATTTCGGTCTCTGCACTTAAATTTTCTAATTTAGGTGAGGGTTTATGTATAGGTGATTTATCAAAGTCGCCCTTTAATTCTAAACCATCAATTGGCTGACCTAAAACATTAAACATTCTCCCTAAAGTAACATCGCCAACAGGAACTGAAATTGCTTTTCCTGTATCTTTAACATCCATACCTCTTACTAATCCATCAGTTGAGTCCATAGCAATTGTGCGGATAATATTGTCTCCTAAAAACAAGGAAACCTCTAAGGTTAAATCAATTTCGATTCCGTTATTCTTTTTAGCAGGGATTTGAACTGTTAATGCATTATTAATAGAAGGCATCCCGTTTTCAAACATGACATCAACAACTGGTCCCATTACTTGTACTATTTTTCCTAAGTTAGGCATTTTTTCCTCCTAATTAACTGCATTTGCTCCACCAATAATATCGGTGAGCTCAATGGTTATTTGCGCTTGTCTAGCACGGTTATAAATCAGATTTTGTTTTTGTATAATATCTTTAGCATTATCTGTTGCATTTCTCATTGCTGTCATCCTTGAAGCATGTTCACTGGTTTTTGCATCCAAGATAATCCCATATAAAGTATTTTCTAAATAAATAGGTAATAATTGGTTAATAACTTCTTCTGTACCAGGCTCAAAGACATAGTCAGAAACCTGTACTTTACTCTTAACAATATCAGTGATTGGTAAGAGAACTTGATCAACTACATTTTGAGTTAGCGTATTAATATAATCAGTGTACACCATAACAATTTTATCAACGCCTTTATCTAAATACAGTTTAATAAAAGCTCTAGACATAGCTTGAAAATCAATAAATTTCACTTCATCTCTAGAGGAAATTGATTCTTTATTTAATAGTGGATATTTTCTTTTTTTACAATATCTATAAGCCTTATATCCAATTGTTCCAACAATAAAATCTTTATCGTTTTCTTTCAACAAGTTTTCAAAGTATTTAAAAACATTGCTATTATATGGGCCAGCTAAGCCTCGATCACTCGCAACTAATATAAAACCTACTTTATTAATTTCACGTTTTTCTAATAAAGGGAAACTTGTTTCAGGATTAGAAGATAAGACATCAAGTAAAATCCTTTCCACCTCATCTTTAATGGGTTGGAAAGCATGATATTTTTTTTCCACTTTTCTTAATTTTGAAGCTGAAACCATATTCATCGCCTTGGTAATTTGCGATGTTTTTCTAGTCGCTTCTATACGTTTTTTTATTTCACGAAGTGAAGCCATCGTTTTAGCCTCCCCTTAATATTGATCAACAAATCTATCAATGACTTTGTTTAATCTTTCTTTATCTACTATATCTTTTGATTCTTTAATATCATTAAGTATTTTTTTAGCCTCTTTATCATTCAAGAAAAAGCTATGTAAATCAGCCTCAAATGCTTTAATTTCATTTGTTTTAATATTGTCTAAGAAACCATTTGTTAATGCATAAATACTTATGGTTTGTAGTTCAAAAGGTAAAGGACTATGTAAGCCTTGTTTTAATATTTCAACAGTTTTTTCTCCACGATTTAATTTCGCTTTAGTATTGTCATCTAAGTCAGATCCAAACTGTGTAAAAGCTTCTAATTCACGATAAGACGCTAGGTCCAATCTTAGTGTACCAGAGACTTTCTTTATAGCTTTATGCTGTGCTGAACCACCTACTCTTGAAACAGATAATCCCGCATTAATAGCTGGTCTAATCCCTGAGTGGAAAAGTTGTGATTGTAAAAATATCTGGCCATCAGTAATTGAAATTACATTAGTCGGAATGTAAGCTGAGATATCCCCTTCTTGTGTTTCAATAATCGGTAGAGCAGTAATTGAACCGCCTCCTAGTTTATCTGATAATTTAGCCGCTCTTTCCAATAAACGTGAGTGTAAATAAAATACATCTCCAGGAAAAGCTTCACGGCCTGGCGGACGCCTTAATAGTAAAGATAGCTCTCTATAAGCTATAGCGTGTTTAGTTAAATCATCATAAACTATAAGAACATGTTTTCCTTCAAACATAAACTCTTCTGCCATTGATACCCCAGCATAAGGGGCTAAATATGATAATGGCGCTGGATCAGATGCACCTGAGGCAACGATAATAGAGTATTCCATTGCATCATGCATTTTTAATGTTTCATAAACATCTAAAACTGTGGTTTGTTTTTGTCCAATGGCTACATATATACAAATCACATCTTTATCTTTTTGATTAATAATTGTATCAACAGCAATTGACGTTTTACCTGTTTGTCTATCACCAATAATTAATTCTCTTTGTCCTCGTCCAATTGGTACTAAAGCATCTAAAACCTTAATTCCTGTTGATAAAGGTTCTTTAACTGATTGTCGATCAATAACACCTGTCGCTTTACTTTCTATTGGCCTAGTTTTTTTAGTATTGATAGCGCCTAATCCATCGATTGGATGTCCTAAAGGATTGACTATTCTACCCATCAACTCTTGACCAACGCCTACCTCAATAATTCGTCCTGTTGATTTTACTTCATCGCCTTCTTTGATTAAATTAGAATCATTTAATAAAATCGCTCCAACATGATTTTTTTCGAGATTTTGGACCATCCCATATACATCATTAGGAAAAACAAGCAATTCGCCACTCATTGCATTATCAATTCCATATACCATAGCGATGCCATCTCCAACAGAAATAACACTACCCACAGACTCAGTTTTAATATCTTTTTCGTATTTTTTTATTTGTTCTTTTAATAAAGAACTTATTTCTAAAGGATCTATTTTCACTTAATTACCTCGTCATCCTATTAATGAAGCAATGAGTTTATCTAGGTTAGCATTAACAGTTTGATCCAATACTTTTCCTTGATACTCTATTCGCATTCCACCAACAATATCTGGGTTGATGATTTCATTAATCATTATTTTTTTATTTAATTTTGCAGTGAATTTTTTTACAAGTCTATCTTTATACACTTTTGATAAGGCTTGTTTACTATAGACACTAATTTCAGCAACACTATGATGATCATTTAAAAGTCTTTTATAATCAAGAACTATTTCTTTAATAAAATTAAAGCGTTTATTATCAACCACAGTTTTGAAAAAATTAACCAATAACTGATTTTTAATGATTTTCTCAATAAGGTCTTTTTTATCAATATCACTTATTTTTGGATTTAAAAAAAACTTCCATGAAAGAGCATCCATTCCATCGACAAATCGATGAAATTCTTGGTAGATTTCATCGGCTTGTTTTCTTTCTAAAGCCAGTGAGAACAAAGCCAAAGAATACTGTTTGGATGTATTCGTCATAGTTCATCACTGCTTTCTATATTTTTTATTGTTTGATCTTGAAAATCAGATTCATCAATCGTCTGGCCAATCATTTTTTCAGCCATTAAGCTCGCCATAGATACAACTTCTTTTTTAAGTTCTTCTTTGGCTTTTTTTCTTTCGGCATCAATTTCTTTTTCTGCATTCGTTATTAAGATACCGGCTTCTTTTTTCGCTTGACTAATGATACGACTTTTTTCTTCTTCAGCACGTGTTTTAGCAGAATCAAAATAATCTTTGGATTTTGATCGAATATCTTTCAATTCCGCTTCTTTTGTATCCTGTAGTTCTTGGGCCTCTACTTTAGCCTTTTCAGCCTCAGATAACTCGTCTTCCATATAAGCTCTTCTTTTATCTAAGAATTCAGTAATTCTTCCCCAGAAAAACTTTTTCACAATAAATATTAGAATCAAAGTTGCTGCTATTTGCACTATCATATCTAGTAAATTAATTCCCAAAGCTTGATTAACTACTTCATCTACGGCAGCAACTAATCTTTCTAAAACATCCATTAGGCAATCGCCTCCTCGTCAATACTTGTTTGTCTTTTATTTACCAATTAGAATAAGTGCAACTAGTAATGCATAAAGACCAGTTGTTTCTGCAACAGCTTGAGTAACAAGAGTTGTAACAAGTATTTTACCTTGAGCTTCTGGTTGACGCCCAACTGCTTCTGCAGCTTTACCAGCAGCATAACCTTGACCAATACCAGCACCAATACCAGCAATAACTGCAATACCAGCACCTAAATAGGCCATTCCTGATGCAAAAAACTCTGTATGACCTGCTTCAGCAGCAAATCTAAATACTGAACTAAAAATTGTTTCAAACATTTTCTTCCTCCTATATTTTTCTAGGCTTCAGCAGCCATAGAAATATTGATTGTTGATAACATTAAAAATACAAAAGCCTGAATCAAGCCAAAGAATATATCAAAGATAGCATGTAACAATACCCCTGCAAATATTCCAGCGACCCAGTGCAAGACAGCATATACCATAGCTGCCACAACCATACCACTTAATAAATTTACAAACAAACGTAAACCCATTGAAAATGGCGTTGAGATTTCACCAATTAAATTGATTGGCAACATAATGGGTGCCATCGGCTTAACATCTCCCAATAATCCCCATAATTTATTTTTTACACCTAAATACTTTATCTCTGCAATTTTTATTGCAAAGAAAGTCATCACAGTAAATGATAAGGCAACCCCTAAATTAGCAAGAGGTGGTGTTAAACCAAATAGTGATAATGTATTTGCAAAAGCTAAAAATACTGCTATTGTAAATAAATAAGGCCCAAAGAATTTAAACTTCTTCCCAGCCATATATTGTGAAATAAATTGATTAAAACCATCCACAATTGAAATACATAAGAATATAAATCCTTTAGGTGTTTCTTTGGGATCTAACTTCTTCACCTTTAGTCCAACTAGAATAAAGACAATTGATAATACAACAACGATTATTAATGTAGATCTAACCGCTGATGACATAGATTCAAACAAGGTAAAATCAAGCATCTTCATCATCCTCACTTTTTCTTAGACTTATAATAATAGCTGTAGGAAAAGCAACAATAACAAAAGTTAATAATCCTACAAAGGTGTAATACTCATTATATTCATCACTTTGAATCGTTACATACAATATCAAAGCCATAAAAATAAACTTTCCTATATACATCCAAATTTGTCTGGATTTTATCTTTTCAGGTTGAAACTTATATGTGGATTTCATCACCTTATAATTCATAGAGTTTACAAACAAAGATGTTGCAGCCCCTAATATAAAACTTA
The DNA here is from genome assembly GCA_018622675.1 of Mycoplasmatota bacterium. Taxonomy (GTDB): domain Bacteria; phylum Bacillota_I; class Bacilli_A; order Izemoplasmatales; family Hujiaoplasmataceae; genus Hujiaoplasma. Next base: position 1,426,517 of record CP076020.1, read on the forward strand.
AAACAAAATCAATATTCTTTGTAATAAAATAAACCACTAAAGCAAAAACAACAGCATAAGGCCAAGAGAACAAAAATGTACGTTCTATGATATTTTTATTTTTCATTTTCTTCCTCTTTTCCATATTTTAGTGCTCTTACAATAAAGTTTCTTAAGCCTGCAAATATACCAATAATAATAAAAACATAAGTTAAAATCACTTGTTCATTAAAAAATAATTTGTCCAACCACTGGCCTAAAAAATAACCAATAACCATCGCTATAAAAGTTTCAAAAAAGAATTGTATAACCATATTAAAAATATACAATCCAGATTTTGTATTTTTAGCTGACATTACTTAGTTCCAAAAAGTCTGTCGCCACAGTCTCCTAAACCAGGAACTATGTAGCCAACCTCGTTTAAGCCCTCGTCTATACTTACCATGTATATATCAACATCTGGATGATGATCCTGAATTTCTTTTACGCCTTCAGGGCAGCCAACAATGCCAACAAAACGAATATCTTTAGCGCCATGTGCTTTGACTTCTTCTATGGCAGCGATGGCAGAATGTCCAGTTGCAAGCATAGGATCAACTATTAAAACAGTTGCATCTTTAATTTCAATAGGAAACTTTGAGTAATATTTTGTCGGTCTTAATGTAGTCTCATCTCTGTATAAACCAATATGACCAATTTTTGCAGTCGGGATGACATTTTGAATCCCATCAACCATACCAAGTCCTGCTCTTAAAATCGGTACAATTACAACATCTTTTGCAAGTACCCTCGCTTTTGTTTTGGTTATTGGTGTTTCAACTTCGATTTCTTTAGTTTGCAAATCACGTGTAATTTCATAAGTAACTAAAGATCCAATTTCATTAACATTTTCACGAAACGTTTTTGTGTTTGTGTTTTTGTCTCTAATAATGGTTAATTTGTGTTGAATCAAAGGATGATCAAATACAACAACTTTACTCATATTTTCCCCTTCCGATACTCTTTTATTTTAAAACAATTGATGAAACCTTAAACATTATAATTATAGCAAAAACCTTCACTTTTGACAATGAATATTATTGATGAATTCGGCTTATTTTTATATCTAAATAAATACCCATGAATATTCATCAAATATAAGTATCTTTCATACTTCAACATTCATTTCATATTAAAGTTCTATCGCTAATAAAAATTTAAGAAATTTGATTTTTATCTTCTATAATTTTAGCAATTTCTTCAGGCTTGGAAACTATGTAAGAAGCTTTTGCCTGAACCAATTCAGTTTCATCTCTAAAGCCCCACAAAACCCCTACACTAGGCACACCAGCATTCAAGGCTGTTTCCATATCAGTTTTAGTGTCGCCTATATAGAGTATTTCAGTTGGTTTTATTTGTAATTTTTTTATCATTTTTCTAATTAAAGTTGGATCAGGTTTCGCAGGTAAGCCCTGATGCTTACCATAGATAATTTCAAATAATGAGCTATTAAAATACGATGGCATTAAATCTAAAACCTGATGATGAGGTTTGTTAGATAAGACATTAATAGAAACATTCATTTTATTTAGTTTTATCAACAAATCTTCAATACCAGGATATATCTTTGTCTTTTTGGTAGACTCTGTTTTATATACCTGATAATAATCAGCCATCATTTCATCAAATAGATATTTTTCTACTTGAGCAGCTTCCATGATTTTTTTAATTAAATTTTCAACACCTTTTCCTACATAGTAACGATAATCTTTCAGTGATAAAGTTTTGTACCCTCTTTTTTCTAAAACAATATTACAAGTATTTGCAATATCCTCAATTGTATCTAATAGTGTTCCATCTAAATCAAATATAACTGCCTTAATCATTCTAAGCCTCCTAAATCTAAAGTCTGTTGTATTAATTTTGCATTTTGAACTGGTTTATAACTTAAGCGATGTATTTTACATGGCTTTAATTTTTTTAGTTGTGCAATATGATATTTAGTTGGGTATCCTTTATGTTGTTTAAAGCCATAACCGGGATACATTATATCAAATTTTTCCATAATTTGATCCCTTTTTACTTTGGCTAATATAGATGCCGCTGCGATACTAGCTGATTTAGAATCCCCTTTTATAATCGCTTCTTGATCAATATCTAATTGAAGTTCCATGGCATCTATCAATAAGAAATCGGGTTTTATCTTTAAATTACCAATGGCTCTAGTCATGGCTAATTTAGATGCTTGATAAATATTGATATCATCAATTTCATTTTCATTTACATAACCATATGCATATGCTAAAGCATGATTCTTGATTATTGGTATTAAGTCATTTCTTTTTTTCTCAGACAACTTTTTAGAATCATTTATATCTTTTATAACATTTTTTAAATCAAGTATACAAGCACATGCCAAAACGCCAGCAGCAAGCGGACCTCTGCCAACTTCATCAACTCCAGCGATATATTGATATCCCTGTTTCTTTAATTTATTTTCAAACTCATACAAATTCTTCTGGTTTTTCAAAACTTAACGCTCCCAATGCACCATTTCTTAAATCATATAAAAACAGATTAAATACCCGTTCATAATCAATTTCATTACCAGCCATTAATGCACCTCTTCTACGGCCAATTTCATCAATAATATCAATAGTTGTTTCTAAAGTTGAAAGATCTAAATCATATTTATTCTCTAAAGCTTTTGGATAATTATTTTTTAAAAACTCAATTCCAAAAATCGTCACCTCATCTAGAGGTAATATATCATCTTTAATTGAACCTAATAAAGCTAAACGAAAAGCTTGTTCCTTAGTTTCAAACTTTGGCCATAAGACACCTGGATTATCAAACAACAACAAGTCTTTTTTTGCTTTAATAAAACTTTGATTTTTGGTAATACCAGGAATATTACCAGTTTTTACTTTGTTTTTCCCTGCTAAGTTATTGATGAATTGTGATTTCCCAACATTTGGAACACCAATCACCATCGCTTTAAATTTTCTTTCGGCCATACCTTTGTCTAAATCTTTTTTATGAAGATGTTTTAAGACATTAATGGTCTTTAAATATACTTTATCTAAGATATTTTCATTCAACGCATTACTCACCACAAAAGGTATTTTTTTATCTGTATAAAATTTTATCCATTTTTTCGTTGTATTTGGATCAGCTAAATCCGATTTATTTAAAATTAAAATAATGTCTTTATTCTTAAGAATTTCATCCATCATTGGATTCCTTGATGACTCAGGAATTCTTGCGTCTACTACCTCATAAACAACGTCTATAATTTTTAATTTTTCTTCAATCAATCTTCTAGCTTTGGCCATATGACCTGGAAACCATTGTATTTGTTTCATCATTTCACGTCCTTAATTTACTTGACACTCTTTATCTGTTAAATCAAAAATAACAACACCTATGAGTTCATCTTTTTTGACTAATCCTACTCTTTCATCTCTTGAATCTAATGAATTTGTTCTATTATCTCCAAGCACGAAATAAAAACCTTCTTCTATGACACCATGATAAACAAAATCACCATAGAAATTTTCTTTTAGTTCACCATTAACGATAACACCTCTACTATCTACAACAAGTGTATCACCTGGTAAGGCAATGACTCTTTTAATATAAAGCGTATCATTTTTGTCAAACACGATAATGTCCTCACGATCAACCTCTGATAGATAATTAATTAAAACAACATCACTTGTACAATATGTAGGAGCCATAGATTCTCCATCGACGACTGCTAAAGAGAAAAACAAGCCATTAATGACCATCATGATAAAGAAAAAAGCAGGTATCACAGTAAAGAAGTCGAAAAAATTATATCTTTTATTAATCAACTCGTAATCAAGTTCTTCTTTATTTTTCTGAGATATATATGTTTTTAACAAAAGGATATAAGCTAAAAAAAATAAGAATATAGTAGATAATAGTATATAAGAAATTAATTGATAAGATCCATAAGCTGATATATTTTCAACAGATCGGTTTAACTTAAATATAAATAATGGATGTTGTTGAAAAGACACAAACATAAAAATATCAATCATCGTGATGAAGAAAAAACTGATGAGTAAGATTTTTATTTTTTTCATCAGTTTTACATCTTCATTAAATTGTTCATGTATAAGATTATTTTCCACTAGTCAAGCCCTTCAAATATTTTACTTAAATCTTCAAAATCTATAAGTACTTCTCTTGGTTTAGTTCCTACATTTTCTGAAACAATACCAAATCTTTCTAAACTATTAACGATATTAGTCGCCCTATTGAAACCGATCGCAAATTCTTGTGTGATTTTATTTAATGAACATTTCCCCTCTTCAACCACATATACGGCTACATCTTTAAAGAGCTCATCTATTTCTTCAGTATCTGTTTGTGTTTTTGCTTCAAGGGTTAATTTTTGATGAGTAAATAAGTAATCTGGCTCAGACTGTTTCTTTATAAAATCAGTAATTTTTTCAATTTCTTCAGGGGATAAATATGCCCCTTGAATACGTCTAACTAAACCATTTTCAGATAACAACATATCTCCTTTACCAAGAAGTTTTTCAGCACCCGTTTTATCTAAAACAACACTTGAGTCTGTTGATGAAGGTACTCTAAATGCAAATCTTGTTGAAATATTGGCTTTTATAGTTCCTTTCAAAATATCAGCTGATGGTCTTTGTGTAGCTAGGATAATATGAATACCAACTGCTCTTGATTTTTGAGTTAGTTTCAAAATGCTTTCTTCTATTTCAGAACCACCACTTAATAATAAGTCTGATGCTTCTTCAACGATAACAACAATCCTAGGCATTTTTTCAAAATTAGGATTGTTTGATCTTCTATCATAATAATCCACAACATTAATCGCTTTAAATTTTTTTAAAACATCATAACGTCTTTCCATTTCATTAACCATCCATTTAAGTGACTCAATAGCCACTCTTGTGTCGTCAATAATAGGTGTAATCAAATGTGGCAAATCCGCAAACTGTTGTAAGTCAACTTTTTTAGGATCAATTAACAACAACTTTAATTCGTCAGGTTTGTTTCTTGATATTAAGGATACAATGGTCGCTGAAATACTAACTGATTTCCCTGATTGAGTCGATCCGGCAACCAAACCATGGGGCATGGATTCAATTGATGTATAGACAGGCAATGCATCAATATCAAGCCCAACAGCTAATAATAAAGGATCTTTCGACTCTTTATATTTCGGATGATCAATCACATCACCAAAGAATACAGGTTTTCTTGTTTTATTTGGCACTTCTATACCCACAGTATTTTTACCAGGTATAGGTGCTTCGATTCTCAATGAAACAGCTGATAAGTTCATCTGTAAATTATCTGTAATACCCGTTATTTTTTTGGTAGGCACACCAGACCCAAGCGATACTTCATATCTAGTAACCGTTGGTCCAACTGTATAGTTGGTTACCTTACCATCAATACTAAAAGCAAATAAAGTTTCATTGATTACTTCAGTATTTTCCTTTACCCAACTTGGTTCAATTTTTTCAGTTTCTTTCGTTTTCTTAAACAATGTAAGTGGTGGAAGATGGTAATCATCTAAATGATTACTTGTTACTTCAACAACTTCTTCAGGTTTGTATTCTTCATAATTAATATCTTGTTCAAACTCAATATCCTCAACATCCATTTTTTCAGGTTCTTTTTTCTCAAACAAGACATCATCCATTGCTTCTTCTTCATCTTCTTCAAAGAAAGATAATGATTCTTCCTGTGATTCTTGTGAATCATCAACTAAGTCTTTTAAAACATCATCTTCTTCTATATCCTGTTTGCTTTCTTCTTGATATTGACGTTCTCCATCAAAGAATTCATCAACAGATACACTATTCACTTGTTTATGTTCATCAATAATTGATTGTGTATCTATTTTTTCTTCATTCCGCTTTTGATTATTTTGACTCACATCATCAGCAGTTAATCCTTCTTCACTATAGATTTTAGGAACTGTATCTTTATTGACTGAAATAAATTCATAATATGAATGCCCATAACGTTTCTTTGCTTCTTCTTTTGTTAATCGTTTATTTGTTCTAAAAACATCATATTTTTTATCAATATCTCCAGTACCTTTACGATCACTATCAACACTCATAACATTTTTATTAGAAATCCCAGATGGACTTATAAAATCTTGTCTCATACGTTTTTTATCTTCAACAGGTGTGATTTGCGGAATATAAAAAGGACGGTGATCTTTGGTTCTTGATTCTTTTGGTATAATTTTATCAAAACGATATTTTTTCTTAAAAAATAACATTTACTCATCCTCCGATTCTATAATCTCATCAAATTTTTCTTCTAAATCCTTATCATTAATTTCTTCTTGAAAACTTTTACTGTATATTTTATTAGTTTCTTCTCCCACAACCGCAATAAAATATTTACAAATTTCTTTTGTCAGAACTTCAGTGGTTGGTTTAATTGCCAACCGTCTAAACCAATACACAGGATTTGCATAGTTGACGACAGCTCTACCAATACTAAATAATTTAGATACTTTGAATTTTCTATTCAATCTCATTAACTTAGAGTTATCTAATGCTTTTTTCATATGCAACATATTAATAATCGATGAAATACGATAATTTTTGAAATGTTTGATTATTTTACCATTAACCATTTCCTCAACACGATTAGTAATATATCGGTTTAACTCTAATAACTCTTCCACTGTAATTTCAAATATGGGGTATTTAGACTCAGGAAAATAATGTTCAGCAATTTCTTCGAGTAATTCATAACTTAAATCAAATGCAACCTTAAAATAAGCATTATCTGTTAATCTCACTGTTTCTAATAGTTGGTTTTGTTTAATTTCTATCAATTCAAAAACTTCATGGTCTTCTAAAGGAAGTTTGTTTAAGATTCTTTTTTTAAATCGTTTTCTTTCATTGATGGTGGCAAATAATAGAAACGTTAAAAATAATAAAATAAAACCAGTTAATACACCTAATAAAAAGTTTATTATAGTCGTCATATCTAGTTGAATAAACAATGTATATATAGTAAACATTTTCCACCTCTTAACTATTTAAATTATATCTTAAAAGCCGCTTTTAATCAATCCATATAAACATTTGCATAAATATAATGCTTATGAGATAATATTGTTAGAAAAATTAAAGGAGATAAGTCCCGCTATGAATAATAAAAACCGATATATGATTGTGTTGGATTTAGATGGTACAGTTTTATATGATTTCGACTCAATATCACAAACATTATGTGAATATATAAAAAAAATACAAGCAGACGGACATAAGGTTGTCATCGCAACAGGAAGACCTTATAGGAGTTCAAAATTTGTATACGATGCTTTTGCTTTAGACACCCCTATCATTAACTACAATGGATCTTTAATACAACATCCTACTGACAAGAACTTTAAAACAATTGATAAACGTATAGATAAAAATATCATCTTCGATATTTTTAATCATAATAAAGACCTCATAAGAAACGCTTTTTCTGAATTAAATGATGATATTTATTTATACAAAAAAGAAAAAGCTATAGAACCACTACTTCACGCCAACAATGCAACGAATTTAACCATTGGTGATTTTGAAACAACCATCAAAGATGATATTAATGGTATGATTATTATTGGAAAACAAGGTAGTGGAGAAGAAATTAAAGCTTATGTTGATGAGAAGCACAAAGGTGTTGTTCGTGCCAGAATATGGAATTCAGCAGGTGAATATGATTCTATTTTAGAAATCTTTACTCCAAGCGTCAATAAAGGTAACGCTATTGAAATGGTCAGTCAATATCTAGGTTTTAATCGCCAGCAAATTGTCGCAATCGGCGATGGCCACAACGATATAGAAATGTTAAAGTATGCAGGCTTAGGTGTGGCAATGAAAAACTCTCATCCAGAATTACTTGAAGTTGCAGACAAAGTATTAGACCATACCAGTAGAGAAGATGCTGTTTTTAGATTTTTGAATGAATTTTTAGATAAGGAAAAGGATAACTAAAAAGTTATCCTTTATTTTTTTTAAAATCTAAATCCACCCTTTTTCTTCATTTTATTACGTCTTTCACTACGAGACTGTTTAGGTTCAAAGTTACCCTTTGCCATAGATTCTAAAGAACTTGGGTTCATCCCTTGCATTCTTCTCATCATCGTTTGTTGTTTTTCTAGCATTTGAACCAATTTATTGATTTCAGAATATGAGCGTCCAGATCCATTAGCGATTCGATTCCTTCTTGAAGAAGAACGATTAACTAATTCTGGTTTTTTTCTTTCTTCTTCTGTCATAGAACCTACAATAGCTTCAATATATTCTAATTGTTTGTCATCTATTTTATCCATGTTGCCAAGATTTTTCATTCCTGGCATCATTTTCATAATTCCTGAAAATTTTCCCATTCTTTTAATCATCTTCATTTGTTTCAAAAGATCATTATAATTAAATTTTCCAGTCATCATTTTTTCCATCATTGATAAAGCTTCGTCTTCATCAATTTCTTCAGTAGCTTTTTCAACTAAGGATAGAATATCACCCATACCTAGAATTCTTGATGCCATACGTTCAGGATGGAAGACTTCTATATCTTCTAATTTTTCCCCAGTACCAGAGAATTTTATTGGTACACCTGTTATTTTTCTAATTGATAAGGCAGCTCCACCACGAGTGTCCCCATCTAATTTAGTTAAAATACATCCAGTAATATGAAGTGCTTGATTAAAAGTATCTGCTACATTGACTGCATCTTGACCTGTCATAGCATCTACTGTTAAAAGAACTTCATCTGGTTTAGCAAGCTTTTCTATTCTTTTAATTTCATCCATCATAGAATCATCTATATGTAGACGACCTGCTGTATCCACGATAACTAAATCATAGCCCTTATCTTTTGCATAGGCCAATCCATTTTTAACAATCGTATCAGGCTCAATTAAACCTTCTTCGTAAACTTCTATGTTAAGTTGTTGCCCTACAGTTTGTAACTGTTCAATTGCTGCTGGACGATACACATCGGCAGCAATTAACATAGGCTTTTTATTGTGTTTTTTTCTAATTAAATTTGCAAGTTTACCAGCAGTTGTTGTTTTCCCTGCCCCTTGTAAACCAACCATTAAAATCACTGATAAACCATCGTGTTTTAAAGCCAACTCAACGGCCTCTTCACCCATGAGTTTTGTTAATTCATCATTAACGATTTTTACAACTTGTTCACCAGGTTTCAATCCTTTTAATATTTTTTCGCCATAGGCTAATTTTTTTACATCTTCAGTAAATTCTTTAACTACTTTATAATTAACATCAGCTTCAAGTAATGAAAGACGAACCTCTCTCATCATTTCATCAATATCTTTTTCAGTTAACTTTGATTTCCCGGTCAATCTTCTTAGCGCCATTTGAAAGCGTCCAGTTAAATCTTCAAATGCCATAATTTCACACCTTCTCTATCTTTTTTATCTTATCTTTGATTTTATTTGATACATCATCATGATTGATGATGTCATCAATGATATTTTGTCTCGTTTCTTGTTTTTTAAATAATTTAAGTTTCTCTTCATAAGATTCTAAATATGAAGTGATTTTTTTTATTTGTAGATGAACAGCATTCCGACTAACATCCATGATCTCAGCTATTTCACTAAGTGAATAATCTTCTCTGAAATAATACATAAAATACTGTCTTTGTTTATCCGTTAATAAATTTTGATAAAAATCATAAAGATTATTTAATCTTACTGTATCTTCAATATTATAGCTCATCATCCACCCCTATTCAAAGAAATCTGAAAACAAGCCATAAATATAGTCTTCAATATCAAAATATTCTAAATCTGTAATTTTCTCTCCTAAACCAACAAAACTAATTGGAATATTCAATTTGTTTCTGATTGCTAAAACAATACCTCCTTTAGCAGTACCATCCAATTTTGTTAATACAACACCCGTAATATTAGCAACCTCTGAGAATATTTTTGCTTGACTTAACCCATTTTGGCCTGTTGTAGCATCTATGACTAAATATGTTTCATAAACATTACTCCCTGTTTCTCTTTCAATGATACGATTTACTTTTCCAAGCTCATTCATTAAGTTCTTTTTATTTTGTAAACGACCTGCTGTATCAATTAATAGAACATCAATTTTATCTTCTTTAGCTTTTTTTATAGCATCAAAAATAACGCTTGATGGATCTGAGCCCGCTTCTTTAGCAACGACTTCACAACCTACTCTTTCGCCAAAAACTTTTAATTGGTTTATAGCCCCAGCCCTAAAAGTATCTCCAGCTGCCATCATAACAGACTTACCTTCACTTTTTATTTTGTGAGCTAATTTACCGATAGTCGTCGTTTTGCCAGTACCATTAACACCAACAAATAAGATAACAGTTAAGTCCCCTTCATTATATCTTATGTTTGTATTAATCACTTCACCTTTTAAATATAACTCAAACATCTTATCAACAATCATGTTTTCAAGTTCTTTAGGATCTGTGATATTTTCTTTTTCAACTTCTACTCTTAATTCTTCTATAAATTCAACAACTGTATCAACACCAACATCCGCCATAATAAATATTTCTTCTAATTGACCGTAGAGTTCTTCGTCAATTTTCTTGGAATTTCTTAACAAATCCTTCAAAGAAGATAGCGAATTGTTTCGTGTCTTCATCATCCCTATTTTATATTTTTCTGCTTTTTTTCTTTTTTCTTTACTTGTAAATAACTTTTTAAAAAGGCCCATAAAGATACCTCACACTCTCTATAATAATCTTTAAATAGTATATCATAAATCATTCATTGATTAAACTATTAAGATAAGAAAAAAATCCATCTTAATAAAGTAAGACGGATTTTTAGGAAGGGTAAGTGTTTTCACACTTTTTAAGGGAAATTCAACTACATTAAGTAGTTTAAAAATATTTTAACACTTGAATTTGATGATTTTGTGATTACTCACATTTTTTTCCATCAATACAAAAAACTTTTCCTTCTTTATCCTTAACAACAACATTGTCACAATTTTCACATTTTTCTTTTTGAACTTCATAAGGTGATATATATTTACACTTAGGAAATCTTGAACAACCTAAAAATTGATTGCCTTTATTTTTACCTGACTTAGCAGTTCTTAAGACTAATGTTCCTTTATGACACTCAGGGCATTCGACATTGGTATCAAATGCTTTAGATTTTGAATTTTCATTGGGTTTTATATATTTACAAGTTGGAAAATTAGAACACGCTTCAAACTTGCCATACTTCCCTATTCTATAAACCATAGGTGACCCACATTTTGGACACATTTCCCCTGTTTTTTCAGGTTCAATTTTTTCCATGTTTTCTCTGGCTTCTTCAATTAAAGGGATAAAATAATCGTAAAATTCTCTTAAAACCTTTAATTGTTCTTCTTCGCCATTTGCAATATTATCCAAGATTTCTTCCATATTCTTAGAATAATCAGCACTAATAAATTCTTTAAAGAATTTTTGCAATTTATCTATAGTTAGAATACCTTGTTCGGTTGGAAAGAATTTTCTCTCTTTAAATTCAACATACTTTCTTTTAATAATGGTTGAAATGGTACTTGCGTAGGTTGATGGTCTACCTATTCCTAAATCTTCCATTTCTTTAATAAGTCTTGACTCTGTATAACGTATAGGAGGTTTGGTAAATAATTGTTTATCGTAAACCTCATCAGCCTTAAGCTTATCTCCTTCTTTAAAATTAGAAAGATCCAATTGAGCTTGTTCATTTCTTTTTTCTATTGTTTCTAAAGCTTTTAAATAACCATCAAAAATTTGTTTTGAACTTGTGGTTTTAAACAATAAATTTTCATTATCTAAAATCAAAGTCGTAACCTCATTCTTTGAAGCTTTCATTAATGAAGCTACTGTTTTATAAAAGATCAAACTATATAATTTAAATTCTTGTGCTGTTAACTTAGCCTTAATACTTTCAGGTGTTCTAAAAACATCAGTTGGCCTAATTGCTTCATGGGCATCTTGAACATTTTGTTTCTTCTTTGACTCTTTATAAAAACCTAAATATTCTTTACCATACTTATCTGCAATAAAACCCCTAGCTTTATTTACAAAGCCTTCTGACAATCTTGTTGAATCAGTTCTCATATAAGTGATCAAACCGACAGTTTCATTTCCGATATCTTTACCTTCATAAAGCTTTTGAGCAATAGACATTGTTTTACTTGATGAATAACCAAACCTAGTCGAAGACTGTTGTTGCAAACTTGAAGTGGTTAAAGCTCTATTAGGATTATTTTTTATTGTTCTTTTTGATAATTCACTCACAGTAAACTCATCAATCATCCTGTCTAATAAAGCCATTGATTCTTCTTTAGAAGATATTTTAGGTTTTTTACCATCAACTTTAAATAACTGTGCCTCGATATCTTTAAATTGTGCATAAATTTCATAATACTCTTCAGGAACGAAAGCTAAAATTTCTCTTTCTCTATCAACAATTAATTTTAATGCAGCAGATTGAACACGACCAGCAGATCTAGATTTGATTTTACTTTGCAGTAACTTAGATAATTTAAAACCAATGATGCGATCAAGCATTCTTCTTGTTTCCTGAGAAGATACTAAATCTTCATTGATACACCTTGTATGATCAAAAGCATTGATAATGGCTTCTTTAGTAATTTCATTAAACTCTACACGTTTAACCAATTGGTCCTTTATTTTTAAAGTTTCCTTTAAATGCCAAGAAATCGCTTCTCCCTCTCTATCGGGGTCAGTTGCTAAATATAATTCATCTGAATCTTTTAATGCTTTATTCAATTCAGTGACAATTTTTTTCTTTCCTTTTAAAATTTCATAGGTGGGTTCAAAGTTATTATCAACATCAATACCTAATCCACCTTTACCCTTTGTCGCTAAATCACGAATATGTCCAACACTTGATAAGACCTCAAAATCTTTACCTAAATATTGTGATATTGTTTTTGATTTAGCAGGTGATTCTACTATTACAAGTTTTTTTGCCATACGCTACCTCACTTACTATATAATATAAAGACTTTTTGTAAAATGTCAAATAGTTTCTATTGATAAAAACCAAAGAAAAAAAGAAAAACAATTTTTGAATAAAATATGTATTTTATTCATTAACAGTTTTCTTTCCCTTAAAAACCAATGATAATAAATGTCATTCTATCAAGTCCTTGCATATCTTTAACTGTGTAAATCTTTGCTTCAGGATATGTTTCTTTAGCAATTGCTTGAAGTTCTTCTAATTTATCATATGCATGTTCAAATGCGATGATCGCTTTATCATTGAGTATATGTTTTGAGTCTTTAATAATTTGACGATAAAAGAAAAGACCATCTTCACCACCAAATAATGCAATATGTGGCTCATTGTCAAGAATAAGTTTATCCACTTCTTCGCTTGTTGGAATATATGGTGGATTAGAAACCAAAATATCAAATTTTTTATCCATGATGGGTTGAATCATATCACCTTGATAAAAAGATATATCAACACCTAAGACTCTGGCATTCTCTTTAGCTAAACTTAATGCATCTTCTGAAATATCAGTTGCTGATACACTCAAATTAGCTTCTTCTTTTGCCAAACTAATCGCTAAACAACCTGAACCAGTGCCTACATCAACTAGAGAAACCTTTTGGTTTTCAAAGTATTCATCATAAAGCATTAAAACATTAGCGACCAATTCCTCTGTTTCAAACCTTGGTATTAAAGCTTGATTGGTCACTTTAAATTTATGGCCATAAAAATAAACTGACCCTATAATTTGTTGTACTGGTATATTTTTATCCAAATATAACATTAAACCTTCAATAAAATCTTCAGCTTCTTTTTCCGGCATCTCTGAATCAAATTTCAAATATAAATCAGTAGGTTCTAACTTAGAAAAATGCAACAAAAGAAGTTCCGTTGCACTTGTTTCTTTATTATGTTTTCTAGTTAATTTTTTACCTTTTTCTAAAATTTCTTTATAACTAGCCATTTTATTGTTTTTCTAACTTTCTTTTTTGCTCTTCAGCAATCAAGGCTTCTATGACAGGTTCTAATCTACCATCAATAATTTTATCTAATTGTTGAATAGTTAAATTGATACGGTGATCTGTTACCCTATTTTGTGGATAATTATAGGTTCTAATTTTTTCAGAACGGTCACCAGTTCCAATTTTAGATTTTCTTTCACCAGCTTCTTTTTCTTGAGCTTCTTGTAACATTTTATCAAATAATCTAGACCTTAAGATTTTTAAAGCAGATGCTTTATTTTCATGTTGACTCTTACCATCTTGACATTGAGCAACAGTGTCAGTAGGAATATGTGTAACTCTAACTGCAGATTTTGTTGTATTTACAGACTGGCCTCCGGGCCCACTTGAGCAATACGTATCTACACGGATATCACTCATATCTAATTGAAAATCAATTTCTTCTGCTTCAGGCAAGACAACAACAGTAGCAGTTGAAGTATGAACACGACCACTTGATTCAGTTTGTGGTACTCTTTGTACTCTATGTACGCCGGATTCATATTTCATATGTGAATAAACACTATCACCAGAAACCATAAATTCTAATTGTGAATACCCACCTGATTCTCTTGGCTCGGCAGTCAGTACTTCAATTTTCCATTCCATATGCTCTGCATATTTGCTATACATCCTAAACAAATCTCCAGCAAAAATATTAGCTTCATCCCCACCAGCTGCTCCTCTGATCTCAACAATAACATTTTTCTCATCATTTGGATCTTTAGGCACCAACATGAGTTCTAACTCTTCTTCAATGGCAGGAATTTTCTCATTCAATTCTTCTAATTCCATTTCTGCCATTTCACGTATTTCTGGATCATCATCTTTTTCCATATCTTTTAAGCCATCTAATTGACCTAACATTTCTTTATATTGACGATATTTTTTAACAATTTTTTCAAGATTGGAATATTCTTTTGCAAGCTCAGTTACTTTTTTTATATTTGTCGCCACTTCTGGCTTTGACATTTCTTTACCAATCTCTATATATTTTTCTTCTATTTGATCTAATCGTTCTCGTAACATATTTATCCCTCATTAATAATTTCTATGGTTACTGAATGTTGATGTGTTTTTATTAAATAACAACTCAAAATCTCCAGGTTGACCATGTCTATTTTTCGCAACTATAAATTGCGTGATATTCCTTCTACTCTCATCTAACTTATCTTCTTCTTTGACATACAAAAAGATGATAATATCCGCATCTTGCTCAATTGATCCTGATTCTCTCAAGTCAGACATCATCGGTGTTTTATTAGTACGTTGTTCAAGGTTTCTTGATAACTGTGAAAGCGCAACAACTGGGACTTTTAATTCCCTTGCCATTTCTTTTAATACACGAGAAATTTCTGAAACTTCTTGAACACGATTTCCCTTATTATGTTGTGAACCACTTAATAACTGTAAGTAGTCAACGATAACTAAGTCTAATTTATTGTTTTGTTTTAATTTACGACACTTACTTCTTAAATCAAGTACTTGAACCGTACCAGAATCATCAAAATAAATATTTGAACCCTTAAGATTATGAACACCTGTTTGTAGTTTCTCCCAGTCTAATTGGTTTAGTTCACCTTTTCTTAATCTTGTGTTATCTACACCTGATATACTTGATAATAAACGCATAACCAACTGCTCAACACCCATTTCTAATGAAAAGAATGCAATATGTGGGTTCTTTGGTAACAAACCTATATTTAAAGCCATATTCAAAGCAAAAGCCGTTTTACCAACACCAGGTCTTGCAGCTACAATCAGCAAATCCGAAGGCTGTAAGCCTAATGTGAAGCGATTCAAGTCATTATATCCTGTATCTAATCCACTGAGATCTTCAGAATTTTGTGCTTGCTCTGCAATTTTTCCTAAGGTTGTTTCTGCTGCGTCAGCAATATTCACAAAATCAGTACTTCTTCTATCTTTGGTTATATTGAAAATTTCTTTTTCAACATGATCGATAAAATGCGGTGTATCTTCTACTGATCTAGACTCTGATATTAACGCCGTAAAACTTTCTTGTAATTTTCTTAATACTGACTTATCTTTTACAATATTAATATATTCCATTAAATTAGCAGTTGAAGGCATCACCGCAGAAAGATAAGCAATATATTCTCTTCCACCTGCTTTTTCCAAAGAATTTATATTTTCTAGAAAGTTACTTACAGTAATCACATCAATAGAATTACCATTCTCATGAAGTTTTAAAACTGCTTGAAAAATCTCTTGGTGATTAGGATTATAAAAATCATCAACCTGTAATTTATCTGCAATTGTTTTAATTTCGCTTTCACTAAAGAAGATGGCCCCTAAAACAGATTCTTCTGCTTCAAGACTATAAGGTGCAAGGTTCTCCATAAATTAATCCCCTATTCTTTTTCTAAAACTTGTACATCAATTGTTGCGACAATATCTTTATGTAATTTTACATCAATATCGAAATTACCAAGAGTATTGATTTTATCATCTAAATCAATTTTACGTTTATCCACAGAAATATCATATTGTTTTTTAAGTTCATCAGCAATTTGTTTAGTGTTTATTGAACCAAATAATTTACCAGATTCACCTAATTTAACATAAAGTTTGATAGGACTTTTTTCAATTCTTTCTTTTAAATCTAAAGCTTTCTTTTTGGCTTTATTTTCTTTCTCTTTTAATTCTTGACGTTCATCTTCTAAAGCTTCCATATTCGCTGTATTGGCTTTTATGGCGTGTTTTGAAGTAAGTAAATAATTCCCATAACCAGTAGCGACTTCAATAACGTCACCTTTTTTTCCCTTACCTTTAACATCTTTTATTAAAATAACTTTCATGTTTGATTCCTCCTTATATGTACTTTCTATAAGTTTTTCAATTTTTTCTATAATGTCATCTGTATTCGTGTTTTTTAATTGTGCTGCGGCATTATTTAAATGACCGCCACCACCAAATTTTTCCATAATAATAGACACATTAAAATCATTAATAGACCGGGCTGATATGCCGATGGTTGAACCATCTATCTTTCCAACAGCAAAAGCAGCAATGATGTTATCGATTTCTAATAATTCATCAGCAGTTTTTGCTAATTGTACACGATCAGTCATATCCACTTCATCTAATGCTGTAATAGCAAATCGTTCGTGAATAATTCTTGCCTTGTTAACAAGGTTCGATTTAGTTTTAATGTCATCTAAAGACTCTCTTAATATCAATCTTGCTTGTGATGGATCAGCACCTTTTTGTCTTAATGAAGCAGCAGCTTCAAAAGTACGCGAACCCGTCCTGTTAGAAAAATTATTAGTATCAATCATCATCCCAGCAAGCATAATGGTTGCTTCAAATTTATGAATTGAAACTTCTTCTTTAAAGAAGTCAATTAACTCTGTAACTAACTCAACAGAAGATGATGCATATGGCTCTACATAATTAAGTAATAAATCAGGAATTGTATCCTCAATTCTTCTATGATGGTCAATAACAATGATATTTTTTGTTTTTGAAACCATTTCTGGAGTATTCGACTGATTAGTTGAATGATGATCGACTAAAATCAGTAATGTATCATTGTCAACATTAGGCAAAGCCTCTTCAGGTTCAATCACATATTCAAGCAATTTAATATATTCATGTTCTAACATATTTAGAACCTTTTGACATGTTTGGTCAATATCATCAAAATCAATAATAATTTTAGCTTTTTTATTCTTAGCGATAGCCATTTCTAATAATCCAATGGCTGCGCCCAGTGCATCTATATCCGTTGTTTTATGTGGCATGATAAAGACTTCATTAGCTGATTCAAAGTAATCGCTTAATGCTCTAGAATTAACTTTAGCAGTAATTTTACTACGTTTTTCAACAGTATTTGACTTACCGCCAAAAAACTTAGTCGGTTGATTTTTTAAATTAACAACAACTTGGTCTCCGCCTCGGTCAATAGCCAGTTGAAGAGCATCTTCAGCTGCTTCTCCCAATTCCGCAATATGAGTATCAAATGAAGCAATGCCTATAGAAAGAGAAACTCTAATATCATTTTCTTCAGCTGTATCAGAAACACGCTCTAAGATTGAAAATCCTTCTTCCATGAATTCATCAAGTTTTTTTCTATTGGTAATCATGACAGCTTTATCAACACGAAGGCTAACAAAATAAATGTTATGATCTTGACACCAATTGTTTAATATAGCTAGAATCGCGCCTTCTATACTAGATTTGTTTTGATAATCCATATTGGCTGTTGCTTCTACAAAATTATCTAGAGATATAATCCCAATAACATTTTGATTATCATGATATTTTTGTTTAACTTCTTCTCTTTCAGTCACTTCAAACAAATACACTGTTTTATTTTTAGGATAGTGAATGACGTCATATATTTTATCATATTGGGTGATTGAAAATTTACCAATACGTCTTTCTACATTATCAAATAAGACCTTATTTAATACATTTTTGGGTCTATTTACAAGAACATTAGAAAAGTAATCCTTAGCGGCGTTATTGGCAAAATCAACATTGTATTCATCATCATAAATAACAATCCCAACAGGTAAATAGTTTAAGGCGATATCTTCATTATTTAGTTTTCTTTTATTGATAAGATTTGTTTCTCGTATTTTAGATTCTAATTGTTTAATTCTTTTCGTTCTTTGGCTAGAAATTAACTCAAAAATTAAAATACCAAAATAAATAACAGAAATAAAAATAATAAAAATAACAAAATAATCTAAATCAGATTTAAAAAAATATAAAAAACTAAATCCAATGAGTAATGCATATGCGATTGTTAGGAAGATATGAAACAGATTAAAGAACTTTCTCATTGTAGTCTCCTCTTCATAAATAATAAATAATTATAACATAAAACATCCAAAAATTAAACTATATCAATATAAACTGCGATGTCTTTAAATACGATTAATATCGTATTTTCAATACATATTATACCACGAATACATGGTTTCTGTCTTCAAAAGAAAAAAGGCTCAGATGAGCCTTTAAAAACTATTCTTTTACGTATGGTAATAAAGCCATGAAACGTGCTCTTTTAATCGCTCTTGCCAAATGTTTTTGGTAATAAGCTTTTGTACCAGTCACACGTCTTGGAAGAATTTTACCTCTATCTGAAATAAATCTTCTCAATAACTCATGATCTTTAAAATCTATATATGTAACTTTATTTTCAGTAAAATAGCATCTTTTACGATTTCTACGACGGTTACTTTTAAATCCTGGTCTTGCCATAATAATCCTCCTTTTTAAAATGGTAGGTCATCTTCAACATCGTTGAAGTTGCCTGTATCAATATCTTCGTCTTGTTTGTAGTTTTGACTTGGATTATTATTTTCTCTTTGTGATTTAGTGTCTAAGAACGTTACAGAGTCGCATACGACATCTGTTGTATATCTCTTAGCATTAATTTTTTCATCCATATACTCGCCTGTTTGAAGTCTACCTTCAACTGCAACTAAACTACCTTTAGAAACATAGCGGCTGATATTTTCAGCTTGTTTTCTCCAGGCAACACAGTTTATAAAGTCTACATCTTTGTCAGAACTATTTGAGGCGTAAGGACGATTAACCGCAAGGGAAAAACTACAAACGGGAATGTTGTTATTTGTATGTCTTAATTCAGGGTCTCTTGTTAAACGACCAATTAATACAACTTTGTTAAACATTTAATCTCTCCTTAAATTTCGTCTCTTGCAATGACAATATGACGAATAACATCTTCTTTGATTTTAATGACACGGTTTACTTCAGCAATTGCTTCAGTAGACGCTACTACGTCCAATACAACATAGTATCCTTTTTTAAAGTCATTAATTTCATATGCAAGATCTCTCATGCCCCATTCGTCAACTTTTGGTTCTGGAGACTCAAACTTTGCAAAGATTTGATTAATATCATTAATTAAATCTTTTCTAGCTTGTTCTTCTAGGTTTGGACGAACAATGTACATAACTTCGTATCTTTTCATAATATACCTCCTTCTGGTCTTTGGCTGCTTAAGCAGCAAGGTTATAAATCACTTTATGAATTATATCATAAAGACTTGAATTTGTCCATTAAAAAAAGCGAGATCATCTCGCTTTAAATTATTCAATTGGTTGATTAAAAATATCTACTATTTCATCCTCGAAATCTACTGTACGAATAATCAATAATAAATTACCTCTTTTATAATCATCAACTTCTCTGTCAGCATAATAAGTTTGTAAAGTTTCACTCACTTCTAAAGCTTCATTTAAATGTTCTTCAGAAGGAAAAACGATTACAATCCCACTCTTACTAATAATATCATCTTCAGTTCCTTCTTCAGAATAAGCAACTAAAAATACAGAATAATTAAGATTAGTAATTGTATCTAAACTACCATAATTATCTATTAAATCAATTGACATATTATCTACAACACTAAAAGTTTGTGAAGGAACTAAGCCAGCTGATTCAGGTTCTTCTGGATCAAAGTTAACTGCAATTGGATTTTTATATTCATATGCATGGTAACCTTCTTCTTCAAAATTAGCTTGTATACCTTCGAAAGAACTAGTTGAACAAGCTGTTAAGGCACCTACTGAAAAAACTAATGCAAATATTAATAAAACTTTCTTTATACTTCTCATTATTTCACCATCCTAAAATATTTAAAAAACTCTATCTTGTCTTTAAAATTATATCTTATTAAACCATTTATGTCAACACGAATATAGAAGACATCATTGGTAAAATAAATCTTTATTTATTTTCTTTTTCTATACGGAAATAACATAGAAACTTGTTTTTTGTAATCCTGGAAACATTCTCTTCCAGCTAACTTTTTTTCCATCATAGGAATACTAACAAAAATAAACAAAGCAATCATTGCTATTGGATAGATAATATTAAAATCCAAGACTTCTTTAACACTCACATAAATCAAATATACACCCACCCATAAAGATAATTCACCTAGATAATTTGGGTGTCTTGAATAACGCCAAATACCATGATCAATACAAGAATTTTTATCAAGTCGATTCTGTCTAAAATCATACATTTGTTTGTCAGCAATAAATTGAATAACACTAGCAAAAATCATTAAAACAAAACCAATCATAGTTAAAGCGTTGATTGAATCACTTAAAACTACTACATCATGTGCATTAATAAGTTGTATGTAAACAACCAAAGTTGGAATTAAATGGATAGCGCCAAAATTAGACAATAAATAATATCCTTTAGTCTTTTCTTCAATTAAATCATAACGCCAATCTTGTTCTTTAAAACCTGTCCAATTTTTCCACCAATTGTAAGTCAACCTTATAGCCCAAATCATTATTCCTATAAGCAATAACCAAATCACAGGATTCATTGAGATCGAATAATAAAGAATCCATCCAACAATAATGACTGGTGGTATCACCGACCAATATGGGTCATACATTGAAGAATTTTTTGTGATTAAACTAAAAGCAAAAATAGCAATCGTCGCCACTAAATTTGCTAAGAAAGTTAACAATATTATATTTGATATCACCGGTTTAAAAATAAAAAAAGTTAAAACTCCTAATGTTATCGAAACTAAATACGCAAGAATAAAAAAAATCCCTGTCTGATTTTTTGACATTTTAATATATTTCATTTGTCTCCCCTTCAATCATTATGTGTGAGTTATTTTATCATAAATTAAAAAAAAATAACATATAATCATGAAATTATATGTTATTCATTATTGTTTTAAAAATAAATATACATGTTTTATATTGAATCGTTTGACGGTCACCTTGAAATTTCTTCTTAAAAATCAATTTCTGATCACCTATATAAATACCTATATAGACAGTACCAACTTGAACATCATGATAAGATTTAGGACCGGCAATACCTGATACAGCCACTCTAATTGATGCATTTGATAAAGACAAAAGACCTTCTAGCATTTCTTCTATGATTTCCTTACTATAAACGCTATACTGGTCAATCGTTTTTCTCTTGCAATTTAAGATTTTTACCTTTGCCTCATTTGAATAAACGACAAAGCTTTCTTTTAAAACTTTTGAAGCATCAGGAATAGAAGTCACTAAAGATGCTAGTAACCCACCTGTCATTGATTCAGCAAAAACTATTTTTTGATTTTTTTCAATGCATTTCTTAACTAAATCTTCACTGAGAAGACTGACTTCTTTTACTAAAGTTTCCATATACCCTTCTATACACTAAATCTAAAATTAAATATATCCCCATCTTGAGCAATATAATTTTTACCTTCTAGTCTGTACTTGCCTTTTTCTTTTGCTTTAGCTTCACTACCCGCTTCCACCAAATCATCAAAATGAATAGTTTCGGCTCTAATAAAGCCTTTTTCAAAATCACTATGAATGACACCAGCACATTCTGGAGCTTTCATTCCTTCTTTAAAAGTCCAAGCTCTAACTTCTTTTTCACCTGCTGTTAGGAACGTTCTTAACCCTAGCGTTTCATAACTGACATTAATCAATTGATCTAATCCAGATGTTTTCATTCCCATTTCATTCATAAATTCATTTCTTTCTTCTATATCCAATGATTGGAGTTCTTGTTCTATCTTAGCACTGATAATAACAGTTTTAGCCTTATCTTTACTTGCGAACTCTTTCACTTGTGTAACATAATCATTTTCCAACTCACCTAACTCATCTTCAGCTACATTACAAACATAAATCATTGGCTTAG
Organism: Mycoplasmatota bacterium; assembly: GCA_018622675.1. GTDB lineage: Bacteria > Bacillota_I > Bacilli_A > Izemoplasmatales > Hujiaoplasmataceae > Hujiaoplasma. The sequence goes on from CP076020.1 coordinate 1,449,209, forward strand.
CAGTTAAGAAAGAGTAATTCTTAATGATTAGTTTTTCCTCCTTATTTAAAGGATAAGTTCGTATAGGCATTTCATCTTTCAAATGATTTAATAATTTAGTTAATAGTTCATATTCCTGTGCAATCAATTTTTCTGTTTTGATAGATGCTTGTTTCTTTAATTTTGGTAATCTTTTTTCGATGACTTCTATATCTGCAAAGATTAATTCAATTAAAATGGTTTCAATATCTCTTAAAGGATCAATACTCCCATCCACATGGGTGACTTCGTCATCATCGAAACATCTTACAACTTGAACAATGGCATCTGTAGAACGAATATGTGATAAGAACTGGTTTCCCAATCCTTCACCTTTTGAAGCACCCCTAACAAGGCCAGCAATATCTCTAAATTCAAAACTTGTGTAAATGACTTTTTTAGGATGATACATTTGGGCTAATTTCTCGACCCTTGCATCTGGAACTTCTACTACACCAACATTTGGTTCTATCGTTGCAAATGGATAATTTGCGGCTAAGACATTGGCTTTAGTTATTGCGTTAAAAAGCGTCGACTTACCAACATTTGGTAAGCCAACAATACCTGCGGTTAAACCCATTCATTGGCCTCTTTCTTTAAATCTGTTAAATCAAATAAATGAACTGTATTATGATAAGTTATATCTGATAATTTATCAAAACTGATACCCTTGATTTTAGCAATTTCTTTTGCTATATATTCTACATTACGAGGTTGATTTTGTTTTCCACGGTAGGGCACTGGTGATAGGTATGGTGAGTCTGTTTCAACCAATAATCTATCAAGTGGTACATGCTTTGCAACCTCTTTGGGTGTATTTGCATTTTTAAATGTGACTGGTCCAGCTAAGGAAATATGCATATTTAAATCTATAAATTTATCCATATATTCTTTTGAACCTGAATAACAGTGCATAACACCTTTTAGATCTTTATCTTTATATTCTTTTAAAATTTGATATGTATCATCTGTAGCATCTCTCATGTGTATAGAGATAGGCATTTTATATTGATTGGCTAATTTGATTTGTTTAATGAATAAATCTTTTTGTTTATCCATAAAACTTTTATCCCAATGGTAATCTAATCCTATTTCACCTATACCTTTAACTTTTGGGTGTTTAAGATTTCTTTCCAACCATTGAAGGTCTTCTTCTCGTATATAAGATGCTTCACTTGGATGAATACCAATCAGTGCATAAATTTGATCATACATACTTGCAAGTTCAATGGCTAATTTAGAAGATTCAATATCATAACCCACAACAATATAAGCAACCACACCTGCTTTTTCAGCTTTTTCTATTAAGGTTTCTATCTTAGTAAATAATTGTTCATCATTTAAGTGAACATGAGAATCAATTAACATTTTTCCTCCTCATCGAGAATAATAGACCTATTCTCTTAAGTAATCTTTTATTATTTTATCTGCAGTAAATCCGAAATATTCAATCACTTCTTCACCTTTACCGCTTCGTCCAAACTCATCGATACCATAAACTTTATTGGCAAATCGATACCATGATAATGAAGAACCCATTTCAATAGCAATTTTATTTTTACATTTGTTTGGTAAAATTCGTTCTTGAATTTCTTGTGGTTGTTTTAAGAATAACTCTTGAGATGGCATTGAAACCACACGAATATAAATATTATGTTCTTTAGCTAGTCTTTCTTGTACTTCTAAAGCTAATTCTAATTCAGAACCGCTTGCAATAAAGATTGACTCATATTTATCATAATCTTTAACAATATAAGCACCCATTTTAAAGTGATCATAATCAACTTTATTTTTAGTTGTAATATTTTGTCTAGTTAAGGCAATGACAGTTGGATTTCTTTTTGCTTCTAAAGCGAATCTAAGAGCGTGTTCTACTTCATAAGCATTTCCTGGTCTAATCACTGTCGTATTAGGTGTCGCTCTAAACATAGTTAATTGTTCAATTGGCTCATGTGTTGGCCCATCTTCACCTACACCCACTGAATCATGAGTGAAAATAAATATTGATGGTACTTGCATCAATGCAGCTATACGCATAGCTGGTTTCATATAATCAGAGAATATAAAGAATCCACCACTAAATGCTTTTAAACCATGTAAAGTCATACCATTAACAACACCAGCCATAGCATGTTCTCTAACACCAAAGTTTACATTTCTACCTGTTCTATGGTCAACATCAAAGTCTCCATCAATACCTTTAGCTTTTGTTGAAGCTGTTAAATCCGCAGATCCACCAACCATATGTGGAATATGTTCACTAACCTTTGTTATTAATTTTCCCATTGTAGAACGAGTTGCTTCATTCATTCCTATTTTTGCAACATTTAAAACTTCATTAAAATCAACAGATAATTTTCCATCTACAACTTCCATAAATTTCTTATATAAATCTATGTCTTTTTCTTTTACTTTTTCTAAAGTTTTTACCCAGGCTTTATAAGCTGATTTTCCTCTTGCACCAAATGTATTAGCAAAATCTTCATATGCTTCTTCATAAACTTCAAACATGGCTTTGTCATAACCAGCAGCTTTTTTCATCTCATTGGTTTCTTCTACACCAATTGGTTTACCATGACTTTCAGAAGTACCTGCTGAAGACGCCCCTTCACCAATAATAGTTTTAACTTCTATAAATGAAGGTTTATCTGATTTTTTCGCTTTATCAATGGCTTGGTTGATAGCATCAAAATCATTAGGGTCTCTAATAATTTGATAATCCCAATTCATTGATTTTACTTTTTCTTCTATATCATCACTATGTGCATTGCTCACTGGTCCATCTAATTGAATATCATTTGAATCAAATAGAAGAATGAGTTTATTTAATTTGAAACGACCAGCAATTGCCATTGATTCTAAGGCAATACCTTCTTGTAAATCTCCATCTCCACATAATGCATAAGTAAAGTGATTAACAAGTTCAAAATCCTTTGTATTAAACTTAGCTGATAAATAACTTTCTGCTAATGCATTACCTACAGCCATTGAGATACCTTGTCCAAGTGGACCAGTTGTCGAATCAACGCCTGGCGCCTCTCTATATTCAGGGTGTCCAGGTGTGATTGAATTTAGTTGTCTAAAGTCTTTAATATCATCCATTGTGATATTGTATCCTGCTAAATGTAATGTAGAGTATAATAATGCACTCCCGTGACCAGCAGATAAAATAAATCTATCTCTGTTAAACCACATAGCTTGGTCTGGATTAGCATTCATATGTTGAGTATATAAATTATAAACTGTGTTTGCAGCTCCTAGTACTATTCCAGGATGGCCACTGTTAGCTTGATTAATCATATCAAGCCCTAAAAATTTCATTGATTGAATTGTTTTTTCCATAATACACCTCTATCTTATTTTTTCTTCATAAAATTTCACATATTATTATACCATAGTTCATATATTATCGAAAGAAAAGACAAGCCCAATTTAGACAAAAGATAAAAAAAACACCCTTCGAAAAGGGTGTTTATAAGTTTTGAAAATTATTCGATGATAGATACAACTGATCCAGCACCAACTGTACGTCCACCTTCACGGATTGAGAACTTAGTTCCTTGTTCTAGAGCAATCGCATGAATTAATTCAACTTCCATTTCAATGTTATCTCCAGGCATAACCATTTCTACGCCTTCAGGTAATGTAATAACACCTGTGATATCTGTTGTACGGAAATAGAATTGAGGTCTATAGTTTGAGAAGAATGGCGTATGACGTCCACCTTCATCATGACTCAATACATATACTTGAGCAGTAAATTTAGTATGAGGAGTCACTGAACCAGGTTTAGCAATAACTTGTCCACGTTCAACTTCTTCTCTTGAAATACCACGTAATAATAATCCTACGTTATCTCCAGCTTGCGCATAGTCAAGGATTTTACGGAACATTTCAACACCAGTAACAACTGCAGCTTTTGTTGGTTTGATACCAATAATTTCGATTTTATCATTCGTTTTGATAGATCCTCTATCAACTCTACCTGTAACAACTGTTCCACGTCCAGTAATAGTGAAAACATCTTCAACTGGCATTAAGAATGGTTTGTCAGTTTCTCTTTCAGGTTCTGGAATGTAATCATCAACAGCAGCCATTAAGTCTAAGATTTTTTGTTCATATTTTTCGTCGCCTTCAAGTGCTTTTAAGGCAGATCCAACGATGATTGGAGTTTCGTCACCAGGGAATCCATATTCATCTAGTAATTCACGAACTTCCATTTCTACTAATTCGATTAATTCTGGGTCATCAACCATATCTTCTTTGTTTAAGAAAACAACCATTTTTGGAACCCCAACTTGACCAGCTAACAAGATATGTTCTCTAGTTTGTGGCATTGCTCCATCAGCTGCAGAAACAACTAAGATAGCACCATCCATTTGTGCAGCACCAGTAATCATGTTTTTAACATAGTCAGCATGTCCTGGGCAGTCAACGTGTGCATAGTGACGTGTGTCTGTTTGATACTCAATATGAGCAGTGTTAATAGTTATCCCTCTTGCTCTTTCTTCTGGAGCAGAGTCAATTGATGCATAGTCTCTCATTTCTGTGAAACCAGCTCTTGCTAATACAGTTGTAATAGCAGCAGTTAAAGTAGTTTTACCATGGTCAACGTGACCAATAGTACCAATATTAATATGTGGTTTAGTACGTTCGAATTTAGCTTTAGCCATTTTTTAATTTCTCCTTTTTTTTAATTTATTTGTTTTCATAATGAATTGATTTCATTATTTATTTTATAACATTATCTTAAATATTGCAATTAATAAATGAATATGAGGATTATTCCTCGTTATTTTTCATAATTTGTTCAGCAATACTTTTTGGAACTTTGTCATAATGCGAGAATTGCATTGTGTGTGTTGCGCGTCCTTGAGTGTTCGAACGAAGCGATGTCGCATATCCAAACATTTCAGACAATGGAACTTTAGAAGAAACTTTTTGTGCATTACCTTGCACTTCTTGTCCTTCAATTCTTCCTCTTCTTGAAGTTATATCTCCAATAACATTACCAATATAATCATCTGGAGTGACAACATCAACACTCATGATTGGTTCTAATAATGCTGGAGCTCCAAGTTGTTTAGTTTGTTTTAAAGCCATTGAAGCAGCGACTTTAAATGCCATTTCAGATGAGTCAACTTCATGATATGATCCATCATAAAGCGTTGCCTTGATGTCTAACATAGGATATCCTGCTAATACACCACCAGCTAGTGATTCTTGAATACCTTGATCAATAACTTTAATGTATTCTCTCGGTACCGTTCCACCTACAACTTTATCAATAAACTCATAACCTTTACCTGGGTTTGGTTCAAACAAGACTTTAACATGTCCATATTGTCCACGTCCACCTGATTGTCTAACAAATTTAGCATCTGTGTCAGCTGTTTGTGTAATGGTTTCACGATAAGATACTTGTGGATTACCAACGCTTGCGTCTACTTTGAATTCACGTTTCATTCTATCAACGATAATTTCTAAGTGAAGCTCGCCCATACCAGAAATAATGGTTTGCCCAGTTTCATGGTCTGTATAAGTTCTAAAAGTTGGATCTTCTTCAGATAGTTTTTGAAGTGCAACACCCATTTTACTTTGATCTTTTGATGTTTTTGGTTCAATCGCTACTGAAATAACAGGTTCAGGGAAGTTCATAGATTCAAGAACAACATGTGTGTTTAATCCACAAAGTGTATCACCTGTGATTGTATCTTTCAATCCAACCGCAGCAGCAATATCTCCTGAATAAACTTGATCAACTTCTTCTCTTGAATTCGCATGAATTTTTAAGATACGTCCAAGTCTTTCTTTTTTACCTTTTGAAGCATTATAAATATATGAACCTTTATTTACAACTCCAGAATAAACTCTAAAGAATGTAATACGACCTACGAATGGGTCTGTCATCACTTTAAATGCTAAGGCAACAAAGTCTTCCTCATCAGTTTGTGGTACTTTAATTTCGTCACCATCTTTATTGAAGCCTCTAATATTAGCAACTTCAGTTGGTGATGGTAAGTAATCAATGACTGCATCAATCATAAATTTAACACCTTTATTTTTAAATGCAGTACCACACATTACAGGGAAGAATTTAACAGATAGCGTTGCTTTTCTTAAAGCTGCTTTAACTTGTTCTACAGTAATTTCTTCGCCTTCTAAGAAATTCATCATTAATTCTTCATCAAAATCTGATAAAGCCTCTAATAATCTTGATCTTCTTTCTTCTGCTTCTTCAACTAGATGTGATGGGATGTCGATTTCTTTATAATTTTCATCTATTTCTCCATCAAAATCATAAGCTTTCATTTCAACTAAATCAATAATTCCACTGAATTGATCTTCTGCACCAATAGGCCATTGGATTGCTTCTGCATTTTCTCCAAGTCTATCTTGAATTGACTTAACTGCAGCAGCAAAATCTGCACCAATTTTATCCATTTTATTTGCAAAAACAATTCTTGGAACTTTATATTCATTCGCCTGACGCCAAACAGTCTCTGTTTGTGGTTCGACACCGGCTTGAGCATCTAATACCGCTACAGCACCGTCTAATACACGTAAAGACCTTGATACTTCTACTGTAAAGTCCACATGACCTGGGGTATCGATAATATTGATTCTATGATTTTTCCAGAAAGCCGTCGTTGCTGCAGCAGTAATAGTAATTCCGCGTTCTTGTTCCTGTTCCATCCAGTCCATTTGTGAAGCACCATCATGTGTCTCACCCATTTTATGGATTTTACCAGTGTGATATAAAACGCGTTCAGTTGTTGTCGTTTTACCAGCATCAATATGTGCCATGATACCGATATTACGTGTCTTTTCTAAACTATATTCACGTGCCATAACTTGTGTTTCCTTTCCTAAAAATTAAAATCTATAATGAGCGAAAGCTTTATTAGCTTCAGCCATTCTATGCATATCTTCTCTCTTTTTAACAGATGCGCCTGTATTATTTGATGCATCCATAATTTCTTTTGCTAATCTTTCTTCCATTGTTCTCTCATTTCTTGAACGAGAGTATTGTACTAACCATCTAAGACCTAAAGTTGTTCTTCTATCCGCTCTAACTTCACTCGGTACTTGATAGTTCTGTCCACCGATTCTACGGCTTCTAACTTCTAAAACAGGCATAATGTTATTTAACGCTTCGTTAAATACTTCCATCGGCTCTTTACCTGTTGCTTCTTGAATACGATTAAATGCGTTATAAAGAATTGATTGAGCTGTTGTTTTCTTACCATCTAACATAATGTTATTGATAAGTTTAGTCACCAATTTAGAATTATAAATAGGATCTGCTAATACATCTCTTTTCGATATTTTTCCTTTACGAGGCATGATTCGATTCCTCCTTTCAAATTCTTCTTATCATTTTCTATTGTTTAATTATTTTGATTTTTTCGTTCCGTACTTAGAACGTCCTTGTTTTCTTCCTTCAACTGCAGTTGTATCCAATGTACCACGAATAACATGATATCTAACACCAGGTAAGTCTTTAACACGACCTCCTCTGATTAATACAACACTATGCTCTTGTAAAGAATGTCCAATACCAGGAATATAAGCATTAACTTCTCCACCATTTGATAAACGTACACGAGCGTATTTTCTTAAAGCTGAGTTAGGTTTCTTAGGTGTCATTGTTGCAACCCTAACACATACACCACGTTTTTGAGGGCTTGAAGCTTCTGTATAAGTTTTTTTCAAACTATTGAACCCAATGTTTAACTGTGGAGACTTTGATTTCTTAGTTTTACTCTTACGTCCTTTTTTGATTAACTGATTAATAGTAGGCATTTATTTTCCTCCTTCCTACCCACACACCCGGGAGGTGCGCTTGCGTCATTTTTATAAGGCTGCTAAAGCAACCCGTCAATTAAATATATTTTAAAGCGTTATTATTATACACCACTCATACAGGTGTGTCAAGTTATAATATACGCCAATTTAATAACCTATAATATTATACACGAACTATATAAAAAATCAAGGAAAAAATCCTTGATTTTTAAATTTTTTTTATGTCATTTTCTAATCGCTTTGTATGAGATAGGTTTTAACTCAAAATTATCTTTAATTGAGCCTTTAATCTTGTAAAATTTTCGATTTTCAGCATTAACTTCTATTACTCTATATACCCAGTATTGTTTTTTATATTTTTCTGAAGTCATAATTTCGTTTTCGCTAAAATATAAAATTGGGTCTTCCTTGGAATTAGTAGATTTGACTTCTATATATCTTGGAACTTCATTACCTTTCTCGTCTAAATCAAATGATAAAATATCATAACCAAATGAATCAGAAGAAGTTGAAACATGTTTTACTTTCTTTGCAAGATCTGGTCTGTTCAATTTAATCAATCTATCTTTTTCAAATTGAACAACAGTTTTTTCACCTAAATATCCTATTTGCATGTCTTTTATTGATTTTTTTAAAAAGTCAGTCTTTCTGATTATTGTTGAAGACTTTTTAACGAGGCTTGGCTTTTCATAATTATCAGCATCAACCTCTTCAATAGTAAATTCTTTAATGGATGCTTTATCAATATCGGCTTCCTTTAACATTTCTTTATGCATCTTATCATCAAAGTAATCATCTTTATATATCGGAAGCCATTTTTCCTCAACAATATTCTTTATGAAATCATCATAACCCTCGTATTGAAACTGTAAATATAAATCGTTATATATCTCTTTCATTCTCATTAAATCTAATTCTAATTCTGTCTCTGAGAAATCACTTAACAAATATAGCTTGGAAATAATTGTTGAATTTTCATAACCAAAACCTAATTTATCTTTATTTTTATCATTAATTCTTAGATCAATTTTTCTATCAGTGAAATAATCAGAATTTAGCATGTCTTTTATAATAGCACCAGAATAATTCATAACATTATATTTATTTGAATGATAGTTTTTATCAAAATAAGTCACACCTTGCGTTAAAGTCAAGTAAAAACCGGTCATATCTTTTCTAAACAAAAACCCGATATATATCCCCTTTTGTGCTGAAGAGGTAATATCTTTATTAAAAATACATATCCATGGAAAAGAAGTTCTATTACCCTGTCCAACAGAACCTGTAACTAAAAAACCATTATCATTAATGATTTTATTTATCTTATTAGGCAGCTCTTTAACAATAACTTGATAATACCTTTTTGTTTTATCAACCTTCTTGTCGTTGATTTCCAAATAATTATTCAATATGTAATTGAACATTTGTACCACAACTATCTCCCCCAGATAATTTTATTTTTTTAATATTTTATGAACAATTGGCAAGTCCGCTTCTGCCCAATCTAAATTCATTAATTCTGATGGGCTCACCCATTTTATACTATTATGTTCCACTAAAGTAAATGTTTCTTCTTCCATTTCACACAAATATGCATGCATGATTAACCTAAAATCAGGATAAGTATGATCCACAGTAAAGTAAAACTCTTTAACCGAAATATTTAACTCTAATTCTTCTTGTATCTCTCTTCTTAATGCATCCTCAGGTGTTTCATTATCTTCGATTTTTCCACCAGGAAATTCCCATTTAAGAGATAAATATCTTCCATCATTAGGTCTTTGTGCACATAAAAATTTATGATCTTTTTTTATAATTGCCGCTACAACTTCAATTGTTTTCATATTTTAATATCCTCCGAGTATAATCTTCTTTACCATTCTACCATTTTTCTCCAATTAAAAAAACAACACAATAGTATTTGTGTTATTTTTTTATCATTGGTACAAATCGGACCGGTTGTAACTTTATTTTTTCAACATGATGATTCTCTTTTTTTATAAGATATAATCTTTGATAAAATTCTGGACCCATGGGTATCATCATTTTTCCATTCTTTGATAATTGTTGAATAAGATGATTCGGGATGTATCTTGATGCTGCTGCCACAATAATTTTATCAAAGGATGCGTGATCGACCCATCCATTATATCCATTATGATTGCCATAATAGATATTCCTATACTTTAATCCCGTTTAAATATTCTTTGCTATATTCTGCAATGCTTGAACAATCTCTAGTGTATAAACTGTTTTGCCAGTTCAGTTAAAATTGCTGTATGATAACCTGAACCTGTTCCGATTTCTAATACTTTATCTGTAGGTGAAATGAGAGATTTATCAATCATATAAGCAACTACGTAAGGTTGATATATTGTCTGATTATAGCCAATTCCCATAGGATGGTCTTCATATGCATAAGCACAGTTCTTTTGATTGACAAACAAATGTCTTGGACCGTTTAAGAATACTTCTAAAAGTAGAGGATCTGTAATACTCCTTCTTTTAATTTGATATTCAACCATGTATTTTCTACTTAAAAACTCAAGATTACTAATTTCTATCACCCATTTATTATTAATTCTCTAGTTTTCTTTTTCTAATAAAATACACACTGACAACTAATATGATAATAATTGAAGTTGATGAAATCGAAGAGATAACATCCAAATCTGAAAAAGATGTTTGATCAACAATACTGGTTATGATATTTTTTACGATTAAAAACAACTCTTTAAAGAACAATACAATGGCTATCATAAATAATATCCAAGATTCAAACATTGAGTTTTTAACATTGTTTGTATTTATGATATTTTGCAAAAACTTATCGTTCTGTTTATAGTTGTTTAAAACACTTTGAATACCAAAACTATCTTTAATATCATTGGCTATGGTTTGAGCACCCTTATAACGATAAATATCTACTTGCCATATAGATAATGTATTAGCAAATTCATTACTAAATAATTCATATTCTTTTACATTAATTCTTTGGTTTTCTTCTAAGGCACGTGTTACTTTATTATTGGTCCGGTATATGGCAGCTAGTTGCATCACCAGGATTTCTACAATGAATATTAAAAGACCTTGGTATTGCAGCTTATGTTCATCAACTTCTAAAACCTGATAAACCAATGAATCTGAAGCATAAATATCGCTAAAATCGTATACAGCTAAATTTGTTTCAGATAGTTTTTGATATTTTTTTGAAATAATATTTGTTTCTACTAATTCTGAAGTAGAAGTTTCCGTAGCCATATAATAGAGTATTTCATCTTGATTAAGCTCGGCTTGTGATAGAACTAATTTTGCTTCGCCATTTTTAGTAATACTAAAATCATTATATAAAAAATCTTTAATATTATGATCTTTAATATAAAGTTCTTCTCTAGCAACTTGATCAATAACTTGAGATATATTGCCTTGGTAATCTCGTATAACAATAGTCACAAGCCCCAAGTAATTCTTATGACAATAAGTTAAGAATAAATCAATATCAATTTCATCGATAGGTCCTTTTTCTATCCCCACATCAGAGTAAATGGGTAGTCTATATACACCTAAATATTTCCTGTTAAAACTTTGACTGACCCTATCCACAAGTTCACTTTTAGAAATATCAGCTAATGTATCTATATATTCTTTACTAAAACCATGGGCTGTATATGCATTGGTCATCTTGAAGATACTATCTTTATCAAGATGGCAAGGAACACATATAAATAAATCACTTTTCATGGTTTAAATACCTCTGAAAAATTATAAAAATCAGTCATATAGAGCTTCCCTAATTCACCACAATCATCAACTTCTTTCACCAGTTCAGACCCAAATGATTTTAATATATGTTCACCAGCACCTGAAACTGCATAGCCGGAAATATTTGAGATATACATTGATTGATTATGGTATTCAATTAATACTTTCTTAAATTTCTTTAAGACTTTTCTGAACAGTCCTTGACTTTTATATAAGGGATGAATAACCATGGAAATAATAAATATGTGATGATTCATACCTTTCTCATACAGAACAATATCATCTGGACCAATATTGTTATCATACATTTCATCACTTTCTAACATTTGCTTGTAAAAGTCCTTGCTGACAGGAAAAAAGCATAAATAACCTATAATTTTTTCATCATCCTTTAATAAAATAAAGGCATCAGGTACTTTTTGATAACGATTGGCATCATCTTCAATACTGCCAGCCATATGTTCCGAATAAACCAACTTATCCAAAGCATAAATTTCTTTTATCATATCTAAACTAAAATGCTTACTTTGTTCTACTGTAATTTTACCCATATATCCTATTTCCTTTCAAAGATATAATAATTTTACCACACTCATCAATAATTAAGAATATTTTTCTAATTATCTATAAAAAAACATCGGTTTTCATACCGATGTTTCATTTAAATATAACTAGCAAACATTATAATTTAAATTAAAATAACCCATTAGTCTTTAATAATATCCATGAGATGTGATACATCTTCATGATTTTCTAATCCACGTATTAAAACATTCTTATAAATTTGATCTTCAAAATCTGACATATCTAAACTAACATCTTCAAAATATATTTCCATATCTTCAGCTTCTTCAAATTCAAAAAAGACAGCGATGATATCCCCTTCTATATCAGCTATAGTATAAACATTTAAAAAAGCATTGTCTGTTTGTCCAAGATCTTCAGGATCTATCCATTCTACTTTATAACCTCTGGCTTCTAATTTTGCGATGGATGATTTAGCTGAATCACACCCTATTAATAAAACCAACATTGTTATAGACATACATATTTTTAATATACTAGTAAATTTCATATTAGCCCCCATAAGTAAAATATATATTAAGTATAAAGTAAAATCACGGTAAATTCAATAATATGCAGGAAATAAAAAAAATCCCTGATAAACAATCAGGGATTAATAAGCTATTTAGAAAGATAGCCTGGCAACGACCTAGTCTTGCGCAATTGCACTACATTTGGCGCTGAAACGCTTAACTACTGTGTTCGGTATGGGAACAGGTGTGTCCGTTTCGCTAAAGTCACCAGACTTGTCTTTCAAAACTGAATAAATTGTATTAAGCAAAGTTAAGTCCTCGATCTATTAGTACTAGTCAGCTAAACACATTGCTGTGCGTACACCTCTAGCCTATCAACCTCATCATCTATAAGGGATCTTACTATTTTACAATATGGGAAATCTTGTCTTAAGGGGGGCTTCACGCTTAGATGCTTTCAGCGTTTATCCCTGCCACTCTTAGCTACCCAGCTATAGCCTTGGCAGACTAACTGGTACACCATTGGAGTGTCCATTCCGGTCCTCTCGTACTAGGAACAGCTCCTTTCAAATTTCCAACGCCCGCGACAGATAGGGACCGAACTGTCTCACGACGTTCTGAACCCAGCTCACGTACCACTTTAATGGGCGAACAGCCCAACCCTTGGAAGCTACTCCACCTCCAGGATGTGATGAGCCGACATCGAGGTGCCAAACAGCTTCGTCGATGTGTACTCTTGGAAGCTATCAGCCTGTTATCCCCAGGGTAACTTTTATCCGTTGATTGACATCCCTTCCATACGGGATTGCCAGTTCACTATGACCGACTTTCGTCTCTGCTCGACATGTACGTCTCGCAGTCAAGCTCGTTTCTGCCATTACACTCTTCGAATGATTCCCGACCATTCTGAACGAACCTTTGTGCGCCTCCGTTACTCTTTGGGAGGCGACCGCCCCAGTCAAACTGTCCATCAGACACTGTCCCCCAGATTACACATCTGCGGGTTAGATATCCAATAACCAAAGGGTGGTATTCCAACGATGACTCCACCGAAACTAGCGTCCCGGCTTCATAGTCTCCCACCTATTCTCTACATCAGTTACCGAATATCAATATCAAATTACAGTAAAGCTCCATGGGGTCTTTCCGTCTAGTCGCGGGTAACCTGCATCTTCACAGGTACTAAAATTTCACCGAGTCCCTTGTTGAGACAGTACCCAAGTCATTACACCATTCGTGCGGGACAGAACTTACCTGTCAAGGAATTTCGCTACCTTAGGACCGTTATAGTTACGGCCGCCGTTCACTGGGGCTTCAATTCAGACCTTTGCTTACGCTAAGTCTTCCTTTTAACCTTCCAGCACTGGGCAGGTGTCAGCTCCTATACTTCATCTTACGATTTAGCAGAAACCTGTGTTTTTGGTAAACAGTTGCTTGGGCCGCTTCTCTGCGGCTATAATTACTTATAGCTCCCCTTCTCGCGAACTTACGGGGTCATTTTGCCGAGTTCCTTAACAAGGGTTATCTCGCGCGTCTTTAGATTCTCTCCTCGTCCACCTGTGTCGGTTTGCGGTACAGGTACTCATTGAATTAATGATAGAAGCTTTTCTTGGAAGCTGAGATTCACCAGACTTACGTCATCAGTGATCAGGATTTGTGTCTAGCGGATTTGCCTACTAGACTCCCTCTCATCCTTAAACCATCATCCTCTCGATGGCTCTGGCTATCTTTCTCCGTCACTCCTTCTCTCCAATAAGTAGTACAGGAATATCAACCTGTTATCCATCGGCTACGCTTTTCAGCCTCACCTTAGGACCTGACTAACCCAGGGCGGACGAACCTTCCCCTGGAAACCTTGGACTTTTGACGGATGGGATTCTCACCCATCTTTTCGTTACTCATACCGGCATTCTCACTTCTAAACGCTCCATCACTCCTCACGGTATAACTTCTATGCATTTAGAACGCTCACCTACCAATCCATACTTAAAAGTACAAATTCCGCAGTTTCGGTATTATGCTTAGCCCCGGTACATCTTCGGCGCAGATCTATTCGACTAGTGAGCTGTTACGCACTCTTTAAAGGATGGCTGCTTCTAAGCCAACCTCCTAGCTGTCTATACGAATCCACTTCCTTTCCCACTTAGCATAAATTTCGGGACCTTAACTGGCGGTCTGGGCTGTTTCCCTCTCGACCATGAACCTTATCACCCATGGTCTGACTGCCAAGCATATATATTGGTATTCTTAGTTTGATTGCATTCAGTACCACTAGTTGTGGCCATTATACATTCAGTGCTTTACCCCCAATACACTTATCTTGACGCTAGCCCTAAAGCTATTTCGGTGAGAACCAGCTATCTCCGTGCTCGATTGGAATTTCTCCCCTATACACAAGTCATCCGGGCCATTTTCAACTGACTACGGTTCGGTCCTCCATTGCGGGTTAACGCAACTTCAACCTGCTCATATATAGCTCGCACGGTTTCGGGTCTATAACATCATACTTCTCGCTCTATTCAAACTCGCTTTCGCTGCGGCTCCACTCCTTCAAGTTTAACCTTGCATAATATCATAACTCGCCGGTTCATTCTACAAAAGGCACGCCATCACCCATTAACGGGCTCTGACTTGTTGTAAGCATATGGTTTCAAGTTCTATTTCACTCCCTTCCCAGGGTGCTTTTCACCTTTCCCTCACGGTACTGGTTCACTATCGGTCACTAGGTAGTATTTAGCCTTGGGAGATGGTCCTCCCTTATTCCGACAAGGTTCCACGTGCCTCGCCGTACTCTTCTCTATCCCAAGTCCACACTATTTCGTCTACAGGAGTTTCACCTTCTTCGCTATGCTTTTCCAATACATTTTGACTATAATATGGTTTTGTAACTTATTAGATAGATGGGCTGTTTCCCTTTCGCTCGCCGCTACTCAGAAAATCGCTTTTGCTTTCTTTTCCTGCAGGTACTAAGATGTTTCAGTTCTCTGCGTTCCCTCACCCGTAGGTGTGACAGCCTTCGACTGCCGGGTTTCCCCATTCGGACATCGACGGATCTCTGCTTACTTACAACTCCCCGTCGCTTTTCGTAGTTCGTCACGTCCTTCTTCGGCTCCTAGTGCCAAGGCATTCACCTTATGCTCTTATTTCCTTAACTTTGCTACAATTTATTCACTTTTCAAAGATCTTTCTTTCCAGAAACATCAGTCTCTGAAAACTAAACATATATCAAGAAAGTTTCAACTTCTTTCTCCCTAGAAAGGAGGTGATCCATCCCCACGTTCCCGTAGGGATACCTTGTTACGACTTAACCCCAATCATCTGTCCCACCTTCGACGGCTCCCCTAAAGGCCACCGGCTTCGGGTGTTACAAACTCTCGTGGTTTGACGGGCGGTGTGTACAAAACCCGGGAACGTATTCACCGCAATCTGCTGACTTGCGATTACTAGCGATTCCAACTTCATGGAGTCGAGTTGCAGACTCCAATCCGAACTGAGACCAATTTTCTGAGTTTCGCTCCATCTCGCGACTTAGCTGCTCTTTGTTCTTGGCCATTGTAGTACGTTTGTAGCCCAGGTCATAAAGGGCATGATGATTTGACGTCATCCCCACCTTCCTCCAGCTTGTCGCTGGCAGTCTCGCTAGAGTCCTTAACTTAATATTAGCAACTAGCAATAAGGGTTGCGCTCGTTATGGGACTTAACCCAACACCTCACGGCACGAGCTGACGACAACCATGCACCACCTGTATCCATTGTCCCCGAAGGGAAAACTATGTCTCTATAGTGGTCAATGGTATGTCAAGACCTGGTAAGGTTCTTCGTGTATCCTCGAATTAAACAACATACTCCACCGCTTGTGCGGGTTCCCGTCAATTCCTTTGAGTTTCAGTCTTGCGACCGTACTACCCAGGCGGAGAACTTATTGCGTTAACTTCAGCACCGAGTGTTACCCCGACACTTAGTTCTCATCGTTTACGGCGTGGACTACCAGGGTATCTAATCCTGTTTGCTACCCACGCTTTCGTGCCTCAGCGTCAGTTCCGGCCCAGTAAGCTGCCTTCGCCATCGGTGTTCCTCCAAATATCTACGCATTCCACCGCTACACTTGGAATTCCACTTACCTCTACCGTACTCAAGATTGCCAGTTTCATTCGCCTTACTCAGTTGGGCTGAGATCTTTTACAAATGACTTAACATTCCGCCTACGCACGCTTTACGCCCAATAATTCCGGATAACGCTCGCCCCCTATGTATTACCGCGGCTGCTGGCACATAGTTAGCCGGGGCTTCCTCAATGGGTACCGTCAATACATATTCATTTCCTAATATGCACTTTCTTTCCCAATAACAGAATTTTACAATCCGAAGATCTTCTTCATTCACGCGGCATTGCTCGGTCAGACTTTCGTCCATTGCCGAAAATTCCCTACTGCTGCCTCCCGTAGGAGTCTGGGCCGTGTCTCAGTCCCAGTGTGGCTGTTCAGCCTCTCAGCTCAGCTACGCATCGTTGCCTTGGTGGGCCGTTACCCTCACCAACTAGCTAATGCGACGCAGTCCCATCTAAAAGCATAGCCCGAAAGCTACCTTTAAATACACACTCTTTTGAATATGCATCCTATCCAGTATTAGCCAACGTTTCCATTGGTTATCCTCGTCTAATAGGTTGGTTATCTACGTGTTACTCACCCGTTCGCCACTCACTAGTAAACTAGTGCGTTCGACTTGCATGTATTAGGCATGCCGCCAGCGTTCATCCTGAGCCAGGATCAAACTCTCCATATTATTTATAAAAAGTTCTTTTATAGCTCATTATTTGTTCTTCTTTGTTTCCAAAAAAATTGATTTTTCGTCGTTGTTCTTTCTTGTATATGTTCAGTTTTCAAAGACCTTGTTTCTCTCGTGTTTTTCACACGCTTATATATTCTATCATAGCCCATATTTAAAGTCAACAATTTTATCCGTGTTTTTTTATTTTTTTTGAATCTTTTGGAAAATTGCTATTTTTGGGCCACTTAGTGTTGCTAAAAGTTCATTTTTAGTCAAGAGCTGCGAAGTATTTTCGCAGCCCCTAAACTAAAATTTACTCTTCGTACTCTTCGTATGGATTTTCTTCAACTTCAGGTTCTTCATAATGGAACTCAGTATCTCTTAAAATACCAGTACCTGCTGGAATTAATCCACCAATAATTACATTTTCTTTTAAGCCAACTAATGGATCATGCATCGCTCTTATTGTTGCATCAGTTAATACTCTTGTTGTTTCTTGGAATGATGCAGCTGATAAGAATGATTCAGATTTTAAACTTGCTTTTGTAATACCCAATAATATTGGTCTAGCAACCGCAGGTTTTAATCCGTTTGCAAATGCTTTTTTATTCGCTTCTACAAGTTGATTAATTGAAATTTGACTTCCCGGTAATAAATCAGTGTCACCTTCTAGGATAACAGTCAATCTTCTAGTCATTTGTCTAACAATAATTTCAATATGTTTATCAGAAATATCAACTGATTGAGATTGATAGACTCGTTGTACTTCATTAATAATATATTTTTGAACTGTTTCTATATCAGTAACTCTTAGTAATTCTTTAGGGTCAATGGTTCCTTCAACTAATTGTTGACCTGCTTTTACAACTTGTCCTTTTTCAACAATTAATGTTGCTTTAGGATTGGTTGTATATTTTTTTGCTTCAATTTTGTTTTCAATGTATATAACATGACGATCTTTTTCTTGTTCAATTTCAGTAATTTCACCTGAAATCTCTGAAATAATCGCTTTTTTCTTCGATTTTCTTGCTTCAAATAGTTCCTGTACACGAGGTAAACCTTGAGTAATATCGTCTCCGGCAACCCCACCTGTATGGAAGGTTCTCATGGTCAACTGTGTACCAGGTTCACCAATTGATTGAGCAGCAATAATACCTACTGACTCACCAACTTCAGCTTTTTCACCAGTCGCTAAGTTTTGACCGTAACATTTACGACACATACCTACTTCTGCTGTACAGCTTAAAGCGGTTCTAATAGAAACTTCTTTAATACCAGATTCAACAATCTCTTTGGCTTTCTTAACATTGATATATTCATTTCTATGGACAAGAATTTCTCCAGTTTCAGGATGAATCACATCAGCTGATGGATAACGTCCTGTAATTCTATCTTCTAGAGTTACAATAACTTTTCCATCTCTATCATGAATTTCTTCAACATAAACACCTTTATCTGTACCACAATCTTCAATAGAAATAACAACATCTTGGCTGACATCTACTAAACGTCTAGTTAAGTAGCCAGATTCAGCTGTTTTAAGTGCGGTATCAGTAGAACCTTTTCTCGCACCATGAGTTGAAATAAAGAATTCAGACATGGTAAGTCCTTCTTTGAAGGAAGCTTTAATAGGCAACTCAATGGTTCCACCACTTGGGTTGGCCATCAAACCACGCATACCAGCTAACTGTGTAAAGTTAGACATGTTCCCTCTGGCTCCAGAATTACTCATCATATAAATATGATTTTCTTCTTTCATTTCTCCAGCAAGTCCAATTTCAACTTCTTTTTTAGCTTCTTTCCATTCATCAATAACTAAAGCTTTTCTTTCAGCATCAGTCAACATACCTAAATCATATGTTTCTTGAATTTGAGCAACTGTATTTTCATGTCTTGATATGACTTCTTGTTTTTTACTATATACTTCAACATCACTGGCTGCTACAGTAATACCAGCAATTGTTGAATATTTGAATCCAATATTTTTCATCTTATCTAACATCTTAGATGTTTCATTGATTTTATATTGTTCAAATATCTTAGAAATAATTAATGCTAAAAATCTCTTATCAAATGGTTTAACCAAAGGCATTTTTTCAATTTCTTCTTTTAAATTTTGCCCAGGTTTAATGAAATATTTACTTGGTGTTTGAACCGTTAAATTCGATTCAGTTGGTTCGTTAATATAAGGGAAACTTCCTGGCATAATTTTATTAAAAATAAGTTTACCAGGTGTTGTTACCATATAATAAGAAACATAACTTTCTGGAACACGATCAGTAAAAGATAAGATATTATTATCTTGGATAAATCCAATACCACTTTCATTTTCTTCTGGTTTAAAATTATTTTTATCTGTACGAACATGAGAATCAATCTTCATTGCAATTCTTGTATGTAAATCAACATATTCGTTTTCTAAAGCTAGCATGACTTCATCATAGTTATTAAAATAAGATCCTTCACCAATACCATTTTTAGATTCTTTAGTTAAATAATAATTACCTAAAACCATATCCTGAGATGGCGTAACAATCGGTTTACCATCTTTAGGTGCTAAGATATTATTTGACGCCAACATCAACACTCTTGCTTCAGCTTGCGCTTCTTCAGATAAAGGTACATGCACAGCCATTTGGTCACCATCAAAGTCAGCGTTAAAAGCCGTTGTTACTAATGGATGCAAACGAATAGCTTTTCCTTCAACAAGTTTTGGTTCAAAGGCTTGAATACCTAATCTATGAAGTGTTGGTGCACGGTTCAATAGAACTGGATGTTCTCTAATAACATCTTCTAATACATCCCAAACACGATCATCTAATCTATCAATTAATGTTTTGGCATTTTTTAAGTTTGAAGAAATGCCTCTTGATATCATTTCTCTAATAACAAAAGGTTTGAATAATGTAATCGCCATTTCTTTTGGTAATCCACATTGATACATTTCTAATTCAGGTCCAACAACAATAACTGAACGTCCTGAATAGTCTACACGTTTACCAAGTAGGTTTTGTCTAAATCGACCTTGTTTACCTCTTAACATATCTGATAGAGATTTTAATGGTCTATTTCTTTCCACAACAACTTTTCTACCACGTTTAGAGTTGTCAATCAAAGCATCTACTGCTTCTTGTAACATCCTCTTTTCATTTTTAGTAATTAAGTGTGGAGCACCTTGTTGGAATTGACGTTTTAAACGTTTATTTCTATTTAAAATTCTTCTATATAAATCATTTAGGTCAGTTGTCGCAAAACGTCCACCATCTAATTGAACCATCGGTCTTAAATCCGGTGGAATTACAGGTAACACTTCTAAAATCATCCACTCAGGTTTATTATCTGATTGTGAGAAGGCTTCAACAACACTTAAACGTTTAACGATTTTTTCACGTCTTTGTTTTGATGCTGTTTTAAGTTCAACTCTTAATTTTAAAGTTTCTTCTTCTAAATCAATATCCTGTAATAATTTTTTTACAGCCTCTGCACCAGTTAATGCTTTAAATCTTGAACCGAATTCAAAATATTTATCCGTATAATCTCTTTCTGATAATACTTGTTTATATTCTAAATCTGTGTCCCCTGGTTCAGTTACTATATAAGATGCTAAATAAACAACTTCTTCTAAATCTTTAGCTTTAACATCTAGAAGTGTCGCTAATCTTGATGGTGAATTTCTTAAATACCAAGCATGAACAACTGGTGCTTCTAACTCGATATGTCCCATTCTTTCACGACGAACTTTAGATTCTGTAATTTCTACACCACAAACAGGACATTTCTTTCCTGGATGTGAACTTTTCTTAGATTTGTTAGAACATGCACATTGATAATCTTTTTGAGGTCCAAAGATTCTTTCACAAAATAACCCATCTTTTTCTGGTTTCAATGTACGGTAATTAATAGTTTCATGATTCTTAACTTCTCCATAAGACCAAGATCTTATTTCATCTGGAGAGGCTAATCTAATCTTCAAATGCGAAAATTTTTGACTCATTATCTTTCCTCCTTACGATTGAAAACCAAATTTATCAAGATAATTATCTTTGTCATTCTCAACTAAAGATTTATCTATCTCATTTTCTCCGGTTTCACGGTTAATTAATTCTACATATATACCTAATGATCTCAATTCACGAGATAATACCCTAAATGATTCAGGTAATGATGGCGATGGAATAGGTTGTCCATCAACGATCGCTTTGAAAACTTTATTTCTTCCGATGATATCATCAGATTTAACTGTCAACATTTCTTGTAATGTATAAGCAGCACCGTAAGCTTCAAGTGCCCAAACTTCCATTTCACCAAAACGTTGTCCACCATTTTGTGCTTTACCACCCATTGGTTGTTGGGTAACAAGTGTGTATGGTCCAACACTACGAGCATGTAACTTATCATCAACCATGTGGTCAAGTTTAATCATATACATGACTCCAACTGAAACATCGTTATCAAACTTACGTCCGGTACGACCATCAATTAATGGGAACTTACCAGTTGGTTTCATACCAGCTTCTTCCATAATCGCTGCCAAATCTTCTGATTCAACACCATCAAATACTGGAGAAGCAACATGAATACCTAAACGTTTAGCAGCCATCCCTAAATGAATTTCTAATACCTGCCCAATATTCATTCTCGAAGGTACCCCAAGTGGACTCAACATAATATCGATTGGCGTTCCATCTTCTAAATAAGGCATATCTTCTTCAGGTAATATTTTTGAAATAACCCCTTTGTTACCATGGCGACCCGCCATTTTATCTCCTTCATTTATTTTACGTTTTTGTACAATAAATACTCTAACAGAGATATTAACTCCAGGACTTAATTCATCATTTTCTTTTGTTAACACTTGTACTGATTTAACAATACCGCCACCACCATGTGGTACACGTTTAGATGTATCTCTAACTTCACGTGATTTTTCACCAAAAATTGCTAATAAAAGTTTTTCTTCTGGAGAAGGATCAGTTTGACCCTTAGGTGTCACTTTACCAACTAAAATATCACCTTCATGAACTTCAGTACCAGGTATAACAATACCATTTTCATCTAAGTAACGACGACCATCTGGTCCAACATTTGGAATTTCACGTGTGATTTCTTCTTTTCCTAATTTTGTATCTCTTGCTTCAACTTCATATTTTTCGATATGAATTGAAGTATAAACATCTTCTTTAACAAGACGTTCGCTCATAATAACAGCATCTTCGTAATTGTATCCGTCCCAAGTCATAAATGCGACTGTTACATTTTGACCAATCGCTAGTTCCCCTTTTTGCATAGAAGGCCCATCAGCAATAATGTCATCAGCATTCACATATTCACCTAATTCAACGATTGGTGTTTGGTTAATACAAGTTCCTTGATTAGATCTCATAAATTTCTGTAATTTATAAACATCTAACTCTCCAGATTCTGTTCTAATTTTAACTTCTTTTCCATCCACTTCTTCAACTGTACCACTTCTTAAAGCTACAATTGCTGAACCAGAGTCATGAGCAACCTTGTATTCAATACCAGTTCCTACAAATGGTGCTCTTGGTTTCAGTAGCGGAATTGCTTGACGTTGCATGTTAGCACCCATTAATGCACGAGATGAGTCATCATGCTCTAAGAATGGAATTGACGCTGTCGAAACAGAAACAATCTGTTTTGGCGAAACATCCATAAAGTCAACATCTACACGGTTGAACATTTTGGTTTCACCATTTTTTCTAGCAACCACTCTTTCATCAAGAATGTTTCCATCATCATCAAGATTAATGTTTGCCTGTGCAATGATAAAATCTTTCTCATCATCAGCTGATAAGTAATGAACTTCATCAGTTACTTTTAAATTGTCTTTATCTACTCTTAAATATGGTGTTTCCATAAAACCATATTTATTCACTTTTACATAAGTAGCCAAAGAGTTAATCAAACCAATATTTTGACCCTCTGGCGTTTCAATTGGACAAATACGCCCATAATGTGATTGATGAACGTCTCGTACATCAAATCCAGCTCTGTCCCTAGTTAAACCACCAGGTCCTAAGGCTGAAATTCTGCGTTTGTGTGTCACTTCATCCAATGGATTCGTTTGTTGCATGAACTGTGACAACTGACTTGAACCAAAGAATTCTTTTAGAGAAGATGTTAATGGTCGAATATTAACAAGATTTTGTGGTGTAATTTCTCTTGGATCTTTTGTTGACATTCTATCTTTTACATTTTTTTCAATTTTTGCTAAACCAATTCTAAATTGATTTTTCAATAATTCTCCAATAAGTCTTAAACGTCTATTTCCTAAATGGTCAATATCATCCATTTCACCTAAACCTTTAAAAAGATTAAGGTAATAGTTGATACTTGCCAATATATCAGAAGTTGTTATGTGTAAACGAGTTTCGTTAGAATTATTACCAACAATTTTTATCTTATTTGTATTTCCTTCTTCATCTTTAATTTTCACTTCAACTTCTTCAACAAAAACATCTCTAATAACATTTTGTATAAATTCTTCATTAGGATCATCTGTTGCTAATTCATTTCTATTCTCACGATCAATTAATAATTTAAGTTCTTTTTCTAAATCATTATCAAAGGTGATTTTCTTAGTAATAGATTCTCTATGTTTTCCATAGATTTCATAGTTATCATAATTTAAAAGAGTGTTTCTTTTTAAGATAACTTCACCTGTGTTAACATCTACCAAATCTTTAGTTGTACGAACATCTAAATCTCTGTCTAATAAAGTTTTAAGCATATGTAAAACATCAAGTTTTTGGTTAACTTTAAAGCGCCCAACATCAGCTAAATCATATCTCTTCTCATCAAATAAGCGAGATACAAAAAACTGTCTTGCACCTTCAAAAGTAGCTGTCTCTCCTTGACGTATTTTAGCGTATACTTCTTTAATTGCATCTTTAGAGTTTTGTGTTAAATCTTTAGCAAATGAGTTATCTAGTAATTCATTTTCTCCAAAAATATCAGTGATTTGTTTTTTGGTTGAAAAGCCAAGCGCTTTAATCATTGTTGTTAATAATATTTTCTTTGAACGATCGACTTTTGCATAAGGCATGCTTTTTGAACCCATTTCGAATTCTAACCAAGCACCTCTAGTTGGAATAATTTGCCCCAAGAATTTTGTTTCTTGAGTTTTTTTGTCTTTCTGTTCTGAGTAGAAAACACCTGATGAACGAACAATCTGAGAAACAATCACACGCTCAGAGCCATTAAAAATAAATGTGCCGTTCGGTGTCATCATCGGAATATCACCCATGAATAAACGATGTTCTAAAACATTGTTATCATCGATTAATTCCCCAGTTTTCGGATCAATTAATTCTTTGTTTTTCAAACGAACTTGAACCCGTAAAGCGCGAGAATAGGTCATATCCTTTTCTTTGCACTCGTCGATATTATACTTAGGTTCATCAAATTTAAAATCACCAAAATATAACTCCACACTCTCGTTGAAGTTAGTAATTGGAGATATGTCTTCCAATAATTCTCTTAATCCTTTTTCAATAAACCATTTAAAAGAATCAGTTTGAACTTCAATTAAGTTTGGAAGATCAATGTTCGATTTTACTCGCGAATAATTTCTTCTTTCTTTGGCTTTACCATACTGTATAGTACTATAATTCACACAATCACCTCATAAATAAATTTGGTGTGTTTTTTATGCTTGCAAAAACACAAAAGCAAACGCAAAAATGCGCATTATACGCATTTTATTATTTTATCATAATATTTCAATTCAGTCAATTATAAACAACATTTAATTATCACATAACCAGACTTCTTATTTACAATATCTACATGTCTATAAATGTTTTGACAAAATTTAAATGCTGACATAGCTCCTTGCTTCTTTTGTATCACTATAAACAAAGAACCGTTTTTTGTTAAATGAGTCTTAGCATCTTCGAACATTTTATAAATCGTCTTTTTCCCAGTTCTAATGGGTGGATTTGTTACAATTAAATCATATTGATTTTCAATTTTAGAAAAACCATCACTTTCAAAAACGTTCACTGTGACACGATTATTTCTGGCGTTCTCTTTAGCAAGTTCTATTGCTCGATGATTTACATCAACCATATCAATTTTTGCTTTAAAATTAAAAGATTTCAAAATGATTCCTATTGGACCATAACCACATCCCATATCTAAAGCATGATCGAAATTTAAATCTAGAGTTGACTCTATTAATAATCTAGAACCAAAGTCTAATCCTTTTTTCGAAAATACTCCGTGATCTGTAATAAAAGAATACTTCTTATCTTTTATTAAAACTACATGTTCTTTCTTATCTGAATTCAAATCATCTTGATTGATAAAATAATGTCCCATAATCATAACCTCATACATGAATAAAAACCTGAGGCGTCCTCAGGTTTATGTTCATCTCAATGTTGAATAACTATTTTAATTCTACTGTAGCTCCAGCTTCAGTTAGTTTTTCAGAAATTTCTTTTCCTTCATCTTCACTAACTTTTTCTTTGATTGCAACAGGTGCAGAGTCAACTAATTTTTTAGCTTCGATTAAGCCCATACCAGTTAATTCTCTTACAACTTTAATTACTTTAACTTTTGATCCACCAACTGCTGTTAACATAACGTCAACTTGTTTTGGACCTTCATCTTCTGCGTCAGCTGCTGCTGCTGCAGGTGCTGCTGCTACTGCTGATGGGTCAATCCCAAATTCTTCTTTCATAGCGTCAACTAATTCTTTAATTTCTAAAATATTCATTTCTTTTAATGATTCAATAAAATCTTTTACAATAATTTTTGCCATTATAATATCCTCCTATTAATTACTTTCATTTTCTTCTTCAGAATTTTCTTCTTCTGTTAATAAATTTAAACCTACAGCTAACTCTCTTAGCGGTGCTAACATTTGACCAGCTAACATTGTTAATAGGCCTTCTCTGTTTGGTAATTGTGAAATCTCTTTGATTTTGTCAATCTCGTAGTAATTACCATCTACGATTCCTGATTTGATTTTTAATTTCTTGTTCTTTTTAGCAAAC
This sequence comes from Mycoplasmatota bacterium, assembly GCA_018622675.1. GTDB lineage: Bacteria > Bacillota_I > Bacilli_A > Izemoplasmatales > Hujiaoplasmataceae > Hujiaoplasma. The sequence continues at coordinate 1,475,625 of CP076020.1, forward strand.
TCATATAGTACTTTTGCTGCTGAAACTTGATCTTCATAACTGAAGACAACAGTATTTGGTCCAGTTAAATCTTTTGTTAAATCATTGTAACCTTGTACTTCAGCTGCTCTTCTTGAAATATTGTTTTTAATAACGAACATTTCACATCCTGATTCGCGTAATTTATTACGTAAATCTTGAGTTTTTTCAACTGTAAGACCTTGGTATTCTGCAATAACAACAGATTTAGAGTTAGACATTCTTTCAGCAACTTCATTAACTAATTGTTGTTTTGTGTCGATAACTTTTTGATTAGCCATTCATAGACCTCCTTCTTGTCTAATAAATACGAAAACCTCTTTTAACGAGAAAAAGAGGTTTAAATGATAAATTTAAAAATCTTAATCTCGGTAGGATTATTAAGCCTTAGCCCCTACTGTCTTCGATTATTATATTGTTTTTTTAACTTCTAATTTAACGCCAGGTCCCATTGTAGATGAGATACTAACATTTTTAAGATATATACCTTTTACTGTTGATGGTCTAAGTTTTCTAATTACATCTATTACTGCTTTAATGTTTTCTACAAGTTTAGCAGTTTCAAATGATACTTTTCCAACTAAGACTAAAATGTTTCCAAATTTGTCAACGCGATAAGTGATTTTCCCACCTTTTGAATCGCTAACAGCTTTTTCAACATCCATTGTAACAGTTCCTGTTTTAGGGTTAGGCATTAAACCTTTAGGTCCTAGTACTCGTCCTAACTTACCAACAGTCGCCATCATGTCTGGTGTAGCAATTACCACGTCAAATTCTGACCATCCATCGTTGATTTTTTTCACTAAGTCTTCATCACCAACGTAATCAGCGCCAGCTTGTTCAGCTTCTTTAGCTTTTTCACCTTTAGCAAAAACTAATACAGTTTTTGTTTTCCCAGTTCCATGCGGTAAAACGACAGCCCCTCTAAGGTTTTGTTCTGCTTTACGAGGATTTAGGTTTAGGTTGAAAGCCAATTCAACAGATGCATCGAATTTTTCAAAGGAAATTGATTTTACCAATTCAACAGCTTCTTCCAGTTGATATGCTTTTGTTCTATCAACTTTACTGAAAGCTTCTGTATATTTTTTTCCTTTTTTTGCCATTGTTGTGTTTCCTCCTATATTTGGTTTTAGCGGATTGTCCTCCCAATTATATAGTTGTATTAAAATCTATATTAACAACTTATAAACTTAGTCTTTAACGACAATTCCCATGTTACGAGCCGTACCTTCAATAATGCGAGCTGCTGCTTCAACATCATTTGCGTTAAGGTCAGGCATTTTTTGTTCAGCGATTTCTCTTAATTGATCCCAAGTAATCGTTGCAACAGTTTCTTCTTTAGAGTTTCCAGCTCCTTTTTGAATTTTACATGCTTTTTTCAATAAATCACTAGCAGGTGGAGTTTTTGTAATAAATGAGAATGAACGATCATCATAAACAGTTAATACAACAGGAATAATGTTTCCTACCTGATCTTTAGTTTTATCATTGAATTGCACACAAAATTGTTGGATGTTAACTCCTGCTTGTCCCAAAATTGGTCCAATTGGTGGTGCTGGTGTTGCTTTTCCACCAGGAACTTGCAGTTTAACTACATTTTTTACTTCTTTAGCCACGAAAGACACCTCCTTATTTTCGTGATGTGGTGAATGGAATTTCTTCCTCCCACTCAATATACATATTGCACGCTATGACATTATATAATATTAATTGTAAATAGTCAAGATTTTTATCTGTCTAATTATTGATTTTAAATATCATATTTCGCCAATATCTCGGCTGGCGTTTTTCTTAGTAAATTAAAGACTGGCAATAACCCAAATACAATGTTTACAGTATATATTCCTAGCAAACCTAACATCAATAACCAGAAAGGTAAATAGAAAACTGAGAAGAATGTATTCACTTGTCTTTCAATTCCCATCAACACATAACTTGATAATAAATATCCGGATGCTGAAGCAATGGTTGTATAAACAAGTATTTCTGATAAAAATATCTTATATACATCCTTTTTAGATGCCCCTATTGCTCTATATATTCCGATTTCTTTCACTCGGTTAATCATACTAGTTCTCATAACAAAGAATATAAACAAGACGATACCTCCAAGTATGACTAGCAAGGTTACAAGTTGGCCTGATACTTGAGCAGTTCTATTTTCAATATAATTGTCTCTATCCATTTCATAAATATCAATCGCTTCAAAACCTAATTCTTCAATTGCTTGAATAGCAGCGCCTTTATCTTCTGCGTGGAGTGAGTGTTTAAAATCTCGGTAAAATTCAAATGAAATTTCACTATCAGAAGTCATATTTACAATCATCGCATCTTCAAAAGCTTCTGAAGTGATTAAATAGTTAACTTGATGTAAACTAGCATCTCCTTGAAATTCAAAAGTACCCACAACTTCAAAACTATTAATAAATGAAGAAGTGTTTGAATAAAGATTTAAAGTGTCACCAACATCTAATGAAGTATTTTCATTAACTATCACTTCATCCACTGCACTGACATTAACTCCATCCACGAGTTCAATTTGATTATTATATAAATCAATACTTGAATAACTTAGATTATTTGAAATAAACATAGGATAACTATCATCAGCCAATACGAATAGTTCTTCATTGGTTTCAATGATACCAACGACCGTCATCTCATGCTGAGAATTAGATCTCATCAATACTGTGAAATCCATTAACTCTCCTTGGGAACTGTATCCCATTTGTGAAAGCGAGTAATTTGCTAAGAGTCTTTTCGCAACACTTGATGTAATCACAAGTTCTTGATTGTTCTCTGGCATTCTACCAACCATTAAATCATCAGCATCAAGCCAAGAGGCTTTAACTGCAAATCCACTCGTTTGAGCCTCAACTGCTGTTTGATAAAAAGTCTGAGAACTAAAAATCATAGTTTCGTAACTTAAATAAGGTAATTCTACACCTTCAATACCGGCGATATCTCTTAGATCATCAGTTGTGATTTTCTCTTCAGAATCAACACCGACAAAACTTTTTGGTGCTGATAAAAATTGTGTCTCATCTATTTTAATTAAATTACCCAATGATGCCAATTGAGCAGCTACGACTGCAGAAATAACAAAGTATACAAAAATAGTAATTTTCTTTGTGAATTTTTTTCTTGAGAACAATTTCTTTAATCCGTTTAAAAGTGTGTCTCGCCATCTAAACAATGATTTCCTATTAAGGTGATCAATAGGCTCAAAAGAATCAAAATCAAGAGGCTCCATTTCATCGACCTTCACTTCTTTTTTATGGTCATCAATTAAATGTATCTCAGATTCATCATCTATAAATGCAATTTTTTTATCTGAAGCAGCTTTAATATAAATAGTATTATTCATTTCTACAACTTTTAAATTAAAATGCTTTTTGTTATCACTTTCGTAATAATAATCAATAAACTGAGATTGTAAATCCTCATTCTGCAAGTCTTTCAAATAAATATAACGATCATCCTTATGCTCATAGGTTGAATTCTTAAAGTTTTGATAATCATTAACAACTGAACCATCTTTTAATTCAATAATTCTATCAGCGTATAAATCAACCAAATTCTTTTCATGAGTCACTAAAATAACCAACTTTGTTTTAGAAATATTTTTGATTAAAGACATGACTTCAAATGTATTATTACTATCTAAGTTTCCTGTAGGTTCATCCGCTAAGATAACATCAGGATTCTTAGAAACAGCTCTTGCTATACCAACTCGTTGTTGTTGCCCACCTGATAAAGCTAAGACACTTCTTTTTCTATAATTATACATACCGACTTGCTCAAGACTATAATTGATTCTTTCTTCGATTTTGTCTTTATCATATAAACCAGCTATATTAAGAGAAGTCTTGATATTTTCATAAACTGTTTGATAGGGTATTAAATTATAATTTTGAAAAATAAAACCAATTTTATTATTTCTTATCTTATCAATTGTTGATGATTTATATTTGTGAATTGTTTCACCCTCATAAGTGATTTCACCACTATGAAAACTATCCAATCCAGCAATCACATTAAGTAAAGTAGTTTTTCCGCAACCAGAAGGTCCCGTAATAGCCACTAAGCCTGATTCAGGGAACTCGATGGTTGTATCGTTAATAACATGAATCTCGTTATTCCTGTTTTTATTAAAATACTTATGAATATGATTTAATTTAATCATGTTATTCCATCTCCCTTCTCAATGTTTCCGCAACACTATCATGATAAACTCTTGATAAATATCTTCTAGATATGAGTGCTGAGAACAACACAATAAAGATGAATAAATATAATGTATATTTAAAGTTAAAGAATTTTAAAACATACAAGAAACCTGATTCACTAATACTTGGTGTTACTGTAATTGTAAAAATAACGAAAACAAGATAAGCGAACATAGCCACGAATATATTTTCTAAATATATAAAACTTCTAATGGTTGTTTTATTAGCGCCAATGGTTCTAAAAATTGCATAGTCATTTAACTTAGAATTTATAATATTTTTAATAATGACATATGAAATAAAGAATATACCAATAAATAAAACACCAAACATCAAAATCAAACCAAAATTCATCACTAAGAAAATTAATCCTTCTAATTGATTTCCTGAACCTGCACTCGAAGGGTGATAAGCCATATAGACTTGTTGACCATCAATTTTTTCTCTATTTAACTCTTCAACATAATTCCTTGCTTCTATCCCATCATTTGTAAACACAGATATTTGATACTGTTTATCAAGAGAAAATAACTCATTATAAAACTTTGAATTTAACTCTATACCCCTAAACTCAAAACCATTTGTACTTTCAATTCCTTTTACATTAACAGTGATATTTTCCTCTGTGAATAACTCATAGAAAGCATCTATCTCTAAATCCGCCTCAATTGAGCCTTCTGACAAACTCACAAGATCTCTAGAAATATTTATTTCATCATCTGCTAAATCTGCATTCTCTCTAACCAACTCATATTGAAATTGATAATCAACCTTTTGATTAAAAGTATCCTCAAATGAAAAACCTATTTTTGCAATGTATTCATAACCTCTATTTCTTGTTAATTCTTGCCATAAATTGTCATGAACAAAAATAGCTGATCTATATGCCCCGTCCATAATATCGGTCATCTCTTTTGACAAGAAAAATTTATGGATTTTAAATACTTGATTGCTTTCATAAACACCATAAGTAATATTTTCACCAGTTAAGTCATAAGGTTCAGCATAGAAATTATATTCTGGGAAAGATATTACAACTTCATCTTCTGGCATGTCTTTATAATCATTTCCTAAATAACTCACAGGGAGAACGAACTGACCATAAAAATATACATCATCTTTTTCCATAAACCATCGCCCTGATGAAGAATATTCATAATCCAATGCATAATCATTTTCTATGATGGTTCTAACTTTTGAATCTGATTTAATTTCACTCAATTCAGCTTCTGTAAAAGGAGACCCATCTTTTTTATTAACAACTATCCTAGTTTCAGGTGCAAAATCAAAACTTGGATTGTAGCCTGATTGTTCAGTTTGTGCATATAAAAATCCACCATAAATAAAAGCAAAGAAGAAAGTGACAAATATAAATATAACAAACAACAAAATACTTTTCTTTGGTGTCGCCAACAAATTTCTAAGAACCATTTTAATGGTTTCTTTGAAATTCATTTGATAATCTTTATCTTCTAGACTTGGTAAGTTTTTAGCCTTAACCTTCTCGATTTTCTTATCTTCAACAATTTCACCATCAAAAATTCTTATCCGTCTAGTGGCTTGATCTTTGACTTGAGTAAAATCATGGGTAACAACAATGACTAATTTATCTTTTGAAATTTCATGAAGCAATTCAACAATCTTTTTAGCAGATTCACTATCTAAATTTCCTGTTGGCTCATCCGCAACAATAATTGGCGCATCTTTAGCAATAGCTCTTGCGATAACCACACGTTGTTTTTGTCCACCTGATAATTTCGTTGCCTTATGGTTTTTATGATCTGATAGTCCAACGCGTTCAATAATAGCTTCTGCTCTTATTCTCAATTGGTCTTTTGGATATCCAGATAATATTAAAGCAGCTTCTACATTCTGTAAAACTGTATAAGATTCAATTAGATTATAGCTTTGGAAAATAAATGCTATATATTTTTTTCGATAATTTTCCCAATCTTCTTTAGAGTAGTAAGATGTTTCTTCATCGTTAATATAAAGTTCGCCTTCTTCATAAGTATCAATACCTGATAAGACATTTAAAAGTGTGGTTTTACCAGAACCACTTTCACCGACAATAGCAACAAACTCATTGATACCTAATTCTAAATTAATCTTTCTTAAGCCTAAACTCACCGTTTGATTTTTACTATAGAATTTTGATACATTTTTTAACTTTATCATACAGCCTCCTTAGCACTTCGATGCTCTAAATCATTATATCACATAAGCATAAAAAGCTATTAATATTTTATGCTTATTTCATATATTTAAAACCTTTTATATCTAGACTATATTTTGACATAATTTATATAATATTTACATAGCGGATATGTCATATATTAAAAAAAAAGACACTAAATTTTTCAATTTAATGTCTCGTATATATTATTTAATGACTTCTACTTCAGCAAAATCGAGTTCCATTGTTGTTTGTCTTTCGAACATTTCAATCAGTACATGGATTTTACCTTGGTCTTCATCAATACTTTCAACAACAACTTCTTGACCTTTAAAGTTTCCATTCGCAATTCTTACCTTGTCGCCAACTTCTACATTCAAGCGTTGTACTGCAAGCATACCACATTTTTTCAAAATCGGATTAATTTCTTCAGGTTTTAAGGGAACTGGTTTTGTTCCTCCACCACTTGAACCCAAGAATCCAGTTACACCTGGTGTGTTTCTAACAACAAACCAAGAATCATCGGTAACCATCATTTCAATAAAAACATATCCTGGATAAATTTTTATTCTTTTTTCTTTTTTAGTTTTATCAGGTTTTTCCTCAATCTCAATTGTTTCAGGAATCATTACTTGGAAAATCAAATCTTCCATGTTCATTGATTCTATACGTCTTTCAAGACTTGATTTAACAGAATCTTCTAATCCCGAATAAGTTTGAACGATATACCATAATCGTCTAGCTTCACTCATGAATCATCCCTACCCGTAAATTAATGAAAATATAGGATTTAGAATCAAATCATAAACCACAAATATAAGCATTAAGAAGATTAAGAATGTAAACACTCTTCCTGAACTTTCAGCTAATTTTTTGCCGCTAGGCCAGTTAACTTTTTTCATTTCAGAAATACTTGGTTTTACAAACGGAATCGCCAAATAAACAAGCACTAATGCGCCTACTAAGATTAAGAAACCACCTGTTAACATTCTCTTTAATGTCGTATTAAAGAAAAAGTCAATAACGCCAATTCCAGATCGACCCAAAATTGCTTCTAAATTGACAGTCCCAAATTGACCTGACATGATATAAACACCATAAAGAATTAAAACTGGAGATAAAATCGCCAATAACCAATTCTCAAATTTATATTCTTTTTTAAGAATGCCCATGACTCTACTTTCATCGTTATTCTTTTTAGATTTCATTTCTCTATTATTTGCCATAATATCCTCCTATTTACCCTCTTTGTGAATGGTGTGCTTTTTACATTTTTTACAATATTTTTTTGCTTCGAACCTAGTGGGCCCTGTAGATTTTTTGACCTCATAGTTTCTAGATAAACACTCTTCACATATTAAAACTGCTTTATTTTTCATCATATATCCTCTCACTCGCGTATTAAATGTATCAAAATTCAGAGAAAAAGTCAAGAAAATCATTGTATTAAATGGATTTTAACCTTATTCCTTATCCGGTCTAATGCATTGTAAATCTTTTTTTCATCGGTAGAAATGATCTTGGCAGTTTCTCTCACTGTTCTCTTCTCTATAATTTTAACTTGAAAAACTTTCTTTTCAAATTTTGATAAGTTTTCTAATGCTTCAATGACCTCGTGGTCTAAATACTCGTTTTTTATTGGTTCTTCAACTGTGTTATGTTGGTATATTGGTAATTTTTCATAAATAAATGTAAAATAATTATTTTTTTTCTTCTTATATGATATCAGATAATGAATCAAATTCAACTCAAAAAACTTAGTAAAAGTTTTGCCATAAGTTTCATCATACTTTATCACTGACTTATGTAGTAAAATCAAGGATTCCTGGAAACAATCTTCATAATCGTAGACTAGGTTGAATTGTTTTATTTTTTTCGCAATAAAATACTTATATTTATTAACCATTAATTGAAAGGCTTCATCATCACCTTGTTTAATTAGATTAATAATTTCAAAGTCATTATAATTGCGAAAAATCATCTATCCATTTAACTTCTTTCTTAAAATATCAAATATAAGTATACCAGCACTTACAGATGCATTTAAACTATTGATTTGTCCCACCATATCAATTTTAACATTGTAATCAACATGTTCTCTAATAATTTTAGATATCCCTTTGCCTTCACTACCAATGACTAAGCATAATGGAGTATCCACAAATATTTCCTGATATGATTTTTTGGCTTTTAAATCTGTACCAACACTCCAAAAACCATTATCTTTTAAGGTTTTTAATGTATTATTGAGGTTGGTTACCTCTATTACTTTCACATGTTCAATAGCTCCTGAACTTGTTTTAGCAACTGTCCCTGTTATTTTAGCTGATCGATTTTTAGGAATAATTACGCCATCAACCCCACCAGCTTCACATGTTCTAATAATGGCTCCCAAATTATGTTCATCAGTAATCTGATCTAACATAACAAGGAAAGGATTCTTTTTTAAATCTAAAGACTTAAGAAAAGGTTTTAATTCAAGGGTCTTGTAATCTTCAACATCCAAAATTGCTCCTTGGTGGTTACCTAAAAACTTTTTCTTAAAATCATGTTTATTTAAAATTTGACAAGCTATATCATGTCTTTTTAAATAATCAATAATATCTTGGTTGGTTCGTTCCATAACGAAACCTTGATAAATCTTTCTATCTGTTTTTAATACTTCTAAACAAGTATTTCTTCCATAGATTAATGTACTCATTCAAAATCCCTTCTTGGTTATCATACCATATATATTCTTTTATACATTTGAAAAATATTTATGAATTGATAACCAATTCATTAATAATCTCGATTGTTTGAACAATCACTTCATTCATTCTATCAAATGATTGATCTAAATAAAGATAACCTATGACTGCTTCAAAACCTGTTGATTGATTGTATGTTTGGACATCTGTATTCTTTGGTTTGTGTGAAGCAGACTGATTTCTACCTCTTTTAAAAATAGAAATCTCTTTTTCTGTATAAAAATCTTCTATCATTTTGAGAGCAGCCAATGCTTGCGAGTTAGCTTGGGTATATTGAATTGCATTTTGATGCAAATCACCGACTTTAGTCAAGCCTTTCTCAAGCAAATATTTTCTAATTTCAAGTTCATAAACTGCGTCTCCTATATAAGCGAGTGTTAAACCATTATGTTGAATCACAGAATACCTCTTTCCGTTAACTCATTTCTTAATTGATCCGCAAGTTTAAAGTCTTTGTTTTTTCTTGCTAATTCCCATTGATGATACATTTCTCTATCATTTTGGCTCATAGGTTCAAGCTTTACTTTTAAGCCGAGTATTCCAATCATATAATGAGCAGCCTGGTTCAACTGATTATAATAATCATTTGATTCTTTCTTTCGAATAGAAACATTAATCACTTTTAATAAAGACTGTAATGCAGTAATTGCATTGGCTGTGTTAAAGTCTTCCTCCAAAGCATCATCAAAATCTTTCAATATTTGCTTAATCTCATGATTTTCAATATCAACTTGTTTAATTTGATCTTGCAAGTCAAGTTTTCTAAAAAGTTGTTTAAGCGATGATTCTAGTTTTTCAAATTCTTTAACATACATTTGAAAACCTTCATCATCATAATTTAATGGTGAACGATAGTGTGTGCTTAACAAGAAGTATCTTAAAGGCATCTTATCCTCAACGTCTTTGACTAAAATAACATTCCCTAGACTCTTACTCATCTTTGTGTCTTTAATGCTTACACGGCCATTATGCATCCAATAATTGGCTAAGCCATGATTGTGCAATGCCTTAGATTGTGCAATCTCATTTTCATGGTGGGGAAATTTTAAATCTGCCCCTCCACCATGAATATCTATTTTTTCACCAAAAACATCATCTATCATCGCCACACACTCAGTATGCCACCCAGGTCTTCCTTTTGAAAAAGGTGATTCGAAATTTAAGCCTTCAGTTGTTTTCTTCCAAAGAGTAAAATCTAAAGGACTTTCTTTGTCTGGGTTGATATCAATTCTCGCGCCACTTTTCAAATCCTCAATTTGGCGATTACTTAAAATCCCATAATCCTTAATCTTTTCAACTCTAAAGTAAACATCGCCATGAATCGTGTATGCATATCCCTTATCAACTAACTCTTTAATAAAATTTTCAATATGGCCCATGTAATGAGTCACGCGAGGTTTTATATAGTCGGTCTTACAATTCAATCCTTCTAAATCCTTAAGAAAAGCATCTATATAATGATTAGCCACAACCATTTCATCTAAATGGTCATCTTTAGCTTTTTGTATAATTTTATCATCCACATCAGTAAAATTAGATACAAATTTCACATGATAACCTTTTGCTTCAAAAAATCTTCTTACTGTATCAAAAAAAATCACAGGCCTAGCATTTCCTATGTGGATATAATTATAAACAGTCGGTCCACAAACATACATATTGACTTGATTTTCATGTATAGGAATAAATTCTTCAACCTGATCTTTATATGAATTGTATATGCGCATAAATATCACCTCTTCACTACATTTAATTATAGTTTATTATCTATCTTTTTTCAAGGAAACTTAAAAAGCAAAATCCAAATTAAAAAAACCACTAGACGTGGTCTTTTTAGTTTTTTTACTTTGTTTAACTTACAGTTTAATTTCTATAATTTCACTATATTAGCAGCTTGAGGTCCTCTATCTCCATCAACTACATCAAAAGTAACTTCTTGACCGTTTTCTAAAGATTTGTACCCTTCGCCTTGGATTGCTGAGTAATGTGCAAAAATGTCATTTCCTTCTTCATCAGTGATGAAACCATAACCTTTTTCTGCGTTAAACCATTTTACTGTTCCGTTCATTTAAATCTCCTTTTCCTTTAAAAATACAAACTTATTATATCTTTTATTTGTCAATATTGCAAGTGATATTTACTGAACAAGTCTTTAAGCATTATCATTATTGTTCTTGATTGCCTTCTTCAATACCGGCATTTTTTATAGTTCCAAACTTCATGTTGATTTTTTCAACACGACTATCAAACTTATCTGTATTATTTTTCAAAGCTTGGATGGAACGACTTAATTTTTCCCAATCCTTACTAAAGATGTTAAAGTCTTTAGATAATTTAAGCAATTCATGATTAATTTTTTCCATATTTCTCGAGCGCTCATAATCAATCACAAATGTTTTAAATGATGATAATAATGGAACAATGGTTGTTGGTGATACAATTGTTACAAACTTCTCTCTAGCATATTCAACTACATTTTGTAATCGAGAATGCAACAGAGCCAATATACCATCACTTGGAACAAACATGAGCGCGTAATCTGTTGTTATAGGCGGTATGATATATTTACTTGATATATCTGTGATATGCTTTTTTACTTCCCTACTAAAATCAGATAATATTTTTGCTTCTTCCTCTTTTGTTAAAGACTTATTATCAAATAATTTAGAATATGATGAATATGGAAATTTTGAATCAATACCAATAATTCCGTTAGGTTCAGGCATAAATATTGCCGCATCAACCCTCACTGACTTATCATTATCTTTGATTGTATATTGTGTCTGATATAAAGAATGATTATGGCCATATATAGAATATAATAATTGATTTAATTGATACTCTCCATAAGATCCTCTTGATTGATTATGAGAAAGAATGTTTTGTAAAGAAACCATTTCTTCCGATAATTCTTTTATATTTTTTTGAGCCTGATCAATCACTTCAACCCTTTTGGCTATATCAACAAAGGTTATTTGTGCATCTTTAAAACCTTTAGTTAATCTTTCTTCAACTTTCTCGTTAATCTCACTCATTCGTTTTTCCACAGTTGTTGATAAAGATTTGAATTCTAAATTAAATTTATTGGATATCTTTTCTTGGAATTCAGACATATGAATGTTAATTTTTTCTCTAAAGTCAGAAATGTTTTTACTAGAAATATCTGAAGAATGCAATAATTGTCTATTCACTTCATTGTTAAACTTCAACAATGAATCATTAAGTTCTGTTTTTATATTTTTTTCAAGTTGATCTATTTCTTTGTCTAGATTAATTGTTTGTTCTTTTCTTTGAAAAAAAGACATATAGACAATTAATATAAAGACAATAAATAACAAGGCTAGTATTGAAACACCGATGATTTCAATCAAATTCATAATGACTTCCTTTCATGTCAAAACATTGGGCTAAAGAGATTAAACCATCCCTGAGCCATTCTAGTGAAAATCCCTCTTTTACGCCATTCTTCCTTGGTGATATTTTTAGATTTTTTTATGTCTTCATTAAAACTATTCACCAAGTCAGCCACCGTACTATTCTCAAAGATGGATGTGACCTCGAAATTTAAATTCAAACTTCTAGGATCTATATTCACAGTACCTACCGAAGCAAGATGATCATCAATAATCAATACTTTGGAATGGATAAAGCGGTCTTTATACTCATAAATGGAGACACCTACTTTTAATAGCTGTTCATAATATGACTTAGTCGCAAATCCTACTGTGAAATAATCGTGTTTGCCCGGAACAATCAGTTGTATCTTAACACCTGAGTTACTAGCAATCTTTATGGCTGCCATTAATTCTGGTTCTATAATCAAATAAGGTGTAGTGATTTTTATCGTTTTTTTTGCGGATGTAATCATTTTTAAATAAACATCTTTGATTAAACCCTGTTCATAATCCGGTCCTGATTCAATAACACTAAAGAGACCAGCTTGTTTTTTAGTATCAGGTCTTCGATATAAATCTAAAACATGATTATTAACATAATACCAATCTTTGATAAAGACATTATATAAACCTATGACACCTTTACCTTTAACACATACCTGCGTGTCTCTCCAAAAACCAAATTTGCTTGATTGATGATTGTACTCATCACCCAAATTCATTCCTCCAATGAAACCAGTTTCTCCATCAATCACTGTAACTTTCCTATGGTTTCTGAAATTTAAATTTGAATTGAAGACCGATAAGGTTTGGGGATCAAAAACAGAAATATTCATACCAGATTTTTCTAGGGATTCCATGTACTTATAATCTAAATGTTTATTAGAACCAAAGTGATCATATAACAAATAAACTTTGACACCTTCTTTAGTTTTTCTATGTAAAGCATCTAATATTTTTCTTCCTATTTGATCATTTTTAATAATATAAAATTCCATGAGTATATAGGATTTTGCTTTTTCAATTTCTTCTTCTAACCTAGGAAAAAATTGATCACCATTATTCAATAACTCAACAGAAGTGTTATCTTGATAAACAGATCTTTTAGTATTCTTCTCTATAAACGAAAACACCTGTCCATACTGGTATTGATTGTAATCAATATTATATTTACTCTCATAGCCTTGAAAAGCCTTAGATGATATTAAAGGTCTTGTTTTAGGGAATTTCCTCAATTGGAAATCTCTCGCAAATATCCCATAAAGAATAATTCCCAAGATCGGATTAAGGACAATAATTAAAATCCAATAGCTCTTATTGTATGCATAATCTTCTTTTAATAAAACTCTCACAATAATCACTATAGCGAGTAAACCTAAAAAACCTGAAACTATAAAACCAAAAATATTACCAGAGAACAACTGCATAACGTTATTAATGTAATTATATTGCATGGCTGATATTGTGTAGACAAAAGCGCCTAACACGAATAAGCCAAAGATCATAAATCCTCTTTTCATAATGTGCTTCCTTTTTTTATACTATTTTTTATTTCCAAAAAACAAGCCACTTATCAGTGGCAGTTTTCTATAACTCAACAACTGGTGCTTTTAAGCCAAATTTTAAAACTGAGTGAGCAGCTGAAATACAGTTATTTTTAACAGGGTATGATTCACCTGTTAAAATTAATTGCCCATTACTTGAATGTAAATGGAATTGAAAACGGTCTTGTTTATCTTTTTCAACTGTGAAATTTTTATCTTCTATTGCTTTTTTTATTGTTTTTAAACCATTTTTAGCTGATGCTTTAGAAGCATAACCTTGTGAAACAAATAAGACTTGAGCATTAGATGCTTTTAATCTTACAAAATATGCATCTTCCTCATTAAATATTTCATATTTTCCATTACCAATTTCATCAACTGGCTCAAATACTATTGCCTCTTCTCTAACTTCTGATTTTGGTAATTCTTCTAGGACTTCAATCTTATCTGTGTGATAAAAATTCTTAACTGACTCAATGGCAGATTCAACCTTTTGAACAGTCTGATATACTTCTCCAGAAATGATGACTCTAGCTCCACTAGCATTAAATAATCTAAATTGAGAATATCCATTCTTATCAGTCACAATGGTAAATTGTCCTTCTTCAACATTCTTTTTAAAAGTAGCTATACCAGATTGTGCTCCTTTTTCCGTAGAATAACGAAATGAAGCTGCTAACACTTCACCATTAGAAGCTTTTAATCTAAATTTATATGCATTTGCTTCAGGATAAACTTCATATTTTCCTGTATACTTTCTTGAACCACTATCTTCAGACACTTTTTTATGGTGAGTCTTGCTTTCATTTACTTCTTCTTTTTTCTCTTCTTTTTTAGGCCATTCAGGTTCTTGGTTACTTACCTTAGGTTTACTAAAAGGCCTGATTTTTAATTTCTCTACTGTTTCTTCTTCCGGTGCATCTGTGTTGTCATCTTCTTTTTTTATGTCATCGATTTTTTCTTTTAAGTCTATTCTTTCATCTTCAGCAGTATATTTATCTTCTTTGCTTTCAGTTTCTTTATGAACTGATTGGTCTTGCATTTTTTTTGCTTTTCTTTTTTGACGCCATTTTTTAAAAAAACACATATTTATCACCTCTTAAAGTTATTATATCAAATATATGTTTATTTTTAAATATTAACGCAAAAAAAACACAGGGTGTGGGATCCTGTGTTTTTATATTTGGCATTTTCTTAACGTTTACTGAATTGTGGTGAACGACGTGCTTTTTTAAGTCCGTATTTATAACGTTCTTTAACACGAGGGTCTCTTGTAATTAATCCAGCTGGTTTTAGGATTTTTCTATAGTCAGGGTTTACTTCAAGTAAAGCTCTAGTGATTCCTAAACGGATTGCACCTGCTTGACCGATGATTCCCCCACCATTAACATTGACTGTAATATCAAATGTATTTTCGTTTGCAGTTAAAACTAAAGGTTGTGATACGTCTAATCTAGCTAAAGCTGAAGGAATATATTCTTCGAATTCACGATTGTTAACCGTGATTTTTCCTTCGCCTGGTCTTAATATTACTCTCGCTACAGATGATTTTCTTCTACCTGTACCGCGATACATTACATTGTCTGCCATATTATCCTCTCACTTCCATTATTTCTGGTTTTTGAGCTTGTTTGTTGTGCTCTTCGCCTGCAAAAACGAATAATTTTTTATACATTTGTCTTCCAAGTCTTCCTTTTGGTAACATACCTTTAACTGCTAGTTCAACCATTTTAGTTGGTTTTTGAGCCATTAAAGTTTCAGCCGATTTGGTTTTTAAACCACCATTGTATGTTGAGTGAGTGTAATACATTTTATCACTCCATTTTTTACCAGTTAAAACAATTTTACTTGCATTAACGATAATCACATAATCTCCAGTGTCTACATGTGGTGTAAAGGTTGGTTTATGTTTTCCTCTCAATACAGTAGCAACTTCTGTTGCTAAACGACCTAATGTTTTTCCAGCTGCATCTACAACATACCATTTGCGTTCTATTGTATTAGCATTTGCCATATAAGTTTTCATTTTATACCTCCTTAAGATATTAAAGAGCTAGTGGGTTATAAAATAAAAATGTACCTGTAATATAATATCACTTAGATGCGATTAAGTCAACAGATATATTCGTCTCTTATTAACTAATTTTATCACCAGGCTCTAATTCATTATTTAACTCAATAACCTTCAAATTTCCATCTTTATCTTCTGAACTTAAGATCATTCCTTCACTAAGAATACCTCTTAGTTTCACTGGTTTTAAATTGGCTACAACCATGACATTTTTATCTATTAAATCTTTTGGGTCATAGAATTTTGCGATACCTGAAACAATCGTTCTCACTTTGTCTCCAGTATCTACATCAAACACTAATAACTTATCAGCATTTGGGTGTGCTAAGGCATCTAAAATATGTCCCACGACTAAATCTAATTTAGAAAAATCATCGTACTCAATTTCAGATTTCATTTTAAATTCTCTTTTTTCTTCTTTTGGTTTATTCATATCCATCATTTCTTTTATTTTTTCACTTTCCTTTTCAACATCTAGTCTAGGAAATAAATGAGCCAGTTTTTTCACAACTTGATATGCTGTTTTTTCACCAAATTTAAAACTTCCGAAAGTTTTTTTACTCTCTTCAACATTCAATCCCGCAAATACCTTTGGAGTTGTTTCTAGTAAAAATGGTTGATAAAGAATAGTAATTAGACGAATACTCTCTAATAAATGATACATGACTGATTCTAAAACATCTTTTTTAGAATCATCCTTCGCTAGATCCCATGGGAATGTATCATCAATTAATTTATTGGTTCTCTTTACCAAGGCAGAAATTTCAGATAAAGCTTCTGCCATCTTAAAATCATCCATTGCTTCTTGATAGTTACCAAACACACTCATAGAAGTGTTTTGAAGATCAAGTTCATGTTTCTTATATTCATGATTATGTTCAACTTTTTTCACATGACCATCAAAGTATTTATTAACCATTGAAATAGTTCTTGAAACAAGATTTGCGTAATCATTAACTAAATCCGTGTTGATTCTTTTAATATAATCTTCAGGAGTAAATTCTCCATCATGACCATACGTTAATTCTCTAACAATATAATATCTAAAGGCATCCAAGCCATAAGCATCAACTAATTGTTCTGGATATATAACATTGCCCTTGGATTTAGACATTTTACCATCTTTCATCATATACCATCCATGAGCAAATAACTTAAACTTGAGTGGCAAGTCTAAAGCCATAAGCATAATTGGCCAATAAATAGCATGAAATCTTAAAATATCTTTACCAACAACATGGACAACCTCATCACCATTAACCCAATATTTTTGGTATAAATCATCATTCTTAGAACCATATCCTAGAGCGGTTATATAGTTACTTAAAGCATCTATCCATACATATACAACATGTTTTGGATTAGATTTAACTTTCACACCCCAATCAAAGGCAGTTCTTGAAACACTTAAATCATTCAATCCAGATTTAATAAATTGAACAACTTCATTTTTCCTTGATTCAGGAACAATAAAATCAGGATTTTCTTCTATATATTTCAATAACCTATTTGCATATTTTGATAATCTTAAAAAATAGGTTTCCTCTTTTAGGATTTTTGTTTCTCGCCCACAATCAGGACAAATATTGTCATCAATTAATTGTGTATCTGTAAAATAGGCTTCACACGAAACACAATAATGACCAGAATACTCTCCTAAATAAATATCATCATTAGCAAGTAATTTTTCAAATATCTCCTGAACAACCGTTTCATGACGATCTTCAGTCGTTCTAATGAAATCATCATAATCAATATTTAAAGTCGACCATAATTCTTTTGATAACTCAGCCATATAATCTACATGTTCTTGTGGCGTTCTTCCGTTATTTTTTGCAGTTTCAGCCATTTTTTGACCATGTTCATCATTTCCCGTTAAAAACCTTGCATCATAATTTTGTAATTGTTTGTATTTCTTGACACTATCACATAAACAAGTTGTGTAAGCTGAACCTATATGGTACTTACCACTTGGATAATAGATGGGTGTAGTAATATAAAATGTCTTCAATCCATTCACCTCGTTAATATACTATATTTTCTTTAAATTTATTTAAAGCTTCCTGTCCTTGTATTGCTTTAATGATTTCAAAAACAAAATCATAGACAGATCCAGCGCTTCTTGCTGTAATAAATCTTCCATCCCTAATGACTTTAGTATCGACCCTAATGGCCTGTCCCATTTCTTTTTCTGTACCCGGATAAGAGATATATTTTTTTCCATCAAGCATACCAAGTAAACCATATACTGTTGGAGCAGCACATATGGCAAGCATCCACTTATCTTTTTGATTAAATGCGATAGCCAGATCCTTTACAGTTTGCTCATCTCTTATTTTAAATGCTGCTTTACCACCTGGAATAAATAAACCATCGTATTCATCAACATCTATTTGATTCATCGCTTTCAAATCAGTCACAACAGTCTTATAAGCTCCTGTCACTTTATTTTGATCATATACAGAATAAAAATCAACCGTAAAACCTGCGCGTCTCAATAAGGCACTTGAGGCTAAAGCTTCTACATCTTCAAAGCCATCTGCTAATAAACATGCAAATTTCATTATCTTATTCCTCCTTGATTTTTTTTTGTAAATATTCTTGGTAAATTTTATTTTTAGGTATCTGAGTCATTTGCGATACTCTTTTCATTGCTTCAGTTTTCTTCAGTCCTTGTTCAATAAAATAATCTACTTGTTCCACAATAGATAATTCATCATTTAAGATTTCTTCAGAATAACCCTCAACAATTAAAACGAGTTCCCCTTTTAAGTCTTTTAAATCATTATACTCAGACAAGTTAGCCCGTATAGTTTCTTCATAAGATTTAGATATTTCTCTAGCTAAGGTAAATTGTCTATCACCTAAAACATCAAATAAATCTTTTAATGTCTCTTTAATTCTATGAATTGACTCATAAAAAATTAAAGTCTCTGGATAATATCTAACCCTTTCAATCATTTCTATTCTTTTTTTTCTTTTATGATCTAAAAAGCCCAAAAAGACAAAGGGTTGTGTTTTGATGCCTGACATAATTAAAGCAGGCAATAATGCATTAGCACCAGGCAAGGCAACAACATTAAAATCATGTTCTATTGCTTTTTGGACCAAATGATAACCCGGATCTGAAATTAGAGGCATTCCTGCATCACTCACTAAAGCAATATCCATACCAGCCTTTAACTTATCAATCAACACATCCATTTTTTGTTCTTCATTATGATCATGATAGGAATCCATTTTTGTTTTAATATCATAATAGGAAAATAGTTTTCTAGTATTTCTTGTATCTTCAGCAAATACTATATCAACTTCTTTTAAAATCTTTAAAGCTCTAAAAGTTATATCTTCTAAGTTTCCTATAGGTGTTGGTACTAAATATAAAGTTGCTTGATGATTTTGATAATGATTAGTGATTTTCATAATTTTCATCTCCTAGATGAAAAATATCCAAAATTTCTTTGGTGTATTCAGTATTCTCATCATAAATATATAAAGGTTCTTCTATCTGTAATGACCCCATCGAACCATTATACCTTGCTTCAACCAACAAAATTTTAGCGGGTTTATTCGGTTTTGTATATACAAACCTTAATCTTTTTACCACAAAGTTTTGTTTATATAATTCTAGAATAATTTCATCCATTCTTTCTACTCTATGAATAAAATAAAACATGCCACCATTAGATAATAATCTTTTTGTTGCTAAAAAAAGTTCTTCTAAATTTAAAATCACTTCATGTCTAGCAATTTGCAAAGATTCCAAGTCATTTTGTTGGTTTCGTTCACTTGTCTTATAAAAGGGTGGATTACAAACAACGATATCAAATTGGTTGGTTTGAAATTGTTGATATATCTTCTTAATATCTTCATTAATAAAAGTGATTTGTTTTTCAAGCCTATTGATTTTCGCAGATTCTCTAGCAAGTTTAATCACATCTTCTTGAATATCAACACCGATGATTTCAGCTTTAGTTTTTAAAGATAAATAAAAACTCACTGGACCCAATCCACAACCTAAATCAATAATTTTTTTAGTTCTAGGATTAATTTTTACAAAATCACCTAACAATAATGAATCGATAGAAAATTTAAACAAATCATCTCTTTGTTTTATTTTCAAACCATCATAGGCCAATAAATCATGTGTATAAACATGAGACATGATTAGTCCTCTAAATCTGATAACTGTGCTTCGATGTCTAAATCTTCTTTATTTTTTTCAACATCATTCATATGATAGGTTCTCTTATCATCCGGTGTAAACATAACAGTTACACTTTGTTCACTATAATTTATTTTAATCACTTTACCTTGACCGTCTTTAGTCCAAACTAAAGAATCAATATTAGGTGTCTCAGCTTTAAAATTCTTGTAATTTTCGTTTTCATAGCGGATACAACATAATAATTTTCCACATAAACCAGAAATATTGGCTGGATTTAATGAAAGATTTTGAGTCTTAGCCATCTTAATTGTTACTGGCTCAAACTCTCTTAAAAATGTCGTACAACAAGTTTGTCTTCCGCACGGCCCAATACCACCAATCACTTTCGCACCGTCTCTGGCGCCAACCTGACGCAATTCAATGCGAACATGGAACTCATTGGCTAAATCTTTTACGAGTTCTCTAAAATCTACTCTTCCTTCAGACGTAAAGTAGATAATTAATTTTGATCGATCCAATGTATATTCCGAATTTAACAACTTCATATCTAGTTTATGTTTTTTTACTAAATCTTCAGTTACATCTAAAATATGTGTTTGATCAACCATGTTTTCTTTAAATTTATCTATATCTTCAGTAGTTGCTACACGTAAAACAGGTTTAAGTGGTGAAACTAAGTCTTTTTCCTGGATATCAATAATATCAGATATCACTTCACCAAGTTCTAAACCTCTAACTGTTTCAACAACTACATAATCATTTTTCTTTAAATCCAAATCGTTAGTTGAAAAATAATATTTTTTTCCAAGATAATTAAATTGGATTGCGACGACTTTGTGTTGCATTTTTATACCCTCTTTCTAAAACCATTAGTAATTCATTGAACGCCAGAATCTTATTAATATTATATTTAATTCTCATTGAGAGTTCTAGTAATTTTTCTAAATGGTCTTTTGCTGTATTTAAATCGATTTTTTTTGATAAACTTTCAATTAAAAAATGATGGCTATAAAAACATATATGATCATTTTTTAACTTAGATTGAATAATATCCTTTTGAAATATAATCATTAAATCAAGAAAAAATTCAGTTCTTGACTGATCTGCAATGACTTTTCCACCATTTTCAAGAAAAGTAATAATAACAGATTTTTTTGGATCAGACATTGCTTCATATACATCAATGACTAAATCAATGATTTCAATCATTAACTCATCATTGGCAATTTCTACTGCCGCTGATATATCTGAAGTATATTGACTTATAGGGTTGGCATAAGATGCATCAATACCAATTGACTGTAGTTTTTCTCTAATAATACCCCTATCTAATTCTTTAAAATGAATGACTTCTCCTCTAGACTTAATCGTTGGTAAAAGAGCCTGGACATTTTCTGTAATCATAATTTGATAAATATCTTCTCCCGGTTCTTCCATGGTTTTTAAAAGCGAATTTGCAGAAGATAGATTAAACTTGTCTGCTTCATAAATAATATTCACTCTAGGACCAGATTCTAAAGACGTTTTTGAAAATTCTTCAATTAATGATTTAATCTGCTCTTTTTTAATCATTTGCCCATCTGGTTTAACGATAAACACATTAGGATGACTTCCAGAATCAATCCGCTGACAATGATCACATTCATGGCAAGGATTTAAAGACTCATCTAGATGCTTACATAAAATGGCCTTTGTAAAAAATTCTGCAATTTCAGACTTTCTTGTACCTTTAACGCCCTCAAAGATATAAGCATGGTTTAATCTATGTAAAGAAATGTGATTTTTTAAGAGTCGAGCAGCGACTTTTTGTTCAAGAGAAATTTCATCCCATGTCTTATAACTCATTAGATCCTCCTAAATAATTTGATCAATTAAAGCAATTGTATCCAAAACAACTTGGTTTAATTCGTTTTCTCCATTGACCTTCTTTATTCTATCATATTTTTCTATCAAACTTAAATAACCCTTATATATTTTTTTATGGAATGATAGACTTTCTAAGTCTAAACGGTTCACTTCTCTATTAGGTGTAGAAAAGACTCTTTCAAGCCCTACTTCTGGTCTAACATCAACAAAAATAGTTAAATCAGGTAAAGCTTCTGCAATGGCAAAGTAATTAATATCATAAACTTCATCAATACCAATACCTCTAGCAACGCCTTGGTAAATCAGTGAACTATCGACAAATCGATCACAAAAAACTATATAACCTTCTTCAAGGGCTGGTAGAATTTTTTCAACTAAATGTTGTCTTCTTGCAGCCGCAAATAATAAGGCTTCTGTTTTTGCATCCATTTCTTGATTATTTTTATCTAAAAGGATTGAACGAATTTGTTCAGAGATTCTAATGCCACCAGGTTCTCTAGTTGTTAAAATCTTATATCCTAAATTTTCATAATGCGTTTTTACTTTCTTAATGACCGAAGTTTTACCAGAACCTTCAGTCCCTTCGAAAGATATAAATTTTCCTTTCATTTCATCACCTACTTGTTGTTATATTATCTCATAAATCACATATTTTTTAAACATAATTATTTAATAAGATGCGCTATTGTGATACAATAAATTTTAAGGATGGTTCGATATGCAAATATACATTAACAATTTAACATTCGCTTATGGCATTAAAACTGTTATCAAAAACCTTAGCCTCACCTTAAATCAAGGTGATTATTTAGTTATTAAAGGTAAAAATGGTTCAGGAAAATCAACATTAGTAAAATGCCTATTAGGTATTAACGAAGTTAAACCTGCTAGTATTTTCTATGATGAAAATGATATAACTACTTTTAAAAACTGGACTAAGTTTGGTTATGTAAGCCAAAGTTTTGATGGTTTTAACTATGAATTTCCCATTACGGTTTCTGAATTACTGAGTGTTTCTAGTTCGAAAAATGTAAGTGCTCAAGATAGACTTAAATTACTTGACCAAATGAAGATTTTTAATATTCAAAACCAGAATATTAACTCTTTATCAGGTGGGCAGCTTCAACGGGTTTTTATTGTTAGAGCCATGTTAAATAAACCTGAAGTATTAATTCTCGATGAGCCAACAGCTTCTATCGATAAACAAAACAAGACTTTCTTCTATGAAACCATTGAAGAACTTAATAAACAAGGTATCACCATCATATTAATTACTCATAGCGATGGTATTGAGCACCTCAATTATACCCATGAACTTAATATGTACGGAGATTCAACTAATGAATTCTCAACAAGAAAATTATCGACTGAAGGAGGAGATGAATAGTTATGTTTTTATCATTCCTTACCGATCTCTTCCAACAAGATTTTATGCTTAGAGCTTTAGCTGCTGGATTTATGTTAGGTATTCTAGCACCACTACTAGGATCAATTGTTGTTGTTAGAAGACTTTCTTTTATCGCAGATACCCTAGGACATTTCTCTTTAGTTGGTATTTCAGTCTCTTTATTTCTTTCTTCAATTGGCTTTTCTTATTTTTTTGAGAAACCGCTTTATTTAGGAATTATCTTTTCTGTAATTGGTGGTTTGTTAATTGAATTTTTCAGGCGTTCCTATAAGAACTATAAGGAAATATCCATGGTGATCGTTATCAGTTTGGGCGCAGCCCTAAGTGCAATATTTTTTGCCCTAGCCAGTAAAACAGGTTCTTTGTATGAATATTTGTTTGGTTCTATCTTAACTGTTACTAATTACTATATTTATTTAATTTTTATTACCTTAGTCATTGTTTCAATCTTATTTATTTTATATGGTAAAAAGATTGTAGCTGTCAGTTTTGATGAAATGAATGCTAAATTCCTTGGCATCAATGTGGGTCTTTTCCAACTAGTATTTATCATAATGTTATCGATAGTTGTTTCTGTTCTTTTAGAAGCTGCTGGTGTATTATTAATATCATCAATGATGGTTATTCCCGTAGCTGCAGGCATGAGAATTGGTTGGTCATATAAATCAACAGTTATAATCTCCGTCATTTTCTCAGAGTTATCAGTGCTTGTCGGTCTATGGTTTGCCTATTCGTTTACCATACCTAGTGGTGCTGCAATTGTATCTGTTAATATTATTATCCTACTCATTGTTGCCCTTACAAAAAGAATTATTAATACCAGAAGAATTAAAAATTTATCAAAAAATCAATAAAGGAAAATTATATTTTAATAAAAAGATAACCAATTCATAGCGAATCCCATTGAGTAGATACTAAATAAACGTGTCTACCTTAACAGGTTCAGTTAAAGTTGATTATCTTTTTTTAATATATTATTTGATCTAAATATAAACCATTTGCTTTTGCCATTGAATTTGTATATTTTCGATTCCTTGCCTTTAATACATCTTTCATAGGAATATTGGTTTGGTTCTTTCCTATTTTAATCAAGTATTCTACAATAATTCTCACCATATATCTTAAAAAACCATTGCCTTCTATTTCGATATATAATATATCGTCTTTCTTAATGATATCTGCGTGATATATTGTTCTATAAGGGTCATCTACAGCGGATTTAGAAAAGCTAGTAAAATCATGGTGTCCTATTAATTGTTTAATATTTTCTTTCATCTTGTCAACATTTAAGTCACTCTCAAAATGATAGTAATTTACTAAAAAGGGATTTCTCTTTCCTAAGTGAATTTTATAAATATATTTCTTTTTATAAACATCATACCTTGAGTGAAATAAAGGATGTACGTCAACCACTTCATTAACGTAAATATCTTTTGGAAGTTGATGGTTTAATATATCAACCCATTGATTATTATCTATATTCAAGTAAGTATCAAAATGCAAGACTTGTTCATAGGCGTGGACATGTGTATCAGTTCTAGAAGCCCCTTGAACTAAATCACTGCTTTGATTAATTTCTTTAATGACCTTAGAAATTTCACCTTGAACAGTTCTTTGTTTACTTTGTGATTGAAAACCAAAAAAGTTACTCCCATCATAAGTGATCGATACTTTCTTCCTTAGATAATCAACTTTATCTTTAACTAAAACGATCTTTTCAACTAAATGATCATGATATGATATTTTTACCATATGATGATATTGATTATAACCATAGGCTGTATGCTTAGAATCTGAATAGTCTAAGGTAAGATGATTAAATAAATCTTGGTTTTCATTGATAATTTCTTGTATTTTTTGCTGGTCAAAGACCAATAAATCATCTATTTTAATGGCTGCTTTTTCGCTAAAATTAAACATTTAATACCCCAATATATTAATTCTAAATAGCAATGCTAGTGTAAAAAAAGCAAGTGTGAAACATGAAACGACTATATCTCTATAAGAGAACTCTAAAATATGTAATCGTGTTCTGGGTTTGCCGGGAATAAAGTTTCTAGATCCCATAGCGTCAGCGAGTTCTTCACTTCTCATAAAAGCAATAATAAACATTGGAATCAACAAAGAAATCACTTGTTTAAGTTTATCTTTTAGTTTGCCTTCTGAGAAATCCGCACCCCTAGAAGCTTGTGCTTGCATAATTTTATTTGCTTCATCAAAAATAGTAGGGATATACCTTAAAGAAATAGAAATAATTAATGCAAAGTCATCAGAGTTAAAGCCGATTTTCTTAAATGGCCTTAATAATTTTTCTAAACCTTGTGTTAAGTCGGTTGGTTTCGTTGTTAAGGTTAAAATTGTTGATAAAGTAATGATAATCAATAATCTTAATACTACAAATATGGACATTTCAATACCTTTTTCATAGATTTTTAAGTTAAAGGTTGTTAGTTGATAATCTCCACTAATATGAACATTAGATAATAAGACTACTGAACCAACGACAAAGCCTATGAATAGTAAAAAATTAAATTTTTTAAACCTAGCCAAAAATCGCCATAAAACAAATAAACCAATCACTAATCCTATATTCATTAAAGAAATATTTAAGTTTGAATCTAAAACTAAGGCCCCGTCTTTATTCAATATAATTTGAAAAATAAAAGTAAATATCAGTAAAATCATGATCGGTTTTAAACCCTTCATCACTTTGATAAAAGATATCTTTCCCACAATTAACAAGATAAATGTAAGAACTAAAGCAGCTATCACTTGATAGATATCATTCAATAAAAAGGTTCCAATCATCAAAAACAAGACAGCCATAATTTTTGTTCTTGGGTCAACTCTATAAAAGAATCCATTCCCAGGAACATATTGGCCTATGACAATACCCTTCATGATTTCACCGCCTTTTTAATTTCTGCTAAAACTTCTTCAGCGGTTTTCTTAAATACATCCAAATCTAAATTCAAAGTCTTATTCAAATGTTTAAGAACTTTGATTGAATTAGGATAATCAAGATATTGTTCAATTAATGATGAATCTCTAAATAAATCTTCAGGATAACCATCATAAATTTTTTCCCCTTCATTCATAACGATTACTCTATTAAAATACTCATATACCAAATCCATATCATGGGTAATAATAATGACACTCTTTTGAGTGTTTTTATGAATATTCAAAAATAGTTCCATGAGAACTCTTTTACCTGCAGGATCTAAACCTGATGTCGGTTCATCTAATACTAAAACCTTAGGATCCATTGCTAATATACCAGCAATGGAGACTCTCTTTTTTTCTCCACCAGAAAGATTATAAGGATTTCTATTAAAATAACTTTCATCTAATCCTACAAGCCTAATTGCATTCATAGCTAATTCTTTAGCTTCTTCTTTTTCTATATGAAAGTTCAAAGGTCCAAACATAACATCTTTTAAGACTGTTTCTTCGAACAATTGATATTCTGGAAATTGAAATACAAGACCAACATTTTGTCTAATGTCATTATAAGAAATCTTTTTATTTCTTTTCGTTTCAATTTTCTTTCCAAAAATTTCCATATACCCTGATGTTGGAAAAATAAGTGCATTCATATGTTTTGCTAGTGTTGTCTTACCAGAACCTGTATGACCTACTAAAGCAATAAACTCATTTTTTTCTTTTATATCTAAACTTACTTTATATATAGCAGATGCCCCCATATCAGAGAATGAGCTATATGTATAACTTACTTCATTGAAACGTATGCCCATAATGTCTCCTTTACAGAATCATATTTTGCTTCTTTTAACTCATTTGCTACATCCAAAGCAATCGGTAATTCTAAATGACTTTCTTCAAACAAATGTTTATGCTTCATCAATTCTTTACTCTCATCTTGAGCATAAACTTCACCATCTTTTAAAATTAATAATTGATCAGCCAACAAAGCTTCATTAATATCATGAGTAATCATAATAATCGTTAAACCTTCTTCATGTAATGTTTTAATATAAGACATTAATTCTTCCCTAGCTGAAGGATCTAACATCGATGTGGCTTCATCAAAAATAATAATATCTGTTTTCATTGCTAATATACCAGCAATTGCGACTCTTTGTTTTTGACCACCAGATAATTGTGAGGGTTCCTTGTCTAAAAATTTCTTCATTTGTACTTTATCTGCATAAAACTCAATACGTTCTATCATATCTTCTCTTGGAACTTGTAAATTTTCCATACCAAAAGCGATGTCATCTCTTACAGTAACACCGACAAATTGATTATCTGGATTTTGAAATACAATCCCAATTTTTTTTCTAATATCATAGGCAGATTCTTCATTAAGTTCCATACCATCAATGGTAATAGATCCTGATTGAGGTTCAATTAAGCCTACTAATGCTTTAGCAAAAGTAGATTTACCAGATCCATTATGACCCAGAACAGCTACCCAATCACCTTTATGAATATCTACGTTGATATTATTCAACACTTTTTTCTTATGATTATAAGAAAAACTTAAGTCTTTTACGCTTATATAGCCCATTTATATCACCTTAAGTATTATATCAAAATTAATTTAAAATTGCTATGATAGTGGCTATGATTTTAATACAATTCATTTTTAATATCCCTCAAAGCAACAATCCCCAATAACTTTTCTTGGCGCTTGCCATTTTGAGTCACTAACAAGAGAATTAAATGATTTTTATCCTTGAAATCCTCTGTATATATATCATAGGCTTCATCCACACTCATATCTTTAGATATGAACTTGAAATATGATTTAGGGTCATTATCTAAATCTATCACTTCATGCAAGTCTTTGATCAACATTTCTTTGTCAATGATCCGATCTGATATGGTTAAATAGTCAAAAATTGTTCTCTCAGTGAACATACCGACAAATTGATGATTATTTAAAATGGGAATAGATGCATAACCATGATCCTTCATTAAAGTGATAACTTCTGATAATCTATCATGATAGTCTTTGGTTCGTAAATCGCTATATTTAGTCATTATCTCATATACCTTTTTAGGCTCAGTAATCCTTAAAACTAGATTTTCAAAGTCCTGTAAAAAGTCTTCACTAGGAACAATAATATCATTGTTATGAGCCAATATATTTCTGACTTCTCCAGCTGTTCTTAAGATCTCAAATTGATGATCTCTAGCGATCATTGGTTCTAGTTTATGTTTTTTTATATAAAATAATTTCTTAACATAAGACATGTAGGATGGATTATTATTAAAATGTTTGACCCGCAAATATGTATCTAATTTGTTAAATAATTCTAAAAAATATTGCTCACTTCTCATATGACACCTCCTATAATAGTAAAAAAGTATCGATTTCTCGATACTTTATTTATCTTATACTAATTCAATAATAGCCATTGGACTAGAATCGCCTAAGCGTGGTCCAGTCTTGTAGATACGAGTGTATCCACCATTTCTATCTTTGTATTTAGGTCCTAATTCTTTAATTAGTTTAACGATAGCATATTGATCATCTATTTTAAGATCTCTAACTGTTTTTTCAGCAATTCTAGTTGAATTTAAGTCACCTTTTTTTGCAAGAGTAATTAATTTCTCAACAGTTCTTCTGATTTCTTTCGCTTTAGTAAGTGTTGTTTCAATTCTCTCATGCATAATAAGTTGAGTAGCTAAATCACGAATTAGAGCCTTACGATTAGCGCTATTACGATTAAGTTTAGTGTATCCTCTACTTGCCATAATTTCCTCCTATCGATTAGTGTTTAGCTAAGCTTAAATTCAATTCTTCAAGCTTTTGCTTAACTTCTTTCAATGATTTTTTACCAAGATTTCTTACTTTCATCATGTCTTCTTCAGTTTTTTCAATAAGTTCTGATAGATTATTGATGCCTGCACGTTTTAAACAGTTATAAGAACGCACAGATAAGTCTAAATCTTCTATTGGTTTTTCTAAATTTTTATTAGTTTCTTCAACTTCTCTTTCTACCATAAACTCTTCATCAGCAGCTTTTTCTGATAAATCAACGAATTCATTTAAGTGATCAATTAACATTTTAGATGCTAATCCAATCGCGTCCTTAGGATTAATAGATTTATCTGTCCAAACTTCCATTGTAAGTTTATCATAGTCAGCAGAGTCTTCAACTCTTGTTTTTTCAACATCATATTTTGCTCGTGTAATTGGTGTATAGATACTGTCAATTGCTATGTCATTCACATCATCTTTGTATTTAGCATTTTCAACTGCACTTACATATCCATTACCTTTTTTTGCTTTAAGTGTCATTCTTAAGACACCTTTATTCACACGGCAAATGAAATGATCTGGGTTTTTAACTTCAACTTCTTCATCAGCTATAATATCTGATGCATATACATCTCTAGGCCCTTCAACAGATATATCCAAACGTTTTTCAACTAAGGGTTCTTCATTATCTATTGATAAAATTACACCTTTAAGATTTAAAATGATGGTTGTTACATCTTCAATCACACCATCTATAGGTGTAAATTCATGAACAACCCCTGCGATATTAACATTAACGATTGCTGCGCCAGGTAAAGAAGACAATAAAACTCGTCTCAAAGAGTTACCTAGTGTGATACCGTAACCTCTCTCTAGAGGTGAGATAGTGAACTTTCCGTAGTTATCCTCTAACTTAACGATTTCTGTTTTAGGTTTTTCGAATTTCAAGTCCTTCATCGTTACCTCCTAACCACGAGGTCGTTTTGGTGGACGACATCCGTTATGAGGAACTGGTGTAACATCTTTAATTGCTGTAATTTCAAGTCCTGCTACTTGTAAGCTTCTAATTGCAGCCTCACGTCCAGGTCCTGGACCTTTGACTTCTACTTCAACTTTTAATACCCCGTGATCCATAGCTGATTTTGCTGCTGCTTCAGAAGCTAAACCTGCTGCAAAAGGAGTAGATTTACGGCTACCTTTATACCCAATTGCTCCAGCTGAACTCCAAGCGATTGCATTACCACTTGAATCAGTGATTGTAATAATAGTATTATTGAAAGTCGAATGAATATGCGCTATTCCTGAAGGAATATTCTTTTTCACACGACGTTTTGATTTTACTTTTTTACGTGCCATTTTATTCAGTCTCCCTTCTTATTTTTTCTTATTAGCTACAGTTCTTCTTGGACCTTTACGCGTTCTTGCATTGTTACGAGTATTTTGTCCACGTACAGGTAACCCTCTACGATGTCTTAATCCACGGTAACTTCCAATTTCACTTAAACGTTTAATGTTTAAAGCTACTTCACGTCTCAAGTCACCTTCGACTGTAAACTTTTCAACTTCTTGACGAATTTTTACTACATCTGAGTCTGATAAATCTTTTACTCTTGTGCTTTCATCTATACCAGCAGCTGCTAAAATCTCTTCAGATCTAGTTCTACCGATTCCATATACATATGTTAAAGCAACAACGACTCTTTTTTCTTTAGGAATATCAACTCCTGCGATTCTTGCCATAGTTTCCTCCTATTTTCCTTGTCTTTGTTTATGTTTTGGATTATCACAAATTACATAAACTCTACCTTTTCTTTTTATGATTTTACATTTATCACAGATTTTTTTTACAGATGGTCTTACTTTCATACCATTACCTCCTTAAAATCTTTCCTTATATATTTATTAATTTTTCATACGATATGTAATGCGTCCACGTGTTAGGTCGTAGGTTGATAATTCAACTTTTACTTTATCACCTGGTAAAATGCGTATGTAATGCATGCGGATTTTACCAGAAACGTGTCCGATGATACGGTGCTGATTTTCTAGCTCAATTACGAACTTTGCATTAGGTAAAACTTCAATTACAGTTCCTACCATTTCAATTATATCTTCTTTTTGTGCCAAAT
Organism: Mycoplasmatota bacterium; assembly: GCA_018622675.1. GTDB lineage: Bacteria > Bacillota_I > Bacilli_A > Izemoplasmatales > Hujiaoplasmataceae > Hujiaoplasma. The sequence continues at coordinate 1,507,113 of CP076020.1, forward strand.
CAATCACTCCTTATAATTTGGTTAATATTTCGTAACCTGTTTTTGTAATCAATATTGAATGCTCAAAATGAGCTGATATCGATTTATCTCTGGTTACTGCTGTCCAACCGTCAGTTAATACTCTGACATCTTTATTCCCTAAATTTATCATTGGTTCAATTGCTAAAGTCATACCGGCTTTAAGTTTAGGCCCTCTTCCAGGTAATCCAAAATTTGGTATTTGTGGATCTTCATGAAGTTCTCTACCTACACCGTGCCCGACAAATTCTCTAACAACACTATAACCTAGTTTTTCTGCGTGCTTTTGAATTGCATGAGATATATCTGATAAACGATTACCAGCTTTAGCAAATTCAAGTCCTTTAAATAAACTTTCCTCTGTTCCACTAAGTAATTGTTTTGCTTGATCAGATATTTCCCCGCATGCATAAGTCCATGCTGAGTCTCCATGATATCCTTTGTAAATAGCGCCAATATCCACTGAGACGATATCGCCTTCTTTGATAATGCGTTTTTTACTTGGAATACCGTGTACAACTTCTTCATTGATTGATATGCATGCTGAAGCGGGAAAACCATTATAGTTTTTAAAAGATGGAATTGCATCATTCTCACGAATAACTCTTTCAATTAAATCGTCTAGATCTTTTGTTGAGATACCAGGCTTAATGTAATTCTTAGCAGCTTGATGCGCTAAAGCTACAATAAGCCCAGCTTCTCTCATAAGTTCAATTTCTCTATTTGATTTAAGTTTAATCATTGCAACTCACCTAGTTTTTTTAATATATCTTCAAATACTTGATCACTAGAATTTTCACCATCAATAACCAATAGAAGATTTTTATTTTCATAATAATCCAATAATGGTTGCGTTTTATTTTTATAGATTTTCAATCTATTTAAAACTGATTCTTTTAAATCATCAGGTCTCTGAATTAAATGATGTCCACAGACATCGCAAATACCTTCAACTTTTGGTGGATGATACTCTAAGTGATAAGTCTCACCACAATTAGAGCACACTCTTCTTCCTGACATACGATCTGAAATAATATCATCATCAACATCAACATTGATGACAGCTGTTAGTTTAATGTCTAAATCATTTAACATCTCATCTAAAGCTTCTGCTTGCGCAATTGTTCTAGGATAACCATCTAGCATAAATCCGTTTTCAAATTTAGTCTTCGTTAATACCTCTTGAACTATATCATTTGTCATTTTATCAGGAACTAAATTTCCTTGATCTAAATATTTTTTAGCTTCCTGACCAATATAAGATCCCTTTTTTATTTCTTCACGATAAATTTCACCTGTAGAAATATGAGTTAAATTAAAATGATCAAGAATTTTTTTTGCTTGGGTACCTTTACCTGCTCCAGGTTTACCCATAATTAATAAATTAATCATGGCACTATCTCATAAAGCCAGCATAAGCTTTTTCTTGAGTATCAGCTTCAATTTGTTTTGCTGTTTCAAGCGCTACACCAACAATAATCAATAACGATGTCCCTCCAATTTGAGCATAATTATGTCCTAGAATAATCGATGTAATAATCGGTAAACTAGCCACAACAACTAAGTAGAATGCACCAACAACTGTTACTCTAAATAATGTTTTAGTAATATGAGCTTCAGTTTCTTTTCCAGGTCTGACCCCAGGTATATAAGCATTTTGTTTGTTTAGGTTTTCTGCTATTTGTTCTGGTTTAATCAAAATGAACGAATAGAAGAATGTAAAAATAAAGATTAGTAATACATACAAGACAAAACCAATTGGTTCAGTATATGTAAAAATTTGTTGGAACCAGTTCATCGTTCTTGATGTTCCGTCAGCATTACCTGCGACATAACCGATGACTGTTAAGGGTAAAGACAAAATAATTGATGCAAAGATAACTGGAATCACACCCGCTGTATTTAATTTAATCGGAATGTTAGATTCAGTTTTTCCTTTAAATTTCGCTGAGCCTGGTCTATTTGCATATTGAATAGGGACTTTTCTTACAGCAATTTGCATATAAGTTACCCCAACTAATACTAAAACAAACATCAGCATGCTGACACCAAATAATACATAGCCTCCAAATTGTCCTTGGTTTACAAAAACACTTTGTAAAGCATTATTAGGGTCTGCTATATAGTATTGAACCAAAGATACAATCGTTCCAGGGAAAGAAATAATAATCCCCGCTACGATTAACATCGATGTTCCATTACCGATACCTTTAAGCGTAATTTGATCTGACAACCAAATCATTAATGCAGTCCCTGCAGTTAATACAACTGCTATATAGAAATACACAATGAACCATAGGTTTCTACCACCCAAAGTTGCCCAATCTGACGCTTGAGAAGTGAATAGTCCAGCACCCACATTATTAAATGCAAATGTCATTGCAATCGCTTGAACGAAAGCTAAGGCAATTGCTAGATAACGTGTCAATCTAGAGATTTTCTTCTTGCCGACTTCTCCTTCTTCACTCCACTCTTTTAAGAATGGAACAATATCCATTTGTAATAACTGCACAACAATTGATGCAGTAATATATGGACTAATACCTAGAGCAACAACTGAATAATTTCTTAAAGCTCCCCCAGATATTGAGTTGGCGATTCCTAAGAATCCACCTTCAAACGCATCTCCAAATGCAGCTTGATCAACCAATGGAACGGTCACTTTTGTTAAAAGTTTAAAGATTAAAAAGATCAATAAAGTGAAAGCAATTTTTTTCAAGACTTCTTTGTTACTGAAAATCTTTTTAATTGTTTCCATTATATCACCTCTACCGTGCCACCAGCTGCTTCTATTGCTTCTTTAGCAGAAGCTGAAAATTTGTGAGCTTTAACAGTTAGTTTAGTTTCAAGTTTTCCTCTACCTAGAATTTTTACACCACTTAATTCTTTGCGAATCACGCGATCTTTAAGTAATAATTCAGGAGTTACTTCTGTTTCTGCTTCATATCTTTCAAGGTCAGATAAATTGACTACAGCGAATTCCTTTCTGAAAGGATTTGTAAATCCTTTTTTTGGAAGACGTTTGAATAATGGAGTTTGTCCACCTTCAAAACCAAGTCTAACGCCACCACCTGAACGAGAATTTTGTCCGTTATGACCACGTCCAGCTGTTTTACCTAAACCACTACCATTTCCACGACCTACTCTTTTTTTGTAATGAGTAGCTCCTGCGTTTGGTTTTAATTCGTGTAATTTCATATCAACACCCCCTACTTACTAACTTCTTCGACATTAACTAAATGACTAATTGTATTGATCATACCTTTAATCATATCTGTGTCTTCAACAACAACAGATGAGTTTCTTTTAGTTAGTCCTAGAGCTTTAACTGTTTTTACTTGATTAGGTTTTCTACCTGATAGACCCTTTGCTAGGGTCACTTTAATTTTTGCCATTAGTGTAGTACCTCCTCAACAGTTAATCCTCTCATAGCTGCAACTTCTTCAACAGTTCTTAATTCACTTAAAGCTTGAATTGTTGCACTTACGATATTAACTGGAGCATCTGAACCTAAAGATTTAGATAAAACATCTTTGATTCCTGCTAATTCTAAGACAGCACGTACTGCACCACCAGCGATTACACCGGTACCTTCAACAGCTGGTCTTAAGAATACTTTTCCACCACCGAATTTTCCAGTGATTGTATGAGGTATTGTTGTTCCATTAGTAGGAACTTCAATAATATTTTTCTTAGCGGTCTCAATTGCTTTTTTGATTGCATCTGGAACCTCGCTAGCTTTTCCGATTCCAAATCCTACTTTTCCATTTTGATCGCCAACAACAACTAAAGCAGAAAATTTAAAACGTCTACCACCTTTAACAACTTTGGTTACACGCCCAATATTAACTACTCTTTCTTCATAAAGTTTTGGCTCTCTTTTAGAACGAGGTTTTCTTCCTCTTTTGCTACTCTTATTGTTTTCCATTTAGATTACCTCCTTCATTAGAATTCTAGCCCTGCTGCTCTAGCAGCATCTGCTAAAGCTTTTACTCTACCATGGTATAAATATCCTCCACGGTCGAATACGACTTTTTTAATACCTTTTTTAACTGCTTTTTCAGCAACTAATTTACCTACAGATTTTGCGCCTTCAATATTTGCTCCATTTTCTAAACCTAGTGATGAAGCTTGTGCTAATGTTACAGAATTTGTATCGTCTATGATTTGTGCATAAATTTGTTTGTTAGAACGGAAAACGTTTAGACGTGGTCTTTCAGGAGTTCCTTTAATATAGAATCTCATACGACGATGTCTAATTTTTCTATTTTTGTTTTTTATAACTGGTTTAAACATAATATCACCTCAACTGCGATTAAGCAGCTGTTTTCCCTTCTTTACGACGTACATATTCATCTTTGTAACGAATACCTTTTCCAAGATATGGTTCAGGTAAACGAACCTTACGAATATTTGCGGCAAATTCACCGACTTGTTGTTTATTAGCACCTTTTACGTGTACTTCTGTATTTTTTGGAACTTCCACGGTAATTCCTTCAGGAACTTCCATTTCAACTGGGTTAGAATATCCAACATTAAGAACTAATGTATTTGAACCTTTTAATTGCGCACGGTATCCGACACCTTTAATTTCAAGGGCTTTTAAATATCCTTCACTTACTCCAATAACCATATTATTCAATAACGCTCTAGTTGTTCCGTGTAAAGCACGGTTGCGTAATGAATCATTTGGTCGGGTTACAGAAATTTCGTCTTCATTTATATTAATTGTCATATTTTTATCGAATCCAAAGCTTAATTCTCCTTTAGGGCCTTTAACTTCAACGAAATTATCTTCGTTAACGTTAATTTCTAACCCTTGAGGAAGCTTGATCGATTGTTTACCAACTCGACTCATAGTTTTCTTGCACCTCCATTAATTTTTTTATTACCATACATATGCTAGTACTTCGCCGCCAACTTTTTCTTTTCTCGCAGCTCTATCAGTTAATAGACCTTTTGATGTAGAAATAATTGCAATCCCTAGTCCGTTAAGAACTTTAGGAATATCGTCAGTTTTAGCATACACACGTAATCCAGGTTTGGAAATCTTTTTCAAACCTCTTATAACTCTTTCTTCATTATCTAAATATTTTAATTGTATACGTAAAGTACCTTGCACTCCTCCGTCATTTACACTTTCAAAATCAGTGATATATCCTTCTTGTTTTAAAACGGTAAGGATTTCTGATTTTAATTTAGATGCTGGTAACTCAACTTTTTTATGTTTCATTTGATTTGCGTTGCGAATTCTTGTTAACATATCCGCAATAGGATCTGTCATGACCATATCAATAATGCCTCCTTCCTTGATTTATAGGAAATAATTTCTTTCATAATATATTACCAACTTGCTTTTTTAACACCAGGGATTTGACCCTTGTAAGCTAATTCTCTAAAACAAATACGACATAGTCTAAATTTGCGATATACAGAATGAGGACGTCCACAACGTTCACATCTTGTATAATTTCTCACTGGAAATTTATTTCCGCGTTTTTGACTAACTTTTTTTGATGTTTTTGCCATTGTATCCTCCTATCTTCTAAACGGCATTCCAAATTGACTTAACAATTCGAAAGCTTCTTGATCAGTATTTGCTGATGTAACGATAACAATATCCATCCCTCTGATTTTTCCTACTTTATCGTAGTCAATTTCAGGGAAAATTAATTGTTCTTTAACACCAAGCGTATAGTTTCCTCTTCCGTCAAATCCTTTAGGGTTAATTCCTCTAAAGTCTCTAACTCTTGGTAGGGCAAGTGAGATTAATTTATCAAAGAAATCATACATTCTTTGTCCTCTTAAAGTCACTTTACATCCAATAGGCATACCTTCTCTTAATTTATATGTCGCTATAGATTTTTTAGCTCTTGTAATCACTGGCTTTTGTCCTGTAATTTGTGTTAATTCACTAACAGCATTATCTAATACTTTTGGATTTTGAACCGCATCTCCAGCACCAATATTAATCACAATCTTGCTGATTTTCGGTGTCTCCATGATGGAAGAATAATTGAATTTTTCCATTAAAGATGGTGTAATCTCTTTACGGTATTTCTCTTGTAATCTATTCATTATTTTCTCCCTTCACTATTTCAATTCTTTGCCAGATTTTTTAGCATATCTAACTTTTTTAGTAACTTCTTCTTTGTTTTTTGTTTCAGTTACTGTTTTATATCCGATTCTTGTTCTTGTTTTATCTTTAGGATCAATTAACATCACGTTTGAAGCATGAATTGGTTTTTCAATTTCAATGATTCCACCATCAGGATTTACTTGAGATGGTTTAAGATGTTTTTTGATTTTTGTTAATCCTTCACCTTCTAAAACAACACGATTTGTTTTTGTAAGGACTTTAAGAATTGTTCCTTCTTTTCCTTTGTCTGCGCCAGAGATTATAATTACTTTATCACCTTTTTTAAATTTCATAAATGCGCCTCCTATAATACTTCTGGAGCTAAAGAAACTATTTTCGTGTAATTAGCGTCTCTTAACTCTCTTGCAACAGGACCAAAAATTCTGGTTCCTCTCATGTTGCCATCTTCTTTTAATATTACTGCTGCGTTATCATCAAATTGAATAAATGATCCATCTGCACGTTGTAATGCATATTTTGTTCTAACGATTACTGCTTTAACAACTTCACCTTTTTTAACCATTCCACCAGGAATAGCGTTTTTTACTGAAGCTACGACAACGTCTCCAATTCCAGCATACTTACGGCTAGTACCACCAAGTACTTTAATTGTTTGAATAATTCTTGCACCTGAGTTATCAGCGATTTTTAGTTTCGTTTCTTGTTGTATCATATCAATTCCCCCGTCCTAAATAGTCTTACTTTTTTCAACTATTTCGACTAAACGGAATCGCTTAGTAGCTGATAAAGGTCTGCATTCTGTTATTCTTACAACATCACCATTTTTTGCTTCATTTTTCTCGTCGTGAGCTCTGAATTTTTTAGAAGAGATAACTCTTTTTCCATACAATGGATGTTTTTTATACGTAGTTACTAGTACTGTAATTGTTTTATCATTTGCATCTGATACAACATTTCCAGTAAAAAATTTTCTTACTTTTTCCATCATTATCCTCCCCCTAACTTCTTTCTCTCTCGGTTAAAACTGTTTTCATTCTAGCAATCGTTTTTCTAATATTTGATAAGCGTGCAGTATTTTCTAATTGACCAGTCGCTTGCTTAAAACGTAGGTCAAACATTTCTTTTTTCAAATTATCAATTTCTTCTAAGATTTTTGCGGTGTCCCACTCGCGGATTTCTTTTGCATAAATCATTTAGAATCACCACTTTCTTTTTTAACAAACTTCGTTCTAATAGGTAGTTTGTGAGCTGCAAGTCTTAAAGCTTCTTTAGCAACTTCTTCACTTACACCAGCAACTTCGAACATCACTGTTCCTTTTTTAACAACAGCTACCCATTCTTCTGGAGCACCTTTACCAGATCCCATACGGACTTCTAAAGGTTTTTTAGTTTTTGCTAAGTGAGGGAAGATTTTAATCCATACTTTCCCAGCACGTTTCATATATCTAGTCATCGCAATACGACTAGCTTCGATTTGGCGTGAAGTAATCCAAGCACCATCTAAAGCTTTTAAACCGTATTCACCAAAAGTGATTTCTGAACCACCTTTAGCTAATCCTTCATAGCTCACACGATGAGGGCGACGATATTTTGTTCTTTTAGGCATTAACATTTTTATTTACCCCCTCTTTTTTTAGAAGGAAGCACTTCTCCTTTGTAGATCCATACTTTAACACCTAATTTACCATATGTTGTATTAGCTTCTGCTAATGCATAGTCAATATCAGCTCTTAAAGTATGTAAAGGAACATTACCTTCGTTATATCCTTCACTTCGTGCCATTTCAGCGCCACCTAAACGGCCTGAAATTAAGGTTTTACATCCTTTTGCACCAGATTTTAATGCTCTTTGAATCGCAACTTTTTGCACTCTTCTAAAAGATGCTCTATTTTCTAATTGTCTAGCAATATTTTCTGCAACCAATTTAGCATCGATTTCTGGGCGTTTGATTTCTACTACATTTAAGAATACTTCTTTATTAGTAAGCTTTTGTAATTGTTCTACAACAGCTTTTTTAGTTTCAGCATTTCTACCAATAACCATACCTGGTTTAGCAGTATGTACTGTAATAATAACTCTTTTTTTACTTCTTTCTATTACAACTTGAGAAACACTAGCGTTTTTATACAAATCTTCGATTAAGTCGCGAATTTTAATGTCTTCATGTAATAAGTCAGCTACATCATTTTTTTCAGCATACCATCTAGATTCCCAATCACGAATGATTCCAATACGTTGTCCAACTGGATTTACTTTTTGTCCCATAAAATCCCTCCTTACTCTTTCTCAGCCACAGTTAAATATATGTGACTGGTTCTTTTTAAGATTTGGAATGCTCTACCTTGTGCATGTGGTTGCATTCTTTTTAGTGTTTTTCCTTCACCAACATAAATTTCTTTAACATATAGTTTATCTTGGTCTAGTTGATAATTATGTTCAGCGTTAGCTACTGCTGATTTAAGTAATTTTCCAACAACGATGGCTGATCTTTTCGGTGTGTTTCTTAATAAAGCATATGCTTCACCAACACTTTTACCTCTAATCAAATCCACCATTAATTTAACTTTACGAGGAGCTATTCTCACAGATCTTAAGACTGCTTTTGCTTCAGTAACTTGTTCCATCTTTATTTACCTCCCCTTACAGCTTTTTTCTCTATATGACCGCGATATGTTCTAGTCGGAGCGAACTCTCCTAATTTATGACCAACCATGTCTTCTGTAATATATACAGGAACATGTTCCTTCCCGTTATGAACGGCAATTGTTAAGCCAACAAATTGTGGAAATATTGTTGAACGTCTCGACCATGTTTGAATAACTTTTTTTGAATTTGTTTTCTTTGCGTTTTCTACTTTTTTCATTAAGTGATCATCACAAAATGGACCTTTTTTAATTGAACGTGACATACTTGAGTTCCTCCTTCCCTATTTGTTTCTTCTTCTAACAATATGTTTATTGCTAGCTTTTTTATTTTTTCTAGTAATTTTACCAAGAGCAACTTTACCCCATGGAGTAAGTGGCGATGGATGACCGATAGGTTGTTTACCTTCCCCACCACCATGTGGATGGTCATTAGGGTTCATTACAGAACCTCTAACTGTAGGTTTAACACCCATGTGTCTTTTTCTACCAGCTTTACCAATGCTAATTAGTGAATGGAATTCATTTCCAACTTCACCAATAGTTGCACGGCATCTACCTAATACTCTTCTAACTTCACCAGATTTTAATCTAAGTAATACATATTTAGCTTCACGCCCTAAAATTTGTGCGCTCGCTCCAGCGGCTCTAATCATTTGGCCACCTTTACCAGGATACAATTCAACATTATGAACAACTGTACCAACTGGAATGTCTTTGATTTCTTTTGCATTACCAATAACGATATCTGCATTTTCTCCAGATTCAATTTCCATTCCTACTTTTAAACCTTTAGGTTGTAAGATATAACGTTTTTCTCCATCAGCATAATTGATTAAAGCAATATTAGCTGTACGGTTCGGATCGTATTCAATAGTTGCTACTTTCCCAACAATACCATCTTTATTTCTTTTGAAATCAATTAATCTGTATTTACGTTTAGCTCCACCTGCTTGATGACGAACTGTAATTTTACCTTGGTTATTTCTTCCGCCATTTTTCTTAATAGTAGTCAATAAGGATTTCTCTGGCTGTGACGTGGTAATCTCAGCATAATCGCTTTTGCTCATATGACGAGTACCATTTGTTTGTGGTTTAAACTTTATAATAGCCATTATTTTTTCCTCCTATTATGATGTATAAATGTCGATTTTGTAACCTTCTTCTAAAGTAATAATAGCTTTAGAAATAGCCGGTTTGAAACCTTGGTATTGACCAACTCTTTTTGCTTTTGGTTTACCGTTCATGACATTTACTTTTTTAACTTTTACATCAAAGATAGCTTCGATAGCTTCTTTGATTTGAATTTTATTAGCTCTTTTATCAACTTCAAATGTGTATTTGTTTTCTTCAGCTAATTTCGTCGATTTTTCAGTAACGATTGGGCGTTTAACGATTTCATATTTTTCCATATTAACTTAAAGCCTCCTCAATCTTTTCTAAAGCATCTTTAGTAATAACGATTTGATTTGCGTTCATAATATCATACACACTGATGTGGTTGAATAGATCTACTTCAACATTAGGAAGGTTTCTTGATGCAATCATTACAGCATCTAATACCTCTCCTAAAATCACCATTATTTTTCCTTCTGCTTTAACATTTTCTAATATTTTTACCATTTCTTTAGTTTTGTTTGCTTCTAAAGAAATTTGATCAACAAGAATAATATTGTTTTCTCTTAACTTTTGAGATAATACAATTCTTAAAGCTAAGCGACGAACTTTCTTGTTCACTTTGTATTTATAACTTCTAGGACTTGGTCCAAACACAACTCCACCACCTACATATTGAGGTGCACGGATTGTTCCTTGGCGAGCATGTCCAGTCCCTTTTTGACGATAAGGTTTTTTTCCACCACCACGGACTGCAGATCTGTTTTTTGTCATTACAGTTCCTTGTCTCATCGCGGCTCTTTGTTGTTTAACAACGTCATAGATGACTTGGTTGTTAGCTTCAACATTAAACACTTCGTCTTTCAAATTAACATTTTTTACTGATTCACCTTGTTGGTTTAACATTGCTAATTTAGGCATAGCTTTTCCTCCTTCCAAAGAATATTATTTTTTAATTGCGTTTTTAATTACGACTAATGATTTGTTAGGTCCAGGTACATTACCTTTAATAAGAACAATATTTCTTTCTGCATCAACTCTAACAACTTGTAAGTTTTGAATTGTAACAGTTTCATGTCCCATTCTACCAGGCATGTTTTTACCTTTTCTAATGTGGTTAGGTGAAATAACACCCATTGATCCAACACCGCGGTGATATTTAGAACCATGAGTCATAGGTCCTCTGTGTTGATTATGTCTTTTAATCACACCAGCGTAACCTTTCCCTTTTGAAGTTCCTGTAACGTCTACATAGTCACCAGCGGTAAATATATCTATTTTTACCTCTTGGCCAGGTTCATACTCTTTCATTCCTGAAAGACGCATTTCCTTGATGTAGCGCTTAGGTGTTGTTTCTGTTTTTGCAAAATGACCAGCCATTGGCTTATTGATCAAGTTTGCTCTTTTGTTCATGAAACCTAATTGAACAGATTCATAACCATCTGTTTCAACGGTTTTCTTTTGCAATACAACATTCGGTTCTGCCGAAATAACTGTAACAGGAATCATGTTTCCATTTTCATCGAAAATTTGTGTCATTCCTTCTTTTCTTCCTAAGATACCTTTTCTTGCCATGAGTACACCTCCTAATTTAATTTATTATTTTAATACGATATCTACACCAGATGGTAAATCTAGGTGCATTAAAGAATCAATAGTTTTTGGCGTAGGGTTGATGATGTCAATTAAACGTTTATGTGTTCTACGTTCAAATTGTTCACGTGAAGTCTTGTTAACGTGTGGACTTCTTAATACTGTGAAAATTTCTTTTTCGGTTGGTAGTGGAATTGGCCCACTCACTTTAGCCCCTGTTTTTTTCGCTGTTTCAACGATTCTTTTTGATGATTGATCTAACAATCTGTGGTCATAAGATTTTAATCTTATTCTAATTACTTGATTAGCCATTATTTAGCTCCTCCTTCGCATATAATTTAGCTTACATACTGGCTCCTTGTGAATTCCCTAACCTCACACATACAACGCCTTCGTGTGTGTCAGCAACCTCACAAATCTCTGCCTTCCTATTTACATAGGCTTTAATATGATACCAAATATACTTTTTAAATGCAAGGATTTTTTACCTGTATTTTAATTAATTTACAAAAACAAAGAAAAAATCATCAATTCTCGAGGAAATAATGACTTTTTCTAACCTTATTATATATAGGCTACTTACTTTGCCAAAAACTTCTAGTCATATCTTCTATGTCTTGGGGATCATTACATACTTCTAAATGGTTCCAAGCATTGGGATATAATTTTAAATATTTTCTCATGGTAAATCTATCATCTAATAATATTGCAATCCCCTTATCTGATTCTGTCCTAATCACTCGGCCCACAGCCTGAATCACTTTATTCAAGCCTGGGTATGTATATGCGTAATCAAAACCTTGTCTAAATTCTAAATCATAGTGAGATTTTAAAACATTATTGTAATGACTTAGCCCAGGTAATCCGACCCCGACAATCAATACGCCACTTAATAGCTCACCAACCAAATCAATAGACTCACCAAAAATACCGCCCATGACAAACATAAAAACTTGAGTTTCATTTGGGTTTTCAGAAAATTGATTCATCACTTCGTTTCTTTCTAAGCCACTCATATCACGCGTTTGAGTGATAAAGTGTACGTTTTCAATTTCTTCAAAGGCTTTTTTTTGAACTTGTTTCATATAATAATAACTCGGAAAATATACAATATAATTGCCTTTTTTAGGCGCTATCATCGCTTTTAAAGTGTCAATAATTCTTGGAATCGATTGTGTTCTATCATGATATCTTGTGGACACATTATCGACTGCTAAGACCAATAGATTACTAGGTTTGAAAGCAGAAGAAAACGCACTAAACTTACCTATATTATTAGTTAATAAATTTTTGTAGTAGTCTATAGGTTTTAAAGTGGCACTAAAGAAAACAATACTTTCTAAATAATCATCTATCACTTCATTAATAAAACCAGATGCATTTAGACATTTGATAGAAATCAAGCAATCATCTTTCTCTCTTTCAATCAAATAAACAAATTCCTCGTTATAGTAATCTGATATTTTGATAAATCGGTTCATTTGAAAATATAAGTCCTGAATATCATCTTTACCTATACTTAGTTTTTCATTGGATAATATATCATCAAACTTAACCAATAATACTTTTAACTTATGAATCAACAAATCATCTATTTGATATTCCCTTATAAAGTCAACTTTTTCTAGTTTTTTTTCAGCATCAGAAAACATTTTGATGATTTCTTTAACTTGGAAAGTAGGGTTAGGTTTTAAGTATTGAGCGATTTCTAAAAACTTTTCAAAAGAAGCTTTATTAATTGTTGCTGAATACATGTCTCTTGATCGCGAAACCAAATTATGGGCTTCGTCAACTAAGACAATAGGTTGATAGACATTATCTTCAAAATATCTTACTAGATGAACGATTGGATCAAAGACATAATTATAATCACATATGACAATATCGGAATAATTTGATAAATCCAAACTAAACTCAAATGGGCAAATAGTATGTTTTCTTGCATAATAATCAATGATTTTTCTGGAAAACTTTGATTCATTTACAAAAATGTCTTCTATGGCTTTAAATACTTTTGAATAATATCCATTAGCAAAGGGGCAAACCTTAGGGTCACAATCTCTTTTATCTAACAAACAAACACTATCTTTAGCTGTAATTTCTACAGTTTTTGCCTTCAAGCCTTCTTCTTCTAATAATCTAATTGTTTCTAAAGCTGTTCTTTTACCATCATTTTTTGCAGTTAAATAAAAGATTTTTTGCCTAGGCTGATGAATCGCTTTTAAAGCTGAAAAAATGGAAGCAACTGTTTTACCAAGGCCCGTTGGCGCTTCAATATAAGCCACATTTTTCGCCACTATATTCCTATAAATAACCGCCATCATTCTTCTTTGATTAAATCTATATTTATCAAAAGGGAATTTCAAACCCTCTATTGAAGATAATCTCTCCTCTTCATGTTCCAATAATTTCTCTTGCCAGTCAAAAAATAGTTCTATGGTTTCCTTGCAAAAAGACTCTAACTCACTTAAAGAAAAAACGTTTTTTAATTGCTTAGTGTTTTTTGTCTTAACATCTATGTAAGTTAACCATACCTCCAAGACATCAAGCGATTCGTTTTTAGCAAAGATATAAGCATAAATTTTTGCTTGAGCCAAATGACTAGGGGTTGTTGTTTCATCTAATAAATCAAAATCTATATGTGTTGATTTAATCTCTTCTATAACATAACTTTCATCTCTATATAAAACACCATCAATACGTCCACTGATGGAAAGTTCAAATGCTTCATTTGTAAAAGTGTCCTTAACAACCACTTCTTTTCGATCTGATTCAAGGTATTGGTTTTGCCAAAAATTATGAATCATTGTTCCTTCATTGGCTCGGTTTTTTAGGTCTTTAAGATTAGATATGCTTCCTGAACCATAAATTAGTTCCACCAAATCCCTGACACTTAATTGTAATTTTTTCATATAATCACCACATCTATTATACATGATTTATCAATGAAAAAAAGCAAGTGATTAACTTGCTTTATCAAAAATGATTTTAAAAGGCAATAATGGTAAGCCATTATCAGTATAAATATCACACATTGGATTATCATCATATGCATAACGAATTTCTTTTGTATTTCTTGGGACCTTTAAGGTTATCTTATTATCATCAATTTTAACGTTTTCAACTTGTAAATAATCAGCTGTATTCAAAGAATAATAAAAACCTAAATGTTTCCCGGATTTAGATTCCAAGCCACCAAACTGCTCATCAATAAAAATTTCCACTCTATTACGATATTTTTTAAAAGAAGAAATTTGTGGAAAAACTGCTTTCTCTAAATTAGAATTTCTGTGATATTGTCTTTCCAAAACCATATTAACAAGTCTTTTACTTAATATAGACTTATTCATGCTCACCATATCTTTTTCTTCGATATCGACAACACTGACCAAATGAATATCATCATGTTTAAAACATAAGTTACTTTGTGCGATTCTGATCTCACTTGGAGCAATATAATTGTTTTTTGCATTTTCAAAACTTGGAATTTGAACAATATAGAAAGGCAATTCGTAATCGTTAAAAGCTTTTAAATATGAATCTATAGTGTCTTTAAGTGCTCTTTCATAAAAATGATAGTGGTAAAAATCATTTTCTCCCTGTGAAAAGATGACAGATTTGAAATGAAAACCAAAATAATGATTTTTTAAATACTGAAAATCTCTTGATAAATGATAGTCTTTCATAGAAAGAATAGCATTTAAATAATTTTTCATTTCTTTATCACTTGTTATTGTTGATTTATTAGCCCAAGAGAATATGTTTTCATCTTCTTTGCTATAAGTTACAACTCCAATGGGTTGTTTGATTGACTTATGTAAATTCTTTGCATAAAGGTAAGAGAATAAGCTCAAATGATTCATTGTATCTTTACCAGAAACTAACCATCTTTTATCTTTTTCTAAATCAAAAAAACGGATTTGGTCATTTTGATAATCATCAGTTTTAGAACTGGAACTCAGTGATTGTGATAAGTTTTTCCCACCTAAAAACAAGAAAACATCACCAATTAAAACATCCTTTATGATTTCTTTTTGCTTTTTAGAGGTTACTGAAAAAGAAAAACTTTGATTTACTAGTTTTTCAGCTTCTAACTCTATCATAAAAAATTCATTACTTGTTCTAATTGTTTTTTCTTGATTTAGTAACTTTACAGTGATATCGATATGTTTCTTACATTTACCATAAATACGAATGGGCTTATCAGCCTGTAAAACCATATGATCACGAAAGATTGATGCTAATTTAAAATGTTTTATCATTGTCCTGCTCCTTATCATGCCTTACATCTTAGTATATCAAAATGAATCTAACTTTGTAAACCATTAACACTATTTATTTTGCCAAGAAAAAAACCACTATGAAAGTGGTTTTATAAAATCGTATTAGGCTAATAATACTAAGCTCGAAGCCATTACAATCATACCTGCGATTAATCCATATATAGCAATATGATGTTCTCCATATTTTTCAGCAGTGGGTAAAAGTTCATCCAAAGATATATATACCATAATACCAGCTACAGCAGCAAATACAAATCCCATGACTCCATCACTCTGACCAAATATTAAAACCAATAAAAAGTAACCTACAATGGCTCCTATTGGTTCAGAAAAACCTGAAAGGAATGAATACTTTAAAGCTTTCTTTTTATCCCCTGTTGCATAGTATATTGGAACAGATACGGCAATACCCTCAGGAATATTATGAATGGCAATAGCTATACCAATAGAGATACCTAAAGCAGGCGATTCAATCGTAGCCATAAAGGTCGCAAGACCTTCAGGAAAATTATGAATGGCAATGGCTAATGCCGAAAATAATCCCATTCTCATTAAAGATGCTTTACTTGTATCACTATTTAAATCTGTTACATCTCTTGCCTCATGTGGATTTTCTTCGCTAGGAACTAATTTATCAATTAAAGCTATCAAAGCGATACCGATAAAAAATGAAATTGTTGTCCAAACATAAGCACTCTTATCTCCGCCTAAGGATTCTATGGCTTTAGGAAATATTTCCACAAATGATACATAAATCATTACTCCAGCAGAAAAACCAAGTGCTGCGGATAGAAATTTTTTATCAGTTTTTTTACGATAAAATGCTAATATCGAACCAATACCAGTAGCTAAACCAGCCCCCAAAGTCACCAAGAAAGCTAATAAAATTGTGCTTGTTGGAACATCAACTAAATTCATTAGCAAAGGGTAGTATTCATGCATAATAGCCCCCTAATTAAGAACACGCCAATTCATATATTTTTTTAGCATCTTCCATTGTTAATTCTTTAAAATGTCCAAAGGTTTTTCCAACATTTTCTTTTAATTTTTCTACAAGTTTATTGATGTCTTCTTTTTTCGCATGAATTCCTTCAAAGCGAGTTGGCATAGCGATTTCTTTATAAAATTCTTCTAGTTTTTCTATACCTTCTAAAGCAATGTCTTTATCTGATTTTCCTTCTTCTTGTACACCAAATACTTTGATTGCAAAACGTTTATATCTTTCAATATCTTCATCTATAGTATATTTCATATAGGCTGGGTACATCACAGCTAAACCAGCTCCATGTGTAACATCATATAAGGCACTAAGTTCATGTTCTAATCGATGACTTGCCCAATCTTCAACACGTCCTACACCAAAAAAACCATTATGAGCAATAGTACCTGCCCAACAAATAACTGATCTCGCATCATAATTTGTAGGTTCTTCCATGAGTTTTTTTCCTGCTTCGATAATAGAAACTAAGGTGCCTTCAGCTAATCTATCCACAAATAATGTATTATCGCTTTTAGTTAGATATCTTTCAAAAATATGACCCATCATATCTACAATACCCGCTGATGTTTGATAAGTTGGTAAAGTATATGTTAGTTCAGGATTGATGATTGAGAATTGTGGTCTGTAAAATTGAGAATAAAAACCTCTTTTTAGCATTCCATCTGTTTTTGTGATAACAGCACTTGCTGAACCTTCGCTACCTGCTGCAGGAATAGTTAAAATAACACCGATTTTTAAAGCATCTTTCATTTCAGCTTTATGATCGTAAAAATCCCAAAAATCACCATCATACTTAGCTCCAGCAGCAATCGCTTTTGCTGAATCAATAGCTGAGCCTCCACCTACCGCTAAAACAAAATCAACATTTTCTTTTTTACATAAGTCAATACCTTCATAAACCAATGTATCTCTTGGATTAGGAACAACCCCACCAAGTTCTACGTATTCAATATTTGCTTCTTCAATAGAATCAACAACGCGGTCAAATAGACCTGAGCGCTTAATTGATCCAGTTCCATAATGAATTAATACTTTTTTTGCTTTGTACGATTTTAATAATTGACCAACTTCTTTTTCTGTATCTTTCCCAAATACAAATTTAGTTGGCGAATGAAAAATAAAATTATTCATAGTCCACCTCTTTCTATTGTATTATATCACAAATTAGGCCTTTGATTCTAGACCCTAATCTTAATTGTTTATGATTATAATCATAATTATTTATTTTTTTAAAATACATGTTATAATGTATAGGATAATAATCTTTTTGGAGGAATCTATGAAGGATTTAACTTGGATTAAAGAAAATTATATAGCACATAGAGGTTTTCATTCATTGGACAAATCTATACCTGAAAATACACTACTAGCATTTAAAAAAGCCATGGATTATGATTACTCTATAGAATTAGATATCAACGTAACTAAAGATGGCAAGGTTGTTGTATTTCATGATATAAACCTAAAAAAATTATGTAAAGTTGATGTTAACCTATCAGAAGTCACTTATGATGAAATCAAGGATTTTCATATCTTAAATACCAATGAAAAAATACCTTTACTATCAGATGTATTAGAATTAGTAAAAGGAAGAGTGCCTTTACTTATTGAATTAAAACCTAAAGGTGATAACAAATTATTATGTGAATCATTTGTCAAGACAATGTCGAATTACGATGGAGAATATGCCATCCATTCATTTAGTCCAGGCATTGTATATTGGTTTAAAAAAAATCAACCTGATATCATTAGAGGTCAGATTACTGAATACTTCAATGATGATCACAAAATGAACTTCATGATTAAACAACTCATGAAGCGCATGTCATTCAACTATTTTACAAAACCTGATTTTATTAATTATGGAATCAAGGATTTACCTAATAAATACGCGAGTAAAATTCATAAAAAGGGTATTTGTGTCATTTCTTATACTGCTAGAAATAATCTAGAATATCATTTGGTAAAAAAACATTATGATAATGCTGTATTTGAATTTTTTAGACCTGAAATTGAAGAACATTAAAAAAGACGAAGTACCCTAACTTCGTCTTTTATTATCAAGTTATTTAGTCCATATCTACATCAAAATTTTCAATTAAAGAAGATTTTTTATCAATCTTAGTATCTCCATGTTTAACAAAGAACATAGTTATAAATGCTATTGCTACAAAGGTAGCGGCATAAGGGAATAATATTTCTCTGCCAAATTGATCCATTAAAAACCCTGAAAATACCGGCGTGATAATCTGTGCAGCCATTGAGAAAGTATAATAGTAGCCAGTATATTTTCCTACGTTTGAACCTTTTGCTAATTCAACAACCATTGGATAAGAGTTTACATTAATTGTTGCCCAAGCAATACCCGTTAATCCAAAAATAATATACATGATAAAAGATGTATCCGGAGTCAAAAAGTAAACTGAACCAAAACATATAGTCAATAAGGTTATTCCAAAAAGAATTGTTTTTTTACGGCCCACTCGAGTCGCTAAAATACCAATCGGAATAAAAGCTAAAAGCGCAGAACCATGAGCAATATATATTGGTATTGCATACCCCATCTCTAACACTTTTGGTGCATAATCTGATAATTTAGTTGTGATGGCATTATAACCAAAGAACCATAATGTTACAGAAGCTAATATGAGTATTAAAGCAACTTTTTTGCTTTTAGATAGATTGGCTTCTTCTTCTGTCCATTCATCTTCGTTTTCTTCTTCTTCAACCAAATCAAACTTAACTTCTTTAGAAATTCTTTCTGCAACTAATTCAGGTTCTTTCACGCGCCATAAGAAAATACCTAATATAACAAACATCAAAACCCCGATGGTAATAAAAGCCGGTGTATAATTAACATATGAAAACTTATCTAAACCAAACAACATAATTGATCCTAGGGCAATCAAAGCCCCAAGCGATCCCATTAAGTTTATAATAGCATTAGCTTTAGATCTTAAAGGTTTTATCGTTACATCTGGCATCAAGGCAACAGCAGGAGATCTAAAGGCTGACATAGCCAATAAAGCGACAAATAATGTCAATACGAATACAAAAAATGTCATAGGTGAATTTGATGTAATGACCCAGGCTCTTTCGTTGGCATGATGATCGAATAATTCTTTTAACTCTGTTGTTTCATCATCTGTAATCTGGTCGTCACCAAGAATATCTTCCATAGGTAGGATAATATCATCTCTGTACTCACTGTATTTCGCAAAGGAAATCGTTCCTTGATTTAATAAAGACTGCCATTCGGATTTAATATTATCTTGAATATTTTTCCAGTTATTTAAAATCACTGTATCATCTGTTGATTCACTTCGATAAATTAAATCATAGTCCTCAATGATTTGAGATTCAACTTCTATCTTACTTTTTTGAACATTATCAGAATAGGTCAGTGTCATAAAAGCAAGGGCAGCTATAATAGTACCAACAATAATAAATGGAGTTCTTCTTCCTCTTTTATGTTTTGATTTATCTGACAAGGCACCAAAAACTGGAATTAAAAACAAAGCCAGTACATTGTCAAGAGCCATTACCAAACCTGACCACATTTGATTTAAACCAAACTTGTCTATTAAAATTTTTGTAACAATGGCATCGTAAGTTTGCCAAAACATCGAAATCATTAAAAAAGCAAGTCCTACAAAAAATATTTTTTTAACATTTAACTTCATATTCCACCTCTTATCTCATATTATTTTTATTATATCATGAAAGATATAAATAATTTGTACTTTTTAAGAAATTAAAAAAAAGCGCTGTTAAGCGCTTTTTCTGTATATTATACATAAAGTTTTGTTGAAATTCTCTTTATAGCCTCTTCATTATACTTATTTTTCTTTAACTGAACTGTATAATCATCCATATGTCCTGAAATTACTTTAAAAAACAATGTCTTTTTCGCTTTAAATATGATCATTAATCCAATAATAACAAGTATGAATGCTAGACCATAATAAATTAAATCATTGATTAATATGAACATGCCTGAGATTTCAAAGGCATAGACAGATAAGGATGGTAAGAGTGTTGAGCCACTATAAGAGAATGCAGCTAACACTAAACCAGCAACCAATAAAATAAAACCTATAAGTTTAGCAATATATGTAGAGTTCATATATTCAATATAGTACTCAACATGTGTGATGGTGTTTCTTTGTATTTCATTTATTCCTTTTCTTCTTACTTTACGTTTTTTTTGGTAGTAAATGCCATCATTATAAACAATAAGCCTTTTGGTTGTTAAAACCATCCGACAATCACTTCTTTTACCCCTAAGTTTATTAAAGTCATAGAATACTTTTTCATCTTTTGATAATTTTATCTGATTTATAAGATGTTTATCCATACAACTACCACCACCAATCCTAATATAATTTTACTTTATTTATGCATTAATTTCAATAGATTGATTAAATATCAACTAATAAGTGCTTTTTTGAACAATCTTTGTCAATTCACCAAATAACATAGGAACTAAACCTAAGGCCATCGCTAATATCAATTCTAAAAATGTAAGTGGTTCTAGTTTAAATATATCAGCTGTGAAAGGTATATAAACTAAAAGTAGAACTAATCCTAGAGATACAAAGACTGAATAATTCAAAAATTTATTACTAAATGGATTGTATTGGAATAAAAACTTAGTCTCAGACCTTGCTGAGAAAGCTCTTAATAACTCACCAAAGACTACAGCAACAAAAGCCATTGTTCTTGCTTGAGTTTCTGATGCACCATCTATCCATGATAGTCCTAATTTAAAGGCAAATAATCCAGCTAACATTAAACCAGTACCTTGGATAATCACTTTAATTAAAGTTTCTTTATTTAATAATTTTTCTTTCGTATCACGTGGTGCTCTCTCCATTGTATTACCTTCAGCCTTTTCCATTCCTAATGCAAATGCCGGGAATGAATCGGTCATTAAGTTAATCCATAACAAATGGATAGCCATTAACGGTAATAAACCATTAAAAACTGGCGCAAATATCATTGCTAGTAAAATCAGTAAGATTTCACCAATATTACATGAGACTAAGAAAACTGTAAATTTTCTAATATTACTATAGATTGTTCTTCCTTCTTCAACAGCAGCAACAATTGAAGTAAAATTGTCATCAGTCAAAATCATATTTGATGCTTCTTTAGAAACTTCTGTACCAGTAATTCCCATTGCCACACCAATTTCTGCTTGTTTTAATGCTGGTGAATCATTAACGCCATCACCCGTCATCGCTACCACTTGGTCATTCTTTTGTAATACTTCTACAATTCTAATTTTATCAGCTGGGGTTGATCTTGCAAAAACATCACACTTTAATATAGCTTCTTCAAATTCTTCATCTGACATATTCCTAGTATCTTCACCTGATAAAGCAAGTCCGCCTTCTTTTAAAATGTTCAGTTCTTTGGCAATAGCTTTTGCTGTAACAATATGGTCACCAGTAATCATCATAACTCTTATACCTGCATTATGACATTTAGCAATCGCTTCTTTAGCTTCTGGTCTAGGAGGGTCAATCATAGCAACCAAACCAACAAAGATTAAATCCTCTTCTAAGTCCATAGATTTTGGTTGATCTGTTTCCTTATAAGCAAATCCTAAAACACGATAAGCTTGAGCAGAAAAATCTTCGTTTTGTTTTAAAACCTTATCTATATCTTTCTTTGTAATATCTCTCACTTGTCCATTTATAGATATACGGTTACATTTTCTAATCAATTGATCAGTTGCACCCTTTGTTAAAACAAGATTTTTATCTTCTACTTTGTTTATAGAAGTCATCATTTTTCTTGTAGAATCAAATGTATATTCATTTAATTGTGGAAAATTTTCATCTAAATTTTCTACAGGATAGCCTCCTTTAGCGGCTAAAACCAATAAAGCCCCTTCAGTAGGATCGCCTAGAATTTTATTATCATTTTCTATTTTTGAATCATTACATAATAAGGATATTTGTAATATTTTTTCTAAATTACCATTGATTTCAACATTTTTATCATCTTTTAAAATATCACCTTGAGTCTCATACCCATTTCCAGTCACTTCGTAAACATTATCTAAATCGTAGACTCGTCTTACTGTCATTTCATTTTGAGTTAAGGTTCCTGTCTTATCAGAACAAATCACTGTCGCTTGTCCTAAAGTTTCAACAGTAGATAAATTTTTTATGATAGCATTTCTTTTTACCATTCTTTGCATTCCCAAGGCTAAAACAACAGTAATAACTGCAGTTAATCCTTCTGGTATAGCTGCAACAGCTAAAGCAACTGATGTTAAGAAAAGCTCTAATTCAAAGTTAAAGTTGTTTTGAATGAACCCTAATAAAAATACAACTACTGAAACAATGATAATGATAACTCCCAATACTTTTGCAAACTGATCAATAGTTTTTTGTAAAGGGGTTTTTCCTTCTTCCACTGAATCTAACATCGTTGCAATCTTACCGATTTCTGTTTCCATACCGATATTTGTTACAACACCTTTTCCTTTACCATAAGTAACTAAAGTTGACATGTAAATTGAATTAGTTCTATCGGCTAAAAGCGTTGATTCATCTAACTCGTTTTTCGCATCCTTTTCAACTGGTGTTGATTCACCTGTTAATGAAGATTCGTCAGTTTTTAAATTAGTAGATTCTAATAAGCGAATATCAGCTGCAACAAAGTCACCTGTTTCTAATAAAACAATATCTCCTACTGTTAATTCTTCTGAAGAAACTTCTGTAGTTTTTCCATCACGAATGACTTTCGCATGTGGAGAACTCATCTTCTTTAAAGCAGCTAAAGCATTATTAGCTTTTTGTTCTTGATTGACTCCAAGTATTGCATTCAATAAAACTATGGCAATAATGATAAATCCATCAATTAGGCCTTCTCCTTCTAATATACCAACAACCACAGACACAGCCGCAGCTATGATCAGAATGATTACTAGAAAGTCTTTAAACTGATCAAGAAACATCATTAATAATGATTTTTTCTTTGACTCCCTTAATTGATTCTTACCATATTCTTTTTGTCTTTTTTCAACTTCCTCTTTTGTTAATCCATTTTTAGAATTCACTTCTAAAGACTCTAAAACTTCTTTTTTTGATTGACTGTATGTTTCCATATACTCATCCTTTCTTAGAAAAAACAGACTTATACACAAAAAAGTGCATAAGTCTTGCTGTTAAAATTAAACCAGGTATATAACCAAGATGTTGATTTAATCGCACTTTGGCCAGCTACTCCCTTATTGATATAATAATAACCTAAGTTCTATAAGTTGTCAATCACAATATCTGTTTTCGCTGAACAAAAAAATATCCTAGAAAACTAGCAATTACCAATAAACCACTTCCACCATAAATCATCATCTTTTTATTTTTTTGAAAAAAATCAAGTTCAATATCTTCTGGTGAAAAATAGATATCATCAATACCTCTATCAACCACCTTTACTTGTAAATCTTTATTAATGATTTCACCATATTCATCTTCAAAAACTAATTTAAGATGATATGTGCCTGGAGTTTTTGCATGTTTTGTATATGAGTCATACCTCACAGTAATTGAATAATCTCTTCCACTTTTTAATTCACTAGTTTTTGTCAGTAATTGAGCAAAATCCGGTAATTCCATGACTTGATTAGAATAGACTTGTATGACAGCTAAATCAAAATAAATCATTGGCCCTATTCCGTCTACAACGTGAATATCAATGTTTTTTTCTGTCTTATTTCCAGATGAATCTGTGGCTGAAAAAACCACTCTGTATTCTCCAATTTGTCGATAGTTATCTTTATAAGTATTCTCTTCAACATTTAATTTAATATTATCGTCATAATTATCATTAACACTTAAACCTGAAATAATGGTGGGTTCATTATAATATTCATTATAACCCACATGAATAGTAGACTCACCGCTTATAGTTGGTGCCTCTTTATCTACCACATTCATCACTAATTGGTGATTCGTTTTATTTCCGGAACTATCACTGACACTAAAATGCATTTCATAGGCACCAACTATACTTTTATTAGCGCTATAATCATCACTTTCGACAATGATTGAATTTGATATATCACCATCGTAGTTATCGCTTGCAGATAGTTTCGATAGAATCTCTTCAATTGATAAAACCTTAGGATATAAAACCTCAATTTGACTTACATCAGAGAAAACTGGATCTAAAACATCTACGACTTCTACACTTATTTCTACTTCACTTTTATTACCACTTGAATCCTCTACCCTAAATAGCAATTGATATCTACCAATTGTATGACTCATATCACTATATCCATCATTAACCAAAGAAATATTGTCTGATACATCTCCATCAATTGAATCATATGCAACTAATGAACTTTGTATTTCTTCTACACTTATAGGGCGGTCTACATAAGAAATAATAGTACCTTGGCTTTGAAAATATGGAGAAGTGGTATCAATGATTGTCCCAGGTATATGAGCTTCATAAGCCGTTGGATATATACCTTCTTCTATTTGAATACTAGAAGCATCAGTCTGTGAGTCATCGTAACCACTCATCTCTAAGGAAATAAACTTAACATCCTCATAAGTTGTAAATACTTGATAATGATAGCTATTGCCATCGAATACAGCCCGTTCGTAATCATAACCTGTAAATATAATCTCTTCTACAATTTCATTTAATTCATTATAATAGGTAATACATACGTTAACAATTTGTGTATTCAGTCTTGTATCAACGGAAAACACATAATTTGTATCAGGTTTGACCATAACCTTGTCTATGGTTCTAACTGCAGGTATTTCACTACCACTTTCTTCGTGTTCAACAATCAAATATTCTAAATTATCTGTTGAAATATAATTTTTACCTCCCGGTAAATAATTTACTTGGTTAGCGTGAACCAGTTGATTTAGATTTAAAACAATCATTGATATTAAAGCAATAAAACTTAATAATTTTTTCATATTTGCCTCCTTTTAATTCAATATTACGCACCAAAAATAAAAATTCTTTAAAACTTATCATTTTAAGAATAAAAAAAATCGTGATATAATAAATTTGAGGTGATAAATATGAAAAAACAAAAATTAAACAATGATGTTTTAATGCCTATTATTGGTTTAGGAACATTCAGAAGTAAAGAAGAGGACGCTTATAATGCAGTTTTAACAGCTTTAAAAGCTGGGTATAGACATATTGATACTGCAGCTATTTACGGTAATGAAGAGGCCGTTGGAAAAGCAATTAAAGATTCAGGTATTAAAAGAAAAGATATTTTTGTAACAACAAAACTATGGAATACTGAGCAAGGGTATCAAACAACTATAAAAGCTTTTAATGAATCTTTACAAAAATTAGGTTTAGATTATGTTGATCTATATTTAATTCACTGGTTCAAAGGCTATGAAAATTCTATTGATACTTGGAAAGCATTTGAAACTTTATATGATATGGGTAAAGTCAAAGCTATTGGTGTATCTAATTATAATGTTCATCATTTAGAACATTTAATCGCTAATGCTAAAATCAAACCAATGGTTAACCAAGTTGAAACTCATATTCATCTACAAAATGAGTTTTTACAAGATTTTTGTAAAAAACATAGCATTCAATTAGAAGCTTATGCCCCTTTAATGTCTCATCACATTGAAGAATTACTATCAAATGAAACGATGAAAGAAATCGCAAAAAAACATAATAAATCAATCGCACAAATTGCCATAAAATGGTTAACAGAAAGAGAAATTGTTGTAATCCCAAAAAGTGTTACACCAAAACGTATTAAAGAAAACTTTGATATTTTTGATTTCTCATTAGACGATGAAGATATGAAGAAAATTAAAGGGCTCAATAGAGGGAATAAATATTTCACAGAATTTGATAATGTCCCATTTTAATCAAATAAATATATAAAAGGTTAATCACAGCGATTAACCTTTTTTTTGATTTAATGACTATTTTCTTTCCTCTAGAAATTTTTCTAAAGTCTCTTTAAATTTAATATCATCTACTTCTTTTCTTTTTGAAGTATGGCCATATCTCTTTTTAGCTCTTCTCATCTTCTGACCTATTTGTCTTTGTAATAACAACATATCAATATTATGCGAAGTATAAAACCATCCGTCTTGATGCAAGGCATATGCACCTTTTAACAAAACTAAACTAGCCAAACCATAGTCTTGAGTAACCACCAAGTCACCTTTATCTGTTAACCTAACAATTTCATGATCAGCAACGTCATTTCCTGCATCAACAGTAATCACTTGTCCATAATCTGTTTCAATCATATGATGAATATTACAAACAATCACTAGGTCTATATGAAATTTTTCAGCTAAATCTCTTGTTATTTTTCTTACTGGACTTGCATCCGCATCAATTAGTATCTTCATAAACTCCCCAATATAAATTCCTTCATTCTATTTCTACAAACTCTCATGAACAAACATACTCATTTAGTAACTAGTCACAAGTCTTTAGTCATTAGATTTTTCGTTTAAATCTTTTAGTTCTTTTTTCCACAATAAAACTTTTTCATCAATAAAATCAAAGAAAAATGTATATTGAAAAATAGTGTTAATAATCCACAAAATAGCCGCCAATCCAAAAAGAATAAAAGTGATTAAGTCTGCCTTTTCACCATCATTAATATATTGTATCAAAGATATAATTGCGGGCAAAGAAGTCACAATAGCAACTAGCGGTAAAAGCCATTTCATAGTCTTTGTATGCGTAGCATATCTTTTAATATACTTTTTCAAAAAGACAACTTGCCCATACTTTTCTCTGTCCTTCTTTTCTTTTTTATTAAACATTTTCTTTTCTAAATTTTTCACAATACTCTCCTTATACAATCAATAGTTTTCCATTAAGTTGAATATTTTCATATATATATTATAATTAATTATACCATTAAAATATTAATGATGAGGTCAGATATGTTAAAAACTATAGAAAAACGAACTTCTATAAGAAGTTATCAAGCAAAATCACTATCCAATGCCGATCAAAACTTATTAAAAGAAATTATAAATAGAGTGGAAATAAAAAAAGGACCCTTTAATCATCAAGCTAGATTCTTCTATGTAAATAACACAAACAAAAACAAGCAAACCATAGGTACCTATGGTTTTGTTAAAAACCCTCCAGCTTTTATTGGTGGTATCACAAAAAACACTAGTAAAGCAATGGTGGATTTTGGCTTTTTATTTGAAGAAATCATCCTACATTTAACAAAACAAGATATAGGAACCGTTTGGCTTGGTGGAACTTTCCATAGAAAAGATTTTTCTCTTCAAGTTTATGAAGATGAAATGATAGCCGCTATATCTCCAGTTGGTTATCCAGCAGTTCCTTCACTAAGAGAAAAAGCGATCCGCAAAATAACAAAAGCTGATAAAAGACTTGACTTTGAAACATTGTTTTTCTCTGGAAAAGAATTAGCAGCTATCAAGGATTCTAATCCATATTACAAGTATTTCCAAGCTGTTCAATATGCGCCAAGCGCTTCAAACAAACAACCTTGGAGAATTGTCTTGATAGACAATACATTTCATCTATATTTAAAAAGAACAAAGGGTTATAGAGGCAAACTTCAGATGGATATTCAATCAATTGATATAGGCATAGCTTTATTTCACTTATACATCACTTTAAAAGAAGATGGATATAATCTAGAATTTATCCATCAATCACCATTAAAACTAGACTTATCTGAATATATCATTAGTCTTAAAGCAAGTAAATCATAATCTCATAAAGAGATTGTGATTTATTTTTATTTTCATAAATTTCATCGTTTTTTCTTCTTTTTTAATATAAACAATAAATCTAATACTATCCTATTGAATCTGTACTTTTTGATCTTTCAATTATAAAGTGACTATCAAGTAAATCATCTAACAATATAATTTCTTCATCTAATGCTTGGGTAAGTGTATAGTAGTGTAGATTATCCCAAATATATAGTTCACTAAGGCAACTGCCGTTCCCTATTTCAATAAGTTGATAATAATATTCATCCTCTTCATCTTCATATACAAGAACTTCAGTATAAGCTACATCACATTGTATTAATCTAGTCGTCTCTTGGTAAAAAACTCTCTTATTTTCAACTTTCAAACTTGACATATGAATGGGTACTTGTCTTTCTACAACAACATATGTAAGGATTAAAAAAGCTATGACAATCAAACTAATGATTATTCTTCTTTTACTTAACATTAAACCACCTCTATCAAAATGATGAATACAAGTTATTTATAGTATACATATTATATTTTCCAAGTACAAGTCAATAAAAAAAATTAAAAAAAAGAGTTAAAATAGTATCTACTATTTAACTCTACTTTTTAGCTATATATAGGTTAGTTTAACAAATCCTTCATTTGCTTATAAATCATCTTAATAGCAAAAACAGGAAAGAAACGATAAATTTTATCCATCAACTTGGCATCTTTACCAACGAGAATTCTTAATTTTTCTTTCTTAACACCCTTAATAATTGTCTTAGCAGCATCTTTTGCTGATAGAGTCTTGTGAGAACTCGAATCTCCTCCACTGATATTAACACCACTGTTTTTACTAATATTAGTTTTTATAGCGCCCGGCATGATGACATGGACATTAACATTTGTATCTAATAATTCAGCGTATAATGCTTCTGTAAATAACTTCACAGCCCCTTTACTAGCACCATAGACACCTTGTCCTGGGACTGGTAAGAAACCGCCCATACTTGAAGTATTAGCTATGATGCCTTGATCAGATTCTAAAATAGAAGGTAAAAAAGATTTTGTCATATATAATACTCCATAAGTATTAATATTAATAACCCTTTCAATATCTTTTTCATTTAAATCTTGAAATTTAACAAATGGTTGTATAATTCCAGCATTATTAAAAATACCATCAAGTTTTTTATGATGCTTTATCACTTCATCTTTTAATCTTTTTATTTCATCCTTACTTGATATATCAGCTATATGTAATGACAACCTAGATTTATCAACATTAGCTAGATCAAATGTTTCATCAAGTGCTTCTTTATTGATATCAACCGCTGCAATATAACATTCCATATCTAGCAATTGCAAAACTAATTCCCGGCCCATACCACTACCAGCTCCAGTAACCAAATATGTTCGATTCTTTAAATTTCTCATCTTAAAACCTCCATATTATATACTTCTTTATAATTGAATTATATAAATTCAATCCTGTAATTACAAGAAATTTGCTTATAATAAATATCTATAAATATACAAAAAAGCCATCCTTAGATGGCTTTTTATAAGTCTTCGATGGTGGTTCAATGCGGGACATGTCCGCCGGCACATAGATTTTCAGTCTAAAGTTACAATCTTAAATCTCTTATAAAATGATTAGAAAAAACAAAAATCAATCCGTTTATTATACTACTCAACGAAACTTTATAAAAAGAAACGATTTAATAAAATTTTATTAAAGCAATAATATTAATTGAATTTACATGTTGGTACTATGTCAAGAAAACGGACAAGTTAAAAATATAGTAAGTTCATTTTAAAGATCAATTGATTAACTTGTTTTGTTTGTAATTCTTTTTGTATTCATTCGGTGATTGATAACCGAGTGTTCCATGGATTCTGGTTGTACTGTAAAATGTTTCAATATATTCAAATACTAATTGATATGCATGTTCAATATCTTGTATTTTGAATCTTGATAACCATTCTCTTTTGATTAATGCATGAAATGATTCTATACATGCATTATCCCATGGATCACCTTTCTTTGAATAAGAGCGTTTCATATTTTTATCAAATAAATTTTTGTATTCTTTTGATACGTATTGTACACCTTGGTCACTATGAATGATTAATGCTTCATCAAGATTTCTTCTTTTCTTAGCTTTACTAATACATTTCGTTACAGATTCAACACTTAAATTATTAGATATTTCCCAAGCGATAATCTTTCTAGATAATAAATCCATCACACTGGTTAAGTATACAAAGTTTTCATCTCTTGTCCAGATATATGTAATGTCAGTGACCCAAACAGTGTTTAGATCATTCACATTAAAGTTTCTTTTAAGTATGTTTTTAAGCTTAGAAGAAAAATCACTGTTTACAGTTGTCTTGATCCATTTCTTTGTATATATGGCTCTTATATCCATATCTCTCATATAATTGCCTACAGTCTTCTCTGAGACTGTGTAGCCATTATACTGAAGTTTCTCGGTTATCTTTGGTGCACCATAGATTTGTTTAGATGGTTTTCTTTTTGAACGCTTACTAGGTTCTCTATCCATCCAATCATAATATCTTGATCTAGAAACACCTATTATATCAAGCGCTCTGTAAACCGAAATATGGTGTTTCTCTTTGTTTACTAAATCATAGATTATTTTCGCTTCTAGCCCAGAATGCCGATGGCTTTTTTTAAGATTTCTAATGCATCCTTTTGTGTTTTTTATTCTCTTTTTAATCGTGCATTTTCTTTTTCTAAATCGCTTGTACAATTTCCGCTGCCTCTTTGTTCAATTTCACCATCATTCTCTTTATACTCTTTTAACCATAGATAGTAAGTTGGTTGTCAAATTCCAAGATTCCTACATACTGCAGCGACTGTTAACTCAGGATGATCTTCTCGATACTTAATTGCATTTAGTTTAAACTCTTAATCATAATGCTTTGCCATAGAGAGCTCCTTTCTCATTATTATTTTATCATGAACTCTCTATGTTTAATATGTCCGTTATTTATTCTAGCATCAAACTTCATATTTAAATATATTATACTTTATGTATCAAATGTATAAACTATAAAAAATAAACCAATTTCTCCTAATCAATCAAAGAAAAACAAGCCATAAGGCTTGTTAAAATTCTTGTAGCAAATCTCAACACTATCGGTTTTGGATACATAGTGAATATTTTCATTTAATGAATATCATCAATGTTAATATCTATTAAGATTCAGGTTTTAAGTCTTCAAAGAATCCATAATCCTCCCAATCATCATTAAACCTTGTTTCATCGCCTAATATTGTTATCGTTATTAAAGGATTAGTATCAAATGCTTGATTTCCTATTGTTGTAACACTTTCTGGGATTGTAAGATCTGTTATTCTATTTTCATCAAAAGCCTGTTCGCCTATTGTTGTAACACTGTCAGGGATCGTAAAGTTTGTTATACTATTATTAAAGAAAGCATAGTCTCCTATTGTTGTAAGGGTATCTGAAAGAGTAATACTTGTTAAAGAATTATAATAAAACGCCCATTCTCCTATGCTTGTAACACTATTAGGAATTTCTACACTTGTTAAGTCATTAGTAAAAAATGCATAAGCTTCTATAGTTGTAACACTATCTGGGATTATAACACTTGTTAATTTATTAAAAGAAAATGCTCTATATCCTATATGCATCACTTCTATACCATTTATTTCTGAAGGGATGGCAATATCTTTATTTTCTCCTATATATCCTATAATTGTATTTGTATCACCATAAAATATCAATCCATTTACGTTGATAGCTCTTGGATTAAATTCTGCTGGCAAGCCAATCTTAACCCAATCTTCATCAAACCTTGTTTCATCTCCTAATATTGTAATACTTGTTTCACTTGTTATGTGCATATGACTACTAGAAAATGCTTCATATCCTATAGTTGTAACACTTTCTGGAATTGTAATACTTGTTATATCATTAGCAGCAAATGCTTTACTTCCTATTGTTATAACACTATCTGGGATGTTAACACTTGTTAACTCGTTGAAATAAAACGCCCTTTCTCCAATGCTAGTAACACCATTTGGAATTACAACACTTGTTAAGTAATTAGAATAAAATGCCCTTTTTCCTATAGATACAATGTTATCTGATATTGTAACACTTGTTAAAGCATTACTAGAAAATGCGTAATTACCCATTGTTATAACACTGTTTGGAATTATAACACTTGTTAAGTTATTAATAGAAAATGCTCTTTCTCCTATTCTTGTGACAGCGTTTGGAATCGCAACGCTTGTTAAATCATTATCATAAAATGCATAACTTCCTATTCTGGTAATACTATCTGGAATGGTCGCACCTGTTAACTCATTTTCATAAAAAGCACCATATCCTATACTTGTGACTTCTGTACCATTTATTTCTGAAGGGATGACAATTTCTTTATCATCTCCTATATATCCTATAATCTCCTTTAAATCATCAACGAACAAGAATCCATTGAAATTAGTAGCTTCTTGGTGTAATTCTGCAGGATATCCAATCATGGTCCAATCTTCGTTAAACCTTGTTTCATCTCCTAATATTGTAATACTTTCTAAATCATTGGCGAAGAATGCTCTTTCTCCAATTGTAGTAACGCTATCTGGGACTGTAAGACTTGTAAGTCTATTATAATAAAAAGCATTGTCTCCTATTGTTGTCACACTATCTGGGATTGTAACACTTAATAAGAAATTCTTAGAAAATGCAGAATCTCCTATGCTTGTAACTGGAGTTCCATTTATTTCAGATGGGATAATAACATCTCTAACTTTTCCATTATAGCCTGTAATTGAACCAGTTTCTTGATCAAAAACAAAACCTTCTATCTTCCATTTAGCATATAAGGTAAAATCTTCAGTCACTGTATCAGAATCAAACAACCATTCTTCATTTAGAATTTTGCCATCATTTAAACTTGTATACCAACCCTCTAATACATAACCTTCTCTTGTCACATCAGGCATTGATATTGTTTTTCCATCTTCTACCTTAACACTTTCAACTTGACTTCCGCCCATTGAATCAAATGAAACTTCTAGTTTATTTGATGAACAGGCCATAAGTGAAGTGCCTATAATTAACATTAATACTACATACACATATCTTTTCAAAACTAATACCTCCATTAGATTTATTGTTATCTGCTTATCCGAAAATTAAGTTCATTATAACATTATTAGATAACCTAATAAATATACTTTAAGATATTCATAAAATTTAATTCTTGCACAATATTCATGACCATTAATTCTGATTTTATTATTAAAAAAACAAGCCAAAAACGACTTGTTTAACTTTTGAACTAGCTTTATTAAGCTGGCGTCTAATTTAAGGTTTTCAAAACATATATTTCAGATGTTCTCCGGGTGTAGTTATTAGTTTAGATAAATGATGGCAGCCTTGATATTATCTTCGACTTGAATCACATCAAATTTTAGATTTCATACTGTGTAGAGGTTATTCTCATAAATAGAAATAGAAATATCAGTACAGTTAATCAGTATTTTGACCCTGCACATATTGACCACTATATGTGATTCATTTTAGTTTGACTTCTTCTTGTCGTTAATATCAACTCTTGATTTGAGTATCCTTTTGGTTACGATTACGTAAAACCATATCTGGTACATCATCAAAAAATGTCGGTCTTGGCACATCATAGAGAGAAGATGGTCCATTTACTCCTTTTTGTCTCGCTGTTTCAATTTCATCTTCATATACCTTATACCATAAATACAGTTCTGCTGTATAAATCTGTTCGATGATCATACCTAAACACCAAATTAAGACGAACCAGACCATCATCACTATCAAAATAGTAGGCCCTATTATGATTGCCCCATTGGATGACAGTACTATTATAATGATAACTGGAACCACAAACATAAGTGAAATCACAGCTGAGATACTGATACCTGTCAGCATTTCAATAAAGTGTTTTTTGTAAACAGTTTTCGCTTTATGATATGCATCTTTTGGCTTGATATCTTCCCAAGCTAATGCGGTCAAAACCAACATAACTCCCCAATGCAATCCTCGCCTTATTCCACTCAAAAGACGACGAAGTATTCTTTCTAAAAAAGTGCTTCTTCCATTCTCTCCTCCAGATACCAGTGCATCAAGAATCTGAATCAAAAACTGAATTAATGACCAGATCAAAATAATTGGTAGAGCTCTCAGTAAATCCCTTGACAGAGCTTCTCCAATTGCCTTGCCGAGTTTCATATCACCATCTGTCTCGTGTTGCTCAAGCAATTCTAATATAATCAACTGGGCCAATGAGATGAAAAAACTTGATACGAAAATCACTAAAAAACCCAAACCGACATACGCACCATCAGATAATGTTTGGTCTAGTGTAGAAAATATGATAAATCCATTTACCAAGAGGCTGGTTACAAGTGCAAATAATACTGGTATGAGAAACACTGGTTTCCTGAAAATAAACATCAATGTACTTCTCATTATCTTGAATCCATTACCGATGCGAGCAAACATAATAAATCCTCCTCAAATTTGTTTTATCATATTATATCAT
This sequence comes from Mycoplasmatota bacterium, assembly GCA_018622675.1. GTDB lineage: Bacteria > Bacillota_I > Bacilli_A > Izemoplasmatales > Hujiaoplasmataceae > Hujiaoplasma. The sequence goes on from CP076020.1 coordinate 1,542,164, forward strand.
AAAAAAACACCATTTAACATGCTGTTTTAAATTTACTAGTTGGCGATAAAAAGATATAAACTTGTATTAACAGTTTTGGAGTCCTATTGAACTATTTAGAGTGATAATAATTCTATTACTTACTTATGATATAAGTCGTTATAAATAATTCTAAATGAACAATAAATGTGATCCACTACTAATAATTTATTTCAAATCAAATATATACCACCGGTCTTTTTGAGCAAAACCCAATAAAAAAAGAGACCTAGGTCTCAATTTAAACATTATATGGCAGGGGTGACAGGATTCGAACGCGTACTAACGGTTTTGGAGACCTATTAGACACTTTTTAAAGATAAATTAGAAGTTCGACAAATGGATTTTCAGTCCAAAATTGCAATCGTAAATCTCTTAAAAAATATTATAGAAACATAAAACTAATCGTTTATTATACGGCTTCGTGTAACTTTATTAAATGAAATTACTTAATAAAATTATAATAAAGCAAACAAAAACATTTTTGAATTTACATGTATTTGTGTCTTAGTAATTATAATTCTCACAATCTATCTTTAGTTCAAACTCCATTTTGCATATAAATTATAATCACCTGCTGGTATTTTTGTATAAGTAAATTCCGTAGTCAATTCACTATCAACAAACCATCCACCAAATGTGTAACCTTCATTTGTTGGACTAAATACTGGTATTGATGAGTCGTATTCTTGTGTGATGCTAAGTAAAAGATTAAGTGTTACTATTGGAATCTCATATGGAGAGCTCCTATCAGTTGTTGTTCCATCGCCTAATTGACCTGAATAATTATTTCCCCACGTAAGGACTCGACCTTCTGAGGTGATTGCTGAAGAATGACTACCACCCAATGAAATGCTTGTCATTGTTTCTCCTACATTCAGTTCAAATTGACTGGTAATTTCTATAGGGGTAATATTAGAAGAATATCCAATTGTTCCATCGCCTAATTGACCTTGATAATTAGATCCCCACGTAAACACTCGGCCTTCTGATGAAATTGCTGAGGAATGATTGCTTCCTAATAAAATGCTTGTCACTGTTTCTCCTGCATTCAATTCAAACATACTGGTGATTTCTGTTGGGGTATTTCTATTATTAGTTGTTGTGCCATCTCCTAATTGACCTAAAGAATTATTTCCCCAAGTAAAGACTCTACCTTCTGAGGTGATTGCTGAGGAATGATAACTTCCTAGTGAAATACTTGTCACTGTTTCTCCAGTATTTAAATTAAATTCAGATGTTATATCAAATGGTGTTGAAACACCTCCGCCATCTGCTGCTGTTGTTCCATCACCTAATTGTCCAACTTCATTAGATCCCCAGGTGAAGACTCGGCCTTCTGATGTGATTGCTGATGAATGATAAGATCCTAATGAAATGCTAATCACTGTTTCTCCTGGTAATAAGCTAAACTGACTGGTTATTTCAGTTGGGATCGTTCTATTAGTTGTTGTTTCATCGCCTAGTTGACCATTATTATTATATCCCCAAGTAAATACTCGACCTTCTGATGTAATTGCTGAAGAATGTAAACTTCCTAAGGAAATGTTTGTCACGGTTTCTCCTGGTAATAAGCTAAAATGACTGGTTATTTCAGTTGGAGTAGTTCTAAAAGTCCAAGTTCCATCGCCTAATATTCCCACTTCATTAGATCCCCAGGTGAAGACTCGGCCTTCTGATGTGATTGCTGATGAATGATCCTGTCCTAATGAAATGCTAATCACTTTTTCTCCTTTATTCAATCCAAATTGACTGGTTATTTCAGTTGGGGTATTTCTATCAGTTGTTGTTCCATCACCTAATTGACCATTATTATTAGATCCCCACGTAAACACTCGGCCTTCTGATGTAATTGCTGAAGAGTGATCACTTCCTAATGAAATGCTTGTCACTGTTTCTCCTGCATTTAATGCTATTGTTAAATCTGAATCATATGCTTTGCCTGCATCATAGTAGTTAATTGTATATTCATTAATAGTCCACTTGGCATATAATGTAATATCTTCAGCCGGCATAGTAGTAAATGTATACTCATTTGTCAACTCACCATCTGTATACCAACCATTAAATGTATAACCCTCTCTAACTGGCATTGATACTAATACATTTGTTCCATATTCTTGTGTTATAGAACTAACCAAAGAGCCTCCGTTTGATACGAAAGTCATTGTATATATGTTTGCTAGCCATTTTGCATATAAAATATAATCACCTGCTGGCAAATTCGTATGAGTAAATTCTGTAGTTAATTCACTATCAACATACCATCCACCAAATGTGTAACCTTCTTTTGTTGGACTATATATTGGAATTGATGAATCGCCTTCTTGATTGATGCTATGTAAAAGATAAAGAGTTACTGTTGGAATCTCATACGGAGAGTTCCTATCAGTTGTTGTTCCATCTCCTAATTGATTATAATCGTTATCTCCCCAAATAAATATTCTACCTTCTGATGTGATTGATACTGACTGTTCATCTCCTAATGAAATGTTTGTCACAGTTTCTCCTGCATTTAATTCAAATTGTCCAGTAATTTCAGTGGGGGTACTTCTACCTATAAATGTGCCGTCGCCTAACTGACCATTCCAATTAGATCCCCATGTAAATGCTCTGCCTTCTGATGTAATTGTCGAAGAATGAAAAAAACCTAATGAAATGCTTGTCACTGTTTCTCCTGCATCTAATTTAAATTGACTCGTGATTTCTGTTGGGGTCGTTCTATTAGTTGTTGTTCCATCACCTAATTGACCACCTTCATTAGATCCCCATGTAAATGCTCTGCCTTCTGATGTAATTGCCGAAGAATGAAAATAACCTAATGAAATGCTTGTCACTGTTTCTCCTGCATCTAATCCAAATTGACTGGTGATTTCTGTTGGGGTCGTTCTATCAGTTGATGTTCCATCACCTAATTGACCATTATTATTAGATCCCCACGTAAACACTCGACCTTCTGATGTGATTGCTATTGAATGTTCAACTCCTAATGAAATGCTTGTTAATGTTTCTCCTGCATCTAATCCAAATTGACTCGTGATTTCTATTGGGGTCGTTCTATCAGTTCTTGTTCCGTCTCCTAATTGACCATTATTATTAGATCCCCACGTAAACACTCGACCTTCTGATGTGATTGCTATTGAATGTTCAACTCCTAATGAAATGTTTTTCACTGTTTCTCCTGCATTTAATCCAAATTGACTCGTGATTTCTGTTGGGGTCGTTCTATCAGTTCTTGTTCCGTCACCTAATTGACCATTATTATTAGATCCCCAGCTAAACACTCGGCCTTCTGATGTGATTGCTATTGAATGCTCAACTCCTATTGAAATGTTTTTAACTATTTCTCCTGCATCTAATCCAAATTGACTCGTGATTTCTGTTGGGGTATTTCTATTAATTGTTGTACCATCACCTAATTGTCCATGAAAATTATATCCCCAGCTAAACACTCGGCCTTCTGATGTGATTGCTGAGAAGTTAGAATAGCCTAAAGAAATGCTTGTCATTGTTTCTCCTGCATTTAATTCTATTGTTAAATCTGAATCATATGCTTCACCTGCATCATAGTAGTTAATTGTATATTCATTAATGGTCCACTTAGCATATAAAGTTACGTCTTCAGCTGGCATAGTTGTAAAAGTATATCTATTGGTTAATTCTCTATCCGTATACCAACCTCCAAAGATATATCCATCTCTTGTTGGGTCTTCTGGTTCTATAATGGATGTCCCATAATCTTGTGTAATACTTGAGATTGTACTCCCTCCATTACTATCGAATGTAACCGTATATTGGTTGATACTCCATTTTGCATATAAAGTAGTATTTTGTGGAATTTCCCAAACAACTACTTTTATATCATTTTCAGTGAACCAACCAAGAAAAGTATAGCCATCTGTTTCTAGAATCGGCTTTGGATTTTCTATCCCATAAGTAGCTGTTTGAAAATCATATCCATCGTTTAAAGTATCTATATATGTAACGTAATAAATGTTCGCTTGCCATTTAGCAGTTAAAGTGATGTTTTCAGTTACTACGTAACCAATAAATACCCAAGGTTCATTTTGATTGTACCATCCTAAAAATGTATACCCTTCACGATTAGGTTCAACAGGTTTAGTTGCTTTACTTCCGTTTTCAACTAATTGGGAAGTTACGTCTGATCCACCATTAGAGTTAAATATTACGGTAAACATTTCTTTTGTTCCTAAATTACCATTAATTAAATCATCGAGCCACTGATTTTCATCTCCTGTATAATCTGGATAAGTTTCCATGTATATTTCATATGCTGATTTTCCATCTTCTCCGTCTGTTCCTGCTGGTCCGACTAAACTTTCTAATTCTATTAGATTAATCCATTCTGTATCTCCAACGTATTGCCATTGGATATAATCTGATGATACTTGAAATAAAACTTCTCTTCCATCTATGCCATCTTCTCCATCTGTTCCTGCTGGTCCGACTAAACTTTCTAATTCTATTAGATTAGTCCATTCTGTATCTCCAACGTATTGCCATTGGATATAATCTGATGATACTTGAAATAAAACTTCTCTTCCATCTATGCCATCTTCTCCATCTGTTCCTGCTGGTCCGACTAAACTTGCTAATTCTATTAGATTAATCCATTCTGTTTCTCCAACATATTGCCATTGGATATAATCTGATGATACTTGAAATAAAACTTCTCTTCCATCTATGCCATCTTCTCCGTCTGTTCCTGCTGGTCCGACTAAACTTTCTAATTCTATTAGATTAGTCCATTCTGTATCTCCAACGTATTGCCATTGGATATAATCTGATGATACTTGAAATAAAACTTCTCTTCCATCTATGCCATCTTCTCCATCTGTTCCTGCTGGTCCGACTAAACTTGCTAATTCTATTAGATTAATCCATTCTGTATCTCCAACGTATTGCCATTGGATATAATCTGATGATATTTGGATGTTAATAGATTTACCTGGTTCGCCTTGAGGGCCTTGAACACTTTCTAACCATTCATCATATGTGCCATTAAAAGCATTACTTTCTAAAGCTAATTGATAAATTGCATTCAGCCTTTGATCTAACTCAGTTTCCGTTATCTCATTGGTTGTTTCAACATTTTCTGATGTTTCTAAGTTTGTTGTTGGAATTGTAAAATCACCTGTTGTATCCCCATCACATCCTACAACAAAAAATAAAACAAAAATTGATAAAGCAAGCGCTAGTTTCCTCATATAGTTATTCTCCTTCTAAAAATTAGTTATTTATAAAAACATTGTTTAATTACAATGGGTTAATTATACTAAACTCAAAGTTTTATATCAATAGAACCTTGGAAATTGGTATAATTAGGTTTCTCACATTCCATAGTGGAATGAGATAAAATTATAATATAACCGTAAAATTAGCTACTTCTAAATATATCAGTCAAATTTTACCCCTGAATATACTCTTCTAAACTCAAAAGAAGCATTCAAACTTCTTTTTTTGTTTACATATAAGTAAAGCCTATTCTATAAAATTATTTTATTGCATTTAATTAAAATACTAAACTTAAAACGACACATGGACACCCAGGGGTAAACCAACAAAAAAAGCCATCCTAAGATGGCTGCATTTCGTTCTCTATGGTGGTCCAGGGCGGGATCGAACCGCCGACACATGGATTTTCAGTCCATTGCTCTACCTACTGAGCTACCGGACCATATAAAAATAAAAAAATGGCGGTCCGGACGGGACTTGAACCCGCGATCTCCAGTGTGACAGACTGGCATGTTAACCACTACACTACCGGACCTTTTGGTTGCGGGGGAAGGATTTGAACCTCCGACCTCTGGGTTATGAGCCCAACGAGCTACCAGACTGCTCCACCCCGCGGTGTAATTATTTGCTGCTATTCTATGATATCAAAATGAAAATAGATTGTCAATGCTAATTTTCATTTGGTGGAGTATAGCGGGATCGAACCGCTGACCTCCTGCGTGCAAGGCAGGCGCTCTCCCAGCTGAGCTAATACCCCTAAAGAATGGTACCCGAGGCCGGACTTGAACCGGCACGTCATTGCTGACATTGGATTTTAAGTCCAACGCGTCTACCTATTCCGCCACTCGGGCAAGTGGTGACCCGCAGGCGATTCGAACGCCTGACCCTTTGATTAAAAGTCAAATGCTCTACCAACTGAGCTAGCGGGTCAATAAGCTGTGAATCAGCGAGTGAAATTTACAGTGTCAACTGTAGGAATCGAACCTACTTCCATAGGCTTTGCCATTAAGCTAATATTGACATGTGGCGGAGAAAGAGGGATTCGAACCCCCGCGGCGCTCGCACGCCCTGTCGGTTTTCAAGACCGATCCCTTCAGCCGGGCTTGGGTATTTCTCCGATTGATACTTGTATTGATAAAAATATGGTGGACCCAGTAGGACTCGAACCTACGACCGATCGGTTATGAGCCGATAGCTCTAACCAACTGAGCTATGGGTCCTACAAATGGTAGCGGCAGAGAGACTTGAACTCTCAACCTCACGGGTATGAACCGTACGCTCTAGCCAGTTGAGCTACACCGCCGTAGATTTTAAATTTTTTAAGATGGTGGAGTATAGCGGGATCGAACCGCTGACCTCCTGCGTGCAAGGCAGGCGCTCTCCCAGCTGAGCTAATACCCCACAAAAATGGTGGGCCTAAGTGGACTCGAACCACCGACCTCACGCTTATCAGGCGTGCGCTCTAACCAGCTGAGCTATAGGCCCATTTTTGTATTCTTTGCAATGCGAATAATATTTTACTATTTATAAGCATATTTGTCAATTATTATTTGCCGTTTTTTTAAAAAAATTTCAACATGTCTATATTTAGGGCCCCTTAGGGATTGTATTTTTTACGTATTTTTCTCTATTTATGTATTTTTGGGTATTTTATTGCATTTTTCTCTAATTTCTCACGAATTATCTCTTCTGGGTCATAGCCCAAATCTTTGGCCATAGCTAAAGAATAAATTAGTACATCCGCTAATTCTTCTTTAACATTCTCTGGGTTTGGTGAAACATCAGACCATTGATAATTTTCCAATAATTCTGCTGCTTCTATAATGATTGATTTAGCTAATGCAGATGGCGTATCATGATGCTTCCATCCTCTTTCATCTCTAAACTTAATAATATCATCCAGTAATTTCTTCATTGTTTAACACCTTCTTTATTCTTTTCTTCAAATCCATGCGATTCATTAATACTTCTCTTTGACAGCCTAAACATTTCAATTTACACACAGCTCCAAAACGTATAATTTCCCATTTATTTTCTCCGCACGGATGTCCTTTTTTCAAAACTAAAACTGAGCCTTGTTTTATATCATTCATTTTATTCACCTTTAAATATTTGTTTTAGAGTTTCCAATTCCTCTTTATTTTTAAAAGTAATGATCATTTTATTACTTGAAACTTTTATTTCATTAAAAAAATGTAGTTTTTGATTAAGTTCATCTTTTGTTTCATTTAGATTTTTTTGTAGGTCTATATCCACACTTTTTCGATTAATTTGCTTTTTCTTTTTTTCTTTTTTTACAATTTGTTCGATATCTCTTACTGTTAATTTTTTATCTATAATCGTTTGTGCTATATTTATAATGCGATTTTTATCTTTTAATTTACTTAGGCTTCTTGCATGGCCCATGGTGATGTTACCTTGATTAATTTCATTAATGACTTCTTGCGGTAAAGTCAAAATACCCAAAGCGTTAGAAACATAAGACCGACTCTTACCAATTTTATGAGCTAATTCTAAGTGAGTTAAGTCTAAAGCTTCAATAACGTTCTTATAAGCTTTAGCCTCTTCAACAATTGTTAAATCTTCTCTTTGAATATTCTCTAACAAGGCTAATTCTGCTAGATATTGATTATTATAATCTCTTACAATTGCTGGAATAGTTTTAAATCCAGCCATTTCTGAAGCCCTTACTCTACGTTCACCTGCAACAAGCAAATAACCATTAGCTATCTTTTTTACAATAATAGGTTGTAAAACACCATTCATTTGAATAGATTCAGATAACTCTTTTAAAGCTTTTTTATCGAAATGTTTTCTGGGTTGAAAAGGATTCGGTGTGATTAACGATAAGTCAATCTCAACGATTTCTTCATTATCTTTTACATCAATTTCATTTTCTTTTAATAAGTCTTGTAAACTACGTTTAATTAATTCATCTTTATTCACGGCGACTCACCACCTCTTTGGCTAATTTTTTATAACTGATTGATGATTTCGATCTAGGAGAGAATTGTGTGACTGGCATTCCATAAAAAGTTGCATTTGAACAAGTAATATTTCTAGGTATGATTGTTTTAAAAACTTTTTCTTTAAAATATGTTTTAATTTCATTTACAATTTGAAAACCAGATGTAACACGTTTATCTAGCATAGTTAGTAAAACACCATAGATAGTTAAATTTTCCTTGTTAACCTTCTTTTTATTCTGAACGGTCCTAATGTATTCAATAACTGGGTTAATCCATCCATGGCCAAAAATTCACACTGTACAGGAACAATAACCCCATCAGATGCGACCAAAGCATTGGTTGTAATGTATCCTAATGAGGGTGGACAATCAATTAAAATATAATCGTATTTATTTTTTATTTCTTCAATTAAATCATGCAAAATAAAATCTCTATTAGAATCAGCAATAATCACTTCTTCTACACCTTCAACCATTGTTTTTGCGGGTAATACATCAACATTTCTATGATTACTTTTAATCAGTATATCTTGAAAAGTTGCTTCTCTTTTAAATACATCAAAAATACTTTTGTGTACTGTACCTCTGTTAATGCCCATACAAGAGGTTGCGTTTGCTTGATAATCTAAATCAACCAATAAAATTTTATTTCTTAAGTTCGCTAAAGAACTCGCTAAATTAATCGCAGTTGTTGTTTTTCCAACTCCGCCTTTTTGATTTGCTATCGATATGACAATTCCCATGTTTTATCCACCTTATTTCTTTAAATGTTTTTTTATGATATCTTGATTGTCTTGATAAAATGCGAGTATATGATCATCAAAAAATTCTTCAAAATCAAAGTCTTCAAGATTTTTCGCGTCATCTTTCCGCTCAATTTTATTCCAATCACTTAATTGGTATAAATTATTTGCTATGTATACATAGATTAATGAAAATGCAATGACTTGTTCATCTTTGTATTCAGTTAAGTTTTCAACATTTAATACATTCATATCCACTGTTGATTGATAATCTCTTAAACAAAAATTAATGACCATTGAGAACAAATCAGAATTATCATTGATAATATATTTTCTTAAGCTATCTGTTGTTTTTTTCATATTGATACTGATTTCTTCATTATCAAGAATTGATTCAAAGCCTTTTTCATGTATGTAAATATATAAATCGACGATATTTTTAATTTCTGATCCATCTTTTAATATTTGTTTAGCTATAAACTCACTTGTTTCAAAAACTGCTTTTTGAAAATCTAAGTCTTGGTAAATAGGTGGCAAGCCATCAATCTTTCTTAAAGCTTCCATATAATTAAAAATATCTTCTTGGATACCATCATTGGTTTTTTTACTGTTGATCCATTCTACATTCATTTCAGCATATGATTTTTCATTCACCAAAATATAAATAAAATTAACGATATAGTACAAAATCAAACCTACAACATATATATATATTGCCCCAGTAATATCTTCTGCTAAAAGGAGTCCATCACCTTCTGTCAAAATGTAAAAAACACCTAACACTCCAACAACACTTCCATAAACAAAATATGAGTATACTTCTTGATATAAAGCAATTATAGTGATGACAATGTAAAACAACAAATACGCATAAAAACTAGTAATCCCTTGTGTATAAAAAATCATAAACAAGACAGATTGAATAATCGTCACTTGCATTGCAAAAAATATTTTTTTTGTTAGCAAAAAGATCATAGTCAAAAATATTAATAAAACAAAACCAGATATAAAACTAAATTTAACCCAGAATGAATAATTTAACAAAGCAGATAAAGGTATTGATAAAGCTGTAAAGAGAATTAAAAATATCATAATCAAAACAACTTTTAATCTTCTTACTTCATTCATTGGCAAATATTCTGTATTTAATATAATATTAAAAAAATTTTTAATCATTTTGCCACCTCACTAAAAGCATCCGCAACTATGGCGTTAAAAACCTCAGGGTTTTCTTCATATATTTCACGAATTTCAGGGTGTATGTAATGATAAAAATCTGTTTTAATGATTGCTTCATATAAATCATCATTACTCATTGATTCAATACCAGGTAATCCTTTTTTTAAAATCACAAAGAAGATAGCAAAACTAATAATTTTCACTTCTATCTCATCTGTAGATTTATTGAAACTTTCAAAATGGGTTTCTGAAAATATTTCCTTTTCATGAATTTTCTTTTGATTAAAATAATAAATTTTTAAAGCAATCTTTCTCAATATAGATTCTTTAGTTAAGGATAAATTTTCTAATCTAATTAAATCCTCAATTGTATAGTTTGGATATTCCTTCAATAATTCATCTTTACTGATATCATTGCTGAGTTTTTCTATCACTTCTATTTTATCTTCAAACACATTATCTATTTTTAATTTATGTGAAAATTCTTTAAATAAAGCTTTTATCTTAGAATAAAAAAGCGACTGATCAAATGATTCAATATCTATTTTTTCTTTTAATTCTATGAGTAAATCTAAATTTCTCATTTCTTTTTCTTTAGAAAATGAAATCTCATTATAAAAGAATTTACTTTCTTTAATAGTAATATAAGTTGAAATCATCAATAAAGTTAAAAAGAAGAAAACAAAGAAACCTATAACAATATAATTTGTAGAAGGATTGTTTTTAAAATCAAATAAATAGCTATAGTTCACTAACAACATAGTCATGGTCAAAACAAAATATAAACTAATCATCCCCAAAACTTTTAAATCTTTATAAATCGCAACAATTAAATAACCTAAAAATAACAAAGGAATGAATGATGGAGATTTAAAAAACAAAATCAATATAATAATGAGTGTAAAAAAACTGATACTTGTGATAAATTTATTAAATTTCAAAAACTCAATATTTGTCATTCCATAAGCTAAAGAAGCAATATTAAAAATAAGAATCACTATAAAAGCAGCACTTAAACCCATAATCATTCTTATTTCAGATTGAATAAAAATCAAGTAAGCGATACTTAATATAGCTAATAAAGCAATCAAAGACAAAACAAAAACATTTTGTCTCACTAGATACTTGATTTCAATTTTTTCTTTGAATGTTTCAACTTCAGGAAATATTCTTTGTTTTGAACTCAAAACTTAAACCTCCTATAAAGGTGTTTTTTTAATTTTTGAAAAATGTCTAGGATACATTGAAGGCGTTTCTTTTACTTTTCTAATAACAATATAAACATGCTTCAACTCATCATTTATAGCATATTCAACAATTTCTTCTACTTTACCACCTAAAACTTCTAAGGCATGTTTTGCCTCTTCAAGTTCTTCTTGGTAATGAATAGACTTAAAAGCAACAAAATATCCTTTATTTTTAAGCAAAGGCAAAGCCATTTCTAATAAAACATTTAGTTTAGCAACTGCTCTCGCTAAAATGATGTCAAAATGCTTTGATAAGTCTAAATTCTCAGCTCTCCCGTGAATTAAGTTTAACTTTAAATCAAGTTTTTCACTTAATTTTTCTAAAAAATGAATCCTTTTATTCAATCCATCTACAATTGTTAACTCCATATCTTTTTCAAGGATATGGATAGGCACAGAAGGAAATCCAGCACCTGCACCAATATCAAGAACTCTTTTTTGATTAAAATTAAGTACCTTACTTATCACAACTGAATCATAAAAGTGTTTTGAAAACACATCTTCTTTTTCAGTAATAGCCGTCAAATTAATCAATTTATTTTGTTCTATTAAATACTGATAGTATGTTAAAAAATCTTTTTTATCTAATTTTCTTATTAAATCTTGATCGATATCAATGTATTTCATATAAACCCCTATCATTGTCATTTTATCATATATTTATGAAAAAGTAATTAAAACGTGAAACTTATGTTTCATATTTTTTTAAATGAATTAACAACATTTGAATATCAGATGGATTCACACCACTTATTCTTGATGCCTGTGATATTGTTAAAGGTCTTATTTTATCCAGTTTGTCTCTAGCTTCTAAAGCTAAATTATTGACATGATGATAATTAATATCTTTAGGTATGGTAATCTTATATTCTTTTTGCATTTTATTGGCTTGAGCTATAGCTTTCTTGATATATCCTTCATACTTGGCATTGATTTCAACTTGTTCTTTTTCTTCATCATTTAAATCAAAATGCATGTCTGCCAAAGTTTCAATAATATCAAACGATATATCTTGCCTCTTTAATAAATCAAATAAAGATGTCTTCCCTTTAATAGTCATTAACTCATTTTTGTCAAGATATGCTCTAATTTCTTGAGTTGGTGTAATATACATTGATTGTAATTTATCTATACTTTCATCAATCTTTCTTCTTTTTGATGTAAAACGATCATATCTTTCTTTAGAAATTAATCCTAAATTATAACCATAATCTGTCAATCTCAAATCCGCATTATCATGTCTTAATAATAACCTAAATTCTGCTCTTGAAGTTAACATCCTGTAAGGCTCTTTAGTGCCTTTGGTAACTAAATCATCAATAAGTACACCAATATAAGCTTCATCTCTACGAAGGATAAAAGGTGGTAAATTATCTATCTTTAATGATGCATTGATACCAGCCATTAACCCTTGGGCAGCAGCTTCTTCATAACCACTTGTTCCATTGACTTGTCCAGCAAAAAATAGATTATCAATGACTTTTGATTCTAGTGTAGGCCATAGTGTCCTTGAATCTATGGCATCGTATTCTATAGCATAAGCGTATTTACTAATCACGGCATTTTCTAATCCTGGTAGTGAATGAATCATTTTTTCTTGAACATCATGAGGCATTGAAGTAGAAAATCCCTGTAAATAAACCTCATCCAATGATCTAGATTCTGGTTCTATAAACAATTGATGTCTTTCTTTATCACTAAATCTCACTAATTTATCTTCAATAGACGGACAATATCTAGGTCCTACTCCATCAACGGTTTGCCCACCGTACATTGCCGACTTATTTAAGTTAAACTTAATAATATCATGTGTTTTTGCTTGTGTATGAATTAAATAACATGGCCACTCTTTATCTAATACTCTTAAATGATTTTTATCAAAACTAAAGTGATGAACAAAACCATCTCCAGGAGAGAGTTCCATCTTAGAAAAATCTATACTATTTTTTTTCACCCTAGCTGGTGTTCCTGTTTTCAATCTAAATGTATCATGACCAATATCCCTAAGATGATTACTTAGACCTATTGAGGCTTTTTGTTTATCGGGACCTTCTGATTTAGATGTATCTCCAACAAGTATTTTTGCATTCATAAAAGTACCTGTTGTGATAATCACTATTTTAGACTCTATCACTTGTCCAGATTCTAAAACAACACCATTTACTCGACCATCAACAATGGATAACTTTCTTACATAAGCTTCTTTTAAGTCTAAATTTTCAGTGTTTCTTAAAGTCTTTAACATCTCTTTTGGATACTCTAACTTATCTGATTGAGCACGCAAGGCTCTTACAGCAGGGCCTTTAGATTTATTCAACATTTTCATTTGTAATGTTGTTTTATCTGTAATGATACCCATGACACCGCCTAAAGCATCTATTTCTCTTACAAGCGTACCTTTAGCAGGCCCTCCAATAGATGGGTTACACGGCATAAAAGAAACCATGTTTAAGTTTCCTGTTACCAACAATGTTTTCTTATTTAATTTTGCTAGTGAAATTGCTGCTTCATTACCAGCATGTCCTCCACCAATGACTATTGCATCATACATAAAATCACTATCCTTATATGAGTTTATAATGTTTTAAAGCTTTATAAATCCCTTGTTTATCAACATCATCCGTTATAAATTCTGCAATCTCTTTTAATTCATCGACTGCATTCCCCATAGCAATACTATGGCCAACAGTCTTTAACATTTTCATATCATTATAATTATCACCTATAGCATAAACTTCGTCCAAGTCCATATTAAAGTACTCAATCATTTTTCTTACTCCCTCAGCTTTTAAATCACCTCTTGGATTCACATCATATGCTATCCCGCCTGATTTATTAAACTGTAATTCAGGAAAATCCTCTTTAATATCCTCAACAACTTGATCTTCAAAAATAACCACCGCAAATACTTTTCTATCTGGATATAGTTTATGATCAACATTAGCCCTAGGCAAATTAAAATGATTAGAAAAACGATAAGTTGCTAATGTATCATCTCTATAAGCAACATATTCATCTATATATTCAATGGTTAAATCAAAGGGATATTCATCCGCTCTTTTCGTTAACCTTTTAATGGTATCAAAACTAATATAATTTTCATGAATAACCTTTCCATCACTTAAAACATAACCACCATTTGCTAAAACTAAGTGATCAATACTTAAATCTTTATCAAGCCCTCTTAATAAGTTGGGGTTTCTTCCTGTAGCTATTACCGGAATATGACCTTTTTCTTTTAACTCTTCTATTATCTTAGGAATACCTTGTACAATTTTCCCACCATTTAACAAAGTTCCATCTAAATCAAAAAATACTAATGCCATTGCTTCACCTCTTCAATTAAAAAAAGAATCTCACCTGAAGCATCTCCACCCACATAAACACCTCACTTAAGGCTGCTTCCGTCAAGACCTGACCTGATTCGTGGGCATCTATTGAGTGAAGATGCTTCATTTGAGATTCTTTATATATTATAACATAAGAATCAATAATTTCAATTTATTTTACATAGTAATTTTAATCAACATCTTTATTTCTCAGTTTTTTGAAAAATGATTGTAACAATTCCTTAGAAGATTCACATAGTACATCTGTGGTTACAAGTAGTTGATGATTATAATTACTCAAGTATTTTTCTAATATACTATCTAAAGAATCATATTTTTTATCTCTTATTCCATATATTAATCTATCAAACCTAGCAGAAACAATTGCGCCTAAACACATTAGACAAGGTTCAAGGTTTACGTAAATCTCACAACCATCTAAACGCCAACTAGATAATTTTTTTGATGCTATTTTAATTGCATTAATTTCAGCATGAGACGTAACATCTTGATTGCTTTCTTTTTGATTATGAGCCCTAGCAATAATTTGACCATCTTTGACAATCACACAACCTACTGGCACTTCATCTTTTTCTAAAGCTATACGCGCCTCAAGTAGAGCTTCTTCCATGAAATGAATATCTTTATTCATCTAAAAAACCATATTTTTTTGGTTTATTTGGCACTTCATGACAATCTCTACATCTAGCTTCATAAGAATCTTTTTCGCCTACTAATATAATGGGATCATCATACTTAGCTGGTTTACCATTAATAATTCTTTGCGTTCTTGAAGCAGGTGTTTGACATTTAACACATATGGCTGTCAATTTTGTTACATATTCAGCGAGTGATAATAAGCTAGGCATAAAAGAAAATTCTTCACCTCTAAAATTTCTATCTAAACCAGAGACAATAACGCGAATACCTTTATCCGCTAGGTACTCACATATCTCTACTGCTTCTTCATCTAAAAATTGAATTTCATCTATAGCAACGACTTGTGTATCTTTATTAACATACTTTAATATTTCTTTGGCTTTACTTATATTAATTGATTGCGTCTTATTATGGTCATGAGAAACTACATGGCCTTCACCATATCTATTATCAATAGTTGGCTTAAAAACAATAATATTCTGTTTAGCATACTCTAATCTTTTGATTCTTCTTAATAATTCTTCTGTTTTTCCCGCAAACATTGGACCGGTAATAACTTCTATCCAACCTTCTTTTTGATTTAAATACATAGTCACCCCTCCATACAAAAAATATTATATCACTCAAGGCAAAAACTTTAAACTAAAAAAAATAAAAAAGCCAAAATGAATTGGCTTTATTTATCTTATTCTTCGTCTTCGTCTTGAATACCATATTTTTTGTTAAACTTGTCGATTCTACCAGCAACATTTTTATATTTTTGTTTACCAGTATAGAATGGATGACAATTTGAACAAGTATCAACTTTAATATTTTTATCAGTTGAACCAGTTTCAAAAGTGTTTCCACACGTTGAGCAAGTCACAGTGATTGTATGATATTCAGGATGCAAATCTTTTTTCATATTATCCCGTCTCCTTCTGCCATGGAACTGAATCCATAGTAAGTTTATTTATTAGCAAAGGTATTATATCAAATGCTATGATAAAAATCAAGAATTAATATGCAAATGACTGATATCATCATCATAACATCAATATTCCTATATTTAAAAGTTACATAAAAAATGATATAATAAAATAAATGAGTTTAATGGAGGCTTCTATGACAGATTTTAAAGAAAAAGTCTTAGACTTACATAAAAGAAACACTGGTAAATTAGACATTTTACCAAACGTCTCTTTAGCTTCGCAAGATGATTTAAGTATGGCCTACACTCCTGGTGTTGCTCTACCATGTTTAGAAATCAAGAAGGATATAAATAAAGCCTATGAATATACGATAAAGGGTAAAACTGTCGCTATTGTTACTGATGGTTCTGCAGTCTTAGGCTTAGGCAATATTGGACCTGAAGCATCTCTGCCGGTTATGGAAGGTAAAGCTGCTTTATTACATCAATTTTCAGGTATACAAGCATATCCGATTGCATTAAAAACCCAAGACCCTGACACCATTATTCAAACCATTAAATTACTTGAACCTAATTTTAGCGCAATCATGTTAGAAGATATCAGTGCGCCAAATTGTGTGTACATAGAATCTAGATTACAAAAAGAAATTGACATCCCTGTTTTTCATGATGATCAACATGGAACAGCTATTGTTGTTCTAGCAGCTTTAATAAATTCATTAAAAATAGTTGATAAAAAAATAGAAGATATTAAAGTCGTTGTTACTGGACTAGGCGCTGCTGGTTCAGCTATCATTAAATTATTGCATAAATTAGGTGTTAAGCATATTTATGGATATGATTTAATGGGCGTTGTAAAAAAAAGCAATTATAATAACTATAATTTTGTTATCAAACAATTAATAGACGATTCAATTTTATCCTATGATGATGTTTCTAATGACCTTGAAGAACTATTACATAAAAAAGATGTCTTTATTGGTGTATCAGCTAAAGATATTCTTAAACCTTCTATGATTCAACATATGAATGATGACCCTATTGTATTTGCCATGGCAAATCCTGATCCGGAAATTCTTCCAGATTTAGCAAAAAAAGCTGGTGTTAAAATCATTGGAACTGGAAGAAGTGATTTTCCAAATCAAATCAATAATGTTTTAGTTTTTCCTGGATTAATGAAAGGTGTTCTAAAATCAAAAGTTAAGACCATTCATGATGATATTAAAATTGCAGCAGCCAAAGCAATCGCGCAAATGGTTCCTAGTGAATCCCTTAGTGAAGAAAATATCCTTCCTAATATATTTAATAAAGCTGTAGTTAAAGAAATCGAAAATGCAATTTTAAGCACAATAAAAAAAGACTGAAAACAGTCTTTAAATAACTTCTTTTAATTCACGATATATTTTAGATACAGGAAATCCAACAATAGCATAATAATCTCCATAAATAGATTGAATGTATTTTGAACCATAACCTTGAATTCCATAAGCACCTGCTTTATCAAAGGGTTCTTTAGTGTCGATATATTCTTCAATTTCATGGTCTGTCATTGGATAGAAAGTCACATCAGCACTTGAATAAAAACTTGAGGAATGACCTTTTTTTATAAAAGCACATCCTGTAATAACTCTATGAGTTCTTCCAGATAATTCTTTTAAATACATCCTCGCTTCTTGTTTATCTTTAGGTTTACCCATAATTTTATCGCCTAAAATGACTAATGTATCAAAACCTAAAACAAGATCGTCTTTATGGTCTCTAAAAATATCACTTGCTTTTTGATAAGCTAAATCCATGACCATTTCTTCATGTGATAGGGTCTCGTCGATAACTTCTTCAATTCTACTTGGCATAGTGATTGCCTCAATATTTAACATCTTTATTAATTCTTTTCTTCTTGGAGATTGACTCGCTAAAATAACTCTCATATATACACCTCATTCATATAATTATAACAAATAAAAATAAAATTTGAAAATATTAAAAACAACATAATTCTATCACAATTGCTTGTTAGAATACTTATGCAATTTATTTTTCTCTTTTATTATATATTATTATATATTGAGCATAGGTGTGTGAGAAACCTATGCTCTATATTAATTTAAGGACGGAAAAATGATTAAAAACTTTAACAACAACTTAATCGAAAAAGGTGACCATTTGGTACTTTCAGTGAGTGGAGGACTAGATTCAATGGTTCTTTTAGACTATATTTACAAGCTTAAAAAAGACGATCAGTTAACCCTTCATGTTGCCCATATAGATCATAAAAAAAGACAGACAAGTCATAAGGATGCGGACTTTGTCAAGATCATATGTGAATCCTTAAAGGTCCCTTTTTATTTATACGAAATTGATGATGAAGATTATGATAATTTTCATGACTTTGCCCATAAAAAAAGATATAACTTTTTATATCATGTCGCCAAACAAGTGAGAGCTAGTAAAATTGTTTTAGCTCATCACCAAGATGATTTAGCAGAAACCATCTTAATGCGATTAGTAAGAGGTTCTTCTTTCGAAGGTTATAGGGGTATTTTAGACAGAACATTTTATAAAGATATGGAAATTATTAGACCTTTTTTAAATGTTCCAAAAAGCGTTTTAAAAGCATATCAAATGGATAGTCAAGTTAAATATAGAGAAGATGAATCTAATCAAGAAAATTTATATACAAGAAATCGCTTTAGACATAAGATAATGCCTTTATTAGAAAATGAAAACCCCAAATACTTAGACAAGTTCTCGCAGTTTTCTGATTATCAAGATAAAGCCTATGCATTCATTTATCAACATGCTCAAAGTTATTTCCATACATTGAATCTATCTAAAGATAAAATTATGTTCAATACAGAGTCTTTCAAAAAAGAATATGATATTATACAAATGGAAGTTTTAAAACTTATCATTAATCATCTTACAGATAACTCTTTAGAATTATCTTATCAAAATATATTAGACATCATTGAACTTATAAACAATACAAAATCACATGTTCAATTTGAAATTAAAGACCACTTATATGTATATAAAAACTATCAAAAAATATCGGTTCAGACTTATGAAGAAAGCGCAAATGACTATGAGTATTTAATTGATGATTTTGGTAATTATACTATAAACAAGGATTTAGTTGTCAATTTATCAAAAAAACCAAACAAAAACTATGATTATATCTATGAATTATGTTATAATAATCTAGATTTAGTCTTTCCTATTATCATTAGGAATAGACGACCTGGAGATCGATTAAACATCAAAATAGGCACTAAAAAACTAAAAGATTTCTTTATTGATAAAAAGGTACCTATGATTGAGAGAAATCGATTACCATTAATCATAAATAAAAATAGTGAGATACTATACATTCCTGGATTATTTAAATTAAATACCTCAGGAACTAATTCAATCTATATTCAAATTAAAAAAACAAAGACTTAGGAGGCATATATGGCTGTTGCAAGAAAAAAACCAAGTGGCCCGATGAATAATCGTACAAGTCATTTTATCATGATTGCGATTCTATTGGTTATTGTGATTTCAATCATTACTTTATGGGGCAACGTAAATTCACCAACAGAGTTTAGTAATTCAGAGTTTATGGATAAACTTGAAAATGGTGAGATTATTAGTATTGAGGTTTCACCGATTGCTGGAGAAACCAATGAAGGTGTTAAAGAAGTTTCAGGAGAATACGACGGTGGGAATTACATCACTTATTTCGCTAATGACGATGAATTAAATGAAGTAAGAACCATTGCTCTAGCAGACGACGATATTACCTATCGTGTTGTCCCTGGACCAACGACAAACATCATGAACATTATTTTCCCAATCCTACTGGTAGTAGGTGTGGTTATCATGATTATCGCAATGATGCGTGGTGGAACAAATGCGAATAAGCAAGCTTTTGATTTTGGAAAAAGTAAGGCTGTTCAATCGAAAAACGAAAAAACAACCTTTGAAGATGTCGCTGGTGCTGATGAGGAAAAAGAAGAACTGACAGAAATTATTGATTTCTTAAAGAAACCAAAGAAATATATGAATTTAGGCGCAAGAATACCAAAAGGTGTATTACTTGTTGGTCCTCCAGGAACTGGTAAAACCTTAATCGCAAGAGCCGTTGCTGGTGAAGCCGGAGTTCCATTCTTCTTCGTTTCTGGATCTGATTTCCTAGAAATGTTTGTTGGTGTAGGTGCTTCTCGTGTTAGAGATATGTTTAAACAAGCTAAAACACAATCACCTTGTATCCTTTTCATTGATGAAATTGATGCTGTTGGTAGACAAAGAGGAACTGGTTTAGGTGGCGGACATGATGAACGCGAACAAACCTTAAACCAATTATTGGTTGAAATGGATGGCTTTGGTGCTAACTCAGGTGTTATTGTTATGGCGGCTACTAACCGTGTGGATATTTTAGACCCTGCATTAATGAGACCTGGCCGTTTCGACAGACAAATTTTTGTAGGACGTCCTGACATTAAAGGTCGTGCACAAATTTTAAAAGTTCATTCAAGAAATAAAAAAATTAATCCAGATATTACCTTTAAAGAAATTGCTAGAAGAACACCTGGATTTACAGGTGCTGACTTAGAAAACTTAATGAATGAAGCTGCTTTATTAGCGGCTCGCGAAAATAAAACACAAGTGGAATTATCACATATCGATGAAGCTGTTGATAGAGTGATGATGGGACCTGCTAAAAAATCAAGAGTCTTTACGAAAAAAGAAAAAGAAATTATTGCTTTTCATGAAGCAGGACACGCTGTCATTGGTTTAAAATTAGAAAATGCTAACATTGTCCATAAAGTGACTATTATCCCTCGTGGACAAGCTGGTGGATATAACTTAATGTTACCTAAAGAGGAACAAGCATTTCTTCAAACCAAACAAAATCTTACTGAAACGATTATCGGTTTACTAGGTGGTCGTGTAGCTGAACAAGTAATCTTTAAAGAAATATCAACCGGTGCTCATAATGATTTACAACGCTCTACTGCTATTGCGCGTTCAATGATCACTGAATACGGTATGAGTGAAAACCTAGGACCAATTACTTACGAAAAAGATTCTGACAAAGTATTCTTGGGTAGAGATTATGGTAAATCTAATAACTTCTCTGAAGCAATCGCAACTGAGATTGATAAAGAAGTTCGTGGTATCATTCATGATTCATATGATAAAGCCAAAGAAATCATCGAGAAAAATCTTGATTTATTAAAAACCATCGCTCATTACCTATTAGAAGTTGAAACGCTTACTAAAGAAGACATTGACGAAATTGTTGAAAGTGGAAAATTAAGCCGTTGGGACGACATCATTGAAGATGATGAAAAAGATATTGTTGAAACGGATGATATTAAAAAAGATGAAATTGAAGACAAAGAAAAAAAAGTAAGAGAAGATGAAGTAAAACAACCAAACAAAGATGAATAAATATTAGGGATACTTAGGTATCCCTTTGTTTAAAAAAAGGAGAATTTATGAGACTTGATAAATTTTTAAAAGTATCTAGAATATTTAAAAGACGAACCGTTGCTAAAGAAGTTAGTAAAAACGGACGCGTTATCATTAATGATCGGACGGCTAAACCTGGAACTGAATTAAAGCCTGGGGATATACTTGAAATATCTTATGGTCAGAAAACAATTAAAATTAAAGTTCTTAAATTAAACTCATATATTAAAAAGGAAGACGCTGATTCAATGTATGAGATCATTGAACAATCATAATTGTTTGATTATTCTATTAAATTTAGATATAATACTAGAAGTGATTTAATGAAAAAAATATTAATTTTAATATCAGTTGTCATAAGTATATTCTTCATTTCGTCTTGTAGTCAAGAAATCGAAGAACATGATGTTTATGTCACTGTCTATCCTTTGCAATTTATAGCAGAGGAATTATTCACTGACACTGAATATACCGTTGGGATTGTTCCTGGTGCGACTTCACACGAGCATTCTGTTGAATGGGCTCCAAAACAAATTATTGCGATGAAGGAAGCCAAACTACTTTTTTATATCGGCGCAAATTATGATCAATACATCGATAAAAAACTTAATGTTTTTGAAGATGCTCAAGTTGAATTAATTAAAATTGAAGAAGAAACCGAATATATTGAATATATACCAGGAGTCATTCATACCCATGAGCATGATGAAAACGATCAAGTTACTCATTCAGAAGACCATACATCATTAGGTATTGATCCACATTTTTGGGTTTCTCCTAAAAGAATGCTAGATGCACTAGAACTTGTCTACAACTATATTGGCATTAAATTCCCTGACATATCTCAAATACTTGATGAAAATTACCTAACCCTTAAAGTTAAATTAGAAGAATTACACCTAGACTATATAGAAACTATCACAGCTATGGACAAACCTGTCATTACTTCTACTAACTTATATGGATATTTAAACGAAGATTATCATTTACATTATATTCCTATTTCTTCTGGATACCATGAACAACCAGATGGTATGGTTCCTGAAGAAGGTGAAAAAATTATGCATGAAATAGACTCACATCATATTACAAAATTAATATACGAAGAAAAACGCAGTTCTCCTGCTACCGATAGTATCTACGCTGAAATGGTTAAATTAGGATTAGAACCAGAAAAACTACAATTTGATATTTTACAAGCTTTACCAGACAGTGAAGTAGCTGAAGGAAAAGATTATATTAGTGAAATGCAAGTGAATTTAGAAATATTAAGAAATGCTGGAGAATAAAAGAATAGAGGTTATTATGGAAAATAAATTAACAGAACAAGAACAAATTAGAAGAGAAAAAGCTGAACATTTAAAAGAACTAGGAATTGATCCTTTTGGTTCTAGATTTGACCGTACTCATAACACAAAACAAATCGTCGAGGCCTTTGAAGAATACACTAAAGAAGACCTACACGATTTAGAAGATAAGCCTATGGTTAAAACAGCAGGGCGTGTCATGACGAGACGTGTTAAAGGTAAAGCTGGATTCGCCCATATCCAAGACCAATGGGGACAAGTGCAGATTTATGTGCGTATTGATGAAATCGGTGAAGAAAGTTATGAAGTATTCAAAAAAGGTGATTTAGGTGATATCGTTGGAGTTGAAGGATACCCTATGAAAACCAGAACTGGAGAACTTTCTATTCGAGTTAAAAAATTCACTCATCTGACTAAAGCACTGAGACCATTACCAGAAAAATATCATGGATTATCAGATAAAGAAGAAATCTATCGTAGAAGATATGTTGATTTAATTACCAATGATGAATCTAGAGATACATTCTTAAAACGCTCTAAAATCATCAGTGGAATGAGAAGATATCTTGACGACCTTGGATATATTGAAGTTGAAACACCTGTCTTACATCCCGTTTTAGGCGGTGCTAATGCCAGACCTTTCACAACTCATCACAATACTTTAGATATGCCATTCTATTTAAGAATAGCTACTGAATTACACTTAAAAAGATTAATTGTTGGTGGTTTTGATTGTGTCTATGAAATTGGAAGATTATTTAGAAATGAAGGCGTAGACAGATTGCATAATCCTGAATTTACAACTATTGAATTATACCTAGCCTATTCAGATTTACAAGGGATGATGGATTTAAGTGAAGACTTAATCTCTCATTTAGCAATGGAAACCAATGGCACAACTAAAATTAATTACGATGGCAAAGAAATTGATCTATCAAAAGGTTGGCGAAAAGTTCACATGGTGGACTTAATTAAACAAAAAACAGGCATTAATTTCTTTGATATCTATGACTTTGAGGAAGCAAAAAAACTTGCTAAAAAACACCATCTAGAAGTTGAAGACCATGCTTATGGTGTTGGTCACATCGTCAATTTATTCTTTGAAGCATATTGCGAAGAGGACCTAATTCAACCTACATTTGTTTATGGTCATCCAATTGAAATCTCTCCATTAACAAAAAAAGACCCTAATGATGAACGTTTCACACAAAGATTTGAATTATTTATCAATGGTCATGAATACGCTAATGCTTATACAGAGTTAAATGATCCAATTGATCAAAAAGAAAGATTTGTAAATCAATTAAAAGAAAAAGACTTAGGAAATGAAGAAGCAAATGAAATGGATATTGATTTTGTAGAAGCCTTAGAATATGGGATGCCACCTACTGGTGGAATCGGTATTGGCATTGACCGTTTAGTGATGCTCTTAACAAATTCAAAATCAATTCGAGATGTATTACTATTTCCTCAAATGAAAATCAAAAACTAATGATAAAGAGGCTGTAAAGAAATGAAATCTTAATTGATTTTATATCTATACAGCTTTTCTTTTGTATAAATATGAAAAAGGACAAATTTGTCCTTTTTTTAGTCTATTTAAAAGCATTTCTCTTAGAAATGAAGGTTTTAGTGATTTAATTGTAATTATCTATAATTTTTATTGTAGTATTTTTTTAGATTATAGCCAATCGCAATCATGTTTAGTTCTAATTTAATCCCTGAAAACATGGTTCTTGTAAAACGACGGAATTTCATATCTTCCTTGATAATTCCAAAGGCGCCTTCAACTTGTATGGAACATTGCGTTCTAACTCCCAGGTGTTGTATTTTTGATACAGTTCCATCCCGTGTTCAATACAATAGATATAATTATCATAGCCACCATATCCTGCATCTGCGACAGGATATTTTGGATATTTTCCATATAGTAAATTATATTTTTCTAAGAATGGTTCAAACGTTAATTGGTCTGACCCATTTTGAAAAGCTTCAATAGTCATGATATATTCATTCGATACGCCTATTTGTACATTATAGCCTGGCTTTAATTGTGCATTTCGCATATGATCTTCTTTCATATGCATAAATGTCGCATCTAAATCCGTTTTCGCATAAGAGTTTCTATTAGGCCCTATAATTTCTAAATCTTTTTCATATATTTTCAATTTCTCTGCATAGGTTTTAAATCTATCATAAACCCTTTGTATAGGCGTTTTACGCTTTCCCTTGCCATAGACGAATTCAATTTTTAAATGATTCAATATACCCAATAAACGTTGTGTCGCTTTTTCTATTTCTACCCCAGTATATTGATCTTTATTTTGGATTGTTTTATAACCATACTCTTTGAATATATCGTTTAATATTGATAGTTCTTTATTAATCTTTTCATACAATTTTGCTTGATACTTAATAATACTTTTTCTCCACACAAAACTATACTTATTCGCATCTGCCTCAATTTTTGTGCCATCGATATACAAATATTCAAGTTCTAAATCTTCTCGTTTCATAATTTCTTGATTAATTTCTAGTAATAAATAATCCAGTTTTTCTTTGATTTCATTCATTACTTCGTTGATTAATGTATGTGATGGTGGATTCATCTCTCCTAGTAGATACATAAATCGAATATCATTCTTACAGGCACTTTCTATTTTGCGTGTGCTTCTTACATCAGCCATAAACCCAAATAGAATTGCATTTATTATCTGAACTCTATTTTTTCGATTTCTTCCTTTCACTTCTGGACTATCGAAATATTTTTTTAAATCTATCCCTTTCATGAGTTCTAGATAGGTATATACCTCAGAATTTTTATCTAATTTAATTCCAATATCCAATGGTAATACCAGTTGATTTGTAGTATAATTTACTGTGTAATTAGTTGTACTTATCATACTCTAATTATAAAAAAAAACCGGACCCTTGTGGGCCCGGTTTTGAGTTTTTATAGGCTGTTTTTTCTTTTTATTTCTTTACAGCCCCTTATTATTTTTATTTATTATCTTTGTTTTCTATATTGTCTGGTGTCACATCAAATACATCCATCTCTTTAGCATCTTCTATTTGATCTTGAACAGGCATTTCTTCATCATCTGAAGGAACTTCCATTTCAAAGTCATCCTCTGTAAATACATAATCTTCAACCTTAACTGAATTTTGGAACATCTTTTCAGCTTCTTTAGCGGTAAAATGACCTTTACCATTAGCTAAAACTTTTGCAAGTTCAATATCCATTTTTTCAGTTTCATTCACTACTTTATAGTAATGCGCCATACGATAATGATAAACTAATTTTTGTGAGATAAAGCCATGATGTTGAGATAAGTTAGCCTCTATAACCGCTTTATAATCTTCTGGATCATCTTCTATATTTTTAATAACAGTTAACAAGCGTTCATAAGAGTTAGCGTAACCAACAAATTTACGATGAATTTGTGGTTTAATATTCTTTATTCTCTCTAATGCCAAATCAAATTTATCTTGGTTACCTAGTTCGTAATGTGAATAAGCTTGATGAGCAAAAATCAAAACATGGTAGACTGTATTCAACTTATTTAATTCTATCTCATCGAATGTCTGAATTGCACGTTCATATTCTCCGTTATTATAATAGGCCATTCCTAAATGCACTTGAAATAATGCTTTCATCGATCTTGTTGGTGCATTATCAATATGTTCTTGTGCTAATTGAATAGCAGCTTCCATATCTAGATCATAGTCCATAAGCATGTTGAATTTGTTAGAAAACTTTTGCATAGGTGTCGTTAATCTATATCTAAAATACATATAACCTATTAAAACAATTGCAAAAAGCAATAACCAATCCATGTATTTCATGATGTAGTTGGTAACAATTAAAGCCGTTGCGACTAAAGCAAATACAATAATTGTCGAATAAAATTCTTTTTTCTTCATTTAAATATCCTCTCCGATGACTAAATCTTCTTCGTCATCAAAATTAATTCCTAATGTATCCCCAATTTCAACAAATATATCGATAATTGAATGGAATTCATAATGATCTAATTGAATAATATTAGATACTCTACTATCAATGTAAACATTTAAGTTATCAAGAACTTCTTTTTTTTCTGATATCATTGATTCAAGATAATCAATGATATCCTCTAAACCTTCTGTATCATAATCTATTTTCTTTTCATTGAGTTCATATTTTAAATCTTCCAAAAACAATAAGTAGTTAACAACACGGTCATATTCTAAAAAAGCGTGAAAATTTTTATTGAAAAACTTCTCATAATAGAGCTTACATGTGAAAAGTTGTCCATGAAGATATTCTAAACCTACTTGTATGATTTTATCAATATCTTCATCTAGTGAATCTTCATTTTTATTTTCTTTATATAAGAAATATAAAACATCATACACAGGATATAATCTTGTGTATAAAACAGATTCATGAGATTTTAATCCTTCAAAAAATTCTTTATTCTCAATGTACCAACTTTGATATTCTTTTAAAAGTTCTATCATATGATATCTTTAATTATTGGGCCTTATTAATTGAGCCAAATAATTCCATTTTTTCTTTAACAGTCGCTTTAATAGCATCCACACCAGGTGCTAATAATTTTCTAGGATCAAAACCTTTACCTATTTTATCTTTACCTTCTTCAATATATTTTCTGGTTGCTTCTGCGAACGACCATTGACATTCAGTGTTAACATTAATTTTCGAAACTCCCATAGAGATTGCTTTTTTTACCATATCTTCTGGAATACCAGTTCCTCCATGTAATACGAGTGGTGTTTGACCAGTAATTTCATTGACTTTATTTAATACGTCAAAGTCTAAACCTTTCCAATTTTCAGGATATTTTCCATGTATATTACCAATACCAGCAGCTAGAAAATCTACGCCTAAATCCGCAATCATCTTACATTCATTTGGATCAGCTACTTCACCAGCACCAACAACGCCATCTTCTTCGCCGCCAATTGAACCCACTTCAGCTTCAACTGAAATACCTAATGAGTGTGCTAATTCAACAATTTCTTTTGTTTTTTCAATGTTTTCATCAATATCATAATGAGAACCATCAAACATCACTGATGAATAGCCAGCTTCAATTGCTTGTTTAGCACCTTCATAAGAACCGTGATCTAAATGTAAAGCAACAGGCACTGTAATATTAAGTGTTTCAATCATTGCTTTCACCATATCAGCAACCACTTTAAATCCTGTCATGTATTTATTCGCGCCTTCTGAAACCCCTAAGATAACTGGCGATTTGTTTTCTTCAGCTGTTAATAAAATTGCTTTTGTCCATTCTAAATTATTAATATTGAAATGCCCTACAGCATAACCATTTTTGTATGCTTCATCAAGCATTTTTTTTGCAGATACTAAACCCATTTTTAATTCCTCCTATTTATTTATTTAACACTATAATTATACCTTTATATCGCCTTTTTGTAAAGTTAATCACTATAATAATCACTAAATGAAAAGAGATGCCTCAAGGCATCTCTTAGTTTATATTAGCTACCAGAAACTGGCATTGATTTGATTTTTACTGATGGGGTAGTTACACCATAATAACTTAATTTACCATCGTTACCAACCATTGTAATATCTTTTAACATGTCTATAAAGTTTCCTGCGACAGTAATCAAAGCAACAGGTCTAACTTTTTTTCCATTCTTTACATAATATCCCATGGCTTGTAATGAAAAATCACCACTTACTGCATTGGCTCCAGCATGAGCACCTTGAACATCTGTAATAAAAATGCCTTCTTCCATTGATTGAATCATATCATCTAATTTAGAACTCCCTGATTCCATCTTTAAGTTCACCGCTGAAACTGAACCTCCAAAGCCATTACCCGTTGAAGAAACACCATCTTTCTTTGCAGTCACTAAATTGTGCAAGTAAGTCTTTAATACACCATCTTTAATCAACTCTTTATAAGCAGTCGCTACACCTTCATCATCAAAAGATCTTGATCGAGCACTTTTTTTCATAAAAGGATCATCAACGATGGTTACTAAATCAGAACCGATCTTTTGGTCAAGTTTTCCTTTTAGTAATGAAGTGTTTTTTTGAACAGCATCTGCAGAAAAAATATTTTGAAATGCTGAGAATAATGTTGCTAAAGCACCATTAGAGAAGACGATTTCATATGCATCAGAAGGAACTGGTTTAGCTCCTAATGCAGCCAAAGCATCATCTGCTATACCTTGAGCGATTTTTTTAATATCAAAATCATTAAAGTCATTAGAAATCAATACATCAAAACCAACACGTTGGTCAGTTTCGTCCTTAACTATAACAGAACCACCCATATAAGCAGAGTTAGCTACATTTTCTAAATCAAGTCCTTTTGAATTTTTTAAGACTACTTTATTGGTATTTTCAGAATACATCGTTTCAACCACAGACATTCTTTCATCATATTCATGTAAGAATTTATCCATATCTTTTAATGTTTGGATTTTCTTTTTAACATCTAATTTTTCTAAATCTTCGTTAAAAATGTCATCTAATTTTTTATATTCTTTATCACCTTCATAGATGATTGCATCGTCTAAAGAATCAATTTCTTTAGCACTAGCGATGATTGTATCAATGACTTCATCAATAATCTCATCATCTAAAACTTCAGTAACAAAAGTCCCCATTTTGTTATTATATATTCCTCTAATAATTAATGATGAAGTATCAGAGATTTCATACTTATCAATATCCCCTTCAAATATTTCAATACTTAAATGTGTTTTATCCGATAAATATATTTGAATATCAGTAATTCCTTTTTCAGAAGCTTTATTAAATAATTTTTCAATATTCATCTTATTTAGCTCCTTTCTTTTTTCCACCAACAGTGATTGCTTGAACCCTGATAGAAGGTTGTCCAACATCAGCAGGAATTGATCCAGAAGCTGATCCACACATTCCACGTTGTCTTTCTAAGTTATTGGCAATCATATCAATTTTATGAAGAATGTCTCCACCATTACCAACTAAAGCAGCGCCCTTCACTGGTTCTGCAATTTTCCCATCTCTGATCATATATCCTTCCATCACAGAGAAGTTAAAATCACCATTACCAGGATTAACACTACCTCCACCTAGTTTTTTGGCGAATAATCCATATTCAGTGTTTTTAATGATTTCTTCTAATGTAGAGTCGCCATTATCAATAAAAGTATTGCTCATTCTAGAAGTTGGACTAAATTTATAATTTTGTCGACGACTTGAACCAGTAGGTTCCTCGTTCATTCTTCTAGCATTAATTTTATCAATCATGTAAGAATTTAAAACCCCATCTTTAATCAGTATGCGACGTTGTTGAGGATAACCTTCATCATCATAGTTAGCTGATCCCCAACCATTTTCAATGGTTCCGTCATCGATAGCTGTTACAATATCTGCAGCAATCTTAGTTCCTTTTTTTCCAGAAAAAACAGATGCATTTTTAGCAACAGAAGTTGCTTCTAATGAATGTCCGCAAGCTTCATGGAAAATAACACCACCAAAGGCATTATTAATGATTACCGGCATAACACCACTTGGGCAATCATCTGCATAAAGCATAGTTTTTGCAATTCTAGCCGCTTCTTCTCCGTGTCCATCAATATCCATCTCATCAAAGAATTCATATCCTTTTCCTGATCCATCACCTGATGATCCTGTTTGCATCATACCATTGTCTGAAGCAATAGCTGAAGTCATCATTCTCACACGAACTCTTGTTTCCGTAACAAATCTACCTTCTGAGTTAGCGATTAAAACAACTTGCTCGTCATCCATAAGATAAACCATCACTTGTTTAATAACTTCATCATATGAAGACGCTGCTTTATAAGATTGTTTTAAAAGCTTAACTTTATCTTTTAAAGCAACTTCACTAGGTTTAATCTTCACTTGATGTTTCTTCCCAACCTCAAGTTCCATGAGTGGTGTCCTTTTAGTTTTCACTTCATCACTAAATGATTTAGATAAATCTCTGGCTAATTTAATCAAATCATCAGGGTTTTTACTATTTGTATAAGCATAAACACTTTGTGTTTTTTTAGCAATACGCACACCAACACCAAATGATTTTGAATTATTAGACTTTTCTAATCTACCTGATACAGATTGTAATACAGAAGCATTTCTATTTTCAATAAAAACTTCAGAAAAATCTGCGCCTGTTTCTAGAGCCGTATCTAAGATTTTTTCAATTAATTTTTTCTCTAATAACATATATTCCTCCTTATTTTCACTCTCAACAACCATTTTATCATATCCCTAGTCATTTGAAAAGGTTGACAATGCAACTAATTGTATATTTTAGAATATTTTTCTTTTAAATACCTTACATAATAGCTTGGATTAAACTTTTGGCCACTAACCATTTCCATGAGTTCTTTAGGGGTTTTACTTGATCCGTATTTATGTATTTTATCTTTTAACCACAGATTAATTTTCTGAATGTTATGATCTTTGATTAATTGATCAATATCCAATTCTTTTTTCATCGCATAATAAATTTGCGCTGAATACGCACTACCCAATGCATAGGTCGGAAAATAACCCAACATGCCGCCACTCCAATGGACATCTTGTAATACACCTTCACTGTCATTTTTAGGTCTAACACCTAAATATTCCTCAATTAAATCATTCCAAACCTTAGGAAGTTCGTCTACATCGACACTTCCATCCATCAACATGTGTTCTATATCATATCTAAGCATAATATGCATAGGATAAGTTAATTCATCAGCTTCAATTCTAATTAAAGAAGCTTCCACATGGTTAGACGCTTTAAACATGTCTAGAGCGGTATATCCTTGACTTTGTTCCGGAAATAACTCCTGAAACTTTTTGAAATGTGTTTGCCAAAAAGCCAAAGACCGTCCAATATTATTCTCATAGAATCGAGATTGTGATTCGTGAATACCCATTGATGTCCCTCCGTTTAAGAGAGTATCATCAAAATCAGTAGACACTTGTTGTTCATAAGTCGCATGACCTAATTCATGAATTGTTGAATAGATACTTGAAAATATATAGTTTTCCATATATTTAGTTGTTAAACGTACATCTTCTGGTGAAGTATTCCATGTAAATGGATGAACAGATTCTTTTAATAAGCCGCTTTTTTTATCAAAAGCAAATTCATCCAACAAATACTGAGAAAATTCTCTTTGTTTTTCTTTTGGATAAGATTGACTTCTTAATTCATCATATTGATGGTTAGATTTCCTAACAATGTCTTTAACAAAAGGTACTAAATCTCTTTTTAAGGTATTGAAAAAGTGATCGTATTCTTTACTTGTCATGCCTTCCTCATAATCATCTAACATCGTGTCGTAAGGATTAGAATCAGAATCATAATATAAGGCAAACTTCTTATTATATTCAACAATTTTTTTTAGATTGCCTTTAAATGCTTGATAATCATTATTCTCTTTTGCATCTTCCCATACGATTTGTGAATGAGTGATTAATTTCATATAATCAACATATTCATCTTCTGGTATATTGACAATTTTATCTAACTCTTTTTTTGCTTTTTTAACTTCTCTTTGTAGTAAATCATCTAAGTCTTCAAGATTTGCATATAAGACCTTAACAGTCTCTTGGTATTTTTCAGATGTTCTTAAAGCGAACAATTCTTTACTTAAATACCCAGACATTTCAGAACGTCTTTCAAAACTATTCCTAGGTGCTTCAGTATTTGAGTCCCAACCAATGATAGTTAAAGCATACTGATAAGCCTTCATTTTTTTAATCATTTCTCTAAATTTTTTTATAGCTTCCATACATTTCTTCTCCTTTAATAGATTTAATCCAATTTTCATTATACAATAAAGAAAATTTTTTTAAAATAAAAAAGGAACTTTCCTTTGAAAGTTCCTTTAAGTATTCACTAGTCTTCATACATTTCTTCGTAGTCATCCATGTATTCATTATATTCTTCATCATCAAAGTCATCTGATTCTTCTTCAAATTCTTCGAACTCTTCATCTTCATCATCAAAATCTTCATTCTCAAATTCGTTGTAAAGTTCTTCTTCCTCTTCAGTTAATTCATCATCAAAGTCATCTTCGAATTCATCTTCATCATCTTCGACATCTTCTTCATCATAATCTTTTTCATATTCGCTATCATCATCTTCGTCTTCATCATCAAGTAATTCGTCTTCATATAAAGATAGCTCTTCTTCATAGTCAGGATACTCATCATAATAAGCGCCGTCTTTATCCCATAAATCAATAATTTGACGTCCTTTAATATCCCATTCATCATCTCCAGTATAAATGAATTTACCAGAACTAACAAAATCAGCATATGCTTGAGAGATAATTTCTGCTCTCTCTTCATCTGATAAATCTTTTTCGTCAGCGATTGCTGAAAACAAATCAACAAAAGTCATTGATTTCTCATTTTCTTTTAAGATTACATAAGCTAATTCCATGATTGACATGTTTTTTCTATCTGACATTATTACCATCCATTTCTATCAATATATGCTTAAAAACATATTTATTCTAATGCTTTACATATTATATAGCAAAGTTAAAAATATTACAAGTATATTTGTTTAATCTTTTATAAGATTATTTTTGTGATATGCAAAGCTCTCATTAATCGTATTTAACGCGATATTTTCAAGGTGATCAGCAATTCTTTCTAGGTTAGAAAGAATATCAACATAATAACCTGAAGAACTATCTTTAATTTTTGGATCATTGATTCTATTAATATGATTTATTCTAAATTCTTTAACAAGTCTATCGACTTCTTTTTCTCTTTTAATCACTTGGTTAGCTAAATCTTTATCATTATTAAAGTAAGCGCGATAAGCTTCTTCAAAAGATTCTCTTATTAATTTAAACAATTGATTCATTTCTTGGCATTCAAAATCATTGAAGATTAATTTTTTCTCTTTTCTTTCAAAGAATAACTCAAATAAATTATCGATATGATCACCTATGCGTTCGTAATCACTGATTGTATCAATATTTTTCGCAACCATCTGCATTTGACTTGAACTTAAATCATTAGATCCAATTTCAACCAAATAGTTATGTATTTTATCTTCCATAGAATCAATAAGTTCTTCACATTGCAAACCTATTTCATAAGACTTATCATCATTTTCCATGGCATAGCTATAAATAAACTCATACATACCAAAAGCGCAATTACTCATATTTTTAATAGCAACCAATGAGTTTTCTATGGCTAAATCAGGTGATTCCTTTAATAATAATTTATCTAAAACAACCTCTTCAATATCAAGTTCTCCTTTAGAAGGAATCAACTTAGTCACCAACCATACAATATGCTTAATAAAGAAGAATAAAATAAAGATGGTCATTAAGTTAAATAATACATGGGATATTGAAATGGTTAATTTATTAGTTAAGTATCCATCGCCTATGACTGAACTTGCCATCCAAGCAACTAAGTTTGAATATGGTTTCAATAATATTAAGAATAAGACTGTACCAAAAAGATTAAACATCACATGTACAAGGGCAGTTCTTTTAGCACTACTTGTCCCACCTACTGACGCAAAGATGGATGTTACCGTTGTTCCTATATTGTCACCTAATACAATGGCAATTGCCCCAATTAAAGGCACAGCTCCTGTTGAGAATAATTGTTGTAAAATACCAATTGTAGCAGATGAAGATTGAATAATAGCTGTGGTTACAGCACCCACTAAGACACCAATGATTGGCCTATCTTCAACACTTAATAACATAGTTCTAAAAGCATCTAATTCAACGAGTTTTTTTAGTGCATCACCCATAGTTTCTAATCCGAAAAACAAAAGACCAAAACCTAAAATCACACGACCAAGGGTTTGTATCTTTCTTTTCTTAATAAAGAAAATCATAAAAGAACCAATAAAAATGATAGGGAAAATATATTTGTCTATATTTAAAGAAATAATCACCGATGTAAACGTTGTCCCTAAATTGGCTCCAAAAATGACACCAACAGCTTGTGGTAGTGTCATCAGTCCTGCTCTAACTAATCCAACAACTAAGGCTGAAGTTGCTGAAGAAGATTGAATTAATGCGGTTAGTAAAATCCCAACAAATATACCTTTTAATGGTGTATTTGTTGTTTTTTCTAAAAATAATTTAAGTTTATTCCCGGCTAACTTCTTAAGAGAATCACTCATTAAGCTCATTCCATAGAGGAATATACCTAAACCTCCAACAACAGCAAATGTAATATCTACCCAGTCAATCGCCAAAAAAAATAAAACCGACATAATATCTCCTTAGAAAGAATATTTAAATCGGTTTTATTATATCAAATGAATTAAAAAACACAAGAGAAAAATTATTTATCTAATCCTTCTTTATATTCTTTAACTAATTTATCAGCATCTTTTAATAAATCTTCAGTTTTATCCCATGTCCCTAAATTAGCACCACAAGCTAAAGCATGTCCACCACCATCATATTGATTCGCTAATTTATCAATAGCAGGTCCTTTAGAACGCATTCTAGCTCTTACAAATCCTTCTTCATATTCAGCAAATAACATCCAAACAGGACAATCTTCTAATTGTGATAACTCATTAACAAGAGATGTTGCTTCTTCTAATGAAACGTCAAATTCTTCCACCAAGTCGTTTGTCATATTAATATATGCAACCCCGTTCTCAGTTTTCTTAAAGTTTAATAAAACATACCCTTGTAGTTTTAATAAATTCTCAGACTTAACACTTAATTTATTTAAAACTTCTACAAAATCTAATCCATAATCTAGTAAATATGCAACCGATCTAAATGTATCAGAATTGACAGATCTAAATCTAAATCTTCCTGTATCGGTTACAATTCCAGTATATAAAGCTATCGCTGCATCCATATTCATTTTAAGTTCATCTTGATATTTCAAAAAGAACTCTAAAATAATTTGTGCAGAAGCTGGTCTAGATGTATCAACAAACATTAAATCGCCATAATCATTAACTGGGATATGATGATCTATTTTAATCACATAATCACTTAATTTATATCTTTGATCCGATACCCTATCTTCTGAAGCTGTATCAACAACAATTGATAAAGCACCTTCAAAGTCTTTATCCTCTAAAAGATCAGGCTTACCTACATATGAAACATAATCAGCTTCTTCACCCACTAAGTAAACTTCTTTTTCAGGATAAGTTTCTTTAATAATATTCTTTAAACCAAATCCCGCTCCATAACAATCTCCATCAGGTCTTTTATGAATATGCATAATAATTTTTTTATATTCTTTAATTTTTTCTAATATTTTATCTTGTACCATTATTTTCCTCCTCTAATAGTAAATCTAAGTCTTTTAAAATCATATCAGTTTCTTCCCAAGTATTGACCGAACATCCACAAGCTCTTAAGTGGCCCCCGCCGCCATATTTTTTAGCAACTTTTAGTACCTCATAATCTCTTGAACGTAATTCGCACTTGATATTATCTTCTTCTGAATCATAAGTAAAGTTAGCCCAAATAGGTATTTCTTTAATACCAGCCATTTGTCCAACTAAAGCTCTGCTTACAAAATGTGTATCTAAATGATATTGTTTTATAAAGTCTTCTGTATTCTTTCGATAAGCGACATTCTTATCAGTCAATTCAACTGATTCAAAGAATATTGATTTAATCTTTTTATCTTCAAAGGTCTCTAAATAGATTAAATCATGAATTTCTTGCAAGTTAATTCCCGCTTCCATTAACTTAGAAGTCACATAAAAAGTTCTAGCAGTTGTTGAATTAAACCTAAACCTTCCTGTATCGCCTATAATCCCCATATATAATGCTTTAGCACTCTCTAGACTTATAGTCATATTCTTTTCTAAAAGCATATGAGCGACCATTTCAGCCGTTGATGATGCATTTATATCCCTTATATATAAATCATGGTCAATATCAGGATCATTTCTATGATGATCAACTAAAACGAGTTCTTTATAATACCTATAATCTACTTCTCTTAACATTTGTTTAGCAACCGTATCCAAGATGATGACTAAAGATTTATTTCTTGTTTCAATAGAAACTTCATCAAAATCACCAAAGTAATTTAAATTATTTGTATCCCCCACAATGTAAATATTTTTTTCTTTATATCTTTCTTTCAAAGCATAATACAATCCAAATTGAGATCCATAAGCATCTAAATCAGGGTTTTTATGTCTAGCGACAACAATAGAATCATACTTATTAATTAATTCAAAAAATTTTTCCGTCATTTATACCCTCCAAACGATAGTAAAATAGTATACCATAAATGATTGTTATTTTCTATTAATTAACACTAAATCATTGTGTTTTTATATATGAAAATCAATATATATGATATAATAATTTGAAAATAAAATTAAGGAGACCCATCATGAATAAAAAAGTATTATCCTTCATCATCGTTGTATTATCATCATTTGTTTTTATTGCATGTAATAATACTGATGTTACCACAACAGAAATACCTACCACTGAACAACCAACAACAGAAAACACCATTGCTAATATTGAAGTCACTGACTACCAAAAGTTCTATGAACTAAATGAAGATTTTAACATCGCATCTTTAGAAATCAAAGTCACACTTGCAAATAATGATGAATTTATAGTAGATCATTCAGACATTTCTATCAGAAACTTTAACTCTCAAACACCAGGAAAAAAAGTTATTTCTATTATTTACCAAGGAAACTTAATCAATATAGATTACGTTGTTCTTGAAGAATACGCCTTTGAAATTCATATGGAATACTATGAAGACGCTATCAACCTAAGAGGTGAACTATTAAAAGTAGCTTTAAACAACATTATTTCAGAAGACTTTGTTGATTTATTATATGGTGATGCCATATGGGTACTAGAAGAATCAGATATTGATCCAGATAATCCAGATAATGTCATCTTAGTTTATCCTGGACAATATGGAGAATCAGTCCCTACAGGTTATTCCTCTGATATAGAAGGTTACTATTGGAATAGAGAACATGTATGGCCACAATCTAGATTAGGAGAAAATGTTAGTTACACCGATGATTTTCCTAGTGTCGCTACAGATGTTCATAACCTTAAACCTTCTGATCCAGACGAGAATTCAAGACGATCTAACGACTATTTCGATTACTTTGATACCAACGATACTTTCGAACCAAGAGATGAAGTCAAAGGCGATATTGCACGTATATTATTTTATATGAGTACTAAGTACTTTCAACTTACATTAAACGAAGATCCTCTAACTGCATCAAATCAAAAAACAATGGGCATTTTATCAGTCTTACTAGAATGGAACCAATTAGATCCAGTCGATGAATTTGAAATGAATAGAAACAATGTCATTTATAAACATCAAGGAAATAGAAACCCATTCATTGATTATCCTAACTTCGCGGAACTTATTTGGGGAGACCTAGCAGAATAAATATAATAATTAAAGTGATTACTTAATTGCAGTCACTTTTTTTTATAATCATTCTTGATAAATATAATAAAAAGGCACTACATTAAGTAGCGCCTTTTATTAAACTTTCTCAAGTTATCTTGTAAAAAAATTAGTATAATATTATGTCGTCTAAATTAACTCTTTGTTTATCTGGTGTTAATGTATGTTTCACTGTAAATCTAACATAAGTTGCGTCAGTTACATCGGAAGTAATCTCATATACACTATCAGTTTCTGTTAAAGTAATAGTTGTTCCAGTACTCCATGTAGTTCCATCAGTAGAAAATTGAACAACTAACTCCATTCCTGAAGACTGATTAGTAAATGAATAAAACTGAACATTGTTGAAAGCTACAGTAGATACATATTCTGCATATGGGAATCCTGAGACTGAATCATAATCTCTCATTTGCAAATGCATATCATCAGTAGAACCATTAGTTGTTGTAACAGTACCTTCTCCAACTGTCCACCCATTTACATCTGTTAATCCACCAGTATAGCCAGTACTTGAAGTAAATCCTTCAGATGTTTCGAAACCAGTTGAATAAACAGAATTAATTACTTCAACATCTAAGGTTTTAGTAACTACAGTCTCGCTATTTAGAGATATTTCAATAGTGATTTGACCAGTGACTTTTCCCGTTGGTGCAGTAAATAGAATTGAGCCATCAGTTGTTGTGTAATCAAGATATGTAGCAGCATCTCCTGTAATTCCTGTAACAGTATATGTTGATCCATATTTTGCAGTTGGAATAACATAATCTTCTGTAATTGTAAGCATATCAGGGAAACTGTATGTATCAGCTTGAAGTTTTAAACTATCAGTAAACTCAATCTCAAAGGTATCTATTTGGTTATCATCATCTCTATAATTGTAGAAGATAAATGAAGTTTCTGGTAATAAATCACCAGCAACAAATGCATCATTTAACCAGTCAGCATAATTTCCATGAAATCTTAAAGTAAGTTGAATAGTTTTGCTTGTCCCTTCTACTTCAAATATTGCAGGATAAGGGTAACTTGTTGAAATAGAAACTACTTTCAAACCGGTATATGTAATTAGTCTACCTGAGTCCGAAGCATCTAAGGCAATAATTTCATCAGCAGTTAAGGTTGTATAAACTAAGTCGTTTGCTGTAGAAACAACAGTTTCTTGTACACCATTAAGCAACACTCTTACGCCATAATCAACACCTAATGTTCCAGAAAACATCACTTCTTCTCCAACAGTTCCATCTTTATCATCTATAAAGAATCCATTACCATTTTCATCTTGAATAAATAAACCATCGAATGTATCTTGAGTAATAACACCAACAACATAAACTTCAGTTCCTGTTGCGATGTCATATTCATCATCAGTCATTGAATGTAGTGATGATAAATCAGTTATTTCAGCCATCATATTATATGTGATAACTAATGTTTCTGAAACACCACCTTTAGTGATTGTAGCCGTTAATACAACTACAGAATCAGTACCTTCTGCTCTCGCAATTGTTAAATCAGTTCCTGATAATGTTGTTAATGAATCAACATCTGCTATGTCCCAAGCAATTGTTGAACCGTTTGTACCAGTAGCTGGAAGAGAAACGCTTACTTCTGTGTAAGCATCTCCACCAGTAATATTAGTCTTTAACTCTTCAATATCAGCAGCTACTCTATCAACATCTGTAACACCTTCAATTTTATAAACAAATGTTCCAGTTAATTCTTCGTCATTTAATGTAACTACTGCTTGTAATGTTACTTCCTCTACAGTGTCAGCAGGTACTTCAGTAAATGTAATTTCACTATCTGTAGCATCAAATGTAGCATTTGAATCTTCATCCGCTTCTTTTGTCCATACTATAGTACTTCCATTAGCGCCTGTTGTTGGTAATGTAACTGTTTGAGCAGTTTTAATTATTCCACCAAAATCTAAAGCAGCTAAGTCAGCATTAACTTTAGTAGCATCATCCATATCAATTGTTTCAACATCATGTGATCCTACATAATCAAATGTATCTGCT
Organism: Mycoplasmatota bacterium; assembly: GCA_018622675.1. Lineage (GTDB taxonomy): Bacteria > Bacillota_I > Bacilli_A > Izemoplasmatales > Hujiaoplasmataceae > Hujiaoplasma. The sequence goes on from CP076020.1 coordinate 1,582,698, forward strand.
GCATATTCATCCCATTCTGCAGCTGTAAAAGTTGTGTTTGGTGATAATACAGATTCTTTTCTAACCCAAGTAAGTTCACCAGCAACTTTATCGTCTTTTGTATGTCCAACTTCTAAAATAATGTCAATAATAGTACCATCTTTAACTAAGGCAACAGCGTCATCACCATTAAAATAAGTTGCTGTTGAAGCTACATCGCCTTCAGCTGTAACAGCTGCGTTAGCATCAGCATTATAGATTACAAATACTTCTCCATCTGCTAATGTACCAGTTAATTCTTCAGTATTACCTGCTTCAGTTGAACCATTTGAATATACAACTATTTTATAATCTGATAAGTCAACTTCAGCACCAGTACCATTATAAATTTCAATCCATTTATTGTTTGAAGAACCTTCACCATATTCTGAAATAATTAACTCAGTTGTTGGTGCTATTAATGATGAACTAGGAATAGTTACTTCAACTTCTACTTCTTCTTCAACTGTTCCGCTAACGACTTTAAAAGTAATGATTGCGCTAACTTCGGTACCGTAAGCTTTAGAAACTTCTAAAGTTCCAGTAGTTGAAGTTGAATCGATAAAGTTAGAAGCAGTACCAAAAATTTCTAATACAGAAATTTTACTTCCAAAATCTCCAGTTGCATAAGCATAGTCAGCTGTTAATTCTAATTCGTCTCCCATGTTTCTAACATCTAAAGTTACTTTATCTTGATCAGTTAATTCTTGAACTGTGAATTCAGTAGTTGTTACTAAAGCTAATTGTGGTCCATTGTACCATGAAAGAATAGTGACAACATCAACTTTATCTCCTTCTTCAAGTGCTTCTAATTCAGCAAATAAAGCAGCAGGTAAGTCATATCTTGAATCCCATTTCATAAATATAGTTTCGCCGTCTGAAATTCTTTCGAAAGTGATTTCATAGTTTCCATATTTGTCAGTTTCGATTGTATCAATAATCATTCCAGTTAACTCAATTAATTGAGATTGATAAGTTAATAATCCATCTTCATCAAGTGTGTAAGCATCAACATTTGTAGGTGTAGGTATTGATGGATTTTCTTTGAATGCTAGTGTATCAACTTTCATTTGGATTAAACCATTATAGATTGATCTTTCTCCAGATACAGTAATGATATTACCAACATTTCTTTCTAGTAGATCAACATAATCATCATCATATACATTTAATGCGATATTTCCGCTATCATCTGCAATGAAGAATGATCCATAATATCCACCAGCAATAACAGTTCCTTCAACTTTTCCTAAATCTCCAATTGTTAAATCGATGAAATCAGAAATAGTCATGACAGGAAGTGGTCCAACTTTAATGTCGAATTCTTTTGATGTTGTAACATCATTTAATGTTCCTGTAACTGTAACTGTTATAACCTCTTGAGCATCTAAGTCATCTACTGTAATTTCTCCAGTAGTTGCGTCGAATATAGTATCATCAGTTGATGCAAACGATAAGTCTACACCATAAGCTGAGTCAAATAATTCTAATGTTGTATCTTCGATAATTGTTTTAGGGAAATCGAAGATTCCTAACGCTGTATCAACAGCATCTTGATCAGTATCAAATTCTAATCCAACATCTAAAGCAGTTCCAAAGAAGTTTGCATAGAAAACTGTTTTATCTGTTCTATAACCTTGCATGATAATGTCAATAGTGATTTCTTCACCATGGAATGCTTTTAGAACATCCATATCTGAGTGATAATAAATCATAATTGCATCACCATTTGGTTGTGTAGCTCCATCTGCTAAATCAGCATCAAAGTCATAATCAGTTGGAACTAAGAATACTGAATAGTTACCCCATGATTCTTCATAATATACACTTGCTGTTACATTAAATTGAACATATTCATGTGGTTTTTCTGCTGATGGAACTGAAGTTGCATCAATAATATCTTTAATTCCATCTTTATCAACTGTAGGAATATCAGATTTCGCTTCTGTTGACGCTTCAACTCTTAAAGGTTTTGCAGCTGTTCCAGCTAATTGTGGTGCATTGTAATAAAAATCAATATTACCAGTAATGTCATAGACACTACCTACTTCAGAATCAAATGTTGGTGAATATACATATAGAATATCTGTTCCATCTGTAAAGAATACATCACCATTGTCATATTTTGCAATCACTGTAATACCAGTAATTTCAACATATGCATCTTGACCTTCAGCAATTGCATCAGCGATTGAATCTACTTCAGTACCCACTGCCATTTTTGCTACAGTGAAAGTTCTATCTTGTGAGAACTCAGTACCATCAACTGTAAACTTAGCAGTTAAAGTAACATCTACATCTGCATCTTCAGGTTGAGTGATTTCACCATCAGTTGCAATAATATCAGGATGTGAACTAGTCCAAGTGATTGGATATTCGTTCCCATTATCATCTTTACCAGTTGTTGTTAAGTTAAGATCATCTGCTGATGTCCAAAACTCATTGTCTGGAATTGCAAAAACGAATAAGAAAACTTCATCGCGAATTTCTTCAACTGTTTTTTCTTCTAGTGCTTTAATTGTTACGAAGAAGCTGTAAGTTTCTGTTTCATCTCCAGAAGCAATCGTTACTGTTAATGTAACAGTTTGCGTTTGCTCTGTGACAGTTGGACGAGTTACCGTACCGTCATTTGCAAGATAATCAGTGTTACTACTACTCCATGTAAAAGTGTAATCACCAAAAGAATCAATTAATGTAATATCATCAGTCGCTTCGAAAGTTTCTTTTTCTATTGTGTCAACATAAACTGTTTGTAAGAAATCGATAGCAGGCTGAAAATCTACAGACGTCGGCGTTTCACTTGTAGGCGCTTCGGTCGTTTCGTCGTCTCCATTACATCCCACTAAAACAATAGCGAATAATGCAATGAAAAGAAGACTGAATAACTTTTTGTTAAACTTCATTTTATTCCTCCTTTTAGAAATAAGTATTATTATATATTTAAATTAATTTTAAATAATTAATTTAAGACTGCTTCAGAGGCTGATTTAGCCGCAGCGATTGCACTATCAATAATTGATTGTTTGTCGCCATCTGTTCCTAATATAATACGTTCAAATGCAGCTTCAACTTCAGCTCTTGCTTTTGAAGAACCTACAAATGCTTGGTCATAGAATAATATATCAGCTTGTAACATTGCCGCATTTGCAGCTTTAGATTTCATTAACATTTCTCCAGCAAGAGGACTTCCATCTGTATCTAAACCATTTGTGAAATCAATATATGTTGGTTGAGAATAAACAGAAGTTCTAACAGGTGAATATCCTGTTTCTAATGCGAAATCTAATTGTACTTCTTGACTTGTTAAGAATTTTAAGAATAACCATGATGCCAATTTTTCTTGGTCAGTTCCAGCTGTTGTAATTGACATGTTAGTACCTTGTTGGATTGCTGTTCTGTTTTGTGGCATATTAGCATTATATGGCATTGGTGCTACACCAAATTCAAATGAGAATTCATCATCTACAACAGTAGGCGTATTATATCTTGCTCCACCAGTTGAACCAAATGTAATTGCTGTTTGACCAGTTTTGAATGCATCTGAACCATATTCAGTTCCCCATCTATTTGGTACAGTGAATGCTCCAGGATTGTCATCTTCATCTCTGTTATCATAGAAATAAGACATTGCTGATCTTGTTTGAGCATTATCAAATAAAATAACCCCTTGTCTTTCAGCATTGATTGTCGTATATTCTCCGCCCCATTGTCTAGTTAAAGTAATGAATGCGTTTGAAGGTGAATCATATGTAATTGGAACAAAGTTGTCTTTAATATTTTGTCTTTCTTCTGCAGTTTTATGTACAGAACTAGATTCAGCTTGATTTAAAGTATCAACGATTTGATCAATAACACCATTGTCTTCAGTTGCTATTCTTCTTAAATCTTCATTTAATGCCATTAATCCTTGCCATGTAGTAGGGATTTCTGCAATGACACCTTCTTCAATTAATGCATCCATCATCGTTTTATTATAAATCATAACCTCTGTTGATTTATTAAATGGAATAGAATAATATTCACCATCTGGTGTATATTGTGAATTTTCTTGTCTATAACTTAATACGATATCTAAGAATGATTCTCCTTCTACATCTGGGTTATATCCATGATTAACATCATATATATAAGGTGTGATCGGAATAACTGCATTTTTATCAATATATTCCATCACGTGGTCAGGGTAATTTTGAACAATATTTGGAAGTTCCCCACCTTGAATCGCGTTAACTACATTTGATCTTAATTCATCATAGTTAGCACCATTTGCTGTAATAGTCACAGAAATATTTGGATATAACGCTTCAAAATCTTCAGCATATCCAATTAAAGCACTTTCTACAGTGGCTCCATTTGAATGCCATAATTCAATTTCGATATTATCTGACGTTAGCTCTTCAGGAATTGTATAAGCAGTTAAGTCTTTTACAGTAATTGAAACTTGTCTATTAATTAAGTTTCCGTCGCTATCTTCAACTGTCACATATACAGTATAAGAACCTGTTCTTGAAAGTGTATAAGAACCAACAATATTAATGTCTTCAGTGATATCTCCATCTTGGTCATCAATTGCTTGAACACCATCTAAAATATCATAGTCTTGTGAACCACGATAATATGTTTGATTTGCGAATAAGCCAACGAATCTAGGCTCTTCTTGCTCTGTTTCCTCCGTTATTGGCGGATTTGTAACAGGAGCGTTTGTTGTAGGCGCTTCTGTAGTCGCATCAGTCCCGTCACCATTACAACCTATTAATGCAATTGCGAATAATGCGAAAACAAAGATACTTAATATTTTTTTACTAATCTTCATTTTTTCCTCCTCGAATATAATTCTTATAATTATTTATATTTAGTTTCATTATACAACATTGTATAATGTATTTCCAATATTAATTGTTCTTAGTCAACGATAATGATTAACCCACTAATCGTTGATTCAGCTCCATCTTCATCAGCGACTAATAATGAAAATTCCATAACTTCACCAGTAGCAAAAATTTGAGGTAAAATCATTTTATCCGGATCATAAATATAGTCACCATTTGAGTCAGTTTTTACTTGTCCTAATAATTCTTCTTCCTCTGGTGTTAAGTCTTCACCAAAATCATCTTCACTCCAGATATCAAAGAATGAAGTTACGAGAATATTTTCTGAAATTTCAACATAATCTCTATCTGCTCCAACCTCAACATAATCTTGGATAAAGTCAACCGCGATTAAGTTTTGATTATTAATTAAATCATCAAGCATGTCATCAGGATGAAAAGCAGTGCCTTTTTTATGTTCATAGATAATATATTGATCACCATAAACATCTTTATAATCGAAAGTTTCCCCAGCATTTTCAGGATTTCTATTAAATGCGTTTTTATCTCTTTGATAGGTATCAGAAGTTAAAGATTGTAAATTGATTAATTCTTCTTCTCCATTCACTTCAACCAAACGGTTGAAACTAGGTCCACGATTTATTTTAGAAGGACATCCCATCATTGCAACAATTAAGAATAATGTTGCTGAAAATAGTAATATTTTTTTCATCTTTTTCTCCTCCTTATCCTTTCGTACCGCTTCGTCCAATACCATTCATAATGTATTTTCTAAATGCAAAGAATACAATTAATAGTGGCACTGTAACCAAGGTACTTGCTGCGATTTGAAGGTTATACATTACACGTCCATTATCTTGGACAAAAGCTGTATCTCTTAAGGCGTTTGAAATCAACCAGTATTGTTTACCTTCTTCTCCACCAACACCAGTAATGATTCTTGGCCAAATATATGCATTCCATGAACTAAACACATTTAAAATAGTAATTGTAAAAATAGTTGGACTTGCGATTGGTACCATCACTCTTGTTAAATATTTAAAGTCACTACATCCATCAATACGAGCAGCTTTATATAATGATTCTGGAATCTGCTTAAAGTTTTGTCTTAAGAAGAAGATGAATGAAATACTTGTGATAAATGGAATGATCATAGCTAGGAAATATGAGTTATTCTCAGTTCCTACCCATCCTAAACCATTTTTACTAACTGTAATGAAGTTAGTGATAATGTATAATTCACCAGGAATCATCATGGTCATGATTAAGATTGTAAATAATAATTCTCTACCTTTAAATTCAATTCTAGCAAAAGCATATGCAGAAAGAATGGTAGTAATAATTGTACCGATAGTAGAGAAAATAGCTACTGTAATCGTATTTCTAATATATAAACCAAAATTCAATTCCTCTAATACAACTTTAAAGTTAATCCAATTCATTCTTGATAATCCAATAAAGAATTCAGGTGATGTTGATGTTGCTCCTGTAAAATCTTTTAATGAAGTTAAGATCATCCAATAGAATGGAATAACAATGATCAAAGCCATAAAGACTAAGAATAAGTAAGTCAATAATAATCTCAGTACATGAGCGATGTTTTGACGTCTAATATTTTTCTTTAAAGTATAAGTTGCATCATCATATTCTGATTCATCAATTTTTTCTTTTTTTGTTGTTAATTTGCTGAATTTAGCTTTAATTGCAGGAATAATACTTTTAAAGAAGTCTTTAGGTTTATAACCCTTTACAAACTCTACTAGAATAAACATATTCCATATTCTTAAGACAAATCCACCGATATTAAATGATAGTAAATTAATGATTGCATTCGTAAATTTTGAACCTGCAACATATGAATCTACTTCATAAATAGTTCTTGATTTTAGTTTCTTAACATTAATCACAAACATTGGTACTGAAATAATCATGAAGATTACTAAAATCGAGATGATTAAGTTCATTTGTGCATAACCAATATTAGCTCCAATAAACTCATAAGTTGGGAAGAAAAACTCTAATTCTTCTAAAATAACTTCATTTGTTGTTGGATCAATTGGATATATTAACATTCCAAAGAAAACTAAGAAAAGAGTAATATAAGCTATAATTGCAAAAGCATCAAAAATAAATGTAATTTTTTCTAAATTATTAGATTTTTTAAATAAGTCTCTATTCATTTTATAGCTCCTCCCTTAGTAGTGAACGCGTTTTTTGCTGGCTTGCATTTGGACTAAAGTAAGAACCAAAATAATACCAAACAAAATTAACGATCCCGCTGCTGCAATCGACAAGTTATTTCCGCCACCATCAATGTATTGGTAGATGTACATAACAATAGATTGCATTGTATAGTTAGCTCCAGCCGGACGACCAGTAACACCAAATAACGCAACGATTTGATTATAGATTTTAAATGCCCCAATAACTGATGTCACCAAAATATAGAAAATCATTGGTGAAATTAATGGCACAGTAATTCTTGAAAAGATTCTTCTTCTAGGTGTCGCATCAATAGCTGCTGCTTGATAATATTGTTTATCAATACCTTGGATACTTGTTAAGAAAACCATAATTTTAAAAGCCAATGTACCCCAAGTTGCATAAAAGATTAACACGAACATTGAACGCCAATACTCAGCGCCTTGTTCCACCCAAGAAAATTTACCTAAACCAAATAATTCATTGACTAACCCGCCATCAGCTTTAAACATATAGGCAATAACTAACCCAATCGCGATTGTGTTAGTTACATATGGTAAGAAATAAATGGTTTGGAAAAAACCTTTTAATGGTTTAATACCGTTTAATGCTACAGAAATAAATAATGATAAGAAAATTGAAACTGGCACTGAAATAAATACAATAATCAATGTATTCATAACTGCAGTCCCTTCAGTATGTGATGCAGCAAAAAGGAAACTTTCGTCATTAATAACTTTAATAAAGTTACCAAATATTGTGTATCCAGTAATTGTATTATTACTCATGTTGTAACCTTCATAAAGCATTAATCTAAATGAGTTTATAATTGGCCAAAAAGTAAATACCGATAATACAATAAGTGCAGGAGATAAATATATTAGCGCTCTAGCCCATCCCGGAAATTTTGTTGCAAGATTTAAATTTTTCTTATCTAAATATGCTCCAATTTTTTTCTTTCTCGCATTAAAGGCTCTTCTCATATCCCAGAAAAACGTTTTAATTGAAGTCGTCATCTTTCTGAAAGAACTTTTAATGTTTTTTATTAAACTAGCCATGATTGATTACCTTTCCAGTATCTTTATCAAAGACATATAATCTCTTACGTTTACAAGTAAGTTCTACAGATTTGTCATTGTCTCCCACTGAATCGGAATCAACTAATGCACGAATGTTTTGTCCATTTAATTCAAAGTGAATCATAGTATCTCTACCCACGTGGAAGATTTCTTTGATATCAACTTTAATTTTATCTTTTGAATCTTTTTCTGCAACTCTAAAATGTTCAGGTCTAATACCGATGATATATGAACCATCTTTAACTTCTTTAAATTGCATGAATTTTTGATCATTAAAAATTACAGCGCCATCTTTAACGTCAGCTTCAAAAGAATTGATTGGAGGATTACCTAAGAATTTAGCTACAAATAAGTTTGCTGGTGTATTATACATTTCTTGTGGTGCAGAATATTGTTGCTCAACACCAAAGTTTAATACAACCATTTTGTCAGAAATACTCATTGCTTCTTCTTGGTCATGGGTTACAAACACTGTTGTAATTCCAGTTTCTCTTTGAATTCTTTTAATTTCTTCACGCATTTGTAATCTTAAACGAGCATCTAAGTTAGATAGTGGCTCATCTAATAATAAAACTCTTGGTTTCTTTACAAGCGCTCTTGCAATAGCAACACGTTGTTGCTGTCCACCAGATAATTGAGCAGGCTTTCTGTCTAACATTGTTCCAATACCAACTAAGTCAGCCATTTCTTTAACACGTTGAATTGCTTCATCTCTTGGAACATCCATGTTTTCTAATGGAAACATGATGTTTTTGTAAACAGTCATGTGAGGATATAATGCATAGTTTTGGAAAACTAAACCAATACCTCTTTTTTCAGGCGCTAATTTTGTTACATCATCTTCACCGAAGAAGATTTTACCTCTTGTAGGTTTTAATAAACCTGCAATCATGAAAAGTGTTGTCGATTTACCACATCCAGATGGCCCTAACAAACCAACAAGTGTTCCTGAGTCAATTGTTATACTTAAATCATCAACAGCTGTTGTATCTGTACCAGTCTTATTTGTGAAAATCTTTGTTAAATTCTCTAATCTTAATTCCATTTAATATGTCCCCCTAAATAATTAGTTTATTAGATTTAATTCGGATCTTAGAGATGATCCATATATTATTATATTTTTCGTATTTACTTTCTTATTCATATGGTTTTCTTTTTTCTTTTCTTTTTTTAAAGAAAATAAAATACGTTGAAAATATTAATATCAAGAAATATGCACCCATAACAATCCCCATGATGTATATATATTCATCAACAAGGTAGTTATTGGTTGTTACAACCTGTTCCTTAGGTTGTATACTTGAATCCTCTAACAAATGAATGTTTTCATATGTTGGAAATTCATTATACTCATTATAAAATACAGTTAATTTATCCTTAATGGTAAAATCTTCTTCACTTAAATTTAAAGCGCTTTCAGTTATCGTATTGTTTTCTGTGTCTTTTAATTGAATTAGATTATAGTTGTTTTCTAAATCTATTTCACCTTTTTCAACTAAAAACATAGAAGATTCCGCATTCACTGAGGATAAAATATCTAAACCTTGATATCTGATTAAATCAATATCAAAGCTTTCTCCTGAGTCATTGTTATGTAATTTGATTGTATTGACTTTATCAAGTTCTCCTACTTGCTCGTGATAAACTATAAAGAATAAATACTCTTCAATAGATGAAAATTCATCTTGATCATCTTTTATAATCCTTGCAATTTCATAAGCTCTTATCTGATAGCCAGATTGATCAATATTTACTACTGGTTCACTTTTATGATAATCCGGAAAGGATGCATAGAAGTAATAAAATTCTGGAAGGTCAGATGCTTCATCAGTCAGTGACCCACCAAAGATATCTTCATAATACGCTTCTCTCATTTTGATTGTCGAGAAACTAAAAGCCAACAAAAATATCCCTACTGCAAATAAGGCATATAGAAACCTACCAAAAATTCTCATTCGTGAATTCCCAAATTATTATCTCTTGCGAATTTTTCAGCTTCTTGAAGCCATCTAATCATATAACGATTATTAATCACTAAATTAGATTCACTACCATAGTAGTTATAAGAAAATCCGTTTTTAACCACATGATAATTAACTAGAATAAGACCCGTTAATTCTTCTGTGAATAATACATTTTCTTCACTATCTAAAATATCGATTGATAGTACGTTATCACCTAAATCAACCCACACTAAACCTAAATGTCTACCATAAGTTTCAGAATAGCCAAGATCAGGGTCGCTTTGAATATAGATAGGTAAATCATTTGTATCCGCATACTCTAAAATAGTCGTTGTATAAGCCTTAGCTTCTAACCCCCAAGGTTCAGGACCATCAGGCGCTACAGTTGGACTTGTTTCTGGAGTATTGATTCCTAAGAATCTAACACGTTCATCACCCATAAATCCTGGATAGAACGCTGCGGTATCTCCATCATGAATATCTCTTACTTCAACTTCAGCCATCCCACCTTCAGAATGATCAAAGCCTTTTATTAATAAAGCACTTACTTCTGCAGGAGTCAAAGTCAATAAATCATCTATATCTAAAGGATGCGTACCTATGATTTCATAATAATCAGGAACAAAAGCGGTCCACTCGCTTAAAGAATAATCTCTATTACCTGAACTTACAGTATCACGGCGAACATAAATTTCATTATCCATGATAAATCCTCTTTCACCTAAGTTATAAACTGTATCTATATAAGTATCATTTTTATATCTTAACTGAATGGTGTCATTACCATCAAAAACAAAATCTGCACTTCTTAAATCTGCAATTTTTTGTAATGAAGCATCTGTATTGGTTGAAGTAATCAAAAATGTATCTTTTGCAGCAATAACACTATCAGCTTCAAACTCTATTCTAGATGTTACATCATATGAGCCATTAGCGTAAATCACTAAATGATAATCTTCAAGGTTAATATCATCATCCGTAGGGTTATATAATTCAATAGCAGAGTTATCTTCACTATCAATATACTTAGAAATAAATAAGCCTAAATCAGTATCTGTAAATGAGTTTTTATAAAGAACAACTTCTATTGTAGAATCTTCTTCATAATAGTCACCAATATCAAAACCTTGATAATAAGCAAAACTTCCTTCAGCATAATCATCATTCTCAACTTCGCTAAAAGTGAATTTAATTTGTTGTTCATCCAATATATCTTTAATTTCAGTTTCTAGCTTTCCTGTTAAGTCAGGTAAAGATTCTTGGTTATCAGCAATTAAAATAATGAATTCTTCTGAATCATCAATTTGATCGCCGATGTCATGATTTTTATATCCGTAAAATGTCATATCATCAACATCATTATTAACAATAATTTCAAAGTCGTAACTATTCATACTAAAACCTTTAGAACTTAAAAAGTTAAAAATATCAAATTGTTCCATACCAGATAAATCTGGAAGATATAAATCTTCAGTTGATACGATCACTATAACGCTTTCATTTTCTAAAACTACATCACCAACTTGGTGATCATTTCCATAAGATATAAAACTTCCTTCATCTAAATCAGGGTCTGTTACATACTGAATAGTATAATCTATTCCAAGATCATCTAAAGTAGATTCGATATCAGAAAGAATTTCTCCTTCTAAATTGGGTAAACTTGCTTCCTGAGTCTCAGAACCACCGCAAGAAACAAGCAATATGGCACTCATTGCCATGATAATTGTCATCAATATTCTTTTTGTCATAATAAAACCCTTTCTTTCATGCGAAAAATCTTGAAAATTAATAAATAATCTTCAAGATGTTACTCAATATTTCTGTTTGTGTATAAATAATGTAAAATGCGCCACCTAGTATAGCAAGAATGATAAATGTTTTAACAAATTTCTTTAGAAAAACAAATAGCCCTACCAGTACAAAAATAGCAACTCCTATTAATATTAAACCTGCAGCCCATGGTTCGATATTTTCTAGATAGAACGTTACTTGGTCAATAATGCCTTTAAAAAAGTCATTAATCGTATCCATTATCGCTAATGTTTTAGTTAAACCAATTCGATGCATTCCGCACCTCCTATAAACTGTTTTTTAAATCATTAAACACAGAACATCATTATATAATATCACACAATAGATGTTTTTTTAAGTAATATTTTCAATAGTTATTAAAATTTCTTTCTGTTTTCGATAGCTTTCGATAAAGTCAGTTGATCTGCATACTCTAAATTAAGTCCAACAGGCACCCCATAACCAATTCTACTCACTGTTAAATCAGTGTCTTGTAAGACTCTTTTAATATATAAAGCTGTTGTTTCTCCTTCTTGAGTCGATGACGTTGCAATGATGATTTCTTTCACTTTTTTTTCAGCTACCCTATCCCATAAAGTCTTCAAGTTTAACTCTTCTGGCCCAATACCATCTGCGGGTGATAAAACACCATTTAATACATGATATAAACCTTTATATTGTGATGTATCTTCTATTGAAAAAACATCTTTCGGGCTTTCAACAATCAATATGATTGATTGATCTCTTTTTTCGTTAGAACATATATGACAAACTTCTTTGTCTGTAAGATTATTACAAACTTTACAGTAATTGATACGTTCTTTTAATTGGGTTAATGTTTCTGATAATTCTTTCACCGATTCCTTGTCCATTTTATTTATGGTATGGAAGACAAACCTTTCAGCTGTTTTTCTTCCAACACCCGGATATTTCATAAACTGAACAATTAAATCTTCAATTGATTTTGGAAAATTCATTAAAATAACCCTGGTATACTCATACCCTGAGTGACAGATTCAATGGCTGATTGTAATTCTGCATCCGCTTTTTTTATAGCGTCATTCATTGCGGCAACAACCATATCACCAATTAAATCAAAGTCTTCAACATCAACTTTATTTTTATCTATGTCTACTGACAATACTTGTTTATTACCTTTTATAGATACCTTAACAACAGAACCACCAGATTGACCATAAAATATTGATTGATAAACTTGGTCTTGTACTGTTTTAAGGTCTTCTTTCATTTTATTAAAATTTTGCATCATTTGTGGGTTAAACATACAACTTCCTCCTATTCTTTAATCCTTACCAGGTCTCCAAAGATATTTTTAGCATCACTAACTATTTTAGCTTCTCTTTCTTCAGTTCCTGATTTCATATTCGATACATCTTTAAGGCCTTCGCAATAAATTCTTGATAACTTAATATCTTTTTCGCCTTTTAGATAATGTTCTTTAAATTCATTTGTGATATCTTCAAACACATTTGTCGGTAATGCCATATAATCCATATCTCTATTAAACTTATTATATAAGGAGCGCTTAATCACATCTTTATTGTCAGGAACCATTAACTTATTACAAATGGTCGCACTAGAAAAAGTAACAATAATCTTATTCTTCTTAGAAGCAACGACTTTTCCAGTTTCAAATAAAGAAGCAAGATATTTCTCATCTTTATCAACAAGCCCTCTTTCAAAGCCTTGCCATTCATCATTTAAATACATGCGGTCTTTTACATCACCATTATTTAAAATTTCTTCAACAAAAGCAATATCATACGTATTTGATATATCTCCACACATATCTTCCTTAATTTTTTCTTTAGTGCTTGGTTTCTCAAACTCATCTTTTTTAGGATCAACTTTAGTAATTTCTTTTTCTTCTTTTTCTTCTATGGTTTGATCTTCTTGAACATCTTCTTTAACTTTAACAGCTGGTTTAATAATTTCTTTTTTATATTCATCAGCTTTAACTTCATTAGAAGATGGTATAAATTTAACAGATTCATTTCGGTTGTTTTCTAAATAAGCAATTCTGTTTTTAAGTTCATCAATTTTTTCAAACATCGCTTCTGAATCGCTTGTCTCTTGGTCTGTCATTTTCAAAAACGCCAATTCAAGATAAGTTTTAGCTTGCCCGCTCCAATTCATTTCATTTAATGTTTGGTTTAAGACATCCAAAATCATGAACAAACGATGACTAGATAATTCTTTAGCAAATGATTTAAACTCATCCAAAGAATCATAGATAGAGAATTCATTTAATTTATTTAAATTCTTATAAACTAAAACGTTCTTAAAAAAATCAATTAAATCTAAAGTGATTTTTTTAATCTCTTTCCCTTCGCTAATCAAATCACCTAATAGTTTAATTGCTCTAGCAGGTTCTTTTTTAACAATCGAATCCACCATTTCAATAAGTTTAACAACAGAAACTGTCCCGCATATTTCATTTACATCATCTACATCAATACTTTTAGGACTATATGCATAAACTTGATCTAATAAACTAATAGCGTCTCTTAAGCCGCCTTCAGCGTAATTCGCCATTTGTTTAACTGCTTCTTCAGTGATTTCAATATTTTCTTCTTCAGCTATTTCAAATAATTTATCAATAATATCTGCGTTGCTTATTGACTTAAAATCAAATCTTTGACAACGAGAATGTATAGTTGCTGGTATCTTTTGTGGCTCAGTTGTACAAAGAATAAAAATAACATGTTGAGGTGGTTCTTCCAAAGTTTTCAAAAGGGCATTAAAAGCACCGGTTGATAACATATGAACCTCATCAATAATATAAACTTTGTATTTCACATATCCTGGTAAGTATTTTACCTTATCTCTTAACTCGCGAATTTCATCAACACCATTATTACTAGCTGCATCAATTTCAATAACATCACTAATTGAGTTATCAGAAATACCAAGGCAGTTTTCACAAACGTTACAAGGGTTTTCGATTGGTGATTTTTCGCAATTAACAGCTTTAGCAAAAATTTTAGCAATAGATGTCTTACCAGTACCTCTAGGACCACTGAATAAATAGGCGTGAGCTACACGATCATTCTTTAAAGCATTTTTTAAAGTTTGGGTAATATGTTTTTGTCCAGCGACTTCATCAAAACTTGCTGGACGATAGATTCTGTACAATGCTTTATAGCTCATTTTTTGCCTCCGATTTATTCTTTAATTTATCAAATTTATTATACCGTATTTTTGTCTTTTTTTCCATCGATAACATCATTTTCTTTTATATAATTTATGACATAAGACATTGCCCGATATTCTACAGTTCCTTTATTGAATTTTCTTTCTAATTTTTCAATATTGAATACCTCATCTTCGCCATCTATGTATATTTTATAAGCCATTTTTAAAGACTCTTGAAATTTATAATTGATTTGTAATCTTCTGTAATCCTCTATAAGAAATTCATTAGATTTTCTCATTTCTTCTCCAATGGAATTCAAGAACTTACCTTCATAATCCACTTTCTTTTTCCTATTGAATATTTTATCTAAAAGAAAATCGCTTCCATAATAAATAACAATAAAAAATAATGGCAAGAACCATAAAGTATAAAGTTCACTGATACCAATATCATCCGCAACAATTCTATAAATTGTATAAGCAGCAATCACCAATGAAGATAATATAAATAAAGTTAGATAAAATCTTAAAGGTTTCCTAAATTTTTTCATTCAATCACCGTCCTCAATAGTATGTATATTATACAACAAAATCATAAAATATGTTAAAATAATATCAGCTACCTTTTCGAAAGGAGGATATAAGTTTAAACTTATAAAGCAAAAATGATATTTGATACAATTACAGCTAAAACCACAGCCGATGGTTCAAGCGCAATAAACGTGATTCGAGTCTCTGGAGAAGATAGTTTTTCAATTGTTAATAAAATCTTCAAAGGGCCAAATTTAAATAAACAAAAAACGCACACTATCCATTATGGTCATATCCATGATCATCAAAAGATTATTGATGAAGTTATGATATCGATATTTAAAGCCCCAAGATCTTTCACAACAGAAGATGTTGTTGAAATATCTACTCATGGTGGCAATTTCATTGCCAATGAAATATTAAAACTATTAATATCACATGGTGCCAGAATGGCAGAAAACGGTGAGTTTACAAAAAGGGCCTATCTTAATGGTCGCTTGGACTTAACTGAAGCAGAAAGTATTATGGATTTAGTAAATGCTAAATCACATAACCAATTACAATTAGCCAACAACCAACTCAAAGGTGATGTTAAAACACTTGTTGAAAACTTACAAGAAGAAATCCTTAATATTGTCGCAAACATCGAAGTGAATATCGATTACCCTGAATATGATGATGTTGATCAATTAACAAATGATTTAGTCTTACCAAAAATAGAAATTTTAATAAAGAAAATCGATGACATCATCAATGAATCTGAGACAGGAAAAATGATTAGAGACGGTATAAAAACCGTCATTGTTGGAAAACCTAATGTTGGAAAATCTTCATTATTAAATTCCTTACTAAAAGAAGATAAAGCCATCGTTACAGATATCTCCGGAACCACAAGAGATTTAATTGAAGCAGAACTTAATCTTGATGGTGTTATTTTAAAGTTAATAGATACAGCGGGTATAAGAACCACCAAAGATGTTATTGAACGTATTGGTATCAATAAATCTAAAAAAGCAATTGAAAGTGCAGATTTAATTTTATTAGTTTTAAACCAATCAGAAAAACTTAATGACCTTGATATGGAATTACTAAACTTAACCAAAAACAAACAAAGAATCATCATCGCAAACAAAATGGATTTAGGAAACAAACTAGATTTAAAAGATGAATCAGTGATTAACATATCTGCTAAAAATAACCAAGGCATTGACCAATTATCTAAAGCAGTCAAAAAATTATTTATTGACGAAAAAATACTTAACAGCGACAAAACACTTCTTTCAAATGTACGTCACATAGGTAAATTCAAAGAAGTAAAACGCGCTTTAGAAGATGCTAAGAAAGCGGCTATAGATCAAATACCTATTGATTTTGTAGAAATAGATTTAAGAAAAGCTTGGGCTAATTTAGGTGAAATAACCGGTCAGTCAAGTGGAGATGACTTATTAGATAATTTATTTTCTAAATTCTGCTTAGGTAAATAATGTTTCATATGAAACCTTTATATAAATTAAAAGGCATTCACCTAGTTAAAGTGGATGCCTTTTCTTACCTTATTCTTCGTCGTATGCTTCTAAATAATTGTGTTTTATATCATCTTTTATGTAACCAAGTGTGCTGTCTAAATTTATATTTTCAGCCGATCTAAAAATATTGATATCAATATTTTCATACACGTTTCTTAAGTCACTGACTAGCTTTTTCATTTCATCTCTTTTAGTATTGATTTGTCTCTCTTGAAACAAGCAACCTTTATGGCTGACATGTAATTCATGGTAAGCCATCAGTTTTTTTACATCTTCTTCTTTAATCAAATACATTGGTCTAATTAATTCTAAACCCTCATAGTTTTTAGATTTGACTTTCGGCAACATGGTTTTAAATGTTCCTGTATAAAACATGTTCATCAAAGTGGTTTCTATCACATCATCAAAGTGATGTCCCAAAGCCAATTTATTACAACCTAACTCTTGGGCTTTTGAATAAAGGAAACCTCTCCTCATTCTAGCGCATAAAAAACAAGGCGCCTTGGGATTCATTTCGTTGGCCACTTCATACACTTTAGAAGATATGGTTGTTTGATCAATACCTATCTTATCTAAAAGTTTAAAATGATTTTCGATAAACTCATCTTTAAATCCTGAATTCATCATCAAATAAACTATTTCAATATCATTTTGATAATGACGTCTATACTCTTCAAAAAGCATAGCTAAAACTAAAGAATCTTTTCCCCCACTCATTGCTACACATATTTTATCATTGGGTTGAATAAGTTTATATTCATCAATAGCTTTTAAAAACTTAGCCAAAAGTTTGCTTTTAAATTTTTTATTAAGAGATCTTGATATTTCTACATTAAACTCTTTCATTTTTATCACCTTTACATATAGTACATAAATTCTATATAAAACACAAATAAAACTTGAAATAATTTAAAATAATTAAAAATAATTATCTGATTATATTGAATAATCTAAAATATCGTGATATAATTAGTAATATAAAAGCAATGTAATATAATGGGGGTGAACCATGAAAAACTTTGAATGGATATCTAGAAAAAAAGTAGATGAGATTGCGACAATTTATGATTCAAATATAACACTAAATAAATCCGCAACCACTTATCTAGAAAAGGCTTATATTGTTTTATTAGGCATAGACAAAGAAAGAAAACTAATTGCTATTAAGCCCATACGTAAAGGGGATACTGAATTAGAGTATACTCCAAAAGAACAAAGACATAATATAACGATCAAATCAAGTTATTCAAGAATCAGTAATAAGCGATTTATAGAAGAAATTGCGGAAATGATTGATTTAAATTTTGAAAATAATAATTACTATAAATTTAGTTGTTATTGGAGTGATTCTGATCAATCCTTAATTATCGATTTAAATAAAGGAGAAAAATAATATGATACTAGAAATTATTTTGAGCGACTACATGGTGTATTTGTGGTTCGCGATTATTATTGTAGCTGCTGTTATTGAAGGAATGACAATGGACTTCTCAAGTATTTGGTTTTCTGCAGGTGCTTTTGTGGCTCTAATTGTTTCAATTTTCTTCCCTGAAGCCATCTGGGCTCAGGTTATCGTATTCATGTTAGCGTCGATTGCCTTATTAATCAGTTTAAGACCAATCTTCAAAAAATACATGAGCAGAAACGAAATAAGAACCAATGCATCTAGCCTTATAGGCCAAGAAGCTGTTTGTATCAAACCTATCCTTGATAATGAACGCGGTGAAGTGAAAATTCAAGGTAAAATTTGGACAGCAATATCAAATGAAAACGTCTACTTAAACGAAAGAGTCATCGTCCTAGCAATCAACGGTGTTAAACTAGTTGTTAAGAGAAAGCAATGAGAGCTGGATTTTTTAGAAGATTAATTTCTGCTTTGGTTGATATTTCAATAGCTCTAGCCTTTGTATATTTAACATTTATATTATTCGGACAAAATATTTTACAAAACAGAGTTGATAATTACCAAGAAATAGATGCTAATTACCAAGAAGTCATCAACCAATACTACGAAGATCAAGAAGCCGTCGAAAACGAATATAATCTAGCTAAAGAAAGCGCAGGAGATGATGAAGATGCTAGGAATGAAGCTTATCTAGTATATAGAGATAAACTTTCAATATTAAACCATCATTATGCTGCTGATTCAAGTGTTTATAATAGATTGTTGTTAGATTATAATGTAGGACTTATTTATTATTTCACATTAGGAATGATTGTATTATTAGGTCTTATTATCATCGGCTTTAAAGGACTAACGCCCGGAAGAAGGTTATTAAGAATTGAGCTCGTTGGACAAGTATCAATGATAAATATCATTATTCATGATTTATTACTCAAATATATATTAGTAGTTGTTCTATTCTTAATCAGTCCATATTATGCTTTCATCATTCTTCCAGCATATTTCTTATTAGATTTATTCCTTATTTTATTATCAAAAGATAAATCTACATTAAGAGATAATTTATCAAAAATTGTGTTAAACTATAAACCAAAGAAAAATAAAAAAAATGAATATAATTAATAGGAGGAGAAATTAATGTTAAATGCAATGTTTTTAGAAGTTAACCCTGCGCCAATTATCGTATTGGTTGTACTATTACTCATTATTGTTGTTTACCTAGGAACTAGAGTTAAAGTTGTTCCACAAGCAACAGAATACATCATTGAAAGATGGGGTAGATATCATACTACTTGGACAGCTGGTCTACATTTCTTGTTGCCATTTGTTGACAAAATCAAAAGAACTTATGATGCTAGAGGACAAATTAAAGACTATATTATTCTTAAAGAACAAGTCCTAGATTTCCAACCCCAAGCAGTAATTACAAAAGATAATGTTACTATGCAAATTGATACTGTTGTATTCTTACAAGTTACAGATGCTCACCAATATACCTATGGTGCAGAAAATCCTGGTTTCTTAATAGAACAACTAACTGCTACAACACTTCGTAACATCATCGGTGAACTAGAATTAGACCAAACGTTAACATCTAGAGATTTGATTAATGAAAGAATGAGAATTATTTTAGATGAAGCAACTGACCCATGGGGTATTAAAATTAACCGTGTCGAAGTTAAAAATATTATTCCACCTAAAGAAATTCGTGAAGCGATGGAAAAACAAATGCGTGCAGAACGTGAACGTCGTGAATCAATTCTTATCGCTGAAGGTAAAAAACAAGCAGCAATCTTAACTGCTCAAGGTGAAAAAGAAGCAAACATCTTAGATGCTGAAGGTAAAAAGGAAGCTGCAATTAGAGAAGCTGAAGGTCGCGCTGAAGCAATCCTTAAAGTCCAAGAAGCAACTGCTCGTGGTATTGAGATTGTTAAAAAAGCTGGTGCTGATAAAGCCGTACTTACACTTGAAGCTTACAAAGCAATGGCTGAAGTATCTAAAGGTCAAGCTACTAAGATCATCATCCCTTCTGAAATGCAAGGTGTTGTTGGTTTAGCAAGCGGATTAGTTGAATCACTAAAAGATACACCAAAAGAAGAAAAATCAAAAAAATAATATATTCACTATATACTAAAAGCAAGGTTTAATTACCTTGCTTTTTTTAATGATCATTATTATGTATATATTTTATGATATAATTTAATTGAATTTCGGGAATTTATTCAATTGTGTTGTATATATAAGCAAAGGGGGACTGATGAATATAATTACAGATAAAGAATTTGAAGATATTATGAGACAATACTATAATGAAATATTTCATTACATAAGAAAACAAACCAATAATACTGAAGATGCTAAAGATCTAACTCAAGATGTATTCATGAAAGTTTATAACAATCTTAATTCTTATAATCCAAAAAAAGCGTCAATAAGAACCTGGATTTATCGTATTGCTCATAATCATACCATTAATCATTTCAAAACTAAGTATCATCAATATAAGTTAGATTTTGATGATGAATATCTGAACTATATGAAACAATCAGATGATGCAATCTTAGAAAAGTTAATTCAAGGTGAAGATATTCAAAAAGTGATTGTTTTAATGAATAAAACACTAAACAAAAAGCATTTAAAAATAATGAACTTATATTTTTTTAGTGAACTAAGTTACAAAGAAATAGCAAAGTTACTCAAATCCCCTATTAAAACCATATACAACACCATTAATGTATCCATTAATAAATTAAAAGAGAAAATGGAGGATATCCAAAATGAATAATTTCCGAAGAAACAAAAAAATAACTGATGCAGAAATTAATGCATTTAAAGAAGCAGAAATAAACAAACTACTTCAACAAACTAAAAAACCAACCCAAAACAATTACTTTAAAAGACCGATGGTTCTAGCTAGTGCCTTTATACTTACAACTTTATTAATTGTTTTAAGTATTTTTATTTTTACCCTAAACGACGAAAAACTAGATTATAGAGTTACACAACTCAGTTATAACGAGTATCTATTGGAATCAGAAGTTGATCAGCAAAATTTTACTTTATATTATAAGGCAAGTGTTATTCAACCCGGTCAAAGAACATCTTATAATGATACTTTTGATTACTTCACACCCTATACTTATGCATCCAATAATATATCCAATCAATACCCAGTAGATTTTAATGTATTTAAAGTTGGTCAATATCGCTATTACTTAGAAATAAACTATAATAACGAGTCATCTTATATTAGAATCCATTCTAATAAACTCCCAATCAGGACTTGGGAATTGAAGGGGCTTGAAATAGACGATTTGGAAGAGGATATGTCTGATATTTATGAATTAATTGAATTATATCCACCGCAATTTTATAAGATGAATATAACTGTTCCTATGTATTTGAGACATCCAGATATTAATCTTTTAGCCGACTCGAAAGCCAAGCGCAATTATATACAATATGTCGAAAATAACTTTTACGTACCTCAAGATTACGAAGTTGACGATATGGATATAGACGAAAGAGATAATCAAACATACACCGTTTTACTATCTCAAATGATAATCGTTAACCAACAAGGCGAATACATTGACTCATATATCAGTCGTAACCAAGGTTTTGAAGATGATATTTCTTTTGTAGAATATTTCCCTGATTGGAAAGATGGATTCTTTTCTTTTTATCTGAACGGCGAGGATGAGCCTTTTCAAAAAATGGTGGGTTCTTTAAACACTCGAGCAAATAATGAAGACGCTGACGTCTATGGTTATTATAAAATTGGCTCATACAATCAAAAACTATATCTATATACATATGTTTCTCTTATATATTCCAATGTTGATTTAAGTGAAGCTCATCGCGGTGAAATCGATTATACACTATCTAATGAATTTGATTATCTAGAAGGGTCTTTGCAATTTGAGTTCTTAGATTATGACCATGGCTTAATCATGCCCCCATTTATAATCTCAGATGATATAGATACTACCGATATTTTTGATATTTTTGATTCTCTTACTTACAGATTTTATGATATAAACGGCACATTAATCTGCGAATTTATCAAATAAATAAAAAAAGCTCAAATTAATATTAATTTGAGCTTTATTATTTATCTAGAATTCGCAATTTTTAGGGGTTCTTGGAAAAGGTATTACATCTCTAATGTTGTCAACACCAGTGACATACATTATCATCCTGTCCAAACCTAAACCATAGCCGGCATGTTTGTTTCCACCATATTTTCTTAGTTCTTTATACCACCATAGTTCTTCACCATCAACATGCATTTCTTCCATTCTTTTTTCTAACATATCTAAGCGTTCTTCTCTTTGAGAACCACCAATTAATTCCCCTGCGCCAGGTACTAATAAATCCATTGCGGCAACAGTTTCTAAATCATCGTTCATTCTCATATAGAAAGCTTTAATACCTTTTGGCCAATCTGTAACAAATACAGGACCATTGAAATGTTTTGTTAGGAATTTTTCATGTTCAGTTGCTAGGTCTTCACCCTCGACTGCTTTAATAACAAATTGATCGTTGTTTTTAAGTAAAATGTCCGTTGCTTCTTTATGTGTGATTCTTTTAAAAGAAGAATCTAAAACATTCTTAAGTTTGTCAATTAAACCTTTTTCTACGAACTTGTTAAAGAACGCTAATTCAGAAGGGCATTGTTCAAACAAATCTTTAATAATGTATTTGACCATATCTTCTGCGAGTTGCATGTCATCATTTAAATCAGCAAATGCAATCTCTGGTTCAATCATCCAAAACTCAGATGCATGTCTTGGTGTGTTTGATTTTTCTGCTCTGAATGTTGGTCCAAATGTATAAACATTTTTAAAAGCTAGAGCAAATGCTTCTGCTTGTAATTGCCCAGAAACAGACAAATTAGACTTTTTACCAAAGAAATCATTTTTATGTCCTTCTTCAACTTTAGTTTGTCCTAAAGTTGTGACTTGGAACATTTCTCCTGCACCTTCAGCATCACTTGCGGTGATGATTGGAGAGTGCAAATATATAAAGTTTCTTTCTTGGAAAAATTTATGTACTGCATATGATATTACAGATCTTACTCTAAAAACAGCATTGAAAAGGTTTGTTCTTGGACGAAAATGTGCGTTCTCTCTCAAAAATTCTCTTGTATGTCTTTTTGGTTGAATAGCATAGTCTTCTAAAGAACTTCCCTCTAAAATAACTTGGTCTGCTTTAATTTCAAATGCTTGTTTCATCTTTGGTGTAAGTACAACTCTACCTTTAACAGAAACAGCTGAACCACTGTTATATTTCGCAACGTCTTTAAAGTTTTCTAATTCTTTGTCTTCATAAACAACTTGAACTGATTCAAAAGCAGTTCCATCATTCAAATCAATAAATCCAAACTCTTTTTGAGCACGGTTATTTCTAACCCAACCTTTAACGATGACTTCTTTGTCTGCATAAGCTTTAAAATCTAATAATATTTTTTTAATTTCTATATCCATTCTAAGTTTCCTCCTAAAATTTTCTTTCTTATATCTGAATCATGTCTTTCTATAGCATACCTTAAAGTTGTCCGTGGCATATAACTATAATTATCTTTGATAAATAAATTTAGTAATCTTCTATCTTTTTTCCCTATTTCTCTTAACATCCAACCATTGGCTTTATGCATGAGATCATGATCATGTGTTAATAATCTTTTTATGATGCTAATCGGTAATTCTAATTTATTTTTTCTTATTAAATACAAACAAGATACTACCGCAATTCTATTCACCCACATATGATCATCTTCAGTATATTTTAATAATACACTATCTTTATTGTATTTTTCAATAAATGGTCCCACAATATATGGGGCTGATACATCGACCAAATCCCAATTATTAACATATTGTCTATAATGGTGATATTTTTCATAAATGTCTTTCAAATTCTCATCATTGATTTGATTGATTAAAATCAATAAAGCAACCATACGGAATTCATGATACTTATGTGTGATTAAATCATGAAATTCTTTGTCTGTGATGGTTTTATAATGTTCTTTTGCTATATTCCTTAAAGTCTTCATGTCTAAATGAACAAAAGTATCTTTTTCACCATCTATGTATTCTTCTTTGTGAAATCTTGTTTTTGTTGTTATGGAATGTCCTTTTATTAAATTGTTTAATTGATCAAAGATCATTATTACCACCCCCTAAAAAATAAAAAATCGTCCTTATAAAAAGGACGATTATTAACCGTGGTACCACCTTAGTTCTAGTTGCCTAGCACTCGTATCTTTAACGCAGATTCTACGGACAGTTCTACTTAATTCTTCTGTCTCTCCTGGTGTTTTTCAAAATAAGTGTTTATAAGGTTTCACCGGCCCCTTACTCTCTATAAAAACTAGCTTATCTTTACTCTTCCAATCATTGATTTATCTTATTATATCATATTTTATTATTTTCGAAAGTCTTTTGTGAATAAAGAAGAAACACCTTTGTCATCAATAATATGAATAATACCTTCACCCACTAGTTCAGATATAGACAATTGAACTAATTTAGGAAATCTTTTGTTATCGGGTAATTGAATTGTATTTGTAGTAATGACTTCTTTAATTTGTGATTCGTTTAAAATTTTAGGTGCATTTTTAGAAAACAAAGGATGTGTACAACAAGCATAAATATCATTGGCTCCAGCCTCTATCAAGGCTTCTGAAGCAGCAACCATTGATCCTGCTGTATCAATCATGTCATCAATTAATATACATGTTTTATTTTTTACCCTACCAATAATGTTCATCACTTCTGCGACATTAGGTTCCGGTCTCATTTTATCAATAATAGCAATAGGTGCTTGTAAAATATCAGCTAAATCTCTAGCTCTAGCTACTCCACCGTGATCTGGGGAAACAACACATACATTTTCTAGGTTCTTGTTAATTAAATAATCAACTAATATAGGTAGGGCTCTAAAATTATCAATGGGTATATCAAAGAACCCTTGAATTTGAGGCGCATGTAAATCCATTGATAAAACTCTAGTTGCTCCTGCAGTTTGTAATAAATCAGCCACTAATTTCGCAGATATAGGCTGTCTCGCTTTTGCTTTTCTATCTTGTCGCGAATAACCATAATAAGGCATCACAACATTCACTTCACCAGCTGATGCGCGCCTTAATGCATCAATCATAATTAATAACTCCATAAGGTGTTCGTTAACCGGCTCACTTGTAGATTGGATAACAAAAACTTTGTGACCTCTCACTGTTTCTGGGATATCAATACTGATTTCTCCATCCGCAAATCTAGTCACTAAACATTCACTCATAGGTATACCTATATGTTCTGCTATACCTCTTGCTAATTCAACATTAGAACTTAATGAAAATAACTTAACTTTAGAACCATGAAATAAAGCCATAATTTTTTCGCAATTTTAAAAAATCGCTATCCTTTCTTCTATAATATTTTCTCACATTTATTATACAACAAAACAAAGAATCAATAAAGGTTATTTTTGCAAAAGAAAAACACTAACTATTCGTTAGTGTCTTCTGTTGCTTCTTCATTTTTCTCTTCATTTTCTTCTGTTTCGTCTTCTTCTAATTCTGGTAAAGCATTAAAAGCTTCCAAAACTTCTTGTTCTATCATACTTCTCGTTTCGGTGTTAATCGGATGTGCAACATCTTTATATTCACCATTTGGCATTCTGCGGCTTGGCATAGCTACAAAAAGACCATTTTTACCATCAATAATCCTTAATTCATGAATCACGAAGCACTCATCAATAGTTATGGCTGCGATTCCTTTCAAACGGTTGTTGCCTTTAATTCTTTTTGCCCTAATTTCTGTAATCTTCACTTTACCACCTCTTGCGGTAATTATAACACGTTTATTTTTCATTTTTCAATAGATTACTGAAAAATTTATAGCAATTTAACAAAAATTATATTATTTTATGGATATTTACAAGAAATTTATCTTTATTTTCACTAACAAAGCGCTTAACCTCTTCATTAACTTCTTCTAATACTTTGATAAAAGTTGATCCTGACCCAGTCATTACTAATCCTTTTGCACCAACTTTTTCTATGAGATTCGTTTTAAAAGCCATCATGTCTTCGTCCATATTAACAACTATATGTTCAAGACTATTGTATAAATGTTGTTGAATAAGATGAATATCTTTATCCTTTATAGCATCTAATATTGGATTGATATCTTTAGACTGATATCCTTCTTTATCCGCAATTTTAAAAACTGAAGAAGTTAAAATATGTTTTTTAGGATGGGCTATTAAAATCGAAGTCCCCTTGATTTCATTTTCTAAAACCCTTATTTCTTCTCCTGTTTTTGTTACATAAGCTAGTTCATCGTATAAACAATAAGGGATATCAGCGCCAAACATATTTCCAATCTCTTTCATTTCTTCTAAAGAAAGATTTAATTCAGCCAATTCATTTATACCTTTTATCACTGTTGCGGCATCTGTAGAGTTCCCACCCAACCCTGCACCGTAAGGAATTCTTTTATCTATGTTGATTTTTATTCCATAGTTAATATTATATTTATCTTGCATAAATCTTGCACATTGTAAAATGATATTGTCTTGGTTTGATAAAAATAAATCATTGGATTTAATGATAATTCCTGTGCTTGTTTCACACTTTTTTAAAGATATATCATCGCATAAATCTATTTTTGCATTAATCATCTCTAGATTGTGGTAACCATCTTTTCTTTTATCTAACACATTCAAAAAAAGGTTTACTTTTGCATACGCTTTTTTATTAATCATTATAAACGCCCCCTTATCCCTATCTACCTATATTTTATCATAGAATAGGTATTTTTAATAATTGAGACAATGATCATGCTGTAATATCTAGACTTATCACATCAATTGCTGGTATTTTCTCTTCTGTATTTAAAACCAATAATTTATACACAAAATCTAATTTTTTTATTTTACCATAACTCATCTTAATATAACCTTTATCAAAATAATAAACCTCAACTTCTAATTCATTGATTATAGCTGTTTGAATATTTTGATTTAATCTATCATACTCATCATCACTAAGAACGGGTTTTTCAGTTTTTCTTATTCGGTGTTTCATCTCATCTAACATTGAATTATAGCCATTCAAAGCACTAAAAGGCACCCATTTAATAATACCACGATCTATATAATGACTAGGCATTGTGTCCACCTATCATCTTGTTTCTTTCTTTTAAGGTAGAAGCATCTAATTCACTGGACGCTCTAGTGACACTGTTCTTACCAAATTTATCTTTTATTTTATCAACTGTTGAAAATAAGTTATGTTCTTTTGTAACAGCTTCAATATCTTCAAACAAACTGACTTGATAGCCTTTTTCATCAACTAAGTTTGTTGCCGATACTCTAACAGATCTTATTGGAGAATTGTCATAAAATTTATCCATTAACTTAACGCAAACTTTATAAATATGACTCGCAATGTTAGATGGTTGGGCTAGTTTCATTTGTCTTCCAAATCCCCCGCCAACATCTTTGCTATAACCTAGTCCAAAGTGTATGGTTTTTGCTTGTTTTTTATGAATCCTTAACCTTCGGCAAACATCATCAACCATTTCTTGGATGATTTGATAGATTTCAGGTTTATAGTAGTCTTCAAATAGAGTTTGTCCAATTCCATAACTTTTATTCCCTGGTTTTATTTTCATTTTTTCTTGCAATAAACTCATATCTATTCCATGAGAATGATAATAAAGTTCTTCACCAATCACACCAAATTTTTTCTTTAGTTTTTTAACATCATAATGTGCTAAATCTCCAATTTTATAAATACCTAATTGATTAAAATTTTTTTCCATATTCCGCCCAATACCCCACATCTCTGATAATGGTTTAATTGGCCAAAGTTTGTTTGGTATATCTTCGTATTCCCATTTGGCAATAAAATCAGGGCTATGTTTAGATTCTATATCTAAAGCAAGTTTTGCAATGAGCATATTAGGCCCTATACCACAAGTTGAATAAATTTTTGTGTCTTTATAAATACGATCAAGAATCATTCTCGCTATTTCATAATCAGTCTTTTTATAATAATTTAAATAAGGTGTAACATCTAAAAAAACTTCATCAATAGAATAAACATACATATCTTCTTCAGATACATAGTCTAAATACGTTTCAATGATTTTTGTTGAATATTCTAAATATTTTTCCATTCTTGGTTTTCTATAAATAATTTTGATGTTTTTTGGTAGTTCATATATGCGACACCTATTCGGCACTCCCAGTGATTTTAAATAAGGTGTAACAGCTAAAACAATCGAACCTCCACCTCTTGATTTATCCGCAA
Organism: Mycoplasmatota bacterium; assembly: GCA_018622675.1. GTDB lineage: Bacteria > Bacillota_I > Bacilli_A > Izemoplasmatales > Hujiaoplasmataceae > Hujiaoplasma. The sequence continues at coordinate 1,611,529 of CP076020.1, forward strand.
CTACTAATGGTGTTTTAAAAGGATCTAATCCAGAAAGAGCACATTCTACAGATGCATAAAAACTTTTTAAATCAATACATAATATATTTTTATGTAGTTTATATTCTTCCATGGTTACCTCCTTTTTCTTTAAGTATATTATACATCTTTCAAGGTAAAATTTCACCATTGAATTTTTAATTTCTTGTATAAAAAAAAACAAAAAATATTTGTTAACTAATCACTGACAAAAAATAAAAAAAGCCCTAAAAATAGGGCTTAAATACAATAAAATTAAATTATTTATTCATGATGTTTTTAAAACAAGTTAAAGTGTTTTTTAAGAGCATTGCTATGGTCATCGGGCCAACTCCGCCAGGTACAGGAGTAATGTAAGATGCTTTATCTTTCACTGAATCAAAATCTATATCTCCATATAATTTTCCATCAATTCTAGAAATTCCTACATCTATTAAAATAGCATCTTTTTTGATATAAGATTCGTCAATCATTTTAGCTTTACCAATCGCTACAACTAAAATATCAGCTTGTTTGGTAATAGCTTTCATGTCTTTAGTTCGTGAATGCGTTATAGTCACAGTTGCATTTGCTTTTAGGAGTAAGCTAGCCATTGGTTTTCCAACAATTTGACTTCTACCTATAACAACAGCATGTTTACCTTCTAAATCAATATTATATTCATTAAAAATTTCCATAATACCTAAAGGCGTACATGGAACCAAGGCATCTAAACCTTTGTTTAATCTAGCAACATGATGGTTAGAAAAACCATCTACATCCTTCAATGGATCAATCATATTAATCACTTTTTCACTGTCTATATGTTTAGGAATAGGCAATTGCAATAAGATACCATGAACATCTTCATCATGATTCAAGTCTTCGATGATGGCAATCAACTCTTTTTCAGAAATTGAATGATCTTTTTTAATGATTGTTGATTTTATACCCGCTTTTTTTGAAGAACGTTCTTTTGATTTTACATAGGTTTCACTAGCCGGATCATTTCCTATTAAAATCACCACCAAGTGAGGTGTTTTTCCATATTTTTCTATTAATTCACTAGTTTCAATTTTAACCTCATTTTTAATTTTTTTCGATAACGCTTTTCCATCTAATATTTTTTCCATAATAACCTCCTGTGACAAATATCTACACCTATATTATATCACAAGCTCATCTTCGGTTAAATCTGATCGCAATATTTAGTTTTCAAATTAACACTTTCATGGTGTTTTATGATAAAATAGGGTGTTAAGAAGATTATCGAGGTGAACGTATGGACATCATATTATATCCAAATCAACTAAAGGGTGAAATGACCCCACCCCCATCAAAATCATATCTTCATAGGGCAATTATCTGCGCTTCTTTAGCTAAAGGTAAATCCATCATAAAAAATATATTAATCGGTGATGATATTCAAAAAACCATTGAAGCTTTTAGATCGTTAGGTGTCAACATTGAGTACTTAGACAATCAACTTATAATTGAATCATCTGGTAAACTAAAGTTTACAGATAACCATCCCATACATTGTGGTGAATCAGGATCAACAATGAGATTTTTAATACCTATTTTAACCAATAAAAAGGGTAGTGAATTTTATGGAGAAAAAACATTATTAAGTCGCCCCTTAGATTTATATGAAAGGATCTACGCTGAACAAAAAAATGAATTTGTTCGTTTTGAAGATTATATCTATACAGAAGGTGAGATAAAAGCTCAAGATTACATCATTAACGATGATGCTAGCTCTCAATTTGTAAGCGGCATATTATTTGCTCTTCCTTTGTTAAAGGAAACTTCATCAATTCAATTAAAAAAACATTTTCAATCTAAAAAATATATTAATATGACTATGATGATGTTGGAAAAGTTTGGTATCGAGGTTATCAAACATAGTGAATTACATTTTACAATTCCAGGTAATCAAACATATAAACCAACTGATGTTACAATAGAATCAGACTTTTCTCAAGCTGCATTTTTTATTGTAGGGGCTGTTCTAAATGGAGATATAACCATAAACCATATCAACAAATTTAGTCTTCAGCCTGATAAAAATATATTAAATATTATCGAAGATGCTGGCGGTGAAATAGAATACATTGATCAAAAAATACATGTTAAAAAATCCACTATAGAACTTAAAGAAATTGATTTAGCACAAATCATTGACCTTGGCCCTATCTTATTTTTATTGTCATCTCAAAGTAAAAAATCAACACTTATTAAAAACTTTGAAAGATTAGTGTATAAAGAGTCAGATCGCTTAAATAATATGTTAAAAATATTGGATATAATGAAAGTAACTTATGAGTTAAATGACCATGAATTAATCATAGATTATAATCAAGATTTTTCTTTGTCTAGTGTTAACTCTTATAATGATCATAGAATCGCTATGTCTTTGGCTATCATTGCCACTCTTTCTAAAAAACCTACTACCATTAAAAACATGGAAGTCATTAATAAATCTTATCCAACTTTTCTAAACGATTTAGAAAGATTAGGAATCAAAATCGAATATATATCATAGGTGAATTTATGAAAATTAACATTAAATCTCAATTAAAAAATTATAGTATTCATATAGAAAACCATTTATTAGACCATTTGAGTGATTTTATTGATAGTTTTAAAAATTACTTTATTATTACTGATGATGGCATACCTGATGCTTATTTAGATAAATTAGAAAAACAACTAGAAAATTGCCAAATAATTACTTTTAAGCAGGGTGAACATTCAAAAAATATTGATACCTATCAATACATTATCAATCAATTATTGAATTTATCAGCAGATAAAGACGATTGTCTAATAGGTATTGGTGGTGGTGTCGTTGGTGATTTAACAGGCTATGTAGCTTCAACATATTTAAGAGGCATTGATTATATACATATCCCAACCACTTTACTCTCTCAAGTTGATTCATCAATTGGTGGTAAAACAGCTATCAATTATTTGCAATACAAAAATATCATTGGTAGTTTTTATCCTCCAACAAAAGTATTAATAGATCCACAAACTCTACACACTTTATCTAATAGACATTTTAATAATGGAATAGTTGAAATTATCAAATACGGTTTACTCGCATCAAATGATCTATTAGAGATGCTTGAAAGTGATAGGATGATTAAAAATATTGATCAAATAATCTATCAATCATTAATCATTAAAAAAGCATTTGTAGAAGCAGATGAATTTGATACTTTTAAAAGAAACTTTTTAAATTTGGGCCATACACTTGGCCATGCTTATGAAGCTTATTATCAATTTAATAAATATTTACATGGTGAAGCCGTTGGTTTAGGAATTTTAAAAGTAATCCAAAAACCATTACTAAAAGAAAGAATTCGCACTTTAATGTTAAAATATCAACTACCAATAGAAGATCCATTAGACATAGAAAAGTTATATCCCTTTATTAAAAAAGATAAAAAAAATAAAGGTAAAAAAATAAACTTTATTGTCATAAGCGAAGTTGAAAACCCTGAAATCAATCATATTCACATTGATAGTATTAATGATTTTATAAAATAAGGAGCCTTATATGAATACTGTTGGTCAAAATATTAAAATCACATTTTTTGGTGAATCCCATTCAGAATATATGGGGATTGTCATTGATAATTTAAAGCCTGGTTTAGAAATTAATCATCACTTATTAGAAAAGAACTTAGCTAAAAGAAGACCTAAAAAAGATATAAATACAAGTAGAATAGAAAAAGATTCTTATGAATTTATCTCCGGACTACTCAATAACAAAACCACCGGAGCGCCTTTAACTGTCCTTGTTAAAAACAAGCAACACGACAGTGATGACTATCCTAATTTAAATGTAACACCAAGACCATCACATGCTGACATGCCCGCAAATATAAAATACAAAGGTTTTAATAATTATTATGGTGGCGGTATGTTTTCAGGTAGATTAACAGTTCTATGGGTTATTGTTGGTTCAATCGCCCAACAAATACTTGAAGAAAAAAATATCTATACAGGATCACATATATACTCTCTACAAAATATATATGATGATACTTTCGATATGAACCATATAGAAAAAGATCAATTGAAGCAATTAAATGATTCTGATATACCTTTAATTAATCAATCTTTAGAAACAACAATGATAGACCTTATTAAAAAGACGATGAAAGATAAAGACTCTATTGGAGGTATCATTGAAAGTTCAATCATCAACTTACCTGTCGGTCTAGGTGAACCAATATTTCACTCCCTTGAAAGTTATTTATCTTACTTGCTTTTTTCAATACCTAGTGTTAAAGGTATTGAGTTTGGTTTAGGGTTTGATATGACAAAGCATTTAGGTTCTGAAATGAATGATACATACTATTATAATGATGTAAAAGAAATTAAAACTCATTCTAACCATAACGGAGGTATAGTAGGTGGTTTATCTACAGGCTCACCTATTGTTCTGAGATTAGCTATTAAACCTATAGCTTCTATTGCAAAAAAACAAAAAACGATTAACACTCAAACACAAGAAAATACAAGTATTACTATTAAAGGAAGACATGATTCACAAATACTCACTAGAATTCCACCCGTTATTAACGCTGTAATGAACTTTGCTATTATGGACTTACTATATAAGGAGTTGTAATATGAAATTTGCCTTAATCGGAAAAACATTAGAACATAGTTATTCTAAATTTATACACGAAAATTTATTAGTGAAAAATTATCAATTAATTGAAGTTGATTCTATTGAAGAAGTATTGAATATGGGCTTAAGTGGATACAACATTACCCATCCATTTAAATCTGATATCATAGACTATTTAGATGACTATGATCATATAGTAAAAGAAACAAAATCTGTTAATACTGTAATTAAAAAAAATAATCGCTTATGTGGATACAATACCGACTATTATGGTTTTGAATCTTTAATCAATTATCATCATATTGACCTTAAAAATAAAAAAGTCATTATTATAGGAAATGGCTCAACTTCTAGAACAATTGAATATTATTTAAACAAAAATAATGCAAAATCTATCATCAAGTTAGTTAGAAATATTAAAGCTGATAACGAAGATTATATCAAAAACCAAAACCAATATATGGATACTGATATTGTTATTAATACAACACCAGTTGGCATGTATCCTAATAACAAAGATAAATCATTAGTAAACTTCCGTCATTTTCCAAATTGTCAATACGCTATAGATCTTGTCTATAATCCACATCGAACAAATTTTTTAATTGATGCAGAAAGACATGGCATCAAAACCATCAATGGTTTATATATGCTCCTAATGCAAGCTAAAAAATCTGAAGAAATTTGGTTTGATATGACTATTAAAAAGGACATTATCCATGAAGTCTATAAAAAAATCATTCATCAATATGTCAATATTGTATTAATAGGACTTCCTTTAAGTGGTAAATCCTATTATGGAAAAATGTTAAGTGAAGATATTGGTAAAGAATGGATTGATACAGATTTAAAAATAGAAGACTATGCAAAAATATCAATTGCGCAAATATTTAAATTGTCTGGAGAAAAAAAATTCAGAGAAATTGAACAATATGTTATTGAATCTATTTATGACAAACAAGGTATTGTTATATCTTGTGGTGGAGGCGTCATATTAAATCATAAGAATACAAATTTATTAAAACAAAATGGAATCATGGTTTATATCAATAAATCTATTAACATTATAAATCATGACAACTTCACATCAAGACCCTTGATAGATAGTATGGAAGACCTTATTAAATTAAAAGAAAAAAGAATGGAAACTTATTCTAATGTAGCAGACATAGAATATATGATTGATGAAGAACATCCATTCTCATTAGAAAAATTCAAGGAGTCTATTCATGAATATTTTAGTTATTAATGGTCCAAATATCAATATGTTAGGCATTAGAGAAACTGATATCTATGGTAAAAAGACATATAAAGATTTACTTAATTATATAAAAAATTCAGTAAAAGAAAAAAAAATTAAAGTCCGGTTTTTTCAATCAAACCACGAAGGTGAAATTATAGATTTTTTACAAAAAAAATATATAAAATTTGATGGAATAATCATTAATCCTGGAGCTTTAACTCATTATTCTTATGCTATAAGAGATTGTTTGTTAGCCATACAAAAACCTACAATTGAAGTACACTTATCAGATATTAATCATAGAGAAGATTTTAGAAAAAAATCAGTTATTTCTGATATTGTTCTTGAAACAATAACAGGCATTGGATTTAAAGGATATACTGATGCAATAAATCTATTAACGAAGGTGATAAAATGATTATTAAATTTACGAAAAATGTTAAAGAATCACAAATAAAACATATAGAAAATATTCTAAAAAACCAAAACTTTACAACAAGCTATATTCATGGAGATATTTATAAATTATTAATAGTCATCGGTGATACAAGTCAGTTAGAAACCAAAAGATTAAATGTTTATGACTTTGTTGAAGATGTTATTAATATTCAAAAACCATATAAAGAATCAAGCGTAAAAGATAGAAAAAAAGTAAAAGTTGGTAAGGTAACCTTCAATGATAATAATATTGTTTTAATTGCTGGTCCTTGTTCTATAGAGGATGAAGAGTCTATGGATTTACTCGTCCCAAAATTAAAAGAACATAACACAAGCATCATAAGAGGTGGTGCTTTCAAACCAAGAACTAGCCCTTACTCTTTTCAAGGTATAGGTAAGGTAGGTTTAGATATTTTATATCAAATCAGTCACAAGTATAAAATCCCTGTAGTTAGCGAAATAACAGATGTTAGAGACATTGATTTGTTTGTAAAAAATGTAGATATTATCCAAGTTGGAGCTAGAAATATGCAAAACTATGTCTTGCTTGAAGAGTTAGGAAAAACTAATAAACCTATTCTATTAAAAAGAGGTTTTGTTAACACCATAGAAGAATTATTATTATCAGCTGAATATATTTTAGCTAATGGAAATCAAAATGTGATTCTTTGTGAAAGAGGCATTAGAACTTTTGAAAATCAAACCAGAAGTACCTTAGATATTTCAGCTATTCCAGTTTTAAAAAAACTAACTAACCTTCCAGTTATTGTTGATCCATCGCATGCAGCTGGGCATTGGGAATATGTTGAATCTTTATCTTTAGCAGCTATTGCTGCTGGTGCAGATGGTTTAATGATTGAGGTTCATGAAAACCCTGAATTTGCCTTAAGTGATGGACAACAATCTTTAAAACCTGATAAATATTTTGCATTGGTTGACAAAATTAAATTAGTAGCCCAAGCTATTAATAAAAAATTGTAATGTATTTTTTATAATCTGTATAAATAAAAATTTTAAGTGATATAATATAATAAAAGGGAGGTTTTTTATGAAAGAATATGTTAAATTTATTGATGGACTACCTTTTATCATAAGGTTGATCTTAGCTTTTCCAGGAATTGACGGTTTTGTATATGGAATATACCGTATTGCAAAAGGACAATTAATTGCTGGTATTATTTGGATTTTTGTTGGATGGGCAATATTATGGATACTTGATATTTTCTCATTATTAACAGCAGGTAAAGTTACATTTTTTGTTTAAAAAAATAATAAAAAAAAGAAAATCTAAAAGGATTTTCTTTTTTTATTTATCATAAATTAAACGTGTTTCTTTAGTATTTTTACCAACTCTGGTATATCTTTAAGTGGTAGTGATGAAATTGCTACTCGAATAATTCCTTGCATAGGTATAACAAAAACATGTTCTTTCTTTAAATCTTCAAAAATATTTTTATTATCCGTTTTCATACTGATAAAAAATCCACCTGAATAAGGTAATATTTCTAGTTTTTGTAATTCAGCAACTTCTTTAAATAATTTCGCTCTATCTTCAAGTAATTTATTAGCTTCAACTAATTCTTCTTTGAATCTGTTTTTATATTCTTCGCTATTAAAAATTTTATCAATTAAACTCATTCCCGGTTGAGAAACACTTGAAAATCTACCTCTAACAGAATAATCTCCAACTCTAGTAAAATGATCAATGACTTCTTGAGATTTTGAAATTCCAATTTGAGCTCCTACTCTAAATCCATACATTGAGAAACTCTTAGAACCTGAAAATACAACAACTGTTAATATATCTTCATTTAAATCTTTATAAGTACTGAATATTTCTCTTGAAAGTTTAGTTTCTTTTAATTGATAATCAATATAAGCGATATCATGTATTAAAATGACAGGTACGCCTGTATCACTAATTTCATTTAAAACTTTTATAACTTCTTTCCAATCTTCTTTTTTCATACATAATCCAGTAGGGTTATTAGAAGGATCATTTAATAAAGTACATAATCTTCCTTGTTCTTTAGCTAAAGCAAATGCTTTTTCTTTAAAACCTTTTATATTAAAACGATTAGATTCATCATACATTGGATAAGTTTCTAAATCCACATTAGCTTCTAAAGCGAAGTTTTTGTAAGGACTCCAATAATAACCAGGTATCAATATCTTTTGTCCAAAATCGTTAAAATTATAAAAAGTATTAGAGATTGCTCCACTACCCCCAGTAGTTGGAATAATGCTGTATTTAAAATCATTTTTAATCATGGGAGCGTTTTCATCAAACACCCAATTTAAAACGCCTTCAGTAAATGTTTTTTTACCTCTAACAGGCGCATAATTATATGTTTCTTCATCACTTAATGATTTTAAAATTTCATCAACCACTTGAAATTTAAATACATCCATGTTTTCGTGATGTAACATTCCAACAGTTGCGTCAATCACATCTGGATATTTTTTCTTTTGAGCTTTTGCTTCTTGCGAAATTTGTAAAATGTTAGATTCTAACTTTTTATATTCCGCATGTTTACCTACAATATTCTTACTCATTTTTACACCCTTTTCTTGTATATTTTTTATTCTTAAAAGTATTATTACTTTTATGTATAAACCAACACATAAATTATAACATATTTACAATTTATTAAAATACCTAAATTTAATTTATAGAAAAAGCTCTGACTTTTTATAAAAAAATTTACGTAAATTGTCAAAAGAAAACAAACACACTTATGAAAGCGTGTTTGTTCTCTTTTATTCTAATAATAAACCGTCTTTAGAAAATTCATATATATTATCAAAAACAGCTTCTATAAAGTTTCGATCATGAGTTATAGCGAGTATAGAACCTTGATATTGAACAAACAAATCATAAACTTCATCTAGATTAATTGGTGAAATATTTCTTGTAGGTTCATCTAATACCAATATTTCTGTATCTTTGGAAATTAATACCAAAAGCAAGATTTTTAATTTTTGTCCTTCACTTAGTTGATTGATTGTTTCATCCATTTCTTTTCTTTTAAATCCTAATTGTCCAAGAATTTGTTTAATTCTAAATTCTTGATGTCTATTTTGGTTTTTCATAATGTAATCAACAACACTTATATTTGAATCCAATACATCCATATAATTTTGAGGAATATAGCCATAGTTAATATCTTTACTTTTTAATATCTCAATTACTTTCTTTATAAATGTTGTTTTACCACAACCATTTTTACCATAGATAACAACTTTTTCCCCACCATTTAAATGTAATTCTAAATCTTTAACAATTTGATTGTTGGGTAACACAAATTTAGGCACATTAAATTCAATTAGTCTTTTTGAGTGATTTAACTTCATAGATTCTGAAAAGAATATATTGATTGATTCTTCCTTTTCGGGTATTTCCATCCATGAATCCTTTTCTTTTTCAAATCTCTTTTCTTGGCTTTTTAGCGAATGTATTTTTTTCTTTAATAACCTTGCTAATGATGGATTTCTAACCGTTTGATTTTGTTGGTACTCAACTTTAGAATAAACTTTTCTAAACTTTTCCATCTTTGTTTTATAATCTGCTCTTTGTTTTCTTGCTATTTGCAAATCAGAATCAAACTGATTTAAAAACTTCTTTTTATATTCAGGATAAGTTCCTCTATAAAAGTATGTTTTAGCTAATGTTTGTTTTTTTATATGTTGTAAATGAACTATTCCGTTTGCAACATTTTCTAGTAATCGTTGATCATGAGAAATAAATAATATAGGAATATCTGTATGTATCATAAAATCTTCTAAAAACTGAATAGTTTCAAAGTCCAAATCATTGGTAGGTTCATCTAATAAAAGAATATCTGGTTCTTTAATTAAGGCTTTTACAAGTGCTAATTTAACTTTTTCACCACCTGAAAAAGAATTAATTTTTCGATGGATTATATCATTATATTCTAAATCGAATTCATTTAATAGTTTTCTACAAATAACATCAAGTTGTTCAATTCGATCTTTGACTTCATCATATAAAAAGTCATAAACTAAAATTTCATTCCATAAGTATGATATGTTTTGTTCTGTATAAGCAACAATACCATTGATAAATATTTCTCCGATATAACTAATATAATTTAATGTATCACCTTTAAGTAATTTTAATAAAGTTGATTTCCCGGTACCTTCACTTCCTATAATGGCTATTTTGTCATTTTTTTGTAAAGATAATGACAAGTCTTTAATGAGTTCATTATCAAAAATACAATCTTTGATTGTTAAGTTATTAATTGCAAGCATATTGTTTTCTCCTTTAGTGGTATTTTAATACATGGTTTTTCCCACTAAATTAATGTTTAGTAGGCTATTTATTAATTTTCATCCTATCACGCCTTTCAATATACTAACTATATTATATAAATATATTTTTTTATTTACAAGTCAAAAAAAACACACATTTAAACAAATGTGCGTTTTGTGTATAATAATTATTCTGTTCTAACTGGTAAAATTAATTGGATTAAACCTTGATCTTTTTTGCTTTCAATAATAAATGGTCTAATCTCACCTGTAAATTTTACATAGACTTCTGAATCTTCAAATGTTTTAAGAGCATCTAAAAAATATCTTGAACTAAAGGCAATTTTCAATGAAGAATTAGTTTCAAAATCTATTGGTTTAATATCTTCTATCACTTTACCAATTTCTGGTGAATTTGAAGTTATTTCAACTTCATTATTTGATTTTAAATTTAATTTTACTATACTGCTAATACTATCTTTAACAGATAATAATGAAGCTCTTTCTACAGCTACTGCTAAATCACTAGCTTTAAATTTAAGAACAATTGGAAACTCATTTGGTATTAATCTAGAAGTTTCTGGGAAAGAACCATCTAGTAATCTAGATTTAAATAAAATATTACCATATTCAAAAATAATAGATTTTTTATCTAGATGAAGTAGTATTTCTTCTAAATCTAATTCTAATATTTTATAAAGTTCATCTAAACTTCTTCCCGGTATTACAACATTCATTTTATCGTAATTTTTGGTTGTTTTAATTTTCTTTTGACTTAATCTAAATGAATCTGTTGCTATTGCAGTTAATTCATCATTTTCAACTTTTATATTGACACCGGTTAGAATAGGTCTGTTTTCAATAGAAGAAGTTGCGAAGGTTGTTTGCTTGATAACTGATTTCATGAGCTTAGACTCTAATTTAATAGGGCCATCGTTTAAATTAAACTCTATATTAGGGTAGTCACTCACATTTAATAGATTTAATGATAAATCTGTATGATTTGAAGTTATTTTTAAGACGTTTTCATCAACAACAGAGAATTCAACAATACCTTTATCTAGTTTTCTAATAAATTCCGTAAATATTTTACCAGGAATTAATATTTCACCTTCATTTTCGATATTTAAACTTTCATCTTTAATTGATATTTTAATAGAAATATCAGAGTTACTTGTCAACATAATCATTTCATTATCATAAACCTCTAACTTAATACCTTGTAAGTAAGGTGCAGGTGTTTTTGTAGATAAAGCTTTTTGTGAAATCATTAGGTTGTTCAAAAGAACATCAGAATTAATTGAAAAATTCATAAATAACCTCCTATATTATTTATATTATTTATTTTTTAAATAAATTATTATTATTAGGTAGTGTTAACACGTGGAAAAGTATTAATTTATTGTAAATATTATACCATATTTAGCGAAAAATGTACATTATTTATAAAGTTTATAACTTATTTTTTTCCACATTTAATTAACAATTTCTCAATATCATTTTTTACCGTTTCATCTAACTGAATATAGTTAGAAATTTGTTCTATACTATAAATAACAGTTGAATGATCTCTGCCATTAAAAATTTGTCCAATTTTTTTATAAGTAAGATCATATAAATCTTTAATAATATACATAGCAACTTGTCTTGCAAAAACGTATTTCTTTTTTCTTTTTTTAGAAAGTAAATCTGTTGTATTAATATTATAATAATTACTAACAATGTCAATTATATTTGTATAATTTGTTCGATCAATAGGTTTAGAACTAGCATTTTTTGAGTTAATTAAATTTTTTAAAGCTTCTTGAGTGTTTTCTATCGTAAATTCATAATTAAAAGCTGTACAATAAAATAATACTCTTTTTAAAGCCCCCTCTAATTCTCTTACATTATTATCGAATAAAGTAGCAATATATTCAAGTATTTCATCTGATATTAAATCAGGATCAGAAGTTTCTATGTTTAATTTTTTCTTTAAAATCAATATACGGTGGTCTAAGCTTGGTTTATTGATATCTACAGATAATCCCCATTCAAACCTAGAGGTTAATCTAGCCATAATATCAAATAATTCAGATGCTGGTCTATCTGATGTTATCACGATTTGTTTGTTATTATCTTTTAATTTTTCAAATATTTTAAAAAATTCTAATTGAGTTTTCGTTTTACCAGCTAAAAATTGAATATCATCTACTAATAAAATATCAATATTTTCATATTTTTTAGAAAATTCATTGAAAGATCTTTGTTGAGCAGCATTACCATAATCTTCAATAAATTGGTCAGTTTTAACATATATTACTTTTTGGTTAGGATTGTTTTCTAGTGCAAAATTACCGATACATTGCATTAAGTGGGTTTTACCTAAACCAACATGACCAAATATATACAATGGATTAGCAAATGATGCTGGTTGATCAGCAACTTTTGTCGCTGAAGTATAAGCTAACCTATTACTAGGTCCTACAACAAAATTATCAAAAGTATAGGTATGATTTAATCCAGTTTTATATTTATTTTCAATGTCTTCTTCAGGAACATTTATTTCGTATTTTTCATCTTTTTTTAATTCTAAAGCCGCTTGTTCTTTTGTAATAATTTTAAATAAATATTGTTCATCTACCAACTCATTTAAAAGATAATTAAGCCTATTAAGATAAAAATTATCAATCTTATTTTTTATATAAGAATTTGGTGCAATTAAATATATATAATTATTGGAAACTTTAAATACATTGTCAATAACAGCAAAATGTTGATTATATATATCATCATCAAATGTTAGTTGCAATTTTGATTTAACTTGATTCCATATTTGTTCGAAATTATCCATATGCCCTCCTGCTACCTATAAATATATCACAAAGTAAAGTGTATTTACTAAATAGTTTTCAACAAAAAAATGTGGAAAACTTTTTTAAAAAACACTTATCCACATAGAGATTGTGGAAAAAAGACACCTAGAAACAGAGTTTTATTTGAGTTTTCCACATCTTAACACTAGGTTATCCACTATAGATATGTTTATAACTTTTTTTCAACATGGAAAATAAACCTTTGCTTTATTGTAGTTTTTGATGTAAAATTATAAATCGTAATATAGTTTATAAAATAGATAATATATTCTTTGAATGTAAACTAAAATAAGTTGACATTAACTTTAAAATTAAGTATAATGTTATAGCATGGTTTTCGAATATCAGTTAGGAGGTGTTGATTATGAGTAAAACATATCAACCAAGTAAATCAAAAAGAGCTAAAACACATGGCTTTAGAGCTAGAATGGCAACAGCTAATGGTAGAAAAGTTCTTTCAAGAAGAAGAAGAAAAGGACGCAAATCTTTATCAGTATCTGACCGATAAAAAATTAAATAAAATTCACCAATATATATATTTATACTTGAAATCACCGGACAAATATATGACTGGTGATTTTTTGATTTTTTTAGGAGGGCATTTTGAAAAAAGAATTTCGAATTAAAAAAAGTGATGATATCCTGACGTTAATGAAAAAGAAAATAACTGTTGGGAATAGTTACTTTGTTATTTATTATCAGAAAAACCATGATCAAAAGCATTTTAAATTTGCTATATCAGTTCCTAAAAAATTTGGGAATGCGGTTCAAAGAAATAAAATGAAGAGAAGAATTAGAGAAATTATAAAAGATGAGTCAATTCTTCCCAATATTGATTTTTTTGTTGTAGCAAAAGTAAAATCTCAAAGTTTAGATTTTAGTGAAATTAAAAAGAATATTGAAAAACTATTAAAAAAAGCAAAACTTTTAAAGGACGGTAAAAATGAAAAATAAGAAAAAAGTATTAATATTATTACTTATGGTTGTTTTATTATTTGGTATGACTGGTTGTAGTCAGGAAGTATATGAAACACCGATTGGTGAATCTACTGGTTTATGGGAAAACATCATTAGAGGATTAGGATGGTTTACTTATTATGCTAGTAATTTATTTGGCTTATTAGGTGATGCTTACTATTATTGGATTGGATTATTGTTAATGACATTAGTCGTTCGTACTTTGGGTTGGCCAGTATATGCTAAAACAAATGATATGACAATCAAAATGCAATTAGCACAACCAGAGCTTAATAAAATTCAAGAAAAATACAGAAACAAAAAAGACCAAGCTTCTCAACAAAGAATGCAAATGGAAACCATGGAGATTTATAAAAGATATAAAATTAATCTTTTTGGATGTTTAACACCATTACTTCAAATGCCTATTTTCATTGCTATGTACCAAGTTGTTAGAAGATTTCCATTAGGAGATGGTTTCTTTACAGGCGGAGAACATGAAATAAGTTATCAATTTTTATGGACAAATTTAGGAAATGAAGAATGGGTAGCTAATTTACCTTTAGCATTAATTGTTGCTGGTTTGATGTTCTTGAGTCAATATTTAGTGCAAAAACGTAGTGAACAAGCTCAAAAACATACACCACAAAGTGCAAAAGCTCAACAAAGCCAAAAAACGATGAAATATTTTATGTATTTTATGGTTGTAATGATGTTCTTTATTGCTATCACTAATGCAGGTATCGCATTCTATTGGATTATTGGTACAGCATATCAAATTTTACAAGGGTATATTTCTCATAGAGGTATGGATAAAAAAAGAGAAAAATTTCGCTCAAGAGTATAACGGAAGGGATTTTTTATGAAAAGAATACAATTTGAAACAAAAGCATTAAATGATCAAGCACTTACTTATGCAGCATCTGAGTTAAGAGTAAACAAAGAGTTTATTGAAATTAACGTTTTAGAAGAAAAAAAGTCTCTATTAGGGCTTAATAAATCATATGTTGTTGAAGCAGTTGTTGATTTTGATATCATTAATGATGGAATTGAATATTTGAAATCAATGTTAAAAAACATGGATATAGAGGCTGTTATTGAAGCAAAAAGAATTGATGATCGCCATCTTTTATTTAGTATTGAGTCTAAAGAAAACCCAATATTAATTGGTAAAAACGGGAAAACATTGGACGCAATTCAGACAGCACTAAAAAATTACATTAATTTATATATTGAAGATTATCATGTTATTTTATTAGATATTGGTGGATATAGGGAACAAAGAAAAAAACAGCTTGAAATCTTAGCTACTAAAACGGCGATGGATGTTATTAAATCTAAAACACCATCAAAATTAACAAGAATGAATTCTTATGAAAGAAGAATTATTCATACAAAATTATCAGATTGGCGAGATGTTTCTACAAAATCAGAAGGCGATGAACCCAATCGCTATGTTGTTATTACACCGAGATTGAAATAATGAAAAAACTGGTTGTTGGATTGGGTAATCCAGGTAGAAAATACAAAAACTCAAAACATAATATTGGCTTTATGGCTCTTGATCATTATGCTGATAATGCTAAAATTAAGTTTAAGAAAAAATCAACGTTGAATGCTGAAATAGCTGAAGATGATAATTTAATATTGGCTAAACCATTAACTTTTATGAATCTATCAGGAATAGCGGTTAGAAAAATAGTTGATTACTATCATATAGATAATGATCAAGTACTGATTATTTATGATGATGTTGATTTACCTTTTGCTAAGTTAAGACTTAGATATAAAGGTGGAGCCGGAGGACATAATGGAATCAAATCCATTATTCAACATTTAGATTCCCAAGACTTTAATCGCATTAGATTTGGTATAGATAAATCACAGAAAGTCGATATGAAAGAATATGTATTAAGTGATTTTTCTAAAACAGAGTTCAAGATATTAAAAGATGTATTCATTGATATGGATAGGATTATCACTGATTTTAAATTAGATATTAATTTTGATGAGATAATGAATAAATATAATTAAAGAATAAGGAGAAAATCATTTGATTTTCTCCTCTTTTTTTAATGTACTATAAGTTTTCTTTTATTTTTTTTACAACTTCTAGATAGTCTTCTTCTTTTAAATCGTCTTGGTGATTAGCAAAAACCATTTTGAAATCGTCACCCTCATATCTTGGAATCAGATGAATATGAAAATGATCCACAGTCTGATGAGGTGCTTGGTTATTATTTACAACATTTAAGCCGATAGGTTTGAATGCTTTTTTTAAGGCTCTAGCAATTGTAGGAACTGATTCAAAAACCTTTGATGCTAAATTTTGATCCATATCAAAAATATTTTTAACATGTTTTTTTGGAACAATTAAGGTGTGGCCTCTTGTTAATTGTGAAATATCTAAAAAAGCTAGGATATTTTCATCTTCATATACCTTATAACTTGGAATTTGACCGTCAATAATTTTACAAAAAATACAATTCATTTTACTACCTCCTGGTTATAATTTTTTATTATTGGAATGAGTTGATTAAAACTTGTAATCCAAAAATCTGGATGTGTTGCCTTTAATTTGTTTTTCTTTAGTGACCATTCAACACCGCATGTTAAAATATGAGCATTTTTACCCGCAAGTATATCGCTTGGATTATCTCCAATCATTAATATTTGTTGGGGGTTCTTTAGTTTTGATTTTGCAAATAATATAGGTTCCGCATGGGGTTTTGGTTTTAATACATCGTTTAAATAAACATAGACGTCAATATATTGGTCTAAATTAAAGTATTTAATTGAGGGAGTTGCCGATTTTTCAAATTTTGTTGTTACAATTCCTGTTTGAATTCCCATTTTTTTTAGATCTTTGAGTGTTTCAATTAAATAAGGATATATTTGGATTGAATCATATTCGTTCTTAACATAGTATTCTCTAAAAAATTGAATCATTGCTTGTATTCCTGATGGTTTTTTTTCTAAAACAGAAAAAGTTTCTTCCAAGCTTGGTCCAATCATTTGGACATAGTCATCATGGGTATAAGATACTTCAGGAAAAAAATGATTCATTGTATGTTTGAATGAATCCAATAATATTTGGTTTGAGTCAATCATCGTTCCATCTAAATCAAAAAGAATTGCGTTTATTTTATTCATATAGTCACCACCATATTTATTATATCAAAAAATCGTTGTTTTTAGAATGAGAACAAATCAAAGTCACATATTAAAATCGCTTTTAATATGGTATAATTAAACAGATGAAATGGAGTTATGTATGAAAGCTATATTAATCTATAATCCTACGAGTGGTAAACAAAACTTTGAATATTATATACCATTCATAAAAGAAAAAATTAAAACTAAATATAAACAATTAGATATATCACCAACTAAATATCCTGAACATGCAATAGATATAGCAAAAGAAGCTTGTGAAAATAAATATGATCTTCTATTAGTTAGTGGTGGAGATGGAACTTTTAATGAATGTGTTAATGGTGTAATGAAACAAGATTATAAACCTAAAATAGGCTATTTACCATCTGGAACAACTTGTGATATTGGTATTAGTTTAGGTTTATCAAAGAATATTGAAAAGGCTTTGAATATTATTTTGGATAATAAATCAGTCAAAATGGATGTTGTTAAGACAAATGATAGGTATTCTTGTTATGTCATTGGTACGGGAGCTTTTATCGATATTAGTTATGTAACAGATTCTAAATTAAAAAAGAAAATTGGCCACTTAGCCTATATATTTAAAGCAGCACAAGAGTTTTTCTCGATTCCAAAAATGCGGATGACTGTTTATCATGATCATGGAAAATTAAGCGGGATTTATTCTTTAATGCTTATCATAAATTCAAAAAGAGTTGCTGGGTTAAACATGGTTTATAAACCAGTTTTAGATGATGGACAAGTAGATGTGGTTATGTTTAGGAGTTTCTTTCCATTAAATAGTATTTTATATTTAATATCTTATATTTTTCCTTTTTGGTCGACACCTTTAATTGAAAAGTTTAAAACGACACAATTGGAAGTAAGAACTAATTCTAAAGAGAGTTGGAATATCGATGGAGAATATGCTGGAAAAGGAAATAAAATTATAAAAGTAAAAAAACAGGCAATAGAAATATTTGTACCTAAAAGAGTACGAGAAAGATATTTCGTCAATCAATAATGAAAAACCAGATAATTGTAGTTGAAGGATATCACGATCAAATTAAAGTTAATAGTGTTTTTCCAGATATTAATTGTATTATTACAAATGGTAGTGAAATATCCGATGAAACTTTAAATCTCATATATCAAGCAAGTTTAAATAATGAAGTTATTTTATTTTTAGATCCAGATTACCCGGGTAAGAAAATAATGAATGTTATTTTGGATACCGGAGGGAATTTTAAGTTAGCTTATATAGGGAAAGATAAGGCTATTAGTAAAAATAAGAAAAAAGTAGGGATTGAGCACGCTTCTAAAAAAGATATTTACCAAGCTCTAGAAAATACAGTTCATATTCATCAAAACAATAATCACATTCAATTTAGAGATTTATTAAAAAGAGGCTTAGTAAGCCAAGAAAACTCAAATGAATTAAGAAAAAAAATAGCAAAAGAATTAAATATACCCTTTGCCAATGGTAAAACATTTTTAAAGTATATGAATATATTAAATATTAAAGTAGAAAGGATTGATGAGATTTTATATGGAGCATAATCAATATGTCAATGACCAAGTAAATAAAAAAAATTTCTTTATTAAAAAGAAATTTAGTCAAAACTTTTTACTTGATGAAAATATTATAAAAAAAATAATTAAAGCCGCCGATATAAATCAAGACGCTTGTGTGATTGAAATTGGACCTGGTTTTGGTGCTTTAACTAAGCATTTGGTTAAAAATTCTAAAAAGCTTCTTTTATATGAAATAGACGATGAGTTAATACCACATTTAAAAAAGCTGTTTAGTAATGAAAAGAATATTCATATTAAACACCAAGATTTTCTGAAAACAGAAAATATAGATGAAGATATTAAGAATTATCTAGATGATTCTAAGGAAGTTATTCTTGTTAGCAACTTACCATATCATATAACTACACCTATTATTATGAAAATACTTGAAGAAAGTAAACAAGTTAAGAGATTGGTTTTGATGATGCAATTAGAAGTAGCGAAGAGATTGACTTCAAAACCAAATACTAAAGATTATAATGCTTTAAGTGTGATTATTCAAGATCAAACAGACGCAAAGTATATGTTTAAAGTTCCTAAAACTGTCTTTCAACCTAGACCAAAAGTTGATTCTGCGGTGATTAGATTAGATATCTATGAACACAATGGAAATAAGGCTTTTTATAAATTTGTTCATGCATGTTTTGTTCAAAGAAGAAAGACCTTAGTCAATAATTTAAATTCTAGTTATTCTATAGAAAAAGAAAAAATAAAATTAATACTGGAAAAACTTAATCTTAATGATAAAATTAGAGCTGAGGCTTTGTCTTTAGAAGCGTTTAAAAAATTATATAATATATTTTTAAGGGAGGATTTAATATGATTTTAAAAAAGACAGATCAAGAAATGTACGATATTATCCAAGAAGAGTTTGATAGACAACAAAGTCATATCGAATTAATTGCTTCAGAAAACTTTGTATCAGAAGCAGTACTTGAAGCAGATGGTTCTGTTTTAACTAATAAGTATGCGGAAGGATACCCAGGCAAGCGATATTATGGTGGTTGTGAATTTGTTGATAAAGCAGAAAATTTAGCGATTGAAAGAATTAAAAAACTCTTTAATGTTGAATATGCTAATGTTCAAGCACATTCAGGATCAACTGCTAATATGGCAGCTTATCGAGCAATACTAGAACCGGGTGATAAAGTTTTAGGTATGGCTCTTGATCAAGGAGGACATTTAACTCATGGACATCCATTAAGTTTCAGTGGCATTGATTATGATTTTTATCCTTATTTTGTAGATAAAGAAACTGAAACAATCAATTATGATGAGTTAGAAGAAAAAGCGTTAGAGATAAAACCTAAATTAATTGTAGCAGGAGCTAGTGCTTATCCTAGAATAATTGATTTTAAGAGATTTAAAGCAATATGTGATAAAGTAGATGCTTTATTTATGGTTGATATGGCACATATTGCAGGATTGGTCGCTGCTAAATTACATCCAAATCCATGTGATTATGCAGATATTGTTACTTCAACAACGCATAAAACTTTACGTGGGCCAAGAGGCGGTATTGTATTAACAAACAATGAAGAAATAGCAAAAAATGTTAATCGCGTTGTTTTTCCAGGGATTCAAGGCGGACCTTTAATGCATATTATAGCTGCTAAAGCAGTTGCTTTTGGGGAAGCGTTAACTGATGATTTTATTGATTATCAAAAACAAGTCGTTAAAAACGCTCATGCTTTTGCAGATAAATTCATTGAATTAGGCTATCATGTTGTGTCAAATGGAACTGACAATCATTTACTATTATTAGATGTTTTATCAAAAGCAAAAATGTCAGGTAAAAAAGCTGAAAAATTATTAGATAAAGCAAATATTACATGTAATAAAAACACCATACCTTATGATACAAAAAAACCTTTTGTAACAAGTGGTATTCGTTTAGGAACACCTGCAATGACAACAAGAGGATTTAAAGAAGATGATTTTATAGAAGTAGCAATCTTAGTCGATATGGTATTATCTAACCCGGATGATCAAGCGATATTAGATCAAGTTAAAGTAAGGGTTAAGGCTTTGACTGATAAATATCCATTAAATTATTATAAACCAACTAAATAAACAAAAAAGGCCTTTCTAGGCCTTTTTCTATTTATTGAGTTTGATGTTTTTTATATCATCAACACTAAATTCATAGGTGTTTTTACAAAATTGACAAGTTACTTCAATAGGTTCATTATCCTCAATCATTGAATCAAGTTCAGAATGATCTAAAGTAGCAATGCCACTAGCAAATCTTTCTTTGTTACAATCACATTCATATGATAGTTTCATTTCATCAACAATTTCATGATCACCCTTTGTGATTTCGTTGATTAGATCAAGTGGAGTCTTTCCAGAATCAATTAATTCAGAAACTGGTTTCATGGCTTTGATATTTTTTTCGATTTGAGCTAGGGTTTCATCTTTTGCGCCTGGCATGGCTTGTACTATGAACCCACCACTTGCGAATACTTCGTTTCTTTCGTTGACTAAAACTCCCAAACCCACAGAAGAAGGGATTTGTTCGCTTTTTGCGAAGTAGTATGTAAAATCATCGGCTATTTCTCCAGTTTGAATTTCAGAACTTGATGTAAAAACATCTCGAATTTTAACATCTTTGGTGACATGAATATATCCTTGATTACCAACAACCATACCTACTGCTAGTTTATCTTTGTAAGAATAATGTACTTGTGGATTTTCTACAGTACCTTTGACATGTCCATGAGCGTCTACACTAGTTATCATTTTACCAATAGGACCATTACCATCAACTCTAATAGTGAGTGTTTGATCCTCTTTGTACATGGCACCCATGATTAATGATACTGTAAGTAATCGTCCAAAAGCCGCAGAAGCTGCTGGATATGTTTGGTGTATTTGTCTTGCTTCATCTACTAAATGTGTTGTGTCAGCTGCATAAATTCTAACTGTACCGTTAAAGGCGTATGCTTTTACTAAATAATCATTCATTTCATCACTTCCTGAAAGATATTATAACATATAATATATAAATTTCTATTGTTTTGATATTTTAAAAAGATAAGATATAATGTTAAAGAAAGAAGAAGGTGTATAGATGAATATTGGAAATATTAAATTAAAAAATCAAGTGATTGTTGCTCCAATGGCTGGAGTGACTAATCTTGCATATAGAATTATTTTAAAGGATTTTGGTGCATCACTTATTTATACTGAAATGATATCAGATAAGGGTTTAATGTATGACAACAAAAAAACACATGATATGGTTGAAGTAATTGATGAAAATAAGCCTATAAGTTTACAATTATTTGGTTCAGAAGTGGATTCAATGGTAAAGGCTGCAAAATATATAGATCAATATTCCAACGCTGATATCATTGATATAAATATGGGCTGTCCAGTCACTAAGGTTGTAAAATCTGGGGCAGGTAGTGCTTTAATGAAAACGCCAAATTTAGCTTTTAAAATAGTTGAAGAAATTGTAAAAAATGTTAAAAAACCTGTCACTGTAAAGATAAGAAAAGGGTGGGATCACCAGAGCATTAATGCAGTTGACTTTGCTAAAGGTTTAGAAAAAGCGGGCGCAGATGCCATTGCAATCCATGGTCGAACCAGAAGCGACATGTATACAGGTCATGCTGATTGGCAAATCATAAAAAAAGTAAAAGAAGCTGTTTCTATTCCTGTGATAGGTAACGGAGACATATTAACTCCAGAAGATGCAAAAAGAATGATAGAAGAAACTGGAGTAGATGCTATTATGATAGGACGAGGTATTTTAGGTAACCCTTGGTTAATTCAACAAACCGTTGAATTCCTAGAAACAGGATCTTATCAAAAAGAAATTGACCTTGAAACACGAAAAAAATATATTTTTATGCATCTTGAGAAACTTATCAATCTTAAAGGGGAAAAAATAGCTGTTCTTGAAATGAGAAGCCATGGTGCTTGGTACATTAAGGGTTTGCCAAATGCTAGTAGAGTTAAAAATAAGATTGTAAACTGTCATACTTCAGAAGAAATCAAAAAGATATTAAATGAGTATTTTAATAGTATCATATAGAAAATAGTCACTCCAAACGAGTGACTATTTTTTTACTTGAATTTGATATTCAATATTTGCTTTATTAGCAATCAATCTAAATTTAGCTTTTCCATCTTCTAAATGGAAGGTATATTCTCTATTAGATGTTGTATTAGAAACTTTGTATAAGTTACGCTTTTGAACGATCACTAAATAAGCATCTCCCTTACTAATTTTAAAAGAGACATTTATAGTAACTTGTCCATTTGCTTTAAAATAACCGATGGTTTGATAGCCGGTAAAAGATTTTGTTTTACCGAAAAAAATCGGTTTAAACAATTTTTTTCGTGCAATAAAGACAAGTGCTTTTTTGTAATTAAATTTTGATATAGCTTTATCTGATTCTATATTTGGCATAGAAAAGACCTCTTTATAACAAATACTCTCTGTATTTTTCTATTTCGTTTTGTGATAACTTGAGGGTAACTTTTATACCTTGGTTTTCATATTGAGTTGATTGGATACTTTTATATTCTTTTAAGTATGAATAAATATCGCCTTTTTCATAAGGTAATAATAATTCTACTAATTTAGAATTTTTTTCAAGCGCTTGGTTAATGAGTGTAAGTAAATGATCTATGTTGGTATGGTTTTCTGCGGAAATAAAAATGGAAGGACTTGTATCTAAAACAGGCTGTTTGTCAATTAAATCTACTTTGTTATAGACATAAATAACAGGTATTTGATCAGCGTTAATTTCTTTTAATACTTTATTAACTGCCTCAATATGTGATTTGTAATCAGGATTAGATACATCTATTACATGGAGTAATAAGTCTGCTTCTGCAATCTCTTCAAGTGTAGATTTAAAAGCCTCTATCAAGTGGTGAGGAAGTTTTTTTATAAATCCAACAGTATCAGTTAAGATAAAATTTTTAGAATCATTGAGTTCTATTTTTTTTGTTTTTGTTTCCAAAGTCGCAAAAAGCATATTTTTTCTAAATGCATAATTTTTTTCGTGATTTGAAGATTCATCTACTAAAGCATTCATTAAAGTAGACTTTCCTGCATTGGTATATCCTGCTAAAGATACAATAGGTATAGCGCTACTTTGACGGTTTTTCCTTTGTGTTCTTCTGTTATCCACTATTGCTTGAAGTTCTTTTTTTAATTTTGTTACTTTGTTTCTTAAAAGTCTTCTGTCAAGTTCTAGTTTTTGTTCACCTGGTCCCTTAGAACCTGTACCAGATTTTTGTCTAGATAGTGATTTATACATACCAATAACTCTTGGTAACATATATTCAGACTGGGCTAATTCAACTTGAAGTTTTGCTTCAGTTGTTTTTGCTCTTCTAGCAAAAATATCAAGAATAAGTACTGTTCGGTCTATCACTTTGATTTCCAATGTTTCTTCTAAATTTCTGATTTGACTTGGACTTAATTCATCATCAAAAATAACCAAATCAGGATTGAGATCTTCAATGGCTTCTTTTATTTCCTCAACCTTACCAGTTCCAATGTAATATTTATTAGAAGGTCGATCCTTATTTTGTGTTATTTTTGATATAACCTCTATATGGCATGCTTGAGCTAGTTTTTCTAGTTCCTTCATAGATTCTGTAAATGTCATGTCATTATTGATATTTAAACCAACTATAATCCCTTTTTCCATAAGTCACCTCATATTTATTATAACTTATTTTATTGTGTTTTCAAACATTGGAAAATAAATGTTTTTTTATATTGGTATATGGTATAATAATCTTGCATTAAGGCAAGGTGATTAAATGAAAAAAATCATAGATTTTATTAAAAAAATCTTTCTTTTTTTAAATAATTTTTTCGAAAATAAAGTTTTTAATTCTAGAAAGAATACCCTTAAATTTTTAATTATATTAGTTTCTGTTGTTTTGTTTCTTATTCAAGTAGCTATTATTATTTTCAATAATAGTGTTTATAATAACGGATCAGATGATATTTTACAGTATTATGTGATTATGGAAGGTTTTATTAGGTCTGTCAAAGAAGGTTCTTTATCTCTTTTTGATTTAAATAACTACTTTGGAGCTTCTTTTTTTTCTAATTTATATTATGTTCCATTAGATATATTTACATTACTTTCATTAGTATTGAGTTTCATTTTACCAACTCTTCTTGCTATATCTACAACAGAGTTAATTAAAATTATTGTAGGTGTATTTCTAGTTGGACTTTACTTATCGCTAAAAAAATTCAAAACCAAAACGATTTTTTGGGTTGGCCTTATTTATTTCGTTAACGGTGGAACCGTTAGTTTTATGAATTTCCCTGCTTTTTTATCGATGACAGTTTATTTGCCTTTAGCCTTAATAGTCATACATTTCTTTTTCGAGAAGAAGTATTGGATAGTACCTTTATTTGTACTTTCTATTGTTTTTTATAATTTCTATTTGGCTTATATGGTTTTAGCTTTTATTTCCTTTGCCTTTATCATTGAATATTTTAAGTATCAACGGTTTTCATTTAAATCATTTTTCTTTAATGGAGTTGGGTTTTTATCATTGCTTTTGTTAGGGGTTTTAATGTCATCAGTCATCTTGCTACCGGCGATTACTTTTATTTCCGAAGAAACCATTAGGACACCTGTTGATTTTAAACCTTGGATTGTTAATTTGAAGTATTTTGAACTTCAATTATTCCAACCAGAAGTTTATATAAGATATTTTGCTAAAATGTATTCACCACAAAGACCTGTTAGTTTTAGAGGCTTTTTAGGTGATTATAAGTTAGAACATGTATCTAATTATGTAACAATCATTGGTTTTTTGATAATGACAATGGTTTTCTTTATGAGAGGAAAGATAGCATTAGTTTATAAAATCATGTTTGGTGTATTGTTAATCTTTGCTTTAGTTCCGTTTTTCTCAACCATTTTATCTGGTACCTTTATTATGGAAATGTTTTCTGATGGAACTCAGGATGCTTATCCATATAACCGTTGGTTAAACATGGTGCCTTTATTACAGGTTTTAGTGATTGCGCATGTAGTAGATCATTACGATTTTAATTCGAAGAAAAAAATTTCACTTTATCTTTCTGGTGTGTTTATCACAGCTTTAGGTATCTTTATGGTTATTTATTATGGTAATCACATGCTTGATGAAGGTTTATCAGGATTCGTTAAAGAATCACTTAGATATGACCGAATTTTTATGATGATTACACTCATTATTTTATTAATTTCCCTTATATTGGTTATAATTAAGAAATTGAGATTTATAAAATTATTACTTTTTGCTGAAATTGCTATAGCGGTAGGTTATATGCTTACAAGTGCGTTTGGCTCTGTAGATAAGTTAGATACTTTTTCTGAGATGAATGATATTAATGATTATATCAACGAGAATATCTCAGATGAAAATTTCACAAGAGTTTTTGTGGACCTAGATGAATTCGATGTTCAAGATAGAAATTTTAATCAAATGACTTCATTACCAACCAATACAAGAATATTTCATTCATGGTCTGATGCTGAAACAGATGATTTGGCTTTTCTTATGTTTCCTAATACGCATTATAATAACGAAAGACAAAGTAAAATTAAGATGAATTACTATAGCTATTATTTGAGTTCTTTTTTAGGCTATAAATACATTCTTACATCCGCTAATGAAAATTCAATTAGTTATTCTAGTGAATTTGATTTGGTTTCTAAAAATGATCGATTTGCTTTATATAAAATAGAACCGGCAGATAGTTTCTATGTTCAAAACAAATATATTTCTTATGATAACTTTAAAGATTTCGCTGAATCTAATCTTGATATAGTCGCTGAACGAGTTTTCTTGATGGGTGCAATTATAGATCAAGAGCGTTATGTAGATATTAGGGATTATGGGTTTGAAAGATTAACTGATGAAGATATTGAATATGATATTTCTAAAAAAACGATTAACCCTTCAAGTCCTTTAAATGTTGCTTATGAGGAGAATAGAAAGAGTTTTGAAAATGACTCTTTAAAGGATTATTATGTTTATAACCAATTAGATATTGATTTTTCAAGTGGTGAAGTAAGTTTACGTGATGGTAGGAATGAAATTACAAATTATGGAGAAGTCTATTATATTAATGAAAAAAACGAAGAAATAGCTTGCCAGTTGAGTGAGTATTCTAATGGAACCATTATACAATGTGGGCAATTCTTTAGCCCTATTAAGAGTATTTATATAGAAAAAACAAGTAAACTAACTGAGGCGCCAAATTATAGGATGAGATTAGAACGTGCATATAATGGTTTTTCTTATTTGGTTTATGATTTAGATAGAGTTAATATTAACATTAATAATCCATTACTTAAATTTACATTTACAAATTATTCTATTCAAAAAAATTTCATTGTTGATAGTTCTGGCAATGAAATATATTCGGTTAATGGTCTTTATTATCCTACGGAAGATATGAAACGCATTTATATATTTAAGAGTAGTGAATTATATAATCACGATAATTTATTTGGTTTGTATTTATACTACACAGCTTTTGAACCGATAACTGAAGATATCATTTACGATAAAGACATAGTAAAAGACAAAAGTCTAAAGATCAATAATGGTAAAATTGAATTATCTTATCAATATAATCAACCATCTGTTGGTAAACATATTATTACTATACCTGTGACTTATTCTGATGATTGGCAATTCACAAGTGATGAAATATATGATAAAATAAGTGTTAGTGGTGGTTTTTTAGGTATTATTGTTCCTGAAGGAAAAACTTCTGTTGATATTACTATGAAATTCATTCCCAAAAATTTAGAATCTGGTCTTTATATATCCTTATTTTCTACACTTGTTTTCTTATCTATACTAGGGTATCCAATCATAAAGAAAAGATTAAAACGGAGCGATCAAAATGATGAAAGCTAGATTAATTGTACCGGCTTATAATGAAGAGGAAAATGTTGGTATTTTTTATCAAGAAGCAATTAAATATTTATCATATGAAGATATTGATTTCGATATTCTATTTGTTAATGATGGTTCAAGAGATCATACTTTAGAGGCAGTCAAAAATATAGAAGCAAAAGATATACCAATTAAATATATTTCTTTATCTAGAAATTTCGGAAAAGAATCTGCCATGCATGCTGGTTTGGTCAATTCACAAGACAAAGACTTTATCATTATCGTTGATTGTGATTTGCAGCAACCACCAGCATTAATTCCAGAAATGATTGAATATTATCGCGAAGGTTATAAAATTATATATACAAAATCAAAAACAAGAGATGGAGAACCTAGATTAAGAAGGTTATTCGCAAACATGTTTTATAAAATCTACAATATTTATACAGAAAGACCATTAATAAATGGAGCTAAAGACTACCAATTGATGGATAAACAAGTTGTAGATGCTTTTATAAAAATAAAAGATAATAACCGTTTTGTTAAAGGCATTTTTTCTTGGGTTGGATTTAAAAGGAAATGTATTGAATTTGAATTTATTCCTAGAAAACATGGAAAGACTTCTTGGAGTTTTTATTCTTTATTAAAATATGCTTTTAATGGTATGAATCAGTTTTCTACTATTTTATTAGTTTTACCAGTATTAAGTTTAATATTAAGTTTATTGGTTTTTATAACGGATACCTTTTTGTTTTTGAATAATATGATTAGTTTATCTACATTTATATTGACGCTACATTTAGGCTTAATTATGCTAGCCTTAAGCATATTTAGTTATATTATTATTTATTTACTATATCAAAATAGGAAACAAGTATTACAAAGGCCAGTTTACTTGATAGAAGAAGCATCGGAGGATTTACAGGTTGAATAAAATTTGGCTATTTATTAAAAACAATTTTTTAACAAAAAAATTTATTATTTTCGGATTGATTGGTGTAGTCAATACACTTATTCATATGCTTGTTTATGGGCTTGTATATAATCTAATCTATAATCATTCAACATTAATGAGTTCATTTATCGCTTTTAATGCAAATGCAGTGGCTTTTATAGTAGCGTCGGTATTCTCTTATTTTGCTAATGCTTATCTTACTTTTAAGCCTAAACATAAGTCAACAATGCAATTTTCTGCAGTTTTTATAGTTTTTCTCACACGATGGATTATTAGTAGTTTATTAGCAGCAGGATTCGATTTTATAGTAGTAGAATGGATCAATATAGATTATTTAATTTATCCTATAGCTAAATATATAGCACCATTTTTCGCTTCAGCTTTGCTGATTCCACTCGCATATTTAGCATTGAATATCGTTTTTAAAAAAACAAGTGATTTAAAAGAAAGTAAAACAAAAACAAAAGGGTGTGATGCAAATGAATGAGTTTTTTATAACAATTATTTTAGCTTTTATTTATAGTTTGTTTTTATTAAACTTAAGAATGAAAATTGAAATTAAGCAAATAAGAGTACTAAAAGTATTGTTATTAGTTTTGTCAATTCTATCTATTGTTACATTTATCCAATCGCTTGAAACAGCGACTGGTTTATTACTTGTAACAGAAATTGTTGCTTTAGCAATCTTGCCTGTTTTTGTTACAATGACTTATATCAGCGAAATCAAGACGCTGTTTGGAAGATTTAATATTGGCAAGAAAAAAGGATCTCCTAGTTTAATTAATAATGATTTGGCCATTGCACTTATTCAGTCAGTGGATTTCTTGTCTAAAAGAAAAATTGGAGCTTTGATTACCGTTGAGAGAAATGTCAGTTTAACTAATATTGTGGATAAAGCCTTATCTTTAAATGCAGATATATCAAAAGAATTACTCACATCAATATTTATGCCTTCGACACCCCTTCATGATGGGGCAGTTATTATTAGAGATAATAAGATTTTATGTGCAAAAGCATATTATCCTGCTTCTGAAAGACATGATTTACCTATGAACTATGGAACAAGACATAGGGCTGCTTTAGGTATTAGTGAACAGAGTGATGCCTTTACTATTGTTGTATCAGAGGAAACAGGCAGAGTAAGTATTACAGTCGATGGCAAGATGGAATATAATTTGACAAAAGAAGCGTTGAATTTATATTTAGAGAATATTTTAAAAATCAATTAAAGCGCTTAGCGCTTTTTTTCGTTTGATAGTATTTTAAAAATTTTTATGTTATAATTTTCTTGAAAATATAAGGAGTGTCAAAATGAAAAACTATGATTGTATTATTATAGGTGATGATATATATGCGCTAACAATTGCGCTCTTTTTGACAAGAAAAATGAGAAATATTTTATTAATTAATCAAGAGTCACCCTATAAGGAAAGCACCGAAAAAATATCTGTAAATTATAATGAAAAAGACTATGTTTTTAATCAACACCCCAATCAACTGTTAACGGGTTTAGATACTCATGGTTTGACACAAGCTTTCTTAGAGGATTTAGGTATTGAAGACGCCATTGAATATGAAAAAATGGTATATGATTATATAGTCAATAAAGATGGTGAACAAAAATCTAGATTGAATTCTTTTAATGAGTTTAAAATATATTTAATGAGATATTATCCGAAACAAATAGATCAAGTTAAAAGGTTTTTTAATGATTTTGATCGTCATTATAAAAACTATAAGGAACAATATATGAGTTTGTTGCATAATGATGATTATACTTTATCTTCATTGATGGTGGAGTGGGGGGATCAATCATTATATGATTTATTGTTGAGTTATTTTGATGATACAAAAATTATTAATGAGTTTAAAACAAATGATTTTATCAATGGCTTGGATATGGCAAAAGTGAGTGCTTATAATTTTTTCGCTAATTATTTTATTGGTTTAAAATCTGGCTTTTATTTAGTGAAAACACCAGTAGAATCATTTAGAAAAATCATCTTAGATAAAATTAAAAAGTCTTCTAAACATTCTATCATTCATACTAAAGTAACAAACATAGTGTCTAATGGTAAAAAGATAGAGTATATTGAAGGCAAATCGGGTGAAAAATATTCTGGAAAATATTATTTTGTAAGCGATCAACCAATAGAATTCTATAATGACTATTTTCCTGATTTAGAAGCACATGTGAAAAAACTAAGACAGTATTACCCTTATTTGGAAGATACGACAGTTAAAAGAACTGTTTATATTCTATTAGAAAAACATCCGAGTGTTTATGATATTAGTGAGCGCTTATACTTCTTTGATGATCATGTTTTTGATCACGAAAAGATTATAAAAATATATAATGAAAGTTATACTGAAACAAAAAAGAATCAAGCTGGGAAAATACTTATTGAATTTACTTATGACAAAAATAAAGGTTTCAATGAAGAGAATATATTAGATAAGTTTTATCACGCTTTTCCTAAACTAAAAAAAGATCACTTAGTTTTAAAATATGGCAAAGAAAAACCTTATTTAGGTATGCTTAGAGATGAAAGATTAAGAAAAAAATTATCAATAAATGAATTGATTGATTATGAATCTTTAAATCATATTGCTGTATATGAGAATCTTTATGTTGGAGGGTCTTTTATTCGTCCTGAATCTGGCTTATATGGTAAGTTACAACAAGCAATTGTAACTGCGGATAAAATTGAAGATAATTTATATTTTAAAGATGAAGCGGAAGATTACTATTATTCTAATGATGAAGTCATGATGATGTTAAGACAAAATTATGATTTTTCATATTTTGGAAAAAAAGAAACACATATTAATTTTCATATTGGTAAGAGTATGTACTTTTTGAGAATGAAAGGGAAAAACATTGTTGTACACCAAGGCAGATATAATTATCCTGATTTATCCATTTACACAACTAACGATCGTTTAATAGACTTAATCTATAAGAAAGAATATTATAAAGATGTAATTGAATCTGATTTCTTTAGGTATAAAGGCGATGATCAAATTTTAAATGCTTTTCTTAAAGCTTTTAATTTAGATGATAGAAATGATATAGAGAAAGAAAATTATATGACATTAAATCATCAAAAACTCGCTACATTACTAATGAATTCTTTATTCTTTATAGTTGGCATAAGTGCATTCTTAGCCAACTACTTGCAAGGTGTTTATATTTATTTGCCAGCCTTTTTGCTTAGTGGTTTGCTTGTAGGAATCAAGTATCGATTGGTAAAGAAAATATATGTTTTAGATTTATTAATGACCATTGTTTATTTAATTTTGGGTGGTCTATCCTTTATCTTTGATTATGTGAATGTTTTTTACGGGGATCATTTGCTTCTTATTCCTATTGTAGTTATTTTGTTTACATCAGTGATTTTTAATAAACCTTTTGTCATGAATTACTTAAAATATGATTATACAAAAGAATTTGTTCATACAAAATTATTTTTAGCGATAACCAATGGTTTGAGTTTTATATGGGGTGTTATTTTCCTAACCATCCTTTTGGGGCCATTTTTTACTGGTGAAAGATATGTTTCTGTTTTATATAATTTTGTTTTCTTAGGATTCTTTCTATCGTATTATTATCCAACCATGTATGTTAAAACCAGTATTAAGAAAAGTTAGAGGTGTTTTATGATTGACATAATATATTATATCGTTTTATTAAGCACATTGTTTTTGTTTATCTTAAGTATGGTGATATATAAAAAATTGAATATTGTTAAATTGTTGATTATTCTTGTGGTTTATTCAATTGTTATTGTTTGGGAGTTTTTCCCTGAAATAATAGAAAATTATTCCTTTACTTATATAGAAGAAGTATATAATACCCTTATAATATTTACTTTAATTATCATGTCTATAACATTTAGAAGAAAGATTCAAGTGACTAAAAATTTAACTGATTATGATTTTTTTGAACTTGAAAAAGAATTAGATAGAATTAAAGATGTATCAGATTTGTTAAGGAAAAGATTTATTTATTCTATTGATTTGTTAAATGAAGGTTTAATATTCTATGAGAATGATTATTCTGGCTTATATATTACTGACCAAGTAAAAACATTAGTGAATACAAATAAAAATCAATTATCGATGGATGAATTCTTAGATTTAGTTCATCTTGATGATCAAAAACAATATTTAATTAATTTAAAAAAACTAAACGAAAAAGTGCCTTCATATGAAATGAAATACCGTATACAAGCTGGAGAAAACTATGCTTGGGTGATAGAAAAAAGAAGAATGTTTAAACATGATAAATCGCAACACATAATTTCAACATTTAAGCCTGTAAATCTTAAGTTGTTTCCAGATACAATGATTGAGGAGTTAGACTCATTGCCTTACGAAGATGATTTGACGAAAACACTATCGTTATTAAGGAAAGAGAAACAAACCTTTTATTTAGTGATGTTACATTTAACAAATATTCCTGATATTAATAAAAGATTTGGAAGAGATGTAGGTAACTTGATGATTGCTGAATATGTCAAAAATATGAGGTATCATTTTGCCCGCGAAAAGAATACTTTATTTAGAATGACTGGTATCCAATTTGCTTTAATTATTAAAGATGACTTAAAATACCAAAACCTATATAGAGCCTTAAGCAGTGGAGGCGATTTAATCAATCTAAAATTGAGTATCGGTGGTATTCAACAAATTATATATCCTAATATTGGGGTTGTAAAAAGTGATCCTTGGAGTAAGGTAAATATCAATGATTTAATTAGTCTTAGTCAAAAAGCGTTGGAAGAAGCAATATCCGATAACAAGAATAATTATTCTATCTTTGGAGGTGCGTGATGTTTTCAGTTATTATTTTAGGTGGGGGATCCGGTGAACGAATGGGTTTAGGTTACAATAAAGTTCTTTATAAAATTAAAGGACAAACCGTGATTGAACACGCTTCTAAACACTTTATAGAAGATCCTGAGTTTAGTGAAGTGATTATTGTTGCTAATAGGGAAGATTATGATCGGATAAAAGTTTTGTTTAACCAAGAAAAAGTAAAAGTTATTAAGGGCGGACAAACAAGACAAGAAAGTGTCTATCAAGGTTTAACAAAAATAATAAAGAATACTTATGTTTTTATTCATGATGGAGCTAGACCTAATCTATCAAAAGATAAGATTAATATATTAAAAGAAGAAGTTCAACATTATCCAGTAATACTTTATACAAAAGCAAAGGATTCAATTGTTCGCTATGAAAAAGATAAGATTATCAATTATTTGAATAGAGATCAGATTGCTTATATCAAAACGCCTCAGGTTTTTAAACTTAAAGAGATTGTTAAAGCATATGAACTTGCGAAAGCTCATCACCGTGAATATAGCGATGATGCATCGCTATATATGGGTGAATTGAACTTAAGTGTTAAGTTGATCGAAGATGATGATGCAAATATTAAACTAACAACAAAATTTGATCTAAATATAATGGAGGATATACTATGATAAGAATTGGATTTTCAAAAGATGTTCACCCTTTAAAAGAAGGAGAAAAATTTATTCTTGGTGGATTAGAAATTGATCATTATAAAGGGAGCACTGGCTATTCAGATGGCGATTGTTTATTACATGCAATTGCAGAATCTTTATTAGGAGCTTTAGGACTTGGGGACTTGGGTAAATTCTTTCCTGATGATAATCCTAAATATAAGGATTATGACTCTAAGTTGATTTTAAAGGAAGTATATAACTATGCATCAGGTAAGGGTTATGAAATTTCCAATTTAGATTGTATGATTTCATTGGAAAAACCAAAATTAAGACCTTATATAAGTGACATGAAGAAAGTGATTAGTGAAATATTGGAATGTGATACTAAATGTGTTTCAATTAAAGCCACAACTCACGAGGGATTAGGCTTTGTTGGAGAAGAAAAGGGAATCCTTTGTGAAGCTATAGTGTTGGTTGAAAAATCTGATTTTATATTAGACTAAATTAATAAGTAATAATTTTTTATATTTACTTCTTTATATGATAAAATGTTAATGCTAAAGGATGTGGTGATATGATTGAAACAGAACACGGAATGTTTGAATTAGTAAAGAACTATCGTGAATCATTTGTTTTAGACGATTTTAATCAAAGATACACTGATTATTTCGATAAATATAAATACATAGTTGGCGATTATTCTGCCGGTTTATTAAGGTTGAAAGGATTTGTGGATGCTAATCATGAATTAATACCTGATTACATTGTAGAATCTTGTGCGCCAAATTGTGCTTATTATATTTTGAAAAATGTTTCTAACAATAAGATAAAAGAAGAAAAAAAGGAGTAGATATTATGAACTATGAAGATATTATAGTAGAAATAAAAGAAGTCATAGAATTAATTAGACCTTATATTAATCGTGATGGCGGAGATTTAGAGTTTGTTAAGTTTGAAGATGGCATTGTTTATGTGAGATTATCTGGTGCTTGTGTGGGTTGCGCGGCTATGGATTCAACGATGAATGATTTAATTGAAGATACATTGCTAGAAAGAGTTCCGGGCGTGATTGGAGTTGAACATATCGCATGAGTATAGAATCGAATAAAAAAATGAAACAAATTGCAAAAAACCTTTTAATTGAAAGAGGCGCAACTATTGAAGAAATTGCAAATATTGTTTATGAATTACAAAAAAAATATATCCCAAGTTTAGAGATGGGTGATTGTATAGATGCAATTGAGAGAGTTTTAGATAAAAGAGAAGTACAAAATGCAGTTTTAACAGGTATTGAACTAGATAAGTTGGCTGAAGAAAATAAATTGTCTGAACCTTTAGAGTCTCTAATCAATAGTGATAATCCTTTATACGGAATTGATGAGATATTAGTTTTATCTATTGTCAATGTCTATGGTTCCATTGGGTTTACAAATTTTGGCTATGTAGATAAATTAAAACCAGGAATCATTGGAACATTAGATGAAGAAGGCAAAGATCCAAACAAATGTAACACATTCTTAGATGACATTGTAGGTGCAATTGCTGCAGCTGCTGCCTCATCAATAGCACATAATTTTGAAGAAGACGAAGAATAATCTTAGTGATTATTCTTTTTTTATTGCTAAAAACTACAAAACGAACATAAAAAACGATAAAAATAACAAAAACTAACAATTTCTCATTGACATAGTGAAAATATTTGCTATAATTAACTTAAATAATCATTAAGTAACAAAAACAAACATAGGAGGTAATTTATGAAAGCATTGCTTGTTGGTGATCCAATGATCACGAGTGAAATGTTCAAACCAGCATATGAAAAACACATAAAAAAATTCTTTAAGAATATGGCTATGGAGGATTTTGAAACAGATTGGTCAAATTTACAAGACAGAAGATTGAAAGTGGAACAAAATGGTCCAGAAATTGAAGTTGTACCTGATATTGTAAAAAAAGAGGGAAAAGACGCTGAATTATTGGCGGGGTTATTTGTCCCGGTTTCTTCAAAGTTAATGGATGCTATGCCAAATTT
This sequence comes from Mycoplasmatota bacterium, assembly GCA_018622675.1. Classification (GTDB taxonomy): domain Bacteria; phylum Bacillota_I; class Bacilli_A; order Izemoplasmatales; family Hujiaoplasmataceae; genus Hujiaoplasma. Next base: position 1,648,023 of record CP076020.1, read on the forward strand.
AAAAATTGTTGGTTTAGCAAGAGCGGGAAAAGAAAACATCAATTTAAAAGAAGCCACTAAAAGAAATATTTTAGCTTTTAATGTTATGGGTAGAAATGCTGAAGCGGTGAGTGATTTTGCTATTGGCTTAATGTTATCAGAATCAA